>NZ_SHKU01000007.1:0-513528 GCF_004217355.1 Streptomyces sp. BK022
TGTACTCACCCTCTCGGGCTTTCCTCCGGGCTTCCCTTCGGTGTTTCCGACTCTATCAGATCTTTTTCCGATCCGATTTCCTCGGTGCTTTCCAGTTCTTCGCTTTCGCGTTTCCCTTTCCGGCGGTTCCGACTCTATCAGAAGCTTTCGGCCGGTCTTACCGGCTTCATTTTCCGATTTATCGGGGGTGCTTCTCGGTGATCGCATTCAGCGATGTTCCGACGAAGCCAGATAAAGCTTAATGGTTAGCCTTGAACTTGTCCAGCTCCAGGCAACTGTTCGACTCTACCTCCCCGCTCCACCCGTGTCAACAGGTTTTGTGGGGCGATGAGGAGACTAGCAGCTCGGCAGGGTCGCGCGCACATCAGGCGGCGGTGGGGTCCGTGGAGCTGCGTTCGGCCTCCTGGAGGTCGCCGGTCTCCCCCTCGCGTACCGCCCGGCCGCCCAGGACGTAGACGTAGCTGAGGAAGGCCAGCTCGGCCAGGACGCCGATGGTGATGCGGGCCCAGGTGGGCAGGCCGGACGGGGTCACGAAGCCCTCGATGGCGCCGGACACGAACAGCACCAGGGCGAGGCCGATGGCCATGCCCACGGCGGCGCGGCCCTCTTCTGCGAGCGCGGTACGGCGGGGCCGCGGGCCGGGGTCGATGACGGTCCAGCCGAGGCGCATACCCGTGCCCGCGGCCACGAAGACCGCGGTGAGTTCGAGCAGGCCGTGCGGGAGGACGAGGCCGAGGAAGGTGTCGAGGCGGCCCGCGGAGGACATCAGGCCGAAACCGACCCCCAGGTTCAGCATGTTCTCGAACAGGATCCAGAGGACCGGGAGGCCCAGGAAGACGCCCAGGACGAGGCAGAGCGCGGCCGCCTGGGCGTTGTTCGTCCACACCTGTGCGGCGAAGGACGCGGCGGGGTGGCTGGAGTAATAGGTCTCGTAGCCGCCGCCGGGGCGGGTCAGTTCCCGGAGGTGGCCGGGGGCCGCGATGGACGCCTGCACCTCGGGGTGGGTGCCGATCCACCAGCCGAGGAGGATCGCCACCGCGGTGGAGAGCAGTGCGGTCGGCACCCACCAGTGGCGGGCGCGGTAGACGGCGGCCGGGAAGCCGCGGCCCAGGAAGCGGGTCACGTCGCGCCATGAGGCGCGGCGGGTTCCGGTGACGGCGCTGCGGGCGCGGGCCACGAGCCGGCTGAGCCGGCCGGTGAGCTGGGGGTCCGGGGCGCTGGAGCGGATGAGGGAGAGGTGCGTCGCGGTGCGCTGGTAGAGGGTGACGAGTTCGTCGGCCTCCGCGCCGGTGAGGCGGCGCCGGCGGCGGATCAGGGCGTCGAGGCGGTCCCACTCGGCACTGTGCGCGGAGACGAAGACGTCCAGGTCCATCGGGTCTGCCTGCTCCTCGACTCGTCGTGGCCAGCCGCCACCGAACCACGGGACACTGTCAGCTTGTCGTACCGGGGTGCGATGCGCCCTCAGCTTGGCAGACTTGTGCCCCAGGGGTGGGCGAGGGAAGGACGGCGGCGTGAGTGAGCTCGTGACCGGTGAGGCGGTGGCTCTGGAGCTGCGGCCCGCGAAGCTGCCGAGCAGGGCGTTGGCCGTGCTGATCGATCTGATCGTGGCCGTGCTCGTCTACATCGCCGTGGTGATCGGGCTTGTGGCGGCCACCTCTTCGCTGGACGACGCCGCGCAGGCCGCGATGTCGGTGGCGGCCTTTCTGCTGGTGCTGGTCGGCGGGCCCATCGCGATCGAGACGCTGAGCCATGGGCGGTCGCTGGGGAAGCTGGCGTTCGGGCTGCGCGTGGTGCGTGACGACGGTGGGCCGGTGCGGTTCCGGCACGCGCTGGTGCGTGGTGGTGTCGGGATGATCGAGATCCTCATGACGTTCGGGGTGGTGGCGTGCATCGCCTCGCTGGTCTCGGAGCGGGGGCGGCGGCTCGGGGACGTGTTCGCGGGGACGCTGGTGGTGCGCGAGCGGATTCCGGTGGGCCGGGCCGGTGTGGTCCCGCCTCCGGCGCCCGAGTTGGCGGGACGGTTCGCGGAGCTGGATCTGTCGGCCGTGCCCGACGGGCTCTGGCTGGCCGTGCGGCAGTACCTGACGCGGATGCACCAGCTTCAGCCGCAGGTCTCCTGGTCGATGGCGTCGCGGCTGGCCGCCGACGTGGCCGCGCGGACGGGAGCCGCCGTGCCGCCGGATCTCCAGGCGCGGCCGGCCGTGTTCCTGGCGGCCGTGGTGCATGAGCGGCAGTCCCGGCAGGCGCGGCAGGCGCCTCGCTACGAGGGCGGTGGGGACCACACGGTGGCTTCGGTGTCTCCCCCGGCCGCCGCGCCGGTGAGCGAGGAGAACGTGACGGCACCGAAGGCGCCGCCGAGCCGGTCCACGGGGTTCGCGCCGCCCGCCTAGTGGGCCGGGCGGTCAGGGGAACGTCGACGGTGGGGTCTGGAGGTCCTCCAGCTCGATGCCGGGGGCCGAGAGGACGACGTCCCCGGCGATGTGCACAGCGTGCCTTTCCCCCGTGTCCAGGGCTGTGACCTGGTATTCGTCCACGATCAGGGGGCCGTTGTCAGTGGTGTGTGCTTCTCTGTCGACCAGTGCCCAGGACTGGTCCACGGTGCGGGGGGCGAGGACCGGGTCGGTCAGGGCGACGAGGCGTACGCGGGTCGCGGAAGAGGAGGGGGCGAGGCGCAGGAGACGTGCGGTGGCGACGAGGAACGCCGGGGACGTGCCGGTGAAGGCGTGGGCGGGCACATTGCCCTCCGTCGCCTCCAGCCCGGCCGGGTCGGTGCGGACCCAGGTGACGCCGTCGAGGGCGGCGCCGCGGACCTGCCAGCCGCCGGCGTGGAGTTCGAGGCGGATGGGGCGGCCGAGGTCGTCCAGGGCGAGGTCGACCGAGCCCCGGTGCGCGCCGTCGGGGGCGGTGAGCTGGGAGACGTAGCGCCAGCCGGAGGGGCCGGGGGCGCACTGGAAGTGTTCTTCCGCGAGGGGGGTGTGATCGTGCGGATCGTGGAGCGAATATCGGCCGCGCGGCATGGCAGGTCCTGGGGTCTGGCGGGCTGACGGTCCGGGGCCGCTGGTCCGGCGCAAAGGGGCAGGCCCCCGGCACGGGGGTGCGGGGGCCTGCCTCGGATGGTGCGGGGATCAGCGGCTCAGTAGCGGTAGTGGTCCGACTTGAACGGACCGTCGACCTCGACACCGATGTACGCGGCCTGCTCCGGGCGCAGCTGGGTGAGCTTGACGCCCAGCGAGTCCAGGTGCAGGCGGGCGACCTTCTCGTCCAGGTGCTTGGGGAGCACGTAGACGCCGGTCGGGTACTCGTCGGGCTTGGTGAACAGCTCGATCTGGGCCAGGGTCTGGTCCGCGAAGGAGTTGGACATCACGAACGACGGGTGGCCGGTGGCGTTGCCCAGGTTCAGCAGGCGGCCCTCGGACAGGACGATGATCTTCTTGCCGTCGGGGAAGGTCCAGGTGTGGACCTGCGGCTTGACCTCGTCCTTGACGATGCCCGGGATCTTGGCGAGGCCGGCCATGTCGATCTCGTTGTCGAAGTGGCCGATGTTGCCGACGATGGCCTGGTGCTTCATCTTGGCCATGTCGGAGGCCATGATGATGTCCTTGTTGCCGGTCGTGGTGACGAAGATGTCGGCCTTGTCGACCACCTCGTCCAGCGTGGTGACCTGGTAGCCGTCCATGGCCGCCTGGAGCGCGCAGATCGGGTCGATCTCCGTGACGATCACCCGGGCGCCCTGGCCGCGGAGGGACTCGGCGCAGCCCTTGCCGACGTCGCCGTAGCCGCAGACGACGGCGGTCTTGCCGCCGATGAGGACGTCGGTGGCGCGGTTGATGCCGTCGATCAGGGAGTGGCGGCAGCCGTACTTGTTGTCGAACTTCGACTTGGTGACGGCGTCGTTCACGTTGATCGCCGGGAAGAGCAGGACGCCGTCGCGCTGCATCTCGTACAGGCGGTGGACGCCGGTGGTGGTCTCCTCGGTGACACCACGGATCTCGGAGGCGAGCTGGGTCCACTTCTGCGAGCCGTCGGTGATGGTGCGGTTGAGCAGCTCGAGGATGACGCGGTGCTCGTCGGACTCGGCGGTGTCGGGCGAGGGGACCTTGCCGTCCTTCTCGTACTCGACGCCCTTGTGGACGAGGAGGGTGGCGTCGCCGCCGTCGTCCAGGATCATGTTCGGGCCGCCGGTGGGGCTGTTCGGCCAGGTCAGCGCCTGCTCGGTGCACCACCAGTACTCGTCCAGGGTCTCGCCCTTCCAGGCGAAGACGGGGATGCCCTGCGGGTTGTCCGGGGTGCCGTTCGGGCCGACGGCGATGGCGGCGGCCGCGTGGTCCTGGGTGGAGAAGATGTTGCAGGAGGCCCAGCGGACGTCGGCGCCGAGGGCGACGAGCGTCTCGATGAGCACGGCGGTCTGCACGGTCATGTGCAGGGAGCCGGTGACGCGGGCGCCGGCCAGGGGCTGGGCCTCGGCGTACTCCTTGCGGATCGACATCAGGCCGGGCATCTCGTGCTCGGCGAGGGTGATCTCCTTGCGGCCGAACTCGGCCAGGGAGAGGTCGGCGACCTTGAAGTCCTGTCGGTTGTCGACAGTGGTCATGGCGGGCTGCTCCTCGAAGTCGGGGCGAGGTGGGTACGGCTGGTCTGCACGGCGACGGACACAGGGGTGCCCCGAGAAGAGGACACAGGCATGCCCGCGTACGCGCAGCGCAGTCCGTCGGAGGCCCTCTCTCCCTCGGACGGTCCGCTCCGGGACCGCCCGACCGCCATCAGCAGCGACGTCTGGCTCCGTCCCAAGCTACACCGGAGGGCGGGGCGCGCCCCAGTCCGCGTTCGGACACCCCGTGCCGTCCAGGTGACGGGTGTGGCGCGAACGGGTGGGTGCGGGGCCGGAGCCCCGGGTGCGCCGAGGCCCCCGGCGCGGTCGGTGGGGACCGGGGTGCGGCGGGGGCCTCGGTGCGGCGGTGTGGGGGTCAGTGGTCGGCCGGGTGGGGGTTCGGGCCGCCCGGTGTGGCGAGTGGGTCCGGGCCCTTGGCGGCCTCGGCGGCGCTGTAGATGTCCGGCTCCAGGTAGATGACGCGGGCGATCGGGACGGCCTCGCGGATGCGGGCCTCGGCGCGGTCGATCGCGTTGGCGACCTCGGCGGCCGTGTCGTCGTGCTGGACGGCGATCTTGGCGGCGACGAGGAGCTCCTCGGGGCCGAGGTGGAGGGTGCGCATGTGGATGACGCCGGTGACGGTGTCGCCGTCGACGATGGCGGCCTCGATCTTCTTGACGTCCTCCAGGCCGGCGGACTCGCCGAGCAGCAGGGACTTGGTCTCGGAGGCGAGCACCAGGGCGATCACGACGAGCAGGACACCGATGCAGACGGTGCCGATGCCGTCCCAGACGCCGTTGCCGGTGAGCAGGGCGATGCCGACGCCGCCGAGGGCGAGGACCAGGCCGATGAGCGCGCCGAAGTCCTCCAGCAGGACGACGGGCAGCTCGGGCGCCTTGGCGCGGCGGATGAACTGGGCCCAGGAGAGCTTGCCGCGCAGCTCGTTGGACTCCTTGATGGCCGTGCGGAAGGAGAAGCCCTCGGCGATGATCGCGAAGACGAGGACGCCGACCGGCCAGTACCAGTGCTCCACCGGGTGGGGGTGGCTGATCTTCTCGTAGCCCTCGTAGATGGCGAACATGCCGCCGATGGAGAAGAGGACGATGGAGACCAGGAAGGCGTAGATGTACCGCTCGCGGCCGTAGCCGAAGGGGTGCTGCGGGGTGGCCTCGCGCTTGGCCTTCTTGCCGCCGATGAGCAGCAGGAACTGGTTGCCGGAGTCGGCGACCGAGTGGACGCCCTCGGCGAGCATCGACGAGGAGCCGCTGAACGCGAACGCCACGAACTTCGATGCCGCGATCGCCAGATTGGCGCCGAGTGCCGCCACGATCGCCTTGTTACCGCCTGACGCGCTCATGAGTCCGCGTTTTCCCTTCGCCCTTGTCGGCTTCCCGGCACCCCCGCACGGCTCTTGTGCCCCCACGGGTCGCTTCTTTGCACGTGCTTTGCCGGTGGGCCATTGTTGCAGTCCCACCGGCATGCGGCGCCTCAGGTGTCCACAGGGGTGGTCATACGATCACAGTGGCGCGGAACAACGTGCCCTCGCCGGACGCCTCGGCCTTCTCCCCCGCCGGGACGAAGACGGACCGCCCGGGCAGCAGGCCGTGCTCGCCGACGCGGACCGAACCGGCCGTGCACAGCAGGATCTGCGGGGTCGGGAGGGTCACGTCGCGGGTGGTCTCGCCGGGCAGGACCCAGCGGGAGAGCCGGAATTCGTCGATGGGGGTCTCGTAGACCTCCTCGCCGTCCGGGGACGCCTCGGGGCGCAGGACACCGGGGTCGCCCGCCTCGAAGCGGACCACGCGCAGGAGTTCGGGGACGTCGATGTGCTTGGGGGTCAGGCCGCAGCGCAGGACGTTGTCGGAGTTGGCCATGATCTCGACGCCGACCCCGTCCAGGTAGGCGTGCGGGATGCCCGCCCCGAGGAACAGGGCCTCGCCGGGCTGGAGCCGTACGTGGTTCAGCAGCATGGCGGCGATCACGCCGGGGTCGCCGGGGTAGTCGCGGGCCATCTCGGCGTACGGGGTGTACGGGCCGCCGAGTCGGGCGCAGGCGGCCGTGGCCTCGGTGACGGTGTCGGCCATGTCCTCGGGGTCCGCGGTGAGGATCGCGGTGAGCACCTCCCGCAGCGCGGCTTCCTCGGGCTTGGCGCGCAGCAGGTCGACGTACGGCTTGAGGGAGTCGACGCCCAGGCCGTCGAGCAGGCCGGCCGCGTCGGCGGGGGTGCGGAAGCCGCACAGGCCGTCGAACTCGGTGAGGGCGCAGATGAGTTCGGGCTTGTGGTTGGCGTCCTTGTAGTTGCGGTCGGGCGCGTCCACGGGGACGCCCCTGCGCTCCTCCTCGGCGTAGCCCTCGCGGGCCTGGGCCAGGTCGGGGTGGACCTGGAGGGAGAGCGGGGCGCCCGCGGCGAGGATCTTGAGCAGGAAGGGCAGGCGCGGGCCGAACTTCGCCACCGCCTCGGCGCCCAGCTCGCGCTCCGGGTCGGCGTCGATGATCTCGGCCAGGGTGCCGCGCGGGGTGCGCGACGGGGCGCCGGGGTGGGCGCCCATCCACATCTCGGCCTGGGGTTCGCCGGTGGGCTCGGTGCCCAGCAGCCGCGGGATGGCGGTGGTCGAGCCCCAGGCGTAGGGGCGGACGGTGTTGTCGAGGCGGTCCATGTGTCTTCTCTGTCTCCGTACGGGCGCCGCGGACGGGTGCCTGGGGTCAGCTCAGGCGCCGGCGGCGAGCGCCAGGTAAACGGCGGCGAAATCGGTGACGGCGATCAGGTCGGCGAGGGTCTCCAGGTCGCCGCCCTCCTCCGGCTCGAGTTCGCTGATCGGCGTGTCGTGGCCGAGGGCGAGGTCGCGGGCGGCGGGGGCGGCGCTGAGGCCACCGAGGGGGCGGTCCCGGAGCAGCACCACGCGCGCGTGCATCGCGGGTGCCTCCTCGACGCGGTCGCGGAAGAAGTCGTCCGGATCGGCGCGGGCGGCCAGCGGGCCGGAGAGCAGGGCCTCGTGCGCGAGGAGCGCCTCGGGGAGTTCGGCCACCAGGGCGGGGCGACCTGCGAGTTCGGCAAGGGCGGCGGCGAAGCGGCGACCCGCCGGACCAGCGGAGGTGCCCTCCGTCCAGACGACGGGCAGGGCGTCGGCGAGTTCCGCGGCGAGCGTCTTGGCCGCGTTGCCGTAGGTGGCGATGGCCGGGCCGCAGCGCTCGGCGACCTGGTCGAGGCGGTCGGCCACCTTCTCCAGCGCCTCGGGGCCGGCGGTCAGCAGGCCGACCCGGTCCAGGAGGGCCAGCAGCGGGGTGAGCAGGGCCCAGAAGACGCCGGAGGAGGACGCGGCGACCGGCTCGCCCTGGTCGTACGGCGCCGTGGCCATCGGGATGAACATGCCGTGCGCGCCCGCGACCGCCTCCGCGAGGGGGGTGTCGGCGGGGGCCACGGCCACCACGGAGCAGCCTCTGCGGTACGCCTGTTCCGCGAGGAGGCCGAGGCTCGGTTCCGTGCCGTCGGGGGTGGCGATCAGCAGCAGGTCCACGGAGCCCGCCCAGCCGGGCAGTTCCCAGCGCAGGGCGCCGGGGGCGGGGGCGACCCCGGTGGCCTCCAGGCGGATCACCGGGCTGCCGGGGCCGGCCAGGGTGCCGAGGAGGTCGGCGGTGTGGGTGGCGGCGGCGCCGGGTCCCGCGATCAGTACGGCGCGGGGGCGGCCGTCGGGCCGGAGGGCGCCGACTCCGGCCTCGGCGGCGTGCCGGGCCGCGGTGCGGACCCTGGCGCCCGCTTCCGCCGCGGCGCGCAGCATCCCCCGGCGGTCGGCCTCGGCGAGGCCCTCCGGGGTGTCCAGGAGCGATTCGTCGAGCATGGGCGGGGTGCCTCCGATCGCCGGGGTCCTACTGCGGTGTGCTGCGGCCGCGCCTACTCCGGGCGGCGGGCCTCGTCGACCAGGAGGACGGGAATGCCGTCGCGGACGGGGTACGCCAGGCCGCATTCCTGACCGGTGCAGATCAGCTCCGCGTCCTGCTCCTTGAGGGGGGCGTGGCAGGCCGGGCAGGCCAGGATCTCCAGGAGACCGGCTTCGAGCGGCATGGGGTGTCCCTTCGGGCGGCAACGGGGTCTACGGATGTGCTGGTCAGCGTACCGTGGCGCTCCGCCGGCCGGGCGGGGTGCGTCCCGCCCGTCGCCGCCGGCCCGCGCACGGAGGCACCTACGCGCGGATGATCGCCAGGACCTCGTCCCTGATCTTCGTCATCGTCGCCTCGTCCTCCGCCTCGGCGTTCAGCCGGAGCAGCGGCTCCGTGTTGGAGGGGCGGACGTTGAACCACCAGGTGGGGGTGGAGACCGTGAGGCCGTCGAGGTCGTCCAGGGTCGTGTCGGCGGCCGGGGTGTAGGCGGCGCGGAGGGCGGCCAGGCGGGCCTGCTGGTCGGTGACCGTGGAGTTGATCTCGCCGGAGCCCGCGTAGCGGTCGTACTGGGCGGTGAGGGTGGACAGGGGGGTGGGGTGGGTGCCCAGGGCGGCGAGGACGTGGAGGGCGGCCAGCATGCCGGTGTCCGCGTTCCAGAAGTCCTTGAAGTAATAGTGGGCGGAGTGCTCGCCGCCGAAGATCGCGCCGGTGCGGGCCATCTCCGCCTTGATGAAGGAGTGTCCGACGCGGGTGCGGACCGGGGTGCCGCCGTGCTCCAGGACCACCTCGGCGACCGTGCGGGAGGTGATCAGGTTGTGGATGACCGTGCCGGTACCGCCGTTGCGCGCGAGTTCGCGGGCGGCGACCAGGGCGGTGACGGCGGACGGGGAGACCGGGTCGCCGTTCTCGTCCACGACGAAGCAGCGGTCGGCGTCGCCGTCGAAGGCGAGGCCGATGTCCGCGCCCTCCTGCACGACCCGCTTGCGCAGGTCGACGATGTTGGCCGGGTCCAGCGGGTTGGCCTCGTGGTTGGGGAAGGTGCCGTCCAGCTCGAAGTACATCGGGACGACGGTCAGCGGCAGCCCCGCCAGGACCGTCGGGACGGTGTGCCCGCCCATGCCGTTGCCCGCGTCCACGACGACCTTCAGCGGACGGATCGCGGTCAGGTCGACCAGCGAGCGCAGGTAGGCGGCGTAGTCGTCGAGGGTGTCGCGCGCGGTGAGGGTGCCCGGTGCGGCGGCCGGGGCGGGAGCGCCCGTCTCCGTCCACCGCTCGACCAGGGCGCGGATGTCGGCGAGGCCGGTGTCCTGGCCGACCGGGGCGGCGCCCGCGCGGCACATCTTGATGCCGTTGTACCGGGCCGGGTTGTGCGAGGCGGTGAACATCGCGCCGGGCAGGTCCAGCGCGCCCGAGGCGTAGTAGAGCTGGTCCGTGGAGCACAGGCCGATCTCGGTGACGTCGACGCCCCGGTTCAGCGCGCCGCGTGCGAAGGCGCGGGAAAGGGCGGGCGAGGAGGGGCGCATGTCGTGGCCGACGACGATCGCGGTCGCGTCCGTCACCTCGGCGAAGGCCGCGCCGAAGAGTTCGGCCATGGCCTCGTCCCACTGGTCCGGAACGACTCCGCGCACGTCGTACGCCTTCACGATCTGCGACAGATCTGCCACGGCCGGCCCTCCTGAAAGTCCACTGGGGGCCCAAAACTACCGGTTGGGGTGCGCGGTCGCGGGGAGGGGCGCCCTAGTTGTCCGGCGAGCGGAGGACCCGCAGGTGGCCGCGGCGGGCCACTTCCATCGGGTCGGCGCTGCGGGCGCCGCCCGCTCCGGCCGCGCGCTCCTGCGGACGGGCCGCCTCGCGGACCGCGTTGGCCAGTGCCTCCAGGTCGTCGCCGCTGGGGCGGGCCGGGGCGGAGCCGTCGAGCAGCCGGACGACTTCCCAGCCGCGCGGGGCGGTGAGGCGCTCGGAGTGCTCGGCGCACAGGTCGTAGCAGTGGGGCTCGGCGTAGGTGGCGAGGGGGCCGAGGACCGCGGTCGAGTCGGCGTAGACGTACGTCAGCGTCGCAACGGCGGGTCGGCCGCAGGCGGTGCGCGAACAGCGACGTACAAGGCTCACGATGTTGGACGGTACCGCACTCTTGAGCGGGCCGCGACGACTCTCCACCAGGTCACTCCCCCGTGTCGTGGCCTGCGGGGCTTCCCGGGCCCTTGGGGGCAGGCCCCGGTGAGCGCGCCGTGCCGGGGTGCATCCGGTGATGATCCGGGACAAAGCCCGGCGGGAGACGTCGCTTCTCGGCCACCGGGGCACGCGGGTGTGGCCGGAACCGGGGTGCGCCGCGCGGGAGACGACTGAGCGAACACCGGGAGAAAAGTGCGCGAAGAGTCCGGGCAGGGTGTGCGAAGGCGCGGTCCCACGGGCGGGGAAGGGATGGCTGTCGCGTGGAACCGGGCGTCGGCGGCGGGCGGGGACTACGCTTCTGCGGTGATGGACAACCGTGTACCGCCTCGTGCCGCAGGTCCCCGACCCCGACGCCGTGATCGTCACGGGCGGGGCATGCGTGGCCCCATCGCACCGCCCCAGGTGCCGCTGGCGGCCAGCCGCGCCGAGGTGTTCGCGGACCTCGTGCGGGACTCCGTGGAACGGCTGGAGCGGCGCTGGCAGCAGCTCGCCGAGGTGGAGTTCATGGTGCTGGAGGTGCCCCGGCTGGAGGGCGCCGGCGACGCGCCGTGGGGCGACGAGAGTGTGCCGCTGGGCGGGATCATCCCCGCGCGGGACGGCCGGCGGGCGCGGGTCGTGGTGTACCGGCGGCCGATCGAGATCCGGACCAAGGGGCGCGACGAACGCGCCGAGCTGGTGCACGAGGTGGTCGTGGAGCAGGTCGCCGAGCTGCTGGGGCTGACCCCGGAGACGGTGGACCCCCGGTACGGCGAGGAGTAGCGGGCGGCCGTCCCCGGGGGCGGCCGCCCGGCACTCGCTCTACCGCTGGAGCACCGACAGGTCCTGCTCGGCGCGGGGCACCGCCACCAGGCCCCGGTCGCTCGGCAGGGTCTGGATCGTGAAGCCGGGGACGCCGTCCGAGGAGCCGGTGAGGGTGCGGGCGGCGTAGACGGGGCCGCCGGAGACGTGTTCCACGGTCAGCGCGTAGGTGCCCTTGCCGCCCGTGGGGGCGGCGATGTCCTGGCTGGTGCCGGACTTGACCGTGTACGTCTTCGTCGCGGGGGACCCGCCGTCGCTGCCCGCCGAGGCGGTCACCTTGACGGTCGCGTCGGCCGTCGGCGCGGTCAGGGACAGGGTGGTGCCCTTGGCGCTGTTGTCGGCGGCGGTGGCGCGACGGCCGACGGGGGCGGTGGCGGGGATGTACGCCGTCTCCTGCGAGCTTCCCTTGCCGCGCACCACGCGCAGCGCCGCGACCACGGGGGCCGCCTTGTCGGTGGGCGTGAGGATCAGCGAGCCCGGCTCGCCCCGGGTGACCGGGCCGAGGTCGACGGCGCTGGTCATGCCCGCCTTGACGTGCACGGTCTCGTTGCCGGCCGGGGTGATCGAGCCGTCCGGGGAGGCGAGGCGGACCTTGAGGTCGGCGTCGTCGTCGCCCGGTGTGAAGGCGATCAGGCGGACGTCGGTGGCGTCCTTGGGGATGCCGGGCAGGACCAGGCTGCCGGCCGGGTCGGCGGCCGCGGGCAGCCAGTCGCCGCCGCCCGCGTCGTCCTGGGCCTGCACGGTGGCGCCGACCCGGCCGCTGCGCACGCCGACGTGCACGGTGAGGTCGGTCTGCGCGTCGTCGGTGAGCGTGGACAGCAGCACCGGCTCGCTGGAGTGCGGGGGCACGGTGATGCCGTCGGTCACCGTCGTCTTCACGGCACCGGACTTGCCGTACAGCTTGATGTCGACGACGGCCGCCTCGTCGTCGGGGTTGGTGAGGTGGACGTAGTCGGTGCGGCCCTTGGCGGTGCTGGCGCCGGGGAACCAGAAGTCGGTGTCGGCGGGGGTGCAGGTGACGCCCTGGAGGCCGCGCCCGGTGCCCGCGGCGATCCGGGTGGTCTCCTGCACGGTCCAGCCGGGCGCGTACTTGCCGTCGGCGGTGCCGATCAGGGCGGGTGCGTCGCTGCCGGAGGTGTCGCCCAGGGCCGGGGTGCCCGGCGGCTTGGGGGTGAGCACCGCCTGGTCCTTCTTGCCGCCGCCCTTGCCGCCCTTGCCGCCCTTGCCGTCGGCGGACTCCTCGGCGGCCGCCTCCAGCGTGGCCTTGCCGCCGCTGCCGGCGCCCTGGGTGACGGGCGTGAACGAGGTGTACGCGGTGTCGGCGATGTCGGAGAAGCTCGGCGCCGGGCACAGCAGGCCGGTGCGCTCCACGGGCCGCTCGGTGGCGCTGCCGGCCGCGCTCGTGCCGGGGACGGCGGGCGGGTCGAAGGCGGCGAACCCGGTGACGGCGGCCAGGGCGACGGTGCAGGCGATCAGGGACAGGGTCGTGCGGTTCACTGCTGGCTCCCGTCGTGGCGCTCACTGCCGTCGCCGTAGGGCGGCTGCTGGGCGGGGTCGTAGCCCTGCGGGTGGGCCGCCGGGTCGTACGGCTGCTCCTGCCGCGCCCCGTACCCGTAGGGGTCGTAGGCGTTCTGGCCGTAGGGGTCGGGGTGGTAGGCGCCCTGGTCGTACCCGGGGTGCTGGTACGGGGCCTGGTAGGGGTCGGCGGGGTAGGCCGCGTACTCGGGGTCGGCGTAGGTGCTGGTGCCGGTGTCCCAGTCGGCGTAGGGCTGCTGGTGCGGGATGACCGGCTGCTCCTGCTGCCCGTACGGCGCGGCTTCGGGGCCTTCCCCGGCGGCCTCGGCGGCTTCCCGGGCCTCCGCGGGCTCCTCCGTCCTCTCGGCCTCGGCCTCGGCCTGGGCGCGCAGGCGCCGGGCGCGGCGGCCGTCGCCCTCCATGGCCCGGGCCGGGACCGTCTCCTCCTCGGGGAGGTCGTCGTCGACGTCGCGGCGGCGCCCCGGCAGCGCGAGGACGACCAGGAGGACGGCGAGGGCGCCCTGCACCCACAGCCAGACGGTGTGGGTGAACGGGGCGTCGTAGGTGACGTCCAGCTTGCCGCCGCCGGCCGGGAGTTCGAAGCCCTGGGCCCACCCGTCGACGGTCCTGGGGGTGAGGGGCTTGCCGTCCAGGGTGGCGGTCCAGCCGTCGGAGACGGCGTCGGCCAGGCGCAGCACCCGGCCGCCCGAGCCACCCGGGACGGTGGTGTGGATCTCCACCGGGCCCGCCGCGACGGCCTGCGGGGTGCCGGAGCCGCCCGCGCCGATCAGGGTGGCGCGGGAGACCTCGCGGTCGACGCGCCAGAGGGCGTTGCCGTTCTGCTGGCTGAGCCGGTTCAGGCCGGGCGTGGCGTCCAGGACGCGGGTGATCTGGCGCGGGGTGCCCTGGTGGACGAGGACGTAGCGGACGGCGAAGCCGCCGAGCTGGCCCGTCTGGTCGGCGCCGGAACCGGCGACCAGGTTGGCGACGACCTTGTCCAGGCCGGTGTCGGACCCGTCGGCCGCGGCGATCTCGCCGTCGCCCATGCGGGCGCCCGCGCCCCGGACCAGGGTGTAGCGGACCCGCGCGGTGGAGTCGCCGTCGAGGACCAGCGTGCGGGCCTGGTCACGGGTACCGGCGTCCTCGGCGACGAACGCGGGCACCTGGGCGGGGTCGCGGCGCTCCAGGGGGCCGTCGGCGCCCCGGATCATCCAGCCGGCGGCGGCGACCAGCGGGCCGACGGCACAGGCCAGCGCGATCAGCGCGGCGAGCGGCTGGCGCCAGCCGAAGCTCTGCTCGGCCACCCGCGCGCGTGCCCCGTCGGCGCCGAGCGCGGCGGCGGCCAGCAGGGCGATGCCGTAGACCAGGGTGGCCGGCCCGGCCCAGGCGGAACGGTTGGCCAGGACCGCGAGCAGCAGCCCGGTCAGCGCGACGGCCCAGGCGGCGCGGATGCCCAACTGGCGCTCGGAGCGCAGCAGGGCGGCCAGCGCGGCCGGCACGATGCCGACGAACAGCAGGCCGGAAAGGGTGCCGGGCCCGCCGGGGCTGGTGCCCAGCAGGTCGGAGGCGGAGGCCGCCGAGGCACCGAAGTCCAGGCCGGCCTCGGTGAAGAAGCCGGTCGGCAGCAGGGTCAGCGACCAGGGCGCGAGGACCAGCAGCGGAGTACCGAGCTGGGCCAGGAAGCGCAGGAGGTGCGCGACCGGGTCGGAGCGGCGCAGCACGAGCACGCCGGCGCCGAGCACCAGCGCCGCGGGCCAGACCACGGGCGTGAACGCGGTGGTGATGGTCAGCAGCAGCGCGTACGCCCAGGTGGCGCGCCAACTGCCGCGCCCGCCGGACGGGTTCGCGAGGCCGCTGGCGGCGACGCCCGCGCGGGCGATCAGCGGGAGCAGGACGGCGAGCACGGCGGTGCCGACGCGGCCCTGCGCCAGCGCACCGGTGGTGGCGGGCAGGAAGGCGTACGCGACGGCCGTCCAGGCGCGCAGCAGGCGGGAGCTGACGAGGGGCCGGGAGGCGAAGTAGGCGGTGAAGCCGGCGAGCGGCACCGAGCAGACCAGCAGCACGGTGACCGCGAGCCCGGTGGAGCCGAAGAAGAGCGAGGCGAGCGTCGCCACCACCGCGAGGTAGGGCGGCGCGGAGGTGGTGCTGCCGGCGCCGACCGGGTGCCAGGCGGCGGCGAATCCGGCCCACAGGTCGCTCGCGCCGGGCGGGACCGGCAGCAGCGCACCTCCCGCGAGTGCACCGCCGCCCAGCAGGGCGCGGCAGGCGACGAGGGAGATCAGCAGCAGGGCCAGGAAGAGCACCGGGCCGGGCTTGCGGGCGATGCGCTTGAGGCGGGCGAACTGCTCGATCTCCAGGAAGTCGGCGTCGTCGCCACCGGGGCCGGACTCGACCGCGCTGCCGTGGCGGCCGGCCGAGGTGTCGACGTCGAAGTCGCTGGAGAAGTTGGCGGCGATCTGCTCGGCCGTGGCGCGGATGGTGGCGCCCGGCGGTGGGAACAGCTGCCGCAGTTCGTCCTTGTCGATCCGGGAGGGGCCCCGGCCGCGCCGGGCGGCGAGGATGCGCTCGGGGCGCAGCAGGACGCCCAGCAGGCCGCGGATCTCGTCGAGGGCCTGGCCGGGCACCTTGCCGACCAGGTAGGCGAGGGTGCGCAGCAGGGTGCCGACGACCAGCCGGAGCAGCACCCAGGGCAGCGCGGCCGTGCGGGTGTTGGCGAGCAGGGTGTGGACGGCACCGGCCTTGTCGACCTTGTGCGGGGAAGCGGTGGTGCGGCCCGCGCAGTCGACGGCGCGGCGCTCGCGGGAGGCGGCCTCCGCGTGCCGGACGACCGCGTCGGGGGCGATCAGGACGCGGTAGCCCTCGGTGTGGGCGCGCCAGCACAGGTCGACGTCGTCGCGCATCAGGGGCAGCCGGCGGTCGAAGCCGCCGAGCCGCTCGAAGACGTCACGGCGGATCAGCATGCCGGCGGTGGAGACGGAGAGCACGGTGCGGACGTGGTCGTGCTGGCCCTGGTCCTGTTCGCGGCGGTCCAGACCGGTCCAGCGGCGGCCGGAGTTGGCGATGGAGACGCCGACCTCCAGCAGTTGCCTGCGGTCGTACCAGCCGCGGAGCTTGGGGCCGACCACGGCCACGTCGTCGCGGCCGAGTTCGAGTTCGTTGTCCACGACCCGCAGCATCTGGGCGAGCGCGTCGGGCTCCGGGGCGCAGTCGTCGTGCAGCAGCCAGAGCCACTGGACCGGCTCGCCGTACGGCAGTTCGGGCAGGTCGTAGGCGTCGTCGCGCCAGGTGCGCGTGGCCGGGTCCCAGCTGCTCGGGCGCCTGAGGTAGGGCAGGTCGTCCGGGGTGAGGACGGGAGCGAGGCGGGTGGCCTCGTCCACGGCCTGGCCGAAGCCGGTGCGCCGGGCCAGGTGGACGACGGCCTCGTCCCCCAGGGTCTCGGTGACCAGTCGGGCGGAGTCGTCCGCGCTGCCGGTGTCGGCCGCCACCGCGTACTGCACGGGGCGCTCCTGACTCAGCAGCCCGGCGAGCGCGTCGGGCAGCCAGCGGGCGCCGTCATGGGTGACGAGGACGGCCGTCACGACATGGCGCGGGAACTCAGGGGTGGCAGCGTCGTGTTGGGCTGCCGTATGGCTGTGCACGGACATCGAGGTACGGGCCCCGGTTCGATGGACTGCGGTGGACGCCTGTGCCCATCAAGGACAGCGGGGCGTCTCGGACGAGCGCCCACACTATCGGTCGGTCATGACGACGGCCCGCCGCCTGTGGACAACCCACGTGCGACGGGCCGTTCGCCCCGTATGTGCGTGTGCCCGGCGGCCGTTCGCCGGCCGGCGGCGCGGGCGCCGGTCAGACGGCGGCCTTCTTCAGCCGGCGGCGCTCCCGCTCGGACAGGCCGCCCCAGATGCCGAAGCGCTCGTCGTTGGCGAGGGCGTACTCGAGGCACTCGGAACGCACCTCGCAGGCGAGGCAGACCTTCTTGGCCTCTCTCGTGGAGCCGCCCTTCTCGGGGAAGAAGGACTCGGGATCGGTCTGGGCGCACAGAGCGCGCTCCTGCCAGCCGAGTTCCTCGTCCGCGTCGTCGACCAGCAGTTGCTCCACCAGCTCGGTCATGTGCGCCCCTCGTCTGTTCTTCACGTCCCCGTGCCTGGCCGGTCGCGGCCGAACGACACGAGTGAAATTACAAGTGTGCTGCTCCGAGCGAGTCAAGCCGAGATCTGCTATTGAGCCCGTTATTCACTCTGCGGAACCAAGGCCTTGCGTTAAGTGTTCAAATCGGCATAAACCTTGACACACGGCTGAGGGCGCCGAGGGGCGCCGCCCGGATGTGCGCCATGTGTCCCGAGTACCGGGTGCACAAACCTTTCACCTGAGAGATGCACCGAATGAGGTGAACGATGTCCCTCGATCCGGGTCCCGAGTTGACACCGCAGGTGTGAACCGCTGTCCTAGGGGGCATGCTCGCCGACCTCGCACCCACCACGACCCGCGCCGCCGGGTCTCTCGGTGCTGCCGGCCTGCGTCTCAGCTGTTGTTGCTGTCCCTGCTGTTGAGCCGACCGCGCTCCAGCGGACCCCGGGCCCACTCCGGCCCCGCGTGTCCCACCGTTCCCCCACCCCTCCGGGGACGCCCGCCCGTACGCCCGTGATCCGGGCCGGGGCCCAGCGACACCCAGCCGCCACCTCTCCGCCGAGGAACCCCACACCCCCATGAACAGCGACAACGACCTCCAGATCGCCGGTGACCTCCTCGAAGTCCCCCACCTGCTGCAGCCGCCCCGCGAGCACCCGGTGACCGTCGCCGAGTTCGCCGGGCTGGCCCGCGCGGTCGCCGCCGACCGCGACCAGTGGGCGCACCTGGTCCGCTACGACGCCACCACCCGCTGGTACCACCGGCTGCGCACCGGCCCCGGCTACGAGGTGTGGCTGCTGTCCTGGGTGCCGGGCCAGGGCAGCGGGCCGCACGACCACGGCCGCTCCTCCGGCGTCCTCACCGTGCTGGAGGGCACCCTGACCGAGCGCACCGGCCGGGGCACCCGCACCCTCACCGCCGGCGCCCAGCGGGTCTTCGCGCCCGGCTATGTGCACGACGTGGTCAACGACGCGCTGGAGCCCGCGGTCAGCCTGCACATCTACCACCCGGGCCTCACCGAGATGCCCATGCACACGGCACAGCACTGCGAGGCCCGTACGGAGCCGAGCCCGGCCGCGGTGTGATCACCGGCCGCACGCGCTGTCGGCGGCTGCTGACACACTGATCCCATGCGCATTGTGGTTCTGGCAGGCGGCATCGGCGGTGCCCGGTTCCTGCGCGGTCTGAAGCAGGCCGCCCCGGACGCGGACATCACGGTCATCGGCAACACCGGCGACGACATCCATCTCTTCGGGCTGAAGGTCTGTCCCGACCTCGACACCGTGATGTACACGCTCGGCGGCGGCATCAACGAGGACCAGGGCTGGGGGCGGGCGGACGAGACCTTCCACCTCAAGGAGGAGCTCGCGGCCTACGGCGCCGGACCGGGCTGGTTCGGGCTCGGCGACCGGGACTTCGCCACGCACATCGTGCGGACCCAGATGCTGGGCGCCGGGTATCCGCTGAGCGCGGTCACCGAGGCGCTCTGCGACCGCTGGAAGCCGGGCGTGAAGCTGATCCCGATGACCGACGACCGGGTGGAGACCCACGTCGCCGTCGATCTGGACGGCGAGCGCAAGGCGGTCCACTTCCAGGAGTACTGGGTGCGGCTGCGCGCGTCGGTGCCCGCCGAGGCCGTGGTGCCGGTCGGCGCCGAGCAGGCCAAGCCCGCGCCCGGTGTGCTGGAGGCCATCGCGGAGGCCGACGTCATCCTCTTCCCGCCGTCCAACCCTGTGGTGTCCGTGGGCACCATCCTCGCGGTGCCCGGCATCCGGGAGGCCATCGCGGAGGCGGGCGTCCCGGTGGTCGGGCTCTCCCCCATCGTCGGTGACGCGCCGGTGCGCGGGATGGCCGACAAGGTGCTCGCCGCCGTCGGCGTGGAGTCCACCGCCGCCGCGGTCGCCGCGCACTACGGCTCCGGGCTGCTGGACGGCTGGCTGGTGGACACCGTGGACGCCGGCTCCGTCGGGACGGTGGAGGCGGCCGGCATCCGCTGCCGTGCCGTCCCGCTGATGATGAGCGACCTGGACGCGACCGCCGCGATGGCGCGCGAGGCGCTGGAGCTGGCCGGGGAGGTGCGGACCGCGTGAGCGAGTACCGGGTCTGGGCGCCCTCAGGTCTGCCCGAGGTGGCGCCGGGCGCCGACCTGGCCAAGCTGATCGCCGCGGCGGAGCCGGGTCTCGCCGACGGGGACGTGCTGCTCGTCACCTCCAAGATCGTCTCCAAGGCCGAGGGACGCGTCGTGCGGGCCGCCGACCGGGAGGCCGCGATCGACGCCGAGACCGTGCGCGTGGTGGCCCGGCGCGGACCCCTGCGCATCGTGGAGAACCGGCAGGGCCTGGTCATGGCCGCCGCCGGGGTCGACGCGTCCAACACCGCCGAGGGCACCGTGCTGCTGCTGCCCGAGGACCCGGACGCCTCCGCGCGCGCGATCCGCGAGGGCCTGCGGGAGGCGCTGGGCGTCACCGTGGGCGTGATCGTCACCGACACCTTCGGCCGCCCCTGGCGCGCCGGGCTCACCGACGTGGCGATCGGCGCGGCCGGGGTGCGGGTCCTGGACGACCTGCGCGGCGGCACCGACGCGCACGGCAACCCGCTCTCCGCGACCGTCGTGGCCACCGCCGACGAACTCGCCTCGGCCGGGGATTTGGTCAAGGGCAAGGCGTCGGGCCTGCCGGTGGCGGTCGTCCGGGGCCTGCCCCACGTGGTCACCGGCGCCACCGAGCAGGGCGAGGGCGCGCGGGCGATGGTGCGCTCCGCGCGGGACGACATGTTCCGGCTCGGCACCTCCGAGGCGGTACGGGAGGCGCTGAGCCTGCGCCGTACCGTGCGGGCCTTCACCGACGAGCCGGTCGACCCCGGCTCGGTGCGCCGGGCGGTGGCCGCCGCCGTGACCGCGCCCGCCCCGCACCACACCACGCCGTGGCGGTTCGTGCTGCTGGAGTCGGCCGGGTCCCGGCTCGCCCTGCTGGACGCGATGCGGGACGCCTGGATCGCCGACCTGCGCCGGGACGGCAAGAGCGAGGAGTCCATCGCCAAGCGGGTCCGGCGCGGTGACGTCCTGCGCAACGCCCCGTACCTGGCCGTGCCCTGCCTCGTCATGGACGGCTCGCACACCTACGGCGACGCGCGGCGGGACGCGGCCGAGCGGGAGATGTTCGTGGTCGCCACGGGCGCGGGCGTGCAGAACTTCCTGGTCGCGCTGGCCGGGGAGCGGCTGGGCTCGGCCTGGGTGTCGTCCACGATGTTCTGCCGCGACGTGGTCCGCGAGGTGCTGGACCTGCCCGCCGGCTGGGACCCGATGGGCGCGGTGGCGATCGGTCATGCGGCCCAGGAGCCCCCGGCCCGGCCGCCGCGGGAGGCGGGGGCCTTCATCGAGGTGCGCTGAGGCGGGTTCCGCCGGGGAGGCCCTAGTCTCGTAGGGCACCCCCGCCCCATCCGCACCCTGAGGACCTCTCCCCGTGGCAGGACGTTTCGCCCCCCGGCCCCCGTCGCACGCGACCGTGCGCGCGGCGGCTCCGGCGTCCGTGGTGCCCCGGCAGGCGGCCGGGCCCCGGACGCGGACGTGGGTGCCCCCGGGGCCGTACGACCTCGGTCTGGTGCTCGGGCCGCTGCGGCGCGGGGGCGGTGACCCGACGTTCCGGGCGGCGCGCGACGGCTCGGTGTGGCGGGCCACCCGTACCCCCGCCGGACCCGGCACGCTGCGCGTGTCCACGTGCGGCGGCGAGGTGCGCGGCGAGGCGTGGGGGCCCGGCGCCGACTGGCTACTGGACCGGCTGCCCGAACTGCTGGGCGCATCCGACGAGCCCGACGCCTTCGAGCCCCGGCACCGGCTGGTCGCCCTCGCCCGGCACCGGCGCCCCGGACTGCGGCTGACCCGGACCGGGCTGGTGCTGGAGTCGCTGATCCCCTCGGTGCTGGAGCAGAAGGTCACCGCCGACGAGGCGTACCGGGCCTGGCGGCGGCTGGTGAGCTGGTTCGGGGAGCCCGCACCCGGCCCGGCCGGTACCGGTGAGCGCCCGATGTGGGTGATGCCCGCGCCCCGGACCTGGGCGCTGATCCCCTCGTGGGAGTGGCACCGGGCGGGCGTGGACGACAAGCGGGCCTCCACCATCCTGCGGGCCGTCCGGGTGGCCGCGCGGCTGGAGCAGGCGGTGGGGATGACCCCGGCCGAGGCGCGGGCCCGGCTGGAGGTCGTCCCCGGCATCGGCCCGTGGACCTCGGCCGAGGTGGTGCAGCGCAGCCATGGCGCGCCGGACGCGGTGACCACGGGCGACCTGCACCTGCCCCGCATCGTCGGCTGGGCGCTGGCCGGGAACCGGGACGCGGACGACGCGGAGATGCTGCGCCTGCTGGAGCCGTACGCCCCCGAGGGGCAGCGTCACCGGGCCGCCCGCTATGTCCTGCTCAGCGGCTACGCACCGCCGCGCCGGCACCCCAAGATGCGGAAGACGGACATCGGGAAGTGGTGAGGCGGGTCACTGGTCGGACGAGAACCTGACCGCCCCGGCCGGGATGCGCGCGTCGCACCACACCCGGACCCCGTCCCGCAGCTCGTTGTCGGCTCCGACCACGGCGCCGTCCCCGATCACCGCCCCTGACAGGACCGACCGTTCGCCGACGCGGGCCCGGCTGCCGATGAGGGAGTCGGTGACGACCGCACCCGGCTCGATGACCGCGCCCGGCAGGATCGTGGAGCCGCACACCCGCGCCCCCTCGGCGACGAACGCGCCCTCGCCCACCACCGTGCCCCCGGTCAGCTTGGCGTCCGGCGCGACCCTGGCCGTGGGCAGGATCAGCCGGTCCCCCCGCCGGCCGGGCACGGCGGGCGAGGGGGCGCGGCCCATGACGAGGTCGGCGGAGCCCCGGACGAAGGCGGCCGGGGTGCCGAGGTCCAGCCAGTAGGTGGAGTCGACCATGCCCTGGAGGTGGGCCCCCGCGGCCAGCAGGCCGGGGAAGGTCTCGCGTTCCACGGAGACCGGGCGCCCGGCGGGGATGGTGTCGATGACGGAGCGGCGGAAGACGTAGGCGCCCGCGTTGATCTGGTCGGTGACGATCTCCTCCGGCGTCTGCGGCTTCTCCAGGAAGGCCAGCACGCGGCCGGTGTCGTCGGTCGGGACCAGTCCGTAGGCGCGGGGGTCGGTGACCTTGGTCAGGTGCAGGGAGACGTCGGCGCCGCTGGACTCGTGGGTGTCGACCAGGGCCCGGATGTCGAGGCCGGTGAGGATGTCGCCGTTGAAGACCAGGACGGACTCGTCCGGGCCGGAGCGCAGCCGTGCGGCGACGTTGCGGAGGGCGCCGCCGGTGCCGAGCGGCTCCTTCTCGGTGACGTACTCCAGGTGGAGGCCCAGGGCGGAGCCGTCGCCGAAGTGGGGTTCGAAGACCTCGGCGAGGTAGCTGGTGGCGAGGACGATGTGGTCCACGCCCGCGGCTCTCGCTCTCGCCAGCTGGTGCGTGAGGAACGGCACCCCGGCCGCCGGGACCATGGGCTTGGGCGTGTGCACCGTGAGCGGCCGCAGCCGCGTGCCCTTGCCGCCGACCAGGAGGATCGCTTCTGTCACCTGTCGTCTCCGCTTCCTGCCGGGACCGGCGGAACGTCTCGTTTTCGGCCGGCCAGTGTAGGCAGACGGTGCGGGGCCGGCCGTCGATGGCCGCGCGGTGTCGGGCGGATCGGCGGGCGCCGTCCCCCGGCCGTACGCGTCCGCACGGGCGAGTGCCCGCCCGACGCCCGGCGCGGGCGGCGGCCCTGAGCGGCCGTCGGGCGCGGCCCCGCCCGCGTACCCTTGCGCGGATGAACGCCACCGATCGCACCCCAGCCGGCCTGCTGCGTTCCGCGCTCGCCGCGGACGCCGGACGCCCCCTGGTGACCTTCTACGACGACGCCACGGGCGAACGCGTCGAGCTGTCCGTCGCCACCTTCGCCAACTGGGTGGCCAAGACCGCCAATCTGCTCCAGGGCGAGCTGTCCGTGGCCCCCGGCGACCGGGTCGCGCTGCTGCTGCCCGCGCACTGGCAGACGGCCGTGTGGCTGCTGGCGTGCTCGTCGGTGGGCGCGGTGGCCGATGTCTCCGGGGACCCGGCCTCGGCGGACGTGGTGGTGAGCGGGCCGGACACCCTTCCTCAGGCGCGGGCCTGCCGGGGCGAGCGGGTCGCGCTGGCGCTGCGTCCGCTGGGCGGGCGGTTCCCGCAGGTGCCGGAGGGCTTCATGGACTACGCCGCCGAAGTGCCGGGCCAGGGTGACCGGTTCGCCCCCTTCGCGCCGGTGGACCCGGAGGAGGCCGCGCTGATCGTGGCCGGGGCCGAGTTCACCGGGGCCGAGGTGGTGGAGCGGGCGCTCGCCGACGCACCCGGCCTGGACCTGACCGGGCCGGGCTCCCGGCTGCTGTCGGGGCTGCCGTACGACACCTGGGCCGGGCTGAGCGCGGGGCTGTACGCGCCGCTGGCCGCCGGGGGCTCGGTGGTGCTGTGCCGCAACCTCGACAAGCTGCCCGCCGACGCGCTGGCGCAGCGCATCGACGCCGAGCGGGTGACGGCCTCCCGGCACTAGGGAGTGTCCCGTTCGGCCCAGCAAAGGGCGGCCCGGAGCCGCCCGCGCGGCCATGGTCGTAGGAGCAGGACGTGACGCCCGGACGACCGCGAGGGGTGGTGCCGCCGTGCCCGAGAGCGCGGACGACCCTGCCGTGCCCGGCGCCTCGGCCACCGGGGACGGGCTCGAGCTGCGGCGCCGGCGGCGGTGGCTGAGGGGCGGCGCGCTCGGCACGGCCGTCCTGCTCCTGACGGCGGGCGGGGCCGGCTGGGCGCTGTACGCCCGGCTCAGCGACAACATCACCCCCGACGAGGCGGCCGCGCGCGAGCTGGCCCGCTATGACAAGGAGCGGCCCACCGCGCTGGTGTCGGGGGCCCAGAACATCCTGCTGATCGGCACCGACAGCCGCGCCGGGGACGGCAACGGGCGGTACGGGCGGGATACGGGCACGGAGCGCTCGGACACCACGATCCTGCTCCACCTGGCGGCCGACCGGCGCAGCGCCACCGCCGTATCGCTCCCCCGCGACCTGATGGTGCGCGTCCCGGCCTGCCCGCGCACCGCGGGCGGGCGGACCCAACCGTCGTTCGCCATGCTCAACACGGCCTTCCAGGTGGGCGGTTCGGCCTGCACCATCCGTACCGTCGAGGAGCTGACCGGCATCCGGGTCGATCACCACGTGGTCGTCGACTTCAGCGGGTTCCAGCAGATGGTGGACGCCGTCGACGGGGTGCCGGTGTGCCTGCGCGAGCCCGTCGACGACAAGGCGGCCGGGCTGAAGCTGCCCGCGGGACGGGTCACCCTCGACGGCGAGCAGGCGCTCGGCTACGTACGGGCCCGCAAGACGCTCGGGGACGGCAGCGACACCGACCGGATGGACCGCCAGCAGCGGTTTCTCGGCGCGCTGGTGGAGAAGGTGCGCGGCGACGGCGTCCTGCTGAACCCGGTGAAGCTCTATCCGGTGCTGGACGCGGCCACCTCGGCGCTCACCACCGACCCCGAGCTGGCCAGTCTGCGGGGTTTGTACCGGTTGGTCCGGGGAGTGCGTGACATCCCCACCGAACAGATGCGATTCCTCACCGCTCCGCGCGAGGCGTATGTATACGACTCCGACCGTGACCAACTCGTGCAGCCCGAGGCCGGGGAACTGTTCGCCCGGCTGCGCGCGGACCGGCCCGTCGAGGTGGCGGACACTTCACCGGATACCGGCGGTAAAGCACCCGGCGACAACGCCGGAAACTCCCCTTCGGCCACCCCCACCTACCGGGGCAGCACAGCCGCCGCGCACACGTGTGAGTAATCCCCACACCAAATCGGCGAACTTTTGTTCAGAGGAATGAGCGGGATTGCCCACTTCTAGGAACGTGGAATTCGTCACCGGCGTCGCTCGACCCTGAACTGGGCGGATAGTGTGAGCGACCCGGTGCACCCCGGCCCGTGAGGTCCGTCCTCCGACCGCGCACCGTTTCACCGAGACCCGAGCGCCTACGAGGGGGAAGGCGCCGCGTGGCCCCGACGGAGGATTCGGACAACCGTGGACGCGCAAAGCCGTGGGCGGGCGGAGAACATCGACCCCGCAGACCAGTGGGTACTCAATCCGAACACCGGCGAATACGAACTGCGACTGGGCAATTCCGCACCGCAGTCACCTGTTCCCGGACCGCGGGCCTCCCGGCGCGGCCGTCCCGCTGATCCCGAGGCCGAGCGCGGCCGGGGCGGCGCGGCGGTACGGGAGGCTCCGGAGCGCGGCGCCGAGGTGCCGCAGCCGCGCCGCCGCAGGGGGGCCGAGCCGGAGCCGCCTCCGGGGCGGCGCAACCGGCGCCCGGTGAAGAAGAAGTCGAAGACCAAGAAGATCGTGGCCTGGACCGGCGGCGGTCTGGCCCTGGTGCTGGTCGCCACGGGCTCGGCGGGCTACCTCTACCTCAAGCACCTCGAGGGCAACGTCTCCGCGACCGACGTCGGCAGCGCGGCGAAGCAGGGCTTCAGCAAGGACGACGCCTTCAACATCCTCATCATCGGCACCGACAAGCGCACCGGCGCCGGCAACGAGGGCTACGGCGACAAGAACAGCGTCGGCCACGCGGACACCAACATCCTGCTGCACGTCGCCAAGGACCGGACCAACGCGACGGCGCTGAGCATCCCCCGCGACATGATCGTGGACGTGCCGGACTGCGAGACCATCCAGCCGGACGGCAGCAAGAAGGTCATCCCCGGCTCCAGCCAGGTCCGCTTCAACACCAGCCTCGGCCAGGAGGGCCGGGACGCGGGCTGCACGATGCGCACGGTGAAGGCGGTCACGGGCATCACGCCGGACCACTTCATGATGGTCGACTTCAACGCGGTCAAGACGCTGACCTCGGCGGTCGGCGGCGTCAAGGTCTGCCTGAAGCACCCGGTGAACGACAAGGACTCCCACCTGCGGCTGCCCGCCGGCGAGTCCAAGATCGAGGGCGAGCAGGCGCTGGCGTTCGTCCGTACCCGGCACGCCTGGGGCAACCAGGGCGACCTGGACCGGATCAAGGTGCAGCAGCAGTTCATGGGTTCGCTGATGCGGGACATGTCCTCCAGCGACACCCTGACCAACCCCGGCAAGCTGCTGGACCTCGCCGAGGCAGCGACCAAGGCGCTCACCGTCGACCAGGGCATCAAGTCCGTGAGCACGCTCAAGGACATCGCGCTGGAGATGAAGAAGGTGCCGCCGAAGAACATCACCTTCCTCACGGTGCCGGTGATCGACAACCCGGCGGAGAAGGTGCACGCGACGGTCGTGGTCAACCGGACCGCCGGCCCGGAGATCTTCGACGCCATCAACAACGACGTCTCCTTCACCGACGTCAAGAAGAAGGAGAAGGCCGCCAAGGACGCCCAGGCCGCCCGGCTCAAGGGCACCAGGTCGGCCCCCTCCGACGTGCGGGTGCGCATCATGAACGGCGGCGCGACCGACGGCGCCGCGCAGGAGGTCGTGAACTGGATGCAGACCGAGAAGAGCATCCTCAAGTCGGAGAACGCGGGCAACGCCCCCGCCGAGTTGAAGAAGACGACGCTGGAGTACGCCCCCGACCAGGCACCGCAGGCGCGTGAACTGGCGGCCCTCATGGGGCTGCCGGGGTCGGCTCTGAAGCCGGGCAGGAGCGTGGAGAACGCGCAGGGCCTGCCCGCGATGAGCCTGACGCTGGGCAAGGACTTCAAGGGCGCGGGCGTCTCGCTCACGGCTCCGGCGAAGGCACCCGACGTGGGTGAGAAGTCCACCGCGGACAAGGTGGAGTGCGCCTCCTAGGTAACCCAATGGGCCCGTCGTGCGTCTAACTCGGCGCGGGACGGGCCCGTTTGCTGCGTGTGTGGTGGAAGGACGGGGAGTTGTCGCAAAGTCGGGTTCGGGGGAGGGGTTCGGTGGCGCAGGACACCAGAGAGCGCGCGCCGAGGGCCGGGGGCCCGCGCGACCAAGGCTCCGGCCGGGGCGGCGGCAGAGGCCGGGGCCGCGCCGGAAAGCGGGGCGGGCGGCGCGCGCTGCGCTGGTCGGCGAGTGTGCTGGCGCTGCTGATACTCGGCACGGCCGGCGCCGGATACCTGTACTACCAACACCTCAACGGGAACATCCAACGAGGCGCGCGCACCGGCAGCGACGACTCGCGGGCCGAGCGCACCCGGCCCAACGCGAACGGCCAGACCCCGCTGAACATCCTGCTGATCGGCTCGGACAGCCGCGCCTCCGCGGAGAACGTCAAGCTCGGCGGCAGCAAGGACAACCGCGACAACCCGCCCCTCGGTGACGTCCAGATGCTGATCCATGTCTCCGCGGACCGCAAGAGCGCCGCCATGGTGAGCATCCCCCGCGACACCCGCGTGGACATCCCCGAGTGCAAGGACGCCAAGACCGGAAGGGTCTACCCGGCGACCAACGACATCATCAACACCACGCTCGCGCGGGGCGGCGCCGGCTGCACGCTGGCGACCTGGGAGAACCTCACCGGGGTCTACATCGACCACTGGATGACGATCGACTTCGCCGGGGTGGTGCGCATGGCGGACGCGATCCGCGGGGTCGACGTCTGCGTCAACCAGAACGTCTGGGACCGCTCCACCGCCGCCCAGCGCGGCGGTTCCGGCCTGAAGATGACGGCGGGGACGCACAAGGTCAAGGGTGAGCAGGCCCTGCAGTGGCTGCGCACCCGGCACGCCTGGGGCAGTGACGTGATGCGCGCCCGCGCCCAGCACATGTACCTGAACTCGATGATCCGCACCCTCAAGGGCCAGAACGTCTTCACCGACAGCGGCCGGCTGATGGACCTCGCCGAGGCGGCCACCAAGTCCCTGACCGTCTCCGACGAGATCAGCAGCGTCAAGAAGCTGTACGACCTCGGTATGGAGCTGAAGGCGGTGCCGACCAACCGGATCACCTCGGTGACGATGCCGAACATCGAGGACCCGCGGAACAGTTCGCATGTGCTTCCCGCCCAGGGCGGCGCCGACAAGCTGTGGCAGATGCTCCGCGAGGACGTCTCCCTGGACAAGAACGGCAAGCCGGCCAAGAAGACGGTCGCGGACGCCGAGCCCGTCAAGGCGGCCTCCGCCGCCCCCGAGCGGCTCGGGGTGCAGGTGCGGAACGGCACCCGCAGCGACACCCTCGCCCCGGTCAGCGGCCGCGCCCGGGCGGTGGCGAGCGCCCTGGTGGCCAAGGGGTACGGCCAGGCCCAGGCGGACACCACGGCGGCGCCGGCCGCCGACGAGACGGTGGTGCGCTACCCGAGCGCCGACCTGGAGGGCGACGCCCAGGCGGTGGCCAAGGCGCTGGGCATCCCGGTGAAGCAGGTGGAACGTTCCACCGACGTCTCCGGTGTGACCGTCGTGGTCGGCGCGGACTGGCGCACCGGCGACACCTACCCCGAGAAGGCCGCCCCGAAGGCCGGCGACCTGCCCACCGGCACGGACGCCATCAACGGCTCGGACGACAAGTCCTGCATGGACGTGTACAAGCCGTACCGCTGGTAGCCGGCCGGCGGCGTGGAAGGGCCCCTCCCGGCAGCCGGGAGGGGCCCTTCCACGCCGTCACCACCAGGGTTCGAGCACCGCCGGGCGGCGGGACGCGAGGAGCGCCCGGACGGCGCCGCGCAGATGCCCCTGCTCGTCGAGCAGGGGCATGATCACGGACACGGCGGGATACCGCACGTCGGGCTCGGCGCGCACCAGGGACTCGCGTTACCGCGAACGGGGGACACCGTTGCGCGCCGCCGCGGCCGCGACGCGGGCTGGAGATCGTATCGGCCTACGGTGATCACATTCCCACGTACGGCCGCATCCCGGAGGTGTCCCTTGCCCAGACCGCCTCGGCCCCCCGCCCCCTCCGTCCGGGGTGCGAGCGGCGCTCCCAGGCCGCCGCGCAGGCCGCGGCCGGCAGGCAGGGTGCGGCGGGCGCCGCTCGTCCGCAGGCGGCGGCCCCGCTGGCCGGTGCGGGCGGTGACCGCGCTGTCGGTGGCGGTGCTCGCCTCGGCCGGGATCGGCCACGCGGTGGTCACCGGCCTGGCCTCCGGCATCGCCCGCGTCGACGCCTTCAAGGACATGAAGAACCGGCCCCGCGCGGGCCACGGCACGAACGTGCTGCTGGTCGGCACCGACGGCCGGGACAAGATCACCGAGGCGGAGCGGCGCGCGTACCGGCTGGGTGGCGCTCCCTGCCACTGCACCGACACGGTGATGATCGTGCACATCTCGGAGGACCGGGAGCGGGCCAGTGTGGTGAGCCTGCCGCGGGACTCCTACACCGAGGTGCCCGAGCACGTCGACCAGACCACCGGTGAGCGGCACCACGCGCACCCGACGAAGCTGAACGCGGCGTACGCCGAGGGCGGGCCGCAGCTCACCGTGCGCACGGTGGAGGCGATGACGCATGTGAAGGTCGACCACTATCTGGAGGTCGACTTCGCCAGCTTCATGAAGACGGTGGACGTGCTCGGCGGGGTGAAGATCTGCACCCCGACCCCGCTGAAGGACTCCTACACCGGACTCGACCTCGCGCCCGGCCCGCACACCCTGGGCGGCGGGCAGGCGCTCCAGTACGTCCGCGCCCGGCATGTGGACGGGGCGAGCGACCTGGGGCGGATGCAGCGCCAGCAGCGGTTCATGGCGGCGCTGATCGAGCGGGCCACGTCCTCGGGGGTGCTGTTCAACCCCATGCGGTTCCGGGACGTGACGCGGGCGGTGCTCGGCTCGGTGCGGGCGGACAACGGGTTCGGCACCGACGAGCTGCTCGACCTCGGCCGGGCCATGCGGAACTTCTCGCCCTCGTCCTCGGAGTTCACCACCGTGCCCATCGGACAGATGGGGTACGCCGTGAAGGGCATCGGCTCGACCCTGAAGTGGGACCCGGTCAAGTCCGAGCGGCTCTTCGCCGACCTGCGCGACGACAAGCCGCTCGGCGCCCACCCGGCGGCGAAGGCCCCGGCGGCCACGACCGTCGAGGTCGACCCGCACACGGTCCGGGTCCGGGTGGAGAACGGTACCGGCACGGCGGGGCTCGGCCGCAAGGTGGACGCGGCCCTCGCCGCGACCGGCTTCGCCACCACTCACCGGCCGGTGACCGCCGCGCACCCCGTCGCCCGCACGGTCATCTCCTACGACCCCCGCTGGGACCGCTCCGCCCGCTCCCTCGCCGTCGCCCTGCCCGGCAGCGAACTCCACCCGACCCCCGGCCTCGGCCCCGTCCTCCGCGTGACGGCCGGCGCCGACTGGACATCCGTCCACCCGGTGAAGCCCCCGCAGATCGCCACCCCGGACGCCCCGGTGGTCCGGGGCGACGAGGTGGTGTGCTCCGGGGAGGCGTAGCGCCGCGCGGCCCGGACGGGTAGGGGGTGGGCACGGCTGCCCTCCCGGACCCGGCGAGGCTCGGGCGGGGCGACGGTCGGACAGGGCTGCCCGTCCCGCCCGAGCCTCGCCGGGTCCGAATCGGGCGGGACACATGGTCCGGTGGGGTGGCCGTCCGTACCAACGACATGCCCACCGCCGCACTCCGCCCCTCACGGCAGGGCGCGGAAAGCGAGACCCGTGGGTCTCGGTGGCGCACCAGCGACGCGCGGTACGCGGCACCGCGGTGGGCCGCCGCTCGGCGCGGGCGTTCAGTCGGTGATGCCCTCCGCCGCGCGGCGTTCGCGCAGCTCCCGGATGGCCCGGCGGCGGGCGAGGCGGTGGGTGCGGCGGATCTGGGCTTCCTGGTGGCGGCGGCGGTCGCGTTCGGTCTCGGGGATGACCGGGGGGACCTGGCGGGGCTTGCCGTCGGCGTCGACGCCGGTGAAGACGAGGTAGGCGGAGCCGACCTGGGTGGGGGGCGCGGACTCGTTCCAGCGCTCGGCCAGGACCCGTACGCCGATCTCCATGGAGGTGCGGCCGGTCCAGTTCACCTGCGCCTTGACGTGCACCAGGTCGCCGACGCGCACCGGCTCCAGGAAGACCATCTCGTCCATGGACGCGGTGACGGCGGGCCCGCCGGAGTGGCGGCCCGCCACGGCGCCCGCGGCGTCGTCGACGAGCTTCATGATCACACCACCGTGCACCGTCCCCAGCAGGTTGGTGTCGTTGTGGGTCATGATGTGGCTGAGGGTGGTGCGGGAAGCGGAAGTGGGCTTGCCCGGGATCTCCGGAGAAGCGGCGGGCGCCTGGTCTGTCATGTCCCCCACCTTATGCCGAAGCGGCTTTCGCGGAATTTATGTCGGGTTCGCAACAGAGACGCTCCGATTTTCCGACAACCCTTGTAAGGCATCCGTGGGCACCCTGCACACTGGGGCGCATGAATGACTGGCCCGAGGGATGGTCCGACGACGAGCGCGGCCCCCGCTACGGACGCGGCAGCGCCGGTGCGCAGCCGGAAGGCCCGCGCGTGATGCGGCAGGTACGACGCCCGGCCGCGCCGCCGCCCGGCGCTCCCGCGCCGCAGTACGGCGGCGGTGTGCCCAGGCAGCCGTCGTACGTCGACGGCCAGGGCCACGACGGCTACGACAGCGGTTACAACACCGGCCAGGTGTACGGCGGTGGCGGCCCCGGTGGCCCCGGCGCCCCGGCCGGCACGCGCGCACCCCGCCCGGCGCCCAACTGGGGCCGCCGGATCAAGGTGGGCGCGATCACCCTGGCCGCCGTGCTGGTCGTCACCTCGGTGGCCACCTACTTCTGGGCCGACTCCAAGCTGAACCGGGACGTCGACCTGTCCCAGGTGATCGACCGACCCTCGGAGGGCGAGGGCACCAACTACCTCATCGTCGGCTCCGACAGCCGCAAGGGCATGACGAGCGAGGACAAGAAGAGACTCCACACGGGGTCCGCCGACGGCCAGCGCACGGACTCGGTGATGATCCTGCACGTCGGCTCCAGCGGCGACACCCTGATATCCCTGCCCCGCGACTCCGACGTGGTGGTCCCCTCCTACAAGGGCTCCACCTCGGGCAAGGTCTACCCCGCCACCGGCCGGCACGCGAAGCTGAACGCGACCTACGCCGAGGACGGCCCGACCCTGCTGACCCGGACCGTGGAGTACAACACCGGGCTGCGCATCGACCACTACGTGGAGATCGGCTTCGCCGGCTTCGCCAACATCGTGGACGCGGTCGGCGGCGTCGACATCAAGATCGACAAGGGGTTCAAGGACAAGTACTCCGGCGCCGACTTCCAGGCGGGCGAGCAGACCCTCAACGGCGAGCAGGCCCTCGCCTTCGTCCGCACCCGGCACGCCTTCGCCGCCTCCGACCTGGAGCGGACCAAGAACCAGCAGAAGTTCCTCGCGGCACTGGCCCACCAGGTGGCGACCCCGTCGACCGTGCTGAACCCGTTCACGTTCTACCCGACGATGGGCGCGGGCCTGGACTCCCTCAGCGTCGACAAGGACATGGGCCTGTTCGACCTGGCCTCGATGTTCTGGGCGATGAAGGGCGTCAACGGCGGCGACGGCACGTCCCTGAACATGCCCGTCTCCGGCTCCGTCGGCGGCAACCTCGTCTGGGACAAGGCGAAGGTGAAGACGCTGGTGGACGAGCTGAAGAACGACGAGAAGGTCACCGTCTCGGGCAACTGAGCCCGTACGCGCCGAAGGCGCCTCCCCCGCTCGGCCGGGGAGGCGCCTTCGCCGTCGCCGGCTACTTGGGCAGGTTGCGGGCCATGACGATCCGCTGGACCTGGTTGGTGCCCTCGTAGATCTGGGTGATCTTGGCGTCGCGCATCATGCGCTCGACCGGGTAGTCACGGGTGTAGCCGTAGCCGCCGAGGAGCTGGACGGCGTCGGTGGTGACCTCCATCGCCACGTCCGAGGCGAAGCACTTGGCGGCGGCGCCCTGGAAGGTGAGGTCGGCGTCGACGCGCTCGGAGGCGGCCGCGGCCTGGTAGGTCAGGGCGCGGGCGGCGGCGATCTTCATGGCCATGTCGGCCAGCATGAACTGGATGCCCTGGAAGTCCGCGATCGGCTTGCCGAACTGCTTGCGCTCCTGGACGTAGCCCTTGGCGTAGTCGAGGGCGCCCTGGGCGACACCGAGGGCCTGGGCGGCGATGGTGATGCGGGTGTGGTCCAGCGTCTTCATCGCGGTGGCGAAGCCGGTGCCCTCCTCGCCGATCATGCGGTCGGCGGGGATGCGGACGTTGTCGAAGTAGACCTCGCGGGTCGGGGAGCCCTTGATGCCGAGCTTCTTCTCCGGGGCGCCGAAGGACACGCCCTCGTCCGACTTCTCCACCACGAAGGCGGAGATGCCCTTGGAGCGCTTGGTGGGATCGGTCACGGCCATCACGGTGTAGTACTCGGAGACGCCCGCGTTGGTGATCCAGCGCTTGACGCCGTTGAGCACCCAGAAGTCGCCGTCGCGCACGGCCTTGGTCTTCATGCCGGCCGCGTCCGAGCCCGCCTCCGGCTCGGAGAGGCAGTACGAGAACATGCCGTCGCCCTTGGCCAGCGGGCCCAGGTACTTCTTCTTCAGCTCGGTGGAGCCGGAGAGGATCACCGGGAGGGAGCCGAGCTTGTTGACGGCCGGGATCAGCGAGGACGACACGCAGGCGCGGGCCACCTCCTCGATCACGATGACCGTGGCGAGCGCGTCGGCGCCGGCGCCGCCGAACTCCTCGGGGACGTGGACCGCGTGGAGGTCGTTCGCGACCAGCGCGTCCAGCGCCTCCTGCGGGAATCGGGCCTCCTCGTCCACCGCGGCGGCGAACGGCGCGATCTTCGCCTCGACCAGCGAGCGGACGGCGTCCCGGAGCATGTCGTGCTCCTCGGACGGGCGGTACAGGTCGAAGTCAGCCGATCCGGCCACGGTCTCTCACGCTCCAAAGACGCTGTGATACTGACGCTAATTACCGTTAAGTAACTGAAAGTTTAGAGCGCCGCTCCCGGCCCGCATAGGTGAGCTTGGCGACAGCGGGAGATTTCCCCCGGTCGCGACACGACTATGCTCGGGGGCCGCATCATCGACGTACCCCGCCTGGAGCATCCATGAGCCTCAAGATCACCGTGATCGGCACCGGCTATCTCGGCGCCACGCACGCCGCGGCCATGGCCGAACTCGGCTTCGAGGTGCTGGGGCTCGACGTGGTCCCCGAGAAGATCGCGATGCTGGAGCGGGGCGAGACCCCGATGTACGAGCCCGGGCTGGACGAGCTGCTGCGCGCGCACGTCGCGGGCATCGAGGGCTCTACCGGCCGGCTCCGCTTCACCACCGACTTCGCCGAGGTCGCGGAGTTCGGCGACGTGCACTTCGTCTGCGTGAACACCCCGCAGAAGCACGGCGAGTACGCCTGCGACATGAGTTACGTGGATTCCGCCATCGCCTCCCTCGCCCCCCATCTGCGCCGTCCGGCGCTGGTGGTCGGCAAGTCGACGGTGCCGGTGGGCTCGGCCGACCGGCTCGCCGCCTACCTCGCCGAGCACGCGCCCGCCGGGGCCGACGCCGAGCTGGCCTGGAACCCCGAGTTCCTGCGCGAGGGCTTCGCCGTCCAGGACACCCTGCACCCGGACCGGATCGTGGTCGGTGTGCGCGGGGAGCGCGCGGAGAAGCTGCTGCGCGAGGTGTACGCGACCCCGCTGGGCGAGGGCACGCCGTTCGTGGTGACCGACTTCCCGACCGCCGAGCTGGTGAAGACGGCCGCGAACTCCTTCCTCGCCACCAAGATCTCCTTCATCAACGCCATGGCCGAGGTGTGCGAGGCCGCCGACGGCGATGTGGTGAAGCTGGCCGAGGCCATCGGGCACGACGAGCGGATCGGGAAGAAGTTCCTGCGCGCCGGGATCGGCTTCGGCGGCGGCTGCCTGCCCAAGGACATCCGGGCCTTCATGGCGCGCGCGGGTGAGCTGGGCGCGGACCAGGCGCTCACGTTCCTCCGTGAGATCGACTCCATCAACATGCGCCGGCGCGGCGAGATGGTGGAGATGGCGCGGGAGGCGCTCGGCGGGAGCTCGTTCCTCGGCAAGCGGGTCGCCGTCCTCGGTGCCACCTTCAAGCCCGACTCCGACGACGTCCGGGACTCCCCCGCGCTGAACGTGGCCGGCCAGATACACCTCCAGGGCGGCCAGGTCACGGTGTACGACCCGAAGGGCATGGACAACGCCCGCAAGCTGTTCCCGACGCTGGGCTACGCCGAGTCGGCGCGCGAGGCGGTGCGGGGAGCGGACGTGGTGCTGCACCTGACCGAGTGGCGGGAGTTCCGCGAGCTGGACCCGGCGGAGCTGGGCGAGGTCGCGACGGCGCGGGTCGTGCTGGACGGACGGAACGCGCTGGACCCGGTGCCGTGGCGCGAGGCGGGCTGGACGTTCCGGGCGATGGGCCGCCCGACCGCGTAACCCTGTCCCTGTTCCTGTACGACGCCGGTTCGGCCGAGGCTCAGTCGGCCGAACCGGCGTCTGTGCGCATTCTGCACCACCGGGCCGGGCGGCGACCGCCCAACCCCCCGTCTCTTACCTGTCCTTGGCCCGGTAGCGGCGCATCTTCGCACGCGCCCCGCACACCTGCATCGAGCACCAGCGGCTCCGGCCGGCGGGACTGCGGTCGTAGTACGCCCAGTGGCAGGTCGGCGCCTCGCACGCCTTGAGCCGCTGCCAGGTGCCCTCGGCCAGCGCACCGGCGACGGCGGCGGCGACACGGGAGACCAACGGGCCGGAGTCCGCCGGGGCGAGGGCGGCGGAGCCGTCGGTGTCGTCCACCGTGACCAACAGCGGGGCCTGGGCGAGCAGTTCGCCGAGCGGGGTGACCGGGGCGTGCGGCGGGTGCCCGGCGTGCGCGAGGAGGGCGGCGCGCAGCGACTCACGCAGGGCCCGGGCGGTGTCCAGCTCGCCCTCCCCGATCCCGAGGGCCGCGCGGCCCTCCCCGGTGTCGAGCGCGTCGCGGCCGCTCTCGATGTCCAGGGTGTTCACCAGGGACTCCACCAGGGCGAGGCTGCCCGGCGCGGCCGATCTCTCACTCATGCTTGCGACGTTACCCCTCATGCGGGACCATGGGGTAACCGTTACCGGTAACCGGGCTTTACTAGTAACCAAGGAGGAAGTCATGGCTCTCGCCGAGCTGGGCGCGATCGTCCTGGACTGTCCCGACCCCGAGGCACTGGCCGGTTTCTACGTCGAGATCCTGGGCGGCTCGACGGAAGGAGACGCGGACTGGGTGGACCTGCGCACCCCCGGCGGCCAGACCATCGCCTTCCAGCGCGCCCCGGACCACGTGCCCCCGGCCTGGCCCTCCCCCGACGCCCCCCAGCAGTTCCACCTCGACCTCACGGTCCCGGACCTGGACGAGGCCGAGAAGCAGGTCCTCACCCTGGGCGCCAAGCCCCTGGACACGGACGCCCCCACCCGCACCTGGCGCGTCTACGCCGACCCGGCGGGCCACCCCTTCTGCCTCTGCGCCTGCTGAGACCCCCGGCGGGTCGGCCGTAGTAGTACCGGGTGACGGCGCCGCGCCTCTCTGGTGGCACCGAGAACCGGTACCTCACGTGTGTCACCTTCCGGTACCCCGGCGCGCCGCAAGAGGCGTCACTCTCCCCCGGCCGCCTCGATGACCTCGTCCAGCGTGTCCCTGGTGCGGTGGAGGTCGGCGATCAGGCGGTCCATGCGGGTGCGTTCCTCGGTGAGGTCGGCCAGGAGGCGGGGGGTGGCCCGGGCGGAGGGGCCGCCGTCCTGGTCGCGCATACAGGGCAGGAGGTGGCGCATGCGGTCGCTGTGCAGGCCGGCCGCGTACAGCTCCTGGATGCGGACCACGCGGTCGACGGCGGCCTCCGGGAAGTCCCGGTGGCCGCCGGCCGTGCGCTCGGCCGCGAGCAACCCCCGGCTCTCGTAGTAGCGCAGCGACCGCTCGCTCACGCCGGTGCGCCTGGCCAGTTCACCGATCCGCATGCGCGCCCCCCGGGCTTGAACCTGACATCAATGTCAGCTTCTACCGTACGGCCATGACGGACTTCCTGGCCCCGGCCCGGCTCGGCCAACTCACCCTGCCACACCACCTGTTGATGGCCCCGCTCACCCGCAACCGCGCGGAGTCGGACGGCACCCCGACCCCGCTCATGGCGGAGTACTACGCCCAGCGCGCCTCCGCCGGCCTCATCATCGGCGAGGCCGCGACCCCGAACGCGGTCGGCCAGACGTACCCGGACATCGCCGCGCTGCACACCGACCGGCACACCGACGGCTGGCGCAAGGTCACCGAGGCGGTGAGGGCGGCCGGCGGGCACATGTTCCTCCAGCTCCAGCACGGCGGCCGGGTCAGCCACCCGGCGACGACCGGGCTGACCCCCGTGGCGCCCTCGGCCGTACCGCTCCCGGAGACGATCTTCACCCGGCGCGGGCACCTGCCCGCCCCCGTGCCGCGCGCGATGACGCCCGACGACATCCGCGCCACCGTCGCGGACTTCGCCTCCGCCGCCCGGCGGGCGATCGACGCCGGATTCGAGGGCGTGGAGGTGCACTCGGCCAACGGGCATCTGCTGCACCAGTTCCTCGCCGGGAACACCAACCGCCGCACCGACGCCCACGGCGGCCCGCCCGAGCGGCGGGTGCGCTTCACCGTGGAGGTGACCGAGGCGGTGGCCGACGCGATCGGTGCCGGGCGGACGGGCGTGCGGATCTCGCCGGGCGGCACGGTCAACGGCATCCAGGAGGACGACACCGCCGCCCTGTACCCGGCGCTCGTGCACCGCCTGCGCGACCTGGGCCTCGCCTATCTGCACGTGGTCCGCGCCGACCCCGGCGACGAGCTGTACCGGCGGCTGCGCGCCGACTGGCCCGGCACCCTGATCGGCAACCCGGTGCTGACCGACCTCACCACCGAGGCGGTGGCACGGGCGGCGCGGGAGATGCTGGCCTCCGGCGCGGATCTCGTCGCCCTCGGCCGCCCCTACATCGCCAACCCGGACCTGGTGGCCCGGCTGCGCCGGGGCGCCCCGCTCAACCCGCTCCGCGAGCGGTATCTGATGTACGTGGGCGGGGCGGACGGCTACACCGACTACCCCGCCCTCGCGGACGGCTAGGGTCTTTCTTCCGGATCAGGCCGGCTCGGGATCCGGAAGACAGGCCCTAACCGTCCAGGGACTCGATCGTCGCGTGCGACGCCGGGCGGGCGGCGCGCTGCTCGCGGGCGACGTCCTCGGCCGCGCCCAGGACGCGGACCGCGTTCTGCCAGGTCAGCTTGGCGAGGTCCGGCTTGGACCAGCCGCGCTCCAGCAGCTCGGCGATCAGGTTCGGATAGCCGGAGACGTCGTTCAGACCGTCCGGGGTGAAGGCGGTGCCGTCGTAGTCGCCGCCGATGCCGAGGTGGTCGATCCCGGCGACCTCGCGCATGTGGTCGAGGTGGTCGGCGACCGTGGCGACGGTGGCGACCGGACGCGGGTGGCGCTCCTCGAACTCCCGGTGGACCTTCATGCCCTCCTCGGTGGTGTCGAGGTGGTGCAGGCCGTGCGCGCGCATGTTGTCGTCCGCGGCGGCCGTCCAGTCCACGGCGGCCTGGAGGACGAACTTCGGCACGAAGGTCACCATCGCCACGCCGCCGTTGGCGGGCAGCCGCTCCAGCACGTCGTCCGGGATGTTGCGCGGGTGGTCGCAGACGGCACGCGAGGAGGAGTGCGAGAAGATCACCGGCGCCGAGGTGGCGTCCAGCGCGTCCCGCATCGTCGTCGCGGCGACGTGGGAGAGGTCGACCAGCATGCCGAGCCGGTTCATCTCGCGGACGACCTCACGGCCGAACGCGGTCAGGCCCCCGGCCTTCGGCTCGTCGGTCGCGGAGTCCGCCCAGTCCACGTTGTCGTTGTGGGTGAGCGTCATGTACCGCACACCCAGCGCGTACAGCCCCCGCAGCGTGCCGAGGGAGTTGGCGATGGAGTGGCCGCCCTCGGCCCCCATCAGCGAGGCGATCCGCCCGGAGGCGCGGGCCGCCTCCATGTCGGCGGCCGTCAGCGCGGGCGCCAGCTCCGCCGGGTACCGCTCGATCAGCCGCGTCACACAGTCGATCTGCTCCAGCGTGGCCGGCACCGCGTCCGGCAGGTCCGACCGCACGTACACGGACCAGTACTGCGCCCCCACGCCGCCCTCGCGCAGCCGCGGCAGGTCGGTGTGCAGATGCGCGCCCTGGTCATCGGCGATGTCCCGCGCGCCCAGGTCGTAGGCGACCTGCTCCCGCAGTGCCCACGGCAGGTCGTTGTGCCCGTCCACGACGGGGAACTCCCGCAGCAGCGCGCGGGCCTCGTCCAGCGACGTCACGCGCGTCACTTCCCGAATCCGAAGCCGGCCGAGCCCTCGACCTTGGCGCGCAACCGCTTGCCCTTCTCGGTGGCCTGGTCGTTGAGGTCCTGCTGGAAGTCGCGCATCCGCTGGAGCAGGTCCTCGTCGTGCGCGGCGAGCATGCGGGCGGCCAGGAGGCCGGCGTTGCGCGCGCCGCCGACGGAGACGGTGGCCACGGGCACACCGGCCGGCATCTGGACGATGGAGAGCAGCGAGTCCATGCCGTCGAGGTACTTCAGCGGCACCGGCACGCCGATGACCGGCAGCGGCGTCACCGAGGCGAGCATGCCGGGCAGGTGGGCCGCCCCGCCCGCGCCCGCGATGATGGCCTTCAGCCCCCGGTCGGCGGCGTGCTCGCCGTACGCCACCATCTCGCGCGGCATCCGGTGCGCGGAGACGACGTCCACCTCGTAGGGGATCTCGAACTCCTCGAGGGCCTTGGCGGCGGCCTCCATGACGGGCCAGTCGGAGTCCGACCCCATGACGATGCCAACAACGGGGCTCATTCGGTGATCGTGCCTCTCAGGTAGCCGGCTGCGTGACGGGCGCGCTCCAGCACGTCGTCCAGGTCGTCGCCGTAGGTGTTGACGTGCCCCACCTTGCGGCCGGGCTTGACGTCCTTGCCATACATGTGGATCTTGAGCTGCGGGTCGCGGGCCATGCAGTGGAGGTACGCGGAGTACATGTCCGGGAAGTCGCCGCCCAGCACGTTGACCATGACCGTCCAGGGCGCGCGCGGGCGCGGGTCGCCGAGGGGGAGGTCGAGGACCGCGCGGACGTGGTTGGCGAACTGCGAGGTGATCGCGCCGTCCATCGACCAGTGGCCGGAGTTGTGCGGCCGCATCGCCAGCTCGTTGACGAGGACACGGCCGTCGCGGGTCTCGAACAGCTCGACCGCGAGGTGCCCGACCACGCCCAGCTGCTTGGCGATGTTCAGCGCCATCTCCTCGGCCCGCAGCGCGAGGGACTCGTCCAGGTCCGGCGCGGGCGCGATCACGGTGTCGCAGACGCCGGCGACCTGCCGGGACTCCACCACCGGGTAGGCGACGGCCTGGCCGTGCGGGGAGCGGACGACGTTGGCGGCCAGCTCGCGTACGTAGTCGACCTTCTCCTCGGCCAGCACCGGCACGCCCGCCCGGAAGGGCTCGGCGGCCTCGGCCTCGGAGTCGACGACCCACACGCCCTTGCCGTCGTAACCGCCGCGCACCGTCTTCAGGACGACGGGGAAGCCCTCGCCCTCGGCGGCGAACGCGGCCACGTCGGCCGGGTCGCGCACGATGCGGTGGCGCGGGCAGGGCACGCCGATCTCCGTGAGCTTCGCGCGCATCACGCCCTTGTCCTGGGCGTGCACGAGCGCGTCGGGTCCCGGCCGGACGGGGATGCCGTCCGCCTCCAGGGCCTTGAGGTGCTCGGTCGGCACGTGCTCGTGATCGAAGGTGATCACGTCACAGCCGCGCGCGAACTCACGCAGCGTGTCGAGGTCGCGGTAGTCGCCGATGACGACTTCGCTCACGACCTGCGCCGCGGAATCCTGGGGAGTGTCACTGAGGAGCTTGAACCTGATGCCCAACGGGATGCCCGCCTCGTGCGTCATACGCGCGAGCTGCCCCCCGCCGACCATGCCGACTACCGGGAACGTCACCCCCCTAGCGTATCGGCCGCGCGGACCGGCGCGGACGGCCGCCGTCCCGGTCCGCCGGACGCACAGCTCTTACCCGGCCCTTGCCCGCCTCTTGCCGACCCGTTTCCCCGCCGGGGCCCGGCACGCGGGCATGGGAGGGATCGCGTGGATAGCATGGCGGGGCCGAGAAGAACCTATGGACGGGAGCTGCACAGCCATGGAACGTCGTTCCTCGGGGCTGCAACGGCTCGCCCGTGAGGTGGCCAAGTTCGGTGCGGTCGGAGGAGCCGGGGTCCTGGTCAACCTCGGTGTGTTCAACCTGGTCCGGCACGTGTCCCACCTGCCCGTGGTCCGGGCCAGCATCATCGCCACCATCGTGGCCATCGTCTTCAACTACCTGGGCTTCCGCTACTGGACGTACCGGGACCGCGACAGGGGCGGCCGCCCGCGCGAGCTGATGCTGTTCCTGGTGTTCAGCGTGATCGGCCTGGTCATCGAGAACGGGGTGCTGTACCTCGCCACCTACGGGTTCGGCTGGGACACCCCGCTGCAGAGCAACGTCTTCAAGTTCGTCGGCATCGGCGTGGCCACCCTCTTCCGCTTCTGGTCGTACCGCACCTGGGTGTTCCGCGCGCTGCCCGGCGAGCCCGGCCGGGAACCGGTGGCCCGGCACGAGCCGGACAGCTCCGAGCGGGTGCGTTAGCGCACCGTGGCCTCTTCGCCCTTGTGGGTGGGGGCGGTGCGGGACAGGAAGAGGCCGAACACCGGCGGGTGCGTCTGGAGCAGCTCCAGGCGGCCGCCGTCGGCCTCCGCGAGGTCGCGGGCGACGGCGAGGCCGATGCCGGTGGAGTTGCGGCCGCTGATGGTCCGCTCGAAGATCCGCGCGCCGAGGTCGGCGGGGACGCCGGGGCCCTCGTCGGTGACCTCGATCACGGCCTGGTTGCCGGTGACGCGGGTGCGCAGCGCCACCGTGCCGCCGCCGTGCATCAGCGAGTTCTCGATCAGCGCGGCCAGCACCTGCGCGACCGCGCCGGGCGTGCCGACCGCCGTCAGGTGCCGCTTGCCCGAGGTGACGATGGCCCGGCCCGCGCTGCGGTAGGCGGGGCGCCACTCGGCGAGCTGCTGCTGGATGACCTCGTCGAGGTCGAAGGTGACGGCGGAGCCGGTGCGGGGGTCGCGCGAGTTGGTCAGCAGCCGCTCCACCACGTCGGTCAGCCGTTCCACCTGCGCCAGCGCGATGGTGGCCTCCTCCTTCACCGTGTCCGGGTCGTCGGTGAGGGTGATCTCCTCCAGCCGCATGGACAGCGCGGTCAGCGGCGTGCGGAGCTGGTGCGAGGCGTCGGCCGCGAGGCGCCGCTCTGCGGTCAGCATGCGGCCGATCCGCTCGGCGGAGGAGTCCAGCACGTCGGCGACCCGGTCCAGCTCGGGGACGCCGTACCGCTTGTGCCGGGGGCGGGGGTCGCCGGAGCCGAGGCGTTCGGCGGTCTCGGCGAGGTCGGTGAGCGGGGAGGCGAGCCGGTTGGCCTGGCGTACCGCGAGCAGCACGGCGGCGATCACCGCGAGCAGGGCGACCAGGCCGATGATCAGCAGGGTCCGGCCGACCTCGCGGGTCACGGCGGAGCGGGGCTCCTGCACGGTGACCCTCTCGCCCTCCTCGCCGGCCTGCGTGGAGTGGATGACGTCACCCTCGGGCTTGCTGCCGATCTCGATCGGGGCCCGGCCGGGCATCTGGATCACCGCGTACTGGGTCTTGCTGACCGGGTTGCGCAGCACGTCGGCGTTGACGTTCTCGGCGGCGAGGATGCGGCTGTCCACGATGCTGGCCAGCCGCACCGCCTCGGACTCCACCCGCTCCTGCGCGCTGTTGCTGATCGTCCGCGTCTCCACGATCACCAGCGAGACCCCGAACACGGCGATCACCACCAGCACGACGGCGAGCGTGGACTGAATGAGACGACGACGCACAGGGTTCCTCCGGGCAGACTAAGGACCACCAGTCTCCCCCGGCGGCGGACCTCAGCTCTTCTCGAAGCGGAAGCCCACTCCGCGCACCGTGGCGATGTACCGGGGGTTCGCCGCGTCGTCGCCCAGCTTCTTGCGGAGCCACGAGATGTGCATGTCCAGCGTCTTGGTGGAGGACCACCACGTCGTGTCCCACACCTCCCGCATGAGCTGGTCCCTCGTGACCACGCGGCCGGCGTCCCGCACCAGCACCCGCAGCAGATCGAACTCCTTGGCCGTGAGCTGGAGTTCCTCCTCGCCCATCCAGGCCCGGTGCGACTCGACGTCGATCCGCACACCGTGGGTGGCCGGCGGCTGCTGGGGCTCGGCCGAGCCGCGCCGCAGCAGCGCCCGGACCCGGGCCAGCAGCTCGGCGAGCCGGAAGGGCTTGGTGACGTAGTCGTCGGCGCCCGCGTCGAGCCCGACGACGGTGTCCACCTCGTCGGCGCGCGCGGTCAGGATGAGGATCGGCACGGTGTGGCCGTCGGCACGCAGCCGGCGGGCGACCTCCAGGCCGTCCATACCGGGCAGCCCCAGGTCCAGTACGACGAGATCGACCCCGCCCTGGAGTCCGGCGTCGAGCGCGCTGGGGCCGTCCTCGCGCACCTCGACCTCGTAACCTTCCCGGCGCAGGGCGCGGGCCAGTGGCTCCGAGATGGACGCGTCGTCCTCGGCGAGCAGTACACGGGTCATGAGCTGATGGTAGACCGCCCGCGCGTGGGGCCGGGGCGTGGTCGGCAGCAGTGCTCTTACCTTTGTACCCTGCTGGTACAAACCAATGACGGTGCGATGCGAGGGTGGAAGACACCTTGGAAACGGTCGCTCGGTTCCCTTGATACCTGTGATCCGTGTCTCAAGTCCTTCCATATCCGGCAGTGTCCTGCCGTATGGTGACCTGAACGCCTGTAGCACACCGGGGGCCTTTTGGCGGGCACATGACGCCGAGGGTCTCTCTTTCTGTGCGGGCTGACTCCGCTCAGCCTTGAAAGGAATGACCTCTGGCCGGGCTCCGTACGCAGTGACGCGTAGGAGCGTGGATCCCGGTGGTCGCCGTCCTCCGCCTTCGATGCCTTCGATGCGGGAGCCCCCAGGGCGTGGGGGTGGACGCCCGACCCTGCCGGTGCCGGCCGCACCCCCACCGGGCGCGCAGCGCTCCATCGCGCGTCCCGACCAGCAAGGAACGACCATGGCGTCCAGCCTGACGAAGGACTCGGTCCGCCCGGAGACCCCGGGTAGCGAGAAGACCTTCTTCGGCCACCCCCGCGGCTTGGCCACTCTCTTCATGACCGAGATGTGGGAGCGGTTCTCCTACTACGGCATGAAGGCCCTGCTCACCGTCTACCTGCTCTCCGGCGGCCCCGGCGCCGGCAAGGGCAGTATGGGCGGCGGCCTGGCGATGGACGTGGCCACCACCACGGTGATCGTCTCCGTCTACTCGGCGATGGTGTACCTGCTCGCCATGCCCGGCGGCTGGCTCGGCGACCGGGTCTGGGGCCCGCGCAAGACGGTGGCCATCGCGGCCATCACGATCATGTGCGGCCACCTCGTGCTGGCGCTCCCCGGCGGCCAGGCCCCGTTCTTCGCCGGTCTCGCGCTGGTCGCGGCCGGTTCGGGCCTGCTCAAGGCCAACATCTCCACGATGGTCGGCCACCTGTACAACGGCCCGGACGACCCGCGCCGTGACGGTGGCTTCACGATCTTCTACATGGGCATCAACATGGGCGCGTTCTTCGCTCCCCTGGTGATCGGCACCGTCGGCCAGGAGGTCAACTGGCACCTCGGCTTCGGCCTGGCCGCGGTCGGCATGGCCATCGGCCTCGTGTCCTTCCTGCTGGGCACCCGGCACCTGAACCCGGTCAGCAACCTCGTCCCGAAGCCGCTCAGCACCGAGGAGCGGACCTCCTGGCTGCGCAAGGGCCTCGCCTGGCTGCTGGCCGCGGTGGTGTTCTACGGCGTCGTCGGCGGCACCGGTCACTTCACCATGAACTGGGCGATGATCCCGCTGACGATCATCGGTCTGGTCATCCCCGCGGGCGTGCTGCTGCGCATCAAGCGCGACAAGGAGCTCTCGTCCCTCGAGCAGTCCAAGATGACCGGCTACATCTGGTTCTTCGTCGCGGCCGCCGTGTTCTGGATGATCTACGACCAGGGCGCCTCCACGGTGCAGGCCTTCGGCGAGGGCAAGGCCGCGAACGCGATGTTCGGCTTCGACTTCCCGTCCTCCTGGTACCAGTCCGTGAACGCGCTGTTCATCATGGCGCTGGCCCCGGTGTTCGCCTTCGTGTGGGTGTGGCTGAACCGCAAGGGCAAGGAGCCCAGCACCATCGTGAAGTTCTCGATGGGCCTGATCCTGATCGGTGTCTCGTTCTTCTTCTTCCTGATCCCGCTCGGCATGGCGGCGAACGGGACCGCCGTGAGCCCGATGTGGCTGGTCGGCATCTACTTCATCCAGACCGTCGGCGAGCTGTGCCTGTCGCCGGTGGGCCTGTCGGTGACGACGAAGATGGCCCCGGCCAAGTACGCCAGCCAGATGATGGGCGTGTGGTTCCTCGCGGTCACGGCAGGTGACTCCATCACCAGCCTGCTCTCCAACCCGGCGATCGCCGGTGTGGACCTCGGTAGCACGGGCGCCGTCTTCGGCGAGGCCCTGCTCGCGGCCCTCGCCGGGTTCGCGGTGTGGATGTACCGCCGCAAGGTCAAGTCGCTCATGGGCGACGTGAACTGAGCACGCGGGACACCACGGCGAAGGCCGCCGCACCCTCGGGGGTGCGGCGGCCTTCGTCAGTTCCGTCTCCGCGTCACTTGGTCTCGACGGACCAGGAGCGCGTGAAGCTGCTGAAGCCGCACATGACAGTGGACTTCTGGCCCGGCTTCACCCAGGGGCCCCACAGGTACCACGGGATCTCATGCGGGTTGCCCCGGCCGCGGACGACATCGCACACCAGCTTGACCCGGTGCTTGGTCACCTTCTTGCCGGAGGCCGACTTCTTGCACGTCGACGTCGCTTTCGGCCGGCCGAGGTCCAGATGCACCTCTGCCTTGCACTTATAGCGGGCCCCTGCCGCTTCCGCCGTGCCCGCGGCGCCCAGGCCCAGTCCGGCGCTCATGAGCGCGATGGCGAGCGCGCCGCCCGCCACCCTCTTCCCCCAGATCATTCATTCCTCTGTTCCCCCACCGGACGCGAGGGAACAGAGCCGATGGGTCCGGCCCGCCCGCCCCCGGCAGACAGTGCGTGCCCGCTGGTCATCGCGGGCACCGAGGACGTTATGGGGAAGTCGATCTTGGAGGCAAGCCGTACGGCGTGTCGTCGCTCAGGCGGGGGCGGCCAGTTCCGCCCAGACCGTCTTGCCGGAGCCGTCGGGGGTGCGTACGACGCCCCAGTCCAGGCTCAGGCGCTGCACGATGAACATGCCGTGGCCGCCGGGGCGGCCGGCCTGGTGCGGGGTCCGGGGGGCGGGCTGGCCGGCGCCGCGGTCGGTGATCTCCAGACGGATCACCTTGCGGTCGCAGGACAGGACCAGTTCGTCCGGTCCGTCGGCGTGCAGACAGGCGTTGGTGACCAGCTCCGAGACGACGAGGAGCACGTCCTCGGCGGCGGCCCGCTGCTCGGCGCCCGAAGCGGGGAGCCAGCCCCACTCGTAGAGCGCCTGGCGAGTGAAGTCACGGGCGAGCGGGACCACCCCGCTCTCTCCGTCCAGGCCGAGTCTGCGGACCTGCCGCCCCCTCGCCTCCGGCGCGGCCCCAGAGGGCGCGACGGGCAGGGCGGCACTCAAGGCCGCCCCGGACGCCGTCGCGCCCTCCTCGGGCATGCCGGAAGCGCCGCTCGGCTCCGGGCCACCGTCGCCCGGCGAGTAGGGCCGGGTGGTGCTCATCAGCGCTTCACCTCACCGATCCACCAGTACACGATTCACAAGTCCGACTCCGTTCGGTCCCGGACGGCCGGTTCACCGTCCGTCCGGTGTCCGCGTGCTGCCTCCGTCACCTTCGGCGTCCGCCCCTCGTCTCATACGTCGCGCCGGACCACCTCTCCGGTTCCCGGAGCGGGTTCGGCGGCGGGGCCGCCAAAAGGTTTCAGATGTCTCCTGCCCGACTGATCCCCCGGAACACCCCCTCATTCACCCGGCACCCGAAAGCGACGGCCGGAGGGGGTCCGCGGGAGGAGTCAGCCGGTCTCGCCCGCCAGGGCGGCTTCCACGGAATCGTGGACGGTGAAGACCGCCTCGGCTCCCGTGATCTCGAACACGCGCGCGACTACGGGCAGCATGCCCGCGAGGTGCACGCCACCGCCGGCGGCGTCCGCCTTGAGGCGCGCCCCCAGCAGCACGTTCAGTCCTGTCGAGTCGCAGAACTCCAGTCGTGAGCAGTCCACGACAAGTCGTGTGAAGCCCTTCTCGAGGAGGTCGTCGAGCGGCTCGCGCAGTAGATCGGCGGTGTGGTGATCGAGTTCACCCGCCGGCGTCACTACGGCGCTGGAACCCTCTTCCCGCACCTCCACCAGAAGCCGGCCCGACTGTGCGCTGCCGACCGTCCCGTGGTCCATGCCGTCTCTCTCCCGAGGTCTTGGCTGCTGATGCCCCCGAACATTACGCCTTCCAGCCACACTTCGACACCCGAACAACCCCTCTAAAACGGGCATATAGCCGCAAATGCCACTTGCGACCATCTCGCCGAAGCAGGTAGGGCTAGTACGGCACACATCCCTACACGCCGGCTTCGGAGGCGCCGCACACCGCAGTGCACGTATCGGCTTCGGCAGCCATATGCCGAGAACGATGGAGGACACCCATGTCAGCCCGGCTCGACGGATCGCCTACCCACAAAGCGACGTCGACACCCCCACCGGAAATGCTGGACCACACCATCGACCCTCTCGACCCCCTGGCGGGGCTCCCCGAGATCCCGCCCTTCGACGAGGTCGGCCCGGTGGACGCGCGAGCCCTGTCCAAGACGCTCTTCGAGCGCCTGGAGTCGCTGGAGGAGGGCACGTACGAGTACTCGTACGTCCGCAACACCCTCGTCGAACTGAACCTGGCGCTGGTGAAGTTCGCCGCCTCGCGGTTCCGTTCCCGCAGCGAGCCGATGGAGGACATCGTCCAGGTCGGCACGGTCGGCCTGATCAAGGCGATCGACCGCTTCGAGATGTCACGCGGGGTCGAGTTCCCGACCTTCGCCATGCCGACCATCATCGGCGAGATCAAGCGCTTCTTCCGTGACACCTCGTGGTCCGTGCGCGTCCCGCGCCGCCTGCAGGAGCTGCGGCTGGACCTGGCCAAGGCCGGGGACGAGCTGGCCCAGCGACTGGACCGCGCCCCCACCGTCGCGGAACTGGCCGAGCGCCTCGGCCTCTCCCACGAGGAGGTCGTCGAGGGCATGGCCGCCTCGAACGCCTACACCGCCTCCTCCCTGGACGCACAGCCCGCCGAGGACGACTCCGAGGGCGCGCTCGCGGACCGGATCGGGTACGAGGACCACGGGCTCGAAGGCATCGAGTACGTCGAGTCGCTGAAGCCCCTCATCGCCGAACTGGCGCCGCGCGACCGGAAGATCCTCTCCCTGCGGTTCGTGGCGGGTCTGACCCAGTCCGAGATCGGCGAGGAGCTGGGCATCTCCCAGATGCACGTCTCCCGCCTGCTGTCGCGGACGTTGACGCGGCTGCGCAAGGGACTGACGCTGGACGAGTGAGGGTGGGCGCCGCCGGAAGGCGGACCTGCTTTCCCGTACGCGTGAGGCGGCCCGGCTGACGATGCCGGGCCGCCTCTTCCGTGCCGCCGGCACGCGGGTCCGCGCCGCCGGTGCGCGAACCGTTATGGGTTACCTGAAGTAACCCCTTTCCCGGACCGCACCCCTCCAGCACCATGGGCCACCCGACCGACGGGTATGTCGGAACCCCAGGGGACGGAGGGCGCGCATGGCTCAGGGCGACCAGGCCGAGCCGGACGAGGACGTCGGCAACGCGCCGGACGCGCGGCTCACCGAACTGCTGCGCACCCCCACCACGACGGCGTACCCGGCGCTCCAGGAATTGCGCCGGCGCCACCAGCCGGCGGTACTCGCCTACGCCCGCCTGTGCACCACCGGCGAGTCCACCGCCCGCAGGCTGGCGGGCGAGGTCCTCACCGAGGCCGCCCGGGACACCGCGCGCGGTATCGAGCCGAACGTGCCGCTGCGCCACCACCTGCTCCTCCTGGCGGGCCGGGCGGCGGCCTCCTGGGCCCGCGACGAACGGGCGGCGGGCCTCGACCCCAGCCTGCTGCTGGTGCTCAACTCCGTTGCCGAGCAAGGGAGTCCGATCCCTCCTCTGCTCCCGGCGTTCCAGTCGCTGCCATCCCGCGACCAGGGCCTCGTCTGGTACGGCGTCCTGGAGGAGGAGCCCCAGGAGCGGACCGCCGCCTACCTCGGTCTCGGCCCCGCCGATGTCGCCCACGGCACCCCGCAAGCCCTCCAGGCGCTGGCCCGGGCGTGTCTGCGCCACCGGCTGGCCGCGTCCGACGACCCGCGCTGCGCCGACTTCCGCCGGCTGATCGAGGAGGCGGTACGCCCGGAGACGCCCCGCCGCAGCGTCGACCTGGACGCGCACAAGGCCCGATGTCCTTGCTGCACCGCCGCGTTCGAGGACCTGAGCGCGCTGCGGGACACCCCCCGGCAGGCCCTCGCGGAGGGGCTGCTCCCCTGGGGCGGCACGGCATACGCGCACCGAGGCGGTCCCGCACCGGCCGCGGCGACCGAGGGGCCCGCCCCGCGCCGGAACCGGCCGCCCCGGCGGCGCCATCTGCCGGCCGCGGTGGCCCTGGGCGCGGTCCTCGTCCCGCTCGTGGCGTTCCTGCTCCTGCGCACCGACGACTCCCCCGGGCAGCCGGTGGCGGCCCCGGCGCCCCCGCGGGTGACGGTCACGACGACGTTCTCCCCCTCGCCCACCGCCTCCCCCACGCCGTCCCGCACAGCCAAGTCCCCTTCCCCGAGCAGGACCTCACACCGTCCGGCACCCCGGCCGACCCACCGCGAACCCCGTCCCTCCCCCACGCCCCCGCCGCCGCCACGGCCACCGGGCGCCGCCTATGCCCAGGTGGTGAATCTGGCCACCGGCACGTGTCTGGGCGTACGCGGCGGCGACTTCGACAAGGGCACCGACGTCATCACCGCCCCCTGCACGTCCTCGCCCGCCCAGCGCTGGAGCGTCGACAGCGACCTGGGGGTCGTCCGCTCGGCCGCCGACTCCGACTTCTGCCTGGACAGCCGGGGCGACGTCGACCGGGGGGTGGGCATCTGGACCTGCGACTCGGTCGAGGGCCGCAACGGCCGGAACCTCCGCTTCACGGTCGACCCCGACGGCACCGTCCGGCCCGGCATCGCCATCGAGACGGCCGTGGTACCCGACGGCGGTGGCGGCGTGGAGCTGCGGCCCCTGGACGGCGGGCGGGAGCAGCGGTGGCGGGCGGGGGCCCGCTGACGGGGACGGGGCCGGCGCGCAAAAGGCACCGGGCCGGTCAGGCCACCCGGACGCCGCTCCGCCACACCTCGCCGACCAGCGGGACGCCGGGCCGGTAGGCCAGGTGGACGTGGCTGGGCGCGTCCAGGAGGACCAGGTCGGCGCGGGCGCCGGGGCCGAGCCGGCCGATGTCGGTGCGGCGCAGGGCCGCGGCCCCGCCCGCCGTGGCGGCCCACACGGCCTCGTCCGGGGTCATCCCCATGTCCCGCACCGCCAGCGCCACGCAGAACGGCACGGACGAGGTGTACGAGGAGCCGGGGTTGCAGTCCGTGGAGAGCGCCACCGTGACCCCCGCGTCCAGCAGCCGGCGCGCGTCGGGCCACTTGGCGCGGGTGGAGAACTCGGCGCCGGGCAGCAGTGTGGCGACCGTGTTGCCGGCGGCCAGGGCGTCCACGTCGGCGTCCGTGAGATGGGTGCAGTGGTCGGCGCTGGCCGCGTCCAGCTCGACGGCCAGCTGCACGCCCGGGCCGTACGAGAGCTGGTTGGCGTGGATGCGCGGGTGCAGGCCCTTGGCTCGGCCGGCCGTGAGGACGGCGCGGGCCTGGTCGGCGTCGAAGGCGCCCTTCTCGCAGAACACGTCGATCCAACGGGCGTGCGGGGCGCAGGCGTCCAGCATCTCCCCGGTCACCAGGGCGACGTACGCGGCCGGGTCCTCGGCCAGTTCGGGGGCGACGATGTGGGCGCCGAGGTAGGTCACCTCGTCGGTGTGGGCGGCCGCGAGGCGCAGGGCGCGGGACTCGTCCTCGACGGTGAGGCCGTAGCCGGACTTGGTCTCCATCGTGGTGGTGCCCTGGCGGAGCGCCTCGGCCAGGTGGCGGACGAGACCGGCCTCCAGCTCCGCGTCCGAGGCGGCGCGGGTGGCGGCGACCGTGGTGCGGATGCCACCGGCGCTGTAGGCGCGGCCGGACATGCGCGCGTTGAACTCGTCGGTGCGGTCCCCGGCGAAGACCAGGTGCGAGTGGGAGTCCACGAAGCCCGGCAGGACCGCTTTTCCACCGGCGTCGAGGTGGTTGTCGGTGGCGGGTGCTTTGCTCGACTCACCGGCCCACACGACGCGTTCGCCGTCGATGACCAGGGCCGCGTCCCGGATGAGCCCGAGAGGGGAATTGTCACCGAGGGAGGGGTCGTTGGTGACCAGCGTGGCGATGTTGGTGATGGCGGTGCTGCTGCTCATGGTGTGCTCGGTGTCCTCAGTCGTGCCGGTGGGGGTGCCGGTGGGGGTCAGTCGCGCAGGGCGCCGATCGCGTCGGCGAGGGCCGAGGGCACATCGGGCACACGCGTGTGCGCCCCGTCCCGTACGACCTGGCGGCCGCCCACGACCGTGTGCCGGACGTCCGCCGCGCTCGCCGCGAATACGGCTGTCTCGGCGCCGAGCCGGGGCGGTGGTCCGGCCGTCCTGACCGAGTCGAGGGCGATGGTCGTGAAGTCGGCCAGGCGCCCTGGCTCGATGGCGCCCGCCTCCTGCCAGCCGAGCGCCGCGTGGCCGTCCTCGGTGGCGGCGCGCAGCAGCGCGGCCGCGGTCCAGTGGCCGCGGGTGCGGGTGCGCAGCCGCTCGTCCAGCTCCATCGCGCGCGCCTCTTCGAGCAGGTCGACGACGGCGTGGCTGTCGGAGCCGAGGGAGAGCGGGGAGCCCGCGCTCTGCAGGGCGACGGCGGGCCCGATGCCGTCGGCCAGGTCGCGTTCGGTGGTGGGGCACATGCAGGTGCCGGTGCCCGAGCCGCCGAGCAGGGTGATGTCCTCGCCGGTCAGATGGGTGTTGTGCACACCGGTGGTGCGCGGCCCGAGCACGCCGTGGTCGGCGAGCAGCCGGGCCGGGGTGACGCCGTGCGCGGCGAGGCAGGCGTCGTTCTCGGCGGTCTGCTCGGAGAGGTGGACGTGCAGCGGGGCCCGCCGCTCCTGGGCCCAGCCCGCCACGGTCGCCAACTGGGCGGCGGGCACGGCTCGTACGGAGTGGACGGCCGCGCCGATCCGGGCGTGCTCCCGTTCCTTGAGAACGGAACAGCGTTCGGCCCAGGCGTCCGCGGTGCCGTCGGAGAAGCGGAGCTGATGGTGGTCCGGAGGCCGGCCGAAACCGGCCGAGAGGTACGCGGTGTCGAGGAGGGTGATGCGGATGCCGGCCTCGGCGGCGGCCGCGATCAGTGCCTCGCCCATGGCGTTGGGATCGGCGTAGGGCGTGCCGCCGGGGGCGTGGTGGAGGTAGTGGAACTCCCCCACGCAGGTGATCCCGGCGAGGGCCATCTCGGCGTACACCGCGCGGGCGAGGGCGTGGTAGGTGTCCGGGGTCAGCCGGTCGGCCACGGAGTACATCACCTCGCGCCAGGTCCAGAAGGTCCCGGAACCGACCTGGACCGTGCCGCGCAGGGCCCGGTGGAAGGCGTGGCTGTGCGCGTTGGCGAGACCGGGCAGGGTGAGGCCGCGCAGGATCTCGGCGCCGGACGGCGGGGCGGGTGTGCCGGTGCGGACGGCGGTGACACGGCCGTCCGCGACCTCGACGAGCACCCCCGGCTCGACATAGCCGCCGAGCCAGGCGTGCTCCAGCCAGTAGGTTCCCTGGGTCACCTGCGGGTCAGTCCTTCCAGTACGTCGGCGAGGGCGCGCACCCCGGCCACGCAGTCGTCCTCGGTCGCGGACTCGGCCGGGGAGTGCGAGACACCGGTGGGGTTGCGCACGAACAGCATGGCGGTCGGCACGGTCCCGGAGAGAATCCCGGCGTCGTGTCCGGCGCCGGTGCCCAGCACGGGCACCGTCAGCCCGGTGTCCCGGCCCAGCAGGCGGCCCAGCTCGTCGCGCAGGGCGTGGTCGAACTCCACCACCGGGGTGAAGGACTCCCGGACCACGTCCAGGTCGATGCCGTGGGCGTCGGCGTACTCCCGCGCGGCCCGCGTGATCCCGTCGAGGACCGTGTCCAGCGCCTCCTGGCCGGGGGCGCGGGAGTCCAGCCAGCCCCGCACCAGGGAGGGGATGGCGTTGACCCCGTTGGGTTCCACGGAGATCTTGCCGAACGTGGCCACGGCTCCGGCGAGTTCGGCCTCCCGGCGGGCGGCCAGCACGGTCTCGGCGTACGTCGGCATCGGGTCGCGCCGGTCCGCGAGCCGGGTGGTGCCGGCGTGGTTGGCCTCGCCCCGGAAGTCGAAGCGCCAGCGCCCGTGCGGCCAGATGGAGCTGGCGATGCCGACCTGGTCGCCGGACAGGTCAAGCGCGCGGCCCTGTTCGACATGCAGCTCGACGAACGCGCCGATACGGGCGAGGCGTTCGGGGTCGGCGCCGATGGCGTCCGGGTCGTATCCGGCGGCCGCCATCGCCTTGGGCAGGGTGATGCCGTCCCCGTCGGTCAGCAGACGCGCCTGCTCGGCGGTGAGCTGCCCGGCGGCCAGCCGCGACCCCACACAGGCCAGCCCGAACCGGGCCCCTTCCTCGTCCCCGAAGTTCACGATCCCGAGGGGCCGGTCGAAGGTGGCGTTCCTGAGCCGGAGTTCGTCCAGCGCGGCGAAGGCGGACACGACTCCCAGAGGACCGTCGAAGGCACCACCGTCGGGCACGGAGTCGAGATGCGACCCGGTGACGACGGCGTCCCCTTCGGCGGGGTCACCGAGCCAGGCCCACTGGTTCCCGTTCCGGTCCACCTCGAAGGCGAGCCCGCGCGCCTCGGCCTGCTCCTGGAACCAGGCCCGGCACTCGGCGTCGGCGGAGGTCCACGCGTGCCGCCGGTAGCCCCCGGAGGCGGAGCTGCGCCCGAGGGGAAGGAGCTCGGCCCACATCTCCTGGAAGGAAGCCGCACGGGGGGAGGCCCCCTCCGCCCCCGTCGCGGAGCCGTGCCTCACGCGTCGCCACCCTCGCGCATGGGCACCCGGACGTCCCGCTCCTCTGCGACGGACTCCGCGATGTCGTACCCCGCGTCCACGTGCCGGATGACACCCATACCGGGGTCGTTGGTCAGCACCCGCCGGATCTTCTCCCCCGCCAGCGCGGTCCCGTCCGCCACACTGACCTGGCCGGCGTGGATGGACCGGCCCATCCCCACACCGCCTCCGTGGTGGATGGAGACCCAGGAGGCCCCGGAAGCCACGTTCACCATGGCGTTCAGCAACGGCCAGTCGGCGATCGCGTCGGACCCGTCCAGCATCGCCTCGGTCTCGCGGTAGGGCGACGCGACGGACCCGCAGTCGAGGTGGTCCCGCCCGATGGCCAGCGGGGCGGCGAGCTCACCGCTCGCGACCATGTCGTTGAACCGCTCGCCCGCCTTGTCACGCTCCCCGTACCCGAGCCAGCAGATCCGGGCCGGAAGCCCCTGGAAGTGCACCCGCTCGCCGGCCATCTTGATCCAGCGCGCGAGGGACTCGTTCTCCGGGAACAGCTCCAGCAGCGCCCGGTCGGTCTTGGCGATGTCGGCCGGGTCGCCGGAGAGCGCGGCCCAGCGGAAGGGGCCCTTGCCCTCGCAGAACAGCGGGCGGATGTAGGCGGGGACGAAGCCGGGGAAGGCGAACGCGCGGTCGTAGCCCGCGAGCTGGGCCTCGCCGCGGATGGAGTTGCCGTAGTCGAAGACCTCGGCGCCCGCGTCCATGAAGCCGACCATCGCCTCGACGTGCCGGGCCATGGACTCGCGGGCGCGGGTGGTGAACCCGGCCGGGTCCTTCGCGGCGGCGTCGGCCATGTCCTCGAAGTCGACGCCGGCCGGGAGGTAGGCCAGCGGGTCGTGCGCGGAGGTCTGGTCGGTGACGATGTCGATGGGGGCGCCCATGGCGAGGAGCTGCGGAACCACTTCGGCCGCGTTGCCGAGGACGCCGATGGACAGCGGGCGGCGGGCGTCGCGGGCCTCGGTGGCGAGCTGGAGGGCGTGCTCCAGGCTGTCGGCCCGCACATCGAGGTACTTGTGCTCGATGCGGCGCTCGATGGCGCGCGGGTCGACGTCGACGCAGATGGCCACGCCGTCGTTCATGGTGACGGCGAGCGGCTGGGCGCCGCCCATGCCGCCGAGTCCGGCGGTCAGGGTGATGGTGCCGGCCAGGGTGCCGCCGAACTTCTTCGCGGCGACGGCGGCGAAGGTCTCGTAGGTGCCCTGGAGGATGCCCTGGGTGCCGATGTAGATCCAGGAGCCGGCGGTCATCTGGCCGTACATGGTGAGGCCGAGGGCCTCCAGGCGGCGGAACTCCTCCCAGTTGGCCCAGTCGCCGACCAGGTTGGAGTTGGCGATGAGGACGCGCGGCGCCCACTCGTGGGTCTGCATGACGCCGACCGGGCGGCCGGACTGGACGAGCATCGTCTCGTCCTGCTTCAGCGTCCGCAGCGTGCGCACCATGGCGTCGAAGGAGCGCCAGTCGCGGGCCGCCTTGCCGGTGCCGCCGTAGACGACGAGCTTGTCGGGGTGCTCGGCGACCTCGGGGTCGAGGTTGTTCTGGAGCATCCGGAGGGCGGCTTCCTGCTGCCAGCCCAAGGTGCTCAGTCCGGTGCCGCGCGGTGCTCGTACGGGGCGGGGTCCCGACATCGTGTGCTCCTCCTGTTGCTGTCTCTATTCACATAGTCCAGTCGTGAATAGAGCTAGTCAATAGGTACCGGGTGCCATCGCCCGCGCGTCGGGAATGTTTGGCTGGAACCGTGAACGGGGGCGAGCGAGAGGGACGAGGGCACACCGTGGCACAGGAGACCGTGGAGCAGGACGGCACCGACGCGAGGGAGCGGGAGGCCGCCGCGCGTGTCGCCCGGCGGGACGCCGCCGTGCGGGGCGCCGTGACCGGCGAGCTGCTCGGCCCCGACGCGCCGCTGGTCGCGCTGCTGGACGTGGCGGGCATCCGGGAGTCGGCGGCCGCCCTGCGCGCGGCGTTCGACGCGGTGGTGGCGCCGGGCACCCCGGTGCTGCACGCCTTCGCGGTGAAGGCGGCCCCCCTGGTGCCGGTGCTGAGCCTGCTGCACGCGGCCGGTCTGGGCGCCGAGGCGGCGAGCCCCGGCGAGCTGGCCCTCGCCCGCGCGGCCGGGGTGCCCGCCTCGCGGACCGTGCTCGACTCCCCCGCCAAGACGCCCGGCGAGCTGCGCGAGGCGCTGGCGCTGGGGGTCGCCGTCAACGCGGACAACCCGCAGGAGCTGGCCCGTATCGACGCCCTGGTGGCGGCCGGGTCCACCCGGTCCCCGCTCGGCATCCGGGTCAACCCGCAGGTCGGCGGCGGGACCATCGGGGCGACCTCCACGGCCACCCCGACCTCGAAGTTCGGGGTGGCGATGCTGGACGAGGGGGCCAGGGAGTGGGTGGTGCGGGCGTATCTGGAGCGGCCGTGGCTGACCCGGCTGCACGCCCACACCGGCTCGCAGGGCATCCCGCTGCCGCTGATGGCGCGCGGCGTGGCGGAGGCGTACGCGCTGGCGGAGGAGGTCAACGAGCGGGCCGGGCGGCGCCAGATCGACACCCTGGACATCGGCGGCGGGTTGCCGGTCGACTTCACGTCCGAGGCGACCGCGCCGACGTACGCGGACTACGCCCGGCTGCTGGCCGCCGAGGTACCGGGGCTGTTCGACGGGCGGTACGGCCTGGTGACCGAGTTCGGGCGGTCGCTGCTGGCCAAGCACGGCACCGTGCTGGCGCGGGTGGAGTACGCCAAGAGCGCGGGCGGCCGGCGGATCGCGGTGACGCACGCGGGCGTTCAGGTGGCCGCGCGGACGGTGTACGCCCCGGCGCAGTGGCCGCTGCGGGTCGCCGCGTACGACGCCGAGGGCCGGCCCAGGTCCGGGCCGGAGGTGGTGCAGGACGTGGCGGGGCCGGCCTGCTTCTCCGGGGACCTGCTCGCCGAGGGACGCGCGCTGCCCGCGCTGGAGCAGGGCGATCTGGCGGCGGTCCTGGACACGGGCGCCTACTACTTCGCCCACCACTACTCGTACAACTCCCTCGCCCGGCCGGGCGTTTACGGCTTCGTGCCGGACGGTGCCGGGGGCGTGGAGTTCGCGGTGGTGCGCGAGCCGCAGACGGTGGCGGAGATCGTGGCCGAGTCCGGAGGGGCGCACGCGGACGCGCTCACCACCCTGGACGCGCCCGGGAGCCGTTGACGCGGGAAGTCCGCCCGGAGGACAAAGAGCGCGCGGACAAAGGGACCGACTTCCGCGCAACGCAGGCCAATCGGCCCACACTAGTACGCCGGACGCACGTTCCAACGGAAAATGCCAAAGCCCTCACCCGCCACGCACACGTTGCGTAGTGTCAGTGTCACTGAGCCGGAGTCCCAGGCGGGGAGGGGAGCCCACGGTGCCCGGAATCGACGAATGCTTACTGGAAGCCATGCGGCTGCCCGGCGCCCGGGGGGCGGCGCTGGTGGACTGGACCAGCGGACTGGCCCTCGGGACGGTCGGCGAGGCGCCCGGCGGTGACCACGAGACCACGGCCGCCGAGGCCGCCGAACTGGCCCGGCTGGCAGCCGAACACGGTGCCTTCTCGGCCGGGGAGAGCGAGGACGGGCGGCCGCCGGTCGAGGACGTGATCGTCAGCAACCACGACAGCTACCACCTGCTGCGGTTCGTGGACACGTCCTTCGACAGCAGCGTCTTCCTCCATCTGTGGGTGGGCCGCGCGGAGGGCAATCTCGCGCTCGCCCGGATCAGGCTCGGCGAGATGGCCGACCGGCTGGTGCTGGGATGACCGTGGTGGACATACCCCCGCCGCTGCCCGTACGGGACCGGAGCGACCAGCGCGACGTGACGGCGGGCGCCCTGTCCCCGATGCTCAGACGGCTGGCGGAGGAGGAGGCCACCGGCGTCCTCGTCCGCGAGCACGGCACGCTCTACCTGGCCCAGGGCCAAGTGGTGCACGCCGAGAGCCCGCTCGCCCCCGGCCTCGGCGTGCTCCTCACGGCCCATGGCACCCTCGCGGCGACCGCCTGGCAGCGCGCCACCGAGCACTCCGCGAGCCCCGCGGACGCCGCCCGGCTGCTGCTCGACGCCGGGCTGCTCCCGGAGGGCGCGCTGGAGCTGTGCCACCTGGACGCGCTGTACGACGCCGGGTACTTCGCCCTCGCGCCGAGCAGCACCCCGGGCCGGTTCCGCTACGACGGCGCGCCCAGGCTCGGCCCGCTGCCCTCGGTGCCGGTGGTGGCGCTGGAGCGGGAGACGCTGCGCCGGCGCCTGCTGCTGCACCGGCTCTGGCCCGACCCGGCCGCCGACAGCGCCCCGTTGATCCGGGCCGACCCGACGGGCGCCGCCCCGGTCCCGCCCCGCCGCCGGGCGGTGCTGGAGCGGGTGGACGGGGTCCGTACCGCGCTGCGGATCGCCCACGACCTGGGACGCCAGGCGTTCCACACCCTGGTGGACGTACGGCGGCTCACCGCGGACGGGCTGCTGGCGCCGGTGCCCGTGCCGACCGCGCCGGACCCGCCGCCCGCGGGGTTCCACCCGCCCGCCCCGCTCACCGTCACCGACCCCGACATCGCGCTGCTGAAGAGGCTCAGGAATGCGCTGGAGGCGCTTTGAACGGCAACCGCCCGCCGAGAGGAGAGAGCTGATGCTGCCCGAATCGGACCTGGCCGCCGTCGTGGACGAGCTGCGGCGGCTGCGCACCCGCGTACCCCAGCTCACCGGCGCCCTGGCGGCGGGCGTGGACGGCCTGGTCGTCGCCCACGACACGCCCGGTATCGATCCCGACGGGCTCGCGGCGCTCACCGCCGCCTCGCTGGGCGTCGCCGTCCGGCTCGCCGACGCCACCGGCAACGGCGGCTTCCGGGAGCTGCTGGTGCGCGGCGAGCGCGGCTATGTCGCGACCTACGCGGCGGGGCGCACCGCCGTACTGACGCTGCTCGCGCAGGACCGGGTCAACGTGGGGCGGCTGCACCTGGAGGGCCGCCGGGCCGGCGCCCGCGTCGGGGAGCTGCTCGACGCGGCCGAGGCCGAGGCGCGGCGCCACGCGCCGGCGCGGCCCGCCCGGCCCGCGCCCGCCCGTACCCGCGCCGCGACCCGCACCCCGCGGGCCACGGCCACCGAAACACCTACCGCAACCGAGAGTTGAACCTCCGAAAGGACAGCAGAACCATGGCGAACACCGAAACGGCACTGAAAGAGGCGCTCACCTCCATCGAGGGTGCCAGCGGCGTCGCGCTCGTCGACTACACCAGCGGCATGGCGCTGGGCACGCTGGGCGGGAGCAAGACGTTCGACCTGAACGTCGCCGCCGCGGGCAACACCGACGTGATCCGCGCCAAGATGCGCACCATGGAGCACCTGGGGCTCAACGCCGAGATCGAGGACATCCTGATCACGCTGAACGACCAGTACCACCTGATCCGGCTGCTCAAGGGGCGGGGCGGCAACGGCCTGTTCCTCTACCTGGTGCTGGACGGCCGGGCCAACCTGGCCATGGCCCGGCACCAGTTGAAGCGCATCGAGCAGGACCTGGAGGTCTGAACCGCGCCGGCACCGAGGCACGGCGGCGGGCCCCGACGGGGCCCGCGCCACCGTGTGCGGTGCTCGCGCGCCAGGCCGACGAGGCACCTGCGACGAGCCGTGGGAGCGCGCCGGCCGGTCACTCCACGAAGAGCCCTCGGGCCGAGGCCCGCGCGTCGAACTCCTCCAGCCGGGCCTGCGCGTCCGGCAGCCCGTCGCACAGCGCCTCCAGCAGGACCCGGCCCAGCAGCATCGGCGCGCACGCGGTGTCGAAGGCGAGCCCGGTGCCGACGGCGGCGGGCAGCAGCAGGTCGGAGTACTTGGCGACCGGCGCGAACGCGGAGTCGGCCACCGTGACGATCGTCAGCCCGGCCTCCCTGGCGTACGCGAGGGTGTCCAGCACCTCGCGCGGGTGCCGGGGCAGGGCGAAGCAGAGCAGCGCGGACGCCCCGGCCCGTACGGCGGTGTCGATGCGGTCCTGCACCATCGAGCCGCCCTCGTCGAGCAGCCGGACGTCGGGGTGGACCTTGGCGGCGAAGTAGGCGAAGCCGAACGCCTGCGGCGCGGCGGCACGCAGACCCAGCACCGGAAGCGGGCGGGACGCGGCCAGGACCCGCCCCGCGCGCTCGACCGGGGCCGGGTCGGCGAGGAGCTCGGCGAGGTGGCGCAGGTTCTCGATCTCGGCCTCGACCGCCTGCTGGTACTCGTTGAACGCGCCGTTCTCCGCGGCCGGTTCGGCGGGTACGACCTCGCGCAGATGGCGGCGGAGCGCCGGGTAGCCGTCGAAGCCGAGGGCGACCGCGAACCGGGTGACGGAGGGCTGGCTGACCCCGGCCAGCTCGGCCAGCTCCACGCTGGACAGGAACGGCACGTCGGCGGCGCGGCGCACCATGCTGTGCGCGATCCGGCGCTGGGTGGGCGTGAGCCGGTGCCCCTCGAAGAGCGCCTGCAACCGGTTCGCAGGGCTGTCGCTCGCGCTCATGCCGCGCTCCCCTCCAGATGTCGTCGGGACCGGGACGCCCCCGCGCGGAAAGTACGGAGGGTACAGCGCCGGGGCGGGGTCGGGCACCGCCACCTATTCAGGCGCGATACCTCTTGCATACCTTTATACAGCGCGGCGGGCGGCCCGTCAGTCGGCCGGCAGATCCTCCGGCGCCGACCGGGCGATACCGGCCAGAGTGTCCAGGGCGCGGCCGAGCACGTCGGCGGGCGGGGAGGCGAGGGCGAGCCGGACCGCGTGCGGGGCACTGTCACGGCGTACGGCGAAGGCGGCGGCCGGAGCGACGGCGATGCCGTGGCGCGCGGCGGCGGCGACGAAGGTGTCCGCGCGCCAGCCCTCGGGCAGCCGCCACCAGCAGTGGTAGGCGGCCGCGTCCCCGCGCACGTCGAACCCGTCGAGCCGCCGGACCCTGGCCGCCTGCCGCTGGGCCGCGTCCCGGCGCTTGTCCGCCGCGAGCCGGTCGGCGGTGCCGTCGCCCTGCCAGCGGCGCATGGCCTCGAGGGCGAAGCGCGCCGGGGTCCAGCCGCCGGAGCGCAGCGAGGTGGCCAGGGCGTCGGTGCGGGCGGAGGGTGTGACGAGGAAGCCGAGGGTGAGGCCGGGGGCGACACGCTTGGAGAGGCTGTCGACGAGCACGGTCCGCTGGGGCAACAGGGCGGCGAAGGGCGGGAGTTCATCGCGCAGGAAGCCCCAGACGGCGTCCTCGACCACGGGCAGGTCCAGCCGGGTCAGCACCTCGGCGAGCGCGGCCAGCCGGGCGGGCGGAGCGGTGAGCGAGAGCGGGTTGTGCAGGGTCGGCTGCGTGTAGACGGCGTGCAGCGGGGCGCGCCGGTGAGCCTGCTCGACGGCGCCGGGGAGAAGCCCCTCGTCGTCCATGGCGAGCGGTACGAGGGTGACGCCGAGCCGGGCGGCGATGGTGCGGATGACGGGGTAGGTCAGCTCCTCCACGCCGAGCCGGCCGCCGGGCGGGACCAGGGCGGCCACGGCGGCGGAGACGGCCTGGCGGCCGTTCCCGGCGAACAGCACCTGGCCGGGGTCGGGACGCCAGCCGCCTCGGGCCAGCAGGCCGGCGGCGGCTTCACGGGCGGCGGGAGTGCCGGCGGCGCCGACCGGGCGCAGGGCGTCACCGAGGATGTCGGGGCGGGTGAGCGGGGCGAGGCCCTCGGCGAGGAGGGCGGCGTGGCCGGGGAGGGTGGAGTGGTTCAGCTCGAGGTCGACCCGGGCGGTGGCCGGTTCGGTGAGGGCGGGGGCGGCGGTCCCGGCTCCGGCGCGGACGTAGGTGCCCCGGCCGACCTCGCCGACGGTGAGGCCGCGGCGGGCGAGCTCGCGGTAGACGCGGGTGGCGGTGGAGTCCGCGATGCCGTGCCGCCGGGCGAACGCGCGCTGCGGGGGCAGCCGGTCACCGGGGCGGAGGGCCCCGCCGCGGATCTCCTCGGCCACCGCGTCGGCCACGCTCCGGTAGTCACTCACTCCGCGCCCCCTCCCACGACATTGCCCCGAGAACAATAGCGGCTATTGCACCGAGAGTTGAGGGTTCATAACCTCGGGGCAATACCGCTCAGGCACCCAACGGGGGGATTTCCCATGCTCATCGAGCCCAGCGCGGCCCTCGGAGTGACGGTGGTGGCCCTCGGGATGGTCCTCACGCCGGGACCGAACATGATCTACCTGGTCTCCCGCAGCATCACCCAGGGCAGACGCGCCGGGCTCGTCTCGCTCGGCGGCGTCGCCCTCGGCTTCGTGGCCTACCTGCTGGCGGCCAACCTCGGCCTCTCGGTGCTCTTCCTCGCGGTGCCGGAGCTGTACGTCGCGGTGAAGCTGGCCGGCGCGGGATACCTCGCCTACCTGGCCTGGTCGGCGCTCCGGCCGGGCGGCGTCCCCGTCTTCGCCCCGCGCGAGGTGCCCCCGGACTCCCCGCGCCGCCTCTTCACGATGGGCCTGATGACGAACCTCCTCAACCCGAAGATCGCCATCATGTACCTGTCCCTGATCCCCCAGTTCGTGGCCCTGGACCGAGGCCACGTCCTCACCCAGGGCATCCTCCTGGGCACCTGCCAGATCGCGGTGAGCGTGGCGGTCAACCTCGCCATCGTCCTGGCCGCCGGCACGATCGCCGCGTTCCTGTCCCGCCGCCCCTCCTGGCTGAGGTTCCAGCGGTACGCGATGGGGACGGTGCTGGGGGCGCTGGCCGTCACCCTGGCGATGGACACCTCGGGGCCGAGCGCCGCGAGCTGAGGCCCCGTGGAAAGACTTTCGCGGGGACCGCCGCACCCCCGGTGAAGGGGGGCGGGACGACGGCGGTCCCCGCGAAGGACGCGGGTCGGGTCAGGCCCGTGCGCGTCCGAGGCGCCGTGGGAGGTCCGGGAGCCGCTCCGGAGGTTCCTGGGCGCCGTTCGGCGCCGGCACGGGCGGGGAGCCTCCCCCAGTGCTTAATGCCTGGGAGGTACCCCCATCACCCTTGCCGACGCCCACTACTGTGCCGGGCCCGTGTTAAGCACGTGCTGCGCGCACGTGACACGCTCGTGCCGCTTGGACCACGGCCCGGTCAAACGCGCTAGTGCAGCCCGCCCTTGGCCAGGAAGGACAGCAGGTCCTGGCGGCTGACGACACCGGTGGGCTTGCCCTCGACCAGGACGATCGCCGCGTCGGCCGCGCCGAGCACCGACATCAGGTCGCCCACCGGCTCGCCGGAGCCGACCTGGGGCAGCGGGGCCGACATGTGCTTCTCCAGGGGGTCGCCGAGCGAGGCCCGCTGGGAGAACAGCGCGTCCAGCAGCTCGCGCTCCACGACCGAGCCGACGACCTCGGCGGCCATCACGTCCGGGTGACCGGCGCCCGGCTTCACGACCGGCATCTGCGAGACGCCGTACTCGCGCAGGACCTCGATGGCCTGGCCGACCGTTTCCTCCGGGTGCATGTGGACCAGGGACGGGATGACACCGCCGGCCTTGTCCTTGAGCACGTCGGCGACCCGGGCGCTGGGGCCCTCGTCCTCCAGGAAGCCGTAGTCGGCCATCCACTCGTCGTTGAAGATCTTCGACAGGTAGCCGCGGCCGCTGTCCGGGAGCAGGACGACGACCACGTCGTCCGGGCCGAGGTCCTCGGCGACGCGCAGCGCGGCGACGACCGCCATGCCGCAGGAGCCGCCGACCAGCAGGCCCTCCTCCTTGGCGAGGCGGCGGGTCATCTGGAAGGCGTCCTTGTCGGAGACCGGCACGATGCCGTCGGCGACGTTCGGGTCGTAGGCGGTCGGCCAGAAGTCCTCGCCGACGCCCTCGATCAGGTACGGGCGGCCCGAGCCGCCGGAGTAGACGGAGCCCTCCGGGTCGGCGCCGATGACCTTGACCTTGCCGCCGCTGGCGTCCTTCAGGTAGTTGCCGGTGCCGGAGATGGTGCCGCCGGTGCCGACGCCCGCCACGAAGTGGGTGATCTTCCCCTCCGTCTGCTCCCACAGCTCGGGGCCGGTCGAGTGATAGTGCGAGGCGGGGTTGTTCGGGTTGGAGTACTGGTCCGGCTTCCACGCGCCCGGCGTCTCACGGACCAGCCGGTCGGACACGTTGTAGTACGAGTCCGGGTGCTCGGGGTCCACCGCGGTGGGGCAGACCACGACCTCGGCGCCGTACGCGCGCAGCACGTTGATCTTGTCCATGCTGACCTTGTCGGGGCACACGAAGATGCACTTGTACCCCTTCTGCTGCGCCACGATGGCGAGCCCGACACCGGTGTTGCCGCTGGTCGGCTCGACGATCGTGCCCCCGGGCTTCAGCTCCCCGCTCGCCTCGGCCGCCTCGATCATGCGCAGCGCGATGCGGTCCTTCACGGAACCGCCGGGGTTGAAGTACTCCACCTTGGCCAGGACGGTGGCCTGGATGCCCTCGGTCACGTTGTTGAGCCTCACCAGCGGGGTGTTGCCGACGAGGCTGATCATCGAGTCGTGGAAATGCACCGTTGTCTCCGGTTGCTTGCAAAAATCTGTGGTCGTCGTGGTTGTGCCAGCCTACGGCCAGCGGGAGGAGATGCGGACGGGCCTTCACTCAGTGTGGAGATTGGCGCACATGCCGTACGGGGCAAGGAGTGGGTACGGCTACGAGGAGGTGGCGGCGACGCATGACGAGCATGTCGAGGGCGAGGGTGGCCCGGCGCATCGCGGCCGGGGCGGCGTACGGCGGCGGCGGGGTCGGACTGGTGGGCGCGGCCGCCGTCGGACTGCTGCTGACGGAGATGCGGATGGCGCGGCGCCATGTGAACAACGGCGGCGCCACCGGCCGGGTCCCCCTGGCGGACGGTGTGTACGGCGCGGGGTACGGGCGCTTCGGCGAGCCCCCGCTGCGGCTGGCGATGCTGGGCGACTCCACGGCCGCCGGACAGGGCGTGCACCGGGCGGGCCAGACACCGGGCGCGCTGCTGGCCTCGGGGCTGGCGGCGGTGGCGGAGCGGCCGGTGTCGCTGCGCAACGTCGCCCTGCCGGGCGCCACCTCGGACGACCTCGAACGGCAGGTGGCGCTGGTGCTGGCCGCCCCGATCACCGCGCCCGACATCTGCGTGATCATGATCGGCGCCAACGACGTCACCCGCCGCATCCCGCCCACCCGCTCGGTCCGGCACCTGTCGGCGACGGTACGGCGGCTGCGCTCGGCCGGTGCCGAGGTGGTCGTCGGCACCTGCCCCGACCTCGGCACCATCGAGCCGGTACGGCAGCCGCTGCGCTGGCTGGCCCGGCGCGCCTCGCGGCAGCTGGCGGCGGCGCAGACCATCGGGGCGGTGGAGCAGGGCGGCCGGACGGTGTCGCTGGGCGATCTGCTGGGCCCGGAGTTCGCGGCCAACCCCCGCGAACTGTTCGGCCCGGACCACTACCACCCCTCGGCGGAGGGGTACGCGACGGCGGCGATGGCGGTGCTGCCCACCCTCTGCGCGACGCTCGGCCTGTGGCCGGCCGAGGAGGAGAGGCCGGACGCCTCGCGCCGGGAGGGCTTCCTGCCGGTCGCCCGCGCGGCCGCCGAGGCGGCGTCGGAGGCGGGTACGGAGGTCGCGGCGGCGATGCCGACCGGGCCGCGCGGCCCGTGGGCGCTGCTCAAGCGGCGCCGGCGCCGCCGGGTGCCGGAGACGGAACCGGTCACACCGTCCTGAAACACCCGCCGTCGCGAAGGGAAGGACGCGGACGGGAATGATCCGGGCCAAGCAAGCGCTTAGACAATTGCGGCCAGTGTCACACCGCCGCACCGGTGACCCGGACCATACGTACGGGTAACTTCCGACTCGGCCCTGCCCCAATTCCCGCAAGCCTCTGGAGCCGTGATGCCCGAAGCCGTCATCGTGTCGACCGCCCGCTCCCCCATCGGCCGCGCCTTCAAGGGCTCCCTGAAGGACCTGCGCCCGGACGACCTCACCGCCACGATCATCCAGGCGGCACTCGCCAAGGTCCCCGAGCTGGACCCGAGGGACATCGACGACCTGATGCTCGGCTGCGGCCTGCCCGGCGGCGAGCAGGGCAACAACCTCGGCCGGATCGTGGCCGTGCAGATGGGCATGGACCACCTGCCGGGCTGCACGATCACCCGCTACTGCTCCTCCTCGCTGCAGACCTCCCGGATGGCGCTGCACGCCATCAAGGCGGGCGAGGGCGACGTCTTCATCTCCGCCGGTGTGGAGATGGTCTCCCGCTTCACCAAGGGCAACTCCGACAGCCTGCCGGACACGCGCAACCCGTTCTTCGCCGAGGCCGAGGCCCGCACCGCGGCCGTCGCCGAGCAGGAGGGCACCACCTGGCACGACCCGCGCGAGGACGGCCTGGTCCCGGACGCGTACATCGCCATGGGCCAGACCGCCGAGAACCTGGCCCGGCTCAAGGGCATCACCCGCCGGGAGATGGACGAGTTCGGCGTCCGCTCGCAGAACCTCGCCGAGGAAGCCATCAAGAACGGCTTCTGGGAGCGCGAGATCACCCCGGTCACGCTGCCCGACGGCACCGTGGTCGCCAAGGACGACGGCCCGCGCGCGGGCGTCAGCCTGGAGGGCGTCGAGGGCCTGAAGCCGGTGTTCCGCCCCGACGGCCTGGTCACCGCGGCCAACTGCTGCCCGCTGAACGACGGCGCCGCGGCCCTGGTCGTCATGAGCGACACCAAGGCCCGCGAGCTGGGCCTGACCCCGCTCGCCCGCATCGTCTCCACCGGCGTCTCCGGCCTCTCCCCCGAGATCATGGGCCTCGGCCCGGTCGAGGCGAGCAAGCAGGCGCTGAGCCGGGCCGGTCTCGGTGTCGGCGACATCGACCTGGTCGAGATCAACGAGGCGTTCGCCGCCCAGGTGATCCCCTCCTACCAGGAGCTGGGCATCGACCTGGACAAGCTGAACGTCAACGGCGGCGCCATCGCCGTCGGACACCCCTTCGGCATGACCGGCGCCCGCATCACCGGCACGCTGATCAACTCCCTGCAGTTCCACGACAAGCAGTTCGGTCTGGAGACCATGTGCGTCGGCGGCGGCCAGGGCATGGCCATGGTCATCGAGCGCCTCAGCTGAGACCCCTTCCGATCGACCCTCGGTGACCGTCTCCGCACGGTCGGTCGAGAACGGCCCAGAACCCGGTAAAGCCCCCTGGTTCTGGGCCGTTTTGTGATCCAATCTCCCCCAGGGTGTGACCTATCTCGCTCACTGGGGGCATCGGCGCAGGTCAATGCCGTGACCCGAGTGACACCCGAGGCCGCCGGGGCCAAAAGCCTGTCCGTTTCGTGACGTTACGCACTGACAGGCGGTCAGTCCACCCTTCAAGCTGAGGTAGGAAGTCGGGGGTCGACTTTGAACCTGGGAGTACGTCAGTGAGCGCCATGTCCATCGCCCTGCTGCTCACCACGGCCGCCACGGGCGCCGTGGGCGTCGCCGTCCTGTGCACCGTGCTGCGGTTGCGCCGCCAGATCGCCGAGCTGCACACCCAGCTCGCCGCGAACCAGGCGGCCGAGATCCGCGCACTGCTGCCCGCGGCCCGCACCACCGCCGACGCGGAGGAGATACGCGAGGCCGTGGCCGCCGCGCTCGCCGAGGAGCGGGAGCGCGAGCTGGCCGAGGCCCGCGCCTTCTGGGCCGCGCAGGAGGTCCGCGACCTCTCCGACGCGCCGCCCCCGCTGTACGGCCTGGACGCCGATACGTTCCTGCCCCGCGCGTCCGACTTCGCGGGCCTCGAGCCGGTGTCGGAGCCGGCCACCGAGCCGGACGAGTTCGCCGGCGACTCCCCCGAGCTGGCCGCGGCCCGCCGCCGCCACCCCTCGCACCCGGACTTCGTCCCCGTGCAGTCGCCGGTGGGCGACGAGGAGGACCGCGCCGTCACCATCCTGGAGCGGCTCTCCGTGGAGGGCACCGCCCTCGCCGACGTCCGCCCCGGCCCGCTGGGCACGCTCGACGTCTACGTCTTCGCCGACGGCACCACGCTGTGCATGACGCCGGGCCACCGCGAGACCGCGGAACGGCTGGCCGCCGCGCTCCAGGAGGGCGAGGCCCCCTCGCTGCTGGGCGGCTCGGGCATCTCCGGCGCCTTCACCCTGACCTTCGCCTGCGGCGAGGAGACGGTGTACGTCCTCGCCGACCGGGTCATCGCCTCGCTCTAGCCGGGCGCCCGGCTACGCCCCGCACCTCAGACACCGGCCCGCTTGCGCGCCTCCTCGACCAGCTCGACGGCCTCCGCGAGCTGGTCCTCGCCCTGGAGCGCGACCGCCAGGTCGTGCCCGGCCACCGTGATCTGGTCGGCCGCCGCGAACATCCCGGCGTCCGGCATCTCCCGCGGCTCACTGCCCGGCTCCTCCAGCTCCTGCGCGCGCCGGGCCAGCTCGCGCGCCACCGCCAGCGCCTCGGCGGCCGCGCCGCGCTGCAGCCGGCTCTGCGGGGCGGCCCGCAGCCGGTCGGCGAAGAGTTCCACTGCTTTGGTCAGGGGCGTCGTATCCAGCACGCGCCGAGCGTAACGCGGGCACTGTTGCCAAGCGGCCCGTGCTCGGGCACGGTGACCTGAAGGACCGGCCTTAATTTCCCGTGTGTCCGGAGGCGCCGATGTCCCAAGTCTTCTCCGAGGAGACCCACCGCAACCTGCTCGCCCGCATCCCGCACTGCACCGGCCGTGAAGTCACCGACTGGCTGCGCACCGTCGACGAGGGACCGTCCCTCTTCCGCTTCGAGGACAAGGTCACCTGGCTCCGCCACGAGCACAACCTCGCGTACGGCCACGCCAAGGCGATCATCCACGAGTACGACCTGAGGAGGGCCGCGCGGAAGCTGGGCTGACCGCCCCGGCCCCGCACATGGCGGAGGGCCCCCGGCGCGTGTGCACCGGGGGCCCTTCGTCGCGCCGGGGCGCTAGTCGTTGTTGCTGAAGATGGCGACCAGGCGCAGCATCTCCAGGTAGATCCAGACCAGGGACACGGTGAGCCCGAAGGCGGCGAGCCAGGACTCCTCGCGCGGGGCGCCGTAGGCGATGCCGTCCTCGATCTGCTTGAAGTCGAGCGTCAGGAAGAACGCGCCGAGGATGATGGCGATGACGCCGACGATCGCGCCCAGCGGGCCCATGCCGCGCAGACCGCCGTCCGGGGCGACCCCGAACGCGACCAGCAGCAGGTTGACCACCATGGCCAGCACGAACGCGAGGGCGATGGCCATGCCGATCCGGGCGTACCGGGCGGTGACGCGGATCCAGCCGGCCTTGTAGACCAGCAGGGTGGCGGCGGAGACCGCCATGGTGCCGAGCACCGCCTGGAAGGGGGCGCCGCTCCAGCGGCTGTTGTACATCTCGCTGATGACCCCGAGGAAGACACCCTCGAAGGCCGCGTATCCCAGGATCAGCGCGGGCGACGGCTTGCGCTTGAAGCTCTGCACCAGGCCCAGGACCATGGCGACGATCGCGGACCCGAAGGCCAGGCCGAAGCTGGTCGTGGAGACCGGCAGCAGGGCCCAGGCGAGCACCGCGCCGAGGACGACGACGCCCAGCGTGGTCGCCGAACGGACGATCACGTCGTCCATCGTCATTCGGCCGGCCGCGGGCGGCGCCTGCGGCGGGGCACCCTGGCCGACGGTGGTCTGCGCGTACGGGTTCTGCGCGTACGGGTTCTGGCCGTACGGGTTGCCCTGCGCGTACCCGGCCTGCGGTGCGGTGTCGAAGCCTGCGTAGCCGTTGTCGCGGCCGAACCCTCGGCGCGAGAAGACCGGGTTGCTGCTCCTCATTTCACTCCTCCATGGCTGCCGTGCGCAGCCTTGGCTCAAGAGTAATGGATTGGCAAAGGACCGTCAGTGCTCCTCAAGGAGGATCTTTCCTTCGCCGTGCTTGACCAACGCACCACGCGGGAGCCATGTTCCCGGCCCGGTCCTTTTATATGCGCAGGCCCACGCGGAAGAGGCCGGCCGCCGGTCCCCCGCGGGAGGCGCTCGCGGGAACCGGCGGCCGGCCGGGAGGGACGGTCAGGCCGGGGTCAGTGGCCCGGCCAGCCGTCCAGTCGGCGGTGCAGCGTCACGTCCGGCTTCTCGGTGCCCTTGGGCGCCTTGGCCACGGCCTCCTTCAGGACGCCGTTCACCTCGGCCGCGAGGGCGTCCACCCGCTTCTGCAGTTCGGTGGCGGGCAGCGTGGACCGGGTCAGCGCGTCCAGCCTGCGGTGGACGCCGGCCAGCCGGTGCCGGGCCCCCGCGTCCAGGGTGAGCGCGTGGGGTGTGGAGACGACGAACTGGTAGGCGCCGGCCAGGGTCTGGCAGCCGTCGCAGTACTTGTTGGCCGCGTCGCTGACGTTGACCGCCTTGAGGTGATGCGCGTCCCCGGCGACCGTGACGATCTGGAAGGACAGCGCGACCGAGCGGCAGTGGTCGTCCACCGAGCAGCCTGTGGAGACCGCGCGGGCCTGGTTGCGGACGGAGGTCGCGCTGACCTCGCCGAACTGGCGGATGGTGAAGGAGTCGCGGGCCTGGGTGTGGTGGAGCCGGTTGGCGCCGGTGAAGACGCTGTCCGACACCACCGCGGCCGACCGCGCGGGCCCGGTCGCGGCGTGCGCGGGAACGGCGGTGGCCACGCCCGCGGCACCGGCGGCGAGAAGGACGGTCCGGACGGCCCGCCCGTTGAACGGACTGCTGCGTGGTTTCCGGTGGCTGCTCATGGGTTCTCTCCCGAAGATGAAGGACGTGCTGGTGGAGGGCCCGGCACGCGCACGGACGCGGCCGGGCCGGGGGAGCCGCGACGGGTCAGGACGTGGACACCGGGGCCGGTGGATCGGTGGTGGGCGGCGGCGTCGTGGGCACGGTCGAGGCCGTCGGCGTGGCACTCTCCGACGGGACCGACGACGTCTCCGTGACCGGGGGCGGCGGCTGCTGCGGGGACGGGTCGCCGCCCGCGGCCGGGCCGCTGCCGCTCTCGCTCTGCCCGGGCCCGTCCTCGCCGCGCGTCGGCTTGTCCGGTGCCGTCGAGGAGGCGGCGGACGGCTGCGGCGCGGAGGCGGAGGCATCCGCCGAGGCCCCGGCGCCCGGGTCCCCCGGCTCGCCCTTGGCCGGCGCTCCCGGTGAGGCCGAGGGCTCGCCGGATGCCGCGCCCCGCCCGCCGGAGGTGCCCTCCGGACCGGCACCGGGCGTCGAGGCGTCCGGGGACGGCGGCGCCGTGGTGGGCACGCCCGGCTGGAGGATCGGCGCGATGGGCGGCTTCTTCGGCAGCGGCTGCGGGGTCACCCCGGAGGTCCAGGCGTAGGCGAGCCCGCCGAGCCCGGCGAGCAGCAGCCCGCACAACGCGACCCGCAGGGCGGGCCGCCCGGCCGTGGACCGTTTGGCGAGCCGGAACAGCCGGCCGCCGATCTTCACCGAGAGGTAGAGGACACCGGCCATCGGGAACAGCAGCATCAGCGTGCCGAGCACCCCGACGAGGCCGGGCAGCACGTCCCCCGCCGCGAAGGCCGACCCCGTGCCGGTGACCTGCTCGGTGAGCGAGCGGATCATCGTGCTGATGATCCGGGGCAGGTTCCACAGCCCGTAGCCCAGCTCGCCGATGATCAGCGGCACCATGGTCAGCACCCAGGTGGCGACGATGGTGCGCGCGGACTTCTTCAGCCCCGCGACCTCCAGGCGGGCCGGCTGCCCCCGCTTCCCCGGCACCAGGGAGAGCAGGATCGGCCTGATCTTGCCGTACAGGTCCGGGACGCCCGCGAGGTCGCCCAGGATGTAGTAGCCGTCCAGGCGGACGGCGGGCATGAGCTGTTCCAGGATCTCGAAGTGGCCGAGGTAGACCGCGGCCAGGAAGAACTGCTCCCCGGTGGCGAAGTAGGCGCCGGCCATGGCCAGCATGAAGACGACGTTGAAGTACACCCCGCCGAAGTCGGTGCGGATGCGCCCGGCCTTGTTGATCCGGTACACGTCGGTGACGTCGGTGTACATCGACGGCCAGATCAGGAAGAGCCCGCAGCCGATACAGCCGGGTCTCGCGCCGCCGTACCGGCACGCGGAGGCGTGCCCGAACTCGTGGAAGACGAGCGAGGCCACGGTGAGCACGAAGACCAGCAGGATGAGCACCGGCTGGTCCAGCACCTCCAGCACCGGCTCGATCGCGCCGAAGAAGCCGAACAGCCAGACGTCCATGACGACGGCCGCCAGCAGCACCGCCGCGACCACCACCGGCCGGTGCAGCCAGGCCAGCGACCTGGCGATCCGGGCGGTGCGCCGCTCGTCGAAGATGACCCGGTGGCCCTTGAGGGCGAGCAGCAGATCGGAGCGCGGGGCGTCGACCTCGTCGCTCTCCTGACCCTCCGGGACCGTCACGCCCAGCGGGTCGAGCTTGTTCTCCACGAGGTAGCGGATGTTCTCCCCGCTGACCTCGCGGCCGAAGCGGGCGCTGACCCGGTGGGCGATCGTGTCGTCGTCGCGGACCCCGTCGACGGACGACGCCACCAGGTACAGCAGGCGTGAGAGCTGCACGACCTGCCCGTCCCCCCGACGGGCGATGTACTTGGGCTCGGTGAAGCCCGATCCCTGGTACTCACCGTGCAGCCGCAGCCCCGCGCTCAGCCGCGGGACGGGCCGGGCCGGCACCCCGGCTGCCGGCAGGCTGCCGGTCGCCACCTGCTCGTACGTCACCGGCCAGCCACCGGGTCCGGGCAGCGGTCCGGTGTCGTACAGCGTCGTCGTGCCGTTCCCCAGCACCGTCATCCGTGGTCTCCCCCCACATCGATGCCGCCGCACCGCCGCGCTTCCCCCCGGCATGGCCGCGGGGGCGGACCGCCCCGCACTGCGGGCGCGGTCCGCCCCCGTGGCCGCCGTCGCGGCGGTGGTGCTACTGCTTGACGCTGATCGTCTGTCCGGCCTGCGACTGGGCGTCCGACCACAGCGAGTGGTCGTTGAGCGCGGCGGACTGGTTGGCGGCCTCGATGTTGGCCACGTGCTTGGTGACGTTGACCGTCTTGTTGAAGCTGAACTTCAGCTTGCCCAGGGCCTCGCGGCCCGGCAGCAGCTCCGCGGACTCGGCGTCCAGGTCGCGCATGTCCATGCTCATGATGGTGTTCCCCTCTTGTCCTGCTTGACGTGCTTGCTGTTTCCCGACGGTCCGGACTACTGGCTGACGCTGATGGCCTGCGAGGCGCCGGAGCTGGCGACGGACCACGCCGAGTGGTCGTTGAGCGCGGCCGACTGGTTGGCGGCCTCGATGTTGGCGACGTGCTTGGTGACGTTCACCGTCTTGCCGAAGCTGAACTTCAGCTTGCCGAGGGCCTCGCGGCCGGGCAGCAGTTCGGCGGACTCGGCCTCGAGCTCGTGGGCGTCCATCATGATGTTTCCCCCTCGGGAAATGGGCATTTCCGGTCGGACCGAGTCAGGTTCCCCCCGGACTCTGTCCAACTTGGTCGGACGAGCTGTCCAACGAGATTGGACACTAGGCCCTCGCGGCGGCAGCCCGCAACCCTTTTGGGTAATCACCCTTTCGGCGGTCCAGCTACTCGCCCGTAGACTCCCTCCCGACAGGGACGTGCGGCCGAGCGGCGAGCAGGACGAGCAGGAAGTGACCAACGGTGGCCAACGCACTGCAGCAGTTGATCCGCGAGCGCCTGGACCGCGAGGGCTGGTCCTACGGCGAAGTGGCGCGACGCGGCGGCGTCCCCCGCTCCACCGTCCACCACCTGGCCACCACCGAGCGCGTGGTCCGCATGCCGCAGGCCGGCACCCTGGAGGGGCTGGCCAAGGGGCTCGAACTCCCGCTGGACACCGTCCGCCGGGCGGCCGCCGAGGCGTGCGGCATCCATGTGTACGGCAGCCCGGCAGGCGAGGACGGCACCCCGGCCGCGCCCCGCTCCGGTGACCCCGAGGTGGACCTGCTGATCGCCAGCGTGCAGCGGCTGTCGTCCGACGACCGCAGACATGTCACCGCGCTGGTGGAGTCGCTGCTCGGCCGGGCGGCGGAGCCGGAGCAGCGCGACTGAGCCGCGTACCGGGGCGCGTCGCGGAGTGTCCGGGCGGCGCCCTCGTCCGGCCGCGCTTCCGTCAACTCGGAAAAAGAAAGCAAGTCCACCCGAACGGGCCGAGATCCCCCGCTAGTCTCTCGTCCTGCCCGAGGAGCGAGAGCCGCACGACCACGGGCCCTTGGGGGGAACGTGTTGTTGGTGCATGGCGGCCCGGCCACCGCGGTGGTCCGGGGCCCGGACGGCGAGTCCGTCGTCCTCCTGTCCGGCGAACTCCCCGAGGTCCTCACCGACCAGGCGGTCCATGAGCTCCTCGACCTCGCCGCGGCCATCCTGGACACCGCCGAACTGGCCCTCTTTCGCACCTGCCTGGCCACCCTGCGCGCGAACGGCATGCGAGCGGGCCGCAGCATCGAGATCGACGGCGCGGTACTGACGGTGTACGAGGGCTGAGCGCGGCCCGCCGGCCGGCACAGGGGGAATCGCACGCGGAGAGGTGTTCGAGCGGTGCGTGCGCCGGCCTGCTTCGGCCAAGCCCCCTGGAAGGGAATGTGCCCGGAGCCGGACTCGAACCGGCACGCCCGCGAAGGGGCAGCGAGGTTTAAGCTCGCCGTGTCTGCATTCCACCATCCGGGCAGGCCGTGGGCTCCGCATTCGAGATCCAGAGCCTATCGGGAGGGCTCACTCGGACAGCGGAAAGTACGGACCGACGTTGTCTTATTTTATTGATGTCTGAGGGTGCATCAGACCACGGAACGCGTCATCCGCACTTGCCAACAGCCTGCCGGGACACCCGAGCACCCGTACGCGGAATGACGGAATTTCACCTACCGAACAAGGGCGGTCCCCCTGTTCCTGGTGGTACGCCCCCTCAGGGGCCCCCTCAGGGTCGGCCGTCCTCCCCAGGTATGACACGGAGCGGCTCCGTCCGACCGGAGTCGCGGTAGGGAACGGGAACAGCGGCTGACCGAACGGCCGCCGGGTACGGGGACCATGGGAACAGACCCCGAGACCCGTCCGACAGGAGCACCACCCCGTGACCACCACACCCACCACCGGCAGGACCACCGCCGTGGCCGCGCGCGCCGCGGAGCTGTCGAAGATCTACGGACAGGGTGAGACCCGAGTGGTCGCCCTGGACCGGGTCTCCGTCGACTTCCGGCAGGCCGAGTTCACCGCGATCATGGGCCCCTCGGGCTCCGGCAAGTCCACGCTGATGCACTGCGTGGCCGGGCTGGACTCCTTCTCCTCCGGCTCGGTGCGCATCGGCGAGACCGAGCTGGGGTCGCTGAAGGACAAGCAGCTCACGCGGCTGCGCCGGGACAAGATCGGGTTCATCTTCCAGGCGTTCAACCTGCTCCCCACGCTCACCGCGCTGGAGAACATCACGCTGCCGATGGACATCGCGGGCCGCAAGCCCGACAAGGAGTGGCTGGACCGGGTCATCGGGATGGTGGGCCTGTCCGGACGCCTGTCGCACCGCCCCTCCCAGCTCTCCGGCGGCCAGCAGCAGCGCGTCGCCGTGGCCCGCGCCCTCGCCTCCAGGCCGGAGATCATCTTCGGTGACGAACCGACCGGAAACCTGGACTCCCGCTCCGGCGCCGAGGTGCTGGGCTTCCTGCGCAACTCCGTGCGCGAGCTGGGCCAGACGGTGGTCATGGTGACCCACGACCCGGTCGCCGCCGCCTACGCGGACCGGGTGGTCTTCCTCGCCGACGGCCGCGTCGTGGACGAGATCCAGGACCCGACGGCCGACTCGGTCCTCGACCTGATGAAGCGCTTCGACGCGAAGGGCCGTACGAGCTGATGTTCCGCACCGCGCTGCGCAACGTCCTCGCGCACAAGGCCCGGCTGATGATGACGGTGCTCGCCGTCATGCTCGGCGTCGCCTTCGTGTCCGGGACGCTGGTCTTCACCAACACCCTCTCCCGCGCCTTCGAGAACAGCTCCGCCCAGGGCTTCGACGGCGTCGACGTGGCCGTACGGGCCAAGCACCAGGCGGCCGGCGGCGACCGGGTCGGCTCCACCCCGGACCTGACCCCGGACCTGCTCGCCAAGGCCGAGAAGGTGCCCGGCGCCGCCTTGGCCACCGGTGTGGTCAGCGGCTTCACCGCGCTGGCCGACAAGCACGGCAAGCTGGTCGGCGACGGCTGGCAGTCCATGGGCGGCAACTACTGGGGCACCAAGGACCCCCGGTACACGCTCGTCTCCGGCCACGCCCCGCACGGTCAGGGCGAGCTGCTGATCGACTCCGAGACCGCCCGCCGCACCGGCTACGGCGTCGGTGACACCGTCCGCCTCTCGGTCGACGGCCCGGTCCTCACCCCGCGCGTCGCCGGCGTCTTCACCACCGACGACGGCAACGTGGCCGCGGGCGGCAGCCTCACCCTCTTCGACACGCCCACCGCGCAGACCCTGCTCGGCAAGAAGGGCACGTACGACGAGATCGACGTGACCGCCGCACCCGGCACCAGCCAGAGCGCCCTGAAGGCCGCGCTGGACAAGGCGCTCCCGGCCGGCCAGGTCAGCACCACCACGGGTGAGAAGCTCGCCGCCGACCAGGCCGAGCAGATCTCCGCGTCGATGAGCGGTCTGCGCCAGGCGCTGCTGGTGTTCGCGGGCATCGCCCTGTTCGTCGGCACGTTCATCATCGCCAACACCTTCACCATGCTGGTCGCCCAGCGCACCAAGGAACTCGCCCTGCTGCGCGCGGTCGGCGCCTCGCGCGGCCAGGTGACCCGCTCGGTGCTCACCGAGGCGCTCGCGGTCGGCACGGTCGCGGGCGTGGCGGGACTCGCCGCCGGTGTCGGTATTGGCGCCGGACTGCGCGCCCTGCTGAACTCCTTCGGCGCGAGCATGCCGGACGGGCCCCTCGTGGTCACGCCGGGCACGGTCGTCGCCGCGCTCGCCGTCGGCATCGTCATCACCGTGCTCGCCGCCTGGCTGCCCGGCCGCCGGGCCGCGAAGATCCCGCCGGTCGCGGCGATGAGCAGCGTGCACGCGACCGCCACCACCCGCTCGCTGGTGGTGCGCAACACCATCGGCATCCTGTTCGCGGCGGCCGGCGCGGCCGTGGTGTTCGCGGCCACCACCATGGACACCGACCAGGGCCAGGGCGCGATGGGCCTCGGCGCGGTCCTGCTCATCATCGGCGTGTTCGTGCTGACCCCGCTGCTGTCCCGCCCGCTGATCGCGGCCGCCGCCCCGCTGCTGCGCCTGTTCGGCGTCTCGGGCCGCCTGGCCCGGCAGAACGCGGTGCGCAACCCGCGCCGTACGGCGGCCACCGCGTCCGCGCTGATGATCGGCCTGACCCTGATCACCGGCATGACGGTGATGGCGGGCAGTCTGCAGAAGTCGATCGACAAGATGGCCGCGTCCTCGATCCGCGCGGACTACGTCGTCTCGATGGCCAACCACACCCCGCTCTCCCCCCGTGTGGCCACCAGGCTGGCCGCCACCGACGGGGTCGCCGCCTCGAGCCCGCTGCGCAACGGCGCCTCCCGCATCGGCGGCGAGACCGAGTTCCTGACCGGTGTCACCGGTTCGGCGATCGGGGAGCTGACCGACCTGAAGGTGAGGCAGGGCACGTTCGACGTGTCCGGCACCCGGATCGTGGTGGACGCCGACCGGGCGAAGGAGCGGGGCTGGAAGGCCGGTTCGAAGCTCACCGCGCACTTCGAGGACGGCAAGCGGGCCACGCTGACCGTCGCCGGGGTGTACGAGGGCAACGAGATGATCCAGGGCATCATGATCGACGACAAGGTGCTCACCCCGCACCTGCGCGCCCCGGCCGACATGCAGGTCCTGGTCCGCACGGCGGACGGCGCCTCGGACGCGACCAAGGACCGGCTGGCCAAGGCCCTCGGCTCCAACCCGGCGATCCAGGTGCAGGACAAGCAGGACATCACCGACGGCATCGCCAAGGTCTTCACGCTGATGCTGAACCTGGTCTACGGGCTGCTCGGCATGGCCGTGGTGGTCGCGGTGCTCGGTGTCGTCAACACGCTGGCCATGTCGGTGTTCGAGCGCTCCCAGGAGATCGGGATGCTGCGCGCGATCGGCCTGGAGCGCGGGTCGGTGAAGCGGATGGTCCGGCTGGAGTCCCTGGTGATCTCGCTGTTCGGCGGGGTGCTGGGCATCGGGCTCGGCGTGTTCTTCGGCTGGGCGGCCGGTGAGCTGCTGGGTACGAAGATGGCGACGTACGAGCTGGTGCTGCCCTGGTCCCGGCTGGTGCTGTTCCTGCTGCTGGCGGCGCTGGTGGGCGTGCTGGCGGCGCTGTGGCCGGCCCGGCGCGCGGCCCGGCTGAACGTGCTCGGCGCGATCAAGGCCGAGTAGCGCTCATGCGCTCGCGGGGCCCCGTTCCGGGTTCGGAACGGGGCCCCGCTGTCGTTCGTCAGGCGTTCCAGGTGCGGGTGCGCGCCGGGAGGCCCGAGGTGCCGGTCTCCGGGGTGCGGACGGCGAGGACCTGGTTGACACCGATCTGGTTGCGCTCGAAGGCCAGCGCGGAGGCGGCCATGTAGAGCCGCCACACGCGGGCGCGGCCGAACCCGGCGAGCCGGGTGGCGCGGGCCCAGTCGCCCTCCAGGTTGGTCACCCAGGCGCGCAGGGTGCGGGCGTAGTGCTCGCGCAGCGACTCCACGTCCCGCACCTCGAACCCGGCGCGCTCCAGCAGGGTGACGGTGGTGCCCAGCGGCGCGAGTTCGCCGTCGGGGAAGACGTAGGAGTCGATGAAGGCGTCCACCTCGTAGGCGGTCTCGTCCTGCTGGGGGCGGCGGGCGATCTGGTGGTTGAGGAGGCGTCCGCCGGGCCTGAGCAGGCCGTGGAGGTCGCGGGCGTACTCCAGGTAGCGTTCGGCGCCGACGTGCTCGGCCATGCCGATGGAGGAGATCGCGTCGTAGGGGCCGTCGCGGACGTCGCGGTAGTCCTGGACGCGGATCTCGACGCGGTCGGTGAGGCCCTCGTCGGCGACGCGCTTGCGGGCGAAGGCGGCCTGTTCCTGGGAGAGGGTGACGCCGACGACGCTCACCCCGTGCTCGCGGGCGGCGTGCACGGCCATCGAGCCCCAGCCGCAGCCGACGTCCAGCAGCCGCTGACCGGGCTTCAGGCCGAGTTTGCGGCAGACCAGTTCGAGCTTGTCCCGCTGGGCGGTCTCCAGAGAGCCGTCGTCCTCCCAGTAGGCGCAGGAGTACACCATGGACGGGCCGAGGACGAGGGAGTAGAAGTCGTTGCCCACGTCGTAGTGGTGGCTGATGGCCCGCTTGTCGGTGCGGCGGGTGTGCAGGTGGCGCCGCCGGCGGACCTCCTCGCGCGGCGGGGCGGGCGGCAGCGGCGGCCCGACCAGCCGGATCAGGTCGCGGACGGCGGCCCGCGCGGCGGGGTCGCGCACCGTGTCGGCGAGGGAGCGGCCGCCGCCCTCGTCGTCGTGCTCCCAGAGCAGGCCGGCCATGGCGCCGAGAGCGGTGTACAGATCGCCCTCGATGTCCAGGTCTCCGGCCACCCAGGCGCGGGCCATGCCCAGTTCGCCCGGCTTGAACAGCATGCGGCGCAGGGCGCGCCGGTTGCGTACGACGATCACGGGAGCCCCCGGCGGACCGGCCTGGGAGCCGTCCCAGGCGCGTACCCGCACCGGGAGGGGAGCTCCCAGCAGTTGTTCGGCGACACTCACCAAGCGCGACGCGGCGTCGGCCATGACGCACACCTCCAAGACGACGATCCCGGATGTCCGTTACCACGTAAACGCCGCGCCCTACCCGGCGCAGTCCCGCATTGGGGTTACGACAGGGCAAAACAGGGGGCGCGGCCGGGAACGCCGAAGGACCTCCCGCACCACGGATGGCGGAAGGTCCTTCGGGTCGAGCTGTGTGCGGGTGGAGCCGGGGGAACTGACCGGAGGTCAGCTCGCCTTGGCCTTCTCCTCGGTCTTCGGCGCGGCGGCGACCGGGGCGGGCTTGGCGGCCTCGTAGAACTCCTCGCGCGGGTGCTCCATGGCGCCGAGGGCGACGACCTCGCGCTTGAGGAACATGCCGAGGGTCCAGTCCGCGAAGACGCGGATCTTGCGGTTGAAGGTCGGCATGGCCAGACCGTGGTAACCGCGGTGCATGTACCAGGCGAGACGGCCCTTGAGCTTGATCTTCATCTTGCCCATGACGATCATCGCCACGCCCTTGTGCAGGCCGAGACCCGCGACGGCGCCCTTGTTGGCGTGCTCGTAGTCCTTCTGCGGGAAGCCCCGCATGCCGGAGACCACGTTGTCGCCGAGCACCTTGGCCTGGCGCAGCGCGTGCTGGGCGTTCGGCGGGCACCACGCGTTCTCGTTGCCCGCCTTGCGGCCGACGAGGTCGGGCACCTGGGCGTTGTCGCCCGCGGCCCAGATGTAGTCGGTGCCGGTGACCTGGAGGGTCGGCTGGCAGTCGACGTGGCCGCGCGGGCCGAGGGGCAGGCCGAAGCGGGTGAGGGCCGGGTTGGGCTTGACGCCCGCGGTCCAGACGATCGTGTCGGAGTCGACCTCGAGGCCGTTCTTCAGCACGACGTGGCCGTCGACGCAGGAGTCCATCGAGGTGGAGAGGTAGATCTCCACACCGCGGCTCTCCAGGTGCTCCTTGCCGTACTGGCCGAGCTTGGGGCCGACCTCGGGGAGGATCTTGTCGGCGGCGTCGACCAGGACGAAGCGCATGTCCTCGCGGGACACGTTCTTGTAGTACTTGGCGGCGTCGCGGGCCATGTCCTCGACCTCGCCGATGGTCTCCGCGCCCGCGAAGCCACCGCCGATGAAGACGAAGGTGAGCGCCTTGCGGCGGATCTCCTCGTCGGTCGTGGAGTCGGCCTTGTCGAGCTGCTCCAGGACGTGGTTGCGCAGGCCGATGGCCTCCTCGATGCCCTTCATGCCGATGCCCTGCTCGGCGAGGCCGGGAATCGGGAAGGTGCGCGAGACCGCGCCCATGGCGATGACCAGGTAGTCGAACGGCAGCTCGTACGCCTCGCCCACGAGGGGGGCGATCGTGGCGACCTTGCGGTCCTGGTCGATGGTGGTGACCCGGCCGGTGAGGACCTCCGCCTTCGGCAGCACGCGTCGCAGCGGTACGACGACGTGGCGAGGGGAGATGTTGCCGGCGGCGGTTTCGGGGAGGAAGGGCTGGTAGGTCATGTACGACCGGGGGTCGACGACCGTGACGGTCGCCTCTCCGAAGCGCATCTTCTTGAGGATGCGCCGAGCTGCGTACAGGCCTACGTACCCACCGCCTACTACGAGGATCCTGGGACGCTCCGTGGTGCTCATGCCATCGAGTATCCACCCGGCCCAGGGGGGTAGCTCGTGCGCCCCTTCACAAGCTTGCAGAGGGGATATGTTATCCTCCGCCGCTCGCGTGACGCAGGTCATGTTCACAAGGGGGAACCCCACGTGATCCCGACCCGTTGTCAATGCCGCTTGAGCTGGCTTTCCGGCCTCTTCGACCCCTCCCCGGACACCCCGCGCAGGCACCCCGGACACCCCCGCGAAACCGTGCCGCAATACGGTCGTGATCATGCTCCAGGGGCCGTCCGGACCCCGAACGGGCCAATGCGGACCCCTGCGTCCCCCACGAGGGCCGATTTCCTTGTGAAGAACTTCACGAAGGTTGTGGCGAGCACCCCGCGAAGCGGCGTGTCAGCCGCCCCGCGGAGGCGCTCATACGTCGTCCCGGCTGCTCAGCCGCACGCTACTGGACGGTAACAAGCCGTCCCGGTACGGGCGTCGGCAGGGGTCGCGCGGATCAGGCGATGGACCACGCGATGCCGTCGAGGATGTCGTGCTCGCTGACGACGACCTCCTCGGCACCGGTGCGCTCCATGATCGAGAGCAGCACGAGGGCCCCCGCCCCGATCACGTCCACCCGGCCGGGGTGCATGCAGGGGATCTCCGCGCGCTCGGCGTGCGAGGAACTGAGCAGCCACTCGGTGATCTGGCGGACACGGGCCCGCGAGATCCGGGAGTGGTGGATGCGCGCGGAGTCGTACTCCGGCAGCTCCAGCGCGATGGCGGCCACCGTGGTGACCGAGCCCGCGAGCCCGACCAGGGTGCGCGCCTCGTCCAGCGGCACGGTCTCGGCGGCCAGGTCCAGCGCGGCCGCGATGTCGGTCCTCATGGCCGCGACCTGCTCGTGCGCCGGCGGGTCGGTGACCTTGCCGTCGTGCACCAGGTGCCGCTCGGTCAGCCGCACGCAGCCGATGTCCACCGACCGCGCGGCGGCCACGTGGTCGTCGCCGACGACGAACTCGGTGGAGCCGCCGCCGATGTCCACCACCAGGTACGGCTTCTCCAGGTGGTCGCTGCCGGACAGCTCCCTGGTCGCCCCGGTGAAGGAGAACTCGGCCTCCTGGTCACCGGTGATGACCTCCGGCTCCACACCCAGGATGTCCATGACCCCGCGGGTGAACTCGTCCCGGTTCTCCGCGTCGCGCGAGGCGGAGGTGGCGACGAACCGCACCCTCGTCGCGCCGAGTTCGCGGATGACCTCGGCGTACTCCCGGCAGGCGGCGAAGGTGCGCTCCAGCGCCTCGGGGGCGAGACGGCCGGTGCGGTCGACGCCCTGGCCGAGCCGGACGATCGTCATCCGGCGGTCCAGGTCGGTCAGTTCACCCGTCTCGGGAGAGACGTCGGCGACCAGCAGGCGGATGGAGTTGGTACCGCAGTCCACGGCGGCCACACGGGTCATCGCTGCTCCTCCGCACCGGATCCGGCCTCCGCCACGCAGGCGCCGGGCACCACGCAGGGGCCCTTCGCCCACCACTCGGGCAGCATGGCGATGGCCTCGTCGCCCAGCGGGTTCACGCCCGGTCCGGCGGCCAGCGAGTGGGCCACCAGGACGTGCAGGCACTTCACCCGGTCGGGCATGCCGCCCGCGCTGGGGAAGCCCGCCAGCACCTCGATCTCGTCCCGGCGCCGGATGTAGTCCTCGTGCGCCGCCCGGTAGGCCGCGGCCAGCTCCGGATCGGTCTGCAGCCGCTCGGTCATCTCCTTCATCACGCCGTTCGCCTCCAGCGTGCCGATGGCCGAGGCGGCGCGGGGGCACGTCAGGTAGTACGTCGTCGGGAAGGGCGTGCCGTCGGGCAGCCGGGGCGCCGTCTCCACGACGTCCGGCTGGCCGCAGGGGCAGCGGTGGGCGATGGCCCGCAGGCCGCGCGGCGGGCGGCCGAGCTGGAGCTCGAAGGCGGCGATGTCCGCCTCGGTGGGCTCGGTGCGCGGGGTGTGGGGCGGGGGCGTTTCCATGACTGCTTCCGTAAGTGGCTTGTCTTCGGTCACCGGCGGGTGCCGGTCACTGGTCGGAGGCGTCGGACTTGTCGACGCCGTCCCAGACGTTGGCGTACCAGGGGCGGTGAGCGGCACCGCGGTCGGTGCGGGACTGCTGGGCGGCGCCCGGGTCGATCACGACGTACCCGGTCTCGCCGGGCATCACATAGTGCAGCCTGCGCCGGATCTGCTGTTCGGCGTAGGCGTCGTCCTGCCAGCGGGCCTTGACGTCCCTGAGCTGCTCGACCCGGGCGCGGGCCTGTTCCTGGCGGTGCTTCAGGTCCGCGATCTCGGCGCGCTGGGAGACGTACTGCCGCATCGGGTAGGCGAGCGCCACGATCATCGAGCACAGCACCAGGGCCAGCAGGGCGGCGCGGCCGGTGAGGCGGGAGCGGCGGGCCTGCCGTTTGGTCTGGGAGCGGTAGACGCGGGCCGCCGTCTGCTCACCGAGCAGCCGCAGCCTGGTCGTGGTGGAGAAACGGTCCCGGTCCCTCGCGGCCATCTGGCTCTCCGCCTCCACTGTGCCTGTGCGCCTTCGGCTCTGCGCCGCGCGCGGTGCTCATACGCGCGTACGTCCCCGGACACGGTACGGGACCGGGTCCGGGGACGTACGTACGACGGGCGGAGCCGGCTCGCGCCGACCCGCCGGGGTCAGCCCTTGAAGCGCGGGAAGGCGCTGCGGCCGGCGTAGACCGCGGCGTCGTCGAGGATCTCCTCGATGCGCAGGAGCTGGTTGTACTTGGCGACGCGCTCGGAGCGGGCCGGGGCACCGGTCTTGATCTGGCCGCAGTTGGTGGCGACGGCCAGGTCGGCGATGGTGACGTCCTCGGTCTCGCCGGAGCGGTGGGACATCATGCACTTGTAGCCGTTGCGCTGGGCCATCTCGACGGCGTCCAGGGTCTCGGTCAGCGAGCCGATCTGGTTGACCTTGACCAGCAGGGCGTTGGCGACGCCCTCCTCGATGCCGCGGGCGAGGCGCTCGGGGTTGGTGACGAACAGGTCGTCGCCGACGATCTGCACCTTGTCGCCGATGCGGTCGGTGAGGACCTTCCAGCCCGCCCAGTCGTCCTCGAACAGCGGGTCCTCGATGGAGACGAGCGGGTAGGCCGCGACGAGCTCCTCGTAGTACTCCGTCATCTCGGCGGCGGAGCGCTCCTTGCCCTCGAAGAGGTACTTGCCGTCCTTGTAGAACTCGGACGCGGCGACGTCGAGGGCGAGGGCGATCTGCTCGCCGGGGGCGTAGCCGGCCTCCTTGATGGCCTCGAGGATGAGGTCGAGGGCCTCACGGTTGGAGCCGAGGTTCGGCGCGAAGCCGCCCTCGTCGCCGAGACCGGTGGCGAGGCCCTTGCTCTTCAGGACCTTCTTGAGGGTGTGGTAGACCTCGGTGCCCCAGCGCAGGGCCTCGGAGAAGGACTCCGCGCCGATCGGGGCGATCATGAACTCCTGGATGTCCACGTTGGAGTCGGCGTGCGAGCCGCCGTTCAGGATGTTCATCATCGGCACCGGGAGCAGGTGCGCGTTGGGGCCGCCCAGGTAGCGGAAGAGCGGCAGGTCGCTGGCCTCGGAGGCGGCGTGCGCCACGGCGAGGGAGACGCCGAGGATGGCGTTGGCGCCGAGCGAGCCCTTGTTGTCGGTGGCGTCCAGGTCGAACATGGCCTGGTCGATCAGGCGCTGCTCGGTGGCGTCGTAGCCGACCAGCTCCGGGCCGATCTGCTCGATGACGGCGAGGACGGCCTTCTCGACACCCTTGCCCTGGTAGCGGTTCGGGTCACCGTCGCGCAGCTCGATGGCCTCGAAGGCACCGGTGGAGGCGCCGGACGGGACGGCGGCACGACCCGTGCTGCCGTCGTCGAGGCCGACCTCGACCTCGACCGTGGGGTTGCCTCGGGAGTCCAGGATTTCCCGGGCTACGACGACGTCGATGGACGGCACGAGCATCTCCTTCATGGATGTGACGCGATGAGTGCGGGGCGTGCGCCGGATGGCATGCCTTGCCTCTAGAGCCTAACCGTCCTGGGGCCGTCGGCCGTCGACCGACCGCCTCGTGGACGGGGTGGGACAGGGAGACGGTACCCATTGTTCCCGTCCGGAACAAAGGGTTCTGGGCAAAGCTTCCGGACGCGCGGGCCGGTGCGCCGGGCGGGCCGGCCGCACCACGCGCACCGCCCCGGCGCGCGGGGGGAACGCGCACCGGGGCGGGGGGTCCATCAGGGGACCGGAAGCTCGGGGGCCGGACGGTTCGGGGGCCGGGCCGCCGAGCGGGTCGCGGTTACTTCAGGTGGAGCATCTGGCCGGGGAAGATGAAGTCGGCCTTCTCGACGATGTCCTTGTTCAGGTCGAACAGCTTCTTCCAGCCGCCCTCGACCTTGTGCTTGGCGGCGATGGAGCTGAGCGTGTCGCCCTTGACCACCTTGTACTCGCCGTCGCCCTTCTTGACCTTGCCACCGGTCGGCGTGGTGACGGTCTTGCTCGCGTCCGGACGCTCGGTGGAGCGGGAGGCGGCCTGGTCGTCGGCGGCGCGGCCGGAGGTGTCGGCCGCGGCCTTGTCCTCCGTCTTGGTGTCCGTGGACGGAGCCGGGCTCGCCGGGGCGGCGGAACCGCTGTACGGCGTGCTGGACAGACCCGTGCCGCAGACCGGCCAGGCGCCCTTGCCCTGGGCGGAGAGCACCTTCTCGGCGACGGTGATCTGCTGTTCCTTGCTCGCCTTGTCGGCGGTGGCGGCGTACTGCGTGCCGCCGTACGCGGCCCAGGTGGAGGCGGAGAACTGGAGCCCGCCGTAGTAACCGTTGCCGGTGTTGATGGACCAGTTGCCGCCCGACTCGCACTGGGCGACGGCGTCCCACTCGGAACCGGTGGCGGCGGAGGCGCTGCCCGACGCCATCACCGGGCCCGCGACGGCCGCGCCGGCGACACCGGCGAGCGCGAGGACACGGACGGTCTTGGACGGGCGACGGCGCTTGCCCTTGCTGGAAAGCAGCATGGATCGATCCCCTCACCGACGCCTGCGAGGTGAGCTGTCGGGTTCGGGCCGGTTGAGTTGCCCGGCCACCCCTCCCCGGTACTTCTGGAAGGCGTGGCTCCACCCCAAGCCCGTCCCGGTGTCGGACACCGGTTCGGGCACCTACCTTGGGTCCCCCGCTCCTGCCTACGGCGCTTTACGCGACGGTTGTCCCCGACGGCCGCTGGCAGGATTCGGCGTTGCGGCCACGGGGGCTCGTGGTGACGAGCGGTCCCGACCGTAGACATGCCGCGCGGCGAAATTCAAAGACGATCAGGTCTTCTGAGAGTCATCCCACACTTTCGCCAAATAGGACATATAAGAAGATAGCGGGGCGTCAAATGCCGCTATTCGGAGTCCTATTCGCCCGGCACCCGCAGGGTCCGGCCCGGGTCGACATGGTTCGGGTCGGCGCCGATGGCCTGCTTGTTCGCGGCGTAGAGGGCCTCCCAGCCGCCGTCCACACCAAGGGAGTCGGCGATGGAGCCGAGGGTGTCCCCGTCGCGGACGGTGTAGGTGCCCGCAGAGGCGGTGGCGTGGCGGCCCGTGCCGGCTGTGTGCTGACCTTCCGTCACGTTCTCGTCGGCGCTGCCGCCGCGGTGACGGCCGCCGCCGAGGTCGCCGGTGTCGACGAGGCTCCAGGAGCCGCCGTCCTCCCACGACTCGTCGTCCTCCGCCGCGGGGGCGCCGGAGGCCGAACCGCCGTCCTTGTACCCGTGACCGGCGGCCGGGGGCGTGGACGCGTCGGAGCGGGCGGCTCCGGTGTCCTTCCCGGCGTCGCCGGCGGTGTCCTTCTCGCCGGCGCCCGAGGACGGCTTGCCGGTCTCCTTGGCGGAGGAGTCGGACGAGCCGGACGACGGGGAGGAATCACCCAGTCCGGGCGAGTCGGAAGCATCGGACGAAGCGTCCGCCTCCGGGGTCTCGCTCGACTTGCCGGCGTCCTTGCCCGGGGCGCCCTGACCGGCGGACGGGGTCTCGCTCACACCCGTGTCGACGTCCACCGAGCCGGAGTTGGAGGTCAGCCCGGAGACCAGGGCGCAGGTGGCCCAGTGGGTGGTGCCCTGGTCGGCCAGGATCTTCTCGGCCACCGAGATCTGCTGCGAGCGGCTGGCCTGGTCGGCGCTGGCCGCGTACTGCGTGCCGCCGTACTTGTCCCAGTCGTCCTGGGATATCTGGAGGCCGCCGTAATAGCCGTTGCCGGTGTCGGCGCTCCAGGAGCCACCGCTCTCGCACTCGGCGACCCTGTCCCAGGTGGTGCCGTCGGCCGCGTTGGCGCTCGCCGCCCCGAGGAGCGGGATGGCGATGGCGGACGTGGTCACGCCGGCCGCGACGAGGAGCGCCGGAGCCTGGCGGGGGCGACGGTGCCTACCGTTCCCGGAGAGCATGCGGTTGCCTTTCGTGCGACAGCAGTACGGCGTGGCGAGTGGTGCTCGGCGCCACACTGATGGGTGAACGTAGCGTCAGACGAACACTTGTCACAAGTTCATGCCGCAGAGATCACGTGAAGATCACATAGTTGAACGTCCGTCATATGTGCTTTCACGACTGGGACCGACCGGTGTGAACTTCACCGGCAGTGTGCGCAGTCCCCGCATGATCAGCCCGCCGCGCCAGCGGAGTTCGGCCGGATCGGCCGCCAGGGCGAGGTCCGGCAGCCGGGTGAGCAGGGTGGCCAGCGCGGTCTGCCCCTCCAGCCGGGCGAGCGGCGCGCCCACGCAGTAGTGGATGCCGTGTCCGTATCCCAGGTGCTGGTTGTCGCGGCGGCCGAGATCGAGCAGGTCCGGATCGGCGAACCGCTCCGGGTCGCGGTCCGCCGCCGCGAGGACCACCAGCACCGGGTCCCCGGCGGCGATGTCCTGGCCGCCGATGGTGAGCGGCTCGGTGGCGTAACGCCAGGTCGCCAGCTCCACCGGCCCGTCGTAGCGCAGCAGTTCCTCGACCCCGGTCTGGAGCAGGCCGGTCTCCCCCGCCGCCAGCGAGAGTTCGAGCCTGCGGCGCTCCCCCGGGTGGGTGAGCAGCGCGTAGGTGCCGTTGCCGATGAGGTTGACGGTGGTCTCGAAGCCCGCGAAGAGCAGGATGAAGGCCATGGCGGCGGCCTCGTTCTCGGTGAGGTGCTCGCCGTGGTCGGAGGCCCGGATGAGCGCCGAGATGAGGTCCTCGCCGGGGGCGGGCTCGGCGGGGAGCGCCTGGCGCTTGCGGTGGATGAGCTCCGCGAGGTAGGCCCGCATCTTCTTGACCGAACGCGCCACCCCGCCCCTCGGTCCGCAGCCGTGCCGGATCATCATCCCCGCCCAGTCCCGGAAGTCGTCCTGGTCCTCGCGCGGGACGCCGAGCAGGTCGCAGATGGCGTAGATGGGGAGCGGGAAGGCGAACTCGTGGATGAGGTCGGCCGAGCCCTTCTCGGCGAACCGGTCGATGAGGTCGTCCGTCAGCTCCTGCACCCGGCCCGCGAACTCGGCGACCCGGCGCGGGGTGAACGCCTTGCTGACCAGCCGGCGCAGCCGGGTGTGATCCGGCGGGTCGATGTTCAGCAGGTGGGTCATCAGGTCGGCCTTGCGCTCACCGGGGATACCGGTCTTCCCCTTGGCCTCGGCGGTCTCGGCGTGGTGCGCCGGGTTCTTGCTGAGCCGCTGGTCGGCCAGGGCCTGCTTGGCGTCGGCGTACCGGGTGACCAGCCACGCGTCCACCCCGCTGGGCAGCTTGGTCCAGCGCACGGGAGCGTGCTCCCTGAGCCAGGCGTAGGCGGGATAGGGGTCGGCGGCGAACTCCCAGGTGAAGAGGTCCGGGGCGGGAGCCCCGGCCGGGGCCTTGGCGGGGGCTCCGGAGGTGGGGTCGTCGGGGGTGGGCTGGTGCGGCTGGGTCACTCCCCGACGGTATCCGGCGGGCGGGGGTGGGGGCGGGTCGGCTCCTTTCGCCCGGGTCCGCCGGGGGCCGGCGCCGTGCTGGTGGGGGACCCGCGCCGGTACGGGGCCGCCCGCCGGGCTAGGCGGTGCCGTGGTCCGGGGTGGTCACGCCCTCGGCGGTGCGTATCGCGTCCCGGTAGGCGCGGGCGGCCGCTCTCAGGGCCGCTTCCGGGTCGACGCCCGCCTGCTCGGCGCGGGCGGCGAGCTCCAGCAGCTCGTATCCGATGCCGTCGCCCTGGGGCAGCGGGACGTCCAGGCCGGCGGTGCGGACGCGGGAGGCCAGCTTGGCGGCGAGGGCGAGGCCGGGCTGTCCGAGGGGGACGCCCTCGGTGACGGAGCTGCGCTGCTTCTCCTCGGCCTTCGTGCGCAGCCAGTGCGCCTTGACGTCCTCGGGAGTCTCCGCCTCCTCCTCCCCGAAGACATGCGGGTGACGGTGGATCAGCTTGGCGACGATGCCCCCGGCGACGTCGTCGACGGAGAAGGGGGCGTTCGGGTCCTCCTCGGCGATGCGGGAGTGGAAGACGACCTGGAGCAGCACATCGCCCAGTTCCTCGCGCAGCTCCTCGCGGTCGCCCGCCTCGATGGCCTCGACCAGTTCGTACGCCTCCTCGATGCCGTACTTGGCCAGGCCCTCGTGGGTCTGCCGGGAGGACCAGGGGCATTCGGCACGGATGCGGTCCATGACCTGGACGAGGTCGAGGAGGCGGGCGCCGGGCAGGTCGTAGGAGGCGGGGAGCAGCTCCAGTTCGGGCATCCGGACCCGGCCGGACCCGGCGAGCCGGGCGAGGCCGTCGGTGAGGGCGGGCTCTCCCTCACCGGTGGCGACGACCACCACCGTGCGGTCGCCCGCGCAGGCGTCGACCAGTTCCTCGGCGGTGGGCGACGCCTCCGCCACCGCTATCCCGGCCTCGCGCAGATACGGCACCTGCGGGTGCGCGCCGTCCGCGCAGAGCACGGCGTCGGCGGAGCGCAGCGCCTGCCAGGCGGGCCAGGACAGCAGGCCGGGGGCGACACGGTGGCTGGTGGTGAGCAGGACGATGCGGCCAGGGGCGGATGCGGAGCTGTTTGCGTTCACGATCCGAACGTAACCCAGGACGAGGAAGGGCGGGCCGGGTTGTCCACAGGGGTGGAGGAGTCCTGTGATCGTATGACCGACGCGCCGCGCGAGGCCGGGAACCAGCAGGTCACCAGCCCCGCACCGGAGGTACCGCGCTCAGGCGCTCTGGGCCGCCGAGGCGTCCCGCAGCCAGGGCGTGCGGGCGTCGACCCGGCTGCTCTTGGCCACGTCCCAGGCGCCGTAGCGGGGGTTCACATCGATGTGGAGTTCCTTGGACGCCTTGGCAAGGGCGTTCCAGAACGGGGGCTGGCTGGTGTCGGTGCCGAGCTTGGCGGCGAGCTTCTGCGCCTCGATCTGGAGACCGAGGTTGGCGTCGAGCCGCTCCGGGGCGATGCCGTACTTCTGGAGCCAGGCCGACTGGAGCTGCTCGGCCCCGCCCGCCTGCTTCTGCAGGTCGGCGTGCATCCGCTGGATCTCCTTGCGGGTGACCGTGACGCCCTGGTCGCGCGCGGCCCGGTGCAGTACCCGGTCGAGCACCATGTTGTGCAGGGTGTCGCGGGTGAGGCTGCCGGTGGAGGCGAGGACCTGCTGGTACTGGGCCTGGTCGGTCACCTCGGCCCGCTGCGCCGCACGTACCTCGTTCACCCGGCCCTCCAACTGCGCCACGGTGATCCGCTGCCCGCCGACGACGGCCGCGGCGCCCGGATGCGCGTCGCTACCGCAGGCGGTCAGGAGCGGGGCCGCGGCGGCGATCGCGGCGGTGAGGACCAGCGTGGTGCGACGGCGGCGGAGCAAGGGGAACCTCCTGAGGAGATTGTGCGACGGTGCACAAAGTCTTGCGGTGATCGATGTTAGGCAGCCGTACTGCTCCGGCCAACCCATTGGACCAACGATTCACCACGAGTTCGGGCACCGACGCGTCACTCTGCCGGGGACGCTCACCCCTTGCGCGGCCGCCGCAGCATGCCCACGGCCGGCCAGCCCACGCCCGCCACCGCGGCCCACAGGACACACGTGAGGACCGCGTACTCGCCCGCGCCGGTCTCCGGATCGCCCGCTCCCCCGACTGTCCAGGCCAGCGCCACGAAGGCGAGCAGCGCGGCGAGCGACAGCAGCAGGAAGACGCCGATCCGCTGCCCCCAGGTGCGCCGGGCGGGCGCGCTCGCCGCGGGCGCGGGCCCGCTCGCCGCGGCCGCCGTCCGAGGGCGCGGCGCCGCCGGTTGCGGGCGGGGCGGCAGGTGCACGACCGCCTGCGGCGGCAGGGCGGCGTCCAGGGCGGCCATCGTGTGGGCGTCGACGCCGTACAGGCCCGGCTCCACCTCGACGGTCAGACCGTCCGTGCCGACCAGCCGCCTGCCGCCGTCGGGCCAGCTCAGCACGGCGGCGCAGGCGCGGTAGTGGACGGTGACGGCCCGCTCGGAGGCGTCCGTCGACCGCCCGGTCAGGCTCACGCCGTCGGCGCCCACGACCAGCACCGTGTCGCTCCCGTCGCGGGCGGCGAAGCGCCGTCCGGTGACCGCGTACGGGGAGTCGACGGGCGCGGGGGTGTACCCGGCCCAGTCGGCGCGGTGGCCGCCGGGCACCTGGAGCAGGGCGGTGCCCGCCGCTTCCACGGCCACCCGGTGCAGATCGGCGGGGGTGACCGCGCTCAGTTCGGCGCGCAGTTCCCCGGCCGTGCGCAGCTGGCGCCCGGCGAGCAGGTCCTCCGCCAGGCCGGGCAGCCTGCGGGCCGCCGTGTCGGGGGCGGCCAGGGCACCGTCGACGCGGCCGCGCACCGCGTCGAGGTCGGCCTGGGCGATCCGGCCCGCCTGGAATCCGGCGAGCACGTCGACGAAGCCGCCGAGCACCGCGTCCTGCTTGGCGGGCAGGCTGTCCGCGAACGCGGTGACGAGGGCGTAGCCGTCCCGGCGCGAGGTGAAGTCGCTCGCGGCCGTGTACGAGTAGCCGCCCTCCTGCCGCAGGGCGCGGGTCAGTTCGCGCTCCAGCACAGCCGAGTACAGCCAGGCGGCGGCGGTGTCGGCGACCACGGCGTCCAGCAGCACTCCGCCCGTGCCGTCCGAGAAGTACGCGGGGGTGACGGGGAGGGCCGAGGTGACCGAGGGCATCGCACGCCGGTCGCCCGCGGGGAGCTTGAGGGAGAGGCCGGCCGGGATGTGCTCACCGGCGATCCAGAGCACCGCGTTGTCGGTCGTGAACCAGCTCTGCGCCCACTGCCACACGTCCTGCGCGTTCGCGTTGCGCACCCCCCACTCGGGGTAGCTGACCAGCCCGTATCCCTGGGCTCCGTACCGCCACAGCGGGAGCAGGCCCGGGTCGCGGCGGGACTCCTCGGTGCGCAGGATCTCCTTCTCCGTCTCCAGCCGGTCCATGGGCAGGTCGGTCAGGGAGGCGCAGACACCGGTGAGGTAGGCGGCGATCTCGTGCTCGGCGCCCTCCGCGTGGAAGTGGGTGAACGCGGCCTTCGTCGCGCCGTTGTAGTGGTAGTCCGCGACGCCCTGGCGGTACAGCGCGAGGTGCTCGACGAGGTGGGTGAGCCCCGCCCGGCCGAGGGTCTCGTCGGCGATGCCGACCCGGAAGACGAGCCCGGCGCGCATCGGGCCGGCCGCCTGGACGAAGAGCGTGGGTATGCCGTCGACCCGGGTGTGGTGGACGGCTGCGTGCGGGTTCATCCTCGGCCTCTGTTCGGCATGGTGGTCATCCTCGGGCGAGCGCCGCGTCGCGGTGCTTGACGTACGCCTCGGCGGGCTTCCCGAGGTAGCTCCAGGGGAATTCGGACGCCAGGTTGCCGAGAGCGCGGAAGTGGTGGGCGGCCCGGGCGGTGTCCCCCATCAGGGAGAACAGGGCGGCGTACGTGCCCTCCACACCGACCCAGCCGTGACCGCGCGCGAAGCCGGGGTGGGCCACCGAACGCCCGGCGCTCTCGACCAGTTCGGCGTGGACGTGGGGCTGGCGCAGGTACGCGGTGCGCTCCCGGCCGGCGTCGAGCTCCAGCCAGTGCTCGAGGTGGACCTCGGCCACCAGGCCCGCGTTCAGGGCGCCTTCGGGGGCGGCGAGCATGCACTCGCGGGCGAAGCCGTGCGCGTCCTCCCAGGTGCCGCTCCACTTGGGGCACAACTGCTGGAGCAGCCGGGCCTGGCCGGTGAAGTGGTTCGGATGGTGCTTGGCCAACTGCTGGTAGCGGCGCCGCGCCTCGTTCTGGCCGAGTTGCAGCCCCCGCGCGGTGTCGAGCCGCGCGGCCCAGGCCGCGTCGTCGGACGGGTCGAGGGCGGTGGCGCGTATGAGGTACTGCTCGGCGGTCCGCAGATGCGCGTGGAAGGCGGCGAACTGCTTCCGGCTGACGTGCTCGGCGCGGGCCGCGGTGCGTACCGCCCAACCGATCTCGATCTCCCGGGCACCGAGCAGCGTCAGGCCCAGTACGTCGTCCGGGACCGACTCGACCCGCGCGCGCAGGGCGTGTTCGACACCGTCCACCTCGCTGACGATCCGGACGGGGAACGCCCGGTCGGTGCCGTGCGGCAGCCCGTGGAAGTACCGCCACAGCGCTTCCAGGTCGCCCGCGGCGGCGGCCTGCCGGAGCCGGGCGACCTCGGGGAAGGCGGACGCGACCTCGAAGTCGGGGGGCGGCAGGGCAGATCCGGAAGCGAACGACATGCGGCGGATACTAGGTGAGACCAGTGACAACCCCGCCCACGGGGCGCCTTCCGGAACTTCCGTACAACCATCGGCGCCCGGCGCGGGTCTCCTTGGAGCCCGTTTCCCCAGCAGCGCTTCCCCGGAGTCCGAGATGTCCCTCAACGCCCGCCGCAACCGGCAACTGCTCGAAGCCACCGCCCCCTTGCTCCTCGAGGGTGAGCGGGTGGAGTTCACCTCGCTGGCCGCGGTCGGCTCGGTGTCGGTGCGCAGGCAGGCGCTCACCGCGGCGGTGGTCGGTGTGCTGAGCGCCGGCACGGTGATGGCCGCGATCACCCCCCGCCCGCTCTACCTGGCGCTCACCGACCAGCGCCTGCTCTTCTTCGACGGCAACCAGGGCCGCAAGCCGGGCAGGCTGGTGCTGAACCTGCCTCGCCGCTACCTCTCCGCGGGCAACTCCAGGAAGGTGTTCCTGGGCCTGCAGTTCGCCACCGTCCTCTCGCTGGCCGGCGAGGAGCAGGGGCTGAAGGTGACGTTCCCGGTCCAGCACAAGTCGGACGGGCCGCGCTTCGTCTCGGCGCTGCCCGTGACGCGCTGAGCCTTTCAGCGCACCTGGCCCAGCCATTGCAGGGTGCGCCGGATCTCCATGGCCATCGGGTGTCCGGGACCGTGCAGCCGCTCCACGTCCATCAGCAGCCGGGCCAGCGTGTCGTGCGCGGCCGGGCGGTCGCCGAGGGCGAGCAGCAGGTGGCCGACGCGACGGCGGACGTCGTGGGCGAGGGCGGGGTCGTCGAAGGCGTAGCGGTTCTCGTAGTAGGGGAGCAGCGCCCGGTACTCCGCCAGCGCGGCGGCCGGTTCGCCGAGTTGCTCCAGGCACTGCGCGGCCTCGTAGCGGAAGCGCAGGGACTGCTGGTCGGCCTGGCCCGCCTCGGCGGCGCGTTCGTCGGCGAGGCGGCGCAGCTCGGGCAGGGCGCGCCGGTACTGGCCGTCGTCGAGCAGCGTGGCCGCGTACTGCTTGCGCAGGGTGCGGACGACCGGTGAGCGCTCGCCGTGCTGTTCGGCCGCGGTGGGCAGGATCGCGCCGAGGATGTCCACGGCCTGGGTGATGCGCCCCTCCCCCAGCAGCCGCTTGACCTCGTCCACGGCCGCCGCGACATCGGGCTTCTCGTCCACCGGGGGCGCCGGGGCGAGGGGGGCGGGCTGCGGCGCGGGGGTGCGGGCGCGGTCCGGCCAGGGGGCGTGCGGGCGCAGGAAGGGACGCGTGGGGTCGAGCGGCGCGCCGGTGGGCGTGCCGCGCGCCGGCAGCAGCGGCGCGAGCTGCTCGTACACCTCCTGCGCCGAGGCCGGGCGGGCCTGCGGGTCCTTGGCGAGCAGCCGCAGCACCAGCGCCTCCAGCGCGGGCGGCACCTCGGGGCGCAGCCGGCCCACCGGGAGCGGGGGCTCGTACAGGTGCCGGTGCAGCACGCCGAGCGCGGTGGAGCCGGTGAACGGCACGTCTCCGCTGAGCAGTTCGTGCATCAGCACGCCCAGCGCGTACAGGTCGGTGTACGGGCCGACCGCGCCGCCCATCGCCTGCTCCGGCGCCATGTAGGCGGGCGAGCCGATCGGTGAACCGGTGTGCGTGAGGCGGGTGGTGTCGGTGTCCATGACGGATGCCACGCCCAGGTCGAGCACGGTGACGGTGCCGTCCTGTTTCACCATCACATTGCGTGGCTTGAGGTCCCGGTGCACGATCGGCACCGCGTGCACCGCGCTCAGCACCGCGCACAACTGCGCGGCCACCGCGACCGTCCACTGCCACGGGTACGGCTCGTGCTCCGCGAGATGGTCCGAGAGGTCGGCGCCGTCCACGTACTGCATGACGAGGAACAGCTCCTCGCCCTCACTGCCCGCGTCGTGCACCGTGACCAGGCCGGGGTGGTCCACCTGCGCGGTGACCCGGCACTCGCGCAGGAACCTGCGGCGCAGCTCGTCCGCCTCCAGGCCGGCCACCTTGTCCGGGCGGAGCAGCTTCACCGCGACCCGCCGGTCGAGCCGGCGGTCGTACGCCGTCCAGACCTGGCCCATGCCGCCCTGTCCGATCAGCGTGGACAGCTCGTACCGCTCGGCGACGACGCGTCCCTGCGTCACGCTCACCGTCCGCCCTCGGGCGGGCCGTCCTGCCGGCGCAGGTAGTCGCTCAGCTCGTCCAGCTCGGCGCGCACCTGGTCGATGCGGGCGGGGGCGGGGCGGGGCGGAGTGGGCGGCTGGGGCGGGAGGGTCCGGGGCGTCGGGGCGTGCGGCGCGGGGGCGTGCGGCGGCTGCGGGGCCGGTATGTACGTCGGCGGCGCCGGGGTCTGCCCCGCCGGGTGCGGCGGGGCGGGCTGGGGATAGCCGTAGGCCGAGGGAACCGTCTGGGCGGAGGGCGGCGCGTAGCCCGCGGGCATGGCCCCCTGCTGGTTCTCGAGCCGCATGTCCACGATCAGGAAGTGGACGGCCGCCCCGATGGCCAGCATCAGGATCAGGGCGAGCGCGACATCGCTCACCGGGTCCTTCTCCGGCAGGGAGCCGACCACGGCGAAGCCGCCGACGCCCAGCGCCAGGCCCGCCCAGGCCAGCAGCCAGTCGGAGCCGCGCCCGCGCAGGTAGGCCACCCGGAACAGCGGCACGCAGGCGAACAGCCCGCAGGACAGCAGCGCGCACGCGGTCAGCAGCACACGGAGAAGGACGCCCGTACCCGCGCTGCGGGCGGGCGGCTGCGCGCCTTGGCCGTGCATGACTGCTCCTGGACGGTTCGGTATCAGGGTCCGAGCGTATAGGCCGACACCGACAGGGCGTCACGGGTTGTGCGTAACCGTTGTACGGGGTTCCGCTCAGTGCGGCTCGACCGTGCCGTCCGTGAGCCCGTCGTACATGCCGCGCAGCAACTGCTCGCCCAGCCTGCCCGCTTGGCGCAGCGCCTGCTCGAACTCGTCCAGGGCCCGGAACCGGGCGCCGTAGCGGCGCTGTTCGTCCAGCGGGAGGCGGGGCAGTTGCAGCCGGCGGACGTCGAGACGGGTGGCGGTGGAGGCGTAGCTGCTGGCCTGGCGGTTGTTGGCGGTGCCGCGCAGGAACCCGGCGAGGAACCACGCGTCGAGCGCGGTGGCGTCCGGGCGCAGCAGGACGAGGTTGCGGCCGAGCGCGGCGCCCGCCGTGGCCGCGTCCACCACACGGGCCACCGAACCGCCGCCGAGCACCGGTACGACGATGTCGCCGGCCTCGGTCAGCACCGCCTCCTCGTCGCTCTCCGGGAGCGTGCCTGAGGGGGGTGATCCGGCGAGTACGTCGTGGTCGGTGAGGACGGGCACGCGCGCGTGGGCGGTGCCGGCGGTGCCGGCGGTGACGGTCGGAGCGCCTGGCATGGCGCCGGTACGCAGCAGCAGGGCGCCGCCTCGGGCGAGTTCGCCGATGGTGGTGAGCGGCCAGCGGGCCGGCGGGGCCGGAGTCGCGGGGGGCGGGGTGAGGCCGGCGGTGAGGCGGAGGGTGGCCGCCAGGTCGTCCCGGACGGCGGCGAGCTGCTCCACACCGTCGGCCGCGGCGGGCGGCGGGAGGTGGCGGGCGGGGGCGAGGTCCACGTCGTCGTCGAGGAGTTCGATGACCGGCACGGAACGCGCGAGACCGGGCCGTTCAGCGAGCTGGCCGTCGCGCGTGAAGGCGCGCCAGGTGTCGAGCGCCGCGTCCCGCACCGCCTGCCAGTCCGGTCCGCCGCGCGCCTCCCCGGCGAACGCCCCGGTGTCCACGAGCAGCACCTCCGGCGCCACCGGCGTCCGGTCGGGACGGCGCAGCACCCACAGGTGGAGCGGCAGGTTGTACGGCGGCGCCGCCCCGACCGGCAACGCGAGCACGGCCCTGAGCGCCCCCCGGCGCAGCAGGTCGGCGCGGATACGGCGCCCGGAACGCCGCGAGGCCGCGGCCGGCGGCATGAGCAGCACCGCGGTGCCGCCGTCGGCCAGCCGGGCCAGCGCGTGCTGCACCCAGGCCAGCTCGGACTCGTTGCGCGCCGGGAAGCCGTACTCCCAGCGGGCGTCGTAGGCCAGCTCGTCGTGCCCCCAGTTGCGCTCGTTGAACGGCGGGTGGCACAGCACGGCGGCGGCCCGCAGCTCCGGGTACGCCTCTTCGCGCAGGGTGTCCCCCGCGGCACCGCGCACGGCGGCGCGGGTGTGCAGCGCGAGTCGCAGCGCGGTGAGCGCGACGAGGTCGGGGGCGCTGTCCTGGGCGTACAGCGTCTGATGGGGACGTGCTTCGACGGCCCGGAGCAGGGCGCCGGTGCCACAGGCCGGATCGAGAACGGTGAGCGCGGGACCGGCCAGCTCCGCCATGAGCCCGGCCAGCTCGACGGGGGTGGGCGTGTACTGGCGCGAGTGGGCGTCCAGGTACCGGCCCAGCAGGAACTCGAAAGTCTGCCGCGCTCCCAGCTTCCCGGCGAGCTCGGCGGCGCCGCGCAGGAGGGGGGCGGAGGGAAGGAGCTGCGGACCGGAGGGCGTGTGAACTGGCACAGCGGTGTTCACAGATCCTGACGCGTTCACACGTCCTGAGGCGTTCACACGTCCTGATGCGTCCACGGTGTCCGAAGCGTTCACAGGCTCACGGCCGAACCGTGCCGCCAGCACCTCATCCAGCACACCGGGCAGTTTCGCGGCGAGCCGCTCGTCGGAACCGGCGTCGATGTCGAGCCACACGGTGGGCCGCTCCTGGACGAGCAGCAGGACACAGCCCACGTGCACGAGAGCCACGGCAGGCCCCTCGGGGTGGCCGGTGAGCTGCTGCCAGACCCGCTCCCGCAACGGCACCTCGGCGAGTTTCCCTTGTTCACGCAGCCACGCCTCGACCTCGGCGAGCGCGAAGGAGGGGCTGGTCTCGGTACCGCCCACCGGCTTGGGGAAGTCCGGGTGCCGGCGGCGCCAGTTGCTGACGGCGGCGCGGCCCACCCCGGCGAGCCGCGCGATCCCAGCGGCGGTCACCTCTGTCGCGTTGTCCTGCACCGGTCCCGCTCCCCTCGTCCCATGTGTGCACCGAGCATACCGATGCTTACGTGACTTCTGGATTCACAGCTGTGCACTCACCACTTCTTGTGAACCGTGTTGACTCGGTTCACAAGCTCTGGTCTTATTGACCCAGCGAACGAGCGGCCCGCCGGAGGGGGTTGGCCGCAGACAGGGGAGGGACGCGCCGTGGGGATGATGGGCAGGATCGCGCTCAACGCAGCCACCGGACTCGTCGTGATCGGCGCCATCTCCGCGAACGCCGGCCACAGCGGTGGCCCCGGCGCCGAGGACGCGGCCGGACCCGCTTCCACCACTGCCGGAAGCGGGTCCGGCCGGGCGCCGGGCGGCAACGGGGCCTCGGGGGGCGCCGGGTCGGGTGCGTCCGGGGACGTGCTGTCCGGTGACGGTGACTTCCGGGTCGGCGCGGACATCGCGCCGGGCACCTACCGGTCCACCGGCAACCCCCACAGCTCCTGCCGCTGGGAGCGCGTCAGGGATGCCGGGCACCGCCTGCGCTCGGTGATCGCCGGCGGCCACACCGCGGGCACCGCCGTCGTCACCATCCGCCCCACGGACGCGCACTTCAGGTCGACCGGCTGTGGCGGCTGGAAGAGGACCGGCTGACCCGCCGGACACCCGCTCCGCCCTGACGAGCTTTGCCCTTTCAGGAGCCCTCGCTCGCCGAACTCCTTCGCCGTCCGGCGCGCTCACGCCCGGACCGCGCGCCTCACCTCACTTCTCTCGGTTTCTCGTATCTCGCCTCACGACTCTTCAGTAGGAACTCTCATGCGTATTCCGCCCCGCTTCATCCAGGTCCTCGCCGTCGCCGCGCTTCCGCTGGCCCTGGCCGCCTGCTCGCCCAGCTCGTCCGACTCCGCCGCGTCGGCCAAGCAGCCGCAGGCGAAGAACCTGAACGCCGGTCTGATGACGGGCACCCAGCTCAAGAAGGCGCTGGCGCCGGCGTCGGCCTTCCCCTCCCACCTGAGTGCGGTCTCCGACGGCTTCTCGGACAGCGGCGACGAGTTCGCCTCCCCTGCCAGCCGGGACACCGCCAAGCCGGACTGCACCAAGTTCGAGAACACCACCTGGCTGGACGTCTCCGGGTTCAAGGGAGGCGTGTCGTTCGCGCAGGGCGAGTACGCCAACAAGGACGAGACCGAGGAGATGGTCCAGGAGATCGACGTGTTCCAGGGCAAGACGGCCGACACGGTGATGCGCGAGATACGTGCGGCTGCCGGGGCCTGCTCCACCTTCACGGACCTCAACGACCACTCGAAGGTGAAGCTGTCCGGCAGCGCCACCTCCGGGCTCGGTGACGACGCCTACACCATGACGATGACCAGCGGTCACTGGGAGAGCGGCACGACCCTGGTGGCCGCCCGCGTGGGCAACGCCGTGGTCACCGTGACCTCCACGGCCGGCAAGGACAACGGCGCCGCCAACGCGGCCAAGCTGGCGGGGCACCTCGTGGACTCGCTGAAGGCCGCCGGCGCCAAGGGCTGACCGGCGGAGGACCGGCCGCCCGTACCCCACCCCGGCCGGGCGGCGGCCGTACCGGGCAGCGGGCTCAGCCGGCAGCGGGCAGCGGGCGGCGGGCGGCGGGCGGCGGGCTCAGCGGGCCCGGAAGCGGGACGGGGCGTTGGTGGGGTTGCCGCCCGTGGGGAGTTTCTGGGCGGGGCAGGAGGCGAGGATCTTCTTCATCGCGGACTTCTCGGCCGAGGTGACCCAGAGGTCGTACTTCTTCTTCACGGCGACCTGGGCGGCGACGTAGGTGCAGCGGTACTTCTTCTCCGGGGGGACCCAGCTCGCGGTGTCGCCGTCGCCCTTGCCGCGGTTGGTGCTCGCGTCGACCGCTATGAGGTTCAGCGGGTCGTTGGCGAGGGCTATGCGCTTGCTGCCGTCCCAGTACTTGGCGCCCTTCTGCCAGGCGTCCGAGAGGGCGACGACGTGGTCGATGTCGACCAGGCTGCGACCGCGCCGGTAGGTGACCGTCTTGCCGGAGTAGGGGTCGGGCTCCAGTACGCCGAAGGTGACCTTGCACTTGCCTCCGCTGAACTTCACCTCCTTCAGATCGCGCTTGAGGATGTCGTCACGGGTGTCGCAGGAGTTGGAGTCGGTGTCGGCCCAGGCGCTGCCGAAGCGCTCACGGGAGTAACCGGTCTTCGGCGCGCGGCCCTTGACGTCCAGTGAGTCGACGGCGCTCAGGGCCGCACCCTTGGCACCCGTCGGCTGGGCCCCGGAAGAGCCGTTCACCTCTTCGGCCTTGCAGCCCGTCACGGCGGTCATCACGGCCATGGCGGTGACAGCCCCGCCCCACAGACGCTTCACGTGCGTCCCCCTCGTTCGCCCTGGTCCGTCCGCGGACGCGGGCGGAGAGATCCGCCCTCCACCGTAACGGCCGCGCCGCGCTTGCTGGAGAGGAACAGAAGGGGCGTACAGGGTTATTCGGGGCCTGGAGCGTCTGCCGGTTCGCGCGCCTTGCTCAGACCCTGCCTATCCCCAGGGTCGACTCCGAGGGCAGGAGGCCGGAGGAGAGGACCGCGACCCAGTGGTCGCCGAGGAGGTCACCCAGGCGGTCGGCGTCCACCCGGCCGAGGGACTGCCACGGGGCGGCGGCCAGGCGGTCGGTGTGCTCCTCGACGCGGCGGCGCAAGGCACGGCCCTCCTGCGTGGCCGTACCGTCCGGCTCCAACAGGCCGCGTGTCGCCAGGCGTTCACGGGCGGACACCCACTCCTCGCGGCTCCAGCCCCGGCTTTCGAAGCGCTCCACGGACGCGGCACCTATCGCCGCGAAGGACACCAGGGACTCCACGGGATCGAGTCCGGCGACGAGCAGGGCGGACAGATGGCCGTCGCCCCGGTGTTCCCGCAGGATCGTGGCGGCGTGCCACAGCTGGAGGTGCGGGGCCTTCGGCCAGGGGAGTTCGGCGTTGGCCGCCGCCAGGGGGCGGCCCTCGGTGCCGGCCGACTCCGCCGCACGGCGGGCCAGGGTGGCGGCTTCGGCCAGACCCGGCCCTTCGACAGCGTCTCCGAGTAGGGCGCGGTAGGCGCGGTCGATGCCCCGCAGACGGGCCGCCAGCACTTCCCGGGGCCCGGCGACACCCCACGCCCCCTCCATGTGCCGGGCGGTCATGCGCGGGCTGAAGCTGTAGAAGGCGGAGGTCACGCGCTCGGCACCGACCTCTCCCAACGGAGCGGCGCGCAGCGGGAAATAGGTGGGCCAGCGGTCCTCGGTGCGGTACCCGAGGGTGGCCATCTCCTCTTCCACCTCGGGTGCGTAGTAGAGCAGGGCGTGGAACGGCTCCAGCAGGTGCCAGAGCTGGCGTACGCGGGCCGCCTCCACCGCCTCCAGTGTCTTCTCGGACATGCCGGTCTCCTCCCCCGGACGCGACCGTCGGCCGATCGCCTTCGACTTGACACTGACTAGATTGCCGGGGCCGACGGAACTTGTCAATGACTAGATTCCGCGTATCCTGATTCCATGAGCCCCTCGAACTCCACGTCCGCGGACCGGCGGACGTACCACCACGGCGACCTGCGCCGGGCCGTGCTGTCCGCCGCGCTCGACGTCATCGCCGCCGAAGGGCCCGGCGCGCTGAGCCTGCGTGACCTCGCCCGCCGCGCCGGGGTCTCGCACGCGGCGCCCGCGCACCACTTCAAGGACCGCACCGGACTGCTCACCGCGATAGCCGCCGAGGGGTTCGGTCTGCTCGCGGACGCGCTGCGGGAGGCTCCCGGGCTGCGCGAGGCCGGCGTCCGGTACGTCCGCTTCGCCCGCGAACACCCCGCGCACTTCCAGGTGATGTTCAGCCCGGAGCTGCTGCGCCCGGAGGACCTGGAGCTGACCACGGCCCGTGCCCTGGCCGGTGAGGCGTTGAGCCGGGCCGTCACCACCGTCGACCCCGGCGACCGGGGTCCCGACGCCCGGCTGGCCGGGATGGCCGCCTGGTCCCTGGCCCACGGCTACGCCACGCTGCTCCTCGGCCACAACCTCGACGGCCAGTTGGGAGAGGAGGACCCGGAGGACACGTTCCGCGCGCTCACCGCGATGCTGTTCCACTCGGCGGCCGACTGACGGCGGCCCCGGCCCCCAGGCAGCCCCGGCCTCGCGCAGCCCCGGCTTCAGGCAGTCCGAGGGCAGACAGCCGGAAGGGCCGGGAGAACCACCGCTCCCCCAGCCCTCTCGACGAGCCCCTGCCTCTGGGCCGACCGCCTCAGGACCCCAGGATCGAGGCGAGGAACTCCCCGACCCAGCCCAGGAGTTCACGCCCGACCAACGGCTTGCCGCCGACCTTGGCCGTCTTGGGGCGCGGCACCAGCACCTGGTGCGCGGTCGGCTTGATGACCGAGCCCGGGTACAGCCGCTTCAGCCGCAGCTCCTGCGATTCGCGCAGCTCCACGGGCGCCAAGCGGATGTTGGGGCCCTGGAGGACGATCTCGCCCACCCCGCAGGCCCGCGCGAGCATGCGCAGACCGGCGACGAGCAGCAGGTTCTCCACCGGCTCGGGCAGCTTGCCGTAGCGGTCGGTGAGTTCCTCGCGGACGGCCTTGATGTCCTCCTCCGAGTTGGCGGAGGCGATGGACCGGTATGCCTGGAGGCGCAGCCGCTCGCCCGGCGCGTAGTCGTGCGGGACGTGGGCGTCGACCGGCAGCTCGATCTTGACCTCGAGCGGCGCTTCCTCCTCGATCTCGCCGGTCTCCAGCTGGCGCCGGTAGTCGGCCACGGCCTCGCCCACCATGCGCATGTAGAGGTCGAAGCCGACCCCCGCGATGTGCCCGGACTGCTCGCCGCCGAGCAGGTTGCCCGCGCCGCGGATCTCCAGGTCCTTCATGGCGACGTACATGCCGGCGCCCATCTCGGTGTGCTGGGCGATGGTCGCGAGCCGTTCGTGCGCGGTCTCGGTGAGCGGCTTCTCCGGCGGGTACAGGAAGTAGGCGTATCCGCGTTCGCGGCCACGGCCGACGCGGCCGCGCAGCTGGTGCAGCTGGGAGAGGCCGAAGTTGTCGCCGCGCTCCACGATCAGGGTGTTGGCGTTGGAGATGTCGATGCCGGACTCCACGATCGTGGTGGAGACCAGGACGTCGAACTTCTTCTCCCAGAAGTCCACCACGACCTGTTCCAGGGCCTGTTCGGACATCTGGCCGTGGGCTGTGGCGATGCGCGCCTCGGGGACGATCTCGCGGAGCTTGGCGGCCGCGCGGTCGATGGACTCGACCCGGTTGTGGATGTAGAAGACCTGGCCCTCGCGGAGCAGTTCACGGCGGATGGCGGCGCCGATCTGCCGCTCCTCGTAGGGGCCGACGAAGGTGAGGACGGGGTGGCGCTCCTCGGGCGGGGTGGTGATGGTGGACATCTCGCGGATGCCGGTGACGGCCATCTCCAGGGTGCGCGGGATGGGCGTGGCGGACATGGTGAGGACGTCCACGTTGGCGCGCAGCTTCTTGAGCTGTTCCTTGTGCTCGACGCCGAAGCGCTGTTCCTCGTCGACGATGACCAGGCCGAGGTCCTTGAACTTGGTCTCGGAGGAGAACAGGCGGTGGGTGCCGATGACGATGTCCACCGAGCCGTCCTTGAGGCCTTCCAGGACGGCCTTGGCCTCGGTCTCGGTCTGGAAGCGGGACAGGGCGCGCACATTGACCGGGAACTGGGAGTACCGCTCGGAGAACGTGCCGAAGTGCTGCTGCACCAGCAGCGTGGTGGGCACCAGGACGGCGACCTGCTTGCCGTCCTGGACGGCCTTGAAGGCGGCGCGGACGGCGATCTCGGTCTTGCCGTAGCCGACGTCGCCGCAGATCAGGCGGTCCATGGGGACGGACTTCTCCATGTCCTCCTTGACCTCGGCGATGGTGGTGAGCTGGTCGGGGGTCTCCGCGTACGGGAAGGCGTCCTCCAGCTCGCGCTGCCAGGGGGTGTCGCTGCCGAAGGCGTGGCCGGGGGCGGCCATGCGGGCGCTGTAGAGCCGGATCAGGTCGGCGGCGATCTCCTTGACGGCCTTCTTGGCGCGCGCCTTGGTCTTCGTCCAGTCGGCGCCGCCCAGGCGGTGCAGGGTGGGGGCCTCGCCGCCGACGTACTTGGTGATCTGCTCCAGCTGGTCGGTGGGGATGTACAGCCGGTCGCCGGGCTGGCCGCGCTTGGCGGGGGCGTACTCCACGACCAGGTACTCGCGGGTGGCGCCCTGGACGGTGCGCTGCACCATCTCGATGTAGCGGCCCACGCCGTGCTGCTCGTGGACGATGTAGTCGCCCGATTCGAGGGTGAGCGGGTCGATGGCCTTGCGGCGGCGGACGGGCATGCGGGTGCCCTCGCGGCCGGCGGACTTCTGCCCGGTCAGGTCGGTCTCGGTGAGGACGGCCAGCTTGAGTGCCGGGTCCACGAAACCCTGGTCGATCGAGCCGCAGGAGACGTGGACGAGGGACGGGCTCAGCTCGTCGAGGTCGGCGTCCAGCCGGGCCGCGATGCCCTCGCCGCCGAGCACCTCGACGATGCGGGAGGCCGGGCCGTGGCCCTCGGTGAGGAACACCGTGCGCCAGCCGTCGGAGAGCCAGCCCTTGGTGTCGGCGAGGGCGCGGGCGGTGTCCCCGCGGTAGGTCTCGGGGGCGCGCATGCCGAGCTTGAGGGTGTCGCCGCCCAGCTCCTCGTCGGCGGCGAACGGCGAGACGGACCACCACATCATGTCCAGCTCGCGCGCGCGGTCCCGTACGTCCGCGAGGGACCACAGGGAGGCCGCGCCGACGTCGATGGGCGCCTCGCCGCCGCCCGCGCTGGCCGCCCAGGAGGCGTGGAGGAACTCCTGGGAGGTGGCGACGAGGTCGGAGGCGCGGGTGCGGACCCGCTCCGGGTCGCAGACCACGGTCATCGCGTTCTTCGGGAGCACGTCGAGGAGCAGCTCCATGTCGTCCACGAGGACGGGAGCGAGGGACTCCATGCCCTCGACCGCGATGCCCTCGGCGATCTTGCCGAGCAGTTCGCCCAGCTCGGGGTGTTCCTCGGCGAGGGCCAGCGCGCGTTCGCGCACGTCGTCGGTGAGCAGCAGTTCGCGGCAGGGCGGGGCCCACAGACCGTGGTCGGCGACCTCCAGGGAGCGCTGGTCGGCCACCTTGAAGTAGCGGATCTCCTCGACGTCGTCGCCCCAGAACTCGATGCGCAGGGGGTGTTCCTCGGTGGGCGGGAACACGTCCAGGATGCCGCCGCGTACGGCGAACTCGCCGCGCTTCTCGACCAGCTCCACGCGCGCGTACGCCGCGGCGGCCAGGGCTTCCACGATCTCGTTCAGGTCGGCGCTCTGGCCGGTGCGCAGGGCAACGGGTTCCAGGTCACCCAGGCCCTTGACCTGGGGCTGGAGCACGGAGCGGACGGGGGCGACGACGACGGAGACGGGGCCGGTCTCGGGGTCGTCGGGGCGGGGATGGGCCAGGCGGCGCAGTACGGCCAGGCGGCGGCCGACGGTGTCGCTGCGGGGGCTGAGGCGTTCGTGCGGGAGGGTTTCCCAGGAGGGGTACTCCACGACGCCGTCAGGGGGCAGCAGTGAGCGGAGGGCCGCCGCCAGGTCCTCCGCCTCGCGGCCCGTCGCGGTCACGGCGAGCACCGGGCGGGTGGTGTCGCGTGCGAGGGCGGCGATCGCCAGGGGGCGGGCCGCCGGGGGGCCTACGAGGTCGAGGTGGGGGCGGTTGCCGTCCGTGGCCGCGGTGATCGCTTCTGCGAGGGCGGGGTCCTTGACGACGGCGTCGAGCAGACCGTGCAGTCTCATGGAGGGCTTTTCCGTCCTGGGGGTGGGAACGCGAATCGCCCGACTCGTCGTACGGGCCGGGGGTCTTCCAGCGTACGACGCTGCGGCTTGCTTGGCGGGGGCTGTGGATAACGTCTGCTTCCTGCGGGGCCTGTGCCGCAGTCGGCGTACCAGGGGGCTCTGCCCCCTGGACCCCCTGTTTCCCACCCCGGACACGCCGGTGCCGGGAGCCCCCAGGCTCCCGGCACCGGCCCCCGCCACGTCTCCCTACTCCGTGGCGATGGCGCTCAGCACGTTCATCCGCCCCGCCCTGAACGCCGGGATCAGCGCCGCGAACAGCCCCACGAAGGCGGAGGCGATGAAGACGGAGATGATCGTCGGCCAGGGGATCTCCAGGACCTTCAGCCCCTGGAGGGCGAGCAGCTTCTGGGCGGTGGCGCCCCAGCCCATGCCCAGGCCGAGGCCGAGGAGCGCGCCGAAGAGGGCGATCACCACCGACTCCAGGCGGATCATGCGGCGGAGCTGTCGGCGGGAGAGGCCGATGGCCCGCATGAGGCCGATCTCGCGGGTGCGTTCCACCACGGAGAGGGCGAGGGTGTTCACGACACCGAGGACGGCGACGATGATGGCCAGGGCCAGCAGGCCGTAGATCAGGTTGAGGAGCTGGCCGATCTGGTCCTTGAGGGCCTGCTTGTAGTCGGTCTGGTCGCGGACGGTGTACTGCGGGTAGTCGTGCAGGGACGCCTTCAGCGCCTTGTACGCGGCGTCCTGCTGACCTTCCTTGGCGGTGGCGAACAGGAGCAGGTCGAGCGGCATCCTGTCGGCCGGTACGTACTTCTTCGCGGTGGCGATGGAGACGTACATGGCGCCCTTGTCGACCACGACCTCGTCACTGGTGATCGCGCGGACCGTCAGCTTCGCGGTGCGGCCGCCCTTGAAGGCGACGTCGACCCGGGAGCCCAGCTTGATGCCGTGGTCCTTGGCGAAGCCGGCGAAGACGGACATGGAGTCGGCGCCGTAGGCGTCGGCGAGGTCGCCCTGGACGGTCTTGGTGCGCAGGTCCTCGGCGTAGCCGGGGTCGGCGGCGTTGAGGGTCTCGTTCCTGGAGACCTTGCCGTCGGGCGTGGTCATGGTCACCGGGAGGATCTTGTACTCGGTGACCCGCTCCAGGCCCCGCGTGCTCTTCAGGGCGTCGACGGCCTGCGGGGTGATGACGGAGCCGTTGTCGCTCTGGACGATGAAGTCCGCGCCCACCGTCTTGTCGAGCTGGTCGGTGGCGGAGGCCACCATGGACGAGCCGACCACCGACAGGCAGGCCACCAGGGCGAGGCCGATCATCAGGGCGGCGCCGGTCGCGCCGGTGCGGCGCGGGTTGCGCAGTGCGTTGCGCTCGGCCATGCGGCCGACGGGGCCGAAGACCCTGAGGACGATCGCGCCGAGGACACGCACCACGCCGGAGGCGAGCAGCGGGCCGATCACCACGAAGCCGATCAGGGAGAGCACGATGCCGACACCCAGCCAGGCCGAGCCGGTCGTGGCGTGGTCGCTGGCGGCGGCCGCGGCCAGGCAGGCGGCGCCGGCGCCGGTGAGGACCAGGCCGATGACGGCGCGGATCACGCCGGCCCGGGCGTCGGCCGGGGCACCCGCGTCGCGCAGGGCGGCCATCGGGGAGATCCTGCCCGCGCGGCGGGCCGGCAGATAGGCGGCGAGGACGGTGACGACGACGCCGAGCACCACACCGGCGACCGGGGTGGTCCAGGCGACCGTCAGGTCGTCCGTGGACAGGTGCATGCCGATCTGGCCCATGAGCTTCATCAGGCCGACGGCGATCCCGACCCCGGCGCCCACGCCGAGCACGGAGCCGACGACGCCGAGCAGCAGGGCCTCGATCAGCACCGACCGGTTGACCTGGCGGCGGGAGGAGCCGATGGCCCGCATCAGGCCGATCTCACGGGTGCGCTGGGCGACCAGCATCGAGAAGGTGTTGATGATCAGGAAGATGCCGACCAGGAAGGCGATCCCGGCGAAGCCGAGCATGGCGTACCGCATGACGTCGAGGAAGCTCTTCACGTCCTGCTGGTTGGCGTCGGCGACCTCCTTGGCGGTCTGCACCTTGTAGCCGGCGCCGAGCGCGGTGCTCACGTCCCGCTTGAGGCGGGCGTCGGTGACGCCCCGGTCGGCGGTGACGTTGACGTTGGTGAAGACGCCGGTGCGGCCCACCAGGGCCTGCTGGGCGGTCCGGGTGTCCAGGTAGAAGATCGCCGCGCCGGGGTTGGTGACGGTGAAGGTGGCGATGCCGGACACGCGCGCCTGGTGCGTGCCGACGGCGGTGATGACGCCGATGTCGTCGCCGAGCTTCAGGTGGTGCTTCTTCGCGGTGTCGGCGTCGACCATGATCTGGCCGGACCCCCGGGGCGCCGCGCCGGTGGTGATCTTCATGGTGCGGGCGTCGTTGGCGTTCCAGTTGCCGACGATGGTCGGGGCACCGCTGGTGGGCGACAGCTTCTCCTTGTCGCCGTCGACCACGGTGACCGAGGTGGAGAAGACGGTGCCCTCGGCCGACTTCACGCCCGGCGCCCGCTCGATCTCGCCGACGACCGCGGCGGGGAGCACCGGCGGCTTGCCGGTGTCGGAGGTGGTCTCCCCGGTGTCGGAGGCGCCCTTGGCGCTCACCGTGACGTCGGAGGACGTCACCTGGAAGAGCTTGTCGAAGGTGGTGTTCATGGTGTCGGTGAACACCAGGGTGCCGCAGACGAACGCCACCGAGAGCAGGACCGCGATCGCGGAGAGCGCCATCCGGCCCTTGTGCGCGAGGAAGTTGCGCAGCGAGGTCTTCAGGACGGTCATGAGGTGCGCCCCCGCGCGTCGAAGTCCTTCATCCGGTCCAGGACCTGCTCGGCCGTGGGCTTGGTCATCTCGTCCACGATCCGGCCGTCGGCCAGGTAGAGCACGCGGTCCGCGTAGGAGGCGGCGACCGGGTCGTGGGTGACCATGACGATGGTCTGGCCCAGCTCGTCCACCGAGCGGCGCAGGAAGCCGAGGACCTCGGCGCCGGCGCGGGAGTCGAGGTTTCCGGTCGGTTCGTCACCGAAGATGATCTCGGGGCGGGCGGCGAGCGCGCGGGCCACGGCGACGCGCTGCTGCTGGCCGCCGGAGAGCTGGGTCGGCCGGTGCCTGAGCCGGTCCTTGAGTCCGACGGTCTCCACGACCCGGTCCAGCCACGCCTTGTCGGGCTTGCGGCCGGCGATGTCCATGGGCAGCGTGATGTTCTCCAGCGCGTTCAGCGTCGGCAGCAGGTTGAACGCCTGGAAGATGAAGCCGATCCGGTCGCGGCGCAGCCGGGTGAGCTTCTTGTCCTTGAGGCCGGTGATCTCGGTCTCGTCCAGGTAGATCTGACCACTGGTCACGGTGTCGAGACCGGCGAGGCAGTGCATGAGGGTGGACTTGCCGGACCCGGAGGGGCCCATGATCGCGGTGAACTGGCCGCGGGCGATGTCCACGTCGACGTGGTCGAGGGCGACGACGCGGGTCTCCCCGGCCCCGTAGGCCTTCACGACCTGCCGCGCTCGTGCGGCGACGGCCGTAGGCCCTCCAGTGCCCCCGTGCCTGGGAATGGTCACAGCCGATGTCACGGTATGTCTCCTATGCGGGTCGATCGCGGGCACCCTGGATCGCGGTGCGACGTATGGGTTCGGTGGTGCGGGCCGGTGCGTCCGTGCGCTGCGCCTGAAAGTCTGGCCGTGGCGGGGGGTGCCGCACGCTGGTGCGAACCCCCGTTTCCCGGGGGGAAATCCCTACCCCCGCGGTCCGGCCGACCGCCCCCCTGGCGGCATAAGAACAGACTAAGGACGCGGCACGGCCGGCCTCGTCCTCCGCGGGGACGAACCCTCCCCGAGCCCTCGTACGGAGATACCCCTAGGGGTACTCCACCGACGGGTGGAGCCCTTCTCAGGGTCGTGTCCACCCCCGAACCCGGTCAGCCTCCACCCTTACGCCGCGTCAGGGTCAACCCGCCCCCTACGGGCACCCCGACACGACCCCAGGTCACTGGGCGGCGGCCCGCCCCGTCAGCTCCGTCAGACGGTCGCGTACGCGGCTCGTCTGGGCCTGCACGTCGTCCCAGGTGTCGCTGTGTTCGCGCAGGACGCGCTCGGTCTCGCGGGCGGTGCGCTCCGCGTGGAGGCGGGCCCCGGCGAGGATCTCGGCGGCACGCGCGCGTGCCTCGTCCTGGCAGTGCCGCGCCCGCACGGCCGCCTCCTCCAGCGCCCGCCCGGCCGCCGCTAGTCCGGCCTGCGCGCGGGCGGTCCGCTCGGCGAGGCTCGCCTTGGCGGCCGACTCCCGCTCGGCGTCCGCGCGTTCGGCCGCCGCGCGGCGCTCCGCCCGTTCGGCCTCCAGCACGCCGGGCAGCGCGGCGGCGTGGGCGCGCGCCTCGCGCAGCACCGCGAGGGCCCGGCCGCGCAGTTCCCGCACCTCGCGCCTGGCATCCACCCGTACCCGGTCCGCCTCGGCGCGCGCCGCCAGCAGCAGCTCCGCGGCCTCCTCCTCGGCCCCGGCGCACCGCGCCCGCGCCGCCTCCCGCGCGGCCCGCACGACACCGGCCGCGTCCTGCTCCGCCCGCGCCACCTCGTGCCGGGCCTCCTCGCGGGCCGCCTCGCGCACCGCGCGGGCCTCCTCCCGGAGCAGCCCGAAGGCGTACCGGGCGCGCTCGCCGAGGGTGTCGTACTCCTGCGGGGCCAGCCCGGCGGCCGTCTCCGAGAGGCGCGCGGCCTCGGCCTCGAGCCGCCCGACCAGGACGGTCAGCCGGGCCGCGCGCTCCCAGGCGGCGTCCCGGTCGCGGGAGATCGCCGCCAGGTAGGCGTCGACCTGGTCGGGACGGTAGCCGCGCGGTGTCCTCGCCGTACCGCTCACCTTCGGACCCCTCTCCGCCGGGCCTACCCGACAGGACGATTTCCCGCATATCCTGCCGGTCGTTTCATATCCGCCCATGACGCGACACTCCGCGTACAGGACTTGGCCGGAAGTGGGCAGGAAACGCCAGAGGGCCCTTCACCCGAACCGGTGAAGGGCCCTCTGTTCGAGCGGCGGCGTCCGCTAGAGCAGGCCGTCCCACATCTGCTCCAGCAGCACCGACCACCAGCTCTCCGGCGATGCCAGCGCGGCCGGGTCCAGGGCGGCCAGCTGGGCCTGGAAGTCGACGGTCCAGCGGGCCGCCTGCTCCTGGTTCAGGCCGTACCGCAGCCGCCACATCCGGCCCAGCAGGGCCAGGCAGCGGGCGAACTCGGGCAGCCCGGAGTTGACGAACTGCGGCGGCACCGGCGCCCCGCCCGGCCCGCTCTCCACCGGCACGGCCACGATGTTGGCGGTGCCGTACTGCACGCAGATCGCCTTGCCGAAGTCCGTGCCCATCACCAGGTAGGACCCCGCGTCCGAGGCCGGGGCCACCCCGCGCTCGGCCGCCAGCTCGGCCAGCGTCGGCACCGGACGGCCCGGCTGGGCCTGCGCCCAGAAGAACGGGCCCATGTCCAGCGGGAGTCCGGCCACCACCAGGGTGTGCGCGACGACCGGCGGCACACCCTGCCGGGCCACCGCCTGCTGCTCGAACCGGTACACGCCGGGACCGAACACCGCGGCCAGCTCCTGCGCGACGGCCTCCGGCGGGACCGGCGGCACGGGCGGCACCGGCGGCAGCGGCGCCCGCACCGGCGCGGGCCGCGCGGGACCGTCCGCGACCTGGTGCAGCTCGCCCTGATGGGCCAGCAGCTCCCGCATGCCCTCCTGCCGGCTCGCGTGGTCCGTGCCGTACGGCGCGATGGACGCGATCCGCGCCTGCGGCCACTGCTCCCGGATCATCCGCGCGCAGTACGCGCCCGGCAGTTCACAGGACTCCAGCTCGGTGTGCAGCTCCAGCACCTGGTCCGGCGGCACGTTCATCGCGCGCAGCTCGTGGAAGATCTGCCACTCCGGGTGCGGGGTGCCCGGCGCCGAACGCCGGATGAGCTGCTGCTCCGAGCCGTCGTGGGCGCGGTAGCGCAGCACCGCCTGGTAGCCGGGCCCCACCATCGGCTGTCCCTGCTGCGGATACCCGTACGCGCCCGGCTGCCCCGGCATCGGCGCGGCCGGCGGAGGCATCGCGCCGGGGGGAGGCATGGCACCGGCCGGGGGCGGCATCGCTCCCGGCGGGGGCATGGCACCCGGCGGCGGCAAGGGCGCGCCCTGCGGCGGCGGTCCCGCGTGCGGCATCGGCTGCGGCGCGGGCGGCGGGCCGGCGGGCATCCCGGGTACGGGCGGCATCCCGGCCGTCGGCTGGGTGCCGGGCGCGGGGGGCGTGCCGGGGGCGGACGGCGGCGGGGGCACGCCGGGGCCGCCGGGCGAGGGCGGGGCCAGCACGGTCTCCGCGTGGTGCACGGCACCGGGCGCCCCGGCGGGCCGCGGCGGGGCCGGGGCGTTCGGCGGCTGCGGTGCCCCCTGCGGCCCGGAGGGGCCGTCGAGCGAGGACACCAGTTGCGTCGGTACGTAGCCCTCGGCGGCCCCGCCCGGCTGCGCCCCCGGAGTGCCGGGGGCGCCCGGCGGGTGCGGCAGGGCACCCGAACCGCCGCGCGGCTTGCGGGGCGGCGGGGCGGCCTTGCTGGTGGCGGCGTCGGCGATGTCGCCGGCGTGCGGCGGCAGCGGCCGGGCAGCAGGCGGAGGCGGAGGCGTACCCGTGCCCTGGGCCGGCGTCCTGGCGTCGTCCACCGCGGGCGCGACCGCCGTGGGCGGGAGCCGGCTGCCGCCCGACATCAGGGCCGTCTTGGCGTCCGGGGCGGAGGCGGGCGGCGGCGGGGTGCCGTCGTGCACCGGCGGCGCGAACACCGTCGCGGGCAGCGGCACCGAACGGTCCTCCCCGTCGCCGTTGGTGTCCGTACCGGCCCACGGGGTGTCGCCGTCCCGGCGCTCCTGCTCCGCGTCGCCCTCGGCGGCGGGCCACGCGGCCCCGCTGTCCGGGGCGGCGGCGGGGATGCCGGCCTGCGTCCGGGCGAGCTCCGGGGAGGAACCCTGAGCCGGGACCGGGGGCGCACCCTGACCGGACCCGGTGCCGGAACCCGCGCGCCGGTCCGGGATGCCCAGCTTGTCCGCCGCCTCCTGCAGCCACTCCGGCGGACTCAGCAGGAACGACGTCTGGTTGAGGTCCACCCGCGCGGCGGGCGGCACCGGCACCTCGTCCTCGACGTCGTCGGGGCGGCCGTACAGCTCCTCGTACCGGCGGATGACCTCGCCCACCGGCAGCGCGGGCCACAGCGTGGCCTCGCCGCTGTCGCGCGCGATGACCAGCCGCTGACCGCCCGCGTCGGAACGCGGCCCGTCGGCACGGTCCTCGCCCCACACCACGAAACCGAGGTCGAACTCCCGCACCCGCACCTCCCGGTGCTGGTACGCCGGGACGTCCCCGTTGATCCACTCCTCGCCGCGCTCCTGCGCGCGCGCAAACGTCACCATGACCCGGACCTCACTCCCCCGCCGGCGCCGACGCCGCGGACACCGGGACGGCGTGCGCGAAGCCGCCGTCCACCATCAGACTCGCCACCGTGTCCAGCTCCGGCGGATCACCGGCCAGCCGGGACAGGAACGCGTCGAAGTCGTCCCCGCAGGGCAGCAGCAGCCGCTCCACACGCTCCGCCGCCGACCACGACGGGTCGGTGTCCCGTACGTCGTCGTACGCGCAGAACCACACCGAACCGGCCCGCTCGCCCTTCACCTTCACCGCGAGCAGACCGCCCTGGACGAACGCGACGCCCAGGTAGTCCTTGGTCAGGTGGTCGCGCAGGCACTTGTTCACGTACACCAGGTCGTTGACCGCCGCCTCGTCACGGACCGTGAAGAACGGCTGGTCCAGCAGCAGGCCCAGCTCGGCGTCGAGCGCGGCGCCCACCGGGGCGCAGCCGCCTGCCGCCTTCAGGAAGGACCGGTAGGCGCCCGGCAGCCGGTAGCCGAGGTCCTCCTCCACGCCCTGCACCTGCGACTCCGTCACCGCGATCCCGGACTTGGGGAGCGCGAAGTGCGCCGGACGCGTCTCGTTCAGCGGGCGGGTGCCGCGCTTGGCGTGGTCCACCGCCGCCGTCGCCACTCCGCCGTGGTGCCGCAGCAGCGCCTTCACCTCGACCGGGACGAGCTCGAGACGCCGGGAGTTGGCCACGTGGTGCCACGTCCAGCCGTGCGGCGTCGCCACCTCCGGCACCGTGTCCCACAGCTCGTGCCCCGACGCCGCGAGCACCGCGTTCGCCGACACGTAGTCCGTGAGCCGCAGTTCGTCGACGCCGAACCCCTCCGGGGGCTCCGCGATCTCGGCCGCCGCGCGCGCGTACGGCGCGAAGTCGGGATGACCGTGCTCGTCGATCCGCACCCCGCGCGGATGGCGGGCCGCCCGCACCGGGTCCGGGAAGTGCACGACCTGCCCTGCATAGGCCGCGTTCGGCGGCGCGGCTTCCTGCCCGAGCCGACCTGTCGTCATGGCGGTTGCCCCCTGCGGCACTCTGTACGAGCCAAGACGCCCCGACCCGTATCCGACTGTCTTCAACGTCACCGACGCCCTTGCCCGCGCGCCCTGGCGCGGTGCCGACAGCCTATGCGGTACACGTGTGCCGGTCACCGGCCCACCGGACCCCGGCCCTCCGCCCCGCCCCCTCGAACACCCCCGCGAACACCCGTCAGTTGTGTGACCGACCGTCACCGCACGTGATCGCGGAGTCCCGCCCCCGCGTGTCGCACCGCCCCAGCTTCCGCAGCCGCCACGGCATTTGGCACTCTGTGTCCTCCGGGCGAGGGCCCAGGGGAGGGAAGACGACCATGAACACGATGCCGACCGGAGGTACCGACGTGCGGTCCGGCGACCCCCGCATCGGCTGGAGCGACAGCACCGAACCTCCCGCCCCCGCCCTGCTGCACCGCCGCGACGGCATCCTGCCCGCCGTCGCCGCCGCCCTCTCCGTACGCGGCGCCACCCTCACCGGCACCGCCGCCCGCGGCGACCAGCCGGCCCCCCTGCACCACCTCGTGCAGGACTTCCTCGACACCCTCACCAGCGGCCAGCGCGACCGCTTCACCGGACGGTGTGCCGAAACGATCCTCATCTCCCGGCACCTCACCGCCGCCGACGCCACCCGCAGCAGGCGCTCCGCCCGCCGCCCCATGACCAACGGCGAGGCCCGCAAGTCCCTCAAGCACGCCAAGCTCACCGCCCGCCGCATACGCGAGGACGGCGACCCGCTGCACGGCTCCTTCGCCACCCCCTGCCGCGCCTGCGCCGCCCTCAGCGCCCACTTCGGCGTCCGCGTCGTCGACCCGGCCACCACCGGCGACTGACCCCGCCGCGCCCCCGCCGGGCCCCCGAAACCAGCTCACCAGCACGACGATCGACAGGGCAGATGCACTCCGACCGCACCTCATCCCCCAGGCTCACCGCACCGCACGGGCCGGGCGGCACCACCCCCCGCTTCCCCGGCGCCGTCGACAACGCGCTGCGCACCGCGGGCTGGCACCCCGGCCGCTGGGACATAAAGCAGGCCGAGATCTGGGCCGACACCCTGCGCGAACACCTCTCCCCCGCAGGACACCGGCACGCCGTCTTCCCCGCCGCCGTCGAAGCCTGGGCCGAGTTCGGCGGACTCCGCATCACCCCCACCGGCACCGGCCGCCAGATCGCCCCGGCCAACCTCCACCTCGACCCGCTCCAGGGCCTGCACCTCGCCCGCACCCTCGGCGACCTCGGCCGCGCGCTCGGCACCGAACTCAGCCCCCTGGGCGAGGAGACCGACACCGCCGCCCTCCTCGCCATCGACACCCAGGGCCGCGTCTACACCCTCGACCACACCGGCGACTGGTACCTCGGCCCCGACATCGACCACGCGCTGACCGCGCTCATCGCCGGCACCCAGCCCGCCCGCCTCACCACCGGCTGACCCCCGCCGCGCCCTTCACCGCGAGCACCCAGCGGTTGGCGGCCAGCGCGTCGTCCGGCTCCGGCCGCGGCCCCCGCCCGTACCGGCGGACATGGTCGTACGGCGTCCCCACCCCGGTCCGCCAGCCCCGGCCCGCCAGATCCGCCGCCGAGTCCGGCCGCGGATCACCGTCGAACAACGCCAACAGATCCACCCCGAGCCGCTCCCGCGCCTCCACGTACACCGGGCTGTCCCGCACCGCGCGGGCCTCCTCCAGCAGCTTCACCTCGTAACCGAGCATGCTGCCCGGCGCGCTCAGCTCGTCGACGACCGCGACCAGCCGGCGTTCGGCGGCCGCCGGGAGGTACAGCAGCAGCCCCTCCGCCAGCCACGCCGTCGGCAGCCCCGGCTCCAGACCGGCACCGAGCAGCGCCGCCGCCCAGTCCCCGCGCAAGTCCACCGGCACCGCCACCCGGCCCGCCGACGGCACCGCGCCCTCCCGGGCCAGCACCCGCTCCTTGAAGCCGAGCACACCGGGGCGGTCCACCTCCCACACCGTGCTGCCCGACGGCCAGTCCAGCCGGAAAGCCCGCGTGTCCAGGCCCGCCCCCAGCAGCACGAACTGCCGGGTCCCGGCCCGCGCCGCCGACCGCAGCGCGTCGTCCAGCACCCGCGTCCGCAGCCCGAAGTACCGCGCCAGGCGCCCCCACACCGGATCGGCGTCCCCCCGCGGCACCTCCTCCAAGGACACCGGCCAGCGCGCCGACCTGGGCGCCGCCCGCACGAAGCACTCCGCGTACGGGTCACGCGCCAGCGCGTCCGGACGACGCGCCTCGATCGCCCGCGCCGCCGCCACCAGCAGCGCGGTCACCCCTACCCCCGCGTCCACTCCGAAGTCACCGGCACCGGACCGGCCGGCCGTACCGACGGTTGCGATGATTCCCCCTCCGTCGAAGGACACGCGGCCCACAACTCCGGGTCCGCACGCGTCGTCAGCCGGGCCCCGTACACCCGCCGCATGAACGACAGGATCACCGGCTCCGGCAGATGCAACGGCGTCGTGCAGTCCGTCAGCACCGACACCTCGAACCCCTTCTGGAACGCCGTCCGCGCCGTCGAATCCACACACACATCGGTGAACACCCCCGCGAACACCAGCCGCACCACCCCCCGCTCCCGCAGATACCGCTCGAACCCCTCCGCCAGGAACGCGTCGAAACACGCGTACTTGGTGAACACCCGCTCCCCCGCGGCCGGCACCACCCCGTGAAACTCCGCGCCCCCGCTCCCCGTCACACACTTCGGACGCTTCCCCCGCGCCCGGTCCCGCCGGCGCCAGCTCGCCCCCTGATACCCGACATCCCCCAGGAACCGGACGAACACCACCTCCACCCCCGCCGACCGCGCCTGTTCCACCACCCCGGCCGCGGCCCCCGCCGCCTCCGCGAGCACCCCCGGATCGCTCCCATGACGGGCGGCGGCCGACGCGTCGCAGAAATCGTTCTGCAGGTCGACCACCACCAGCACCACCCCGCTCACGCCCCCGCCACCAGCGCCTCCGCCCCCGGACCCGACACCCCCAGCCCCGCCAGCACCCCGGCCACCACCTCCCCCGTCGACGCCGAACCCCCCACGTCCGCCGTGCCCACCCCCCGCGCCGCCAGCCCCGCCAGCGCCCCCTCCACCGCGGCCACCGCCCCCGCACACCCCACATGCCGCTCCGCCACGGCCGCCGCCGCCCGGATCGCCGCCACCGGATTCACCAGACCACGGCCCTCCAGATCGTCCGCCGAGCCGTGCACCGTCTGGAACTCCACCAGCCCCGCCACCCCCGGCAGCAGATGCACGTTCTCCGAGAACCGGCTCTCCTGCCGCTCACCCCCGAACCGGTCCAGCAGCACCACATGCATGATGTCCGCCCACTCGTTCCCCGCCACCACCACCGTCCTCGGCGGCAGCCCGTGCGCGATCAGATCCCGGTTCACCGTGTCCGGCTGGCACAACCGGATCTCCACCCCGTGCCGCTCAGCCGCCCGCCGCACCCAGTCGTCCAGCGCCCCGTCCAGCAGATGGAACTTGTACGCCATCACCACCCGCGCCGCCCCGCCCCCGGGCCACACCAGCCGCGCCCGCGCCAACGCGCAGTCGATCACCTCGTTCGTGACCGACTCGGCGAACTCCATCGTCCGCACCACACGCCCCGGCTCATGCCGGTTCTCCCCCGTGTAGAACCCCTGCGCCTGATCCCGCACCAGCAGCAGCTCCGGCGCCACCCCGCCCGGCGGACCCCCCAGCCCGTCCACCTTCACCGCACGAAGGCGCTGCCGCACCAGATACAACGACTGCGCGTTGACCGCCGTACGGAACACCGCCGAGACCCCCCGGCCCGCCAGCCCCCGGCAGAACGCCTCGTAATGCGCCGCGTCCTCCTCGGTCAGCGCCGCGACCCGCTCCGGCGCCTCACCCCGCAGCGACACATACGAGTGGTAGACCCGCTCCGCACGCTCCACCCGCACCGGCACCCCGTACGCCCCCGCCAGATGCCCCAGCACCCGCTCGAAGACCCCGGCCACCTCCGCGCCCGTACCCCGCCCCACGGCGAGCCCCACGACCGTCACCCCGGACCGCCCCTCTCCCCGACCCGCCCCGCCTCAGACCACCGCGCCCACCAGGTGATCCCCCGGAATCCCCGCCTTGTCCGGCGCGTAGAAGTCCTCGATCCCCGCCACCCAGGTCGCCACCGCGATCCGGTCCTCCCCGTCCGGACCGAACGCGTCGAACAGCGCGTCGATGTTCGGGCCCGCGAAACCGATCGCCCGCATCAGCGCCGTGAACAACGGCCGCCCGACCGCCCCGTCCCCGTCCGGATCACCCAACGCCGCCAACGCCTCCGCGAACTCCCGCACCGTCCCCGCGAACCGCTCCGGCGCCAGCACACACGCCCGGTACTCCTCCAGCGTGATCCGCCCGTCCCCGTCCGCGTCCAGCTCCCCCTCCAGCGTCTCCCAGTACCGCTGGAACGCCGCCGACATCCGCGCCCGCGCACCCTCCCCCGACCCCTCCGCCGCCGCCGTCACCCGCGACGCCATCAGCTCGAAGTCCTCCGGGTCCAGACGACCGCTGCCATTCGCGTCGAACAGCGAGAACACCAGCGTCACCCGGTCGATGGCCTCAGCACGCATGACTGACCAGACCCCTTCGTCGACTCGCCCCGAACCCCTCGGCACGCACCGACACACTGCGTCCCCACAGCCCCCCGCATGCCGCCCGGCGGACACGTTCATCCCATGGGGGGATTCAGCACGTACCGAGGATTGGGCGGCGAACACGACACAAGCGGCCGCCGAGAACGCGGGCCTAAGCCGCCGGAATCACCGCCGACACCCGGAAACCCCCCGCATCCGTCGGCCCCGACACGAACACGCCCCCCAGCGCCACGACCCGCTCCCGCATCCCCACCAGACCATTGCCGCCCGACGGCAGACCCGCCGACGCCGAGCCCGGCTCCGGCGGCGCATCGTTCTCCACCTGCATCGCCAGCTCCGCCGGCCGATGAGCGAGCCGCACATACGTCTTCGCGCCCGCCGCGTGCTTGTGCACGTTCGTCAACGCCTCCTGCACCACCCGGTACGCGGTCTGCTCCACCTCCGCCGGATACGACCGCAGCTCACCCTCCACCGACAGCGCCACCACCATCCCGGCCGCCGCCGACTGCCCCACCAGCTCCTCCAGCTCCGACAGACACGGCCCGTCCACCACGACCACCTCGGCCGCCGCCTTCGACGCCGCCTCCGCCGCCGCGGCCCCCACCGCGGCCAACGGCACCGGAACCGGCTCCGGCGCCACCCGCCGCCGCACCGCCTCCCCGGCATCCCCCGACCGCAGCACCCCGAGCATCTCCCGCAGCTCCGTCAGCGCCTGCCGGCCCATGTCCCCCACCAGCGCCGCGTTCCGCACCGCCTTCTCCGGGTCCTTGCGGGCCACCGCCTGCAACGCCGCCGCGTGCACCACCATCAGACTCACCCGGTGCGCCACCACGTCGTGCATCTCCCGCGCGATCCGCGTGCGCTCCTCGCTCCGCGCCCACTCCGCGCGCTCCTCCGCCCGCTCCGCGAGCAACTGCAACTCCCGCTCCAGGCTGTCCGCCCGCTCCCGCAGGCTCTCCATCAGCCGGCGCCGGGCACCCACGTACAGCCCCAGCAGCAGCGGAGGCGCCGTCAGGCCCAGCGAAGTGGTCACCGCGGCGAACGGCACGAACCAGTCGCCCAGCGTCAGATCCCCGCGCGCCATGTCCTGGCGCACCCGCACGAACGTCACGATCATCGTGCCCACCAGCGACATGCCCGCCAGCGCCACGATCACCCGGCGCGGCAGCTCGCACGCCGCCAGCGTGTACAGGCCGACGATGCCCATCAGGAAGCCCATCTGGGCGGGCGTCACCGCGATCGCCACCAGGACCACCGCGACCGGCCACTTCCGGCGCACCAGCAGCACCGAACCAGCCAGCAGCCCGAACACGACACCGAGCCACAGCGGCACGCCCGCGTCCCGCGCGAACGGCACGCCCTCCGCGCCGCACTCCACCGCCGACGCCAGCCCCAGGCCGACGTCCAGCGCCGCACCGCGCCGTCTCTCCCACCACCACGGGCCGGTCGGCGCCCTGGTGTGGTCTTCCCCCGTCGTGGTCATGCCCTCCAGCCTACGGGCGCCCCCGGCGGCATTTCCGGTGACTTTCCCCTACCCGCCCCGGCCGCGGACCCCTCCGTCACTCGAACTACTGAACTCCACCGCACGGGCCCCCGGAGGCCCGCATTCCGCCCGGACGATATGCAAATGGCACATTCACCGGGCAAAACCTCCAAGTACGCCGACTTCGAAGACCTCCGCGCCCAGGCCGTCGCCCTCCGCCGTCAGGGCATGAGCCTCCGCCAGATCCGCGACCACCTGAAAATCCACAACAACGACCTCCTCAACCGCCTCGTCCACGGCGAACCGGCCCCGGAGTGGACCAAGCGCCCGAACGCCAAGGACGCCCTCCGGGAGCAGGCCCGGGAACTCCGCCGCCAGGGCTGTACCTACGACCAGATCGAAGCCGCACTGGGCTGCTCGCGCAGCTCGGTGTCGCTGTGGGTACGGGACCTGCCGAAGCCGGAGCGGAAGCGGTCGCCCGAGGAGGCGGCGGCCATCGCCAGAAAGGGATGGGAGGAGAAGCTGCGCATCCGGGACGAGGAGCGCCGACGAACCAAGGACGAGGCCCGACGGAGGGTCGGCGCGCTGTCCGAACGCGAGCTGTTCCTGGTCGGCGTCGGGCTCTACTGGGCGGAAGGAACCAAGGACAAGCCGTACGACCGCCGCGAGCACGTCACGTTCGTCAACAGCGACCCCGGAATGATCACGACCTTCCTCGCCTGGCTCGACCTGCTGGGCGTCGAGCGCGAGCGGCTGCGCTTCACGGTGCTGATCCACGAGACCGCGGACGTACCCGGCGCCGAGCGGTTCTGGGCCGAGGTGGTCGACGCGGACCGCGCCGCCTTCAACAAGACGTCCCTCAAGAAGCACAACCCGAAGACCGTCCGGCGGAACACGGGCGACGCCTACCGGGGTTGCCTCGTGATCAAAGTCCTGAAAAGCGCAGACTTGTACCGTCGCATCGAGGGCGCCTGGTACGGCATAGTGGAGGCCGCGCGCGAAGCCGATCAATCGAATCGGACATAGCGGCAATCCCAGGTCGTCTAAGGGCAAGACGTCAGATTTTGGTTCTGATCATGGGGGTTCGAGTCCTCCCCTGGGAGCAAATGCTCAGTTCGGGTCCCGACCGGCACACCCCCCCGGCGGGACCCGCTCTCATGTCCGCCGAAAAGCCCCCCGGTATTCTGCCGCCAGTCACCACCTCCCCCCAGAGCCGAAAGGCAACTCCGTGAGCGCCATTCGCCCGGCAGCCGTCGTCGTTCTCGCAGCGGGTGAGGGCACCCGTATGAAGTCGGCCACACCGAAGGTCCTGCACCGGATCTGCGGCCGCTCCCTGGTCGGTCACGTGCTGGCCGCCTCCCGTGAGCTGGACCCCGCCGAGCTGGTGGTCGTCGTCGGCCACGCCCGTGAGCAGGTCGCCGCCCACCTCGCCGAGATCGACCCCGGGGTCCGCACGGCCGTGCAGGAGCGGCAGAACGGCACCGGGCACGCGGTACGCATGGCGCTGGAGGAGCTGGGCGGCCCGGTGGACGGCACCGTCGTGGTGGTCTGCGGCGACACGCCCCTGCTGACCGCGGACACCCTGGCGGCCCTCACCGGCACGCACCGGGCGGACGGCAACGCCGTGACCGTGCTGACCGCCGAGGTCCCGGACGCGACCGGTTACGGCCGGATCGTGCGGGACGGCGCGAGCGGCGCGGTGACCGCGATCGTGGAGCACAAGGACGCGACCGCCGAGCAGCGGGCGATCGCCGAGATCAACAGCGGTGTGTTCGCGTTCGACGGCCTGCTGCTGGCGGACGCGCTGAAGCAGGTGCGTACCGACAACAGCCAGGGCGAGGAGTACCTGACCGATGTGCTGGGCATCCTGCGGGCGGCCGGGCACCGGGTGGGCGCGTCGGTGGCGGGTGACCACCGGGAGATCGCCGGGATCAACAACCGGGTGCAGCTCTCGGAGGCCCGCCGGACGCTGAACGACCGTCTACTGACGGCCGCGATGCTGGACGGCGTGACCGTGGTGGACCCGGCGACGACATGGGTGGACGTGACGGTCGGGTTCGGCCGGGACGCGGTGGTGCACCCGGGTACGCAGCTCACCGGTGCGACGCGGATCGGGGAGGGCGCGGAGGTCGGCCCGAACAGCCGTCTGAACGACACGGTGGTGGGCGCGGGCGCGCGCGTGGACAACACGGTGGCGGACGGCGCGGTGGTCGGCGAGGGCGCGTCGGTGGGTCCGTACGCGTATCTGCGGCCCGGTACGCGGCTGGGTGTGCGGTCGAAGATCGGTACGTACGTGGAGACGAAGAACGCGTCGATCGGTGAGGGGACGAAGGTTCCGCATCTGTCGTACGTGGGGGACGCGACGATCGGTGACTTCACGAACATCGGCGCGGCGAGCGTGTTCGTGAACTACGACGGTGAGAGCAAGCACCACACGACGGTGGGGTCGCACTGCAAGACCGGTTCGGACAACATGTTTGTGGCTCCTGTCACGGTCGGGGACGGCGCGTACACCGGCGCGGGGTCTGTGATCACGAAGGATGTGCCGCCCGGCGCGCTGGCCGTGGCCCGTGGTCAGCAGCGGAATATCGAGGGCTGGGTGGCTCGTAAGCGTCCTGGGAGCGCGGCCGCGAAGGCGGCGGAGGCGGCGTCCGGGGCGGGCGTGGACGAGGGCTGAGGGAGGGCTCGCAGGAAACGGCCGCGTCAAACACGGCGTACCGTGATAAGTGCACAACCGCACCCCTACCAGCTGATTCGGCCCTCTCGTGCCCCGTCGAGAGGTCGCTTGGCCGGCGGCTGGCTGAGAACCTCTGAGGAGACAGTGCTGTGACCGGGATCAAGACGACCGGCGAGAAGAAGATGATGTTCTTCTCCGGCCGCGCCCACCCCGAACTTGCCGAGGAGGTCGCTCACAGGCTCGGTGTGGGGGTCGTCCCGACCAAGGCGTTCGACTTCGCCAACGGTGAGATCTATGTGCGTTATCAGGAGTCGGCCCGCGGCGCGGACTGTTTCCTGATCCAGAGCCACACGGCGCCGATCAACAAGTGGATCATGGAGCAGTTGATCATGATCGACGCTCTGAAGCGGGCGTCGGCGCGCTCCATCACGGTGATCGTGCCGTTCTACGGGTATGCCCGGCAGGACAAGAAGCACCGTGGCCGTGAGCCGATCTCGGCGCGTCTGATCGCGGACCTGATGAAGACGGCGGGTGCGGACCGCATCCTGACCGTGGATCTGCACACGGACCAGATCCAGGGCTTCTTCGACGGTCCGGTGGACCACCTGTTCGCGCTGCCGCTGCTGGCGGACTACGTGGGCGCGAAGGTGGACCGGTCGAAGCTGACCGTGGTCTCCCCGGACGCGGGCCGGGTGCGGGTGGCCGACCGCTGGTGCGACCGGCTGGGCGCGCCGCTGGCGATCGTGCACAAGCGCCGGGACAAGGACGTGGCGAACCAGGTCACGGTGCACGAGGTCGTGGGTGACGTCGAGGGCCGTATCTGTGTCCTGGTGGACGACATGATCGACACCGGTGGCACGATCTGCGCGGCCGCGGACGCGCTGTTCGCGCACGGGGCCGAGGACGTCATCGTGACGGCGACGCACGGTGTGCTGTCGGGTCCGGCGGCGGACCGGCTGAAGAACTCGCGGGTGAGCGAGTTCGTGTTCACCGACACGCTGCCGACGCCGGGTGAGCTGGCGGCGGACCTGGACAAGATCACGGTGCTGTCGATCGCGGGGACGATCGCCAGCGCGGTGCGTGAGGTGTTCGAGGACGGTTCGGTGACGAGCCTCTTCGACGAGCAGTGAGGTTTCTGCGGGCCCTCTGAGGGGCGGCGGAAGATCCTTTTGGGCGCGGCCCCCTTGCCGAGTAGACTGCGACAGTTGCTCGGCGAGGGAGGCCGCGCTCGTGTTTCACGGGTGCCGGTTGTCCGTTATCGACGCGCTCTTCGTAGCAGGCCGTTCGTGGCCGGGTGACCCCGTCCGATCTACCTGTTCGAGGAGTGATCCGTATGTCCGAGGTCAAGCTCGCCGCCGAGTCCCGCACCGAGTTCGGCAAGGGTGCCGCCCGCCGCATCCGCCGTGACAACAAGGTTCCCGGTGTCCTTTACGGCCACGGTTCCGACCCGCTGCACCTGACCCTGCCGGGCCACGAGCTGCTGCTGGCGCTGCGTACGCCGAACGTCCTGATCGCCCTGGACATCGACGGCAAGACCAACGAGCTGGCCATCCCGAAGTCCGTGCAGCGCGACCCGCTGAAGGGCTTCCTGGAGCACGTCGACCTGCTGCTGGTCAAGCGTGGCGAGAAGGTCAACGTCGAGATCCCGGTCGTCGCCGAGGGCGAGCTGGCCCCGGGCGGCAACCTGCTCGAGCACGTGCTGAACGCGCTGCCGGTCGAGGCCGAGGCCACCCACATCCCCGAGTCCGTGACGGTCTCCGTCGAGGGCCTGGAGGCCGGTGCCTCCGTGCTCGCCAAGGACATCCAGCTCCCCAAGGGTGTCTCCCTGGCCGTCGAGGGCGACGCCGTCGTCCTCCAGGTCCTGGCCGCCCAGGTCGAGGAGCCGGCCGAGGACGAGGCCGCCGAGGGCGAAGAGTCCGCCGAGGCCTGAGCCGTACCGGTTTGAGTCATCCGTCAGCCGTCGTCCCCGTTCTCCGGGGGCGGCGGCTGGCGCATACCGAGGAGAGATGGGTCGTTGAGTACCCCCGCGAACGCCCCTTGGCTGGTGGTCGGGCTCGGTAATCCGGGGCCGGAGTACGCGATGAACCGGCACAACGTCGGTTTCATGGCGGTGGATCTGCTCGCGGAGCGGATCGGCGGGAAGTTCAAGCGTGCCGGCAAGGCGCAGGCGCAGGTGCTGGAGGGCCGGATCGGTCCGGTGGGTCCGGCGAACCGGCGGGTGATCCTGGCCAAACCGATGTCGTACATGAACCTGTCGGGCGGTCCGGTGAACGCGTTGCGGGAGTTCTACAAGGTGCCGCTCTCCCAGGTGGTGGCGGTCCACGACGAGCTGGACATCGACTACGGCGCTCTGCGGCTGAAGCTGGGCGGCGGCGACAACGGGCACAACGGTCTGAAGTCGATGACGAAGGCGATGGGCCCCGACTACCACCGCGTCCGCTTCGGTATCGGCCGTCCGCCGGGCCGGATGCAGGTGGCGGACTTCGTGCTGAAGGACTTCGCCTCCGCCGAGCGCAAGGAGCTGGACTACTTCGTGGACCGTGCGGCGGACGCGGTGGAGTGTCTGGTGACGGAGGGGCTGGAGCGGGCTCAGTCGGCCTACAACGCGTAGCGTCCGGGCGGTCGGCGGGACGGTGGAGTTGACCCGCCGTAGGGATATGGCCAATGATCCCGGCCATGCCTGCTGCCTCCGCCAGTTCCCCGCGTTCCGGGTCCGTCGTCCGGGTGGGCCGGGTCGTGGTCGCGGGGGTGTTCGCCGCGTTGATCGTGTTCGCCGGGGCGTGGGGGTCCTGGGGGGCCGCGCAGCACGCGATGCTGCCCAAGGGGCGCGAACGCGGCACGCTGACGGTGACGGACTGTCTGCCGGAGCACTGCGCGGGCACGTTCGAGCCGCTGTCGCCGGGCGCCACCCCGCGGTCCTCCGTCCGCATCGGGCGGTCGGTGGTGGTGCGCGAGGGGCACAGCTACGACGTCGTCCTCGAACCCGGTACGGATGTCGCGGTGCGCGCGGGCGTCTCCGGTGTCCTGCTGGCCTGGCTGCCGCTCGGCGGGGCGCTGCTGCTGGCCTCGGTGGTGGTCGCGGGCGGCATGCGGATGCCCCGGGCGGCCTGGGTGCTGGGCCTGGCGGGCGCGGGCCTGCTGACGGCGGCCTTCGTGCTGTCCTGAGCGGGGCGTCCTGGGAGGGCTGTCCTGAGCGGGGTGTCCTGGGAGGGCTGTGCCGAGAAGGTGTCCTGATACGCCGGTGCCCCCGGAGCCGACGCGCTCCGGGGGCACGGCCGTACGCACCGCGGATCAGCCGGTGTTGCGCAGGCCCGCCGCGACGCCGTTGACGGTGAGCAGGAGGGCGCGGCCCAGGATCGGGTCGGGCTCCTCACCGGCGGCGGCCGCGTCGCGCTGGCGCTTGAGCAGGGCCACCTGGAGGTAGGAGATCGGGTCCAGGTAGGCGTCGCGGATACCGAGGGTCTGCCGCAGCTCGGGCTGTGCGGCGAGGAGCTCGTCCTCGCCGGTGATGCGCAGCACCTCGGCCACGGTCAGCTCGTGCTCGGCCTTGATGGTCTCGAAGACGTGCTTCAGCTCGTCGGGGACGAGCGTGTCCACGTAGTGCTGGGCGATGCGCAGGTCGGTCTTGGCGAGCGTCATCTCGACGTTGGAGATGAAGTTCCGGAAGAAGTGCCACTGCTCGTGCATCTCACCGAGCACGGTGTCCAGACCGGCCTCGCGCAGGGCCTTCAGTCCGGAGCCGACGCCGAACCAGCCGGGGACGATCTGCCGGGACTGGGTCCAGCCGAACACCCACGGGATGGCCCGCAGTCCGTCCAGCGAGACGCCGGAGCCGGGGCGGCGCGAGGGGCGCGAGCCCAGGTGCAGCTCGGCGAGCTGGTCGACCGGCGTGGAGGCGAGGAAGTACGTCGGCAGGTCCGGGTCCTCGACGAGCCGGCGGTAGGCGGCGTGGGCGGCGTCGGAGACCACGTCCATGGCCGCGTCCCAGCGGGCGAGCGCCTCGTCGGACTGGCGGGGCGCGGTGTGCAGGGCGGACGCCTGGAGGGTGGCGGCGACCGTCAGCTCAAGGTTCTCCCGCGCGAGGGACGGGATCAGGTACTTGTCGGAGATGACCTCGCCCTGCTCGGTCACCTTGATCTCGCCCTCCAGGGTGCCCCAGGGCTGCGCGAGGATCGCGTCGTGCGAGGGGCCGCCGCCGCGGCCGACGGTGCCGCCGCGGCCGTGGAAGAGACGCAGCCGTACGCCGTAGCGGTGGGCGACGTCGCGCAGCCGGCGCTGGGCGCGGTGGATCTCCCACTGGCTGGTGGTGATGCCGCCGAACTTGGAGGAGTCGGAGTAGCCCAGCATGACCTCCTGCACGTCCCCGCGCAGCGCGACCAGGCGCCGGTAGGACGGGTCGGAGAGCATGTCCTCCAGGATGGTGTCGGCGGCCTTCAGCTCGTCGGTGGTCTCCAGCAGCGGCACGATGCCGATCTTCGCCCAGCCGGCGTGCAGGTCCAGCAGTCCGGCCTCGCGGGCCAGCACGGTCGCGGCGAACACGTCGTCGGCGCCCTGGCACATCGAGATGATGTACGACTCGACGACCTCGGGCCCGAAGACCTCCAGCGCCCGCCGGACGGTCTGGAAGACGCCGAGGGTCTTGGCCGCGGCGGCGTCGACCGGGGCCGGGCTCGGGGCGAGCGGGCGGCGCGAGCGCAGCTCCTTGGCGAGCAGCTTGGCGCGGTACTCGCGGGGCATGTCGGCGTAGCGCCAGGACTCCTCGCCGAGCCGGTCGAAGAGCTGGCCGAGGGCGTGGTGGTGGGCGTCGGCGTGCTCGCGGACGTCCATGGTGGCGAGCTGGAGGCCGAAGGCGGCCAGGGTGCGGATGACGCGGTCGATGCGGCCGTCGGCGAAGAGGGCGCCCCGGTGCTCGCGCAGGGAGGTCTGGATGATCCGCAGGTCGGCGAGGAGTTCGGCGGTGCCGAGGTAGTCCCGGCCCTCCTCGTGCGGGGTGTTGCGGGCCAGGCGCTGCTTGGTGTTCTCCAGCTTCTGCCGGATCGCGGTGGCCTTGAGCCGGTAGGGCTCCTCGGCGTTGAGCCGCTTGTAGCGGGGGCTGATCTCCGGCAGGCGCTCCAGGTCGGCCTCCAGGGAGTCCAGGAGTTCCCCGGTGGCACCCGCGTAGCGGATGGAGTTGGAGAGCAGGCCACGGAGCTGGTCGATCATCTCCAGCGCGTCGTTGATGCCGTGCTCGTGCTGGAGGATCAGCACGTCCCAGGTGACCTGGGGGGTGACGTTGGGGTTGCCGTCGCGGTCGCCGCCGATCCAGGTGCCGAAGGTCAGCGGGCGGGTGTCGGGCGGCAGGGTGACGCCGACCCGCTCCAGCTCGGCGGTGAGGTCCTCCAGGACGTCCCCGACGGCGTCGGCGTGCAGCTCGTCCAGGTAGTAGATGGCGTTGCGGGCCTCGTCGGTGGGCTCGGGGCGGACCACGCGCAGTTCGTCGGTCTGCCAGACGAGGTCGATGTTCTCGGCGAGCCGTACGTCGTGGCGGCGGCGGTCGGAGTCGAGGACGGGGGTGTCCAGGAGCTCCGCGATCCGGCGCAGCTTGTTGAGGACCGAGCGGCGGGCGGCCTCGGTGGGGTGGGCGGTGAAGACCGGGCGCACGTTGAGGTTGCGGACGGTGTCCCGCAGGTGCTCGGGGTCGGCGTCCTTGAGCCGGTCGGCGGTGCGGGAGAGCAGACCGCCCTCGGTGGCCCGGCGGGCGCGCAGCTCGCGGCCGCGGTGCACCTGCTCGGTGACGTTGGCGAGGTGGAAGTAGGTGGAGAAGGCGCGCACCAGCTTGGCGGCGGTCTCCAGCTCGGTGCCGCGCAGCAGCTCGGCCGCGGCCTCGCCGTCCTCGCGGGTGAGGCGGCGGACCTTCTCGACCAGTTCCAGCAGCTCGGGGCCCTCCTGGCGGACGAGGGTCTCGCCCAGGAGATCGCCCAGGCGCCGGATGTCGGCGCGCAGCGCCTGGCCGTTCGTGGTGGTCTGGTCGTCGACACTGCTCACAGGTGCGGCTCCTTGCGGTGTTGAAGCTCATCCGGCGGGAACCCGGACACCCATCCATCACGCGGCAAAACGCCGCATACCGGCCGGAACGTCCGGGAAGTAAACAGAGCGGACCGCGCTGTCCGACCGTCTCCAAGGATAGGTGTCCCGGTGGACGCGCAGGATCTCGGGCTCTTGCCGCCGGCCGAACCGCTGACATACTTACGACGCCGTAGGTTACGGAACCGTAGGGACGTACCGTCCGTTCCATACCTGTCCGGCTACCCCCTCGACCCCCGCCCTCGACCCCACAGGGGACGCGCATGACCTCAAGTAGTTCCGATGTGATCGACGAAGTCCGCACCGACGGCACCACCGCCACGCTGGGCGGCGAACAGAAGCGCTCGATCGAACAGATCGCGCTCCTGGTGTTCATCGTCGTACCGTTCCTGGCCCTGCTGGCGGCCGTGCCGCTGGTGTGGGGCTGGGGGGTGAGCTGGCTCGACCTGGGCCTGCTGGTGTTCTTCTACTTCCTGGGGTGCCACGGCATCACGATCGGCTTCCACCGCTACTTCACCCACGGCTCCTTCAAGGCGAAGCGGCCGCTCAGGATCGCGCTGGCGATCATGGGGTCCATGGCGGTGGAGGGGCCGCTGGTGCGCTGGGTGGCCGACCACCGCAGGCACCACAAGTTCTCCGACGCCGAGGGCGACCCCCACTCGCCGTGGCGGTTCGGGGATACGCTCCCCGCGCTGATGAAGGGCCTGTGGTGGGCCCACATCGCCTGGATGTTCGACGAGGAGCAGACCCCGCAGGAGAAGTACGCGCCGGACCTGGTCAAGGACCCGGCCATGCGGGCGATCTCCCGGCAGTTCGCGCTGTGGACGGCCGTCTCGCTGCTGCTGCCTCCGCTGATCGGCGGGCTCGCCACGATGTCCTGGTGGGGCGCCTTCACCGGGTTCTTCTGGGGCTCACTCGTCCGGGTGGCCCTGCTGCACCACGTGACGTGGTCGATCAACTCGATCTGCCACGCGGTGGGCAAGCGCCCGTTCAAGTCCCGCGACCGCTCGGGCAACGTGTGGTGGCTGGCCGTGCTGTCCTGCGGCGAGTCCTGGCACAACCTGCACCACGCCGACCCGACCTCCGCGCGGCACGGGGTGGAGCGCGGGCAGATCGACTCCTCGGCCCGGTTCATCCGCTGGTTCGAGAAGCTCGGCTGGGCCTATGACGTGCGCTGGCCGTCGCGCTCGCGCATCGACGCGCGCCGTGCGGACGACGGCGGTTCCTCCCGGCGCGGGAAGGCTGCCGCGAAGGCGGCATGATGGACGGCGTGGCCACCGACTCCAGCAGCACTTCCAGCAACGACAAGACACGGCGGACCCGCCGGACCCGGATGACCGGTGCGGAGCGCCGCCAGCAGTTGCTGGAGATCGGCCGGACCCTCTTCGCGGCGAAGGGCTTCGAGGGCACGTCGGTGGAGGAGATCGCGGCCAAGGCCGGGGTCTCCAAGCCGGTGGTGTACGAGCACTTCGGCGGTAAGGAAGGGCTGTACGCGGTCGTGGTGGACCGGGAGATGCGGTGCCTGCTCGACATGGTCACCGGCTCGCTGACCGCCGGCCACCCCCGTGAGCTGTGCGAGCAGGCCGCGTTCGCGCTGCTGGACTACATCGAGGAGTACACGGACGGTTTCCGCATCCTCGTCCGTGACTCCCCCATCCCGCAGTCCACCGGCTCCTTCGCCTCGCTGATCTCCGACATCGCCACCCAGGTGGAGGACATCCTGGGCCGCGAGTTCAAGAGCCGCGGCTTCGACTCCAAGCTCGCCCCGCTCTACGCCCAGGCCCTGGTCGGCATGGTCGCCCTCACCGGCCAGTGGTGGCTGGACGTCCGCCGCCCCAAGAAGGCCGAGGTGGCCGCCCACCTCGTCAACCTCGCCTGGCACGGCCTGGACGGCCTGGAGCAGAAGCCCCGCCTCATAGGGCACCGCAAGAGCTAGCCGCTAGGCGGGCTTCACCGCCACCGCGAACAGGCGCCGGAAGGGCAGGACCGTCCCGTGGGGGGCCGTCGGGTAGGCCTTCCGGAGCAGCTCGCGGTACTCGCCGACGAAGGCGTCCCGCGCTTCCGGGTCACCGGCCAGCGCGGTCAGGGCGGGGCGCAGGCCGGTGCCCTTGACCCAGTCCAGGACCGGGTCGGCACCGGGGAGGACGTGCTGGTACGTGGTCTGCCAGACGTCGGCGGCGCAGCCCAGGCGGGCGAGGTGGTCCAGGTAGACGCCGGGGGCGTGGACGGAGTCGGGGGCGCGCAGGACGCCGGCCAGGCGGGGGGCCCAGCGGGGTGTGGCGGCCAGTTCGCGCATCAGGGTGTGCAGCGGGGCGTCGGTGTTGTCCGGCACCTGGAAGGCGAGGACCCCGCCGGGCTTCAGCGCGCCGATCCAGTCCGCGAACCGGTCCAGATGGCCCGGCACCCACTGGAGGGTGGCGTTGGAGAACAGCAGGTCGTGCGGGTCCTCGGGCGTCCAGGTGCGGGCGTCGGCGGGGGCGAACTCCAGCGCGGGCTGCTCGGCGCGGGCGCGCTGAAGCATCTCGGGCGAGTTGTCGTACCCGGTGACCCGGGCGCCGGGCCAGCGTGTGGCGAGCAGCGCGGTGGCGTTGCCGGGGCCGCAGCCGAGGTCGGCGATCCGGGGCCGCTCGGCCGGCAGGTCGGGGACGCGGGCCAGCAGGTCCACGAACGGGCGCAGCCGGTGGCCGGAGTGACGGAGGTACTGGGCGGGGTCCCAGGAGGGCGTCGTCATGACAGCCACCTTCCCGAAGAGTTTCTCTTGATGTCAAGATACTCACCTTCAAGAGACTTCACGTCGACACAACCACTACACTGATCTCCATGGAGGACGAGGTCGATCGGCTGGTCGCAGCGTGGCGCCGGGAGCGCCCTGACCTCGACGTGGAACCACTGGAAGTGCTGAGCCGGGTGAGCAGGCTGGCCCGGCACCTGGACCGCGCCCGGCGGCTCGCCTTCTCCGAGCACCAGCTGGAGCCCTGGGAGTTCGACGTGCTGACCGCGCTGCGCCGCGCCGGCACCCCGTACCAGCTCTCCCCCGGGCAGTTGCTCACCCAGACGCTGGTCACCTCGGGCACGATGACCAACCGCATCGACCGGCTGGCCAAGAAGGGCCTCGTGGAGCGGCTGCCCGACCCCAGCGACCGGCGCGGGGTGCTGGTGCGGCTGACCGACACCGGCCGCGACCGCGCCGACGAGGCGCTCGCGGGCCTGCTGGCCCAGGAGCGGGCCATCCTCGGCGAGCTGTCCCGTACCCAGCGCGGCGAACTCGCCGGACTGCTACGCCAGTTGACCGCCCCGTTCGACAACGTCCCCGGTTAGGTCGACCGGCCCCACCCCGGCCCGCCGGGCCAGCGCCACGGCGGCCAGCGTGGAGTGCACGCCGAGCTTGCCCAGCACGTTCTGCATATGGGTGCGGACGGTGTGCGGGGAGAGGAACAGCCGCTCCGCGACCGCCTTGCGGCCGAGCCCGGCGACCATGCAGCGCAGCACCTCCCGCTCGCGCGGGGTCAGCGACTGCACCAGCCGCTCGCTCTCGCTGCGGTGCTTGCGCGCCGCCGTCAGCTCCTTGAGCACGCCGGTGAGCAGCGCGGCCGGCAGATGCGTCTCGTCCCGCAGCACGCCCCGTATCACCGTGAGCAGCCGGGACAGCGAGCAGTCCTTGGCGACCCAGCCGGAGGCGCCCGCCTGGAGCGCGAGCGCGGCCCGGTGCGGGTCGTCCTTCTCGGCGAGCACCACCGTGCGCACCCCGGCCTGCGCCGAGCGCACCCCGGCCACCAGCGAGATCCCGTCCACCAGTCCGTCCGCGTCGCCCGCCTGCACCGGCACGGCCGCCCGCCCGCCGGGCAGGGGCCGCCCGAGGTCGGCGTCGACCAGCAGCACGTCGTAGCGGCGGCCCTCGGTGGCGGCGCGCTCCAGGCAGCGCAGCGCGGCCGGGCCGCTGCCCGCGGCGGACACGTCCACGTCGGGCTCGGCGGCCAGCGCCGCCGCCAGTGACTCGGCGAAGATGCGATGGTCGTCCACGACCAGCACTCGGATGCGAACCACGAAACCCCCTTCCCCAGGCTCCACTTGGAGCAGGGGTCACCCACGGCCCGGCAACGGCGCGGCGGCCGCCGTCGCGGGAACAGCTACCCCTGGCGCGGTCCCCGTACCCGCCCGTCCCACTCCCTGATCGGCCACCCGCCCCCACGGGAGCCGCTCTTGAGGGCCCTCAGCGTACGGGCGGCCCCTGGCCGGGGGGAGCCGATTGACGGAACTGACCGGCCGTCGCGTTTATGGTGTGCCGCATGTTTCGGATCGAGACGGAAGTGGACAAGGACCGACGGGATCTGCTGCGCGCCCGGTTGCGGGACACCAACACGGCGGCCTCCCCGGTGCTGGCCGCGCTGCGGGGCTCGCCGGGCGAACGGCACACCCCGCTGCACGTGTGGGTGCTCGACGAGGCGGGCGGACTCGCCGGGGGGCTGGTCGGGCACACCTGGGCGGGCTGGCTGCACGTCACGTATCTGTGGGTGGACGCCCGCCACCGGGGCGCGGGCCTCGGTACCCGGCTGCTGGACGAGGCCGAGCGCGTCGCGCGCACCGGCCGGGGCTGCGCGCGCGTCCGCGTGGAGACCTGGGACTTCCAGGCCCCGGCGTTCTACAAGGACCGCGGCTACGACGTGGTGTCCGTGATCCCCGACTACCCGCCGGGGATCACGGAGTACACGCTGACCAAGCGGCTCGGCTGAAGCCGCCGGCTCAGCCCAGGCGGCGGGCGCCCGGCGAGGGCACCGCCTCGAAGACGCGCGGGGCGGTGTGTCCGGCCGCCGCGAACGCCTCCTCCACCGCCTTGGTGACGGTGTCCACAGCGGACGCCTCGGCCAGCGCGATCGCGGAGCCGCCGAAGCCGCCGCCGGTCATCCGGGCGCCGAGCGCGCCGGCGGCCAGCGCGGTGTCGACCGCGAGGTCCAGCTCCGGGCAGGAGATGCGGAAGTCGTCGCGCAGCGAGGCGTGGCCCTCGGTGAGGACCGGCCCGATGGCCCGGACGTCACCCGAGGTCAGCAGCTCCACCACCTGCTCGACACGCCGGTTCTCGGTGACGATGTGCCGCACCAGCCGGCGCACCTGAGCCGCGTCCTGTCCGGAGCCGAGCCGCTCCAGCGCCGCCTCCAGCCCGTCGTAGGGCACGTCGCGCAGGGCGTCGACGCCGAGCAGGGCCGCGCCCTTCTCGCAGCCGGCCCGGCGCTTGCCGTACTCGCCGCCGCTGTGGGCGTGCTTGACCTGGGTGTCGACCACCAGCAGGCGCAGGCCCTCGGCGGCCAGGTCGAACGGGATCTGCCGCTGGGACAGGTCACGGGTGTCGAGGAAGAGCGCGTGGCCCTCCTCGCAGCAGGCCGACGCGGTCTGGTCCATGATGCCGGTGGGCGCGCCGACGTAGACGTTCTCCGCGCGCTGGCACAGGCGGGCCAGCTTCCAGCGGGGCAGCTCCAGGCCGAACAGGTCGTCCAGCGCGAGCGCGATGACGACCTCCAGCGCGGCCGAGGACGACAGCCCGGCACCGGTCGGCACGGTGGACGCGAGGTGGACGTCGGCACCGGTGACCGGGTGCCCTGCCTCCCGCAGCGCCCACACCACGCCCGCCGGGTAGGCGGTCCAGGCGTCGTCGGTGCCCGGCGCCAGGCCGTCCAGGGCGAGTTCGACGACCCCGCACCCGATGTCGGCGGAGTGCAGCCGCAGCACTCCGTCGGTGCGGCGGGAGACGGCCGCGGTGACCTGGTGCGGCAGCGCGAACGGCATGACGAAGCCGTCGTTGTAGTCGGTGTGTTCGCCGATCAGGTTGACCCGGCCCGGCGCCGCCCACACCCCTTCCGGTGCCGCCCCGTACAGCTCGGTGAAGCGGTCCCGGACCTGCTGTGCCCCCACTAGTGCTCCTTCTGCGTGTCGCGCGCGAACTCCCAGGCGTCCGCGATGATCCCGGCGAGGTCCGCGCGGGACGGGTTCCACCCCAGTGTGGCGCGCGCGGTCTCGGCCGACGCCACCAGGACCGCCGGGTCGCCGGCCCGGCGCGGGGCGGTGACCTCGGGGATGGGGTGGCCGGTGACCTCGCGGGCGGTCTCGACGACCTCGCGGACGGAGAAGCCGTTGCCGTTGCCGAGGTTGCAGATCAGGTGCTCGCCGGAGCGCGCGGCGCCGAGGGCGAGCAGATGGGCGTCGGCGAGGTCGGCGACGTGGATGTAGTCGCGCACGCAGGTGCCGTCGGGGGTCGGATAGTCGTCGCCGTAGACCGAGATGGCCTCGCGGCGGCCCTGGGCGACCTGGAGGACGAGCGGGATGAGGTGGGACTCGGGGTCGTGGCGCTCGCCGTACGGGCCGTAGGCGCCGGCCACGTTGAAGTAGCGCAGGGAGACGGCGGCCAGGCCGTGGGCGTGCGCCTCACCGGTGATCATGTGGTCGACGGCCAGCTTGGAGGCGCCGTAGGGGTTGGTGGGGCGGGTCGGGGCGGACTCCGGGATCGGGACCTCCTCGGGCTCGCCGTAGGTGGCGGCGGTGGAGGAGAAGACCAGCCGGTTCACGCCCGCCTCGCGCATGGCGGCGAGCAGGGCCATGGTGCCGCCGACGTTGTTCTCCCAGTACTTCTCCGGCTTCACCACCGACTCGCCGACCTGGGAGAAGGCGGCGAAGTGCAGCACCGCCTCGTAGGACGGGTCGAGCCACTTGGCCGCGTCGCGGATGTCGCCCTCGACGAAGGCCGCACCGGCGGGCACGCCCGCGCGGAAGCCGGTGGAGAGGTTGTCGAGGACGGTGACCTCGTGCCCCGCCTCCAGCAGATGCTGGGCGACCACGCTGCCCACGTAACCCGCGCCACCCGTCACCAGGTACTTCATGAAGTCGCTACCTCTCGCAGTCGCTCGGCCGCGCGCTCCGGCGGCACGTCGTTGATGAAGACGCTCATACCGGACTCGGAACCCGCGAGGAACTTCAGCTTGCCGGAAGTGCGGCGGATGGTGAAAAGCTCCAGATGGAGCGCGAAGTCGTCCCGCGTCACCCCGTCGAAGCCGGGGAGGCCGCCGAACGGCGCCTGGTGCCAGGCCGCGATGTACGGCGTCGGCGCCTCGGCCTCGTCGCCCTCCGCACCCTCCGGCCGCCCGAAGAGCCGGTCGAAGCGCCGCAGGAGTTCCAGGTAGACCTGGGGGAACTCGGCGCGCGCGGCCTCGTCCAGGGCGAGCAGGTCGGGCACCCGGCGCTTGGGGTAGAGGTGGACCTCGTAGGGCCAGTGCGCGGCGTACGGGACGAAGGCCGCCCAGTGTTCACTCTCCAGGACGACCCGGTCACCGGCGAGTTCGCGTTCCAGGACGGCGTCGAAGAGGTTCTCCCCGCCGGTTTCCGCCGTGTGGTCGGCGAGCGAGCGGAGCATCAGCGCGGTGCGCGGGGTGATGAACGGGTAGGCGTAGATCTGGCCGTGGGGGTGACCCAGTGTCACCCCGATCTCGGCGCCCCGGTTCTCGAAACAGAAGACCTGCTTGACGGAGGGCAGATGCGACAGCTCGGCGGTGCGGTCGGTCCACGCCTCCAGCACCAGCCGCGCCTGCTCGTCGGTGAGGGAGGCGAAGGACGCGTCGTGGTCGGAGGTGAAGCAGACGACCTCGCAGCGGCCGGAGTCCCCGGCGAGGGAGGGGAAGCGGTTCTCGAAGACGACCACGTCGTAGCCGGTGTCCGGGATCTCGCTGAGCCGCCCGTCCCGGCTGGGGCAAAGCGGGCACTCGTCGGCCGGGGGATGGTAGGTGCGGCCCTGGCGGTGGGAGGCGACGGCCACGGAGTCGCCGAGCAGCGGGTCCCGGCGGATCTCGGAGGCGGTGACCGTGGGCTCCAGCGGCCGCCGGTCCACCGCGTCGCGGACGGTGTCGTTCCGCAGGTCGTAGTAGACCAGCTCACGCCCGTCGGCCAGCCGGGTCGAGGTCTTCTTCACGCCGGACTCCTCGCTCTCACTCAACACAATCAAACATAACAAACCACAACCCGACAACGCAGTGCACGATCACAATCGAACAAAGATCCCCAACAGAACTGTTCAAATAATGAACGCCGCGGCGTAGGTTCCGCTCTGGATCAGTTCGCGCAACGAAGCGAGTTCTCATGCAGACCCCCCCGACCGGACCCGCGCCCCTGGCGGCGGGCCCCAGCTATCTGGCGGCGGAGCTACGGCTCCCCACCAACTGGCTCGACTACACGATCCTGGCCATCTACTTCGTCGTGGTTCTCGGCATCGGCTTCGCGGCCCGCCGCTCGGTGAAGACCAGCCTGGACTTCTTCCTCTCCGGACGCTCGCTGCCCGCCTGGATCACCGGCCTCGCCTTCATCTCGGCGAACCTGGCGGCCACCGAGATCCTGGGCATGGCGGCCAACAGCGCCCAGTACGGCGCGTACACCGTGCACTGGTACTGGATCGGCGCCATCCCGGCCATGGTCTTCCTGGGCCTCGTGATGATGCCCTTCTACTACGGCAGCAAGGTGCGCTCGGTCCCCGAGTTCCTGCTGCTGCGCTTCGACAAGGCCGCCCACCTGCTCAGTTCGATCCTGTTCGCCTTCGCCGCCATCCTGATCGCGGGCGTGAACCTGTACGCGCTGGCGATCGTGGTGGAGGCCCTGCTCGGCTGGCCGCAGTGGGTGGCCATCGTGGTGGCGGGCGCCTTCGTGCTCGGCTACATCACGCTGGGCGGCCTCTCCTCGGCGATCTACAACGAGGTGCTCCAGTTCTTCGTGATCCTGGCCGCCCTCATCCCGATCACCATCCTCGGCCTGAAGAAGGCCGGCGGCTGGGACGGCCTGACCCACAAGCTGGACGCGGCCCACGGTCACAACTTCACCACCGCCTGGGGCGGCACCGGCATCGGCAGCGCCAACCCGCTGGGTGCCAACTGGCTGACCATCGTGCTCGGTCTCGGCTTCGTGCTGTCCTTCGGCTACTGGACGACCAACTTCGCCGAGGTGCAGCGCGCGCTGTCCGCGAAGAACCTCTCCGCCTCCAAGCGCACCCCGCTGATCGCGGCCTACCCGAAGATCTTCATCGTCTTCCTGGTCATGATCCCCGGCCTGGTCGCCGCCGCCCTGGTCCCGAAGATCGGCCAGCCCGGCTCCGGGCTCCAGTACAACGACGCGATCCCCTACCTGATGCAGGAGCTGCTGCCCAACGGCGTGCTCGGCATCGCGGTCACCGGTCTGCTCGCCGCGTTCATGGCGGGCATGGCGGCCAACGTGTCGTCCTTCAACACGGTGTTCACCACCGACATCTGGGCCCGCTACGTGAAGCCGGACCAGGAGGACGCCTACTACGTCCGCTTCGGCCGCTGGATCACCGTCATCGGTGTCGCCGCGTCGGTCGGCACGGCCTTCCTGGCGTCGTCGTTCTCGAACATCATGAGCTACCTCCAGACGCTGTTCTCCTTCTTCAACGTCCCGATGTTCGTGGTCTTCATCGTCGGCATGTTCTGGAAGCGCGCCTCGGCCAAGTCCGGCTTCTGGGGCCTGCTCGCCGGCACCGCGACCGCGATGGTGAACTACTTCGTGTTCTACAAGGAGGGCATCATCTCGATCCCCTCCGACCAGGGCGCCAACTTCGTCTCCGCCATCGCGGGCTTCGTCGCCGGCGCGGTCGTGATGGTCGCGGTGTCGCTGTTCACCAAGCCCAAGCCGGCCGAGGAACTCCAGGGCCTGGTCTACGGCACCACCTCGCCGGGCATGACCGAGGCACCCGCCGAGGGCGACGACGCCTGGTACCGCAAGCCCGCCCTGCTCGGCTGGGGCGCGGTCGTCCTGGCCGCCGCCTGCTACATCCCGTTCTCGTTCTGATCGCGGGAGGATGAGGAAACCATGACCGACGAATCCCCCCGCCCCGAGCACGGCGCGACCGAGCAGGACGTCCAGCGCGAGGTCACCGAGCTGGAGGGCAAGTCCGCCACCGCGGCCCGCATCTTCGACCTGCGGCGCATCATCGGCGGCCTGTTCGTGCTGTACGGCGTCATCGTCACGATCACCGGCCTCACCGACTCCCAGGCCGCGATCGACAAGGCCGAGGGCGTCAACATCAACCTGTGGACCGGCATCGGCATGCTGATCCTCGGCGTGTTCTTCCTGGCCTGGCTGAAGCTGCGGCCGACCCCGCCGCCGGTGCCCGCCGAGGACGCGGGTGACGAGGAGCCCGTGCACTGACCACGCGCGTGACCGGGCCGGAGCCGGAGCTGTGGACTACAGCTCCGGCTCCGTCGTGTGCGGGGCACCGCCGGCGCGGTCCAGCAGGCCGGTGCGGGCCGCGAGGGCGGCCGCCTCCAGCCGGGAGCCGACGCCCAGCTTCATCAGCACCCGCTGCACATGGGTACGGGCGGTGCTGGGCGCTATCCCCATGCCGGCCGCGATCAGCCGGGTGTCCTCGCCGTCGGCGACCCGGACCAGCACCTCCACCTCCCGCGGGGTGAGCAGCCTGAGCAGCCGCTGGCCCTCGTCGTCGGGCTGCACGGCCGGGTTCAGCAGCTCGGCGAAGGCGCCCTGGAGGAGCTGGGGGGCGACGGCGGCCTCCCCGGCGCGGGCCTTCAGGATGGCCCGCTCGACCCCCTCGATGCGCTCGTCGTGCCGTACGTACCCGGCGGCGCCGGCCGCGAAGGCGGCCGCGATGCCGCGCGGGGACGGGACCGGGCCGAGGACCAGGACGGCCACCTGCGGGCGCTCCCGCCTGATGCGGGCCACCGGGTCGAACGCGCCCGGCTCGGCGGGTGCCGCGGTGCCCAGCAGGCACACCTCGGGGGCGCGCGATATCACCAGCTCGGCCGCGCCCGCGGCCGGCGCCGCCGCGGCGAGCACCCGGTGCCCGCGCAGCTTCAGCGCCGACGCCAACGCCTCCGCCAGCAGGCGGTGGTCGTCGACGACCATGAGCCGCACTCCCATAGAGCAACCCCCCAGTCCCTCCGATGTCCCGGAAGTTACACGCTCGGGGCGCCTGCCGTGCGGGCTTCGGTCAGTCGCGGGTGCCGAAGGCCACGACGCAGTTCTTGTCCTTGTCGAAGTTCCCGAGCGGCTTGGCCGCGTTCGGCGCCGCCATGAACAGCCTGCCCTGGCTGTACCGGTACTCCGAGAAGGTGGGCTGAAGCCCGTTCTGCAGGGACCGGTCGGCCTGGTCGGGGGGCAGCTCCATCAGCGTCGTGGACTTGAAGCTCGCGCCGTCGACGCTGACGACCTGGCCGCCCTTGTCGTACGGCGGCTCCTTGTACGCGATCAGGTTGCCGCCGTCCATGCGCAGCGGGAACAGCGTGTAGCCCTCGCCGGCTTCGGACCGCTGGCCGGTCTGCTTGCCGGTGGCGAGGTCGAAGGCGACGACCTCGTTGGTGTGGACGAGCTTGCTCCCGCCGCCGCTGCTGTGCTCCTTGGTCGCCAGGTACAGCTTGCCCTGGCCCGCCACGACACCCTTGCACTCCTCGACGAGGGTGATGGTCTCGCACTCGCCGTCGTAGGTGTCGCCCGAGACCGGGATGCGGGCCAGCAGCCTGCCGGTGCGGCTGTCGATGGAGAAGTAGTCCGAGACCCCGCTGCCGCCGCTCGCGCTGTGCCCCGCGTCCGCGCCGACCACCAGCGGGTCGGTGGAGACGATGCCCGCGTACTCGATGCCGGCGCCCATCTTGTACTCGGAGATCACCTTGCCCGAGGTGGGGTCGACGTTCTGGATGCTGAGAGTGCGGTTGCCGTACTGGCCGCACTTGCGGACCGCGACCAGCTTGGTGCCGCCGCCGTAGCCGACGTCGTCGCAGTCGTCACCGGGCTTGGGCTGCCAGAGCACCTTGCCGGTGCCGATGTCGTAGGCCGCGCCGCCGTCGAGACCGCCGACCGCGACGGTCTTCCCGGCGACGGTGACGTTCTGGAACGTGCTGGCGAACTCACCCGTGCCGATCGACCTGGTCCACAGCTTGGTGCCGGCCCGGACGTCGACGCCCGCGACCTGGGTGCAGCCGGGGCGGCTGGTCCTGGTCGGCATCGAGGGCTGGTAGACGATGCCGGTACGGCCGTCGGCGGTGACGTGCCCGGTGGCCGCGCAGACCGGGCCGGGCAGCTTGAGCGTCCACTTCTTGTGGCCGTCGGCCGGGTCGTAACCGGTGATCTCGGCGATGCCGCTCTTGGCGTAGACACCGGTGCTCAGCCAGGAGCCCGGCGTGGTGACGACGTTCTCCTCGGTCTTGGGCTGCGGGACCTTGAACAGGACGTCGGCCGCCGGGTTGTCCGGCACCTTCTCCTTGCCGCCCACGGCGGTGCCGGTGCCGTTCTTGCCGCCCCCGGCGCTCGTGCTCCCCCCGCCGCCGTCGGAGGAACGGGAGTACCAGACGCCGGAGCCGATGATCAGGCCGATGGCGACGACGGCCGCGAGGACGATCAGCGCGATGGCCCGGTTCTCCCTGGCCCGGACGTCGTCACCCGCCACGACCGTGGCCGGCTGGGCGGGGTATCCGTAGCCCGGCTGCTGCGGTGCGGCCGGGTAGCCGTAGCCGGGCTGCGGCTGCGGCGGGGGTGCCTGCGGGTAGCCGTACGTCGGCTGCGGGCCGGCCGGCGGGACGGGCGGGGTGGGCGGCTGTTCCTGGGGCGGGCCGGAGGGCGGCTGGTCGCTCATCGTGGGGTACCTCGAAGCGGCTGGTGGGGACGGCGGGCTCGGCGGGGAGGACGGCGTGGGGGCTACTTGCCGTAGGCCATCATCAGCTTCTCCTCGGAGTCGTCCTGGCCGCTCAGCCGGTTGGTGGCGATGAAGAAGCGGCCGCCGGACCAGACCGTGGTGGCGTCGAAGAAGCCGTTCTCGATCTGCGCGGCGCCGTCCGGGTTCCGGAGCAGCGTGGTGGGCCGGTGCGCGCCGGAGCCGGTCGGGATGGAGAGCACCCGGCCGCCCTGGGAGTAGGACGCGTCGGCGTAGGCGATGAGGTTGCCGCCCTGGAGTCCGACCGGGACCATCGGGCGGTCGAGGGGGGACTTCACCCGCCACTTCTCCTTGCCGTCGGCCAGGCTGATGGCGAAGATCTCGTTGGCGCCGGTGGTGGACTCGGTGGGCAGGTAGAGCGTCTTGGCGTCCACCGCGACCGCCTGGCACTTCTGCAGGCCCCGGTCCAGGGAGAGGAAGCCGCAGCCGGGGGCGAACTTCTTGTCGACCTTGACCTCGGAGGTGAAGCGGCCGCGGTTGTCGAGGGTGGAGATGTTCCACGCCTTCTTGTCGCGGTTGGTCAGGTAGACGACCAGCGGGTTCAGGGAGAAGACGCGCTCGGCCCGCCAGCCCTTGGTGACGACGCGGGTCCACTTCGCCTTGCCGGTGGCCGGGTCGAGCTCGCGGATCTCGTCGCGCTCCTTGGCACCGCCCGCCCCGCAGGAGGCCACCTGGACCAGGTGCCCGGTGTCACCGGCGTATCCGGCCGGGTAGCAGTCCGTGCCGTACTTCTTGAGGTCGTACCGCTTCTTGCCGGTGGCCGCGTCGTAGGCGGTGCCCGACATGTCGCGGCCGACCATCAGGGTCTGGCCGGCCAGCGTCAGCTCGATGCTGCGGGTGCTGTCGAACAGACCGGTGCCGTCGGCGACTTCGGCGTGCCAGCCCTTCTTGCCGGTGTCCAGGTCGATCTGCTGGAGCTGGTTGCAGTTGGCCCGGTCGGTGGAGCCGTTCATGTACGCGATGACGATCTTGCCGTCGGCGCCGGGGCGCTTGGTGACCGCGCAGACCTCGTGCGGCAGGGTGATCGGGGCCCAGGCGGCCGTGCCGTCGGCGACGCGGAAGCCGACGACCTCCTTGTACGCGGCCTTCACCGCGGTCTTCTCCGTGACCCAGAGGCCGGGCGCGTCCGCGCCGTTGCCGGGGGCGTCGGGGGCGGACTTGTACCAGAGGACCTTCGCCTCGCCGGGCTTGCGGCCCGCGTTGAGGTCCTCGGCGTCCGCGCGGCCGTCGCCCTTCCCGTCGCCGGTGTCGGCGGAGGGGGACGCGGTGGCGGAGTGCTCGGCGCCCCCGCTGGGGTGGGCGACGGGCTTGTCGTCGTCCCCGCCGCCGCTGGTGACGGCGTACACGGCGCCGCCGACGAGCAGCAGCGCGACGGCCACCGCCCCGGCTGTCAGCGCGGCGCGCTTCTTGCCGCCGGGCGGCTTGCCGGGGGCGCCGGGGTGCGGGTAGGGGCCGTGCGGGGCCTGCCCGTAGGGGCCGGGGGTCTGACCGTACGGACCGGGAGCCTGGCCGTAGGGGCCGGGCTGGGCGTACGGTCCGGGGGGCTGCTGGGGGTAGCCGTAGCCGGGCTGCTGGGGAGCGCCGAACCCGCCGTGCGGCGGCGGCTGTTGTGGAGCGCCGAAGCCCCCCTGCGGCTGACCCTGCGGCGGCTGGCCGTGCGGTGGCTGATTCTGCGGCGGGCCGAAGCCGCCGTGCGGCGGCTGACCGGGCGGCGGCTGGCTCATCAGCGCTGCTCCCCCTCGTTCACTGATTTTTAGCCTACGAACCGCCTTTCTATCACCGACCGGCGACAGCACAGGGGCCCGTGCGGACCCCTGTGCCCAAGGACGAACCACCCCGTGATGCGGCCGTTACGGACCCGCCGGTATGGCCGGTTTCCGCCGTACGCGTTACGCGTCCTCCGCCAGCTCCAGCCAGCGCAGCTCCAGTTCCTCGCGCTCGCCGGCGAGTTCGCGCAGTTCGGCGTCGAGTTCGGCGACCTTGGCGAAGTCGGTGGCGTTGTCCGCGATCCGGGTGTGCAGCTTGGACTCCTTGTCGGAGATCTTGTCCAACTGCCGCTCGATCTTCTGGAGTTCCTTCTTCGCGACCCGCTGGTCGGCGGCGCTCTTCTCCGTGGTGGCCGGGGCGGGCGCGGCGGCGGCCGAGCGCTGGGCGACGGCCTCCTCCATGCGCAGCCGGCGCTCCAGGTACTCGTCGATGCCGCGCGGCAGCATGCGCAGGGCGCCGTCGCCGAGGAGGGCGTACACCTTGTCGGTGGTGCGCTCGACGAAGAACCGGTCGTGGGAGATGACGACCATCGAGCCGGGCCAGCCGTCGAGCACGTCCTCCAGCTGGGTCAGGGTCTCGATGTCCAGGTCGTTGGTGGGCTCGTCGAGGAAGAGGACGTTGGGCTCGTCCATGAGCAGGCGCAGCAGCTGGAGCCTGCGGCGCTCACCGCCGGAGAGGTCGCCGACCGGCGTCCACTGCTTCTCCTTGGTGAAGCCGAACGTCTCGCAGAGCTGGCCGGCCGTCATCTCGCGGCCCTTGCCGAGGTCGACGCGCTCGCGGACGCGCTGCACGGCCTCCAGCACCCGCCAGTTCGGGTCGAGTTCGGCGACCTCCTGGGAGAGGTAGGCGAGCTTGACGGTCCTGCCGACGCTGACCTTGCCGCCCGCGGGCTGCTCCTCGCCGCCGGTGCGTGCGGCCTGGGCCATGGCCCGCAGCAGGGAGGTCTTGCCGGCGCCGTTGACACCGACCAGGCCGATGCGGTCACCGGGGCCGAGCTGCCAGGTGACGTGCTTCAGCAGTTCCTTGGGGCCGGCGGTGACGCTGACGTCCTCCAGGTCGAAGACCGTCCTGCCGAGCCGGGAGGAGGCGAACTTCATCAGCTCGCTGCTGTCGCGGGGCGGCGGTACGTCCTTGATCAGCTCGTTGGCGGCCTCGACGCGGAAGCGGGGCTTGGAGGTGCGGGCGGGGGCGCCCCGGCGCAGCCAGGCCAGCTCCTTGCGGACCAGGTTCTGCCGCTTGGTCTCCTCGGTGGCGGCGATGCGCTCGCGCTCGGCGCGGGCGAAGACGTAGTCGGAGTAGCCGCCCTCGTACTCGTAGACGGTGCCGCGCTGGACGTCCCACATGCGGGTGCAGACCTGGTCCAGGAACCAGCGGTCGTGGGTGACGCAGACGAGGGCCGAGCGGCGCTCGCGCAGGTGCCGGGCGAGCCAGGCGATGCCCTCGACGTCGAGGTGGTTGGTGGGCTCGTCCAGAACGAGGAGGTCCTGCTCCTCGATCAGCAGTTTGGCCAGCGCGATCCGGCGCCGCTCGCCACCGGAGAGCGGTCCGATGACCGTGTCCAGACCCTTGGGGAAGCCCGGCAGGTCCAGCCCGCCGAACAGCCCGGTCAGCACGTCCCTGACCTTGGCGTTGCCCGCCCACTCGTGGTCGGCCAGGTCACCGATGACCTCGTGCCGGACGGTGGCCTCGGGGTCGAGCGAGTCGTGCTGGGTGAGCACCCCGCTCCGCAGCCCCCCGGAGTGCGTGACCCGCCCGCTGTCGGCCTCCTCGACCTTGGCGAGCATCCGGATCAGGGTGGTCTTCCCGTCGCCGTTGCGCCCGACGACCCCGATCCGGTCCCCTTCCGACACACCGAGCGAGACGCCGTCCAGCAGGGCCCGCGTGCCGTAGACCTTGCTGACGTTCTCGACATTGACCAGATTGACGGCCATTTCACTCCTGCGCAGGGGGATGGATCAGCCTTCAAGCGTAGGCCCTGCCGGGCGGGGGGCGGGGCGCGCGGGTGCGGTCACTCTTTGTGATGACGTGATCGACGTCCGGCCGCTACCGTTGACCCCAGGCAGCAGGATCTCCGTCCATGGGAGGCACCATGACCGCCGAGTCCGTAGAGCACCGTCCGCACTGGCCGGTGCCGCCCAAGGACGGCTACACCGTGGACGACCTGTTCACACTGCCGGATCTCCCGCCGCACACAGAGCTGATCGACGGGAGCTTGGTTTTCGTGAGTCCGCAGAGGGATTTCCACAGTGTCGTGATCGATCTGCTCGCTGCCGGCCTCAGGAACACCGTGCCATCCGAACTCCGGGTGCGCAGGGAGATGACCGTGGTCCTCGACCGGCGCAACGGCCCCGAGCCCGACCTCTGCGTCGTACGCGCCGAGTCCGTCGTCGATCGCCGTCAGACACGGTTCGAGGCTGCCGACGTCCTGCTCGCCGTGGAGGTCGTCTCCCCGGACTCCGAGGCACGGGACCGTGACACCAAGCCGCACAAGTACGCTGCGGCGGGCATTCCCCACTTCTGGCTGGTGGAGATGGCCGGCGAGGACGACCACCCCGTGGTTCAGGTGTACGAGCGTGGCGAGGCCACCGGAACCTACGCCCTGACCGGCATCCACCACTCGCAGGTCAAGCTGACCGCGCCCTACGGGATCGACATCGACCTGACCGAGATCGACCGCCTCTGAGGCTCAGAGAACCGTCGCCCCCGGCACCGGTCCCGCCGCCGTGCGGGTGGTGCGGCAGGTGCCGGAGTCTTCGAGAGTCTGGGCGACCCGGGTCGCGGTGGCCGCGTCCGGGACCAGGAAGGCGGTCGTCGGGCCCGAGCCGGAGACCAGGGTGGCGAGGGCACCTGCCTCGCGGCCGATGGTCAGGGTGGCCGCCAGCTCCGGGTAGAGGGAGAGGGCGGCGGGCTGGAGGTCGTTGGTGAGGGCCGCCGCGAGGGCTTCCGGGTCGCCCTTCGCCAGGGCCGTCAGGAGGGCCGGGTCGGCCTCCGGGGCCGGAATCTCCCGCCCCTCGGTCAGGCGGTCGAACTCGCGGAACACCGCCGGGGTAGACAGACCGCGCTCGGCCATCGCGAACACCCAGTGGAAGGTGCCGCCGACCTCCAGCGGGGCCAGCTTCTCGCCGCGCCCGGTACCGAGCGCCGCCCCGCCGACCAGGCTGAAGGGCACGTCGCTGCCCAGCTCCGCGCAGATGTCGAGCAGCTCGGCACGCGTGGCGCCCGTACCCCACAGCGCGTCGCAGGCGACCAGCGCGCCCGCGCCGTCCGCGCTGCCGCCGGCCATGCCGCCCGCGACCGGGATGTCCTTGGCGATGTGGACGTGGACGGCGGGCTCGACGCCCCGGCGTTCCGCGAGCGCGAGCGCGGCGCGGGCGGCCAGGTTGGTGCGGTCCAGGGGGACCGACGCGGCGTCCGGCCCGGAGCAGGTGATGCGGAGCTCGTCGGCCGGGGTCACGGTGACCTCGTCGTAGAGGCCGACCGCGAGGAAGACGTTGGCCAGGTCGTGGAAGCCGTCGGGGCGGGCGGCGCCCACGCCGAGCTGGACGTTGACCTTGGCGGGGACCCGTACCGTGACGCTCACGCGCCCGCTCCCTTGTGCTCGGCGATCGCCGCGAACTCCTCGACCGTCAGCGCCTCGCCGCGGGCCTGCGGGGAGACCCCGGCGGCGACCAGCGCGGCCTCGGCGGCGGCGGCCGACCCGGCCCAGCCGGCCAGCGCGGCGCGCAGGGTCTTGCGGCGCTGGGCGAAGGCGGCGTCGACCACGGCGAAGACCTCGGCGCGGGTGGCCGACGTCTTGACCGGTTCGGTGCGCCGCACCAGCGAGACCAGGCCGCTGTCCACGTTTGGCGCGGGCCAGAACACGTTCCGCCCGATCGCCCCGGCCCGCTTGACCTCGGCGTACCAGTTGGCCTTGACCGAGGGCACGCCGTACACCTTGGAGCCGGGCGCGGCGGCGAGCCGGTCGGCGACCTCGGACTGGACCATCACCAGGGTGCGCTCGATGCTCGGGAAGGTGGCGAGCATGTGCAGCAGCACGGGGACGGCCACGTTGTAGGGCAGGTTGGCGACGAGCGCGGTCGGCGGCGGGCCGGGCAGTTCCTCGACGAGCATCGCGTCGGAGTGCACCAGCGCGAACCGGTCGGCGCGGTCGGGCATCCGGGCGGCGACGGTCGCGGGCAGCGCGGCGGCCAGCACCTCGTCGATCTCGACGGCGGTGACCCGGTCGGCCGCCTCCAGCAGGGCCAGGGTGAGGGAGCCGAGTCCCGGCCCGACCTCCACCACCACATCGTCGGGGCGCACCCCGGCGGTGCGCACGATGCGGCGGACCGTGTTGGCGTCGATCACGAAGTTCTGGCCGCGCTGCTTGGTCGGCCGTACGCCGAGCACGGCCGCCAGTTCGCGGATGTCGGCGGGACCGAGGAGGGCGTCAGGGGTGGGGCTGCTCACGGGACAAGGGTACGGGGCGGCAGGGGCGCCACCGCCCCGGCTCAGCCGCGCAGCCGCGTCCCGCAGTGCGGCCAGGGCGAGGTGCCGTGCCGCAGGTACAGGGTCTTGGCGCGCCGGGTCTGCTCCTCGGGCGGCGCGTCCTCGGGCCGTCCGCTGCCGCCGAGGCGGTGCCAGGTGGCGGTGTCGAACTGGTAGAGCCCGCCGTAGGTGCCGGAGGGGTCGACGGCGTCCGCCCGGCCGCCGGACTCGCAGACGGCGAGCGCGTGCCAGTTCAGGCCGTCCGCGCCGGAGGCGGTGGCCGGCCGGGCCCGGGTGCCGACCCGGACGAGCTGGCGGCGCGGTTCGCGGACCACCTCGGAGTGCTCGCGGCGGGGGCGCTGCCGGACGCCGTTGACGGTGCGCAGCAGGTAGGTGGTGCGCCGCAGCCCCGGCCGCCCCGCCTGGTCGACGACCTCGGTGCCCTTCGGCAGCGTGGGGTCCTCGGCGCGGCGCACGGCGTACGGGATCTCCTCGTCGCGCGTCTCGCGGGTGCCGGTGATCCGCAGCACGGTGACGGTCTGCCCGTCGCGCGGGAAGGAGGTGCCGGGCACGGAGGTGGTGTCCTCGCCGTGCAGGGTGATCCCGGCCTCGCGCAGCGCCTCGGCGACGGTGGCCGCGTTGGTGCGCAGCGTGCGGGTACGCCCGTCCGCCATGACGGTGACGCTGCGCTCGGTACGCACGTCCAGGGCGAGCCCGGCGCGCCCGATGGGCAGGGAGCGGGAGGCGGACAGGTAGGCGCCCTCGGCCCGCACCCCGAGCTGTCCGAGCGCGCCCTCGACCGTGTCGGCGGTGGTCCACACCACGCGGCGCTCGCCGTCGATGGTGAGCCGGACCGGGCGGCCGTGGCGTACGGCGATCTCGTCGCCGTCGGTGAGCGGGGTGCCGGGGGCGGGCGCGACCACGTCGTGCGGGCCGACCCGGACGCCCTCCTCGGCCAGGAGGCCGGTGACGTCGTCGGCGAAGGTGTGCAGGGTGCGGGGACGGCCGTCGACGGTCAGCTCGACCGCCTTGTCCTCGGCGACGAAGGCGGCCGTGCCGCCGGCCAGGAACGCGACGACCAGTGCCTGGGGCAGCAGCCGGCGCACCGGCGACTCGGGCCGTTCGGCGGCCCGCCGCCGGTGTCCCGCCGGTCTCGCACCCCGCGGTGCCGCGCGGGGCGGGGGTACGGCCTCGTAGGCGGGCCGGTAGGTGTCGCCAGGCACGCCGTAGGGCAGGGTCAGCGCGTCGTGCACCGACGGCACGGCCGGTTCGTCGCCGAGGGTGCCGTGGGGGCCGTACCGCTCGTACTGCTGGGTCACGCCGACACGCTCCAGGGGGCGTTGGCCGATCGGGCTCCCAGAACCTAGCGGAGGCCGCGTCACTCTCCAAAGCGACGCGGCCACTCAGGGTCACGGCTCGAACTGGCGCCTCAGTGAGGTCCCGGCCCGCCTTCCGTACGCCTCAGTACCCGAAGGCGCGCGCGGTGTTGGCGCCGAGGGCGGCGGCGAGGGTGTCCTCGTCGGTGCCTCGTACGGCGGCCATGGCGCGCACGGTGACCGGGATCAGGTAGGGGGCGTTGGGGCGGCCCCGGTAGGGCGCCGGGGTGAGGAAGGGGGCGTCGGTCTCCACCAGGACCAGCTCCGGCGGGGCCACGGCCAGGGCGTCCCGGAGGTTCTGGGCGTTCTTGAAGGTGACGTTGCCGGCGAAGGACATGTAGTAGCCCTCGCGGGCGCAGACCTCGGCCATCTCGGCGTCGCCGGAGTAGCAGTGGAAGACGGTGCGCTCGGGGGCGCCCTCCTCCTTCAGCACGCGCAGCACGTCGGCGTGGGCGTCGCGGTCGTGGATGACCAGGGTCTTGCCGTGCCGCTTGGCGATCTCGATGTGGGCGCGGAAGGAACGCTCCTGGGCCTGTTTGCCCTCGGGGCCGGTGCGGAAGAAGTCGAGGCCGGTCTCGCCGACGCCCTTGACCTGCGGGAGCGCGGCGAGCCGGTCGATCTCGGCGAGCGCCTCGTCCAGCGCGGCGTCCCCGCCCGGCTGGCGGGCGCCCTGCCGGGACCAGCCGTCGGGGTCTCCGTGCACGATGCGCGGGGCCTCGTTCGGGTGCAGGGCGACCGTCGCGTGGACGCGCTCGTGCGCGGCGGCCGTCTCGGCGGCCCAGCGGGAGCCCGCCAGGTCGCAGCCGACCTGCACGACCGTGGTCACGCCGACCGACGCGGCCTTCGCCAGCCCCTCCTCCACGGTGCCGGACTGCATGTCGAGGTGGGTGTGGGAGTCGGCCACCTCGACGCCGAGGGGTGCGGGGAGCGGGGGCGGCGCGTTCTTGTCACCGGCGTTCGAAGGCATGCCCCGATCCTACGGAAGGGGCGCGCTAACTCGCCCGGCGCTGGAAGGGATGCAGCAGGTCGGAGAGGTGCCAGTGGTGAGACTCCGGCCCCGCCACGGGCTCCGGGGCCGGGGCCGGGGCAGGGGCAGGGCGGCGCACGGAGGCCACCTGTCCGGCGCGCATGATCCGTACGACGCGCCCGTCGCAGTTCTCGCACACCGGCCGGCTCAGCGGGGAGGGCACGACGGCGCCCTCGGCCACGTACCGGACGCACTCATGGCCCTCGGTGTCGGTGTGGTGCTCTATCGCGTACGACTGCTCCCAGCCGTGCCCGCAGCGCATGCAGGCGAACGCGTACGACTCGTGAACGGCGGCGATCTGCCCGGCGACCTCACTCATGCCCAGCTCCTGCGGTCCACTGGCGCCCCCGGTACGGAGGCGGGGGGCGGTTCCCGCCCCTTCGACCAGTGGACGCCCGCCCTGCCCCGAAAGCACGCGACCTGTCGACTGTTGGACGCCCCTTGGACGTTCCTTGCCGAACCGCTCCGCCGGGCCCTGATTCCCTTTGCCCGCCCGCACCCGCCGTTTGCCCGGCCATGGGGCGCACCCCGGCAGACGCGCTGCGCGAAGGGCGCGGGGCCCGCTCAGCCCGCCGAGCGCTTCGACGCCACCACCGCGTCGAAGACGACCCGCTTGGGGAGGCCCGCCTCGGCGGCGACCGCCGCGATCGCCTCCTTGCGGCGTTCGCCGGCGTCCTCGCGGATGCGCACGCGGCGGACCAGTTCCCCGGCGTCGAGTTCCTCGGGGCCGGAGTCGGGGGCACCCTCGACCACGACGGTGATCTCGCCGCGTACGCCCTCCGCGGCCCAGGCGGCCAGGTCGGCGAGGGGGCCGCGCTTGACCTCCTCGTACGTCTTGGTCAGCTCGCGGCAGACGGCGGCCCGGCGGTCGGCGCCGAAGACCTCGGCCATCGCGGCGAGGGTGTCGTCCAGGCGGTGCGGGGCCTCGAAGTAGACGAGGGTGCGCCGCTCCTCGGCGACCTCGCGCAGCCGGGACAGCCGCTCGCCGCCCTTGCGCGGCAGGAACCCCTCGAAGCAGAACCGGTCCACCGGCAGCCCGGACAGCGCGAGCGCGGTGAGCACGGCGGACGGCCCCGGCACGGCGGTGACCTTGATGTCGTGCTCGACGGCGGCCGCGACCAGCCGGTAGCCGGGGTCGGAGACCGACGGCATCCCCGCGTCCGTGACGAGGAGCACGCGGGCGCCCCCGCGCAGCTCCTCCACCAGCTCGGGGGTGCGCGCGGACTCGTTGCCCTCGAAGTACGAGACCACCCGGCCGCCCGGCGCCACCCCGAGGGCCTGGGTGAGGCGGCGCAGCCGCCGGGTGTCCTCGGCGGCGATCACGTCGGCCTCCGCCAGCTCCTTGGACAGCCGGGGCGGGGCGTCCGCGACGTCGCCGATGGGGGTACCTGCGAGGACAAGGGTTCCAGTCACGGGACCATCCTCCCAGGGGTGCCGGGCGGTACGGAAAACGATCGCGTCCCAATCGGTACCGCGCTTGCGCGGGACTCACACGGCACGTTTCCCTACCATGGCGCGGTGACCAGTACCGCGTCCTCCACGGACCTCCGGCAGGGCCAGGCGCCGCCCGACGACGAGCGGCCCTCCTGGCAGCGGCGGCTGCGCCGATTCGGCTATGTACCTCCCGCGGGCGCCCCCGCGGCCGACGTGCGGGACCGGCTCGTGCCGCCCTACGCGCAGCCCTCGCCGAGGGTGTGGCAGGTGCTGGGCTGCCCGCCGCACCTGGCGGACCGGATCACCCGCTGGTCGGGCTGGGGCGGGCCGCTGCTGGTGACGCTGTTCGCGGGCCTGCTGCGGTTCTGGCACCTGGGCAGCCCGCGCGCGGTGATATTCGACGAGACGTACTACGCCAAGGACGCCTGGGCGCTCGTCCACCGGGGCTTCGAGGTCAACTGGGACAAGAACGCCAACGACGCGGTCCTCGCCACCCACGGCCACCTCGCCGTCCCCACGGACGCCGCGTACGTGGTGCACCCGCCGGTCGGCAAGTACGTGATCGGCCTGGGCGAGCTGGTCTTCGGGTTCGACCCGTTCGGCTGGCGGTTCATGACCGCGCTGCTCGGCACGCTGAGCGTGCTGCTGCTGTGCCGGATCGGCCGCCGGATGTTCCGCTCGACCTTCCTCGGCTGCCTGGCGGGCGGGCTGATGGCGGTGGACGGCCTGCACTTCGTGATGAGCCGGACCGCGCTGCTGGACGGCGTGCTGATGTTCTTCGTGGTCGCCGCCTTCGGCTGCCTGGTGGTGGACCGGGACCGGGCGCGGGAGAAGATCGCCGCCGCGCTCCCGGTCGGCCCCGACGGCGTCGCCCGTCCGGACGCCCGTGTCGCGGACACCTTCCGCTTCGGGTGGCGCCCCTGGCGCTGGGGCGCGGGCGTGATGCTGGGCCTGGCCTTCGGCACCAAGTGGAACGGCCTGTACATCCTCGCCGCGTTCTGCCTGATGGCGGTGTTGTGGGACGTGGGCGCCCGCAAGGTCGCCGGTGCCCAGCACCCGTACGAGGCGGTGCTGAAGTACGACACCGGCTTCGCCTTCCTGGCGACGGTGCCGGTGGCGATCGCGGTGTACGCGGCCTCCTGGACCGGCTGGATCCTCTCCCCCACCGACGGCACCGGCGGCTACTTCCGCAACTGGGCCGCGACGGATGGCCGGGGCGGCTCCTGGACCTTCCTGCCGGACTGGCTGCGCAGCCTGTGGCACTACGAGCACGAGGTCTACAACTTCCACGTCCACCTGTCGTCCCCGCACACCTACCAGTCCAACCCGTGGAGCTGGATCGTGCTGGGCCGCCCGGTCTCGTTCTTCTACGAGTCCCCCGGCCCCGGCTCCGCCGGCTGCCCGATCGACACCACCGACAAGTGCGCCCGCGAGGTCCTCGCCCTCGGCACCCCGATGCTCTGGTGGGCGGGCTGTGCGGCGGTCCTCTACGTCCTGTGGCGCTGGGCCTTCCGCCGCGACTGGCGCGCCGGCGCCATCGCCTGCGGCATCGCCGCCGGATACCTCCCCTGGTTCATGTACCAGGAACGCACGATCTTCCTCTTCTACGCGGTCGTCTTCGTCCCCTTCCTCTGCCTCGCGGTCGCCATGCTGGTCGGCGCGATCATCGGCCCCCCGCAGTCCACCGACACCCGCCGAGTGATCGGCGCCACCGCCGCCGGCGTCCTGGTCCTCCTGATCACCTGGAACTTCATCTACTTCTGGCCGCTGTACACGGGCGAGGCGATCCCGATCGGGTCCTGGCGGGGCCGGATGTGGCTGGACACCTGGGTGTAGGCGGGAACACGCCAGGTTTCGCCACCCCCGCAGGGGCGCTGCCTGGGGGTTCTCGAAGCGCCAGGGGAACGCGCCAGTCGAACGCCACCGGGCCCGCCACCGGCATATGGGGGCGAACCCCCACAGGGGCCGGGAGCGGGGGCGGTTGAGCGGGTGGGGGCGGGTGGGGTTTTCTCGTCTCCGGAGGCCCCGGGGGGAGAGCCTTCGTCACGGTCCCCGTATGCGTGGGGCCCGGCTCCGGTCACGCACCCCGGAGCCGGGCGGACGGGCGGGGACGGGGCGGGTCCGGGCGTACGCACGTCGTCCGGGCCCGCCCCTCGCGCGTACCCCGTTCAACGTCTCCGTTCGGACAAGTATCGGAAACGGCCGCCCCAACTGCCTGTGGAGCACATACAGTTCCGTGCGCACCCGCTTTTGAACGCGTTCAGGAATCCGGTGCGGCAACGGGGACACCACGGGGAGGACGGCTTCATGGGCACGTCGAAGGGCAACGGAGTCAGAGTCGCGGTCATCAGCGGGGTGTGCGCCGCGATGCTGGGCGGGGCCGGGTACGGCATGTACAACATCGCCTCGGCGCTGAACAGCACCGCCACCGGCGGCGCCAAGGCCTTACCGACCGGGCCGCCCAGCGGCGAGGAGGTCGAGCAGACCACCGCGAAGTTCTTCGCCGCCTGGGAGCAGGGCCGGCCGGAGCAGGCCGCGAGCCTCACCAACTTCCCCGAGGAGGCCGAGTCGCTGCTGACCGCGTACGGCTCGGACGCGCACATCACCGGCGTGCGCGTCACCCCCGGCAAGGCGACCGGCCAGACGGTGCCGTTCCGGGTGCGGGCGACGGTGTCGTACGGGAAGGAGACCCGGCCGCTGGCGTACGCGAGCCGGCTGACCGTGGTGCGCGGGGTCAACTCGCACCGTCCGCTGGTCGACTGGGACCCCGCGCTGGTGCACCCGAAGCTGGCCAAGGGCGACTCGCTGACCGTGGAGGAGTCCGCCACCCCGCAGATCGACGCCGTGGACCGCGACGGCCAGGTGCTGACCAAGGAGAAGTACCCCTCCCTCGGCCCGGTCCTGGACGAGCTGCGCAAGCGGTACGGCGCCAGGTCGGGCGGCCGGGCCGGGGTCGAGCTGGTGGTCCGGCACGAGGGCAGCGGCGCGGCCGACACCACGCTGATGACCCTGGTCAAGGGCAAGCCGGGCAAGCTGCGCACCACCCTCAGCGCGCGCGTCCAGGCGGCGGCCGAGGCGGCCGTGAGCGACTACACCAACTCCTCGGTGGCGGCCGTACAGCCCAGCACCGGCGAGATCCTGGCCTTCGCCAACCACCGCGACGACGGCTTCAACGCGGCCTTCCTCGGCGAGCTGGCCCCCGGCTCCACCATGAAGATCATCAGCGCCGCGACCCTCATCGACTCCGGCCTGACCACGGCGAACGGCCCCGCCCCCTGCCCGCCGTCCGCCGTCTCGCAGAGCCAGACCTTCTCCAACCTCAAGAACCTCCCGCCGAACGAGAACGCCACCCTCTCCGAGAGCTTCGCCCGCTCCTGCAACACGGCGTTCGTGAAGTTCGCGGACTCGGTGAGGCCGGACTCGCTGGCCACGGAGGCCGCGCAGCGGTTCGGCATCGGGCGGAACGACTGGAAGGTGGGCGTGCCCTCCTTCGACGGCCGGGTGCCGGCGCCGGACGGCCCCGACAAGGCGGCAGGGCTGATCGGGCAGGGCCAGGTCCAGATGAGCCCGCTGAACATGGCCTCGGTGACGGCGACCGCGAAGACCGGCACCTTCCGGCAGCCGGTGATCGTGCCGCTGGGCCTGGACGGCCGCCGGGCCGCCACCGCGCGGGGGCTCGCGCCGGGTACGTCGCGGCAGTTGCGGGAGATGATGAACCGCACCGCGCGCAGTGGCACCGCGGCAGGCGTGATGGCCGGGCTGAGCGGAGATGTGGGCGCGAAGACCGGTTCGGCGGAGGTCGACGGGCAGTCGCGGTCCAACAGTTGGTTCACCGGCTACCGGGACGACATCGCGGCGGCCGCGATGACGGAGGACGGCGGGCACGGCATCGACGCTGCCGGTCCTATTGTCGCAAGAGTGCTACGGAGTGTGGGCTGAGATCAGCCGAGTCCGCGAGGACTCTAGGCTGTTGAGGTCGTTGGGGACGTGTGAGGGCTGCGGGGACCCCGGGGAGAGCGCGGAGGACTTGGGACTGTGGGCAAGAGAAGGCGTGCCGCCGAACGGCCGAAGCGGAAACCCGCCGTACTGGGCGGCATGATCGCCGTCGTCGTCGGCGGCGCCGGGTTCGGCCTGTACGCGCTGTACGGCGGCGGGGCGTCCGCCGACGAGGCGTCCACGCTGTCCGACCACAAGAACGTGAAGACCGGGCCGCCCAGCGCGTTGGAGATAAAGACCGTCACCTCCCGCTTCCTGACCGCCTGGCAGCAGGGCCGTGTCCCCGAGGCGGCCGCTGCGACCGACGACGCCAAGGCCGCCACCGCGCTGCTCACCGGCTACACCAAGGACGCCCGGCTGAAGGACGTCACCCTCACTCCGGGCAGGGCGACCGGCGCGAAGGTGCCGTTCTCCGTCAAGGCGACCGTCGCGTACCAGGGCGTCAGCAAGCCCCTGGCGTACACGAGTTCGCTCACCGTGGTGCGGCGGGCGAGCGACGGCGCGGCCCTGGTCGGCTGGCAGCCCGCGGTGGTGCACCCGGAGCTGAAGGACGGCGACACCCTGATGACCGGCGCGTCCGGCACCCCGCCGGTCAAGGCGCTGGACCGCACCGGCGGCGAGCTGACCGTGACCGCGTACCCCTCGCTGGGCTCGGTGCTGGACGGGCTGCGGGAGAAGTACGGCAAGACGGCCGGCGGCAAGGCGGGCGTGGAACTGCGCGTGGTGCGCGGCAAGGCGTCGGAGAAGGCCGGGCTGTCGGACAAGACCCTGGTGGAGCTGAGCGAGGGCACGCCGGGCACGGTGAAGACCACGCTGGACCCGAGGTTCCAGGCGGCGGCCGAGCAGCAGGTGGCCAAGCGGGAGAAGGCGTCGGTGGTGGCGCTGCGCGCCTCGACCGGTGAGGTCCTCGCGGTCGCCAACAGCGGCCACGGCTTCAACATCGCCTTCCAGGGCTCGCTGGCCCCCGGCTCCACCATGAAGGTGATCACCTCCTCGCTGCTGATCGAGAAGGGCCTGGCGGAGGCGGACAAGAAGCACCCCTGCCCGAAGACCTTCACCTTCGGCGGCTGGAAGTTCCACAACGACGACGACTTCGAGATCAAGAACGGCACCTTCAAGGCGAGCTTCGCCCGCTCCTGCAACACCGCCTTCATCAGCCAGGCGAAGAAGCTGAAGAACGACGACCTGACCAAGCAGGCGCAGCAGGTCTTCGGCCTCTCCATGAACAACTGGTCGGTCGGTGTGCCCACGCTGGACGGCTCGGTGCCGGTGCAGTCCGCGGCGCAGATGGCGGCCTCGCTGATCGGGCAGGGCGGGGTGCGGATGAACCCGCTGAACATGGCCTCGGTGGCGGCGACCGTGAAGACCGGCACCTTCCACCAGCCGTACCTGGTCGCCCCGTCGGTGGACCACCGCACGCCGGCGACGGCGTCCCGCACGATGTCGGCGAAGACGCTGGGCCAGCTCCGCGAGCTGATGAACTTCACGGCCGCGTACGGCACGGCGGCCGAGGCGATGTCCGGGCTGGGTCCGGACTACGGCGCCAAGACCGGCTCGGCCGAGGTCGACAACCAGAAGAAGCCCAACGGCTGGTTCACCGCCTACCGGGGCGACCTCGCCTCGGCCGGCGTGGTGCAGGCGGGCGGCCACGGCGGCGACACGGCCGGCCCGATCGTCGCCACCCTGCTCAAGCTCGGCGGCTGATCAGTTCCGTACGGGCTCGGCCGTGTAGGTGCGCAGCAGGAACCGGGTCAGCGACTTCACGTCGAACTGGACCACGTCCACCCCTTCCGGGGAGTGGAACTCCAGGACCGCCTGCACCCGCCCGCACGGCCAGACCCGTACGTCCCCGCTCTCGGCGGGGGCCCGCAGGCCGTCCTCCAGCAGGGACCGGGAGAAGGTCCACTCGGCGGGGCCGGGCAGCCCGACATGGACGGAGAGGGGATCGGCGTCGGGGTCGTAGCGGAGCACCACGCGTACGGCGTCGGGGTCGTCCTCCGCGTCGGTGACGATGTGGGCGCGTGTGTACTGCTCGATTACGGACATCGGATCGCCCTCTCACGTTCAGTGACCGCCACGAAGGCCGCACAACCACTCGGTCTCTAATGTCGCATATTTTCCGATTTGCGCCCCCGGAAGGGGGACGAGAAGCGAGAGAACCTCGCTCTTGCAAGGCATTCGCAACAAGCGCTTAAAATTGAACGGTGCATGTACCTGACGGATTCATCGACGCCCCCACCTCCGCTGTCACCGGGGTGGTCGCCGCAGGCGCCCTCGCGGTGAGCCTGCGCGGCGCCCGCCGCGAACTGGACGAGCGCACCGCGCCGCTGGCCGGCCTGGTCGCGGCGTTCATCTTCGCCGTACAGATGCTCAACTTCCCCGTGGCGGCCGGGACGAGCGGCCACCTGCTGGGCGGGGCGCTGGCGGCGATACTCGTCGGCCCCTATACGGCCGTGCTGTGCGTGTCGGTCGTGCTGCTCATGCAGGGCGTGCTGTTCGCGGACGGCGGGCTGACCGCGCTGGGCGTGAACATCACGGACATGGCGATCGTCACGACCGTGGTGGCGTACGCCGTCTTCAAGGCGCTGCTGGCGGTACTGCCCCGCTCCCGGCGCTCGATCACCGCCGCCTCCTTCGTCGCCGCCCTGCTCTCCGTGCCGGCCGCGGCGGTCGTCTTCACGCTGATCTACGCGATCGGCGGCACCACCGACGTGTCCCTCGTCAAGGTGGCCACCGCGATGATCGGCGTCCATGTGCTGATCGGCATCGGCGAGGCCGTGATCACCGCGCTCACCGTCGCCGCCGTCGTCGCGGTGCGCCCCGACCTCGTGTACGGCGCGCGCGGACTGCGGCAGAAGCTCCGGCTCCGGGTGAACGGCGAGCTGGTCGACGCCCCCGACGCCGCCCCGGCCCCGGCCGCCGCGCGCACCTCCCGGCGCACCCTGTGGATCACCGGCCTGGTGACCTCGCTGGTCCTCGCCGGCTTCGTCAGCTTCTACGCCTCCGCCAACCCGGACGGCCTGGAGAAGGTCGCCCACGACAAGGGCATCGACAAGAAGACCGAGCCGCACCACTCCTCGGACTCCCCGCTGGCCGACTACGGCGTCAAGGACGTGGCGAACGCCCGGCTCTCCGGGGGTCTCGCGGGCGTGATCGGCGTCGGCGTCACCGTCGTCGCGGGCAGCGCGGTCTTCTGGGCGGTGCGCCGCCGCCGCGACCACGACGCCTCTCCCGCGAACACGAGCGTCTGAGATGGGCGCGGGTCACGCCCACAAGCTCTACCGGCACGGGCACTCCGCCGTGCACCGGCTCCCCCCGCACACCAAGCTGGCGGCCGTCTTCGCCTTCGTCGTGGTGGTGGTCTCCACCCCGCGCGAGGCGATGTGGGCGTTCGGGGTGTACGCGCTGCTGCTGGCGTCGGTCGCGTACCGGGCGCGGGTACCCGCCGGGTTCCTGCTGAAGCGGCTGCTGATCGAGGTGCCGTTCGTCGCGTTCGCGGTGCTCATGCCGTTCGTCGCGGAGGGCGAGCGGGTGCACGTCCTCGGGCTCTCGCTGAGCGTCAACGGCCTGTGGGGCGCCTGGAACGTGCTGGCCAAGGGCACCCTGGGCGTCGCCGCGTCCGTGCTGCTCGCCGCCACCACCGACCTGCGCGAACTGCTGCTCGGGCTCCAGCGGCTGAAGCTGCCGCCGCTGCTGGTGCAGATCGCCTCCTTCATGATCCGCTACGGCGACGTCATCACCGACGAGATGCGCCGGATGCGGATCGCCCGCGAGTCGCGCGGCTTCGAGGCGCGGGGGGTACGGCAGTGGGGGGTGCTCGCCAAATCGGCGGGCGCGCTGTTCATCCGCTCCTACGAGCGTGGCGAGCGGGTGCATCTGGCCATGGTGAGCCGGGGCTACGCCGGGTCGATGCCGGTCATCGACGAGGTCACCGCCACCCGTGACCAGTGGCTGCGCGCGCTGGCCCTGCCCTGCTCCGCCCTCGTCGTCTGTCTGCTGGGATGGTTTTTGTGAGTACCGCATCGCTGTCGCTGGAGGTCTCCGGCCTCGCCTTCGCCTACCCCGACGGCCACCAGGCCCTGTTCGGCGTCGACTTCACCGTCCCGCGCGGTGAACGGGTCGCGCTGCTCGGGCCGAACGGCGCGGGCAAGACCACGCTCGTGCTGCATCTGAACGGCATCCTGTCCGGCGGCACCGGCACGGTCACCGTGGCCGGACTCCCGGTCGGCAAGCGGCACATGGCCGAGATCCGGCAGAAGGTCGGCATCGTCTTCCAGGACCCCGACGACCAGCTCTTCATGCCGACCGTGCGCGAGGACGTGGCGTTCGGGCCGGCGGCGGCCGGGCTGAAGGGGGCCGCGCTGGAGGAGCGGGTGCGGACCGCGCTGGAGCAGGTCGGGATGGCGGAGTTCGCCGACCGGCCCCCGCACCATCTCTCCTTCGGGCAGCGGCGCCGGGTCGCGGTGGCGACGGTGCTGGCGATGCGGCCGGAGATCCTCGTCCTGGACGAGCCGTCCTCCAACCTCGACCCGGCCTCGCGGCGCGAACTGGCCGACATCCTGCGGGCGTTGGACGTCACGGTGCTGATGGTCACGCATGATCTGCCTTACGCCCTGGAGCTGTGCCCGCGTGCGCTGATCCTCAGTGACGGGGTGATCGCGGCCGACGGCCCCACGGGCCGGCTGCTCTCCGACGACGCGCTGATGCGGGCGCACCGGCTGGAGCTGCCGTTCGGGTTCGATCCGCGCACGGTGGCGTTGGACGCGTGAGCGGTCGTGGGGCGTCGGAGTCCGGCGTCCCGTCGAGGCCGAGGAATCCACGGCCGTACGGCCGTGTTTCACTCGTGAGTGCGGGCGAGGAAAGGGACACGGCGTGGATGCGCGGGTGAACGGCACGGTGGCCGAGGGCTTCGAGCCGGTGGCGGAGGCGTTCGCGGCGAACTTCGCCCGGCTCGGCGAGCGGGGCGCGGCCGTGGCCGTGTACCGGGACGGGCACCGGGTCGTCGACCTGTGGGCCGGTACCCGGGACGTCGACGGTTCCGCCCCCTGGGAGCGCGGCACCGCGCAGATCGTGCGCTCCGCGACCAAGGGGGTCGCCGCCGCCGCGCTCCTGCTGCTGCACCAGCGGGGCCTGCTGGACCTGGACGCCCCGGTGGGCGCGTACTGGCCCGAGTTCAAGGCGGCGGGCAAGGAGCGCGCCCTCGTGCGCGATCTGCTCGCCCACCGGGCGGGCGTGCCGGTGCTGGACCGGCCGCTGGCCCCCGCGGAGGCGGCGGACCCCGATCTGGGCGCCGCCGCCGTCGCCGCGCAGGCGCCGGTGTGGGAGCCGGGCACGGACCACGGGTACCACGCGCAGACGTACAGCTGGCTCACCGGCGAGCTGGTCCGCCGGGTCACCGGGCGTCCGGTCGGCGAGTTCGTCGCGTCCGAGATCGCGGCGCCGGCCGGGGCGGACGTATGGCTGGGGCTGCCCGCCTCAATGCAGGCGCGGGTGGGCCGCGTGGGGCCCCTCTCCCCGCCCGGGACACCGGGTGCGCTGAAGGTGCGCCCCAAGCGGGCCGTGGCCGACGCCTACGCCGACCCCGCCTCCCTGACCCGGCGCGCCTTCGCCGCGATCACCCCGCTGCCGGACGAGAACGCGCCCGCCTACCGTTCGGCCGCCCTCCCCGCTTCGAACGGCATCGCCACGGCGGACGGGCTGGCCCGCGTGTACGCGTCCCTCATCGGTGAAGTGGACGGCGGCACACGGCTGTTCACCCCGAAGACGGCGGAGCTGGCCCGCGCGGAGACGTCGGCGGGCCCGGACCGGGTGCTCGTGGTGGGCACCCGGTTCGGGCTCGGCTTCATGCTCCACGGCCCCGCGTCCCCCCTCCTCTCGCCCACCGCCTTCGGCCACCCCGGCCGGGGCGGCGCCCTCGCCTTCGCCGACCCCGCCTCCGGTGTCTCCTTCGGCTATGTCACCAACGGCTTCCAGGGCGGGGTGACGGCGGACCCGAGGGCCCAGGCACTGGTGCGGGCGGTGCGGAGCTCGCTGGGCTGAGCCCGGTCAGACGTGGATGGCGTGCGAGATGCGCCCGGAGTCCGCGTCGATCTCCTCGTGCGCCTTGGTCAGCAGGCGCATGGCCAGTTCGTTCAGGGCGCGGGCGCCGGCGATCTCCTCGCCGACCCTCGGCTGGTTGGAGTCGACCCGGTGCCGGGTGGCGTGCCCGTGCGCCCGTACCTCACTGCCGTCCGCCAGCCGCACCATCGCCACCGCGCGCGTGTGCTGGTCGTCCTCCTCGAACTCCAGCTCGATGTGCCAACCCACGGCGTTGTGCGTCATCCCAACCACCTCCGAAAGCCACCGTGCCCCCTGCTTCAAGGGTGCGCCCGCCTCCGGCGAAGTTCACGTCGGCGTGTTCCCGCGCGGGGCCTGGCCGGGCCGGGGTCAGCGGCGGCTGAACCGCCCCCGCGCGCGGGGCCGGCGGGTCGCGGTCCGGGCGCGCGCCCGGCTCCGGGAGCCCCCGCCGGCCGCCGGAGGCTCACTCGGCCGTCTTCTCCTCGAAGCTGGCGAAGTACGCCGCCGCCATGTCCTCCTCCCCGTGCCCCTGGGCGGCCGCGCGGGCGAAGCGGTCGGCGGTGGCCTCGGCGAGGTCGAGGCGGACGCCGCCCCGGTCGGCGGCGGAGGTGATGAGGCGGGCGTCCTTCTCGGCGGTGGCGACGGCGAAGGAGGCCGGGGTGAGCTTGCCCTCCAGGATCAGGGCGGCCTTGGCGCGGAGGTAGCCCATGTCCAGCGGGCCGCCCTCGATGAGGTCGAAGAACGAGCGCGGGTCGACGCCGAGCGCCTGCGCGAGCGCCAGTACCTCCCCCGTGGCCGCGGTGACCGCGAGCACCCAGTTGTTGGCGACCAGCTTGAGCCTGCTCGCGCTGCCCTCCGCCCCGTCCTCGCCGGTCCACACCGTGCGCGAGCCGACCGCGTCGAAGACCGGCGCGAGGGTGGCCCGCCCCGCCTCGGGCCCGGCGGCCAGCACGGTGAGCTGACCGTCCTCGGCGGGCTTGCGGGTGCCGAGCACGGGCGCGTCGTAGAACTCCAGCCCGTGCTCGCGGGCGAACGCGGCGAGGCGGCCGGTGAGTTCCGCACCGGCGGTGGTGCTCTGCACCCACAGGGTGCCGGGGCGCAGCGCGGGCACCGCCTCGCGCATCACGTCCAGCACGGTGTCACCGTCGTACAGCATGGTCAGCACCACGTCCGCGCCCTCGACCGCCTCGGCGGCCGTACCGGTGACGCGGACGCCGTCCTCCGCGAGCGGCTCGGCCTTGGCGCGGGTGCGGTTCCAGGCGCGTACGGGGAGCCCGGCGGCGGCGAGGTTGCGGGCCATGGCGGCGCCCATGATGCCGGTGCCCAGCACGGCGACGGTCGGCCGGTCGGTGGCGGTCATACGGTGGCTCTCCTTCTCACGGGGTGCGGTCCCACGAGGGGCTGTCGATCATGCCCCTCGCCCCCATCCTGCCCGCAGATCCGGCCCGGTCCACCGTTGCACAGCCGGTCCCGCTCCTACTCGTCGAAGACTTCGACGGCTTCCCTCGCGGCGCACTCCCCGGCGACGCGCGGAAACAGCACCCGGGGCGGCGGACTCACCCCGCGTGCAGCATCAACCCGATCCCCACCACCAGCAGCCCCGCCGCCGCGATGCGCGGAGCGCCGAAGCGCTCCTTGAAGAAGAGAGCGCCGATGGCCGCGCCGACGATGATCGAGGATTCGCGGAGGGCGGCGACGGGGGCGAGGGGGGCGCGGGTCTGCGCCCACAGGACGAGGGCGTAGGCGGCGACGGAGAGGACCGCGCCGAGGAGGCCGAGCGTGGCGTACGGCCTGAGCCGGCGGACCAGGTCACCGCGGACCCGGTAGTACATGTACGCGGGGATGAAGATCCCCTGGGCGGCCATCAGCCAGGCGATGTAGCCGAGCGGGGTCTCCGCGTGCCGTACGCCGACGCCGTCGAGGACGGTGTACACGGCGATGGTGAGCCCGGTGGCGACGGCGGCGCCGATGGCCTTGAAGTCCGGCCGCCGCCCCCGCAGCCCCCACAGGCTCACCCCGGTCAGCCCGACACAGGACACCGCGACCCCGGCCGCCGTCCACCGGCCGGGCACCTCGTGCGCGAACAGGGCGGCCAGCACGGTCACGACCAGCGGCGCGGTACCGCGTGCGATCGGGTAGGCCTGCCCGAAGTCACCGAGCCGGAAGGAGGTCATGAGCAGGGCGTAGTACGCGACATGCACGCCGGCGGAGACGAGCAGATACGGCCACGCGGGTCCGGCCGGCCAGGGCGCGAACAGCGCCATCACCAGCCCGACGACCAGCCCGCCCCCGGCGATCAGCGTGAACCCGGTCAGCTTGTCGCTGATCCGGTGGGCGATGGCGTTCCACCCGGCGTGGGTGAACGCGGCCAGCAGGACAGCGGCGGTGACGAGCGGCGTCACCGGTCAGGGCCAGTCGTCGTCATACCCGGCACGCTAACCGATCACCGCGTGGCCTGTACACGGGGTTTGGCCGGTCCCCCCGGATCGCGGGGGGGGCGACGACAAACGGCCGGTGGGGCACCCGCCCCACCGGCCGTCCGCCGGGAACATCCTCAGGCGCTGACCAGTTCCCGGTCCCCGTCCGGGTCGGAGTCGGTGCGCAGGCCCTCGCCCTCGACGTCCACGTTGGGCAGGGCGCGGTCCAGCCAGGCCGGGAGCCACCAGGCGCGGCGGCCAAGGAGGGCCAGGACGGCCGGGACGACGGCCATGCGGACGATGAAGGCGTCGAAGAAGACGGCGATGGCCAGGCCGAAGCCGATCATCTTGATCATCGCCTCACTGGAGCCGATGAAGCCGGAGAAGACGGCGATCATGATGACGGCGGCGGCGGTGACGACGCGGGCGCTGTACCGGAAGCCGGTGACGACCGCCTGGCCCGGGTTCTCCCCGTGGACGTACGCCTCACGCATCCGGGTCACGAGGAACACCTCGTAGTCCATGGCGAGTCCGAAGACCACGCCGACCATGAAGATCGGCATCATCGACATGACCGGCCCGGTCTGCTCGACGTTCATCAGGCCGGACAGCCAGCCCCACTGGAAGACCGCGACGACCGCGCCGAGGGCGGCCAGCACGCTGAGCAGGAAGCCGAGGGCCGCCTTCAGCGGGACCAGGATCGAGCGGAACACCACGATCAGCAGCAGGAAGGCGAGGCCGACGACCAGCGCGAGGTACGGCAGCAGCGCGTCGTTCAGCTTCTGCGACACGTCGATGTTCATCGCCGTCGCGCCGGTGACCAGCAGCTTCGCGTCCGTCGCGGAGGCGATCGACGCGCTCTTGCCCCGGATCGCGTGCACCAGGTCCTCGGTGGTGGCCGAGGACGGCTGGGACTTCGGTACGACGGTGATGATCGCGGTGTCGCCCGCCTTGTTGGGCGCCGGCGGGGTGACCGTGACGACGTCCTTCAGGCCCTTGATCTCGTCGCCGACCTTGGCGAACGCGGCCTTCTCGTCGGCGCTGCCCTTGGCGTCGACGACGACCATCAGCGGGCCGTTGAAGCCGGGGCCGAAGCCGTCGGAGAGCAGGTCGTAGGCGCGGCGCTGGGTGGTGGAGACCGGCTGGGAGCCGTCGTCGGGCAGGCCCAGTTCGAGCGAGGCGGCCGGGACGGCGGCGGCGCCGAGGCCGACCACACCGAGCAGCAGCACGGTGACCGGGCGCCGGACCACGAAGCTCGCCCACCGGGTGCCCATGTTGGGACGGCCGGCCTTCTTGGCCGCGCGTCCCCCGCCGAGCAGCTTGCTTTTCTCGCCGGCCGGCTTGACCGTACGGCCCGCGTACCCGAGCAGTGCCGGGATCATGGTGAGCGCGATCAGCACCGCGATGGCGACCGTGCCCGCGGCGGCGACGCCCATCTTGGTCAGCATCGGGATGTTGACGACGGAGAGCCCGACCAGTGCGATGACGACGGTGAGGCCCGCGAAGACCACCGCCGAGCCCGCCGTCCCCACGGCGCGGCCCGCGGCCTCCTCGCGGTCGCGGCCCTCGGCCAGTTCGGCCCGGTAGCGGGAGACGATGAAGAGGGCGTAGTCGATGCCAACCGCGAGGCCGATCATCGTGGCCAGGGTGGAGGTGGTGGAACCCAGGTCCAGCGGGGTGGCCAGCGCGGTGATCGCGGAGACGCCGATGCCGACGCCGATGATCGCGGTGAGCAGCGGCAGGCCGGCCGCGATGAGCGAACCGAAGGTGATGACGAGGACGACGGCCGCGATGGCGATGCCGATGACCTCGCTGGACCCGGTCTCGGGCGCGGTGGTGAGCGCGTCGCCGCCGATCTCGACGGTCAGCCCGGCGTCCCGGGCGTGCCCGGCGCTCTCCTTGAGGGCGTCGCGGGAGGAGTCCTCCAGCTCCATCCCGGAGACCTTGTACTTCACCGAGGCGTAGGCGATCGTGCCGTCCCGGCTGACCGCCTTGCCGGTGTACGGGTCGGCGACGGAGGCGACCTCGGAGCCGGAGCCCAGCTCCTTGACCGTCTTCTCCACCGCGGCCTTGTTGCCGGCGTCGGTCATCTTCTGGCCCTCGGGCGCCTTGAAGACGACGCGGGCGGTGGCGCCGTCGGCGCTCATGCCGGGGAAGCGCTGCTCCAGCAGGTCGAAGGCGCGCTGCGCCTCGGTGCCCGGGATGGAGAAGGACGAGTTGCCGGCGGGCGGCGCGGAGGCCGCGCCCACCCCGGCGAGGGTGAGCAGCGCGACCCACAGCAGGGCGACGAAGTGCCGTCGCCGAAAGGCGAATCGGCCGAGTTTGTACAGGTAAGTGGCCACGAGGGCGTACTCCCGGTCAGGTCGTGGAGAGCATCTGGGCAGGAAAGGTCAGCCCGGCGACGTGAGCGGTGACGTCAGGTGGTGGGCTTGCTGGGGAGGGGTCGGTCAGGTGGTGGGGACGCCGAGAGCGGGGAGGATCACGGCGTCGATGTAGGAGCTGAGGAAGTCCTGGGTGGGCGGCCGCCCGTCGATGAGCGCCCGGGTGGCGAACGCGCCGATCATCATGTGCACCACGAAGGCCAGCGCCGGGTTGTCCGGGGCCACTTCGCCCCGGTCCACGGCGCGCGAGAGCATCCGGCTCAGCTCGGTCATCTCGGGTTCGATGACCTGTTCCCGGAACGCCTGCAGCAGGTCCGGGTTGGTGTGCGTGGCCATGGCCAGGCCCCGCATGAGGGCGGTGTTCTGCTCCATGGCGCAGTCGTCCTCGCGGTGCACGAGGGCCAGGAAGTCCCCGCGCAGCGAGCCGGTGTCCACGTCGGAGATCCGGCCGGGCTTGCTGTGCCGGATCGCACGGGCGACCAGTTCGGCCTTGCCGCCCCACTGGCGGTAGAGCGTGGCCTTGCTGGAGCGGGTGCGGGCGGCGACGGCGTCCATGGTGAGGGCGTCGTAGCCGACCTCGCGGAGCAGGTCGAGGACCGCCTCGTACAGCTCGGCCGCCCGTTCGGGCGTGAGTCTGCTGCGGCGCGCGGTGGCGGCGTCGGTCATCCGCCTCACCCTCTCCCGTCCCTCCGGACGCATGGCTCGCGTACGGGACTCCGTACGAGAAGACGGTACCCCGGCCGTCTACGAAACGAAACCGTTTCGTACGGCTGCGGGGCGTGGCCTGCGTCACGGGTAGGCGTCCGCACGAGTTGCTGTGCCTCCCGCGCCGGAAAAGCATGGATGGGTGAGCTATCTGCGGCTTCCCCACATCAGTGACGATCTGCTGTGCTTCGTGGCCGAGGACGACCTCTGGCTGGCGCCGCTCGACGAACCGGGCCGCCCCTGGCGGCTCACCGCGGACCGCACCAAGGCCGGACACCCCCGCTTCTCGCCCGACGGCAAGCAGATCGCCTTCACGAGCTGGCGCAGCCTGGTGCCGGAGATCCACCTGGTGGACGTGGCCGGCGGCCCGGCGCGACAGCTGACGTACTGGGGCAGCGCCGACACCCAGGTGTGCGGCTGGACGCCCCCCGACCAGCACGGCAGGAGCGACATCCTGGCCGTCGCCTCGCACGGCCAGCCCTTCTCCTACTTCACCTGGGCCCACAAGGTCGGCACCGACGGCAGTCCCGGCGGGCGGCTGCCCTGGGGCCCGGTCGGTGACATCCAGGTCGCGGACACCGCGGGCGAGCACCAGACCCTCCTCCTCACCGGCACGCCCCCGCACGAACCGGCGTCCTGGAAGCGGTACCGCGGCGGCGCGACGGGGCGGCTGTGGCTCCAGGGGCGGCGGCTACTGGCGGACATCGACGGCCAGCTCTCCTCCCCGATGTTCGTCGCCGGCCGCATCGTCTTCCTCTCCGACCACGAGGGCATCGGCAACCTGTACTCCGTCGCCCCGGACGGCACCGACCTGCGCCGGCACACCGACCACGACGCCTTCTACGCCCGGCACGCCGCGACCGACGGCGAGCGGGTGGTCTACCAGTGCGCCGGTGACCTCTGGATCGTGGACGACCTCTCCCCCACCGGCACCCCGCGCAGGCTGGACATCGACCTGGGCGGCCCCTCCCCCGGCCGCCGTCCCTACCAGGTGCCCGCCGCGCACAACGTGGACGGCCTCTCGGTGGACGAGACCGGCCGGGCCAGCGCTGTCACCGTCCGGGGCGGCCTGTACTGGCTCACCCACCGCGACGGCCCGGCCCGCACCATCGCCGACACCCCCGGCGTCCGGGTCCGGCTGCCGGAGATGCTCGGTTCGACCGGCCAGCTCGCCTACGTCACCGACGCCGAGGGGGAGGACGCGGTGGCCGTCGCCCAGCTCCCCCGCGCCACCGGCGGCCGCGAGCCCCGGCTGCTCGGCGAGGGGCGGCTCGGCCGGGTGCTGGAGCTGGTCTCCGACCCGGAAGGCGAACGGCTGGCCGTCGCCTCGCACGACGGCAGGCTGCTGCTGATCGACGTGGCGGAGGACGCCGAGAGCACTGAGGGACGGGCGCCCGGCACCGTCACCGAGCTGATCCGCTCCGACAACGGCCCCGTCCGCGACCTCGCCTTCTCCCCCGACGGCGCCTGGCTCACCTGGTCCCACCCCGGCATCGGCCGCTCCCTGCGCCAGATCAAGCTCGCCCGGATCAAGGACCGCCATATCGTCGACGTCACCAACGGCCGCTTCGAGGACGAGAACCCGGTCTTCACCAGCGACGGCCGCTACCTCGCCTTCCTCTCCTGGCGCGGCTTCGACCCGGTGTACGACGTGCACACCGGCGACCTGTCCTTCCCGCTCGGCTGCCGCCCCTACCTGGTCCCGCTGAACTCGGCCACGCCCTCGCCCTTCGCGCTCAATCCCGAGGGCCGTCCGGCGGCGGGCGGGCTCGATCCGCTGGAGACCGGGTCCGACGAGGGCGGCACGGTGACCGTGGAGGTGGAGGGGCTGGAGAACCGGGTCACGCCGTTCCCGGTGATGTCCTCCAAGTACTCGGCGCTGCGCCCGGTCGCGGGCGGCGGGCTGGTGTGGCTGCGCTGGCCCATCTCCGGCGCGCTGGGCGAGACCTTCGTCAACCCCGCCGACATCAGCGGGCGGCCCACGCTGGAGCACTTCAACCTCAGCAAGGCAAAGAAGTCCGAACTCGTCGGCCACCTGGACTGGTTCGAGGTGAGCGGCGACGGCACCCGGCTGGTCGTGGTGGACGAGGGCGACCTGCGCGCGGTGCCCGCCACCGAGCCCGGCGACAGCGACACCACGGTGTGGATAGACCTGCGGCGCATCCTGCACGAGGTGGACCCCGCCGCCGAGTGGCGCGGCGCCTACGCCGAGGGCGGCCGGATCACCCGGGACTACTTCTGGGACCCCGGCATGTGCGGGATCGACTGGACGGCGGTCCTGGAGCAGTACCGCCCGCTGGTCGAACGGGTCGCCTCCCCCGACGAGTTCGCCGACCTGATGCGCGAGGTCCTCGGCGAACTGGGCACGTCGCACGCCTACGTCACCCCGGCCCGGCGCAACGAGGGCCCGCCGCACTACCAGCGCCGGCAGGGTCTGCTCGGCGCCAACTTCGTCTGCCGGGACGGTGCCTGGGTGGTCGCCCGCATTCTCGACGGCGACTCCTCCGACTCCCGGGCACGCTCCCCGCTGGCCGGTACCGGCATCCGCGCGGGCTCCGTGCTGACCCATGTCAACGGGCGCCCGGTGGACCCGGTGACCGGGCCGTATCCGCTGCTCGCGGGGTCCGGCGGCACCACCGTGGACCTCACCTTCACCCCGCCGCCGGGCGAACCGGGCCCCGCCCGCCGGGTGGCCGTGGTCCCGCTGCTCGACGACCGGTCGCTGCGCTACCAGGACTGGGTGGCCAAACGCCGCGAGGTGGTACGGGAGTTGAGCGGCGGCAAGTGCGGCTATCTGCACATCCCCGACATGGGCGGGTCCGGCTGGGCCCAGTTCAACCGGGATCTGCGGCTGGAGGTCTCCCGGCCCGCGCTGATCGTGGACGTGCGCGGCAACGCGGGCGGGAACATCAGCGAGCTGGTGATGGAGAAGCTGACCCGGACCATCCTCGGCTGGGACCTCACCCGTGACGCCCAGCCGGTGTCGTACGCCTCCAACGCCCCGCGCGGGCCGGTCGTGGCGCTGGCGGACGAGGCGACGTCCTCCGACGGTGACATGATCACCGCCGCGATCAAGCTGCTGGGGCTCGGCCCGGTGGTCGGGCAGCGCACCTGGGGCGGGGTCGTCGGCATGACCGGCCGGCACCGGCTGGGGGACGGCACGGTGATCACGGTGCCGATGAACGCGGCCTGGTTCGAGGAGTACGGCTGGTCCGTGGAGAACCGGGGCGTCGCCCCCGACCTGGAGGCGCTGCGCACCCCGCTGGACTGGGCGGAGGGCCGCTACGCACAGCTCGACGACGCGGTGCGGCTGGCGCTGGAGATGCTGGAGACGACCCCGGCCGCGGTGCCGCCCGACTACAGCGACGTACCGGACCGCTCGCGGCCGAAGCTGCCGCCGCGCGAAAAGGGGTGAGAGGGCAAAAAAGAGGGCGGGACCTCCCGCCATGAACAACGTATAGCGCAGGGGGGGCCTTGCGGCAAGGCCCCCCTCATGCCGCAGAATCGCTCGCCGAGCCCAGAACCTGCGGAAATGAGTGATCCACTACATGTGTGCGCTGCTGTCCGAGCGTGAGCCCGCGCCGGAGTCCCGCGCGTTCGACCTCCCCGACCGGCTCGCCGCCAAGGCCGACCCGGCACTGATCGCCGCCGACGAGCGGCACTTCGCGGACATCGCCGCGAGCCTGGACGAGACCGTCGCCGAGCTGTCCGCGAGCCTGGACGCCCTGCGCCGGGCGCCCGGCGGGGCCGGCCGGGAGGTGCTGGAGCGCGACCTGGAGATCCACCGGCTGACGGCCCGGCTGCGCGCCCTGCGCCGCTTCGGCCTCGACCTCTGCCTCGGCCACATCGTGCACGACGGCGACCCCGAGCCGGTCTACATCGGCCGGCTCGGCCTCACCGACAGCACCGGCCGCCGGCTGCTGATCGACTGGCGCTCCCCGGCCGCCGAACCGTTCTTCGCCGCGACGCACGCCCATCCGATGGGCCTGACGAGCCGCCGCCGCTACCGCTGGAAGCGCGGCCGGATCAGCGACTACTGGGACGAGGTGTTCACCGCCGACGGCCTGGAGCACCACGCGGCGCTGGACGACCAGTCCGCGTTCATCGCGACCCTCGGCACCAACCGCTCGGAGCGGATGCGGGACGTGCTCGCCACCATCCAGGCCGACCAGGACGCCATCATCCGCGCCTCCTCGCGCGGCGCCCTGGTGGTGGACGGCGGCCCCGGCACCGGCAAGACCGTCGTCGCCCTGCACCGCTCCGCCTACCTGCTCCACTCCGACCCGCGCCTCGGACACCGCCGGGGCGGCGTGCTGTTCGTCGGCCCGCACCAGCCCTACCTCAACTACGTCGCCGACGTGCTGCCGAGCCTGGGCGAGGAGGGGGTCCAGACCTGCACCGTGCGGGACCTGGTCGCAGAGGGCGCGACGGCGGGCGTCGAGGCGGACCCGGAGGTGGCCCGGCTGAAGTCCTCGGCGGACCTGGTGAAGGGCATCGAGAAGGCGGTGCGCTTCTACGAGACGCCGCCGACCGAGCCCCTGACGGTCTCCACCCCCTGGGCCGAGCTGCGCCTGACCGCGGCCGACTGGGCCGAGGCGTTCGAGGCGGCGGAGACGGGCGTCCCGCACAACGAGGCCCGCGACCTGATCTGGGAGGCGCTCGTCACGATCCTTTACGACCAGCTCGACAAGGAGGTCCCGCCTGCGCTCTTCCGCCGGGCGCTGGCCTCCGACGGCGAGCTGACCGGCACCCTGCGCCGCTCCTGGCCCCTGCTGGAGGCGGCCGACCTGGTCGGCGACCTGTGGACGGTCCCGGCGTACCTGCGGATGTGCGCCCCCTGGCTCTCCCCCGACGAGGTGCGCCTGCTGCGCCGCGCCGACCCGCAGGCGTGGACGGTGTCCGACCTGCCCCTGCTGGACGCGGCCCGGCAGCGGCTCGGGGACCCTGAGACCTCGCGGAAGAAGCGCCGCCAGGCCGCCGCGGTCGCCGTGGAGCGGGAGCGGATGGCCGCCGTCATCGACAGCGTGATCGCGGCCGACCCGGACGGCGAGGGCGCGGTGACGATGCTGCACGGGCAGGACCTCAAGGACAGCCTGGTGGACGAGGGCGCGCTGCCCGCCATCGAGGCGGACGCGCTGGCCGGGCCGTTCGCGCACATCGTGGTGGACGAGGCCCAGGAACTGACCGACGCCGAGTGGCAGATGCTGCTCCTGCGCTGCCCGTCCCGGAGCTTCACCATCGTGGGCGACCGCGCCCAGGCCCGGCACGGCTTCAGCGAGTCGTGGGAGGAGCGGCTCACCCGGGCCGGCCTCGGCCGGGTGAAGGTGGCCTCGCTGAGCATCAACTACCGCACCCCGGAAGAGGTGATGACGGAGGCGGAGCCGGTGATCCGCGCCGCCCTCCCGGACGCCAACGTGCCGGTCTCGGTCCGGGCGAGCGGCATCCCGGTCACCTACGGCCCGGTGTCCGACCTGGACGCGGTGCTGCGCGACTGGCTGGCGGAGAACGCGGAGGGCACCGCCTGCGTCATCGGTGATCCCGCGTTCGAGGAGCGCCCCCGCGTCCGCTCGCTCACCCCGGAGCTGGCGAAGGGGCTGGAGTTCGACCTGGTCGTACTGGTGGAGCCGGACGCCTTCGGCGAGGGCGTCGAGGGTGCGGTGGACCGGTATGTGGCGATGACCCGCGCCACCCAGCGGCTCGTCGTGCTCAGCGGTACCTAGTCACGCGCCGGGCGGGGCACCCGGACGTGCCGGGCGCCCCGCCGTGGCTTTCGCCGGATCTGCCGCGTTTAGGCGGTGTGGTCCGGGTCGAAGCGGTCCTCCACGTCCCGCATGCCGCTCTCGGCGCGGTCACGCTGGGGCTGGTGGGCACGCTCCTGGTGGTCGCGGCCCTGCGGGCCGCGCTGGCCGGCCTTCTCGCGGGCCTGGCCGGCCTTCTCCTTGGCCTGGTCCTGCATCTTGCGGGACTTCTCCTGGAACTGGTCCTTCATACCCATGTGGGTTCACATCCCTGGTGAGAACGGTTGCGGCCCCGGTGGGGCCTCGACCAGATTCACACGGGCGAACACCCTCCGCATGTCGATCAGTTACGCTGCGTAGCGCGGGCCGCCTCGTCGGCCGCGCCGCCCGCGCCCACGAGCCCCGACCGCATCCCGGTCAGCCGGTCCGCGTACCTGCGCATCTCGCGCTGGCCGACGGTGCCGATGAGGGCCGGGAGGTAGCCGCGCATGCCCTGCATCCCGCGCAGCCACCACTGTCCGTACACGTGGGGCGACCGGCGCTCGATGCCGTCCACCAGCCGGTCGACGGCCGGGCCGAGCGGGTAGGTCTTGTTCGACGGCCAGGGCAGCCGCTGCCGCAACTCCCGCATCACGTCGTCCTGGTCGGCGCCGCGCACCATGTCGGTGTCGGTCCAGGACAGGTAGGCGACGCCCACCCGCACGCCCAGGTAGCCGACTTCGCCGCGCAGGCTGTGCGCGTACGCCTCCACGCCCGACTTGGAGGCGCAGTACGCCGTCATCATCGGCGCCGGGGTAATCGCGGCGAGGGAGGCGATCTGGAGCAGGTAGCCGCGGCTCTCGGTGAGCACCGGCAGGAAGGCGCGGGCGGTGACGGCCGAGCCGATGAGGTTGACCTCGATCACCCGCCGCCAGGCCACCGGGTCGGAGTCGGCGAACGGACCACCGTTCGCCACACCGGCGTTGGCCACCACGATGTCGACCTTGCCGAACCGCTCCTTCACCTCGGCGGCGACCCGGCCCATCGCCTCGTGGTCGGTGACATCGGCGTACCAGTACGCGCTCTCGCCGTACAGCCGCTCGGAGACGGCCTTCAGCTCGTCCTCCTCCAGGCCGACGAGCGCCACCTTGGCGCCCCGCGCGGAGAGTTTGCGGGCCAGCAGCTCGCCGACGCCGCGTGCCGCACCGGTGACGACGGCCACCTGTCCCTCGAGACCGACCTTGCTCATGCGCCCTCCTCCAAGCTGACGGGGATGCTCCCCGTGACGTACGTGGTGACGAGTTCCCGTATCCGCCCGGTCACCGCTTCCGGCGCCTCCACCGGGGTCATGTGCCCGATGCCGAACAGCTCAGTGAACCCGGCGCAGTTGGGCAGTTCCGCCACGAGCATGCGGGCGTGCGACGACGGGGTGAGCCGGTCGGCGGTGCCGTGCAGCACGACGGTGGGCACGGTCAACTGCCGTACGCCGTGGTCGAGATCGAGCCGGTCCAGCACCCCGCCCCAGGCGTGCCGGGCGTTGCGCGGACAGGCGTGCACGATCCGGGCACAGGTGTCGACCAGGTGCGGGGCCGAACCGGGGCCCATGGTCGCGTACTTGAGGATCTTCTTCGCCAGTGGCGTGACCGGGCCGAGCGGCAGGGACGAGCCGAGGATGCGCCCGGTGAGCCAGGTGCGGACGCGTCCGGCGGGCAGCGGCACCACGCGCGCCTCGGCGGTGAGCCGTCCGCTGCCGGTGCTGCACAGCAGCGCGGCGGCCGCGTGCTCCCGGAAGCGGGGGCGGCCCGAGGCGGACATGATCGTCATGCCGCCCATGGAGTGGCCGACGATCAGGGCGCGCTCACCGGGCGCCAGGGTGGCCGCGAGCACCGCTTCGAGGTCGTCGGCGAGCGCGTCGGTGGAACAGACGGGGCTGTACGGGCTCAGGCCGTGCCCGCGCTGGTCGTAGGCGATGACCCGGTGGTCGCGGGCCAGCTCCTCGATCTGCGCGGCCCAGAAGGCGGTGGAGCAGGTCCAGCCGTGGGAGAGGACGACCGGGGGCGCGTCCTCGGGGCCGTGCACCTCCACGTGCAGGCGGGCGCCGTTGGTGGAGGCGACTTCCAGGGTGCGGCTCATGCGGTGGCCTCGCTCGGGACGGCGGTCGGCTTCGTCTGCGCGGGCTTGCGCAGCACCTCGTACTCGGTGAGGTCCACCCGGCGGGTGGCCTGGCGGAACTCGCTGGTGGTGCCGGGCCAGACCGTGGTGTTGCGGCCGGCCGCGTCCAGGTACCAGCTCGTGCAGCCGCCGGTGTTCCAGACGGTGCGCTTCATCCGCTCCTGCACCCGCCGGTTCCAGCGGTCGACGGCGGCCGGGCGGGCGTCCAGCGCGGTGCGCCCGCCGAGGGTGTCGAGCTGGCGCAGGTAGTCCGCCAGGTAGTTGAGCTGGGACTCGATCATCAGGATCATCGAGGAGTTGCCCAGGCCGGTGTTGGGCCCGATCACGCTCAGCCAGTTCGGGAACCCGGCCGCCGAACCGCCGCGCAGCGCCTCCATCCCGCCCTTCCACGCCTCGGCGAGCGTGACGCCCCCGACACCGACCACGCGCTCGGCGATGGGCATGTCGGTGACGTGGAAGCCGGTGCCGAAGATGATCGCGTCGACCTCGGTCTCGGTGCCGTCGGCGGCGACCACGGTCGAGCCCCGGACCTCGGTGACCCCGCTGGCGACCACGTCCACGTTGGGCTGGGCGAGCGCCGGGTAGTACGCGCTGGACAGCAGGATGCGCTTGCAGCCGATGCGGTAGTCGGGGGTGAGCTTGGCACGCAGGGCCGGGTCCTTGATGGCGCGGGCCATGTTGCGCTTGGCGAGCTGCTCGACCAGGCCGAGTTCGTCGGGGTGCTTGGTGAACGCCTGCACCTGGAGTTCGCGGATGCCCCAGAGCAGCCCGCGCCGCAGCCGGGCGGTGAAGGGCAGCGCCCGGTGCAGCCTGCGCTCGGCGGTGCCGATGGCCCGGTCCATGCGGGGCATCACCCAGGGCGGGGTGCGCTGGAAGACGGTGAGCTGTGCGACCTCGGGCTGGATCGAGGGGACGATCTGGATCGCGGAGGCGCCGGTGCCGACCATGGCGACGCGCTTGCCGCGCAGGTCGAAGTCGTGGTCCCAGCGGGCGGAGTGGAACACCCGGCCGGGGAAGGAGTCCAACCCGGGGATCTCGGGGATCTTCGGGTCGGACAGCGGGCCGGTGGCGGAGACCACCACGTCGGCGGTGAGCGAGCCGCTCGCGGTCTCGATGTGCCAGCGCAGCTCGTCCTCGTCCCAGGTCATCAGCTTGACCTCGGAGTCGAAGCGCACGTGCGGGCGGAGCCCGAAGTCGTCGGCGACGCGCTCCAGATAGGCCCGGATGTGCTCCTGCCCGGAGAAGGTGCGCGGCCAGTCGGCGTTGGGGGCGAAGGAGAAGGAGTAGAGGTGCGACGGCACGTCGCAGGCACAGCCCGGATAGCTGTTGTCCCGCCAGGTCCCGCCGACGCTGCCGGCCCGCTCCAGGACGACGAAGTCGGTGATCCCCTCCCGGCGCAGCCGCACGGCGGCCCCCAGCCCGCCGAACCCGGACCCGATCACCGCCACCCGTACATGCTCGTGCTCGGCCATCCCGACGCCTCCACGCATCCTCGGACTTTGCCAGTGAACACTGGCGCAATGGGACTGTAGAACAGCTCCGTACTGAGCGGTAGGGGGCGCGGAAAGGAAAGTTACCGCCGGTACGCCATAGGCTGCGGGCGTGGCAGAAGACGGCGGACACAGCGACGGGCAGGCCGGCGGGCGCGAGTACCGCATGGAGGAGCTGGCGCGCCTCGCCGGGATCACCGTGCGCACCCTGCGGTTCTACCGCGAGCGCAGACTGATCCCGCCGCCCCGCCGCGAGGGCCGTATCGCCTGGTACGACGACCACCACCTGGCCCGGCTGCGCACCATCGCGGCGCTGCTGGAGCGCGGGCACACGCTGAACGGCATAGCCGAGCTGGCCGAGGCGCTGGACAACGGCCGGGACGTGGCCGACCTGCTGGGGGTCGCCCCGCCCACCGAGGAGGAGCCGGTCCGGCTGACCCCGGAGGAGCTGGCGGCCCGCTTCGAGGGCGAGGTCACCCCGGAGAACCTGGCGGCCGCGATGACCCTCGGCTATGTCGGCACCGACGGCGACGAGATCGTGCACATCAGCCGGCGCCTGCTGGACGTCTCGTCGGCGCTGGTCCGGGAGGGCATCCCGCTGGCCGAGGTCCTCACGGCAGCCGCCCGGGTCCGCGAGCACGCCGACGCCCTCGCGGCCCTCTTCGCCGACGTGATCGGCCGCCACGCCCCGGAGGACTCCCTCCAGCGCCTGCGCCCGCTGGCCCGCAGCGTGGTGGAGGCGGAACTGTCGCTGGCCATGGACCGGCGGCTGAGCAAGCTCGACTAACGCTCGTACACCACCGTGACCGGCGCGTGGTCGGACCAGCGCTCGGCGTGGGTGGCGGCGCGCTCGACCCAGCCCTTGACCGCCTTCGCGGCGAGGCCGGGGGTGGCCATGTGGTAGTCGATGCGCCAGCCGGAGTCGTTGTCGAAGGCGCGGCCCCGGTAGGACCACCAGCTGTAGGGGCCCTCGACTTCGGGGTGCAGGGCGCGCACGACGTCCACGTACCCGCCGTCCCCGGGGGCGAGCACCCGGCTCAGCCACTCCCGCTCCTCGGGCAGGAAGCCGGAGTTCTTGACATTGCCGCGCCAGTTCCTGAGGTCGGCCTGCTGGTGGGCGATGTTCCAGTCGCCGCAGACCAGGACCTCGCGGCCGTCGGCGGCGGCCCGCTCGCGCAGTTCCTTGAGGTGGGCGGAGAACTCGCCCATGAAGCGGACCTTCTCCTCCTGCCGCTCGGTGCCGACCTCGCCCGAGGGCAGGTACAGCGAGGCGACGGTCACACCGGGCAGGTCGGCCTCGACATAGCGGCCCGAGCCGTCGAACTCCGCCGAGCCGAAGCCGACCCGGACGCGGTCGGGCTCACGGCGCGTGTACAGGGAGACGCCGGCGCGGCCCTTGGCGGCGGCGGGCGCGTGCACCACGTGCCAGCCGTCGGGCCGGCGCACGTGCTCCGGGAGCTGGTGCGGCTCGGCACGCACCTCCTGCAGGCAGACCACGTCCGCGGCGGTCCGCTCCAGCCACTCCACGAAGCCCTTCTTGGCGGCGGCCCGCAGTCCGTTCACATTCACCGAGGTCACAGTCAGCACCAGGGCACGATACCGGCACACTGGTGGAGACCGACGCCCACACTCCGCATAGAAGTACGATACTCAGCATGAATATACGCCGCGTCCGCTTCGACCACCCCGACGCCGTGAAGCTCAATGACGAGGTCCAGGCCGAGTACCACGTGCGCTACGGCGACGGCGGCGACGCCACCTCGCTCGACCCGGCCGACTTCGCCCCGCCCAGAGGCGTGTACCTGATCGCGTACGACGCGGAGGACCGCCCGGTCGCCACCGGCGGGTGGCGCAGCCAGGACCTGAACGGGGAGGGCAACCAGGACGGCGACGCGGAACTCAAGCGCATGTTCGTCATCGAGCAGATGCGCGGCCACGGCCTGGCCCGCCGCATCCTCGCCGAACTGGAGGCGGACGCCCGCGCGGCCGGCCGCACCCGCATGGTCCTGGAGACCGGCACCGAACAGCCCGAGGCCATCGCCCTCTACACCTCCAGCGGCTACACCCCGTGCGCCAAGTTCGGCTACTACCGCCATCACGACAACAGCCTTTGCTACGCGAAGCCGCTCGGAGGGCCCGCCGACACCGAGTGACGCGTCACGATGGGGCCATGGAGATCACACCGGAGTGGGAACAGCGGTGCGCGGCCCTGTGGGACGCCTTCGACGAGACGGAGGCGGATGAATTCCGCCGCCGTATGGCCGCGTTGACCGGAGAGCTGCCCGCCGGCGACCCCGTGGCCGCCTACGAACTCGCCTCCGCCCACGACGCGACCGACCTCGGAGAGGACGCCGTCCCCCTCTACCGCCGGGCCCTGGACACCGGCCTCCCCGAGGACCGCCGCCGCCAGGCCGTCATCCAGCTGGCCAGCACCCTGCGCGCCCTCGGCCAACCGGAGGCGGCCGCCGACCTGTTGCTCGGGGAGCGGGCCCACACCTCGGACCCCCTGGACGACGCCGTCACCGCGTTCCTCGCCCTGACCCTCATCGACCTGGGCCGCGAACGCGAGGCCGCCGCCCTCGCCCTGGGCGCCCTCGCACCCCATCTGCCGGCCTACCGGATCTCCGTGGCGCGGTACGCGGACGCGGTGACCGAACCCGCCTGACGGGCGGAAAGACCCCGGAAACGACGAGACCCCGTCCGATCAGAAGATCGGACGGGGTCTCGTGAACTCTTCCCGAGAAGACTCGGTCGGAGCGTTACGTGGACCTGAGGGGATTTGAACCCCTGGCCCCCTCGATGCGAACGAGGTGCGCTACCGGACTGCGCCACAGGCCCTTGCAACGAGTGAAACTCTAGCATCCCGATCGGCGTGCTCGGAAATCCGCTCCGGGACTGGTCAGAGGGGTCACTCGTTGGCGGCGCGCGGCCGGTCGCCGTCCTCGTACTGGTCGAAGAGCGGGGTGCGGCCCCGCTCGCGGGAGCGGCGGGCGGAGGCGCTGCGCCGGGCGTCGCCCCGCGCGTCCTCCGGGCGCTCCTCGGCCGGTGCCGGATCGGCCACCGGGGCCTCGGGGCGCTGGTCCGGGGTGACGGCGCTGGAGCGGGCCGAGCTCCAGGTGCCGGGAGCACCCAGGTCCACGTCGGCGGTGGCACGCGGGGCGACCGGCGCGGTCACGTACGTGGGCAGCGGCACCGGCACCGGGTCCCAGCTCTCGCCGTGTCCGGGGCGGCGCTGCCGCTCGCGCTGCTGGTCGACCCATTCGGCGTGGTCGGTCTGCTCCACCAGGGCGCGCCGGTCGGCGGCGAGGGCGGCGGACAGAGCGGGGTCGGTGTGCGGCCCCGTTCCCTCCTCCGGCTCGTCGGCGACGACGGCCGCCTCGGCGGCCGCGCGGCGGCGCGGCTGGCCGGCGCGTTCACGCAGCCGGGCGGCCGCGTCCTCGGCGCTCCTGCGGTCCATCTGGAAGGCGAACCGGCGCCGTTCCTGCCGTCGCAGATAGCCGATGTACGCGCTGAGCAGCACAGCCGGCACCGCGGGCACCCACAGGAGGGCCAGGCCCCCCACCGCGGCGGCGATGGCGCCGACGGTGAAGGCGAGGAACAGCAGCACGGTGGTGCGCCGTCTGCGGGCGAGCACCTTCGTGCGCTGGGCGCGCGCCGCGGCCGCCTGCGCCGAGGGCGTGCGCCGGGCGGGGACGTGTTCGGGTTCGGGCGCCTGGGCGTGGCGGGACGGATACGCCTGCGCGGAGGGCGACTTGGGGGCCGCGGGGGCCACCTGGTCGCGCGGGGCTTCCGCCCGCACCTGCCGCTCGGGCTCGGTGTCCGCCCGGACCTGACGGCGCGTCGGAGGCACGGCGAAGTCCCGGACGTCCACCGGGTCGGTGGCGACGTCCGGGTCACCGGCGTCCGGCTCCCCCTCCTGGGTGGAGCGCGCCCGCAGGTCCTTGGCGTACCGGCGCTCCATTCCCGCCCTTCCGGACAGCAGCCGGATGGCGGTGCTGAAGCGTTCCGTCGGACGGGCCTCGTTCAGCTCGTCCTGCCTACGGAGCCACATCGGCACCAAGTAGGCGGCCCAGGCCCCGACAATGACTGCGTAGATGAGGCCGCTGCTGCTCACGACTCACACGGTAGAGGGGTTTGCTCGGGGCCATCCGCCAATTGAGCCGGTGTGTCGCACGATCTGGCTGATATTTCCAGCTTTTTTTGCGACCGATGCGATCAGCGGACCGTCGAAGGGGGGAATTGAATGCCCGGAGACGGTAACGAGATGGTCGCCCCGGGCATTAATTCGAACAGATATTCAATTTCCGGTGCTGTTCGCATTCCCCGGCTGTCCGGGCCGCGCCGCGCGCGTGCGCCGCCAGCGGTCGACCAGGCCGCCGGGGACCTCCTCGGCGGTGAGCGCGTAGACCATGTGGTCCCGCCAGGCGCCGTCGATGTGCAGATAGCGCGGCCGCAGACCCTCCTCGCGGAAGCCGAGCTTCTCCACCACGCGCCGGCTGGGCCTGTTCTCTGGGCGGATGCAGACCTCCAGGCGGTGCAGCCCGACCGCGCGGAAGCAGTGGTCGGACACGAGCGCGACGGCCGTGGGCATCACCCCGCGCCCGGCGACCGACTGGTCCACCCAGTAGCCGATGTGCCCGGAGCACATGGAACCCCAGGTGATCCCGGCGACCGTGAGCTGGCCCACCAGGCGCCCCTGGTACTCGATGACGAACGGCAGCATCCGGCCCGCCGTCGCCTCGGAGCGCAGATGCCGGATCATCTGGCGGTAGGTGGGCCGGTGCGCGATCGGCCCGGCCTGGGTGGGCGGCGGGATGGTCGCCTCCCAGGGGCGCAGCCAGTCCCGGTTGCGCCGGTTGACCTCGCGCCAGGCGCGCTGGTCGCGCACCCTTATCGGCCGCAGGACGACATCGCCGTCCACCAGCACCACGGGCCAGGATCTGCCGGTCAGCTCGCACCCCCGGCGCCCGCGTGGCCCGGTGCGTCGGGCCGGGGGTGGTCACCGCCGCGGATCTGGTCGACGGCGTGCCGCAGCAGCGGCTCCAGCACGGCGAGTCCGTCGCGCACCCCGCCGCTCGAACCGGGCAGGTTCACGATCAGCGTGCCGCCCGCGACCCCGGCCAGGCCCCGCGAGAGCGCGGCGGTGGGCACCTTCTCGCGCCCGTACGCCCGGATCGCCTCGGCGATGCCCGGTACCTCGTGGTCGAGGACCGCGCGGGTGGCCTCGGGGGTGCGGTCGGTGGGCGAGATGCCGGTGCCGCCGGTCGTGACGACCGCGTCGTATCCGGCGGCCACGGCCGCGCGCAGGGCGGCCTCGACCGGGTCGCCGTCCGGGACCACCTGCGGGCCGTCCACGGTGAAGCCGAGGCGGGTGAGGCCCTCGGCGACGGCGGGGCCGCCCTTGTCGGCGTAGACCCCGGCGGAGGCGCGGTTGGAGGCGGTGACGACCAGCGCGCGGTACGCGGTGCCGGTCACGCCCGGCTCCAGTGACCGGACTTGCCGCCCGTCTTCTCCTCCACCCGCACGTCGGTGATGACGGCGCCCTTGTCGACCGCCTTCACCATGTCGACCACGGTGAGCGCGGCGACCGAGACGGCGGTGAGGGCCTCCATCTCCACGCCGGTGCGGTCGGTGGTCTTCACGGTGGCCAGGATCTCCACGCCCTCGTCCGTGACGGCGAGGTCCAGCGTCACACCGGAGACCGACAGCGGGTGGCAGAGCGGGATCAGGTCCGGGGTGCGCTTGGCGCCCATGATGCCCGCGATCCGGGCGGTGGCCAGGGCATCGCCCTTGGGCACCCCCTCACCGCGCAGCAGCTCGACCACGCGCGGGGACACGAGCACCCGGCCACTGGCACGGGCGGTGCGCGCGGTCACTTCCTTCCCGGATACGTCGACCATGCGGGCCGCGCCCGCCTCGTCGATGTGCGTCAGTCGGTCGTGCGTACTCATGGTGTGCGGTGCTTCCCGTTCGCGGCCCGCCGGCGCGGGCGATGCGCGGGCCTCCTGTGCGCGCCACGGTACCGCCAAGTCGCCTCGGACACCGGCCCGGGACCCTCTCACCGCCCCGGGCGGGGCGGTGGGAGGTCAGCCGAGCAGGACGACCTCGACCTCGGTGCCGTCCTCGGCCTCCGTCACGTCCTCGGGGAGCACGATCAGCGCGTTGGCGTGGGCCAGCGCGGCGATCAGATGGGAGCCGCTGCCCCCCACGGGGGTGACCTCGCCGTCCGCGTGGTTGCCGCGCAGGAACTGGCGGCGGCCCTCGGGCGAGCGCAGCGGCCCGTCCACCGCGAGGGTGGCCCGGACGCGCGGCCGGTGGACGTCCGGAAGACCCATCAGGGCGCGGATGGCGGGGCGTACGAACAGCTCGAAGGAGACGTACGACGACACCGGGTTGCCGGGCAGGGCCAGCAGCGGGGTGTGGTCGGGGCCCACCGCGCCGAAGCCCTGGGGCTTGCCGGGCTGCATGGCGAGCTTGCGGAAGTCGACTCCGCCGCCCTCCTCCTCGCCGACCTCGGTGAGCGCCTCCTTGACCACGTCGTACGCGCCGACGCTGACCCCGCCGGTGGTGACCAGCAGGTCGGCGCGGACCAGCTGGTCCTCGATGGTGGAGCGCAGCACGTCCGCGTCGTCCGCGACCGCGCCGACCCGGTAGGCGATGGCGCCCGCGTCCCGGGCGGCGGCGGTGAGGGCGAAGCTGTTGGAGTCGAAGATCTGGCCGTGCTCCAACGGCTCGCCCGGCTGGACGAGTTCACTGCCGGTGGACATCACGACGACACGCGGGCGCGGCCGCACCCGGACCGTGCCCCGGCCGATCGCGGCGAGCAGCGCGATCTGGGACGGCCCGAGGACCGTGCCCGCGGCGAGTGCCCGGTCACCGGCGCGTACGTCGCTGCCGCTGGGCCGGACATGGGCCCCCGTCCCGGCGGGCCGGAAGACCCGGACCTGGCCCTCGGCGCCCTCGGGCGCCTGGGCGCGGGCGCGCATCCCGCTCGCCGGGCCGCCGCCGAGCCCGGCGTCCGTCCACTCGACGGGGACGACGGCCTCGGCGCCGGGCGGCAGCGGGGCGCCGGTCATGATGCGCGCGGCCTGGCCGGGGCCGACCTGGACCGGGGCGGCGTCGCCGGCGGCGACGTCGCCGACCACGTCCAGGACCGCCGGGTACTCCTCGCTCGCACCGGTCACGTCCGTGACCCGTACCGCGTAACCGTCCATGGAGCTGTTGTCGAAGGGCGGCAGGGACACCGGCACCATGACGTCGTCGACCAGCGCACAGCCCTGCGCGTCGGGGAGCTGGAGCTCGATGGGGTCGAGCGGGCGGACGGTGCTGAGAATGTCCTCCAGGTGCTCGTCCACCGACCACACGTGGTCCGGTCCGACGGGACGGTTCGCGGCGGTGCTCAACGTTCCTGCATCTCCTCGGCGACGAAACTGCGCAGCCAGGTCCTGAAGTCCGGGCCCAGGTCCTCACGTTCGCACGCGAGACGGACAATGGCACGCAGGTAGTCGGCGCGGTCGCCGGTGTCATAGCGGCGGCCCTTGAAGACGACGCCGTGCACCGGACCGCCGACCTTCTCGTCCTCCGCGAGCTGCTGGAGGGCGTCGGTGAGCTGGATCTCGCCGCCCCGGCCGGGCTCGGTCTTGCGCAGTATGCCGAAGATGTGCGGGTCGAGGACGTAGCGGCCGATGATGGCGTAGTTGGACGGGGCGTCCGCCGGGTCGGGCTTCTCGACCAGGCCGGTGATCTTGACTACGTCGCCCTCGCCGGTGGCCTCCACGGCGGCACAGCCGTAGAGGTGGATCTGCTCGGGGGCGACCTCCATCAGCGCGATCACGCTGCCCCCGTGCTGCTCCTGGACATCGATCATGCGCTGGAGGAGCGGGTCGCGGGGGTCGATCAGGTCGTCGCCGAGGAGGACCGCGAAGGGCTCGTGCCCGACGTGCGGGGCGGCGCAGAGCACGGCGTGGCCGAGACCCCTCGGGTCGCCCTGGCGGACGTAGTGCATGGTGGCCAGGTCGCTGGACTCCTGGACCCTGGCGAGGCGGTCGGCGTCGCCCTTCTTGTCGAGCGCGGACTCCAGCTCGTAGTTGCGGTCGAAGTGGTCTTCCAGGGGGCGCTTGTTGCGTCCGGTGACCATCAGCACGTCCTCAAGGCCGGCCGACACCGCTTCCTCGACGACGTACTGGATCGCCGGCTTGTCCACGACCGGCAGCATCTCCTTGGGGGTGGCCTTCGTGGCGGGCAGGAAACGGGTGCCGAGCCCGGCTGCCGGAATGACAGCCTTGCTGATCCTGGGGTGCGACTGAGTCATGCGCGCCACTCTAACCGGTGTCCTTTGCGGTGAATCCCCTGCTCCGCTTAGGTGAAGGTGATAGGGGGAGAACGACAGAAAGCCGAGCCGATCCGTGAAATACGACCACCCTTCCGCCGCCCCCGACAAGCGGGAGCTCCGTCGCGAACTCCTGGCCGCCAGAAGGGAATTGGGGCAGGAGGAACGGTCGGAATCGGGAACCGCCCTCGCCGCGCACGCCCTCCTGCTCCCCGAGCTCGCCGAGGCGCGCACGGTCGCCGCGTACGTCTCCGTGGGCACCGAGCCCGGTACCGCCGAGCTGCTGGAGGCGCTGCGCCGAAGAGGCACCCACGTGCTCCTGCCCGTACTGCTCCCCGACGACGATCTCGACTGGGGCCCGTACACCGGACCCGGCTCGCTGGCGGTGGTGCGGTACGGCGGGCGGATGGAGCTGGCCGAGCCCACCGGGCCGCGCCTCGGGCCCGACGCGGTGACGGAGGCGGACGTGGTGCTGCTGCCGGGCCTCGCGGTGGACGGGCGCGGGATGCGGCTGGGGCGGGGCGGGGGGTCGTACGACCGGGTGCTCGCGCGCCTGGAGCGCGCGGGCGCGCGCCCGGCGCTCGTGGTGCTGCTGTACGGCACGGAGGTGGTGGCCCGGGTGCCCGCCGAGGCGCACGACCGCCCGGTGCACGCCGTGGTGACCCCGGGCGGGGTACGCCGGTTCGCGCGCCCCTGAGCGCCCCCGGTACGCGAGAAGGCCCGCCACGCGCGCGTGGAGGGCCTTCTGGCGGTTGCCGCGGTCAGCGGCTCACGGCCGCAGGTTCAGCGTGTCCTTCGTGCTGCCGTCGACCGACTCGGCCGAGAAGGACCAGGGCAGCAGATCGCCGTCGGCCCACTTGTCGGTCTGGTCGGTGTAGTGGGCGTTGAAGGCGTGCCCGGAGGCGCCGCTGAGGTTGATCCAGCGGGACTTGTCGAGGTCGGCCAGGTTGACGACCATGCGCATCGACGGCACCCACACCACCCCGTAGCCCCCGGCGGCGTTCCAGCCGGTGGCGTTGACGGTGGCCTCGCCCCCGCTGAGCTTCCAGGGGCCCCGGTTGAGCGCGTACTGGAGCAGCTCCGGGCCCTGGAGTCCGAGGGTCTGGTTCTTCAGGAACAGCCGGTGCAGCCGGCCCCAGCTCCAGGTGTCGATGTCCTTGCCGAGCTTGGCGGTCAGCTCCCAGCGGGCGTCGATCATGGCGCGGGTGAACAGCTCGTCGCGGTTCTGCGCGGCCGGGCGGTTGCCCGACTTGGGCGCCTGCCACCACGGGCTGTCCGGCTTGTCCATGAGCGTGCGCACGACCTCGAACCAGCGGTCGCCGCCGTCCGGCTGCGCCTGGTCGGCGTCCCGCTGACCGCACTCGCGGACCTTGGTCCGGTCGTCCAGCGGGCCGGTGCTGCCCGCGCGCTCCACCCACAGGCACTGGTTCTTGGCGCGCAGCTCCTTGGGGAGCTTGTCGCCGAAGCCGAGCTTGAGGATGTTGCGCCACACGGCGTTGAAGTAGGCGGCCGCGGCCGAGTCGGCGTCCTGGGTGTAGTCCCAGCCCTCCAGCAGCTTCTGCGCCTTGCGGACCTCGGGGTCGTCCAGGTCCAGCTTCAGCAGCTTGGGCACCAGCAGCTTGGCGATCTCGCTGCTGTTGTCGAGCTGCATCTGGCGCATGTCGTCGGTGGAGACCTTGCCGCCGTCCCTGATCTTGGACTCGATCAGGTCGGCGATGCGCTGGCTGCGGGTGCCGTAACCCCAGTCGGTGGTGAGGGTGTACGGGTACTTGTCCTTGTCCACCACGGCCTGGTTGGCGGTGACGATGTAGCCGCGCTTCGGGTTGTACTCGTACGGCAGCTCGTCCTGGCCGAGGAAGCCGGTCCAGCGGTACTTGGAGTCCCAGCCCGGCGCCGGCACCGAGCCGTCGTCGCCCGTGGCGCGGGTGGGGATCTTGCCGGGCAGGGTGTAGCCGATGTTCTCGGAGTCGGCGTAGATCAGGTTCTGGGACGGCACGTCGAAGAGCGCGGCGGCCTTGCGGAAGCCGGTCCAGTCGGACGCCTTGTCCATGGCGAACACGGCGTCCATCGAGGTGCCGGGGTCGAGCGCGGTCCAGCGCAGCGCGATGCCGTAGCCGTCGCCGCGGTCGGGGGCGGCGGTGTCGACGCCGGCCTTGCGGCCGACCTCCACCAGCTCGTCGTCGCGGTCGGAGAGGAGCGGCATGCCGTCGGCGGTCTGGCGTACGACGATCTTCTTGGACGCGCCCCCGGCGACCTTGATGGTCTCCTCGCGGGTGCGGAAGGGGCGGACCTTGCCGTCGGAGAGGTAGCCGTCGCCGGAGATCTTCTCCAGGTAGAGGTCGCTGACGTCGACTCCGGAGTTGGTCATGCCCCAGGCGATGCTGCCGTTGTGGCCGATGACCACGCCGGGCATGCCCGCGAAGGTGTAGCCCGCCACGTCGTACTGGCACTTGCTGGAGACGTTCCGGCAGTGCAGGCCCATCTGGTACCAGACCGAGGGCAGCGACGCGGAGAGGTGCGGGTCGTTGGCGAGCAGCGGCTTGCCGGTGATGGTGTGCGCGCCGGAGACGACCCAGGAGTTGGAGCCGATGCCCTGGCCGTTGACGCCGACGGCGGTGGGGAGGTCGTCGAGGACCTTGGTGAGGCCGGTGAGCTGGCCGGTGAGGCCGGTACCCGTGCCGGTGCCGGTGCCGGTGCCACCGGCGGTGCCGGTCGTGCCCTGGGTGCCGGTGCCGGTGCCGCCGGTCGTGCCCGTCGCGCCCTGGGTGCCCGTGCTGGTCCCCGACGGGGCGCCGGCCTGTTGGAAGGTCTTGCCCAGCGCGCTGTACTGGCCCTCGCGCACGATCGGCTTGTTCCGGTCGTAGGGGTAGTCCGGGTACAGCTCGCGGATCTGCTGCGGGGTCAGGCGGCTGGTCATCAGAGCGCGGTCGGTCTCGTCGCGCATGTTGCCGCGCAGGTCCCAGGCCATCGCCTTCAGCCACGCGACGGAGTCGACCGGGGTCCACTCGGCGGGCGTGTAGTCGTTGGTGAACCCCAGGGCCGCGTACTCCAGGGAGATGTCCTGGCCGTCCTTGCCCTTGAGGTAGGCGTTGACCCCCTTGGCGTACGCCTGGAGGTACTTCTTCGCGGAGGCCGACAGCTTGGTGTCGTACTCCTGCTTCGCCACCCGGTCCCAGCCCAGGGTGCGCAGGAACGCGTCGTTCTTGACCTGGCTCCTGCCGAACATCTCCGACAGGCGGCCGGAGGTGAGATGGCGGCGCACGTCCATCTCGTAGAACCGGTCCTGCGCCTGCACGTAGCCCTGGGCCATGAACAGGTCGGCGTCGGAGGAGGCGTAGATCTGCGGGATGCCGTAGCCGTCGCGCTTGACGTCGACGGGGCCGGAGAGGCCCTCGAGCGTGACCGATCCCTTGGTCTGCGGGAAGGAGGCACGCACCGTGCTGATGGACCAGAACGCCCCGAAGGCTATGCCTCCGATGAGGGCCAGGACCAGCAGAATCACGACAAGTCGGGCTTTGCGCCCCTTCTTCCTGCCGGACGTGCCGGGCTTGTCACCCGATGTGGCGGTGGTGTTGGGGGGCATCGCTGTCCTTGCTGTCCTCACGCGAGCGGCAGGCGGGGCTGTGACTTTGAATGAGCGCTGGAGCAACCATAGGCGCAGGCCCCGGAACCACTTGACGCGGAGTCGGGAAGGAGCGCGCACGGGCGTTCGATCTTGCCAAGCCGAGCGTCAAGGAAGCGTCAAGAGTTAGGTAAGGTAACGAAGTAGTCGGGTGCGGTCCGCCGCCCCTCGGTGTCTTGTGTACGCGAGCCCACGTGCGCCCCCGCGCGGGCCAAAGAAGGGATGCGCCGCTGACTGTCCACCACCTCAACCAGCTCCTGTTCGCCTGCTCGCTGGTCCTCCTGGTCGCGGTCGCGGCCGTGCGGATCTCCTCGCGCAGCGGGCTCCCCAGCCTGCTCGTCTACCTCGGGATCGGCGTCCTCATGGGCTCCGACGGCGTGGGGAACATCCACTTCGACAACGCAGAACTGACCCAGGTCATCGGGTACGCGGCCCTGGTCGTGATCCTGGCCGAGGGCGGTCTCGGCACGAAGTGGAAGGAAGTGCGGCCGGCCCTGCCGTCCGCCTCCGTGCTGGCGACGGTGGGCGTCGCGGTGAGCGTCGGCGCGACGGCCGCGGGCGCGCACTATCTGGTCGGTCTGGAATGGCGGCAGGCGTTCATCATCGGCGCGGTGGTGTCCTCGACGGACGCGGCGGCCGTCTTCTCCGTCCTGCGCAAGATCCCGCTGCCCTCGCGGGTGACGGGCACGCTGGAGGCGGAGTCCGGCTTCAACGACGCCCCGGTGGTCATCCTGGTCGTCGCCTTCTGCCAGGCCGGTCCGGTGGAGCACTGGTACGTCCTGCTGGCCGAGATCGTGCTGGAGCTGGCCATCGGCGCCGCCCTGGGTCTCGCGGTGGGCTTCCTCGGCTCCTGGGGGCTCAAGCACGTCGCCCTGCCGGCCTCCGGTCTCTACCCGATCGCCGTGATGGCCATCGCCGTCACCGCGTACGCGGCCGGCGCGCTGGCCCACGGCAGTGGCTTCCTCGCCGTCTATCTGGCCTCCATGGTGCTGGGCAACGCCAAGCTGCCGCACTGGCCGGCCACGCGCGGCTTCGCGGAAGGACTCGGCTGGATCGCGCAGATCGGCATGTTCGTCCTGCTCGGCCTGCTGGTGACCCCGCACGAGCTGGGCGACGACGTGGTGCCCGCGCTGATCATCGGACTGGTGCTGACCATGGCGGCCCGGCCGCTGAGCGTGGTGCTGAGCCTGACCCCCTTCCGGGTGCCGTGGCAGGAGCAGGCGCTGATGTCCTGGGCGGGGCTGCGTGGCGCGGTGCCCATCATCCTGGCGACCATCCCCATGGTGAGCGGGGTCGAGGGCAGCCGCCGGCTGTTCAACATCGTCTTCGTGCTGGTCGTCGTCTACACCCTGGTCCAGGGGCCGACCCTGCCCTGGCTGGCCCGCAAGCTGCGGCTCGGCGAGGAGGGCGAGGCGTCCGACCTCGGCATCGAGTCGGCGCCGCTGGAGCGGCTGCGCGGCCATCTGCTCTCGCTCACCATCCCGGACGACTCCCGGATGAACGGCGTGGAGGTGGGCGAGCTGCGGCTGCCGCCGGGCGCCGCCGTCACGCTGGTCGTCCGGGACGGCAAGTCCTTCGTGCCCTCCCCCACGACCGTCCTGCGGCGCGGGGACGAACTGCTGGTGGTCGCCACCGACCCGGTCCGCGACCAGGCCGAACGCCGGCTGCGCGCGGTCGCCCAGGGCGGCAAGCTGGCCGACTGGCTGGGCACCGGCGGCACGGAGCACCGGCACTGAGGGTGCTGGTTCTCACAGGTTCGGGCGGCGGGGGGCGCCTGTACGATCAGGGCATCTGATCGAACCAACTCTGTCCGATTCGTCTGACGCAGAGCTGGCGCGACCGTATGGCGGCCGGACCTCAGCAGTTCCACCGGTATCTACCGCAGTTCCGCGCGCAAGAGGACGGCTCTCGGTGCCCCCCGCACGGGCGCGCTACCAGGCGGAAGAGAGGCACGGGCCGTGGCATCCACGGTCACCACCGAGCGGCCGGCGCGTCCGGGCTACGGGCAACTGCTGCGCACCAAGGGCGCGTGGACCTTCCTGGTCCCCGGCTTCGCGGCACGTCAGCCGTTCGCCATGCTCACCATCTCCATCGTGCTGCTGGTGCGGCACACCACCGGCTCGTACGGCGTGGCCGGTGCCGCCGCGGCCGTCACCGGGGTCTCCATGGCCCTCTTCGCTCCGTACAGCGGCCGCCTGGCGGACCGGTACGGCCAGCGGGCCGTACTGATGCCCGGTGTCGTCCTGCACACGGCCGCGGGGCTCACCCTGACCGCCCTCGCGCTGGCGCACGCCCCCCTGTGGGCACTGTTCGCGGCGGCGGTGCCGACCGGTGCCTCGGTGCCGCAGGTCGGCCCGATGGTCCGGGCCCGCTGGGGCACGCGGCTGAAGGGCTCGCCGCTGATGAGCACGGCGGCGGCCTTCGAGTCGGTCACCGACGAGCTGACCTTCGTCGTCGGCCCCCTGCTGGCGACCGCGCTGTGCACGGCCCTCACCCCTTCGGCGGGACTGGTCACGGAGGCCGCGCTGACCCTGGTCGGCGGCCTGCTGTTCGCCGCCCAGCGGGGTACGCAGCCGCCGGTGCCGCCGCGCGGTGAGGAGACGGCGGACGCCGGGCACGCGCGCGTGTCCGCCCTCCGGGTGCCCGGCGTACGGGTGCTGATCGTGACGTTCCTCGGCATCGGCGCGGTCTTCGGCGGGATGCAGGTCTCGCTGGCCGCGTTCACCGAGTCCATCGGCAGGCCCGGTCTGAACGGCGTCCTCTACGGCGTCTTCGCCGCCGGGAACATGCTCTCCGGGGTGGTCTGCGGCGCGGTCGCCTGGAAGTCGTCGCCCCGGCGCCGGCTCATGGCCGGGTACGCGGCGCTCGCGCTGGCCACCTCCGCGCTGTGGACGGTGCACTCGGTGCCGCTGCTGGCCGGGCTGGGCCTGCTGGTCGGCATGTGCATCGCCCCCTCGCTGATCACGGGGTACACCCTGGTGGAGGACCTGGTGCCGGTGGGCGCCCGGACGGAGGCGTTCACCTGGCTGACGGGCGCGGTGGCGCTGGGCCAGGCGGCCGCCGTGACGGTGGCGGGACAATGGGAGGACCGGCTGTGGGACGGCGCCGGGTTCCTGGTCCCGATGGCCGGGACCGTACCGGCGCTGGCGACGATCGTCGCCCTGCGTTCCCTGCTGGTGGCGCGGGCCCGGAACCGTACCGTGGCGCGTGGCGTCGGTCACCGCGAGCCGGTCACGGTGGACTGATCCACGGGAATGCGTCACTATGGAGCATCGTTAGCACTCATTGAGTGAGAGTGCCAGGAGGAAGACAGTGCCGACCTACCAGTACCAGTGCAAGGACTGCGGAGAAGGCCTCGAAGCGGTGCAGAAGTTCACCGACGACGCCCTGACCGAGTGCCCGAGCTGCGGTGGCCCCTTGAAGAAGGTGTTCTCCGCCGTCGGCATTGTCTTCAAGGGCTCCGGCTTCTACCGCAACGATTCGCGCGGTGCGTCGTCGACCAGCAGCCCGGCCGCGAAGTCGTCTTCGTCGTCCTCGGACGCGAAGTCCTCGTCCTCGTCGTCGTCCGCCTCGTCGTCTTCGTCGTCGTCTTCTTCGACGTCGTCCTCGGCCGGCTCCGCCGCCTGAGAACCCCGCCTTTCGAAGACCCTGCCGTCATCCGACGGCGGGGTCTTCGGCACGGGTGCGCGCGGGTGGTCCTGGTGGCCCGTTTCGGGGGCCCGTTAGGGTGCTGGGCATGGCGAACGCAGAGATCGGCGTAATCGGCGGGTCGGGCTTCTACTCGTTCCTGGACGACGTGACCGAGGTACAGGTGGACACCCCTTACGGGGCGCCCTCCGACTCCGTCTTCGTGGGCGAGGTCGCGGGCCGCCGGGTGGCCTTCCTGCCCCGGCACGGACGCGGGCACCACCTTCCGCCGCACCGCATCAACTACCGGGCCAACCTGTGGGCGCTGCGTTCGCTGGGCGTCCGGCAGGTCCTCGGGCCGTGCGCGGTGGGCGGACTGCGGCCGGAGTACGGGCCGGGCACGCTGCTGGTGCCGGACCAGATGGTCGACCGCACCAAGACGCGCCAGCAGACCTTTTTCGACGGCCTCCCCCTGCCGGACGGCACGGTGCCCAACGTGGTGCACGTGTCGCTGGCCGACCCCTACTGCCCGACCGGGCGGAGTGTGGCGCTGAAGGCGGCCCGTGGGCGGGACTGGACCCCGGTCGACGGCGGCACGCTGGTCGTGGTGGAGGGGCCGCGCTTCTCCACCCGCGCCGAGTCGCTGTGGCATCAGGCGCAGGGGTGGTCGGTGGTCGGGATGACCGGGCATCCGGAGGCGGCTCTCGCCCGTGAGCTGGAGCTCTGCTACACCTCGCTGACCCTGGTCACCGATCTCGACGCGGGCGCGGAGACCGGTGACGGGGTGTCCCACGACGAGGTGCTGCGGGTGTTCTCGGCGAACGTGGACCGGCTGCGGGGGGTGCTGTTCGACGCGGTGGCGGGGTTGCCGGCCACCGGCGAGCGGGACTGTCTGTGCGTGGGGGCGCTCGGGGGGATGGAGCCGGGCATCTCGTTGCCGTAGGGCTCCCGGGGTGGGGCTCCCTCCTCGTTCGGGTGACGGAGTTCTCCACAACCGGTGGGTGGTCCACGGGCTCCGGCGGGATTTCGCGGGGCGGGTCATCGTGGGGATCGCAGAGCGTTCCCTCGTCACAGGTGGTGATCCAGATGTCCGTGAACCCGAACACCGTCCCCGCTCCCGCCCTCCCGGTGCCACGCCCGCTCGGGACCGATGCCCCGGCGACCCGTGAGGTCCCCTTCTTCCCACCCCTGCGGGTGCGGGGCGGGGGCCCAGGGGCGGGGCGGCTGGCGCGGCACCGGGGCCGGGCGGTCGCCGCGGGGCTGGCGGTGACGGCGGCCGCGCTGGTCGCGGCCGGCCCTCGCTCCCCGGGCGGCGGCACTCCCTCCGCCGAGCGGCCCCGAGGACATCCGGCCGCCGATCCGGTGCGGGGGCACGCCCCGGGCGAGCTGGTGCGGGCGCCGGTCCGCATCGCCGACGCGGCCGCGGTGCGGCTGCTGCGTCCCGGTGACCGGGTGGACGTGGTCGCGGCGGAGGAGCGCTCGGCGTCGGCGGGGGGCGGGCCGGCGCGGGTGCTGGCGCGCGGGGCCCGGGTGGTCCGGCTGCCGGAGCCGCTGGAGCGCGTGCCGGGTGAGGGAAGCGTCACTGAGGGGGCGCTGGTCGTCCTGGCGGTTCCCCGGGCCACGGCGGCTCGGCTGGTGGGGGCGAACCCCATGGCCAGGCTGGCGGTGACGCTGTGGTGAGCCTTGTCGGTCGCATCTGTGGAAGCGCGCGGTCAAGTCGCTCGATCGAGCGACGGGATTGGACAGGGTGGCCGCACCGTGACGTAGGTTGCGGAGCGCTCTGTTCCCCAGCCTGTGTACACGACGAGGAGACTCACCGCGGTGAACGCGAAGAAGGAAGCGGCGAGCATTCTGGACGGCTTCAAAGCCTTCCTGATGCGTGGCAACGTCATCGACCTGGCGGTCGCCGTGGTCATCGGTGCCGCCTTCACCAGCATCGTGAACTCGGTGGTGAAGGGGGTCATCAACCCGCTGGTCGGGGCAATCGGCACGAAGAACCTGGATCACTACACCTACTGCCTGAAGGACCCCTGCAAGCCGGGGGCGGACGGCAGCGCCGAGGGCGGCGTGCAGATCCTCTGGGGCTCGGTGGCCGGTGCCGCGCTGAACTTCGTGATCACCGCCGCGGTGGTGTACTTCCTGATGGTGCTGCCGATGTCGAAGTACCTGGCCCGGCAGGAGGCCCGCAAGCAGGCCCGCACGGGCAAGACGGAGCCGGAGCCGATCCCCGTGACCGAGCTGGAGGTCCTCCAGGACATCCGCGACCTGCTGGTCGCCCAGCGCACCGGCACCGTGGACGGCGTGGTCAGGCAGCAGCGCCCGGCCGGGCCGGACGGGCGTTAGCCCTCCGTACCGTTCAGAGCGTTCAGAGGTGGTGGGGCGGCTTCTCGTCGAGGAAGCGCCTGAGGTCGGCGGCGCTGTCGCCGGCCGGACGCTCGCCCCACCCCCGGTCGGTGTCGTCCGAGGACTGCTGGTTCAGCGGGTCGTCGAAGACGAGCGCGGCCTTCGGGTCGCGCGGCTCGGGTGCGGGGGCGTCACTCATGCCTCCAGAGTACGGTCCGCCACCCGGAACACTTCGGCGCCCGCCGAACGGACCCGTTCCTAGGCTCGCACCCATGAGCAGTCACACGGCGATCGAGCCGAGCATCCTCTACTTCGGCACCCCCGTGGTGCTGCTGTCCACGGAGAACGAGGACGGCACCTTCAACCTCGCCCCCATGTCCTCGGCGTGGGCGCTGGGCCGCACGGTCGTCCTCGGCCTGGGCCGCGACGGCCAGACCGCCCGCAACCTCCTCGCCCGCCCCGACCTGGTCATCAATCTCCCCGCCCCGCACCAGTGGCCGGCGGTGGAGCGCCTGGCCCCCCTCACCGGCCGCGACCCGGTCCCGCCGACGAAGGCGGCCGGCTGCCGCTTCGAACCGGCCAAGTTCGCCGCGGCGGGCCTCGGCGAGGAGCCCTCCCACACCGTCCGCCCGCCCCGCGCGGCCGAGTGCCCCCTCCACCTGGAGGCCCGCGCCGAACGCGTCCGCCCCGACCTCTCCGGCGACTGCGTCATCGTCGAGTCGACGGTCCTGAAAGTCCACGCGGCCCCCGAGCTGCTGATCCCCGGCACCCAGCACATAGACCCCGCGGCCTGGAGCCCGCTGATCTACAACTTCCGCCACTACTTCGGCCTGGGCCCGGAACTGGGCAGTTCCTACCGCACGGAGACGCCGCGCGCGGCCGGTGTCGGCTGAGGGGGGCGTGCCGGGGGGAGGTAGGGGAGGAAGAGGCGCAAGGGGACGGAAATGCCTTGGCGCGCACGGGATTTCGGTCGCCGATCGGGAACTCTTCGGCCGTGCCCGGCGTTTACTCCAGTACGTTTCTCGGTTCCCGGACACGATGTCCGACCGAGGGGCTACGGTATGCACCCACCAGGTGACATGCAGCGACGCCGGGAGACACCTTGAGCGTTCCGTACGAGACGGCGGAGTACGAGTCCGCCCAGTCGCCCGAGTCTCCGGAGGAGCACCTCGCGCGACTCCTCGGCCGTGCCCTGAACTCGTTCGAGCTGCCCGACGAGGTGCTGAGAGAGCTGGACTGCGCGCTGGCGCACGACAGTTCGCTGCACTCAGCGCACCACAGCGCGGGCCTGCACCGCGAGACGTACCGGCACACCTGGCTGCTCGCGGACGGCTCGGCGGTCACCCTCTGGGAGCTGGCGCACAACACCGCGCCGGGCGCGGAGGCCCAGCACGAGGTGTACCTCGACGAGGAGGAGCTGCACACCGCCACGGCACGCCTGGCCCTGCCGTACGACACCTCGGACTTCGAGCTGCCGGTGCTGACCGAGCTGGGTGCCGTGCCCGAGCCCCGGCACGCGTACGTGGCGGACAACTCCCCCGACCACGCCCGCAGGCTGCTGCGCCGGGCGGAGAACCCGGACCGTCCCGGCGACGAGCTGGCGGCGCTGCTGGCCACGGCGGAGGCGCACGAGATCACCCAGGCGTTCGGCCGTCCCGGCCGGACCGCGCGGGCCGGGGTGAGCTTCGCGCTGTACGAGCACGCGTTCCTGCTGCGGGACGGCCGGGAGGTCTCCCTATGGGAGGTCGAGCACACCGCGACCCCCGACGGCCGTCACATGTGCGAGGTGTACACCACGCCGGAGGCGGCACGCGAGGCCATGGAGCACCGCGCGGCCCGGCACGGCTGACGCCCCGCCCACGCACCGCGTCCCCCCGGCGGGTTCGCCGAGGGGACGCGACCGTGGGGACGGGACCGGGGGGTGCTCAGGCGGCGACCGGCTGCTCGCTCCCCTTCTCCCCCGCCGCCGCCCCTTCCGCCGAACCGGCGGCCGGGGTGCCCTGGGCCGGCTTGCGCATGCCCTTGAGGACGACCACCAGGGCGGTGCTGACGCAGACGCCCGCGGCGATGGCGAGGAGGTAGAGGAACGGGTTGCCGATCAGCGGGACCACGAAGACGCCGCCGTGCGGAGCCCGCAGCGTGGCCCCGAACATCATCGACAGCGCGCCGGTGACCGCGCCGCCCGCCATCGCGGACGGGATGACCCGCAGCGGGTCGGCCGCGGCGAAGGGGATGGCGCCCTCGGTGATGAAGGAGGCGCCCAGCACCCAGGCGGCCTTGCCGTTCTCTCGCTCGGCCGGGGTGAAGAGCCTGCCGCGCACGGTGGTGGCCAGGGCCATCGCCAGCGGCGGGACCATACCGGCGGCCATCACCGCGGCCATGATCTTCATCGCCGAGTCACTGGGGGCGGCGACGGCGATCCCGGCGGTGGCGAAGGTGTAGGCCACCTTGTTGACCGGGCCGCCCAGGTCGAAGCACATCATCAGGCCGAGGAGGGCGCCGAGCAGGACGGCGTTGGTGCCGGTGAGGCCGCTGAGCCAGTCGGTCATGCCCTTCTGGGCGGCGGCGATGGGCTTGCCGATCACCACGAACATCAGGAAGCCGACGACCGCCGAGGAGATCAGCGGGATCACCACCACCGGCATGATGCCGCGCATGGCCGCCGGGATGTTCACCCGCTGGATCGCCAGCACCACACCACCGGCGATCAGACCGGCCGCGAGGCCGCCGAGGAAGCCCGCGTTGATGCTGAGCGAGATCGCGCCGCCGACGAAGCCGGGGACGAGGCCGGGCCGGTCGGCCATGCCGTAGGCGATGTACCCGGCGAGCACCGGGATCAGGAAGTTGAACGCCATGCCGCCGATCTGGAACAGCAGCGCGCCCCAGCTGTCGGACTGGGTCCACACGAAGTGGTCCATGACGGAGGGCGCCTTGTTCACCGTCCAGCCACCGATGGCGAAGCCCAGGGCGATGAGCAGACCGCCCGCCGCGACGAAGGGGACCATGTAACTGACACCGGACATCAGCCACTTGCGCAGCTTGGTGCCGTAGCCCTCGGTGGAGTCGCCCGCGCGGTCCACGGGGGTGGCGGCCGCACCGGCGGGGGCGGTCCTCTCGCCGCGCTCCGCCTTGGCGCGGACCTCGGCGATGAGTTCGGCGGGGCGGTTGATGCCCGCCTTCACGCCGACGTCCACCGTGGGCTTGCCCGCGAAGCGGTCCTTCTCGCGCACCGGCACGTCGTGGGCGAGGACCACGCCGTCCGCCGCCGCGATCACCGCCGGGTCTAGCCGGGTGAACCCCGCCGAGCCCTGCGTCTCGACGGCCACCTCGACGCCCGCCTCCCGGCCGGCGTTCTCCAGCGACTCGGCGGCCATGTACGTGTGGGCGATGCCGGTGGGGCAGGAGGTGACGGCGACGATGCGGAACGGGCGCTCGCCCGAAGGCTCCGGTGTCTCCGGGGCAGTACTGCCCGCCGCGGCGCCGGCGGAGGCCGCCGCCGGCGCCGTGGCGGTGTCCTTGTCGGCCCCCGCGCCGGAGGCGGCCGCACCCTCGGCAGCGTCGGCCGGAGTCACGTCCCCCCGTACCAGCGACGCCGCGGTCTCCGCGTCGGAGACCGCCCGCAGCGCGTCCGTGAACTCGGCGTTCATGAGCTGCCGGGCCAGCGAGGAGAGGATCGTGAGGTGGGCGTCGTCCGCCCCGGCCGGGGCCGCGATCAGGAAGATCAGGTCGGCCGGACCGTCCGCCGCGCCGAAGTCGATCCCGGCCGGGCTGCGCCCGAAGGCGAGCGTCGGCTCGGTGACGTGCTCGCTGCGGCAGTGCGGGATGCCGATGCCGCCGTCGAGACCGGTCGGCATCTGGGCCTCGCGGGCGGCCACGTCGGCGAGGAAACCCTCCAGGTCGGTCACCCGCCCCTTGGCCACCATGCGCTCGGCGAGGGCACGCGCCGCCGCTTCCTTGCTCTCGGCGGACAGGTCGAGGTCGACCAGGTCCGCGGTGATCATCTCGCTCATCGCGGGCTCCTTTGCTCGCGTATCGCCCTGCTGTGTGGGGTGGGCGCACCGTGGATGGGGACGTGGGGGTGGGGACAAGTGGGCGGTCGGTACGGGCCGTTCACGACACCGGCTCTCATGACGCCGGCTCTCATGACACCGGCTCCGTCAGCACCAGGTCGAGCGGCACGTCCGAGGTGACCGTGACCGAGGCGGGGTCCAGATCGGCGGGCGTCGGCATCACGCTGCCCGGCAACCTCACCGCCGCAGCCCCGTGGGCCACGGCGGAGGCGAGGGCCTCAGGCCCGCTCCCCCCGGCGATCAGGAACCCGGCGAGCGAGGAGTCCCCCGCGCCGACATTGCTGCGGACGGCGGCCACGCGGGCGGTGCCGAACCAGGCGCCCTCGCCGTTCACCAGCAGCTGCCCGTCGGCGCCCAGGCTGGCCAGCACCGCGCGGGCGCCCATCGCCCGCAGTTCCTCGGCCGCCTTGACCGCGTCGCCCACGGTGGACAGCCGGCGGCCGACGGCGGCGGACAGCTCCTCGGCGTTGGGCTTGACCACGTCGGGCCGGGCCCGCAGCGCCTGGAGCAGGGCCGGTCCCGAGGTGTCCAGGGCGATACGGACGCCGCCGGAGTGGGCGCGGGCGACGACATCGGCGTACCAGGACGGGGCGAGGCCCAGCGGGAGGCTGCCGCAGCAGGCGATCCAGTCGGCGTCGGCCGAGTGTGTGCGCACGGCGCCGAGGAGCGACTCCTCCTCGGCCGGGGTCAGCTCCGGACCCGGCGCGTTGATCTTCGTCAGGACGCCGTCCGCCTCCGCGAGCGCGATGTTGGACCGGGTGGCCCCGGCGACCGGCACGGGTGCGACGTCGATGCCCTGGGCGTCGAGCAGCTCGGCGATGAGAGCGCCCGGGGCACCGCCCAGGGGCAGGACGGCGAGGGTGCGCCGGCCGGCTGCGGCGACCGCGCGGGAGACGTTGACGCCCTTGCCGCCAGGGTCCATGCGCTCGCCGGAGGCGCGGATGACCTCGCCGCGCTCCAGGACGGGGACCTCGTAGGTGCGGTCCAGGGACGGGTTGGGGGTGACGGTGAGGATCATGCGCGTACCACTTCCGTGCCGCCGCGCTCGATGACGGCCGCGTCTTCGGGGCTGAGCCCGCTGTCGGTGATCAGCAGGTCCACGTCGCCCAGGTCGCCGAAGCGGGCGAAGTGCTCCTGGCCGTACTTGGCGGAGTCCGCGAGCAGGACGACCCGGCGGGCGGCGGCCACGGCCGCGCGCTTGACGGCGGCCTCGGCGAGGTCGGGGGTGGTCAGACCGTGCTCGGCGGAGAAGCCGTTGGCGGCGACGAAGGCGACGTCGGCCCGGATCTCGCCGTACGCCCGCAGGGCCCAGGCGTCGACGGCGGCGCGGGTGCGGTTGCGGACCCGGCCGCCGACCAGGTGGAGCTGGAGCCCGGGGTGGTCGGCGAGGCGGGCGGCGATCGGCAGGCTGTGGGTGACGGCGGTGAGCGTCGCCTCCAGCGGGATCGCGGCGGCCAGCCGGGCCACGGTGGTGCCCGCGTCGAGGATCACCGTGCCGTCGACGGGGAGCTCGGCGAGGGCCGCCTTGGCGATGCGGTCCTTCTCGTCGGCGGCGGTGGACTCACGCTCGCTGAGGTCGGGCTCGAAGTCGAGGCGGCCGGCCGGGATGGCACCGCCGTGCACCCGGCGGACCAGGCCCGCCCGGTCGAGGGCCTTCAGGTCACGGCGGATGGTCTCCGCCGTCACCTGGAACACCTCGGCCAGCGACAGCACGTCCACCCGGCCGCCGTCACGGGCGAGCCGGAGGATCTCCTGCTGACGCTCCGGTGCGTACATGTCCGCCTGCCTCCGAGCCTCGGCCACCGTCCCGACTCATGCCCGAACGTGTGGTTTCACTGCGAGGCTACGCCCGAGTTTCCGGAAAGTAAACGGGTTCGGGCTCCATTCGGACATGAACGGAACTCCGGCAGGCGGACCCGGACACGCTCAGCGCTCAGGCCTCCACCAGCTCCCGCTCCTCGGCGGGCTCGCTCACACCCTCCACCTGCTGCGCGGGCCGCTTCGGCAGCGCCGACATCAGCAGGAAGATCACGCCCATGACCCCGGCCACCCACCACAGCGCGTGCTGGAAGGCGCCCACGAAGGCCGGACCGACCTGCGCCGGGGTGAGCCGGTCGGCGATCCGCCCGAAGAAGACGACGGACACCAGGCCGAGCCCGAGCGCGTTGCCCATCTGCTGCACGGTGTTGATCAGGCCGGAGGCCGATCCGGCGTGCTCGCGCGGCACCTCGGAGAGCACCGCGTCGGTCAGCGGGGCCACGATCAGGCCCATGCCGGCGCCCATCACCACCAGCGGGAGCGCCATCTGCCAGGAGGCGATGGCGAGGCCGTACCGGTCGGACTCCCAGATGTAGAGGAGCACGCCGAGTCCCATCGTCAGGGCGCCGGCCTGGAGCACCTTGCGCCCGAAGCGCGGCACGAGGAACTGCACGGACAGCGCGGCCGCCGTCGACACCGCGAGCGAGAAGGGCACCCCGGTGAGCCCGGCGCGCAGCACGCCCCAGCCGAGTCCGATCTGCATGTACAGCGTCCAGACCAGGAAGAAGACGCCGAGCGCGACCCCGAACACGGTCTGTACGGCGATCCCGGCGGCGAAGCTGCGCACCCGGAACAGGGACAGCTCGACCAGCGGGGAGCCGTCGCGGGCCGCCTTGCGCCGCTCGTAGGCGACCAGTGCGGCGAAGACCGGGAGCGAGCCCGCCATCAGCAGGTGGCCCCAGAGCGGCCAGCCCAGCTCGCGGCCCCGGGTGAGGGGGTAGAGCAGCATCAGCAGGCCCAGGGTGACCAGGGCGACGCCGACGAGGTCCAGCTTGAGGGCGCGGGGTGCGCGGGACTCGGTGATGAAGCGGCGGCCGAGCAGCACGGCGGCGATGCCGACGGGCAGGTTGATCAGGAAGATGGGCCGCCACTCGAGGCCGAACAGGTTCCACTCGGTCAGCAGGGCGCCGAGCAGCGGGCCGGAGACCGCGCCGAGGCCGACGACGGCGCCGAACAGCCCGAAGACCTTGCCGCGTTCGTGGGCGGGGAAGGTGGCGTGCACGATGGAGAGGACCTGCGGGACCATCATCGCGGCCATGCCGCCCTGCAGGATGCGGGCCGTGACCAGCATCGCCGGGTCGACCGCGAAGCCGCACAGCGCCGAGGCGAGCGTGAAGCCGCCGACCCCGAGCAGGAACAGCCGCCTGCGGCCGTGGATGTCACCGAGGCGCCCGCCGGTGATCAGACCGGCCGCGAACGCCAGGGCGTACCCCGCGGTGATCCACTGGATCTGGCTGAACGAGGCGCCCTCGTCCCGCTGGATGGAGGGGATGGCTATGTTCACGATCGTCACGTCGACGAGGTCCATGAAGGCCGCGGTCATCACGATGGCGAGCGCGATCCAGCGGCGCCGGTCCGCGCCGGAGGTCTGTTCCGTTGAGGTCATGTACGCCACGCTAGTGACCCAGTAGGACAGGACGTGTCCTAGATGTGCGGCATGCTCACCCACATGACGACGGACACCCCGGCCCGGCTGCTGACGCTCCTGTCCCTCCTCCAGACCCCGCGCGAATGGCCCGGCGGCGAGCTGGCCGGCCGGCTCGGGGTCTCCCGCCGTACGGTCCGGCGCGACATCGACCGGCTGCGCGAGCTGGGCTATCCGGTACAGGCCACGAAGGGCGCGGAGGGCGGGTACCGGCTGGTCGCGGGCAAGGCGATGCCGCCGCTGGTGCTGGACGACGAGGAGGCCGTCGCCATCGCCGTCGGTCTGCGGGCGGGGGCCGGGCACGCGGTGGAGGGGGTGGACGAGGCGTCGGTGCGGGCGCTGGCCAAGCTGGAGCAGGTGCTCCCGGCCCGGCTGCGCCGCCAGGTGGCCACCCTTCAGGCCGCGACCACCCCGCTGACCAGCGGAGACGGCCCGACCATCGCACCGGAGACGCTGACCGTGATGGCGTCCACGATCGCCGGCCGCGAACGGCTCCGCTTCGCCTACCGCGCCGGGGACGGCAGCGAGTCGCGCCGGCTGACCGAGCCGTACCGGCTGGTGTCCACCGGGCGGCGCTGGTACCTCGTCGCCTTCGACCTCGACCGCGAGGACTGGCGCACCTTCCGGGTGGACCGGGTCGGCGACCCGTTCGCCACCGGCGCCCGCTTCACCCCGCGTGAACTGCCCTCCGGCGACGCGGCGGAATACCTGCGCCGCTCGATCCAGCGGCGCAACGAGACCTATGAGTTCACCGTCCGCTTCGCGGCCCCCGCCGACCGGATCGCGGCCCGCGTCCCCCACTGGTTCGGGGCCCCCGAACCGGACGGCCCGGACCACTGCCTCCTGCACGGAACCACCGGCGACCCGGTGGAGTGGCTGGCGGTCCGGCTGGCGATGACGGGGCACGAGTTCACGGTGCGGAGTCCGGACGTACTGGCCGAGACGGTGAGGGAGTTGGGGGCGCGGCTGCTCCGCGCCGTCCCTCAGCCCTGAGGCGCTTCCCAGGCGAAGTCGCCCAGGGCCACCAGGTTGCCCAGGGCCAGGGCGGCCGGGCCCGCCGGGCCGGTGGGCGGGGCCTCAGTGAGGGCCCAGGTCTCCACGGCGACCCGCACGGCCGCGCCCGCCACGGCCGCGGCGAAGCGGAGGTGGGGGGTGGCGGCCTCGGCAACGTTGTCGGCGTCGTCCTCGGCGGGCTTCAGCCGCGCGGCCAGCGCCTCCGCGAGTTCCGTCTCCGACGCCTGGCAGACCTCCGCCCAGACCTTGCCCAGGGCCGGGCTGGTGTGGGCCATCCGGATCAGGGTGCGGGCCCACTCCCAGGCCGACGCGGAGACGCCGACACCGGGGGCGAGGGTGCGGTCGACGGCGTGCCGGAGGGCCTCGGGGAGGGTGAGGTGGGCCGGGGCCGCGCGGACGGACTCGGTCCAGAGCTGGGCGCCGGCCGCGTACAGCGGGGCCACCGCCTCTTCCTTGGAGGCGAAGTAGCGGTAGAACGTGCGCGGTGCGATGCCCGCCGCGTGCGCGATGTCCTCGGCGCGGGTGGCCCGCAGGCCCTGGCGGACGAAGAGGGTCGCGGCGGCGCGGGCGATCTCCGTACGGGTCTCGGCCTTGCGGCGCTCGGTCAGGGAGACCGCCGGAGAGGCCGGGTACGAACGCCTTCGGGCGGTGGTGCCGGTGTTGCCGGTGTTACGGGTGGTACGGGGGGTGCTCACCTCGGCAGGCTATGCCCCTGTGGCAGAATCTGCCATTCGGCGGGTCACCCCGTGGTTCAGGTGCGGGGTGGCCCGCTTTTCCGTGCCCGCGGCCCGGTGCGCGGCCGGAGACCGCGCGGGCGCGAAAAAGCCGGGCTCCGGCGCCGGGGGGGGTGGCGCCGGAGCCCGGCCGGGAAGTCCCGACGCCGGGGGGGATGACGTCGGAACTGGTCCGTGGGCCCGCCCCGGAGGGCGGGCCTTACGTGGCGGTGGGGACGCCGCGCGGTACTCGGTGGGAGTGCGGTCCCTGGAGCCTGGACTCCGGTGTCCGCATGGGTTGTTCCCGCGCCCGGAGGCGTTGAAGCGACGGGACCGCGCCATGTTGGCACCGCATTCCGCCACCGCGCCGCGCACCCACCCCCCGGGGTCCTACGCCGCCGCGTCGAACCCCGTGTCGTGGGCGAGCTTCTTCAGCTCCAGCAGGGCGTGCTTCTCTATCTGCCGGATGCGCTCGCGGGTCAGTCCGTGCTCCTTGCCGACCTCGGTGAGGGTGCGCTCACGGCCGTCCTCGATGCCGTACCGCATCTTGATGATGGAGGCGGTGCGCTCGTCCAGGCGGCCGATCAGGTCGTCCAGCTCCTCGCGGCGCAGCAGGCTGAGCACCGACTGCTCGGGCGAGACCGCGGAGGTGTCCTCCAGCAGGTCGCCGAACTGGGTCTCACCCTCGTCGTCAACCGCCATGTTCAGCGAGACCGGGTCACGGGACCAGTCGAGCACGTCGATGACGCGCTCCGGCGTGGACCCCAGCTCGGCGGCGATCTCCGCGGGCTCCGGGTCGCGGCCGTGCTCCCGGTTGAACTCGCGCTGCACCCGGCGGATGCGGCCGAGCTCCTCCACCAGGTGGACGGGGAGCCGGATGGTGCGGGACTGGTCGGCGATCGAGCGGGTGATGGCCTGGCGGATCCACCAGGTCGCGTACGTGGAGAACTTGAAGCCCTTGCGGTAGTCGAACTTCTCGACCGCGCGCACCAGGCCCGCGTTCCCCTCCTGGATCAGGTCGAGCAGGGGCAGGCCGCTGCGCGGGTAGCGCCGGGCCACGGCCACGACCAGGCGGAGGTTGGAGCGGATGAAGACGTCCTTGGCCCGCTCGCCCGCCTCGAACAGCTCCTCGAGCTCCTCGCGGGACGCCTCGGCGCCGGTCTCCTCCTGGCCGTCGAGGACCTGGCGCGCGAACACGCCCGCCTCGATCGTCTGGGACAGCTCGACTTCCTTGGCGGCGTCGAGCAGGGGCGTACGCGCGATCTCGTCGAGGTACATGCCGACCAGGTCGCGGTCGGCGATCTCGCCGCCGCGCACGCGGACGCTGCTTGCCGAGTTGGCCGTCTGTCCCCCAGAGCCCGGAGCCTGGGAGGTGCCCCCATTGGCGGACTTACGACGGGCGACGGCGCGGGTTGCCATGCGTGCTCCCTTGCGGTGGTGGCTGGCAGGTGGTCCTGGCGAACGCTCGGCACTCCGGACCCTCCCTCGGGACTCTCCTCGGGTGCCCTGCATCCGTGGGAAACAACGACTGGAATCCGGACAGAATTCCCCACCCACCCCCCGATTTTTCTGATCATGCAGTACCCTGTCGGGCCACGGAGGGGGTACGCATGGTGCCGAGCGGGACGGAAGTGCAGGTCAGACCCGGAACCGAGGCCGATCTCGACGCTCTGACCGCGCTGTACAACCACTATGTGACTGAGACGGCCATCACTTTCGACCTGGCCCCGTTCACCCCCGTGGAACGCCGCCCGTGGCTGCTCTCCCACCCGGAAGACGGCCCGCACCGCCTCCTGGTTGCCACGGAAGCGGGTTCCCGTCACCTCGTCGGCTACGCCACCTCGGGCCCCCACCGCCCCAAGGCCGCGTACGCCCCCTCGGTGGAGACCTCGGTCTATGTGGCCCCGGACGCGGTCGGCCGGGGTGTGGGCACCCTGCTCTACGGCGCCCTCTTCGCCGCGCTGGAGGGGGAGGACGTGCACCGCGCCTTCGCCGGCATCACCCAGCCCAACGAGGCGTCGACCCGGCTGCACGAGCGCTTCGGCTTCCGGCACCTGGGCACGTTCGGCGAGGTCGGCCGCAAGTTCGGCCGCCACTGGGACGTGGCCTGGTACCAGAAGGACCTCGACGCCGGCTGAGCCACCGGCGTGGTTTCAGCCGAACTGCACGGACCGCTTGGCCAGCCCCATCCAGAACCCGTCGATCACCGACCGGTGCGCGTCCGCGCCGGCCGCGCCGAGCGTGACGAACAGTGGCGCGAAATGTTCGGTCCGCGGGTGGGCGAGCTTCCCGGCCGGGGCCTTGGTCTCGAAGTCCAGCAGCGCGTCCCAGTCACCGGCGTCCAGCGCGGCCCGCCCCCAGTCGTCGAACTCGGCGGACCAGCCCGGCACGCCGCCGGAGTGCCGGAGGGCGGCCAGGTTGTGGGTGAAGAAGCCGGAGCCGACGATCAGGACACCCTCGTCACGCAGGGGCGCGAGCTTCCGGCCTAGGTCCAGCAGCCGGGCCGGGTCGAGGGTGGGCAGGGAGATCTGGAGGACCGGGATGTCGGCGTCGGGGAACATCTCGACGAGCGGGACGTAGGCGCCGTGGTCCAGGCCCCGGTCCGGGATGTCCTGCACGGGGGTGCCGGGGGCGCGCAGCAGCTTGCGTACGGATTCGGCCAGTTCGGGGGCGCCGGGGGCGTCGTACCGTACGCGGTAGTAGTGCTCGGGGAAGCCCCAGAAGTCGTAGACCAGCGGGGCGGTGCGGGTGGCGCCGAGGGCGAGGGGGGCCTCCTCCCAGTGGGCGGAGACCATCAGGATCGCCTTGGGGCGGGGCAGGCCGTCCGCCCAGGCGGCGAGCTGGCCGGGCCAGACGGGGTCGTCGGCGAGCGGCGGGGCGCCATGACTGAGGTAGAGGGCGGGCATGCGGTCGGGAGCGGACGGCTCGGCGGTGTGGTGCATGACGGCTCCTCCCACGGCGGGGCACTCAGCTTTGCTTTAACTCTCAAGCATTACTCGGCCAGACTACGCCCGACTAGTTCAAGTTTCAAGAAGGCGGCTCGTACAGTGGGAGACATGAACTCGGCATCCACCCCGGCAACGGCGCCGGCACCCGGTCACCGCTGGCTCAGCGACGAGGAGCAGCGCGTCTGGCGGGCGTATCTGCACGCGACCACGCTGCTGGAGGACCACCTCGACCGGCAGCTCCAGCGCGACGCGGGCATGCCGCACGTCTACTACGGCCTGCTGGTCGGCCTCGCCGAGGCCCCGCGCCGCAGACTGCGGATGACCGAGCTGGCCCGGAAGTCGAAGATCACCCGCTCACGGCTCTCGCACGCGATCGCCCGGCTGGAGAAGAGCGGCTGGGTGCGCCGCGAGGACTGCCCCTCGGACAAGCGCGGCCAGTTCGCGGTGCTCACCGAGGAGGGCGCCGAGGTGCTGCGCCGTACCGCGCCCGGCCATGTCACCGCCGTACGGCAGGCGCTGTTCGACCGGCTGAGCCCCGCGCAGCAGAAGGCCCTCGGCGAGATCATGGAGATCGTCGCCGAGGGCCTTCAGCCGAGCGAGGCGGGCGCGGACCTGCCCTGGCTCCGCTGACTCCCGCCGGGGCCGGTGCTAGTGCGCGACCACCGGCACCGGGATCTCGTCCTCGGCACCGTCACCGGAGGCCATCTTGACGGCGCCCGGCTTGCCCGCGTTGACCATGGTGAACGCGATCAGCGAGGCGACCGCCAGGATGCCGACGGCGAACCAGATGGCCGTGCTGTACCCGTGCACCATGCCCTCCAGCTTGACCAGCTGCTGCTGCGGCACCGCGCGCGCGGACGCGATGTGGTCCTTGACGTACGAGGTGGTCGCGGACGCGGCGATGGTGTTCAGCAGGGCGGTGCCGATCGCGCCGCCGACCTGCTGCGAGGTGTTGACCATGGCGGAGGCGACGCCCGCGTCCCGGGGCTCGACGCCCTGGGTCGCCAGCGACATCGCCGGCATGAACGCCGTACCCATGCCGAGGCCGAGCAGCACCATGGCAGGCAGCAGCAGGGCCGGGTAGGAGGAACCGATCTCGAGCTGGGTCAGCAGCAGCATGCCGAGCGCGGCGAGCGCGAAGCCGGGGCCCATCAGCAGCCGGGCCGGGACCCGGATCATCAGACGGGCGCCGATCTGGGTGGAGCCGGTGATCATGCCCGCGACCATCGGCAGGAACGCGAAGCCGGTCTTGACCGGGGAGTAGCCCTTCACGACCTGGAGGTAGTAGGTCAGGAAGAGGAACAGGCCGAACATGCCGATGATGGCGAGACCGAGGGAGAGGTAGATGCCGCCCCGGCTGCGGTCGGCGACCACGCGCAGCGGCAGCAGCGGCGCCTTGACCCGCTGCTCGACCAGGACGAACGCCAGCAGCAGCACCACGGAGGCGACGAACATCGAGATGGTGACCGCGTCGCTCCAGCCGTCGGACTCGGCGCGGGTGAAGCCGTAGACCAGGGAGACCAGGCCGAGCGTGGAGAGGACCACGCCGGGGATGTCGAGCGGGGAGCGGTTGCGGCCGCCCTCGGGCTCCCGGATCACGAACCAGGCACCGGCCGCGGCGACGATGGCGAACGGCACGTTGACGAAGAAGGTCCAGCGCCAGTCGAGGTACTCGGTGAGGAAGCCGCCGAGGATCAGGCCGACGGCACCGCCACCGCCCGCGATGGCGCCGTAGATGCCGAACGCCTTGGCGCGCTCCTTGGCGTCGGTGAACATCACGGCCAGCAGGGAGAGCGCGGCCGGGGCGAGCAGGGCGCCGAAGACACCCTGGAGGGCGCGGGCGCCGAACATCATCACACCGGTGGTGGCGGCGCCGCCGAGCGCGGAGGCCGCGGCGAAGCCGGCGAGACCGAGCAGGAAGGCGCGCTTGCGGCCCCACAGGTCGGCGATGCGGCCGCCGAAGAGCAGCAGACCGCCGAAGGCGAGGGCGTAGGCGGTGACGACCCACTGCCGGTTGCCGTCGGATATGCCCAGGTCCTGCTGGGCGGAGGGCAGCGCGATGTTCACGATGGTGGCGTCGAGGACGACCATCAGCTGGGCCAGCGCGATGAAGACGAGCGCCTTCCAGCGGTTGGCGTCGCCGCCGGGCGCGGCGGCCGCGGGCGGCCTGGTGACTGTTTCGGACATGGGGGTACCCCGTTCGGGACTTCGGTCGGACGTGTCGGACATGCGGGGCACGGTCGTACGGCGTCTCGTACGCGCACAGGGCGTGCGGGGCCCCACCGGCTCGCCCTCGTTGGCGGCCGGGTGGCTTTCGGGTGATTCCGGGGCGCGGGCCCGGCGGAGTCGAGGTCTGTCGGTCGGGTAGGTCAGGTCGGTCGGGTCAGGACTGGCGGAGATCCTCCATGGTCACGGCCGTACCGGGCAGGACGGAGCGGGCCGGGGCCCGCAGCCCGTCGAGGAAGAGTTGCAGATGACGGTGGACGAACCGGTCGGCGTCGAAGCACGCGGTGCCGGCCGGGGGCCGGCTGAGCTGGGCGGCGGCGACCATCAGGTCACCGACGCCGACGTCGCCACGGAGCTGTCCGGCCGCCTTGGCGCGGTCCATGACCTCGGCGATCAGCGCCTCCACCCGTTCCCGCGCCGCCTCCAGGTCGGGGTGGTTGCGGTCGAAGGTGCTGGAGACCATCGGGCACAGCGCGCTGATCCGCTCCTCGGCGGCGGCGTGCGCGAAGCGCTCCAGCGCGGCGAAGGCGTCGCCGGTCTCGGCCAGGGCGCACTTGGCGGCCTCGGCCGTGCGGTCCATGACGGAGCACAGGACCTCCCGGACCAGGGCGTCCCGGTCGGGAAAGTTGCGGTACAGAGTGGCGTTGCCGACGCCCGCGCGGCGGGCGATCTCGTCCAGCGGCACCTGGGGGCCGTGCTCGACGAACATCTCCCGCGCGGCGGTGATGATCCGCTCCCGGTTGCGGAGCGCGTCGGCACGGGGCCGGGGCGACGCCCTGCGGGCGGAGGGTGCGGTGCGCACGGCGGACACGGCGGGCTCCCCATCTGTACGGGTCGGGACGAATGGACGGTGACCGTCCGCTGATCCGGGGAGAAGCTCCCCGCTTCGCGCGGACACAGGTCTAAACGGGGAAGCCCTCCCCGGTTATTTCCCCGTTCCGATGTGACCTGGGTCACATCCCACTCGGGCCGTCGCCGATCCCCGTTCACCCGGGCCGTTCACCCCTGACCGTAGGCGATTCACCCCCACTCCTGCCGAAATCCCACGATCGGTCTCTTCCAGCGCGCGACCCGGGCCGCGGCGACCCAGGGTGAGCCCAAGGGCGCAGCCGGATCACGGGGGCTGCCGTGGAGCGGGAGGTCCGTGCATGCAGCCGCAGTCGCCCCGCCGCCCCATACGCCCGCGCCGGATACGCCCGCGCCGCGCTGCCGCCCTCGCCTCGGTGACCGTGCTGACCTTCGCGGTCAGCACGTCGGCGGGGTCCGGGCAGCTCGCGGCGCGCACCACCGCCGGGCCGAACGGGCTGATACGCACCGCCGCCCTGGCCCCCTGCATGATCCAGGGAGCGTCCGAGGTCCAGATGACCGAGGGCTTTCCCACCTCCACCGGCTACTCCCGCTCCACCGGCACGGTGCACGCCCTGACCCTGATGGTCGACTTCCCGGACACCCCCGGCGAGGGCAAGGCGATGGACCGCTTCCACGAGTTCTTCCCCAAGACCCAGGAGTGGTTCGCCAAGGCGTCGTACGGCCGGCTCGACTACCGCGCCGAGACCCCGATCACCTCCTGGCTGCGGATGCCGAAGCCGTTCAAGGACTACGGCATAGAGCGCGGCGCCCCCTTCGACCCCGGCTACCGGCAGCTGGTGCGGGACATCGTCTCCGCCGCCGACCCGGACGTGGACTTCCGCTCGTACGACCTGCTGAACGTGCTGGTCACTCCGAACGCCGGACCCTCCGCCCTGGACACCGTCCTCTCCGTCACCTTCGCCGGCAACGGCGAGGCCCCGGTGGCCGACGGCACCCCGGTCTCCAACGCCTCCTTCGTCTACTCCCGCCAGGACGACGGCTCGGGCGCCTACGCGGACACGGGGTACCGGGTGCTGCCGCACGAGAACGGCCACACCTTCGGGCTGCCGGACCTGTACACGCAGGAGGGGGGCAGCTCGGTCGGGCACTGGGACATCATGAGCGAGGACTGGGGGGCCAACAACGACCTGCTCGGCTGGCACAAGTGGAAGCTGGGCTGGCTCCCCGCCTCCCAGGTGAGCTGCGCGACGGCCGCGGGGAGCGCGGACTACACCCTCTCCCCGCTCTCGGACAGGTCCGGGGCGAAGCTGGTCATGGTCCCGCTGGACAACCGCACCGCCTACGCGCTGGAACTCCGCACGCAGGGCGGCAACGACGAGGCCGTCTGCAAGCCCGGCATCCTGGTCTACAAGGTCGACGCCTCCGTCGACACCGGCCGCGGCCCCATCACCGTCTACGACGCCCACCGCGACACGGGCGGCTGCACCCACAGCCCCAACGTCCACGCCGAGCTCTCCGACGCCCCCTTCTCGCCCGGAGAGACCTTCAAGGACCCGGCCTCGGGGATCACCGTCCACGTCGCCGGCGCGGACCTGGAGGGGAAGTACCGGGTCCGGGTGACTCGCACCCACGCGGCGAAGGGCACGACGGCCGCGGCGGGGCCGGTCCGGCCAAGTCACCGCTGAGCCCGGTCTTTTGACCACCGCGACCCCGCTCACCCACCGCCCCACCCCTGATCCGCTACCCTGTCAGGGGCAGCCACGGCTGTGGCCGTCGTACCCCGCCTTCGTAGCTCAGGGGATAGAGCACCGCTCTCCTAAAGCGGGTGTCGCAGGTTCGAATCCTGCCGGGGGCACAGGGAAACACCTGTCCGAAGGCCCTTTCGCTCGGTGAGCGGGAGGGCCTTCGCGCTTGCCGGCGTCACTTCTTCGCGGCGGCCCGCTTCGCGCTCTTGCCCCTGCCGGCGCCCGTGCCACCGCGCGGGGGCCGCGCGGGCGCGCTCTTCCGTGGGGCGGCCTCCTCCGCGACCGCGGCCGTCGGCGCCGCCGCCCGCCTGCGCCCGGTCGGCCACTTGAACTCGATCTCCAGCTCGATCTCGCCGTTGCCGATCTCGATCTCCAGCTCGCCGTGCAGGTCGTCGGGGACCCGCAGGCTCACCGTTCCGGAGCCGAGGTCCAGCTCCGCCTCCCCGCCCTCCCGCAGCGCGGTGGCGAGTGCGGTGAGCTGGTCGGCCGCCTCGAGGCGGGACAGCGGGCGCTTCTGCTCGAACCTGAGGTCCTTCATGGTGACTCCCATCGCGGGCGGGGACCGGCCGGCCGCTGCCGGTACCGGCCCCCCGGCCGGTCGGGCTACTTCCAATCTCGTCTCACCGGGTTGACCACGCACGTCGGGGCGCCATGCACGGGGCCCGGATGCGTTCTACCGTTGACGAGGGGCCCCTGTTTCCGTGCTTTTTCGTCTCCGGCCCTCTCGGGCCCGGAACTCACCAGAAGGGCATGCGACATGTCCACCGCATCCGACACCCCGGTCCTGGACACCCTCGCCGCCATGACCGTCGACTCGATCGAGCGCTGCGGCCTGCCTTCGAACGCGCTCGTCCTCACGCGCATCGCGGCACTCGCCGCCTCCGACGCCCCGCCGATCTCCTACGCGGCCCACATCGACCCCGCCCTCGACAGCGGCGTGACCGTCGAACAGCTGCAGGACGTGCTGGTCGCCATCGCGCCCATCGTGGGCACGGCCCGCGTCATGGCGGCAGCGGCCAACATCTCCACGGCACTCGGCATCGCCATCGCCGTCGCCGACGCCGAGATCGTGGCCCGGGGCTGAGCGCAGCCCCCTCCGCGGCCGAACGGGCCGGGCTCCGCGACTCCTCCGTGCGGGCCCGGTCCGTTCGCCTGACGGCCACAACACCTGGACCGCGAACACACCGACCGCGAACTCCCCGACCACGAACTCCCGGACCGCGGTGCCCGGTTCACCGGCCCGCACAGGAAGCGGCCAGGCCGTCGGGCACCCCACTTTTATGTCATTCTTATTTTTGCTGTAGCGTGCGCGCGTTCGAATCTTCGTTCAACTTCCTAGAAAGAACGCCGATGAGCGCTCCGACGCCCCCCGCTGCCCCCAAGGACCCGTACTTTCCGCAGGAGCAGCCCGCACCGGGGGCGGCGCCCGCGCCCGCGCCTGCCGCGCCCGCCAAGAAGGGCAGGCTGAAGAAGTTCCTGGGCATAGCGGCCATGCTCGTCGCCGCCGTGGCGGTGAAGTTCGGGATCTCCTACGTGTTCAACTCCCCCGTGCACGCCGAGGCCGGCGACTGCGTCCGGGTCACCGGGTCCGAGAACAACCCCGAGGTCGACACCAAGGACTGCGGGGACAAGGACGCCAACTACAAGGTGGTCAAGGTCGTCAAGGACACCTTCGACGTCAACGCCTGCACCGTCGGCGAGGCCGCGCTCGCCCAGGAGTGGGACGCGGAGAAGTTCGTGCTCTGCCTGGACCCCGTGAAGAAGTAGTACGCGCGCTGGACGGCGGGTCAGCCGTCCAGCCTGGTACGCCGGTTCATCCACGCCGCCACCACCGCGCCCGACACGTTGTGCCAGACCGAGAAGACCGCGGCCGGCAGGGCTGTCAGCGGGGTGAAGTACGTCGCCGCCAGCGAGGCCGCCAGGCCCGAGTTCTGCATGCCGACCTCGAAGGCCATGGCACGGCGGGCGGCGGGGTCGAGGCGGGCGAGGCGGGCGGCGCCGTACCCCAGGGCGAGGCCGAAGGCGTTGTGGAGGACCACCGCGAGGAAGACGACGGCCGCCGCGGCCTTCAGGGCGGAGGCGCTGGCCGCCACGACGATCAGGACGATCACCGCCACCGTCCCGGCCGACAGCCAGGGCAGCGCGGGGAGGCAGCGGCGGATCACCGGCGCGGCCAGGCGGCGGACCAGGAGGCCGGCCACCACCGGGACCAGGACCGTCTTCAGGATGTCGACGACCATCGGGCCCGCCTCGATGTCCAGCATGTGCCCCGCGAGCAGCAGCACCAGGTACGGCGTGACCAGCGGGGCGAGCAGCGTGGAGACCGTCGCCACCGACATCGACAGGGCCACGTCACCCTTGGCCAGGAACGTCACCACGTTGGACGCCGTTCCGCTCGGCGTGCAGCCGACCAGGATCACGCCCACGGCCAGCGCGGGCGGCAGGTCCAGCAGCTCCGCGATCGCCCAGCCGAGGCCCGGCATGATCACGTAGTGCGCCACCAGTCCGAGCGCGACGGCCCAGGGACGCCTCCTTACGCCCTGGAAGTCCTTTGACGTCATGGTCAGGCCCATGCAGAACATCACGACGCCGAGCAGGTAGGGCACCGCCTCCTTGCCCCCGGCGAACGCCGACGGCATCAGCATCCCGAGGGCGCCCGCGGCCAGCACCAGCAGGGGGAAGACGGTCACGGCCCGTTTCGCCGTACGGTCGGCCTCCTCCGTACCCGCACCGTCAGTCGTCACCTCGGCCGGAACAACCCGGCCCTCTGGGTTCCGCACTCGTCGCTCCCGCGTCCGCCGTCCCGTCCTCGCGGACCACAACCCGCCCGCCCGGTGATCGTGCCAGACGCGACCCCGTCCGTGTAGGGCACACCTACCGCGGCGCCACCGCCGCGCACCCCACGCACCGCGTGCTCGCCGGCCGGATCTCCAGCCGTTCCGGCGGGATCTCCACCCCGCAGCGCTCGCAGATGCCGTACCGGCCCTCGCGCAGGCGGTCCAGGGCCTCGTCCAGGTGTTCCAGGTGCAGCCGGGCCTGGTCGAGCAGGGAGGAGACGTGGGCGCGTTCGAAGGCGGTGCTGGAGCCGTCCGGGTCGTGTTCGTCGTCGACGGCGACCAGGGCGTTCGCGTCGACGATGGACTGGAAATCCCTGGTCAGGGCGTCGATCTGGGTCAGGGTGGCAGCACGCTCCACCGCGAGGCGTTCCTCGACGGCGGGGTTTTGCGGCATATGCGTCACCTATGCCTCAGCGTCCGCCTGGACGGCCGTATTCCGGGCCGGGGCGCGGCCCGCCAGCGCCAGTACCGAGGTCACCGCCACCGACGCCCCCGCCATCACCGTCATCCCCGCCGCCGGAGACGTGGCCTGCGCCAGCGACCCCGCCAGCGCCGCGCTCACCCCCTGCAGGGTCAGCATCCCCGCCGAGTGCAGCCCCAGGGCGTGCCCCGAGAGGGGGTCCGGGGTCAGGGACATCAGCCGCTCCTGCTGGATCAGACTCGCCCCGAACCCCACGGAGGCGACCGTCACGCACACGATCGCCACGGGCAGCGGAGGGTGGGCCGCGAACGCCAGGTACGGCACGGCCAGCAGGAGGAGCAGCGGTGTCGCCAGGTGCGCCCGGACCGCCGGAGGCAGCAGGCGGCCCACCGTCACGTCCCCCGCCAGCATCCCCACCGCCCCGCAGGCGAACAGCGTGCCCGCCGACTCGGGGGCGTAGGAGACGTACAGCGACTCGCAGCCGACGACCAGGCCGTTGGGGACCCAGAGGCCGAGGTAGGTGAGGCGGCGGGGGCGGGAGGACCAGAGGACGGCGTTGGTGTGCCAGGTCGCGGCGACGGACGGCCGGCCGGTGGTGCGCGGCGGGCGGCCGGTGAGGCCGAGGCGGAGGGTGAGGGCGGCGGTCAGGTACAGGGCGGCGGCGAGCAGGAGGCACACGCGCGGGGAGATCGCGGTGAGGAGCAGGCCGCCGGTGGCGAAACCGACCGTCTGCGTCAGGCCGTTGAGGATGTTGAAGAGGGAACGCCCCGGCAGGTAGCCGTCCTTGGTGAGGATCTCGTTCAGCAGCCCCCAGCGGACGCCCCCGCCCAGCGCGGCCACCAGGCCCAGCAGGAGGACCACGGCGAGGAGTACGCCGGGCGGCAGTCCAGGCACCGCCTGGAAGGCCGTCCCCGCCGCGAAGACCGCCGCGATGGCGGACAGCGCCGTACGCGGGGGCAGCCGGTCGGAGCCGGAGAGCAGGAAGGTCGCGCCGACGACCTGCGCCAGGGCCGGGCCGAACATGCTGAGCGCCGAGAGCAGCGGGGAGCCGGTGGCCCGGTAGACGAGGGTGCCGAGTGCGAGTCCGCCCATCGTCTGGGCGGCGGTCTGGGCGGAGGCGGCGAGGAAGAGCGGGGTGAACTCCGGTGTACGGAACAGGGATCGGTAGCTGGGCATGCGGGGAGTCTCGGCCGTGCGCGTGGTGCTCGTTATTGTTTCGCCGGTCGGCGAAAGGTGGGGCGGGGCATGGGGTGGTGGCTGCTCGACGCGGACACGCTGGCGCGCAGCCGGTTCGTGATCTCCCCGCTCGCCGAGACCTTCGCGAGCCTCAAGCTGCTGCACGCGGGCACGCCCGCGCATCCCGGTGAACGGGAGTGGCTGCGTGCCCATCTCCTCGCCTATCAGGCCCGGTTGGCGGCGGACCCCGTCACCGCGCACCTGATCCGCGCCGGGCTCGGCCGTAGCTGGATCGCCGACTTCCTCACCCCCGCCCCGCGCGAGGGCGAGACCTTCGCCGAGGAGGTCGGCCGGGTACGGGCCGCCCGCCCCGCCGACGCCCGCGCCCACCTGCTGCTCTCCCTCGCCGGCCCGCTGCCCGCCGTACTGGAGCGGGACGACCTGCCCGAGCGGGCGGCCACGCTGCTGGAGTGGGTGTGGGAGGAGGCGGTACGGCCGGACTGGGAGCGGCGGCGAAGGGTGCTGGAGGCGGACGTGCTGGCGCGGACCGCACGGATGGGGCGGGGCGGCTGGGCCGGGGTGCTGGACTCGCTGCGGCCGGGGACGCGGTGGCTGGGCGAGAGCCGGTTCCAGGTCAACCTGCAGACCTACCCGCCCCGCGAGATCTCCGGCGCCGAACTCGTCCTCGTCCCGGTGACCCCGGCGCGGCAGGGCTGGGTCGCGTGGGAGGAGCGGGAGCGGTACGCGGTGGTCTACCCGTGCGCCGGCGCCCTCGCCGGACAGGCCGGGCGCCCGGCGCCCGGGCGCCTGGGCGCGCTGCTCGGGCCGGCCCGCGCGAGCGTGCTCACCCTGCTGGAGTCCCCCCTGAGCACCACCCAGCTCACCGCGCTGACCGGCCAGACGCTCGGCTCGGTCGGCCGCCATCTGAAGGTGCTGCGCGAGTCCGGCCTGATCACCCGCCGCCGCGCGGGCCGCTCGGTGCTGTACTCGCGCACGGCGGCCGGGGAGGTACTGGTGGAAGCCGGGCGCGCCGGCCCTGGCTAGGCTGCCCACCATGACGACCAGTGAACACACCCCCTCCCCCCTCGACGTCGAGATCGGCGCCCTCAAGGGCGGTTCCGCCAAGCTGGCCCGGTACGCCGGGCAGACCGTGCTCGTGGTGAACGTGGCCTCCAAGTGCGGGCTCACCCCGCAGTACACCGGCCTTGAGAGGCTCCAGGAGCGGTTCGGCAGCCAGGGCTTCACCGTGCTCGGCGTGCCGTGCAACCAGTTCATGGGCCAGGAGCCCGGCTCCGCCGACGAGATCGCGGAGTTCTGCTTGGCGACGTACGGCGTGACCTTCCCGCTCACCGAGAAGGTCGACGTGAACGGCGAGGGCCGCCACCCCCTCTACGACCGCCTCACCGGCTTCGCCGACGCCGGGGGCCACACCGGCGACATCCGCTGGAACTTCGAGAAGTTCCTGATCGGCCGCGACGGCCGGGTCGTCGCCCGCTTCGCCCCGCAGACCGAGCCGGAGTCGGCGGAGGTCGTCACCGCGATCGAGGCACAGCTCGGCTGACGGGCACGACGAAGCCCCCTCGGCAAGGACGGCGGGCCGGCCGAGAGGGCTTCGGGATGGTGCGTGTGCTGTGGGTGAAGCATCGGTCAGGTGCTTCCACGCGTGGGGACCGGGTCGGTCCGTTACGCCTTGACCGAGGCCACGAAGGCGTTCCACGCCGTGGCCGGGAAGGCCAGGACGGGCCCCGCGATGTCCTTGGAGTCGCGTACGGCGAGTTCGGCGGCGGTCGGCGACTTGACCTCGACGCAGGCGCCGTTGCCCGCGGAATAGGAGGACTTCATCCACGTCTCCGTCGCGCCCTGAATCAGTGCCATGTCCACTCCTGTTGCGAGTTGCGGTGGTGCGGTTCGCGCCAACCCATGCGAGCGATTGGCGTGATCGACGCTACCGGTCAACCCCTCTACCCGCAGGGACCGTTCACTCGAGCGGGTGGCATATTCCAAGTGAGCCCTCATGCGGGTGGGGCGACGGTGTACGATCCCTCGCCCCACGTAGCACAGCCCTGCCGGAGCCCTGCCGGAGCCCTACTGGGCGAACCTCTTGGCCGCGTCCTGGATGAACTGCTGGGACCGCTCCACCGGGAGCGCCTGGGCCCGCAGGTGCTCGTACATCACGGCGTACTTCTGCACGTCCGGCGCCTTCTCCAGGTACAGGTCGCTGGTGACGCCCTCCAGGTAGACCACGCTGGAGTCGGCCGCGTCGGCGAACTCCAGGATGGCGTACTGGCCGTTGAGCCCCGGATGCGCGCCGACCTCGAAGGGGAGCACCTGCACGGTGACGTGCGGAAGGCTGGACAGCTCGATCAGGTGCTCCAGCTGCTCGCGCATGATGAGCTTGCTGCCGACCACGCGGTGCAGCGCGGCCTCGTCCAGCACCACCCACAGACGCAGCGGGTTGCCGTCGTCGGTGACCCGCTCCTGCCTGCGCATGCGGACCTTGACGCGCTTCTCGATCTCGGCCGTGGAGGTCTCCGGCAGCGCGCCGCGCACCAGCGCCTCGGCGTACGCGCGGGTCTGCAACAGGCCGGTGACCAGCTGGGGTTCGTACACCCGGAGCGACTGCGCGTCGGTCTCCAGGCCGATGTACACGCTGTACGGGATGTCGCCGAAGGTGTGCCACCAGCCCTGCTGGCGGGAGTCGCGGGCCATCTCCATCAGCGAGTCGACCACCCTCTGGTCCTCTACCTCGTAGACCCCGCACAGGTCCCGGACATCGCGCTGACTGATGCTGCGGCGGCCGTTCTCCAGCCTGCTGATCTTCGACTGCGACACCAGCAGGCGGTCGGCGACCTCTTCGGCCGTCATGCCCTTGAGCTCACGGAGCTTGCGCAGCTCCTGGCCCAGCCGGCGCCGCCTGACGGTGGGATTCACATTGGACGCCACGGGATGCGCACCTCCGGCTGGCTGCCTGTATCTGACACTTTGTGTATCTGCTGTTGAGCAGACTGCCACCAAGGCGGTTTCCACCGCTGGGAAACGTCGGATATGCGGCGCCTGCCCGACAGTTCGGGGTGCGCGCCGCCCGGCGGACTGGTATGGGGTGAAGCGGCGGAGCGGGGCGGGGGGACTCCGTCGGTCCACCCGCCCCGCTCTTCAACTCGCCTACAGCCGACGGGGGTTGCCCTCGGCCGAGCCGGTCAGTGTGCCGCCACGCGGGCCATCGTGCCGTGATGCGGCTGCATCGGGACCCCGCGCGCGGGTTCCCCGGTCGCCCTGGCTCCCGGTCCGGCGGGACGGCCGGCCGGAGCCTGGCCGCGCCTCGGCTGGGCGCCCGCGCCGTTCTGCACGTCCATCACGGCGTGCGCGACCAGGCCGCCCATCGGGTCGTGCCGGATCAGGTCCCTGAGCCGGGAGCGGGACGAGCGTCCCTCGTTCCCCGGGTACAGGTGCTTGCCCAGGCCGACCGCGTGGGCCAGCGCGGCGAGCGCGGCGGTCCGTGGGTCCGGTGGTACGCCGGTGCGGATCGCGGAGTCGAGCCTCCCGCGGATCTCCCGGCTGATGGTGGTGTCCGTCGCCTGGTACCGCGTGGTCGGCAGCACGCCGCACATCTGGCCCGGTACGGCGGCCACCATGCCGCACCTCTCCAGGTGCGACAGATAGGTCTGGCGCAGGCCCAGCCGGGGCCCGCCTATCCAATGGACGGCCCGTACCGGAGCGCCGCGCCTTCGCAGCAGCTCCAACGCGCAGTCCAGAGTCGGATCTCCTGTCGGCCGTGGCACCACCACGGCGATACGATCCCCGTCTGGGGCTATCCGTCCGGCCAGCGCCAGCTCCACTAGCTGCGCACCGGCCAGACCGAGGTCGAGCGACTGCGGCTGCGCAGTGGTACCCGTGGCCGGGTCCAGTGCGAGCATCAGAAGCTCTTCCGGAAGTGTTCTGCGGCTCCTGCCCATCCATGCCTCCCCGCGTGGATGAATGACAGGGTGACGCCTCTCACATTCATCTGTCGAGAGCGCGTGCCCGGTTCATGGGGGAACCGGCAGGTATGTCGTTCTCGTCTGCCACTACGGGCGAACCCCCACACAGGACACTGGTACATGGTTCGGACAGGGCGCGCGAGAGCGCGTGCGGCGCATCAAGGAGGCATCGGTGGCGGGCGAGTCCCCCGACAGGTCGAAGCAGCACGAAGACTCCGTCGGTTCAGCGGGTTCCGTGGAGGACGAGGAACTCCGCGAGGCGGTCTCGGCGTGGGTACGGCCTCCCTCCGGGGGTTCGGCCAAGGGCAAGTCGGTTGCTTCCGGGGCGGGTTCGGCCGGCACGGGGAAGGCTTCCGGCCCGTCGGGGAAGGGTGCGGCGGAGGAAGGTTCCGGCACCTCCGGGAGCGTTGCCGCCGTACCTGACGACACGTTCAAGGACTCCCGCGAGGCCGGCTCCGCCGAGGGGCCGGAGAAGGGCGACGTCGAGGAGGACGCCGCCGGCGCTGCCGACGACTCCGGCAAGGGCACCGGCACTTCGGCTGCCGTGGACTCCGGGACGGATGCCTCCGCACCCGCCGCCAAGGGTGACCCGGACTCCGCCGCCGAGGACGCGGGCAAGGCCCCCGCCGGAGCCTCCGCCGTCCCGGCTGCCGAGGACGGCACGGAGGACGCCCCGGCCGCCGAGGCCGACGACGCTCCCGAGAGCGGCTCCGAGGCCACCCCCAAGGACGCGGACAAGGCCCCCGCCGCCCTGGACCCCAAGGACACCCCCGGCTCCGCCGAGGACGGCACGGAGGACGCCCCGGCCGCCGAGGCCGACGACGCTCCCGAGAGCGGCTCCGAGGCCACCCCCAAGAGCGCGGACAAGGCCCCCGCCGCCCAGGACGCCAAGGACACCCCCTCCGCCGAGGACGACGAGAGCACCTCCGGCTCCGCCTCCAAGGGCGCGGGCAAGGCGGTCGCTGCGGGCGCCGCCGTCGCCGCCGCGAAGGACGACGCCGAGTCGGCCGACGAGGACGACGCCGAGGACGCCGGGACGGCCGCCTCCGGCTCCGCCGGCGCCTCGGCCGACGACTCCGGTGCGGGCACCGGCACCCCGGCCGCCGAGAGCACCACCGGGGCGGGTGAGGGCGACGAGGGCAAGCCGGAGGACACCACCGGCGCCGCCAAGGACGACAAGGGCAAGGGCGATGCCAAGCCCGGCGCCGAGCCCAAGGGGACTCCCCTTCCCGCCCCCCGGGGCGACGCGGGGCCCGCTGCCAAGGCGCCCGGCAAGCCCGTGGACACCCCCACCACCGCGCTCAAGTCCCCCGCGGCCCGCAAGCCGCAGGTGGATCAGCCGACGACCATGCTCAAGGTCGGGGGGAAGGCGAAGCCCGCTCCCGCGGAGCAGGAGGCCGAGCGGACCAGCAAGTTCGTCGCGCTGAAGCCCGACCTCAAGGGCCCGTCGGCACGCGTCGAGGAGACGCGGGCCGTGCCGCAGGTGGGGCCGGAGCGGACGACGCAGCAGCCGTTGCCGCCGAAGCCGCCGCTGGACCTGCTGGCGGAGCTGACGAACACCCCGCCCCCGCCGGAGACCCCGGTGCGCACGCTGGTGCGGCGGGTGAAGGTGTGGACGCCGCTGGTGATCCTGCTGGTGGTGATCCTGGGTGTGGTCCAGGCGATGCGCGCCCTGCCGCAGCCCACGCTCGCGCTGACCGCGAAGGACAGCTACACCTTCGAGGGCGGCAAGCCGGACATCCCGTGGCCGGCCGACGGCCAGGCCGCGCTGGACGTGCAGGGCATCGGCTCGTTCGGCTCCTCCGGTTCCGGCAAGCCCGTGCCGATCGCCAGCGTGGCGAAGGTGATGACCGCGTACCTGATCCTGCGCGACCACCCGCTCAAGAGCGGTGCCGAGGGCCCGAAGATCCCGATCGACAAGGCGGCGCAGGACCAGTCGAAGGCGGGACAGGAGTCCACCGTCGACGTCACGCGGGGTGACAAGATCACCCAGCGGGAGGCGCTGGAGGGTGTGCTGATCGCGTCCGCGAACAACGTGGCGCGCCTCCTCGCCCGCTGGGACGCCGGCTCGGAGAAGGCGTTCGTGGCGAAGATGAACGCCGCCGCCAAGGGTCTCGGCATGAGCGGGACGACGTACACCGACCCCTCGGGGCTCACGAACTCCACCGTCAGCACGGCCGCGGACCAGGTGAAGCTGGCCAAGGCGGCGATGCGGCAGCCCGCGTTCCGCGAGGTCGCGGCGATGATGTCGTACACCGACTACAAGGGCACGTACCACTCCAACTGGAACCAGCTCGTCGGGCACAACAACGTCGTCGGCATCAAGACGGGCACCACCACCTCCGCCCTCGGCAACCTGGTCTTCGCCGCGAAGCAGGACGTCGGCGGCGAGACCCGGATGGTCATCGGCGCCGTGCTGCGGCAGCCGCCGGGCGGCCGGGAGAACACCATCCTCAGCGCCGCGCTGGACCACAGCGACGCGCTGATCCGGGCCGCGCAGGGCGCGCTGAGGTCGGAGACGGTGCTGAAGAAGGGCACGGTCGTCGGCTACGTGGACGACGGCCTGGGCGGCCGGACCCCGGTCGAGGTCACCGAGGACGTGAAGGCGGCCGGCTGGGCGGGCCTGAAGGTGCGGCTGTCCTTCACCTCGGGCACGATCCCGCACACCGCGAAGGCCGGTACCGAGGTCGGCTCGCTGACCGTGGGCGACGGCTCGTCGGCCGGCGCGGTGAAGGTGCCGGTGGCGCTCCGCGCGGACCTGGCCGAACCGGGCCTCGGAGCCAAACTGACCCGCATCGGCTGACCCCCGCGCGGGCTCCCGCGAAAGCCGCCGTACCCCCACCCCGCCGTCCGCGCTCCCGCCTCGGGAGCCGGGCGGCGGGGTGCGTGCTAGCGTCACGAAACGGGGCAGGTCACCGAGGACCGCGCCAGGCCGCGCAGGGGGCCGAGAACGGAAGACGGGACACGGGGAGTGCCTGACGTGGCGACAACCGAGCCGAAGCGCGCCGAGAACGCCGAGCCGGACGCGGCGTCCGGCCCCCGGATACCCGGCCCGCCCGCGGCGGGCACCGCGAGCACCTTGGGCGCCCTGCGCGCCCGCGCGCGCGAGCACCCCGTGCTGTCGGTGACCCTGCTCGCGGGCGTCCTGCACATCGTCTGGTTCTTCACGTTCGCCAACAGCGGCGGCGACCTCGCGGCGCAGGACGCGTGGGCGGAGTTCGTCGGCCGGCACCCCGACTCGGCGTACAACCTCGCCTGGTACGGCGGCATGCACCCGGTGTCGTACAGCGTGGTCTCGCCGTATCTGATGTCCGTGCTCGGGGTGCGGACCACGATGATGATCGCCGGTACCGGCTCGGCGGCCCTGCTGACCATGATCCTGGTGCGCAGCCGGGCGGTGCGCAATCCGCTGTGGGCCGCCCTGGCCGGGGTGTTCGCGCTGCTGGGGAACGCCGTCTCGGGCCGGGTGACCTTCGGGCTCGGCACGCTCTTCGCGCTGGGGGCGGTGGCGGCGGTGTTCTGCTGGCCGTACGAGGGCCGGTACGAGCGCTGGGCCAAGCCGATGGCCGCGGCGCCGCTGGCGGCCCTGGCGGGCATCCTGGCGCTGCTCGGCGGGGCGGTGTCCGGCTGGGTGATGTACGGGCTGTCGGCGCTGTTCGCGGCGGGCGCGGTGGCGGTGGTGTGCTGCTGGCCGTACCGGGGGCGGTACAAGCGCTGGGCGAAGGCGCTGGCGGCGGCTCCGCTGGCCGCGCTGGCCACGATGGCGTCGCCGGTGGCGGGGCTGTTCGTGGGACTGGTCGCGGTGGCGCTGTTCCTGCAGAAGCGGCGGCCGGGCGCGTTCGCGCTGGGGCTGGCGCCGGCGGTGGTGGTGGCCGCGTCGGCGTGGCTGTTCCCGTTCTCCGGGACGCAGCCGATGACGTTCGGCTCGGTGGTCATGCCGCTGCTGTACGGGCTGCTCTGCCTGTTCCTGGTGCCCAAGGAGTGGGTCACCGTCAGGCTGACGGCGGGTGTGTACAGCCTGAGCGTGGTCCTGGTGTGGCTGATCAGTTCACAGATCGGCTCGAACATCTCGCGGCTGCCGATGCTGTTCGCGGGGGTGGCCCTGGTGGCCGCGCTGCCGTTCACCGCCCCCAGGTCGCGCCGCTGGTACGTGACGGTGCTGGCGTTCGCCGGATTCGTCGGCTGGATCGGGTTCAAGTCGGTGGACGACGCCATCCACACGACCCCGGCCGCGTCCTGGGCACGTGAGCTGGCGCCGCTGGTGCACCAGCTGCAGCGGGTGGACGCGGAGAAGGGCCGGGTGGAGGTGATCCCGGCGCGCTCGCACCGGGAGGCGTCCGCGCTGGCGCCGTACGTGAACCTGGCGCGCGGCTGGAACCGCCAGGCCGACATGGAGCGCAACCCGCTCTTCTACGACGACACCCTCAACTCGGCGAACTACCACGAGTGGCTCCAGCGGTGGGCCGTGCGGTACGTGGTGCTGCCGAGGGTGGACGACCCGGACGGGGACGGGGGCCTGCGCGAGCGGGAGCTGGTGCTGCGCGGGATGCCGTACCTGGACCGGATCTGGAGCGACTCCAACTGGCAGCTCTACCGGGTGACGGACCCGGCGCCGATGGCCGAGCCGAACGCGGTGGTGCGGCGGGCGGAGCAGGGCGAGATGACACTGGACGTGCGCGAGCCGGGGCGGATTCTGGTCCGGGTGCCGTACTCGCCGTGGCTGAGCGTGGTGGACGAGCACGGCAAGAGCCTGGCCCCGCCGCAGGAGACCGAGGAGTCCAAGCGGCGGCCGGAGGGGTCCCCGAAGTCCTTCGTGAACGTCAACGGGTGCCTGAGGGAGACCCCGGTGGACGCGTCCGGCGACCGGTGGACGGTGCTGCTGGCGCCGAGGGCGGGGACGTACCACCTGGCGGCCCCATACCAGCTGCCGCGCGGGACGCACTGCCCGGACGAGTTGGGGTAACCCTGCCCGGCCGTTCACATTCCTGAACGAGAGTCAGGGAACCGAACGATTTTACCTCCCTTTGACTCGACGGTTCCTTGCCGCGCGTCCATGTTCAAACCCAGAGTTCACATGCCTGACTGGCTGACGCCGGCGGCCGGACCCTGGGAGGGGAGACATGAACGGTCTCGACTGGGCGGTGCTGATCGGCTACTTCGGCGTGATGGTGGCGATCGGGTTCTGGTCGCACCGGCGGGTGGACGACGTGGGGGACTTCTTCACCGCCGGGGGCCGGATGCCGTGGTGGCTGTCCGGGATCTCGCACCACATGTCGGGCTACAGCGCGGTGATGTTCACCGGGTACGCGGGGATCGCCTACACCTACGGGGTCACCTCGTACGTGACCTGGTCGTTCCCGATCGCGCTCGGCATCGCCGTCGGCTCCCGGCTGTTCGCGCCGCGCATCAACCGGCTGCGGTCGCGCCTGGGGGTGTCCTCGCCGCTGGAGTACCTCAAGAACCGGTACGACCTCACCACCCAGCAGGCGCTGGCCTGGTCCGGGATGCTGCTGAAGATCGTGGACGTGGGTGCCAAGTGGGCGGCGATCGCCACCCTGCTGTCGGTGTTCACCGGGGCCTCGCTGAACCAGGGCATCCTCATCACCGGCGCGGTGACCGCCGTGTACTGCACGATCGGCGGGCTGTGGGCGGACGCGCTGACCGAACTCGGCCAGTTCGTCATCCAGTTGCTGGCCGGGGTGGCGATGTTCGTCGCCGTGGTGCTGAAGCTGGGCGACCGGGGCATCGGGCTGTCCGGCGCCTTCGACGAGCCCGCGCTGCGCGGGCACGGGGAACCGCTGGCGGGGCCGTACGGGACGGTGTTCCTACTGGCGTTCCTGTTCATCAAGCTCTTCGAGTACAACGGCGGGATGCTCAACCAGGCCCAGCGGTACATGGCGACGCGCACGCCCCGCGAGGCCGCCCGCTCCGCCCGGCTCTCGGCGCTGCTGTGGCTGGTGTGGCCCGTGGTGCTGTTCTTCCCCATGTGGATGGCCCCGCTGCTGGTCCACGCCCGGAAGCCGGACGGCTCGGACGCGTACGCCCTGATGACCGAACAGCTCCTCCCCCACGGGCTGCTGGGCCTGGTGGTCGTCGGCTTCTTCTCGCACACCATGGCCATGTGCTCCTCCGACGCGAACGCCATCGCGGCGGTGTTCACGCGGGACGTGGCGCCGGTGCTGTCGCGGCGGGCGCGGGGGTGGGGCGAGCGGTCGGGCCTGCTGGCGGCACGGGTGACGACGGTGGTCTTCCTCGGCCTGTCGATGGCGGTGGCGACCCAGGTCGACTCCCCCGCCTTCAAGGACATCATCACGGTGGTCATCAAGTGGGTGGCGGGCCTGATGGGCCCGATCGCCATCCCGATGATGCTAAGCCTGCTCCGCCCGTTCCGCCGCTCGGGCCCCACGGCCGCGCTGACGGCCTGGGCGGCGGGTCTGCTGTCCTTCTGGCTGGTCAACTACCCGGTGGACTGGCAGGTGTCCGGCGGGGTTCCGCTCCAGTACCAGGTCTCGGTCCCGCTCGCGGTGTCCCTGGTCCTCTACGTCTGCGTCGGCTGGATCAAGCCGGAGGACACCCCGGAGCGCCTGGCGGTCATCGACCGGGTGAACTCGGACGGCGCAGGCGCGGCGACCGTCCCGGCGCCGGGGCCCGCCGGGGACGACGTGGTGGGGGCACCCCGGAAGGACTGAGGGCACTCGGCCACGCCGTGACGAGTGGGGTGGTCAGGCGCGCGGGGTGGTCAGGCGCGCGGGTAGCGGGCCAGCCAGCCCGGGGCCGAGCCGGCGGGGGTGTGGAGGGCGGGGCCCTGGGTCATCTCCAGGGCGAAGTCGTCGGCCAGTTCGAGGATGGTGGGGCGGCCCTCCAGCTCGGGGAGCCAGGCCGGGGGGAGGGCCGTCTCGCCGTGCAGGGCGCCCAGGAGGCCGCCGGTCAGGGTGCCCGCGGCGGCCGAGGGGCCCGGCTGGTTGACCGCCAGGCAGAGGCCGTGGCGGACGTCCTCGCCGACCAGGGCGCAGTAGACCGCGGCGGAGAGCAGGCCGTCCGCCGTGCCCTCGCCCGCCAGTTCCGCCACGCGCGCCGGGCTGGGGAGGCCCTGGCGTACCGCGCCGAGGGCGCGTTGGAGGGCGGTCGTGACGGGCTCGTGGCCGGGGCGGGCGGTCAGGAGGGCGAGCGTGCTCTGCACGGCGCCGTCCAGGCTCTCACCGCGCGCGAGAGCGTGCACGATGACCGCGTACGCCCCCGCCGAGAGGACCGCCACCGGGTGGCCGTGGGTCTGTGCGGCGCACTCCAGCGCCAGTTGGACGACCAACTGCGGCTCCCAGCCGACCAGCAGGCCGAAGGGCGCCGAGCGGGCGACGGCCTCCGGGCCCGCCTCGCCGGGGTTCTTGGGACGCTCCAGCGTGCCCATCACGTCATTGCCGAGGCCCAGCAGCAGGGCGCGGGTGGGGCCGCGGCGGGCGTACAGCCACTCCTCGCGGGCGAGCCAGCCGTCCTCCGCGCGGCGCTCGTCCGGGCCCCAGTCCCGCTGGGTGGCCGCCCAGCGCAGGTACGCCCGGTGCAGGTCGGTCGGCGGGTGCCAGGCGCCGGTGTCGCGGCGGACCTGGGCGCGGATCAGGCCGTCCACGGTGAAGAGGGTGAGCTGGGTGTGGTGCGAGACGGTGCCGCGTCTGCCCTGGCCGAGCGCGAGGTCGGTCAGCCCCTCGGGGCCGTGGGCGGTACGGATCGCGTCCAGGTCCAGCGAGTCGACCGGTGCGCCGAGGGCGTCGCCGATCGCGGCGCCCAGCAGGGTGCCCCGTACGCGGCCCCGGAAGTCCTGCTGTTCCGCACGGCCCCAGACGGCGCCGCTCGTCGCACCCACCCAGACCTCCTCGCGCCACCGTCCGCCCGCACGCCGGTCAGCACTGTAATGGACCCGGAACGGTCCGATCGGCGCCCCGGTCGGTCTCCGCCGAACCCATACCGGCCAGGAACGGACGCTTCAGCTCCGCCCACACGGTCTTTGCCCCGGCGGGCGCGTCGACCACGCCCCACTGGTGCGCGTACGCGGCGACGATCCCCAACCCCCGTCCGCCCTCGCCCAGTTCGCCCGCCTCACCCGGCAGTCTCGGGCTCCGCTCACCCCGCGCGTCGGTCACCTCGACACGGAGCGTGCCGTCGTCCCTCCGCAGCAGCTCCAGCCGGAAGTCCCGCCCCGGCACCCGCCCGTGCAGCACCGCGTTGGCCGCCAGCTCGGCCACGACCTGCGTCGCCCCCTCGAACGGCAGCCCCCACTCGTCCAGTTGCCGCTCCGTGAGAAGCCGCGCGAGCCGGGCGCCTCTCCGCGTCGCGGACAACTGGATACGCAGCCGTGATTTCTCATTCATGTCACCCAGAGTGGCCGTCGCTCCCTACGCTGAACAGTGACGACCATGGTACGCAGGGTGACTGTACGGGTGGGCGACGCAGCGGTACGGCTGGTACGAGGAAGAGGGGCGCCGATGGAGGACGAGGAGGCCGAGGCCGTACTCAGGGCGGTGGGCCGGCAGATCAAGGCGTGGCGGGAAGCGGCGGGTATGCGCCAGGTGGAGCTGGGCGCAGCCATCGGGTACGGCGAGGAGATGGTGTCCTCCGTGGAACGGGGCCGCCGCGTCCCCAAGCCGGACTTCCTCGACCGCACGGACGAGGTCGTGGGCGCCGGCGGCAAGGTGTCCGCGATGAAGGCGGACGTGGAGCGGGCTCGGTACCCGAAGAAGGTCCGGGACCTCGCCAACTTGGAGCGGGATACGACGGAGCTGGGTGCTTACGCCGCCCTCCATGTGCATGGGCTGCTCCAAACACCGGAATACGCCTACGCGTTGTATGCCATGAGGCGGCCCTCCTACACGGAGGAGGAGATCGAGCGACTCGTGGCAGCGCGGATGGCGCGCAAGTCCCTGTTCGACCGCGTCCCGTTCACTCAGATCACCTTCGTGCAGGAAGAGGCGACGCTTCTACGGCCGATCGGCGGCAAACTGGTTCTTCGGAAGCAACTTGAACACCTCGTCGAAATGGCCAAGTTGCGGCACGTGGAGATCCAGGTGATGCCCACCGCGTGCGAGGAGCACGCGGGAATGATGGGCTCGATCCAGGTGCTGAAACTCCGGGACGGCAAGACGCTTGCGCACACCGAGGGGCAGTTGTACAGCCACGTGATCAGCGACCCGCGGGAAGCTCAGGTCATGGAGATGCGCTATGGAATGATCCGGGCGCAAGCGCTCACGCCCCCAGCGTCACTGGCCCTCATCAAGGAAGTAATGAAATGCGAGACATGAACGGCCTGGAGTGGTTCAAGAGCAGCTACAGCGGCAACGACGGCCCAGAGTGCGTCGAAGTCGCCCTCACGCCCGACCACATCCACATCCACATCCGGGACTCCAAGACCACCGGCGGCGACCAGCTGACCGTCTCCGCCGACACCTGGACCTCCTTCCTCAGCCACGCGGGGCACCTCGTCTGAAAGGCGTTCCCCCTCGGGCGGGGTCGGGAAGTATTCGGGTCATGACCATGACCGATTCTGCGGCCCCCGCCGACTCCGCCCGTGCCGCCCGCTCGGGGCTGAGCCTCGCCGCCACCGTCCTCACCGGCGTGCTCGCGCTGTACATCGCCCTCGTCGCCGTTGGCAACATCACCGACTTCGGAACGAACCAGCAGTACGTGCGGCACGTGCTGGCGATGGACACCACGTTCAAGGACGACCACCTGATGTGGCGGGCGATCAGCAGCACCGCCCTCCAGGACACCGCCTACGTGGCGATCATCGCCTGGGAGACCGCGGCGGCAGCCGTACTCGTGTGGGGCACCTGGCTGTGGGCCCGGCGGGACCACGCCCGCGCGCGCCGCTTCTCCACGTACGGCCTGCTGATGCTGATCCTGCTCTTCGGCGCCGGGTTCATCGCCATCGGCGGCGAGTGGTTCGCCATGTGGCAGTCCAAGACCTGGAACGGCGTGGACGCGGCGACCCGCGTCTTTCTGCTCAGCGGAGTCGCCCTGATCGTCAACCACCTGCCGGAGCGCGACGAGCGGTAGGCGCGGCCCGGTTCCGGCAAGTCCGTCCGGCCCCCGAGGCATCCACCACCTCGGGGGCCGTCCCCAGCGGGATGATCCGAGCAGGGCGGCGCGGCCGAGTGGCACGGATCACGGGAACGCCGCTCGGGGCACGGAGAGAACAGGGTGTGACGGACTCAGACAATGACGTGCGGCGCCGGGTGCGCGAGGGCGACCGCGAGGCGTTCGCCGGGCTATACAAGGAGTTCGCCCGTGCGGTGTACAACCACGGGCTGCGGCTGACCGGCGACTGGTCGACCGCCGAGGACATCATGTCCCAGACGTTCCTGACCGCGTGGGACAGTCGTGGCCGGCTGCGGGAGGACGGCGGCACCCTGCTGCCGTGGCTCCTGGGCATCGCCACCCACAAGGCGGACAACGCCCGGCGCAGCGCGCGAAGACGGCATCTGTTCCTCGCCCGTCAGCCCCGGCCCGGCCACGTGGAGGACTTCGCACCGGAGGCGGCCGGACGCATCGACGACGTGCGACGGCTGCGTGCCGTCCAGGCGTCCGTGACCCGGCTGCGGCGCCACGAGCGAGAAGTGCTCTCCCTGTGCGTGTGGTCCGGCCTGGACTACCGGCAGACGGCGGAGGCTCTGGGCGTCTCGGTCGGCACCGTACGGTCCCGTCTGTCCCGCGCACGCAAGAAGCTCGCCCGGCTCGCCGAGGAGAGCATGGAACCACCCGGCGCCCGCGGAGAGATGACAAGTGCGGCCGCGATCGCGACCGTGCCCGCGCGGAAGGAACTCACATGAGCGGCAAGCGGACCCCTGCTTCTCCGGAACCGGCGGACGACCGTGACGAGATCGCCCGCCTGCTGCCGGCCCCGGCCGACCGGGACCTCACGCGCGAGCAGTTCCTCCACCACAAGGACGTCTTGATGCGACACATCGACCGCGAACGGGCCACCGCCCGTCCGGCCCGCCGGCTGCTGCGGCCCGCGCTCATGGCCCCGGTGACCGCACTGGCCCTGGCCGGCCTCGTCACCGCGGGAATCACTCTGAACGACGAGGGCCACAAGCCGGCCCCCGGCGCATCGTCCGGTACGGCCGGGGACATGCAGCCCGCCTCCGCCCTCCTCCACCGGATCTCCGACGCCGCCGGGAAGCGTGCCGCGCCCACCGTGCGGGACGACCAGTTCTCCTATGTGAGGGAGAAGGTCCGCGAGGCCGACCTGTCCGGCGGAAAGGCCGTCGTCGGCCCGCTGCACGACTACGAGCTGTGGCTCGCCCAGGACCCCCGACCCGTCAGGACGCAGGGCCTGATCCGGACCGACGGGGAGACCGCGCGCCTCAACGCCGAACTGGGCGACACGAACGGCACACCGGCCGGCTTCAGCCGGCCCACCTACGTGTGGCTCAGCTCGCTGCCGACGGACACGGACGGCCTGCTGGATTACCTGTACGCCAAAACACCGCGGATCAAGGGCCGGGAACGCGACCAGGCGGTCTTCGAGCAGATCGGGGACCTGCTCGCCCGTGTGATGCCCTCGCGTACGGCCGCCGCGCTCTACCGGGCGGCGGCGAAGATCCCCGGAGTCACCGAGGCCCCGCATGCCAAGGACGCCATCGGCCGCCAAGGGCTGGGCATCGCCCGCACGGACAAGGACTACGGCGTCATCACCGAGTGGGTCTTCAGCAGGAAGGACTACACCTACCTCGGCCATCGCACCCGCTTGACCAGGGACACGTCCTACGCGAAGAACGGAACGCTCCTGGACAGCTCGGCTCTCCTCCGCAGCGCCATCGTCGACGAAGCCGGCAAGGTCCCGGACAGCCCGAAGGGCTGACGAACCGGCCGGGTCGCCGGACGCGGCCGCTCCGGACCGACGGTCGTCCGAGCGTCCCCGCTAGTCGACGACCGACACCCTCGTCCCGTAGTCCCCGAAGGACCACAACGCGGCTCCGTCCTCCTTGTGGAGGCGGATGCCGCCGGTCTGGGTGCCGTTGGCGGCCGGGGGCGGGGAGGAGCCGTCGAGGGCGTTGGAGAAGCCTATGTTCACGCCCGAGACGGCCGTGAAGTACACGATGTGCTCCACCTTCACGCCGTCCGAACCGACCGTCGCAGCCGTGCGCGCGGTGATCGAATACCGGCCCGGCTGCGGGTCCAGCGTGCCCGGCCACACCGTGAACGTCCGGGAAGGCGCCCCCGTCGCGTCCACCAGCCACACCCGGTGCGCCTGGACCGAGTAGACGATCCTGCGCCCGACCCCCGACGCCTCCGGCACGGCCGGCGGGCCCGAGGGGGTCGGGGCGGCGGACGGGGTCGGGGAGGCCGAGGCCGTGGGGCGGGCGTGGGCCGCCGGGGCCGCGGGGCGCCGGCCGTGGTCGGCCTGGACGGCGAGGGCGACGACGGCGGCGGTCGCCGCCACCGTCAGTCCGGAGACCCAGGCCCACGAGGGCAGTCGGGCAGCCACGGGTACGCATCTCCTCCGCTGTGGGGCCCCCTTCTCAGATCCGGGGTCGGATCATCGTACTCAGTCCACGAGGGGCAGCAGATCCGGCAGGTGCCCGTCCGAGGCGCGGGCCGCCGAGACCCGCTCCTCGGACACCTCGCCGTACAGCGTGGTGCGCGGCTTCGCCGGCCGCCCGGCCGCCTCCGCGACCGCCTCCAGGTCCCGTACGGACTTGTACGAGCCGTAGGACGAGCCCGCCATCCGGGAGATCGTCTCCTCCATCAGCGTGCCGCCCAGGTCGTTCGCGCCGGAGCGCAGCATCTCGGCCGCGCCCTCGGTGCCGAGCTTGACCCAGCTCGTCTGGATGTTGGGGATCAGACCGTGGAGGAGGAGCCTCGCCATCGCCGTCACCGCGCGGTTGTCCCGCATGGTCGGGCCGGGGCGCGCGATGCCCGCCAGGTAGACCGGCGCGTTGGTGTGGATGAAGGGGAGGGTCACGAACTCGGTGAAGCCGCCCGTCCGTTCCTGGATTCCGGCCAGCGTGCGCAGGTGGCCCAGCCAGTGCCGGGGCTGGTCGACATGGCCGTACATCATCGTGGACGAGGAGCGGATGCCCAGCTCGTGCGCGGTGGTGATGACCTCGGTCCAGGTGGCCGTGGGCAGCTTGCCCTTGGTCAGCACCCAGCGCACCTCGTCGTCCAGGATCTCCGCCGCCGTGCCGGGGATGGAGTCGAGGCCCGCCTCCTTGGCCGCGGTCAGCCACTCCCGGATGGACATCCCGGTACGGGTCGCCCCGTTGACGACCTCCATCGGCGAGAAGGCGTGCACGTGCATGCCGGGGACGCGTTCCTTGACCGCCTTCGCGATGTCGAAGTACGCGGTGCCGGGCAGGTCCGGGTGGATGCCGCCCTGCATGCAGACCTCCACCGCGCCCACCTCCCACGCCTGCTGGGCCCGGTCCGCGACCTGGTCCAGCGAGAGGGTGTAGGCGTCGGCGTCGGTGCGCCGCTGGGCGAAGGCGCAGAACCGGCAGCCGGTGTAGCAGACGTTGGTGAAGTTGATGTTCCTGGTGACGATGTACGTGACGTCGTCCCCGACCACCGACCTGCGCACGTCGTCCGCGATCCGGCACACCGCGTCCAGCGCCGCGCCGTCCGCGTGCAGCAGCGCGAGCGCCTCCGCGTCGGTCAGCTTCGTCGGGTCGTCGGCGGCCGTGCGCAGGGCCTCGCGGACATCGGTGTCGATGCGCTCGGGCACCATGCCGGGGGCGGCGGCCTCGCGCAGCTCGGCCCAGTCGCCGTACACCTCGTCGAAGTCGTCGCGCCGGTCGGACGTGCGGCCCTCGGTGTCGATGGAGGCGTGCAGGTCGGTGCGGCCGGTGGCGGTGAACACCTCCTCCGGCTCCTGCCAGGGCAGGCCCTCGGGGAGTACGCCGGGCCGGGCGAGGCCGGTCTCCGGGTCGGCCAGGGCCGCCACGTGCGGGCGCAGCCGGGGGTCCAGCCAGGGCTCGCCCCGGCGGACGAACTCGGGGTACACACACAGCCGTTCCCGCAGCTCGAAGCCGGCCGCGCGGGACCGCTCGGTCAGCTCCTCGATCTGCGGCCAGGGGCGCTCGGGGTTGACGTGGTCGATGGTGAGCGGCGAGACCCCGCCCCAGTCGTCGATGCCCGCGCCGATCAGCCGCTCGTACTCGCTGTCCACGAGGTTGGGCGGGGCCTGGAGGCAGGCGGCGGGGCCCATGATGTGCCGGGCGACGGCGACGGTGGCGATCAGCTCGTCCAGCTCGGCGTCCGGCATCCCGCGCATCGCGGTGTCCGGCTTGGCGCGGAAGTTCTGGATGATCAGCTCCTGGACGCCGTGGTAGGCGCGGGAGACCTTGCGCAGCGCGAACAGCGACTCCGCGCGCTCCTCGTAGGTCTCCCCGATGCCGATCAGCAGCCCGGAGGTGAAGGGCACGGAGGAGCGGCCGGCGTCCTCCAGCACCCGCAGCCGTACGGCGGGTTCCTTGTCCGGGGAGCCGTGGTGCGGGCCGCCGGGCTCGGACCACAGGCGCTCGGCGGTGGTCTCCAGCATCATGCCCATGCTCGGCGCGACCGGCTTGAGCCGCTGGAAGTCGGTCCAGCTCATGACGCCGGGGTTGAGGTGGGGCAGCAGGCCGGTCTCCTCCAGGATGCGGATGGAGATGGCGCGTACGTAGGCGATCGTGTCGTCGTAGCCGTGCGCGTCGAGCCACTCGCGCGCCTCGGGCCAGCGGTCCTCGGGCTTGTCGCCGAGGGTGATCAGGGCTTCCTTGCAGCCGAGCGCGGCACCCTTGCGGGCGATGTCCAGCACCTCGTCCGGCGACATGAACATCCCGTGGCCCTCGCGGCGCAGCTTGCCGGGGACGGTGACGAACGTGCAGTAGTGGCACTTGTCGCGGCACAGCCGGGTCAGCGGAATGAAGACACTTTTCGAGTACGTGATGACTCCGGGCCGCCCCGCCGCGTCGAGCCCCGCGTCCCGTACCCGTGCGGCGGAGGCGGTGAGGTCCGTCAGGGCCTCGCCGCGGGCCTGGAGCAGCACCGCCGCCTCGAAGACGTCGAGGGCGACACCGTCGCGGGCACGTTTGAGGGCGCGACGCATGGAGTTCTCGGTGGGGCCGGTTCCGGGGGTCGCGGAAGTCGTCATTCCCTGAGCATACGTTCGGCGTGATCCACAGCTACGGGTGCTTTTCGGGCGGGCCCGGCGGCATCCCCGCGGCATCCGTGCGGCACCACGCGTGGCGCCAGGTGACGCCACTCGGTGCCATGTGGTGCCAATAGGGGTTGCCATGGCGCCACAATGGTGCCAAGCTAACGCCATGGACCTCACCCCGTATGTCGACACCCTCCGCCGGGAACTCGCGGTGGCCGCCGAGGCCGGCGGCGAGGAGGCGCGCGAGCTGGCCGAGCGGCTCACCGCTCCGCTGGAGTCGGCGACCCGCCTGACCATGCTCCACGTGCTCTCCGCCGCGATGGACGAGATCACCCGCGAGCTGGCCCCGGGCTCGGTCGACGTACGGCTGCGCGGTCTGGACCCCGAGTTCGTCGTCACCACGCCCCCGGCCGAGTCCGCTCCCGTGGATGCGGCCCCGGTCGCGCCCCAGCCGGTCCCCGAGACCGACGAGGGCGGCACCGCCCGCGTCAACCTCCGGCTCCCGGCGCATCTCAAGGCGCGCGCCGAGGAGGCGGCGGGCCGCGAGGGCCTGTCGGTCAACGCCTGGCTGGTGCGCGCCGTCTCGGCGGCGGTCGACGGCACCGGCCGGCCGCGCCCGTCGGAGAAGACCCGCACGACCGGCCAGAGCTTCACGGGCTGGGTGCGCTAGCCGCACCGCGCCACCGCTCCACTTCTCACCCACCTTCACGTCCCTGACCTGCGGGGACGACCTGACGAGCCAAGAGGACGGGACAGCCATGCCTTCTTTCGACACCCCTCAGCCCATCGCCGTCACCGCGCACGTCGGCGCCGGTTCGCTCCGGTTCGCGGCCGGCGACCGCCCGGACACCGTGGTGGAGGTCGCACCCCGCGACCCCGGGCGGGACAAGGACGTACGGGCCGCCGAACAGACCGAGGTCGGCTTCGCCGCGGGCGCCCTGACCGTCCGGACCCGCGAGCGGCTGCTCATCGGCCCCTCCGGCCTGGTCGACGTCACGGTCCACCTGCCCGAGGGCTCCTCCGCCGAGGTGACCGGCTCCTGGACCCAGGTGCTCGGCGAGGGCCGGCTGGGCGAGGTCCGGGTGAAGACCTCCACCGGCGACGTACGCCTCGACGCCACCGGCGCGCTGAAGCTGACCGTGGCCCACGGATCGGTCACCGTGGACCGGGTCGACGGCGCCGCCGAGATCACCAGCAGCAGCGGCACCATCCGTGTCGGCACCATCGACGGCCCCGCCGTCCTGAAGAACACCAACGGCGCCACGGTCCTCGGGGCCGTCACCGGGGACCTCCGCGTGAGCGGGGCCAACGGCGGCATCGACATCGGCCGCACCGAGGCGTCCGTCACCGGCACCACCAGCAACGGCCCCCTGCGCGTCGGCGAAGTGGCGCGCGGCGAGGTCCGGTTGGAGACCGCGCACGGCTCCATCGAGGTCGGCGTCCGCGAGGGCACCGCCGCCTGGCTCGACGTCAGCTCCGCCCACGGCCAGGTGCGCAACGCGCTCGCCTCCGCCGGGGCGCCGGAGCACGCCGAGGACACCGCCAAGATCCACGCCCGCACCAACTGGGGCAACATCGACATCCTGCGCGCCCGCGCCTGAGCACCGCCTCCCCCTCTTCCCACTCCAGCCCTCAGGAGGGCCCCATGCCTTCTTCTGTCATGCCCACGCCCAGAAAGCCCGCCGCCGAGACCCCCGCCGTCTCCGTCACCGGCCTGCGCAAGTCGTACGGCGACAAGACCGTGCTGGACGGCATCGACCTGCGCATCCCCACCGGGACCGTGTTCGCCCTGCTCGGGCCGAACGGCGCCGGGAAGACCACCACCGTCCAGATCCTCTCCACCCTCGTCGCCCCCGACGGCGGCGAGGCCCGGGTCGCCGGCCACGACATCACCACCGCACCGGACGGCGTGCGGTCCGCGATCGGCGTCACCGGCCAGTTCGCCGCGCTGGACGATCTGCTCACCGCCGAGGAGAACCTCCTCCTCATGGCCGACCTGCTCCGCCTCGGCAAGCGCGAAGGGCGGGCCCGGACGCGTGAGCTGCTGGAGCGGTTCGACATCGCGGACGTGGCCGGCAAGCGGGCCGCGACCTTCTCCGGCGGCATGCGGCGCCGGCTCGACCTCGCCATGACCCTGGTCGGCGATCCCCAGGTGATCTTCCTGGACGAGCCGACGACCGGGCTCGACCCGCGCAGCCGCCGCACCATGTGGGACACCGTCCGCACGCTGGTCGCGGGCGGCACCACGGTCTTCCTCACCACCCAGTACCTGGAGGAGGCCGACCAGCTGGCCGACCGGATCGCCGTCCTGGACGGCGGCCGGATCGTCGCCGAGGGCACCGCCGACGAGCTGAAAGCCCGTATCCCCGGCGCCCACGTCCGGCTGCGCTTCACCGGACCCGACGAGTACGAGCGCGCGGCGGCGGCCTTCCCCGGCGCCGCGCGGGACGACGAGAACCTCGCCCTCCGGGTGGCCGGCGACGGCGGCCTGGACGCCCTGCGCGCCCTGCTCGACCGGCTCGACGCGGCCGGGGTCCAGGCGGCCGGGTTCTCCGTGCACACCCCCGACCTGGACGACGTGTTCCTCGCGCTCACCGGCGAGGGCGCCACCGGCACCCCGCTCCACGTCACCGCCGACGAGACCTTCGAGGAGACCCAGCGATGAGCACTCTCACCTACGCCGTGCAGGACTCGATGACGATGCTGCGGCGCAACGTCAAGCACGCCGTCCGCTATCCGGCCGTCTCGCTCGGCAGCTCGATGCTGCCGATCCTGATGCTGCTGCTGTTCGTGTACGCCTTCGGGGGCGCGATCGGCGGCGGCATGGGCGGCGGCCGGGACGCCTACCTGGAGTACCTGGTCCCCGGCGTCGTCGTGATGGGGGTGGCGGCCGGGGCGATGTCGACCTCGATCGCGGTCTGCTCGGACATGACCGAGGGCATCATCAACCGCTTCCGCACCATGAACATCACCCGGTCGTCCTTCATGACCGGGCATGTCATCGGCAGCGTCCTCCAGACGATGGTCAGCCTGGTCCTGGTGATCGGGGTGGCGCTCGCCCTCGGGTTCCGGCCGGACGCGACCCCGCTGGAGTGGCTGGCCGCGGCCGGGTTCCTCGCGGCCGTCGCGTTCGCGGTGACCTGGCTGTCGGTGGCGCTCGGGCTGATCTCCAAGACGGTGGAGTCCGCCAGCAACAAGCCGCTGCTGGTGCAGTTCCTGCCCTTCCTCGGCTCCGCGTTCGTGCCGGCCGGGTCGATGTCGCCGGGGCTGCGCTGGTTCGCCGAGCACCAGCCCTTCACCCCGATGATCGAGACCCTGCGCGGTCTGCTCACCGGTTCGGCGATCGGGAACGACGGCTGGATCTCGCTCGCCTGGTGTGCCGGGATCGCCCTGGTCGGCTACCTCTGGTCCCGCTCGCTGTTCAACAGCACGACCAAGCGCTGAGCCCGCAAAGTGTAAAAACTCCGTGGAGTCCCCCGCGCCGCCTTGTGATCGGCGTCTCGCACGGCTGACGCAAGTGGCGTGAAGAAGGCAAACTGGCCTAGTCGTTGGGACTGCCTAGGGGGCGAACGCATGGACGGTGGGGCGCGGATGCCGGAGCAGCGGGTCTCCGGTTCCGCCGTGCTGCGGTTCGGGGTACTCGGGCCGGTGCGGGCCTGGCGCGGGGAAGCGCCGGTCCCCACCGGCTCTCCGCAGCAACGCGCCCTGCTCGCCGCCCTGTTGCTGCGGGAGGGTCGTACCGCCACGGCGGCCGAACTGATCGACGCGCTCTGGGGGACCGAACCGCCCCCCAGGGCGCTCGCCGCTGTCCGGACCTACGCGTCCCGGCTGCGCAAGGTGCTCGAACCCGGGGTCCTGGTCAGCGAGTCCAGCGGCTACGCCATCCGCACGCTCGCCCCGCTGGACCTCGTCGTCACCCAGGAACTGGCCGCACAGGCCGAGAAGGCGCGCGGCGCCGGGGAGTTGGGCGAGGCACGCCAGACGCTGAACCGGGCGCTGGCGCTGTGGGACGGCGAGGCCCTGGCGGGCGTGCCCGGCCCGTACGCGGAGGCCCAGCGGGTGCGGCTGGAGGAGTGGCGCCTGCAACTCCTGGAATCCCGCCTGGACATGGACCTGGAGCAGGGCGGTCACGCCGAGGCCGTCTCGGAGCTGACCGCGCTGACCGCCGAGCACCCGCTGCGCGAGCGCTTCCGGGAGCTGCTGATGCTGGCCCTGTACCGCAGCGGCCGGCAGGCGGAGGCGCTGGCGGTGTACGCGGACACCCGGCGGCTGCTCGCCGAGGAGCTGGGCGTGGACCCGCGTCCGGGGCTCAGCGACCTCCAGCAGCGCATCCTGCGGGCCGACCCGGCGCTCGCGGAGCCCTCGTCCGCCGCCGAGGAACCCCCCGTGGTCCTCGTCCGCCCCGCCCAACTGCCCGCCTCAGTGCCGGACTTCACCGGCCGGTCGGCGTTCGTGACCGAGCTGAGCGACGTGCTGGCGTCGGCCTCGGAGGCGGAGGGCCGGGTGATGGCGGTCTCCGCGCTGGCCGGGATCGGCGGTGTCGGCAAGACCACCCTCGCGGTGCACGTCGCCCACCGGGCCAGGGCCGCCTTCCCCGACGGCCAGCTCTACGTCGACCTCCAGGGCGCGGGCCCCCGCCCGGCGGAGCCGCAGACCGTGCTCGGCTCGTTCCTGCGGGCGCTCGGCACCGCGGACTCGGCGGTGCCGGAGTCGCTGGAGGAGCGGGCCGCGCTGTACCGGTCGGTGCTGGACGGACGCCGGGTGCTGGTGCTGCTGGACAACGCCAAGGACGCGGCGCAGGTCAGACCGCTGCTGCCCGGCACCGAGGGGTGCGCGGCGCTGGTGACCTCGCGGGTGCGGATGGTCGGGCTCGCCGGGGCGCATCTGGTGGACCTGGACGTGATGTCGCCCGAGGAGGCGCTGTCGCTGTTCACCAAGATCGTGGGCGAGGAGCGGGTGGCGGCCGAGAAGAAGGCCGCGCTGGACGTGGTCGCCGCGTGCGGTTTCCTGCCGCTGGCCATCAGGATCGCCGCCTCCCGGCTCGCCGCCCGCCGTACCTGGACCACCTCGGTGCTCGCGGCCAAGCTGGCCGACGAGCGGCGCCGGCTGGACGAGCTGCAGGCGGGCGACCTCGCGGTCAAGGCCACCTTCGAGCTGGGCTACGGCCAGCTCGAACCCGCCCAGGCGCGGGCGTTCCGGCTGCTGGGCCTCGCCTACGGCCCCGACCTGTCGCTGGCCGCCGCCGCCGCGCTGCTGGACCTCGGCCCGGAGGACACCGAGGACCTGCTGGAGTCGCTGGTCGACACCTCCCTGCTGGAGTCGGCCGCACCGGGCCGCTACCGCTTCCACGACCTCGTACGGCTCTACGCGCGCGCGTGCGCCGAGCGGGACGAGCGCGAGCCCGGCGAGCGGGCCGCCGCCCTCTCCCGGCTGCTGGACTTCTACCTGGCCACCGCCGCGCGGGTGTACGCCATCGAGCGCCCCGGCGACCGGACCGTGGAGCATCTGCACCCCTACGACCACGAGGGGCTGTCCTTCGCCGGGCACCAGGACGCCCTGGACTGGCTGTACGCGGAGGCCGACTGCCTGCTGGCCTGTGTACGCCAGTCGGTGGCGCAGGGCAGCCTGCGGCGGGCGGTGGACCTGCTGATCGTCGCCAAGGACCTCGCCGAATCGGGCGCCAACGCCCACCAGTTCGGGGCGGCGGCCACCACCGTCCGGGACGCCGCCGCCGAGGCCGGGGACGCGCTGGTGGAGGGCCGGGCACGCACCACGCTGGCCCAAGTGCATCTCAACGCCGGGCGGTTCGACGAGGCGGAGGCGGAGGCCGAGCGCGCCGTGGAGCTGGCCGGTGCGGCCGGTGACCCGTGGATCGACTGCAACGCGCCCAGCGAGCGCGGGATCGTGGCCGCGTACCGGAGCCGGCACGCCGAGGCCGAGACCTACCTCCAGCGCACCCTGGCCGCCTATCGCGCCGACGGCAACCTGCCGGGCGAGGCGAGCGCGCTGTGCAACCTGTCGCGGGTCCACCTGTCGATGGGCCGGGTGGACAGCGCGGTGGAGCTGGCCGAGTCCGGCGTCGCCGTCTACCGGCACCTGGGCCTCACCGTCCGTCTGGCGAACGGGAGTTACGCGCTCGGGCTGGCGCTGGCCGAGTCGGGGCGCGCGGAGGAGGCGGAGGCGCGGCTCAACGAGGCGCTGACCATCTTCCGGGACAGCAGGCAGCGGCTCTGGGAGGGCATGACCCTGTTCCGGCTGGCCGAGATCCGGCTCGGTGAACGCCCGGCGGCAGCGGCGGCGTTGGCCGAGCAGTCCCTCTCCGTCCTGCTCCACGTGGGCGGCGACTGGCGCCGGGCGGGTGTCCTCACCGTGCTCGGCAGGTCCCTGGACGCGCTGGGCGAGACGGACCGGGCCCGCGCCTGCTGGACGGACGCGCTGAGCGTCTACGACCGGCTGGGCTCGGCGGAGGCGGCCGCCCTGCGGGACCTGCTGTCGCCTGCGACCACCGGCTGACGGCGTCCGCGCGGAAATGCGCGGGACCCGGCGTTCATCGTTCGTTTATCGTGCCCGTGCAGTCTTCTCACAGCCGATTCGTCGTCACGGGGGCGGGCGGATCGGTAGTGCCGTCGGCCGCCCACGCGGGGGCCGGCTGTGACCGGGTCCGTCCGGAAGCCCTCGGGGGAGCGGCCGGGCGGCCCGGCCACAACAGCACACCTCAGAGCAACGGAGTACGTCGATGAGCGACGCCAAGAAGTCCGACGAAGTCACCACGCAGGAGAGCCACATCACCGGTGAGGGCGCCACCGCGGCGGCCGCCCCTGAGGTCGCTCCGCAGGAGAGCCACATCACCGGCGAGAAGACGGCCAAGGGCGACCTGGACGACGTCACCACGCTGGAGAGCCACATCACCGTGGGCGACCCGCGCTAGGCGCACCACAGGCACGGGGGGCGTGCGCCGCGGCGGAGCGGAGGGGGAGCCGCCGCGGCTCACGCGGGAACACGGAACGGCCGGGTCGGGGGACCCGGCCGTTTCCGCGTTCCCGGGCGCCCCTCAGGCCGTGCGGGCCGTCCCGGTGCCCTTCTCCGCGTCCAGCGCGTACACGCACCGGTCCTTGCTGCACGCGTACACCACGCCGTCCTTGACGACCGGTGAGCCGGTGATCTCGCCGCCGGTGGCGAGCTTCCAGCGCAGCCGGCCGTCGTCGGCCTTGAGGGTGTACAGCAGGTGGTCGGTGGAGCCGAAGTGGATGCGGCCCTCGGCGACCGAGGGGGCGCCCACCACGTCGCCGCCCGCCTGGAAGCGCCACTTGGGCGTACCGGTGACCGCGTCCAGCGTGTACAGGCCCTTGCCGCTGCCCACGTGCACATGGCCGGCCGCGACCAGCACCGGTTCCACCGAGGAACGGGCCTCGGTGGCGATGCGCCAGCGGTCGCGGCCGTCGGCGGCGTCCAGGGCGTAGACGGTGCCGAGGTAGTCGGCGAGGTAGACCCCGCCGCCGGTCACCGCCGGACCCGGCACGAAGGCGGGCGGGGACAGGAACACCGCCGGGGCCTCGAAGTGCCAGCGCACCCGGCCGGTCGACACCTCGATGGCGAGGACCCGGCTGCCCGCGCTGACGTACACATGGCCGTCCGCCGCCGGGGTCACCCGTACGGGGACACCGCCGCAGGAGGCCGCGTCGCCGATCGGGTACGACCAGCGCTCGTCGCCCGTACGGGCCTCCAGGGCGCGCAGCCGGGCGTCCTGCCAGACGTAGACCGTGCCGTCGTGCACGGCGGGCCCGGCCTCGGGCGACTCGAAGTCGGTCTGGCAGCCGGAGATCTCCCACAGCTTGCGCCCGGCCGCCGCCTCCCACGCCTGCACCCCGCCGCCGCGCGTACCGGTGACGACCGTGCCGTGGTCGGCGTGCAGGGAGTACACCCAGGCGTCCGTGGAAAGCCGCCACAGGTCGGTGCCCTCGCGGGCGTCCAGGGCGAACAGGGTGGGTCCGTCGGAGGCGTGGATACGGCCGTCCGCGACCGCCATCGACCAGGCCACGTCGCGCGTCTTGAAGCGGCGCCGCCCGGTGGCCACGTCCAGGGCGTGCACCTCGAAGGAGGTGACGTAGACCAGGTCCCCGTCGACCGCCGGGGTGCCCCACACGTCGTTGGACATCCGGAACCGCCACGGCCGCCAGCCCGCCGAGGTCTCCGGCAACTGCGGCGGCACCGGGGGTACGGCGGGGTCGGCGCCGTTGACACCGGGGCGCGGCCGGGACCAGCTCGCCACCAGGCCGGCCTCCGGCGGCGGCGCCTTCACGGCGGCCGCGCGGGCGTCGGCGACGCGCGGTCCGGGCCCGATGGGCACCTCGAGACCGGCCAGCCGCACCGGCCCGGTGCCGGGCCCGCCGGACGGCACAGGGGCCGGGGAGGGCGCCGGGACGACCGGGTCGTAGGACGGCGGCGGGGGCACGGCCGGGCGGCCGGGGCCGCGCGGGCCGGGCGGCAGCGGGGCGGGCTTGGCGGGCGGACGGCCGCCCCGGCGGGACTCGATGAGGGCGACGGCCTTCTCCGGCAGCCAGGCGGAGGCGGTACCGGAGTCGTCCGAGCCGGAGCCGAACAGATGCGGGGCGAGCTGGGCCTGGAGGTCGGCCGGGGAGGGTCTGCCGGGCGCCTCCATCTGCATGCACGCCTCGATCAGCGGGCGCAGCTCGTCGGGCAGCCCGGTGACGTCCGGTCCCTCCCGGAGCAGCATGAACACCGTCTCGACCGGGTTGGCGCCATGGAAGGGCGGGTGCCCGGTGGCGGCGAAGACCAGCGTGGAGCCGAGCGAGAACACGTCGCTGGCGCCGGTGACGCTGCGGGAGTCCTTGGCCTGCTCGGGCGACATGTAGGCGGGGGTGCCGACCGCGACGTTCGTCATCGTCAGCCGGGTGTTGGACACCCCGGAGGCGATGCCGAAGTCGATGACGCGGGGGCCGTCCTCGACGACCAGCACGTTGGACGGCTTGAGGTCGCGGTGGACCAGGCCCGCGCCGTGGATGGACTGGAGCGCCTCGGCCACGCCCGCCGCGAGCCAGCGCACCGCCTGGGCCGGGAGCGGCCCGCAGTCGTTCACTATCTCCTCGAGCGAGGGCGCGGGGACGTAGGCGGTGGCCAGCCAGGGCACCGCCGCGCGCGGGTCGGCGTCGACGACGGCGGCCGTGTAGAAGCCGGAGACCGCGCGGGCCGCCTCCACCTCGCGGGTGAAGCGGACCCGGAAGAGCTGGTCCTCGGCCAGCTCCGTGCGCACCGTCTTGATGGCCACCCGCCGCCCCGACGCCGAGCGCGCCAGATAGACCAGCCCCATGCCGCCGGCGCCCAGCCGGCCCAGCACCTCGAACGGCCCGATCCGCCGCGGATCGTGCTGCGTAAGCTGATCCACCACTTGCCTGCCACCTCCCCGTACGAGCCGCGTCTTCCGCCTTTGGACGCGACCGAAGTGCAGCGTCTCACCACCGCACCGCCCTGGCGGCACGCACCCCGATTCTTCCTGGCCTGGTGGCCGGTTGCGAACCCGGTGGCGAATCGGGGTGTCTCGTGCCCTATCCCGTCATTTCACCGCCCCCGCTTGCGTCCCGTCACCGGGTCAGCAGCGCGAAGGACGCCCCCTGATTGTCCGTGACGACCGCCACCCGTCCGTACGACGCCTCGAAGGGCGGCACCTGGACGCGGCCGCCGAGCCGCCGCACGGCGGCGAGGGCGGCGTCGAGGTCGCCGACGCGGAAGTGCACGAGGAAGTGCGCGGGCATCTCGGCCGGGAAGACGTCGGTGATCAGGGCGCGGCCGAAGTCGGGTTCGGCGCCGGAGCCGAAGAGGGCCTCGTGGAAGAGGTCGCCGTAGAAGGTGTTCGCTGCGGCGGGGTCCGGGGTGTACAGCTCGGTCCACACGAAGGCGCCCGGCTCGCGGCGCCGCTCGAAGCCCCGGTGTCCGTCGGACTGCCACAGCCCGAACACCGCCCCCTCGGGGTCGGTGACCAGGGCGGCGGCGCCGAGGTCGGCCACGGCGAAGGGGCCGGAGATCAGGCGGCCCCCGGCGTCGGTGATCCTCCGGGTCAGGGCGCGGGCGTCCGGGGTGGCGAAGTACACCGTCCAGACGGTGGGCATCCGGCCGTCGGTCTTGGGCGCGAGCGAGGCGACCGGTTCGCCGTCCAGCCGGGCCCAGACGGAGGCGCCGGGGGCGTCCTCGTCGTCGAAGGTCCACCCGAACAGCTCGCCGTAGAACCGCTTGCCCGCCTCGACGTCGGGGAGCTGGGCGTCCGCCCAGCAGGGGGTGCCCTCTCCGTACATCGATGCGCTGTTTTCGGCCATATCGTCAAAGTAACCGGGACCCGCGCACCCCGCAGGACCAGGGAAAGCTTGCCTCGGCCGGGGTCGCACCCCATTTGCAGTCGGCCGAATCGCGCTCCTGCCCCCCGTCGGTAAGCTGACGGCATGACAGGACAAGTGCGTACCGTCGACGGCCGGGTGGCCGGCCGGCGTGGGCAGGCGACCCGGCAGAAGCTGCTCGACTGCCTCAGCGAGATGCTCAGCTCCTCCCCGTACCGAGATGTCAAGGTCATCGATGTCGCGCGGAAGGCGGGCACCTCGCCCGCGACCTTCTACCAGTACTTCCCGGACGTCGAGGGTGCCGTCCTGGAGATCGCCGACTCGATGGCCGCCGAGAGCGCCGAACTGACCGAGCTGCTCGCGGGCCGGACCTGGACCGGCAAGGCCGGGTGGCAGACCGCGCAGGACCTGGTGGACGGCTTCCTGGACTTCTACCGGCGGCACGACGCGATCCTGCGCGTGGTCGACCTGGCGGCGGCCGAGGGCGACAAGCGGTTCAACAAGCTGCGGATGAAGATCCTCAACTCGGTGAACGGTTCCCTCACCGAGGCGATCACCGAGCTGAAGTCCAAGGGCCGGGTGGACAAGGACGTGAACCCGGCGGCGATCGCCGGTTCCCTCGTCACCATGCTGGCCTCGGTCGCGGCCCACCAGAAGGGCTTCACCGCCTGGGGCGTCAAGCAGGCCGAGATCAAGCCGAACCTGGCACTGCTGATCTATCTGGGAGTCACCGGCAAGAAGCCCACGAAGTAGCGACCGGCACCCGCACCGGCCCCAAGTCCTGTCTGGCAGGCGGTGGTCCACCTCGGCGTGGACCACCGCCTGTCGCCGTGTCCGGGGACGGATACTCGGCGCATGGCACACGACGAACTCGACGGACTGCTGCGCTCCCTGAAGGTCTGGTCCCCGGACACCACCGAGCTGCGGCCCTTCGACCCGGACACCGCTCCCCCGACCCCGCTGCCCCTGTTCACCGCCTGGCTGGCGGACGCGGCGCGGGCGGGCCAGCCCGAGCCGCACGCCATGTCCCTGGCGACGGTGGACGAGGAGGGCCGTCCGGACGTACGCGTCCTGCTGCTGCACGGCGCCGACGCCGACGGCTGGACCTTCGGCACCCACTCCACCAGCCGCAAGGGCCGCGACCTGATCGCCCACCCGTACGCCGCCCTGGCCTTCTACTGGCCGGCGCTGGGCCGCCAGGTCCGCGTCCGCGGCCCGGTCACCGCCGCCCCCGCCGAGGCCGCCCAGGCCGACCTCCAGGCCCGCTCCACCGGCGCCCTCGCCGCCGCCCTCACCGGCCGGCAGAGCGAGGACCTGGCCTCCCTGGACGACCTGCGCCAGGCCTCCGAGGCCGCCTGGTCCCACGCCCGCGAGCACCCCACCGCCCCGGCCCCCACCTGGACCCTCTACCGCCTCCACCCCCGCTCGGTCGAGTTCTTCCAGGGCGACCCCGACCGCCGCCACGTCCGTCTGGAGTACCGGCGCACCGAGTTCGGCTGGGAGCGGCGCCTGCTGTGGCCGTGAGGACCGTCAGCCGGCCGGAGCCGCGAACGTCCAGGTGGCGAAGTCCGCGACGGGGCGGTAGCCGAGCCGCTGGTAGAGCCGGTTGGAGACCGGGTTGGCCAGGTCGGTGAAGAGCAGCACCTCGGCCCCCGTCGCCGCCGCCCGCGCGCTCACCTCGGCGGTGACCGCGCCCGCGTAGCCGTGGCCGCGCAGGGCGGCCGGGGTGTAGACGGGGGCCACCCGGATCTGCCCGCCGCTCTCCGGCAGCTGCCCGGCGAGGGAGACGGGGGTGCCGTCCGGGGTCTCCCAGAGGGTGGCCCCGCCGTGCGCCACGCGGGAGTCGGCCCACTGGGCGGGGTCCTGGACGACCTGCCCACCGGTGTCCGCCGCGAACTCCGTGTACCAGCGCGCCAGCAGCTCCCGGTCGGCCGCTTCCGCCACTCGGGCACGGCCCGGCGGGACGCGGTCGGGCTGGACCGGCTCGGCCAGTCTGTAGAGCCGTTGCCGCTCGGTCTGTCCAGCGGTCGCCCCGGTGCACCGCTGCCAGGCGGTGGCGAAGGCGGTCGCGGTCTCCCGCTCCGCCCAGACGCCGGGGACCTGGTGGCCCGCCTTCGCGAGCCGGTCGGCCAGCGCGGCCGCGTCCGGCGCGTCGACCGGGGTCAGCTGGACCGGGCGCGGCGGGGTGTGCAGCAGGGTCGCCCGGACAGGGCCGCCCGCACCGCGGAGCACGCCGAAGAGGGACGGTTCCGCGCCGTAGGTGAACGGCCGCGTACGCAGCGCCTCGGCGACCGTGAGTGTGACCGTGTGCAGAGCCGGCCTGGAGCGCAGGAAGTCACCCGCGGTGTGCAGGAATTCGTCGAGGTTGTCGGTCAACTGCCAGTCAGAGGACTCCATGTGCTCATCCTCGGCCCCCGACTCCTCCACACGCGTGGGGATTTCGTTCGCGGCGTGGGTGTTCCGGTGTGTTCTGTCCGCATGCCGTACACAGCCGTGATCAATCCGCAACCGATTCCGGTCTTGACCGAGACCCATCAATCGGGTGGGTGAATACGCTCGCGCTATGGCCGACTCGCGTCCCTCGTTCACGGACCTCTCCGCGACCCCCGCCGACCGTCCCGTCTATGTCGTCGGGGCGGGTCCGGGCGGGCTGGCGGTCGCGTACGCCCTGCGGGCGCGCGGGGTGCGGGCGGTGGTGCTGGAGAAGAGCGACCGGGTGGGGGCGTCCTGGCGGCGGCACTACGACCGGCTCCGGCTGCACACCACCCGGCGGCTGTCGGCACTGCCGGGCCTCGCGATACCGCGCAGGTTCGGACGGTGGGTGGCGCGGGACGACGTGGTCCGGTACCTGGAGAAGTACGCGGAGCACCATGAGCTGGAGATCGTCACCGGTGTCGAGGTGTTCCGGGTGGAGAAGGCCGCGGACGGCGCGGGCTGGCTGCTGCACGCCTCCGGCGGCCGTGAGCTGACCGGTGCCGCCGTGGTGGTCGCCACCGGCCACAACCACACCCCGCGCCTGCCGGAGTGGCCCGGCGCGGAGGGGTACGAGGGCGAGCTGCTGCACGCCTCGTCCTACCGCAACCCCAAGCCCTACGAGGGCCGGGACGTGCTCGTGGTCGGGATCGGCAACACCGGGGCGGAGATCGCCGTCGACCTGGCGGCGGGCGGGGCCTCGCGGGTGCGGCTGGCGGTACGGACGGCGCCGCACATCGTGCGCCGTTCCACGGCCGGCTGGGCGGCCCAGTACACCGGGATCGTGGTGCGGCGGCTGCCGGTGCGGCTGGTGGACCGGCTCGCCCGGCCCATGGCCCGCCTCAGCACCCCGGACCTCTCCGAGCACGGCCTGCCGCGTCCGGAGACCGGGCTGTACAGCAGGGTCCGGCAGGGCGCGATCCCCGTGCAGGACGTCGGCCTGATCGACGCCGTGCGCACCGGCGAGGTGGAGGTCGTCGCCGCCGTCGAGGGGTTCGAGGACGGCAAGGTGGCCCTCGCCGACGGCACCCGGATCGCGCCGGACGCGGTGATCGCGGCGACCGGGTACAGCAGGGGTCTGGACTCCCTCGTGGGTCACCTGGGCGTGCTGGACGAGCGCGGCCGACCCACCGTCCACGGCGCCCGCACCCCGAAGGACGCCCCCGGCCTGTACTTCACCGGGTTCACCAACCCCATCAGCGGCATGTTCCGCGAGCTGGCGATCGACGCGGAGAAGATCGCCAAGTCGGTGGCCCGGCGCCTGCGTTAGGCACCCCGTTCAGGCGACCGCCACGACCGGGGGCCGGCGCCGGATCACCAGCGACATCAGCGCCGCCGCCGCGCACAGCGACCCGGACGCGTACCAGACCATGTCGTAGCTGCCGAAGACGTCGCGGGCGAAGCCGCCGAGCCAGGCGATGACGGCCGCGCCGACCTGGTGCGAGGCCAGCACCCAGCCGAACACGATCGCGCTGTCCTCCCCGAACCGCTCCCGGCACAGCGCCAGGGTGGGCGGGACGGTGGCGACCCAGTCCAGGCCGTAGAAGACGATGAAGAAGAGCATCGGCGCGTGCACGGCGGGCCCGAGCAGCATCGGCAGGAACAGCAGCGAGACGCCGCGCAGCGCGTAGTAGACGGCGAGCAGCCGCCGGGAGTCGAAGCGGTCGGTGAACCAGCCGGAGGCTATGGTGCCGAGCACGTCGAACACCCCGATCACCGCCAGCAGCGAGGCCGCCGCCGGCACCGGCATGCCGTGGTCGTGGGCGGCGGGCACGAAGTGGGTCTGGATCAGCCCGTTGGTGGACGCCCCGCAGATGGCGAAGCTGCCCGCGAGCAGCCAGAACTGCCCCGTCCGCACGGCGGAGGCCAGCACGGTGAGCGCGCGCCGCGCGGCCCCGGTCACCGGCGGCGGCTTGGGCACGAACTCCGTGGCGCCGTACGGCTTCAGACCCACGTCGGCCGGGTGGTCGCGCAGCAGCAGCCAGACGAACGGCACGACGGCGAGGGCGGCCAGCGCGACCGTGACGGCGGCCGGGCGCCAGTGGTGGTGCTCGACGATCCAGGACAGCAGCGGCAGGAAGATGAGCTGGCCGGAGGCGGACGCGGCGGTCAGGATGCCGGTGACCAGCCCGCGCCGGGACGTGAACCAGCGCCCGGTGACGGTCGCGGCGAACGCCAGCGCCATCGACCCCGAGCCCAGTCCGACGAACAGGCCCCAGCAGAGCATGAGTTGCCAGGGGGCCGTCATCCACACGGTCAGGCCGGCGCCGAGCGCGATCACGGTCAGCGCGAGGGCGACGACCCGGCGGATGCCGAACCGGTCCATCAGCGCGGCGGCGAACGGCGCGGTGAGCCCGTAGAGCGCGAGGTTGATGGAGACGGCCGCGCCGATGGTGCCGCGCGACCAGCCGAACTCCGCGTGCAGCGGGTCGATCAGCAGGCCGGGCAGCGACCGGAAGGCGGCCGCCCCGATGATCGTGACGAAGGTGACGGCGGCGACGAACCAGGCGCGGTGCACACGCCTGCGGCGCGGCGCGTCCTGGACGGGGGCGGGAGCGGGACGGGTCTGGGTCACACGCACCAGAGTCCCGGCACCGGCTGGACGCAGCGAGTGGCCCGAAGGACAGTGTTCGCTAGGATCGGGCCATGACCGCTGAGATGCCGCCGGCGGACGGCGACTTCCGTCCGCACCGCGTCGCCGTCCTGGCCCTGGACGGGCTGATCCCCTTCGAACTCGGCATCCCCCACCGCGTCTTCGGCCGCCTTGCCGACGCCCGGGGCAGGCCGCTGTACGAGGTGGTGACCTGCTCGGTCCGGCCACCCGGCCCGGTCGAGACCGCCGCCGACTTCGCGGTGGACGTGGCCCACGGCCCCGAGGCACTGGCGGCGGCGGACACGGTGATCGTCCCGGCGTCCTTCGAGCTCGGTCCGGTCTTCGAGGAAGGACGGCTCACCCCCGAACTCGCCTCCGCCCTGGCCCGCGTCCGCCCCGGCACCCGTTTCGCCTCGATCTGCGTCGGGGTGTACGTCCTCGCCGCCGCCGGCCTGCTGGACGGACGCCCGGCGACCACCCACTGGGCCCACGCCGACCACTTCCAGGAGCTGTTCCCCGAGGTCCGGGTGGACGCCGACGTGCTGTTCATCGACGACGGCGACGTGCTCACCTCGGCGGGGGTCGCGGCCGGGATCGACCTGTGCCTGCACCTGGTGCGCCGCGACCACGGCACGGCGGTCGCCAACGACGTGGCCCGCCGCATGGTCGTACCCCCGCACCGCGACGGCGGCCAGGCGCAGTACATACACCGCCCGCTGCCCGAACCGCAGGTGGCCACCACCACGGCCGCCCGCGCCTGGGCGCTCGGCCGGCTGCACGAACCGCTCCAGCTGCGGGACCTCGCCGAGCGGGAGGCGATGTCGGTACGCACCTTCACCCGGCGCTTCCGCGAGGAGGTCGGGGTGAGTCCGGGGCAGTGGCTCACCGCGCAACGGGTCGAGCTGGCGCGGCAGTTGCTGGAGTCGACGGACCTCTCGGTCGACCAGGTCGCACGGGACGCGGGGTTCGGCACGGCACAGTCGATGCGCCAGCATCTCCAGCAGGCGCTGGGTGTGACGCCGACGGCCTACCGGCGCACCTTCCGCTCGGGGGCGGCCGCCGGGGCGGGATGAGCGCGGGTGGCGGACCGGCCGGCGGCGCGTCCCCCCTTGCCCCCGTCACCACCGGCCGGCGCGACCCACACTCGACGAGGACTCACCCCCGCATGCCCTCGCCGTCCCCTCGCGGCGAATCGCCGTCCCCAAGCCTCCGCAACGCGCGTACCACCCGTCAACACCGGTACGACGATTCATGCCCTATGCCCACTTCACGCCGGGCGCGCACGGAAGCACACCCGGCGCACGCCCCCCGCGGGACGGGCGAACTCGGCTAGAACGCTTCGGAGAGAAGGTCCTCGTAGGCCGCCGGCTGGACCCCGTACGCCGGGGCCGCGCCCTCACGGGGCTGGGAGCAGCGGTCCAGTTCGCACCAGATGCTCTTGCCCGCGCCCTCGGGGCTCCAGCCCCAGCGGTCGGCGAGGCAGTCGACGAGGGCCAGGCCCCGGCCGCCGGTGGCCTCGCGCCCGGCACAGCGCGGTACGGGCGCGCGCGAGCTGGCGTCGGCCACCTCCAGCCGCACCGTCACCGAGGCCGCGGACTCCGCACCGGCGGGCGCCACGGACGGGGGGCCGCCGGGCAGCGACAGCCGCAGCAGCGCCGGCCGGCCGGTGTGCACCACCGCGTTGGTCACCAGCTCGGAGACGAGCAGGATCAGCGTCTCGGCCAGCGGCTCGTCCGCCGCTATGCCCAGCCCGGCGAGCCGCGACCGCGCCCACTTCCTCGCCCGCCCCACCTCTTCGGGGTCGGGCCGGATCTCCAGCGTCACTTGAAGCACCTGCACCGCTCACACCATCCGAACCGGCGGACACATGACCGCACGACGACCCGCCGCCGCGGCGCGAACCGCGACGAAACGCACGACGAGGGCCACGATCGTAGCCATTTTCTGCATGGCCAGAACAACGGCCAGAGCAAGCGTTACGGAACGTGATTCCCTTACGAGACAGCATGGTTGACGTACAGTCACCCCAACAAGCGCTTCGGGCATATTCCCGCGCGAAGGAGTACTCGTGCGGCATACTGTGCGACGCACTCGCCGGGGAGTCGAACAGGCGGCACGCGGGGCCCTGCCGCTGGCACTCGCGGTCGCGGTCACTCGCATTCGACCCAAGGTACCCGAGGGGGCGTCCGACTCCGGGCCGTGACGAGTCACAGTCGGAGTACGGGAATCATCTCCACGCTGCGTGACCCGTTCTCGCCACGATCCGCGACATCCATGGCCATGAATCGTGGCACCGAAGGCGCTCACCTCGGCCGTGCCGGCGCTCAGGCCGACAGCGATCCCGCCTCGTCGGCGGTGGCGGACTCGACGTCCGGGCGCACGTCGAAGAGGCGGCGCACCCCGAGCGCGCCGAGGACGCGGTTCACGTGCGAGCCGTCCTCCGCGCCCCGGTCGGGCAGGATCAGCCGCAGCCTGCCCTGGCAGGAGCGGATCAGCCGGCGGGCCGCGATGAGCACGCCGACCCCGCTGGAGTCGCAGAAGAAGACCTCGGAGAGATCGAGGACCAGGCTGTGGTTCCCCTCGGCGACCACGTCGTGCACCCGCTGCCGCAGCACGGGCGAGGTCACCAGGTCCAGTTCGCCGGCCACCTGGAGCACGGCCCACTCGCCCCGTTCGGTGCCGGTCACTTCGAAAGCCACGGCCACACCTCTCCGCTCGGCGGATCTTGCGGAACCACCCGGAAATGGAAGCAGTTCCTTCGGTTCTTTCCGCGCGGCTGCCCAGCGGCCGTTTCCCTGAAACACGGAACCGCAAACCGCGGAGGGATCGACTAAGGGCTTGTTTCGGTCACTGTCGATCGGGTTCGATCGTACTTCGATCGGAGATGGGCTTGAGATAAGTGAAGGCGGTGTGAAGAGACCCCTACCACCTGCGGCGCTGCCGGGGGCGCGCATTGACACAAAGGGGCGTGCACCGTCGGACATGCCGACTACATTCGAGGGGACGCCGGGCACACCCTGGACACGGCGAGGGGAGGAACCGCATGCCGGCCAAGGACGTACCGCCCCGCTGGGACCGGACGATGCAGCAGCGGCTCGCGCGCGGTGAGGCCGCCGCGCTGGGCGAACTCTACGACCGGTTCGCCTCCCTGGTGCAGGGCCTCGCGCACCGCGTGCTGGGCGACGACACGGCCGCCGCCGCCGTCACCCGCGAGGTCTTCGCCCATGTCTGGGAGCACCCCGACACCTACGACCACCGGCAGGGACCGCTGCGCACCTGGATCGCCGCCACGACCCAGCGGCTGGCCGTCCAGAAGCTGCGCGAGACCGAGACGGCCGCGCTCGGCGGCGACTCCCCGGCGGAACTGGCCGCCCTGGAGAGCCGGGTGCGGCACGCCTCCGTCGCCGCCCGCGCCGACTACATCGTCCACTCCATGCCGCACCCGCTGCGGGCCGCGCTGGAGCTGGCCTACTTCCAGCGGCGCGACTACCGCCAGGCCGCCACCGACCTCGGCGTCACCGAGGACGAGGCGCGCCGCCGGCTCCGCCTCGGCCTGCAACTGCTCTCCACCGCCCACGACACCGTGGCGCCGCCGGGACTCGGGGGTGCCCGATGACCGACCCGCACCGCTTCACGGCGCCGGACGGACCCGCGGAGGGCGCGGCCGAGCGCGTGCCCCCGCCCCGCTCCCCCGCCGGACCCGAACGGCTCGACCTCCCGCACGAGGTGCTGCGTTCCCTGCTCGGCGCCTGGGCGCTGGCCGCCTGCTCGACGGCGGAGACGGAGGCGGTGGAGGAGCACCTCGGCGAGTGCGGGGCGTGCGCCGACGAGGCGCGCCGCCTGCGCGAGGCGGTCGGCCTGCTGCACCGCCCGGAGAGCCTGGAGGTCGACCCCACCCTGCGCGGCCGGGTCCTGGAGAACTGCCTGCGCCGCCGCCCGCCGCGCATCCCGGTCCCCGACTGGGCGGCCTCCTACGACGCGGAGACCGCCCGCCTCGACGCGCTGCTGCGGGACTTCGGCGACGCCGAGTGGCACACGCCGGTGCGGCTGCGCTGGTTCGAGTCGGGCGTGCCGGCGACCCGCCGGACGACGGTCGCCGGGGTGATCGCGCACCTGCTGTCGGTCGACGGGATGGTGGCGACCGCGCTCGGGCTGGAGGACCCGCTGACCGACGCCGTCGCCCGGGCGGAGCCGGACGTACGGGGCGCGGCCGGGCCGGCGGGGCGGACCGAGGCGTTCTGGCGTGCCTCGCACTTCCCGCAGACCCGCGCGGTGCGCGCCCGCTGGCGCGACCAGAGCCACCAGCTGCTGCGCACCGTGTCCTTCACCGGCGGCGCGGGCGGATTCCCGGTGAGCTACGGCGACTTCACGCTGCCCCTGCGGGACGCGATGGTGGACCGCGCCTTCGAGTGCTGGGTGCACGCGGACGACATCGCCAAGGCGGTGGACTACCCGTACGACCCGCCCGCTCCGCGGCACTTGAGCCGCATGATCGAACTGGCGGCCCGCATGCTCCCGTTGGCGGTGGCCGCCCACCGGGGCACCTCCCCGCCCGCCGTCCCCGGCCGCAGCCTCCGTCTGGAGATCGAGGGCGCCGCAGGCGGCCAGTGGCTGATCCCCCTGGACTCCTCATCCGACCCCACCCCCGAACACGAGGTGGCCCACGTGGCCTTGGACGGGGTCGAGTTCTGCCGCCTGGCGGCGGGCCACCTGACCCCGGAGGAGACGACGGCGGGCCAGAGGGGCGACAGGGAGGCGATCAGAGACGTACTCACGGCGACAGCGTCCCTGAGCCGCATGTAGGGCACCTCTGAGACGCCGGTGAACCCATGCCCGCCTCAGGGACGCGGGCACCTGCGCGACACGCCACGACGCACCCGCACCCGCACCCGCCACATCGCCTAAGCGAAGACGACGGTCCGGCGCCCGTTGAGAAGAATGCGCCGCTCGGCATGCCACTTGACCGCCCGGGCCAGCGCCTGGCACTCCACGTCCCGCCCGATGGCCACCAGCTGGTCGGGCCGCAGCTCGTGCCCCACCCGCTCGACCTCCTGCTCGATGATCGGCCCCTCGTCGAGATCCGCGGTGACGTAGTGCGCGGTGGCCCCGATCAGCTTGACCCCCCGCTCATGAGCCTGGTGGTACGGCTTCGCACCCTTGAAGCTGGGCAGGAACGAGTGGTGGATGTTGATGATCCGCCCGCTGAGCGCCTTGCAGAGGTCGTCCGAGAGCACCTGCATGTACCGCGCGAGAACCACCAGCTCGACCCCCTCCTCCCGGACCAGCTCCAGCAGCCGCGCCTCCGCCTGCGCCTTGGTGTCCCGCGTCACCGGGATGTGGTGGAAGGGGATGTTGTACGACCCCACCAGTTCCGCGAAGTCCGTGTGGTTGGACACCACGGCCGCGATCTCCACCGGCAGCGCCCCGGTGCCGGCCCGGAACAGCAGGTCGTTCAGGCAGTGCCCGAACTTGCTGACCATCAGCACGATCCGCATCTTCTGGTCGCCCCGGCTGATCTGCCAGTCCATGTGGAAGGAGTCACCGATCGCGGCGAAGCTCGCCCGCAGCTTCTCCAGCGTGACGTGGGCCTCCGCCGAGAAGTGGACGCGCATGAAGAACAGGCCCGTGTCGTGGTCGCCGAACTGCTGGCTGTCCTCGATGTTGCAGCCGGTCATGAAGAGGTAGCTCGACACGGCGTGCACGATGCCCTTTTTGTCCGGGCAGGAGAGGGTGAGGACGTACTGGTCCGCCAGGGTGTCGGCCGTGGCGGCGGCTCGGCTGGGCTGCTCGTTCATGCACTACACGATCTCACGCCGGGCAGCCCGGCCGGGGCCCGTGTCCGTCAGCCGGACGCCGGACGGGCGCTCAGAGGGCGGTGGTCAGGACGCGCAGCGCCTCCAGGCTGCGCGGGACCGCCGACGGGTCGTCGCCGTCGCCGGCGGCGAGCCGCAGATGGGCGTCCCGGGCGGCCCGTACCGCCTCCGGCCACTGCGGGTGCTCCAGATAGGCGGCGACCGGGGCGTCCGGGCCGACCTGGTGCATGATCCGCAGCACCCGCAGCACGGCGGTGTCCACCAGCGCGGCCTCCTGCGAGTCCCGGAAGATGGTGCCGACGTATTTCTCGGCCGACCAGTTGTCCAGCCAGGTGTCCTCCACCAGCCGGTAGACCGCGTCGGTGACGTCCCCGTACCCCTCCACGCCCGCGAGCCAGACGTCGCGCTGGAAGGCCGGGTCGGAGAGCATGTGCAGCGCGGAGCGCACGTTGCTGCGCCAGCGCCACCACGGCATGTCGTTAAGCGGCATGCCGCCCATGGTGGAGGAGCGACGGCCGCGACGGGAAGAGTTCTCCGAACCTTGCACGGTCATCGATCGTACGTTCCGCACGACATCGGCCACATCCGCCCCCGGTGTTCACCCTCGTGTCACCCAACGTCGACCGGGCGTCACTCCCCGGTTGACGATGTGCGGGAATCGTGGCGGCCCATGACCGGCAGGCGACACACCCCTGACAGCTCACCCTCCTCACCCCGGCCTCGGCGGGCCGCCCGGTACACGGGCGCGCTGGCCCTGTGCGCCGTGCTGACCGTCGGCTGCGGGACCGTACCCGGCACGGGCGGCGGCGCCGGGGACGGCACCGTCAGAGTGATGACCTGGGCGCCGCAGAACACCGCCGCCACCAACAAGCCGGGCATGCCCGCGATGGCCCGCGCGTACGCGAAGTGGCTCAACAAGCAGGGCGGGGTCGGCGGCCGCACGCTCACCGTGCTGACCTGCAACGAGCACAACGACAGCGTGGGCGCCGCCAAGTGCGCCCGCCGCGCGGCGGCCGAGAACGTGGTCGCGGTCGTCGGCTCCTACAGCCAGTTCGGGGACTCCTTCCTCGCCCCGCTGGAGAGCGCGGGCATCCCCTACATCGGCGGCTACGGCGTCACCAGCGACGAGTTCACCGGCCCGTACTCCTACCCGGTCAACGGCGGCCAGCCCGCGCTGCTGGCGGGCCTCGGACAGGCGCTCGCGGCCACGTGCGGCCCCGTCGCGCTGGTACGGCCGGACAGCATCGCCGGGGACCAGCTGCCCGCGCTGCTCGACTCGGGCCTGAAGGCGGGCGGCCACCGGGCGGCCAGCGACGAGCTCGCCGCCGAGGACGCCACCGAGTACGGCGACCAGGCCGAGCGGGCGCTGCGCGGCGCCACCGCCGACCCGGCGCGCAAGGGATGCGTGGTGCCCGCGCTCGGCGACCGCACCGACACCTTCATGGACTCCTTCCGCCGCGTCCGCGCCGACCACGCACCGGTGCGCACGGCGACCGTGCTGGGCAGCGTCGACCAGACGGAGATCAACGCGACCGGCGGCGCCTCGGGGCCGTACGAGGGGGCGTACATCACGGGCTGGTACCCGGTGGCGTCCGATCCGCGCTGGAACCCGATGAAGCAGGTGATCAGCGAGGAGGCGTTCGGCGACAACAGCATCGACCCGGCCGACGCCGGGGTGCAGACCACCTGGATCGCCTACACCGTGCTGGGGGCCGCGCTGGAGCGGATCGGCGACGGCGACGTGACCCCGGACACCGTGCGCCACACCCTGGACGGCGGCCTGAAGGTGTCCACCGGCGGGCTGACCCCGACCCTGCACTGGCCGGACGAGACCCGGCTCTCGGCGGTCGGCTTCCCGCGCCTGGTCAACGCCGACGTCACCCTCCAGGTGGTGCGGGAGGGCAGGCTGACCGCCGTCCGGCCGGGCGGCACGGGGGCCGCCGCGGGCGGCGACATGACGCGGACGCTGGAGAGCGCGGACGTGGGCTGACCCGCCGCCCGGACCTCAGAGCTGGGTCGGCTGGCGGGTGCTGAGCCCGTACTTGGTGGCGATGGCGTTCCAGAGCTGGGCCGCCTTCGTCTTCTGGGCGCTGGCGGTTCCGCTCTGGGCGTTGCCGGCCCGGGTCTGGTCGGTCGTGCGGGCGTGGCCCTTGGCGCAGACCTTCTTGCTCTTGGCCTGCCGCGCCCAGGCCGCGTAGTGGTTGTCGGCGGCGGCCGACGCCTGCCAGGCGGCGGTCAGTGCCGCGTTCAGCTCGGCGTTGTTCGGCAGCTTGTCCACCGACAGCTTGCCGAGCCGGGTGACCAGGTCGGCGCGCTGCTTGGCGGCTCCGCGCAGGTCGGCGGCGGCCTGGTCGAGGTCCTGGCACTGCCGGATGCGCTCGACCGACTGGATCACGGTGGAACGGCTGCTGCCGCTGTCGGCGAGCAGCTTGTCCAGCTCGGCCGCCTGCGGCTGGGCCGGATCGGCGGCCGACGCGGACGGCGAGGGCTTCTCGCTGGCCGGGGTGGAGGAGGCGACCGGCCGGTTGTCGTCGCCGTCGTCACCGCCCCCGCTGAGCAGGGCGCCCGCGCCGATGCCGAGGACGACGATGCCGACGCCGACGGCCGCGATCAACGGCAGCCGCGAACCCGTGCGGCCGCCGCCGCGCCGTCCGCCGTCGTCGTCGTGGTCCATCGGCGGCCGGTAGGCGGGCTGGGCCGAGACCACGGGCGCCGGCGGCCGCGGGTCCGGGGCCGGGACGCGCGGCATCTGCTGGGTCGAGCCCTGGGCGGCGTCGCCGCCGTAGGGGGTGCCCCGGAAGAGGTTGTCGAACTCGGCGGGCGGCTGCCGGTCGGCGCCGGCCTGGTAGGGCGGGATGTACTGGGTGGCCGCCTCGTGCGCCGACTGCTGCGGATAGCCCTGACGGCCGTCGTTCCCGGTGGCCTCCGGCGGCAGCGCGCCCGACGCCACCGGGGGTATGTACTGCGTCGCGGCCTGGTCGGCGCCGCCGGAGGGGACCGGCGGGAGGTACTGGGTCGCGCCCTCGGGCCCCTGGCCCGGGCCGACCGGCGGCATGAACTGGGTGGCCGCCTCGTCCATCGGCGGCAGCGGCGCGGAGTGCTGCGGATAGCCGTCGTCGCCGTACCCCTGGTGCTGCTGGGGGTAGGGCTGCGCGCCGCCGTAGCCCTGCGCGTCGTACGTGGGGCCCTCGGGCGGCATCGGACCGGGGCCGGACGGCTGCTGGGGCTGCCACTCCTGCGCGGCGGCCGGGGGCCAGCCCTGGCCCTGCTCGTGCTGCTGATGCTGCTGATGCTGCTGGTGGTGCTGCTGGTGCTGGGGCTGCTGCTGGTCCTGGCCGGGGCCCCAGGAGCCGCCCCAGGGCTGGCCGCCCGGGGGTGTCGCGGGTGTCCCCGTCATGCCCGGCAGCAGGGGCTCCCCTCCGTCGGAGGGCAGCACGATGCCTTCGTGCGCGGGTCGCGCCGAGGGCTCATCGCCCTGTCCACTCTGCGTCACCGGGACTCCTACGATTGAAGGACGTTCGGAATCGTCGGCTCACGCTACCGGGTCCGCGGAGCCCGGTGCCACGCAGCTCAGCGCCCGAGTGCCCTTTCCCACAAGGGCACTCGGGCGCACCGACTGTTCAGGCGGCCTGCCGGACGTCGAGTCGTGCCCCGAACTCCCGTACCACCGCCTCGTCCCGGAAGGGCTGCAGCCGCTGCTGGAGGTCCTCCAGGTACTCGGTGCCGCGCTCGGAGCGGAGCGTCTCCAGCAGCTCCACCGCCTTCATGCCGGTGCCGCACGCCTGCTCGATCTCGCGCTGCTGCACCTGGGCCGTGGCGAGGAGCACATAGCCGATGGCCCGGCGCCGGGCCCGCGAGACGGGGTGCCGCTCCAGCGCCTGCCGGGCGTATCTCGCGGCGGCCTCGGCCTGCCCGAGGTCACGGTGGCAGTGCGCCAACTCGTCGGCGAGATAAGCCTCGTCGAAGTGGGCGATCCACACCGGGTCGTCGCCGTCGGAGGCGTCCGCCCGCTCCAGCGCCGCGATGGCCCGCCCCGCTGACGCCTGTGCGGCGCGCACATCGCCCAGTACGGCGTGCCCGCGCGCCTCGGCCGCGTGGAACATCGACTCGGCGCGCGGTGTGACCCGGCCCCGGGCGCCCTCCTGCGCGGCGCGCGCCAGCTGGGCGATCTCGCGCGGGTTTCCGAGTTCGGCGGCGAGGTGGCTCATGGAGGCGGCCAGTACATAGCCGCCGTACCCCCGGTCCCCGGCCGCCTGCGCCAGGCGCAGCGACTGGATGTAGTACCGCTGGGCCAGGCCCGGTTGGCCGGTGTCGACCGCCATGTACCCGGCCAGCTCGGTCAACCGGGCCACGGCGGCGAAGAGGTCGCGGCCGACCGCCTCCCGGTAGGAGCCCGCGAGCAGGCCGGAGACCACGCTGTTGAGGTAGTGCACGACGACCGGGCGCACATGCCCGCTGCCGTACTGGTGGTCGAGGTCGACCAGCGCCTGGGTCATCGAGCGCACGGCCGCCACGTCGGCCTGGCCCACGCGCGGGCCCGCCTGCCGGGCCACCTGGGCGTCCGGCGCCGAGATCAGCCAGTCCCGGCTGGGCTCGACCAGCGCGGAGGCGGCGACCGAGGAGCCGGTCAGGAAGTCCCGCCGCCCCACGTCGCTGCGCCACAGCTCGCAGACCTGCTCGATGGCCCCGAGGACCGTCGGCGAGAACTGCAGGCCCACGCCGGAGGCGAGGTTCTTGCCGTTGGCCATGCCGATCTCGTCGATCGTGACCGTACGGCCGAGCTTGCGGCCGAGCGCCTCCGCGATGATCGCCGGGGCGCGTCCGCGCGGCTGCTGCCCGCGCAGCCAGCGGGCCACGGAGGTCTTGTCGTAGCGCAGGTCGAGTCCGTGCTCGGCGCCGCACATGTTGACGCGCCGGGCCAGCCCCGCGTTCGAGCACCCCGCTTCCTGGATGAGTGCCTGCAGCCGTTCGTTCGGCTGCCTCGCCACTAGCGGCCTCGCGGCCATGCGCTACCCCCTGCGAACCCCTGGAGCGTGAAGATCACTGGTCGTTCCGGTCTGCACATCACTTCCCAGTCGACATAGCGTCAATGCGCGACATGTGCGGTTTGCCGGGGTAAAGCCGTCTCCCCCGCGCGCCCCGTGCCCCTCCTGGCTACCCGCGCCGCCCGTCCGCCTCTCCCGCGCGCCCCCGCCCGTGCTCCCATGCGCCCCGGCGACCGGGCCGGTGTGCCGCCCCGGCGCACGGCCCGGCCGTAACCCCGGGTGGACGCGGCAGTTGAGTGGGACGTGGACGAGACGACCGCGGGCCCCGAGGCGGCCCGGATTCCGCGCCCGCGCGGGGGCACGCTGCTGGAGACCGCCGTCGCGTACGCCGAGGAGCGGCACTGGGAGGTGCTGGCGGGCAGTTGGCTGGTGGACGCGGGCGGCGTGCGGTACTGCTCCTGCGGCGACACCGCCTGTCCCGCGCCCGGCGCGCATCCCACGCGCCCCGACTGGGCGACGCGCGCGACCGGCAGCCCGGCTGTCGTCCGGGAGATGTGGCGGGAGCAGCCCTCGGCGTCGATCCTGCTGCCGACCGGCCGCACCTTCGACGCGCTGTCCGTGCCGGAGAGCGCCGGTTTCCTGGCGCTGGCCCGGATGCGGCGCATGGATCTGAACCTCGGCCCGGTGACCCTCACCCCGGACCGGCGCATGCAGTTCCTCGTGCTGCCGGGCGGCGCGGCGAAGGCGCCGGAGCTGGTGCGGCAGATCGGCTGGGCGGCGGCCGCGCGCGATCTGGCCGCGCTGGGCGAGGGGCGGTACCTGGCGGCGCCGCCGACCCGGATCGGTTCGCGGGGCGCGGTGCAGTGGGCGTGCCGTCCGACGCCGGCCAACCGGTGGCTGCCGGACGCGGAGGAGCTGGTCCCGGCGCTGGCGTACGCCTGCAACCAGGATTGCTGAGCGATACCCGGACTGGCGGGCGATACCCGGACTTCGCGGTTCCGCCGCACGGGTGCCCCGGCGAGGGGCGTCACCGTAGGGTTTCCGTCATGACGGAGGCAGCGGTACGGGTACGGGGACTCTGGAAGCAGTTCGGGCAGCATGTCGCGGTGGGCGGCATCGACCTCGACCTGCCGGCCGGGAAGTTCATCGGGCTGGTCGGCCCGAACGGAGCGGGCAAGACCACCACCCTGTCGATGGTCACCGGTCTGCTCCGGCCCGATCAGGGGTCCGTCGAGATCGTCGGGCACGACGTGTGGCGGGACCCGGTGGCGGTGAAGTCCCGGATCGGGGTGCTGCCGGAGGGACTGCGGCTGTTCGAGCGGTTGTCGGGGCGCGAACTCCTGGCCTACAGCGGGCGGTTGAGGGGGCTGCCGGGTGTCGAGGTGGACAAGCGCGCCACCCAGTTGCTGGACGTGCTGGACCTCGCCGGGTCGCAGCACAAGCTCGTCGTCGACTACTCCACCGGCATGCGCAAGAAGATCGGGCTCGCCGCGGCCCTGCTGCACAACCCCGAAGTGCTGTTCCTGGACGAACCGTTCGAGGGTGTCGACCCGGTCTCCGCGCAGACCATCCGGGGCGTGCTGGAGCGGTACACGGCGTCGGGGGCGACCGTGGTGTTCTCCTCGCACGTGATGGAGCTGGTGGAGTCGCTGTGCGACTGGGTCGCGGTGCTGGCCGCCGGGCGCATCCGGGCGACCGGGACGCTGGCGGAGGTGCGCGGGGAGCACCCGACCCTGCAGAGCGCGTTCCTGGAGCTGGTGGGCGCGAGCGGGCGGGACGCCGGGTCCGATCTGGACTGGCTCGGCGGCGGGGCGGTCCGATGACGAGCGCGACGCCCGCCTCCGCGACCTCGGTACTGGTCCGGCTGAAGCTGTCCCTGCTGCGCAACGGGCTGCGCCAGTCCACGGGCCGGCGCGCCGCGTTCGTCGCCTCGGCGGTGCTCACCCTGGTCTTCGCGCTACTGCAACTGCTGGGCTTCGTCGCCCTGCGCTTCCAGTCCCACCCGGAGTCCGTCGCCGTGCCCGGGGTGGCGGTGCTGGCGCTGGGCTGGGCGGTGATGCCGCTGTTCTTCCCCGGGGGCGACGAGACCCTCGACCCGACCCGGCTGGTCATGCTCCCGCTGCGGCCCCGGACGCTGGTCCGGGGGCTGCTCGCGGCCTCGCTGGTCGGCATCGGCCCGGTGTTCACCCTGCTGGTGCTGGCGGGCTGCGGGCTGGCGCTGGCACACGGCGCGGGCTGGGCCTTCGCGGTCGTGGGGGTCGCCCTGGCGCTGCTGACCTGCGTGGCGCTGGCGCGGGCGGTCGCCGCGGCCAACGTTCGCCTGCTGACCAGCCGCAAGGGCCGCGACCTTGCCGTGCTGAGCGGGCTGGTCATCGCCATCGGCGCCCAGCTCGTCAACTTCGGTGCCCAGCGACTCGGTTCGGGGGGACTCGGCCAACTCCGGCCGGTGGCCGACGTGCTGGCCTGGGTTCCGCCCGCCTCCGCGCTGGGCGCGGTCCGCTCGGCGAGCGAGGGGGCGTACGGGGTGGCGCTGGCCCGACTCGCCCTGTGCGCGCTGCTTCTGGTGGTGCTGATCGGGGCGTGGGCGCGGAGTCTGACCCGGCTGATGACCTCGCCGGACGGTTCCACGCTCCAGGCGGCCGACGACGGTGGCCGGGACCGCGCCTCGGCGGGGCTCGCCCGGCTGCTGCCGGCCGGGCGCACGGGGGCGGTGATGGAGCGGACGCTGCGCTACATCTGGCGCGATCCGAAGACCAAGGCGGCGTGGGTGACCTCGCTGGCGATCGGGCTGATCGTGCCGGTGTTCAACGCCGTCCAGGGCACCGGGTCGCTGTACTTCGCGTGCTTCGCCTCCGGGATGCTCGGCATCCAGATGTACAACCAGTTCGGGCAGGACACCTCCGCGTTCTGGATGGTGGCGATGACCGTCTCCTCCCCGCGCGACGCCTACGCCGAGCTGCGCGGGCGGGCGCTGGCCCTGCTGCTGATCACGCTGCCGTACGCCACCCTCGTCACCGTGGTCACCACCGCGCTGCTGGGCGACTGGTCCCGCCTCCCCGAGGTGCTGGGCCTCTCCCTGGCCCTGCTCGGCGCCATGCTCGCCACCGGCGCCTGGACCTCGGCCCGCTTCCCCTACTCGATACCGCAGGAGGGCCACAAGAACGTCGCCCCCGGCCAGGCGGGCCTCGCCTGGATCTCCATCTTCGGCGGCATGGTCGCCTCGGCCCTGCTCTGCTCCCCGGTGATCGCGGCGACGATCTGGCTGAACATCACCGACGGAGGCGCCCGGTGGTCCTGGCTCCTCCTCCCCGTGGGCGCCGCCTACGGAGCCACCCTGGCCCTGACCGGCCTCCGCCTGGCCGCACCGCGCACGGCCGCCCGGCTCCCGGAGATCCTGGTCGCGGTCAGCAAGGGCTAGTCGGCGCCGCTCCGGCGGAGGGGAGCTCCTGAAGGCGGGCGAGCTCCTCCGCCGGCCGGATCAGGGCTGCCCGTCAGGGTGTCCCCACGTCGCTCAGGAACTGCTCCAGCACCCCCTGCCAGGCCGCCGGCTGGTCGTAGTGGGGGACGTGCCCCGCGTCGGGGATCTCGGCGTAGTGGCCGTCCGGGAGGACGCGGACCATCTCCTGGGCCTCGGCCCGGCCGAGTTCGCCGTCGAGGCCGCGGACCACGAGGGTGGGGCAGCGGACCTGGGTGAGTTCGTCCCAGTGGGCGTCGTGGACCCAGCTCTCGCGGGTGCGGAGCATGCGGTCGGGGTCGAAGAGGGGGCGCCAGCCGTCGGCGGACTCGTGCATGACCTCGGCGTAGAAGGCGCCGCGCGCGGGGTCGGGACGTTCGAGGCGGGGGTCGTCCTCGGCGAACCAGCGCCTGACGTCGGCGAGGGTGGCGAACGGCAGCGGCCAGGAGCGGAACCAGTCGGCCCACTCGGTCTGCGAGGCGGCGCCCAGCGCGGAGGCCCGCATGTCGCAGATGACCAGGCCGCGCACCAGCTCCGGACGGCGGGCGGCCAACTGCCAGGCGGTGAGCGCGCCCATCGCGTGGCCGACGAGCACCGCGGGGGCGAGGGCGAGCTGCTCCAGCGCGGCCTCGGCGTCCTCGACGTAGGCCTCCCGGGTGCAGGCTTCCACGGGCGGCTGGGCGCTCTGCCCGTGCCCGCGCTGGTCGAGCGCGACCGCGCGGTACCGCCCGGCGAGCCCGCGCGCGGTGGACGCCCAGTGCGCGGCGCGCCCCATGAGCCCGTGGAGGAGGAGGACGCCCCGCGCGCCGGGCCCGGTCCCCTCCTTGGGCGGGTCCGCGAACTCCCACGCGGCCAGCCGCACCCCGCCCGCCCCTGTGACCTCGATACGTCGTGCCATAGACCTGGCACCCCCCAGCTCCGCCTGCTTCGTACCGTTGTACCGCCGCTGTCGCTGCCGTGTGTCGTCGTGTGTCGCCTGGTTGCCGCCGTCGCAGATTATCGAAAGCTCATTCGACACGGGCGTTCGCTCCGCCAACACCCCTCGTTCGAGTGACACCGGAAGAGGAATGATCGCCACCGCCGAGGGGATCTTCTCTGGCGTGGGGGGCGGACCGCTCGGGGAAAAACGGTCCGGAGGGACTGACCCTGGGAGCTCGGGGCTCCGGGTCGGTACCGGGGAGGTGAGGTCCCGGCGCCGCGGCGGCGCCGGGACCTCTCGCGTTCAGCGCTTGGCGACGAAGACGTGGGAGGCGACGTCGGAGGCCAGCTCCGCCGCCTCGCCACCGCTGCCCACCAGCACGCCACCCGCCGACTCGGTCACGCTCACCACCGAGCCGGGCTGCACACCCGCCCGCCGCAGCGTGTACATGAGCTGGGCGTCGGTCTGGATCGGCTCCCCGATCCGCCGCACCACGACCGTCTTGCCGTCCGAGCCAGGGTCCAGCTCCGCGAGCGAGACCATGCCCTCGTCCAGGAACGGGTCGGCGCCGTCCTTCTCGCCCAGTTCCTCCAGGCCCGGGATCGGGTTGCCGTAGGGCGACTCGGTGGGGTGGCGCAGCAGCTCCAGCACGCGGCGCTCCACCGCCTCGCTCATCACGTGCTCCCAGCGGCACGCCTCCGCGTGCACCTGCTCCCACTCCAGCCCGATCACGTCCACGAGCAGGCACTCGGCGAGCCGGTGCTTGCGCATCACGCGGGTGGCCAGTCTGCGGCCCTCGTCGGTCAGCTCGAGATGACGGTCGCTGGCCACGGACACCAGTCCGTCCCGCTCCATGCGGGCCACCGTCTGACTGACGGTCGGCCCGCTCTGGTCGAGCCGTTCCGCGATGCGGGCGCGCATGGGGACGACGCCTTCCTCTTCCAGTTCGAGGATGGTGCGGAGATACATCTCCGTGGTGTCGATCAGTCCGGACATACGTGCCCCTCGATTACTTTGCCGAAAAGCTCACCGCTCCCGGCGCGTGCGCTGGCCCAGAATCAATTCTGCCGGATGGCACCGCCAATCGTGCCGCGCCGGGGAAACAGCGGTATCCGGCCGCGCTTCGGCCGGGAAGCGCGGGCCATATTGACACCGCGCTGGTCCGGACCGCACGGTGATCCGCGACATCGAGGCGCGAAGGGGCATCCGCATGAGCGACGGCACGCCGGCCGACCGGTTCCTGGACGCGGCCATCGGCCTGCTGCGGCGGGTGCGCGAGGAGGAGGCGGAGGCCGTCGCCGCCGCCGGGACCCTGCTCGCGGACACGGTCGAGTCGGGCGGACGGCTCTTCGCCTTCGGCGCCGGACACTCCTCGCTCCCCGCGCAGGACGTCGTCTATCGCGCGGGCGGACTCGCCCTGATGAACCTGCTCGCCGTGCCGGGCGTGGTCGGCGTCGACGTCAGCCCGGCCGTCCTCGGCTCCGCCCTGGAGCGGGTCGACGGCCTCGCCACCGCCGTGCTGGACAGCTCGCCGCTGCGCGAGGGTGACGCCCTGGTGATCATCTCCCTGTCCGGCCGCAACGCCCTGCCGGTGGAGATGGCCCAGCACGCGCGCGCCCTGGGCATCAAGGTCATCGGTGTCACCTCGGTGGCCTACGCCACCGGGACCTCCTCCCGGCACCGCTCGGGCACGTTCCTGAAGGACCACTGCGACGTCGTGCTGGACTCCAAGATCGCGGTGGGGGACGCCGAGCTGAGCCTCGACACCGTTGCGGCGCCCTTCGCTCCCGCCTCCACGGTGGTCACCTCGGCCCTGATGCAGTCCGTGGTCGCGACGGCGGCGGCCACTCTGGCCGACCGGGGCGTGGAGCCCCCGCTGCTGCGCTCGGGGAACGTGGACGGCGGGCACGACTGGAACGCCCGGATCATGGAGAAGTACGGCGACCGGATCTACTACCACCACTAGGGGGTGTCCCTCTGCCGCCGTCGGCGGTTCACACCTGTCCGGTGCCCCGTGCCGTGTCCGCCAGGTCCAGCGCCGCCGCGATGCGCGCGGCCACCTCCTCCGCGTACGTGGTGTCCGTGCGGTCGAAGCCGTCGCGGGACGTGCCGCGCAGGAAGGTCAGCACGCCCAGCGTCCGCCCCCGGCTGCGCAGCGGGGTGCACAGCGCGTGGGCGGTGGCGGCCGGCCAGTGCCGGGTGCGGGCCCACTCCCGCGACCGCTCGGGCGGTACCCCGTTCACATCGGCGCGCACGGTGCCGCCGCGCTCGGTGCACCGGGGTGCCGGGTGGTCCGGGGCGTAGCGCACGGGCAGCCCGGTGTGGACGTCGGCGCCCGGTGTCCCGGCGGGCGTGGCGGCGAGCCGCTCCAGCCGTACGGTCTCCCCGCGCGATTCGGTGAGCCGGTCCAGCAGGGCGTGGTCGGCGAAGCCGGCGAGGGCGAACTCCAGGTGGACGACGGCCGCCTCGGCGGGGTCCTCGCACTCGGCGGCGGCCCGGGCCGCGCGGTGCAACTGGTTGACGCGGAACCGCAGCAGGGACGCCTCGCGCTCCCCCAGCCGGGCCTCGGTGACGTCCTGGAAGAGCCAGCCGACCCCGAGCGGCACCGGCTCCTGCCCCAGCGGCGAGGCCAGCCGGACGAACCCGCTGCGCCAGCAGCGCCGCCGCTCCCCCTCGGCCGTGCGGACGGTCACCCACAGCTCGATCGGGCCGGGCGGGGCGCCCTCGGCCAGCACATGGGTGAGCGCGTTCTCCAGCTCCTCCACCCCCTGGGCGAGGAGTTCGCCGAGCGGCCGCCCGAGCGCGGCGGAGCGGCCGACGCCCAGGGCGCGGGCCGCGTGCGCGTTGACGACGGCCGGGCGCAGGTCGGCGTCGATGAGGAGGACCCCCCAGGACGCGTCCTCGAAGAGGGCCTCGCTCAGCGCGATGGACCGCTCCAGGTCGATCTGGGTGTGCACCTCGCTGAACGCGCAGTACAGGCCCGCCGGGCGGCCGTCCGGGCCGCGTACGGCCGCCGACTGGGTGCGTACCAGGACGCGGCGGCCGTCCTTGGTGACGAGGGCGAACTCGTGGACCTGGCGGCCGGGGGCGCGCATCGCCGACCGCAGCCGCTCGCGCACCTCCGCGTCGTCGGCGCTGCGCACCGCCCAGCCGGCGAAACCCGGCCGGCCGACCGCCTCGGCGGCGCTCCAGCCGAGGATGCGCTCGGCCTCGCGGTTCCAGTGGGTGACCGTGCCGTCCGCGTCGAAGGCGCACAGGGCGGCGTCCATGCCGTCCAGCAGGGCGTTGAGCAGGTCGGCGCCGCCCGGTTCCTCCGGTCCCAGCTCGTCGGTGGTCCCACTGCGCCGGGAAGCACTCACCCTGGTCCCCCTTGCACGATCCGTCCGGCTGACGGCGTCGATGGTCATTCAACTCGACCGTGACCCAGCCCACACGCCGTTCCGCCAGATTGCGGCGGTGAAAATCACTTGAACCTCCGGTGCCCGCTTTTTTAGGCTGGCGGCACACGGAAGGGAGGTGGTTCGGCAGATGTATGGAAACCGGACGCGTGAGGTGGCTGCGGGCTAGCGGCCCGTCACCCCACCGAGTGCGGTGCCGGACCAGTACGTGATCTCAGCGTGCGGCCGGCCCAATCCCAGGCAGTCACCCGACCCGCGAGTTCGCCGGCACGTCCGGCCGGCTCCCCCGCCGCACGGCGGAGGAACCAGAACTCGCGGGTCGTTCCGTGTTTGCGGGCCCTCGCGCTCTCAAGGGCTCAGCCGTTCGGTCGTCCAGGAGCCGTCCGGCAGGGCGGTGTACCGAAGCCGGTCGTGCAACCGGTTCTCCCGCCCCTGCCAGAACTCCACCGTCTCCGGCGCGACCCGGAACCCGCCCCAGTTCTCCGGCACCGGCACCTCCTCGCCCTCCGGGTACCGGGCGGCGAGGTCGGCGTAGGCGGCGTCGAGTTCCGCACGGGAGCCGATCACCGTGGACTGGGCGCTGGCCCACGCGCCGAGCCGCGAGCCGTGCGGGCGGCTGCGGAAGTAGGCGGCGGTCTCCTCGCGGCTGGTGCGCCGGGCCACCCCGCAGACGATCACCTGGCGGGCGATGGGGTGCCAGGGGAAGAGCAGCGAGACGTACGGGTCGCCGGCCAGGTCGCGGGCCTTGCGGGAGCCGTAGTTGGTGTAGAAGACGAAGCCGTCGCCGTCGTAGCCCTTCATCAGCACCGTGCGGGAGCTGGGACGGCCGGTGGGGTCGACGGTGGAGACGACCATCGCGTTGGGCTCGTAGAGAGTGCCGAGGACGGAGGCGCGGACGGCGTCGTCGAACCAGTGGGCGAACTGGTCCATCGGGCGCGCGGCCAGTTGCTCCACGTCGAGACCGTGTGCCCGGTACTGCTCGCGCATGAACGCGGGGTCCACGGCCGGGTCGGGTTTCGGGGTGAGATCGCGGTCGGTCACGCGGTCATCCTGCCGCATCGCACGAACGTGGCACTGAGTGCCGCAGGGTCTCCCCAAGTGTGGCACTCAGGGCTATCGTGCTGTTCCCGCCCCTCGTTCCGGGTGACCCCCGCGCGTATGGGGCAGTACCGGTGATGACCGCCACCGACCCACACCGAGGAGCCGCCTTATGTCCGCGTTCGTACCCGGACTAGAGGGAGTCGTCGCTTTCGAGACCGAGATCGCCGAGCCGGACAAGGAGGGCGGGTCGCTCCGCTACCGGGGCGTCGACATCGAGGACCTCGTCGGGCACGTCTCCTTCGGGAACGTGTGGGGGCTGCTGGTGGACGGCGCCTTCGCGCCGGGCCTGCCCGCGGCCGAACCGTTCCCGATCCCCGTGCACTCCGGCGACATCCGGGTGGACGTGCAGTCCGCGCTCGCCATGCTGGCGCCGGTGTGGGGCCTGAAGCCGCTGCTGGACATCGACGCCGGGCAGGCCCGCGACGACCTCGCCCGCGCCGCCGTCATGGCGCTCTCCTACGTCGCCCAGTCCGCGCGCGGCCAGGGGCTGCCGATGGTGCCGCAGCGGGAGATCGACAAGGCCCGCACGGTCGTCGAGCGGTTCATGATCCGCTGGCGCGGCGAGCCCGACCCGAAGCATGTCGCGGCCGTCGACGCGTACTGGACCTCCGCCGCCGAGCACGGCATGAACGCGTCCACCTTCACCGCACGGGTCATCGCCTCCACCGGGGCCGATGTCGCCGCCGCGCTGTCCGGGGCGGTGGGCGCGATGTCGGGGCCGCTGCACGGGGGCGCCCCCTCCCGCGTGCTGGGGATGATCGAGGAGATCGAGCGCACGGGTGACGCCGTCGGGTACGTGAAGAAGGCGCTGGACCGGGGTGAGCGGCTCATGGGGTTCGGGCACCGGGTGTACCGGGCCGAGGACCCTCGGGCTCGGGTGCTGCGGCGGACGGCGCGGGAGTTGGGGGCGCCGCGGTTCGAGATCGCCGAGGCGTTGGAGAAGGCCGCGCTGGAGGAATTGCACAATCGGCGGCCGGACCGGGTGCTGGCCACCAACGTGGAGTTCTGGGCGGCTATTATGCTCGACTTCGCCGAAGTTCCCTCGCACATGTTCACTTCCATGTTCACGTGTGCGCGTACTGCCGGATGGTCGGCGCATATTCTCGAGCAGAAGCGGACGGGGCGGCTGGTGCGGCCTTCTGCGGAGTACGTGGGGCCTGGGACTCGGAAGCCTTCTGATATCTCCGGGTTCGAGAACATCGCCCACTGAGTGGGGTGGTTGGGGCGCGGAGGGCGGGCGGCTCGCCGTTCTGGCTGGTCGCGCGGTTCCCCGCGCCCCTTGCGTACTCATGCGGGCGTCAGTAGATCCGCATGGTGTCTTTCCGCCACCAGGGGGTGCGCTCGGAGCTTGCCCTTCAGCTCGTTGTAGCCGTATTCCGCGAAAAGCGGGTTCGACGGGTCCGTCGATATGCCCCGGGCCTTTTCCGCGTGCGGGAAAGGCAGCGGGGCTATTTTCGCGTCCAGGCTCGGGTTGTAGAAGAAGGGGACCGAGTAGCGTTCCGTGGCCGCGGGCGGGCTCACCACGCGGTGGTTGGTGGCTACCAGGTAGCCGTTGGTGGCCACTTCCAGGAGTTCGCCGAGGTTGACGACGAAGGCGCCGTCCAGGGGCGGGACCTCGTGGAAGTTGCCGTCGGCCCGCTGGACCTGGAGGCCGCCGACCCTGTCCTGGAGGAGCAGGGTGAGGAAGCCGTAGTCCTTGTGGGCGCCGACGCCCTGGTCGGTGCCGTCGCCCGCGCTGCCGGGGTAGCGGACCAGCTTGAGGTGCGGGTGGGCGTGGGCGCCGAAGACCGGGTCGTAGAAGCCGGCCGGCGCGCCGATGGCGGTGAGCAGTTCGCGCAGCAGGCGCTGGGCGACCGCGCTGAGCTTCCCGATCCAGGCCAGCGCGGCCGTGCGCAGCTCGGGCAGGGCGGCGGGCCACTGGTTGGGGCCCTGGAGCCACCAGTACGGCGGCTCGCCGGGGCCGGGCACGCGGGCCGGGCGCTCGGCGCCGATGTCGAGCTGGTCGCGCCAGTCGCGGGCGCCCCCGGTGCGCTCGTCGCCGGTACGGGTGTAGCCCCGGAAGTGCGGGGAGTTGACGTTGTCCAGAGCGAGCCGGTCGGCCTCGGGCAGGGCGAAGAAGGCCCGCATGGCCGAGGTCAGGGCGTCGGTCTCGGCCTGCGTCACGCCGTGCCCGGTCAGCTGGAAGAAGCCCACGTCATGGGCGGCGCTGTGCAGCCGGGCGTGGAAGAGGGCCCGCTCCTCGGGGCCGCGGTCGGCGGCCGAGAGGTCGATGATCGGGAGCTGGGCGTACGACGGGTCCGTCGCATGAGTCGTCATGGTGCGTCCGCGAGGTGTACGGGGCACGGGCAGCCGCGAGGGGTGTGGCGGCCCCCTGGTGCCGGACGAAGTGAAGAACTAGACGAGAGAGAGGGGGCTGGATCAGGCGGAGCGCCGACAGCCCATGCTCGTGACGCGCACGTAGTCCACGTGGCGGCGTCGGACGAGCATCGGAAGCATGGGCCCAGAGTACTGCGGGCCTTCGATTTCGCGTGTGACGCGGGTCACCGACCCTCGCCGAGGACCCCGTCCAGCAGCGCCGCCCACTGGGCCACGACCCGCTCGCGGCGGGCGGTGTCGTCGGTGAGCAGGGTGGCGAGGCCGAGGCCGCGTGCCATGTCGAGCAGCCCCTGCACGCTCTCGCGGACACCGGGCCGGGACTCGTCGGCGCCCAGGAGTTCCACGGCGATCCGGTGGCTCTCCCGGCCGACGCGGGCCTCCAGCTCGGTCACCCGGCCGCGCAGCTGCTCCTCGTTCGCGGCGGCCACCCAGAGCTGGAGCGCGGCCCGGAAGAGCGGGCCGGTGTACAGGCCCACCAGGGCGGAGACGACGGCCCCGCGGTCGCCGGGTCCGTCCGGGAACAGGTCCCGCAGGGCGGTGGAGCGCCGTTCCGCTACGTACTCGACGGCCGCCGTGAAGAGGTCCTCGCGGGTGGGGAAGTGGTGCTGGGCCGCGCCCCGCGAGACGCCCGCGCGCTCGGCGACGACCGAGACCGTGGAGCCCGCCCAGCCGTGTTCGGCGAGGCAGGCCACGGCGGCCTCCAGCAGCCGCAGCCGGGTGGCCCGGCTGCGGTCCTGCTTGGGTACGCGGTCGCGTTCCGCCGTACTCACACCACCCATGCCGCATCCCGTCTTTCCAGGAAGGCCGTCATCCCCTCCCGCGCCTCGGGGGCGGAGAACAGCCGGGCCGAGAGCGCGGTGAACCGGTCCGCGTCCCGGTCGAACGTCTGAAGCACCCTAGCCGTGAGCAGCTCCTTCGTCGCGGCCAGGGCCTCGGGCGAGGAGCGGCGCAGGCCGTCCAGGACCGGGGTGAGGGCCTCGTCCACGTCGTCGCCGGTGAGCGTGAGCAGGCCGAGCCGTACCGCCTCGGCGGGGCCGAAGCGCTCGCCGGTGAGGTAGTAGCGGGCCAGCTCGCGCGGATCGGCGCGCGGCAGCAGCGGCAGGGAGATCACGGCCGGGGCGACCCCGATGCGGACCTCGGTGAAGGCGAAGGTGGACCCGGCCGAGGAGGCCGCGATGTCACAGGCGCCGACCAGTCCGAGCCCGCCCGCGCGGACGTGCCCGGTGATCCGGGCGATCACCGGTCTGGGCAGCTCCACGAGCTGCCGCAACAGGCCCACCAGGGCGTTCGGGTGGGGCGGTTCGCGCAGGTCGGCCCCGGCGCAGAAGGTGTTGCCGGTGTGGGTGAGCACGACGGCCCGGACACCGGGGTCCTTTCCGCACTCGGCCAACGTCTCGGCGAGTTCCGCCACCAGCGGCGCGGAGAGGGCGTTGCGGGTGTCCGGGGAGTCCAGGCTGAGCGTCTCCACGGCCCGGTCGCGGGTGCGTCCGACGAGGGTCATGGGCGCAGCTCCCGGCGCAGGATCTTGCCGGAGGCGGCACGGGGCACCACGTCGGTGAAGGTGACCCCGCGCACCCGCTTGTACGGCGCGACGCGCTCGCCCACGTACAGCATCACGTCGTTGGCGCTGAGGTCCGGCGTGGTGGGCCGGCGGACGACGAAGGCGTGCGGGGCCTCGTTGCCGTCCTCGTTGACGACGCCGATCACGGCCGCGTCCGCGATGCCGGGGTGGGTGAGCAGCAGGGCCTCCAGTTCGGCGGGGGCCACCTGGAACCCCTTGTACTTGATGAGTTCCTTCACCCGGTCCACCACGAACAGCCATCCCTCGTCGTCCACCTGGCCGACGTCGCCGGTGTGCAGCCAGCCGTCGGCGTCGATCATCGCGGCGGTGGCGTCGGGGCGGCCCAGATAGCCCTTCATGATCTGCGGGCCCCGGATCAGGATCTCGCCGCGCTCGCCGGGGCCGAGGTCCTTGCCGGGGTCGTCCAGGGAGACGATCCGCATCTCGGTGCCGGCGATGAGCCTGCCGACCGTGCCGGGCGGCGCGTCGCGCAGATGGGCGAGCGGGACGACGTGGGTGCCGGGCGACAGCTCCGTCATGCCGTACGCCTGGCCCAGCGGCGGCAGCCCGAGCCGGTCGGCGCAGGCCGCGGCGAGGGCGGCGTCCAGCGGGGCGGCGGCACTGAGGACGTACCGCAGCGAGGAGAGGTCGTACCGGGTGATCGAGGGGTGCTTGGCGAGGGCGAGCACGATCGGCGGGGCGACGTACAGGCCGGTGATGCGGTGGGTCTCGATCGCCGCGAGGAAGGTGTCCAGCTCGAAGCGGGGCAGCACGACCACGGTGGCGCCGTTGCGCAGGGGCGCGTTCATCAGGGCGGTCAGGCCGTAGATGTGGAAGAACGGCAGCACCGCGAGGATGCGCTCACCGGGCTCCACCGTGACGGCGGGCTCCAGTTGGGCGAGGTTGGTGGCGATCTGCCGGTGGGTGAGCATCACGCCCTTGGGCGTGCCGGTGGTCCCGGAGGAGTACGGCAGTACGGCGACGTCCTCGGCGGGGTCGACCGCCACGTCCGGCTCGGGGGCGGTGGTGGCGAGCAGTTCGGTCAGCGAGCGGTGGCCGGGCGCCTGGTCGCAGACGAATATCTCCCGTACTCCGCCCGCGAGTTCGGCGGCTCTGCGGGCGGTCGGCAGCAGCGGGGAGACGGTGATCAGCCAGCGTGCCGAGCTGTCCGCGAGCTGCTTGGCCAGCTCCTGAGGGGTGTGCAGCGGATGCGCGGTGGTGACGGTGGCGCCGGCGCGGGTGGCCGCGTAGAAGGCGAGCGGGAACGCGATGGTGTTGGGGCTGTGCAGGGCGAGCACGTCACCCTTGCGCACCCCGGCCTCCGCGAGCGCGGCACTCAGTCTCCGGTGCAGGACGTCGAGTTGGGCGTAGGTGAGGGTGGTGCCGTCCACGCCGTCGATCAGCGCGGGCCGGTCTCCGTGGGCGGCGGCTCGGCCCAGGACGGCGTCGTGGATGGCCTCTTCGACCGGTGGGATCTCGGCGTACGGGCTGTGGAACATGGTTCCTCCGAACGTCGGGCGCTAGGGGGTGTCTTGTCGATCAGGCCGGATCAGGGAGCGGCGTCTGGTGCCGTGCGTCGCAAGGCGGAGGAGGGAGCCGATGCGGAGCATCGGGGACCGACGACAACGCGGCGAGGTGCGGTGCCAGGCGTCGCGAGCCCGGCGTGATCGGCAAGACACCCCCCTAGTACGACTTGGGCAGGCCGAGGGTCTGGTGGGAGATGTAGTTGAGGATCATCTCCCGGCTCACCGGGGCGATCCGGGCCACCCGCGCGCCGATGATCAGCGAGGCGAGCCCGAACTCGCGGGTCAGGCCGTTGCCGCCGAGGGTGTGCACCGCCTGGTCGACGGCCCGTACACACGCCTCCCCCGCCGCGTACTTGGCCATGTTGGCCGCCTCGCCCGCGCCGATGTCGTCCCCGGCGTCGTAGAGGAGGGCCGCCTTCTGCATCATCAGCCTGGCCAGTTCCAGGTCGATGTGGGCCTGGGCGAGGGGATGCGCGATCGCCTGGTGGGCGCCGATCGGGGTCTTCCAGACGGTGCGCTCACGGGCGTACTCCAGCGCCTTGGCGACGGCGTACCGGCCCATCCCGATGGCGAACGCGGCCGTCATCACGCGCTCCGGGTTCAACCCGGCGAAGAGCTGGAGCAGCCCGGCGTCCTCATCGCCCACCAGGGCGTCGGCGGGCAGCCGTACGTCGTCCAGGACCAGTTCCCACTGCTTCTCGGCGGCGCTCAGCTCCATGTCGATCGGGTTGCGGGAGAACCCCTCGACGTCGCGCGGGACGATGAACAGGCACGGCTTGAGCCTGCCGGTGCGGGCGTCCTCGGTGCGGCCGACGATCAGGACGGCGTCGGCGTGGTCCACCCCGGAGATGAAGACCTTCCGGCCGGTGAGCAGCCAGTCGTCGCCGTCCCGGCGGGCGGTGGTGGTGATGCGGTGGGAGTTGGAGCCGGCGTCGGGCTCGGTGATGCCGAAGGCCATCAGTTTCGTGCCGTCGGCGAGTCCGGGGAGCCAGGTGCGCTTCTGGTCCTCGGTGCCGAACCGGGAGATCACGGTGCCGCAGATGGCCGGGGAGACGACCAGCATCAGGAGGGGGGCTCCCGAGGCGCCCAGCTCCTCCAGGACGATGGAGAGTTCGGCTATGCCGCCGCCTCCGCCGCCGTACTCCTCCGGAAGATTGACGCCCAGGTAGCCCAACTTGGCTGCCTCTTGCCAGAGTTCGGTGGGGTAGCGGCCCTCGGCTATGACGCGGGTGAGGTACTCGCGGCCGTAGCGCTTGCCGAGGGCGGAGACTGCTTTGCGGAGGGCCTGGTGTTCTTCGGACTCGATGAGGGTGGTCACCTTTTACTCCTTCGCGTGCGGGCTGTTCGTGGCTGGTCGCGCTCGCGCGGCGACAGCCGCGGATCGATGCGCCCCCCTGGGTCAGCTGGTCTCGACCACGGCCAGGAGGGCGCCCATCTCCACCTGGCGGCCCACGGCTGCCGGGAGTGACGTCAGGGTGCCGTCCGTGGGGGCGGTGATGCGGTGTTCCATCTTCATCGCCTCCAGCCAGATCAGCGGCTGGCCCGCCGTGACCTCGGCGCCCTCGGTCAGGCCCTCCGCGATGCGGACGACCGTGCCGGGCATGGGGGCCAGGAGGGAGCCGGGGGCGTGTGCGGTGGTGGGGTCGGGGAAGCGGGGGAGGGCGGTGAGGGCGGTGCCGTTCACGTGGACCTGGTCGCCGTAGCGGGCGATCTCGAACTTCCTCTGCACGCCGTCCACTTCGAGGACGACCAGGTGCGGGGCGGCCCGCACCACGCGGACGCCGTCCGCCGCCAGGCCGCTGCGGGTGTGGCGGTAGGCGACCTCGTACTCCTCCCCCGCCCTCTCGTACCGCTTCACCTGCGGGCCCGAGGGGACGTTGCGCCAGCCGCCGAAGCGGGAGCGGCCGTGGGCGTCGGCGAGGGCCGCGGCGAGGGGGGCGTACGGGTCGGGGGCGGGCTCGGTGAGGGCGGTGAGGTGGCGGTCGTAGAAGCCGGTGTCCATGTGGGCTTCGGTGAACTCGGGGTGCCTGAGCGAGCGGACCAGCAGGTCGCGGTTGGTGACCGGGCCGTGCAGCGCGGTGCGCTCCAGGGCGCCGGCGAGCCTGCGGACCGCCTCGGCGCGGGTGGGGGCGTGCGCGATGACCTTCGCGAGCATCGGGTCGTAGTGCACGCCGATGGTGTCGCCGTCCGCGCAGCCAGTGTCCAGCCGTACGCCGTCCGGCACGGTGAAGCGGTGCAGGGTGCCGGTCTGCGGGGCCCAGCCGCGCGCCGGGTCCTCGGCGTACAGCCGGGCCTCGACGGCGTGTCCGCGCGGGGCCGGCTGCGCGGCGGGGAGGGCGTGTCCCTCGGCGACGCGGATCTGCTCGGCGACCAGGTCGAGGCCGAACACCGCCTCGGTGACGGGGTGTTCGACCTGGAGGCGGGTGTTCATCTCCAGGAAGTGGGCGCGGCCGTCGGCCACCAGGAACTCCACGGTGCCCGCGCCCTCGTAGGACACGGCACGCGTCGCCCGCTCGGCGAGCGCGTACAACTGCTCGGTGAGCGCGGGCGGCAGACCCGGTGCCGGGGCCTCCTCGATCACCTTCTGGTGCCTGCGCTGGAGCGAGCAGTCGCGGGTGCCGAGCGTCCACACGGTGCCGTGGGTGTCGGCGAGGACCTGCACCTCGACGTGGCGGCCGTTCTCCAGGTAGGGCTCCACGAACACCTCGCCGTCCCCGAACGCGCTCGCCGCCTCCGCGCGGGCGTCCTCCAGCGCACCGGGCAGCGCGGCGAGGTCGCGTACGACCCGCATGCCGCGTCCGCCGCCGCCCGCGGCCGCCTTCACCAGGACGGGCAGGTCGGCCGGGGTGACGTCGTGGGCGTCGAGCGGGGCGAGGCCCATCAGTTCCTTGGCGCGGGTCTTGGACGCCATCGCCTCGATCGCCTCGGGCGGGGGCCCGATCCAGACGAGCCCGGCGTCCCGTACGGCACGGGCGAAGCCGGCGTTCTCGGAGAGGAATCCGTAGCCGGGGTGCACGGCGTCCGCGCCGGCCGCGAGAGCGGCCTTCACGATGAGGTCGCCGCGCAGATACGTATCGGCCGGCGCGGCGCCCGGCAGCCGTACCGCCGTGTCGGCCACACGTGTGTGCAGCGCACCCTCATCCGCGTCGGAGTGTATGGCGACGGTGCGTATTCCCAGGTCGGCGCAGGTGCGGAAGATACGGCAGGCGATCTCGCCCCGGTTGGCGACGAGCAGGGTGGAAATCATGGGCCTCACATCCGGAAGACGCCGAAGCCGCCACGGGCGCCCTCGTAGGGAGCGGTGTGTATGGCGGACAGGCACATACCGAGGACGGTTCGGGTGTCGCGAGGGTCGATGACGCCGTCGTCGTAGAGCCGCCCGGACAGGAACATGGGGAGCGACTCCGACTCGATCTGCCCCTCGACCATCGCGCGCAGGGCGGCGTCCCCCTCCTCGTCGTACGGCTGCCCCTTGGCCAGGGCCGACTGGCGGGCCACGATCGACAGCACCCCCGCGAGCTGCTGCGGGCCCATGACGGCCGACTTGGCGCTGGGCCAGGCGAAGAGGAAGCGGGGGTCGTAGGCGCGGCCGCACATGCCGTAGTGGCCGGCGCCGTAGGACGCGCCCATGAGGACGGAGAGGTGCGGCACCGTGGAGTTGCTGACCGCGTTGATCATCATCGAGCCGTGCTTCACGATGCCGCCCTGCTCGTACTCCTTGCCGACCATGTAGCCGGTGGTGTTGTGCAGGAACAGCAGCGGGATGTCGCGCTGGTTGGCGAGCTGGATGAACTGCGCCGCCTTCTGCGACTCCTCGCTGAACAGCACCCCGCGCGCGTTGGCCAGGATGCCGACGGGATAGCCGTGCAGCCCGGCCCAGCCGGTGACCAGGCTCGTGCCGTACAGCGGCTTGAACTCGTCGAAGTCGGAGGCGTCGACCAGGCGGGCGATGACCTCGCGCGGGTCGAAGGGGGTGCGCAGGTCGCCGGGGACGATGCCGAGCAGCTCCCCGGGGTCGTACTTGGGCGGCTCGGCGAAGCCCGGGTCGGGGTACGCCTTGCGGTGGTTGAGCCGCGCGACCACCCTGCGCGCCTGCCGGATCGCGTCCCGCTCGTCCACCGCGAAGTGGTCGGCGAGGCCGGAGGTCCTGGCGTGCATCTCGGCTCCGCCCAGCGACTCGTCGTCGCTCTCCTCACCGGTCGCCATCTTCACCAGCGGCGGCCCTCCGAGGAACACCTTCGCCCGGTCCTTGACCATGATCACGTGATCGGACATCCCGGGGATGTACGCGCCGCCCGCCGTGGAGTTGCCGAACACCACGGCCACGGTCGGGATGCCCTCGGCCGACAGCCGGGTCAGGTCCCGGAAGATCGCCCCGCCCGGGATGAAGATCTCCTTCTGCGAGGGGAGATCGGCGCCGCCGGACTCCACCAGGCTGATGACGGGGAGGCGGTTGGCCCGCGCGATCTCGTTCGCCCGCAGGGCCTTCTTCAGGCTCCACGGGTTGCTCGCGCCGCCGCGCACGGTGGCGTCGTTGGCGGTGATCAGGCACTCGGTTCCCTCGACCACCCCGATGCCGGTGACCAGGGAGGCGCCGACGGTGTACTCGCTGCCCCAGGCGGCGAGGGGGGACAGCTCCAGGAACGGCGTGTCGGGGTCGAGCAGCAGCTCGATCCGCTCACGGGCGAGCAGCTTGCCGCGCTTGCGGTGCCGGGCCACATATTTCTCGCCCCCACCCGCGAGCGCCTTGGCGTGCTCCGCCTCCAGGTCGGCGAGCTTGGCGAGCATGGTGTCGCGGTTGGCCCGGTGGTCGGGGGCGGTGGGGTCGAGGGTGGTGCGGAGGAGGGTCACGGGGTGCCTCCTTGGTGGCGGGGGTCTCCGGGATGGCGGTCTCCGGGGTGGCGGTCTCCGGGATGGCGGGGGCCTTGGGAGCGGAGGGTCGGGGAGCCGGCGGGGCGCACGGTCCGGGGCGTCACAGGAGGTCCTCCGGGATGTCCAGATGGCGGGAGCGGAGCCACTCGGCCAGGGCCTTGGCCTGGGGGTCGAAGCGGTGTCGGGAGGCCACGCCGGCGCCGAGGATGCCGGTGACGACGAAGTTCAGGGCGCACAGGCGGGGCAGGACATGCCGGGTGACCGGGAGGTCACGGGCCTCGGGGACCAGCTCCCGGAAGCGCTCGACGGTCAGCTCGTGGGCGAGCCAGCGCCAGGCGTCGGCGGAGCGGGCCCAGACGCCGACGTTGGCGTCCCCGCCCTTGTCCCCGCTACGGGCTCCGGCCACCCGGCCCAGGGGGGCGCGGCGGGTGCTGCCCACGTGGAGGGGCTCGGGCAGAGCGGGCTCGGGCAATGCGCTGAGTGGGAGCGTCTCCTGCGGCGCGCCCACATCGATACGGCGCCCATCGTGGAGGACGGCCACATGGCTCACGGCACCATGGGGCACGGTCACATGGTCGAACACCCCATAGGGCGAGCCCTTTCCCGGTGGCGCCAGCACATGGAAGCCGGGGTAACTGGCGAGCGCCAGCTCGATCGCGGCCCCGCTCAGCTCCCGCCCGACCACCTCGGGATCGGCGTCCCGTACGACGAGCCGGAGCAGCGCACTCGCCGTCTCCTCCGTGTCGGCGTCGGCCCGGTCGGTGCGGGCCAGCTCCCAGCGCACCTCTTCCGGAGCCGCCTTGGCGAGCGCGACGTCCATCTGGGCGCGCACCAGCTCCGCCTTGGCCTCGATGTCGAGACCGGTGAGGACGAAGGCGACCTCGTTGCGGAAGCCGCCGAGCCGGTTGAGGCCGACCTTGAGCGTGGGCGGGGGCGCCTCACCGCGCACCCCCTCGATCCGCACCCGGTCCGGTCCGTCCTGGCGGAGCCGTACCGTGTCCAGCCGGGCGGTGACATCGGGCCCCGCGTACCGGGCTCCCCCCGTCTCGTACAGCAACTGGGCCGTGACCGTACCGGTGTCGACGAACCCGCCGGTACCGGGATGCTTGGTCATGACGCTGCTGCCGTCGGCATGGATCTCTGCCAGCGGAAAGCCGGGACGGCGCACGTCACCGTCCTGGAAGAAGGCGTAGTTGCCGCCCGTGACCTGCGTCCCGCACTCCAGCAGATGCCCGGCGACGACGGCCCCGGCGAGCTGGTCGTGGTCCCCCGGTCCCCACCCGAAGTGCGCGGCGGCGGGCCCGGTGACGAGCGCGGCGTCGGTCACCCGCCCGGTGATCACCACGTCGGCCCCGGCCCGCAGGCACTCCGCGACACCGAAGCCGCCGAGGTAGGCGTGGGCGGCGAGGGTGCCGGGGTACGCGGCGGTGAGGTCGTCGCCCTCCACGTGCGCGACCCGTACGGGTATCCCGAGCCGCTCGGCCAACTCCCCCATCTTGGCGGCGAGTCCGGCGGGATTGAGCCCGCCCGCGTTGGTGACGATCCGCACCCCGCGCTCGTGGGCGAGCCCGAGGCAGTCCTCGAGCTGGCGCGCGAAGGTGCGGGCGTACCCGGCGCCGGGGTCCTTCAGCCGGTCGCGGCCCAGGATGAGCATGGTCAGCTCGGCGAGATAGTCCCCGGTGAGCACGTCGACCTCGCCGCCGGTGAGCATCTCGCGCAGGGCGCTGGAGCGGTCGCCGTAGAAGCCGGAGAAGTTGCCGATGCGGAGGGGGGTCGGCGTCACCGGGCAGGCTCCTCGGGCGGGGCCTCGTCGGCCACGGCTTCGTGGGGCACGGCTTCGTGGGGCGGGGCCTCCTCGGGCGAGGCCGCTTTGGGGTCGCGCCCGGTGCCCGGTGGGCCGGCGAAGGCCTGGGCGATGTCCAGCCAGCGGTCGGCGTCCGGGCCGACTGCGGTCAGGGCGAGGTCGGCGCGGTGGGCGCGCTGGGTGACGAGCAGGCAGAGATCGACCGCGGAGCCGGTGACCCGTTGCGCGGCGTCCTCGGGACCGTAGGTCCACAGCTCGCCCGAAGGGGCGCCGACCTCGACGCGGAACTCGTCCTGTGGCGCGGGCAGTCCGCGTACCGCGAAGGCGAAGTCCCGGGCCCGCACACCGATACGGACCACATGCCGGAGCCGGTCGGTGGGTGCGCGCACCACACCCAGTGCGTCGGCCACATCCTGGCCGTGGGCCCAGGTCTCCATCAGCCGGCCGGTGGCCATGGCCGCGGCCGACATGGGCGGCCCGAACCAGGGGAACCTGGTGTGCCGCGCGGCCGCCTCCCGCAAAGCGTGGTCCAGCTCCCGCCGGCCGTTCCGCCAGCGCGTGAGCAGTTCGGCGGGGCCCAGCCGGACGCCTTCCTCGGCGCCGTCGTCCACGAAGGAGTCGGGCGACGTGAGTGCCTGTTCGGCGAACTTCTGGAAGGCCGCCTGGTCTCTCATGGCGAGCAGGGCGGCTCGGTCGGTCCAGTGCAGATGGGCGATCTGGTGGGCGATGCTCCAGCGCGGGGCGGGCGTCGCGCGTGCCCACTCACTCTCGGTCAACTCGGCCACGAGCAGGTCGAGTTCCCGGCTTTCCTCACGCAGGTCGTCGAAGACGGGCGTCGGATCGGACATGGGCAGGAGCATGGCAGCGGGGACAGAAACAATCAAGCGTGCTTGCATTAATTCGTGGGAGTGAGGTCCCGGAGGACAGATGCGTCCGGGGCGTCTCCTCCGGCCGGGTCCGCCGGGTGCGCGCCCTCCCGGACCCCTCGGAGCTGCGACGACGGGTGCGGGACGGGCTGGGGTCGGGCTGGGGTCGGGCTGGGGGCCGGGCCATCGGTGCGCGTCGGTGCGGGGCGCCGGCGATCAGCCGCGGAGGCGGGCACGTCGAGCGACAGGGGTGTACTCCGCTTCGGACACGTGTCGGCACCAGCCCCACACCACCGGGCGCCCCCGGCGCCCCGCCCGCCGAACGGAGTGCTTACGCCTCCGGCGCCGGCGGCGCCACTCGCCGCGTCTGGGTACGCACCGCGCCGATGCTCGCCGCGATGACCAGCGCGATGGCGGCGGCCTGGGTCAGGGAGAGGGTCTGGTGCAGGACGAGGAAGCCCGCGGTGGCCGCCACGGCCGGCTCCAGACTCATCAGGATGGCGAAGGTCGGGGCGGGCAGGCGGCGGAGGGCGAGCAGTTCGAGGGTGTAGGGGAGGACCGAGGAAAGCAGGGCCACTGCCGAACCGAGGGCGATGGTGGTGGGGTTCAGCAGCCGGGTGCCCGCGTCGACGACACCCAGCGGGAGGAACACCAGCGCGGCCACCCCCATCGCGAGGGCCAGTCCGTCGGCCTGGGGGAAGCGGCGCCCCGTACGGGCGCTGAAGATGATGTACGCCGCCCACATGACGCCCGCCGACAGGGCGAAGCCGACGCCCAGCGGGTCGAGTCCGCTGAAGCCCCCGCCGCCCAGCAGGAAGACACCCGCCAGGGCGAGGGCCGCCCACACGGCGTTGATCGCGCGACGGGAGGCGAAGACGGACAGGGCGAGCGGTCCGAGGACTTCCAGGGTGACCGCGAGACCGAGCGGGATACGGGCGACCGCCTGGTAGAACAGGCCGTTCATCCCGGCCATGGTGAGACCGAAGACGATCACCGTGCCCCAGTCGGTACGGGAGTGCCCCCGCAGCCGGGGCCGGCACACCACGAGCAGCACGATGGCCGCAGCCACCAGCCGCAGCGTCACCACGCCGAGCGCGCCCGCGCGGGGCATCAGCGTCACCGCGAGCGCCCCGCCGAACTGGACCGATATCCCGCCCGCCAGCACCAGCCCGACCGGCCCCAGCGAGCCGAACCGGCCAGGGGAGTCAGGGGTGGTGGGGGTCTTGGCCGGGGCGGAGGTACGGACGGTGGTCACGGGCTGTCCTGGGGAGCGGCGGGAGTGGGCTTCATGCGTACACCTCGGTGTACTTCCCGGTCCACGGTAGTGGACCTCCGTCAGGTGTGTGAACCCTTATGCCACTGTACGCAGGCGGTGTCTTGGATGCTGAGATCAAGGACCGGTGGGCCGGTGCCTCAGCGGCGGGCCATGTACAGGTCGAACGCCTTGTGCAGCACCTTGTTCAGCGGGAAGTCCCACTCCCCCACGTACTCCGCCGCCTCGCCGCCCGCGCCGACCTTGAAGCGGAGCAGGCCGAGCAGGTGGTTGGACTCCTCCAGGGTGTCGGTGATGCCCCGGAAGTCGTAGACGTGCGCGCCCAGCTCGTGGGCGTCGGACATCATCCGCCACTGCATGGCGTTGTTGGGCTGGACCTCCCGCTTGCGGGCGGTGGAGGCGCCGTACGAGTACCAGACGTGGCCGCCCACGATCAGCATCGTCGCCGCCGCCAGCACCTCCCCGTCGTGGTGGGCGAGGTACAGCCGCATGCGGTCGGGGTCCTCGTTGGCGAGCGCGGTCCACATCCGCTGGAAGTAGGCGAGCGGACGCGGGATGAAACGGTCGCGCTCGGCCGTCTCCCGGTACAGCTCGTAGAACACCGGCAGGTCGTCCGCGCCGCCGCGCACCACCTTGACGCCCGCCTTCTCGGCCTTCTTGATGTTGCGCCGCCACTGCTGGTTGAGCCCGCCGTGGATCTCCTCCAGCGACCGCCCGGCGAACGGCACCTGGCACACGTACCGGGGCTGCCCCGCCGCGAAGCCCTCCTCCGCGTCCGGTTCGCTCTGCCGCCACCCCAGACCGCGCAGCCGGTCGGCGAGGACCTGGGCGCGCGGGTCTTGCCAGGTCGGCTCGGCGTCCCGGAGCCGGTGTGCGGCCGGGTCGGCGATGGCGGCCTTGACCGCTTCCGGGCTCCAGCGCCGGGCCACCACCGGCGGGCCCATCTTCACCGAGAACGCCCCCCGCGCCTTGAGGTGCGCCAGCATCGGCTCCAGCCAGCGCTCCAGGCCGTCCGCGTGCCAGTCGATCACCGGCCCCTCGGGCAGATACGCCAGATACCGCTTCACCTTCGGCAACGGCCGCAGGAGCACCAGCCCCGCTCCCACGATCCGCCCCTCCTCGTCGAACCACCCCAGGCTCTCCGCCCGCCAGTCGGGCTTCACCTCCCCCCACGACGGCACCTGCATATGGCTGACCGAGGACCGCGAACCCACGAAGGCCAGGTGCTCGGCCCGGCTGACAGGGCGCAGGGTGAGGGTCATACGGAGGACTCCTTCGCGCAGACGGGTCCGGTCACCCTACGATCCCCACCGCCCGTCCCCGGGGCCGAACCACCGCCGACATCCCTTATCAGCCACCCCTGCACGCAGCCCCCGCCCGCAGGGCGCACCGCGAGCCACCCCCGCCCCTCGCTCACTCCCGCCCCTCCCTCTCCAGCCCCTCCGCCAGTACCTCCGCCAGATGCCGGGCCCGTATCCCCGCCAGTTGCCCGATCTGGGTCCGGCAGGAGTAGCCGTCCGCCAGGACCGCCGCGTTCTCGGGGGCGGAACGGAGGGCGGGGAGGAGCTGGTCCTCCGCGCAGGTGCGGGAGATGTCGAAGTGGCCCTTCTCGAAGCCGAAGTTGCCGGCCAGGCCGCAGCAGCCGCCGGTCAGGGGGCCGGTGAGGGCGGCGGAGGTACGGAGGTCGCGGTCGGCGGTGTCGCCGAGGACGGCGTGCTGGTGGCAGTGGGTCTGGCCGGTGACGGGGCGGTCGAGGGCGGGCGGGGTCCAGTGGGGGGCGTGTCGGCGGAGGGTTTCCGCGAAGGTGTGGACGGCGGCGGCCAGCCGGGGTGCGCGGGGGTCGCCGGGCAGGAGTTCGGGGAGGTCGGAGCGGAGGGCCGCCGCACAGCTCGGTTCCAGGACGACGACCGGGGCCCCGGCCTCGAGCACCGGTTCCATCAGGTCCAGCGTGCGGCGCAGCACCGCGCGGGCCCGGTCCAGGCGGCCGGTGGAAATGTAGGTGAGCCCGCAGCAGACTTGCGCGCGGCGCGCCCCGAGCAGCGCGGCCGGCGTACGCGAGGTGCCGTCCCCCACCGGGCGGCCACCGGGCACCAGGGTCGGCGGCAGCGCCACCCGCAGCCCGGCCGACTCCAGCACCCGGACGGCGGCCCGCCCGACGGACGGCGACAGATGCTCGGTGAAGGTGTCAGGCCACAGCACCACCAGCCGCCCCGAGCCGCCGCTCTCCGGTGCCGGTGGCCGCGCCCGCCACCACCGGCTGAACGTCGCCGGCGCCAGCCGGGGGATGTCCCGCTCGGGCGCGATCCCGCCCACCCGTTTCCCCAGCCGGGCCAACAGCCCCACCGCGGCGAGCCGGTTGACCAGCGGCGCCGCCCGCGCACGCGCCACCCACCGCAGCCACACCGGCAGCGAGCCCAGGCTGTAGTGGGCGGCCGGGCGCAGCCGGCCGGCGTAGTGGTGATGCAGGAACTCCGCCTTGTAGGTGGCCATGTCGACGCCGACCGGGCAGTCCGAGCGGCAGCCCTTGCAGGACAGGCAGAGGTCGAGGGCGTCCCGGACCTCGGCGGACCGCCAGCCGTCGGTGATGACCTCGCCGGCCAGCATCTCGTGCAGCATCCGCGCCCGCCCCCGCGTCGAGTGCTCCTCCTCCCCGGTCGCCCGGAAGGACGGGCACATCACCGCGGACCCACCGGCCGACTCCGTACGGCACTTGGCGACCCCGACGCACCGGCGGACGGCCGCGCGGAAGTCTCCGTCGTCGTGCGGGTAGCCGAAGGCGACGTCCACCGGGCGGCGGGGCAGCACCGCGAAGCGGAGATTGTCGTCCAGCCGGGCCTGGCGGACCAGCATGCCGGGGTTGAGCAGGTCGTCCGGGTCCCACACCGCCTTGGCCCGCTCGAACAGCCCCACCATCTCCGCGCCGTACATGCGCGGCAGCAGTTCCGCGCGGGCCTGCCCGTCGCCGTGCTCGCCGGACAGGGAGCCGCCGTGGGAGACCACCAGGTCGGCCTGTTCCTCGGAGAAGCGCCGGAACCGGTCCACCCCGGCCGCGGTGAGCAGGTCGAAGTCGATCCGGACGTGGACACAGCCCTCCCCGAAGTGGCCGTAGGGAGCGCCGCGCAGGCCGTGGGCGGTGAGCAGGGCGCGGAAGTCGCGCAGATAGGCGCCGAGCCGGGCGGGCGGCACCGCGCAGTCCTCCCAGCCGGGCCACGCCTCCGTGCCGTCCGGCATCCGGGTCGCCGTGCCGCTCGCGTCCTCGCGCAGCCGCCACAGACCGCGCTGGGCGACGGGGTCGGTCACCACCAGCGCGTCCACCGCGTCGGCCGCGCCCACGACCGCCTCCGCTCGGGCCCGCGCCTCGGCCTCCGAGGCGCCGCCCGTCTCCACGAACAGCCACGCACCGCCCTCGGGGAGCCCGACCGGCGCCCGGACGAGGTCGGCCGCCATGCCCTCCACGGTCAGCGGGCCGTGCGGCAGCAGCCCGGAGACCGCGTCGGCGGCCGCGCTCTCGTCGGCGTACCCCAGCACCGCCAGGGCGTGGACGGCCGGCGCCTCCACCAGGTCGAGCACCGCTTCCGTGAGGACGCCGAGGGTGCCCTCGGAGCCGCAGAAGGAGCGGGCCACGTCGGCGCCGTGCTCGGGGAGCAGGGCGTCCAGCGCGTACCCGGAGATACGGCGGGGCAGCTCCGGGAAGCCGGTGCGCAGCCGGGCGAGCTCCCCCTCCACCAGCGCCGGCAGGCCCTCCGGTGCGCCCGACCAGTTCCGGCCCAGGCGCAGCCGTGCGCCGCGCGCGGTGAGCACGGACAGCTCGCGCACGCTGTCGGCGGTGGTGCCCCAGGCCACGGAGTGGGCGCCGCAGGAGTTGTTGCCGATCATGCCGCCGAGCGTGCAGCGGCCGTGCGTGGAGGGGTCGGGGCCGAAACGGAGGCCGTGCGGGGCGGCCGCCGCCTGGAGCCGGTCCAGCACCAGGCCCGGCTGGACCCGCGCCGTACGCCCGTCCGGGTCGAGCTCCAGCAGGCCGTTCATGTGCCGGGTGAAGTCCAGTACCACCCCCGTGCCCGTCGCCTGCCCGGCGATGGACGTGCCCCCGCCCCGCGCGACCACCGGTGTGCCGCGCGCCCGGCACACCTCCAGCACGGCCGCCACGTCCTCGGCGTCCCGAGGGGCCACCACACCCAGTGGCACCCGCCGGTAGTTGGACGCGTCCATCGTCGTCAACGCCCGCGCCGTCGCGTCGAAGCGGACCTCGCCCCGCACGGCCCGCCGCAGCTCCGAAGCCAGGCCGCGGTCGCCCTCGATCCCCATGTCCGTTCCCCCGTCCGTCCGACCCCGTCGATCGGTCATGGCTCCAGCATGCATCCGATCACGCAACGTCATCAGAAGTTGTCCACAGGCACCCCTGACTCCTCGGATCGTCGTACGACCGCACAAGTCCACGATCCGGAGAGGTCGTCTCATCCGACGGACACGGCTTCGTCCGGTTTCGCACACCCGATACGCTCCGACACGTGGCCGACATCGAGATCCCCGCTGACATCAAGCCCGCCGACGGACGTTTCGGCGCGGGCCCCTCCAAGGTGCGGACGGAGGCGCTCGCCGCGCTCGCGGCGACCGGCAGTTCCCTGCTGGGCACCTCCCACCGGCAGGCTCCGGTCAAGAACCTGGTGGGCCAGGTCCGCGAAGGCATCAGCTCCCTGTTCTCCCTTCCGGACGGTTACGAGGTCGTCCTCGGCAACGGCGGCTCCACCGCGTTCTGGGACATCGCCACCCACGGGCTGATCGAGTCCAGGTCCCAGCACCTCAACTTCGGTGAGTTCTCCTCCAAGTTCGCCAAGGCGGCCAAGCTCGCCCCCTGGCTGGCCGAGCCGACCGTCATCGCCTCCGACCCCGGCACCCACCCCGAGCCGAGCGCCGAGGCGGGCGTGGACGTGTACGCGTTCACGCACAACGAGACCTCCACCGGTGTCGCCATGCCGATCAAGCGTGTGGCCGGGGCCGACGAGGGTTCGCTGGTCCTGGTGGACGCCACCTCCGGCGCGGGCGGCCTCCCGGTCGACGTCTCCGAGACGGACGTCTACTACTTCGCCCCGCAGAAGTCCTTCGCCTCCGACGGCGGCCTGTGGATCGGCGTGTTCTCCCCGGCGGCCATCGAGCGCGCCGAGCGGATCCACGCCTCCGGCCGGCACGTCCCGGAGTTCTTCAGCCTGCCCACGGCGATCGACAACTCCCGCAAGAACCAGACGTACAACACCCCGGCGCTCGCCACGCTCTTCCTGCTCAACGAGCAGCTCGAGTGGCTGAACGGCCAGGGCGGCCTCGACTTCGCCACCGGCCGTACGAAGGACTCCTCGACCCGGCTGTACACCTGGGCGGAGGAGTCGAAGTACGCGACGCCGTTCGTCACCGACCCGGCCAAGCGGTCGCAGGTCATCGGCACGATCGACTTCTCCGACGAGATCGACGCGGCCGCGGTCGCCAAGGCGCTGCGCGCCAACGGCATCGTGGACACCGAGCCGTACCGCAAGCTCGGCCGCAACCAGCTCCGCGTCGCCATGTTCCCGGCGATCGACCCGGCCGACGTCGAGGCGCTCACCAAGTGCGTCGACTATGTCATCGAGCGGATCTGAAACCTGTAGAAGCACGTGAGGGGGGGCGCCCGGTGGTGAACTGGGCGCCCTTTCCCGTACCCCGCGCGCGTCCCCGTGCTCAGCCCTTGCGCCGCATCCGCCGCATGCCGAACACGGCGGCGGCCCCGAGGGCGAGGAGGACGGCACCGGCCTTGAGCCCGCCTCCGCCACTCTTCTCCCCCGAGGCGGAACCGCCGTCGGCGGAGGGCGACTTGGAGGCCACGGCGCCGCCCTCGGGTGCGTCCTGCGCCCGCACCTGGCTCTGGGCGCCCTCGCTGCCATACATCAGCTTGCTGCCGTCCGCGGAGTAGCTGACGGACTCGCCCTGGCCCTGGAGGGGCACGTCCAGGCGGTCCAGCTTCTTGATCCGGCCGCCGTTCCAGTCGTAGGAGATACCGCCGAAGTAGCCGCGCACGGCGAGCTGCCGGCCGTTCGGCGAGAAGGCGGCGTCGGTGGCCCACAGGTCGACGGGGGCGACCGGGCGGAAGATGTTCGCGCCGGAGGACGACAGTTGGGCGGGGCCCTCGTACAGGTGGCCGCCGTCCTCGTTCTTGTCGATGATGTAGACGCGGCCGGTCTTGGGGTGGACGGCCAGCGACTCGGCGTCCCGGGGGCCGTCGGAGTACTTCACGACGTACTGCGTGGCCGTGACCGTCTGGTCCTTCAGGGTCTTCGGCTCGGGCAGGCGGTAGATCCAGACATAGGGCCAGCGGCCGTGGAAGTTGTCCCCGATGTCGCCGACGTAGATCTGGTCGTCCGGCCCGATGGAGATGGCCTCCACGTCGCGCGGGGCGCCGATGCCGCGCAGGGTGAGCGTGGCGACGGTCTTGCCGGTGCGGCTGTCCACGGCGTAGAGGTAGGGGCCGTCGTCGCTGTCGTTGTGCGTCCAGTAGACGCCGGGGTGCAGGTGGGAGGCGGCCAGGCCGCTGGACTCGGTGATCCTGGGGTCCTCGATGGTGAACCCCCGGTCCCCGTCCGCGGCGTGGGCGGGCAGGGCGCAGGCACCCGCGAGCAGGGCCCCGGCAAGCAGGGCGAACGGTCGGCGCATGGTCCAAGACTGCCATCCGGCGCGGGTGTTCAGTGGGGGTGGCGGGCTTCACACCGGCCCCGGATGCGGGTCCGTACCGCGATCCGCCATCATGAGCGGATGCTCAGGTTCATGCCCGTAGGTGACTCCATGACGATCGGGAGCGCGGGCGAACACACGTGGCGTTACCGGCTGTGGCAGCACCTGCGGGACACGTACGACGGCCCGTTCCAGATCGTCGGTCCCCGCGAGACGCTGTACGACCAGGCCACCGGGGAGCCCGGCTCCCACGAGTACGCCGACCCCGACTTCCCGCGCGCCCATCTCGCCGGGTGGGGCGAGGGCTGGCAGCACATGGCTCCCCTGATCGGGGAGGCGGTGCGAGCGCACCGGGCCGACGTGCTGCTGGTCTCCCTCGGGCTGATCGACCTGGGTTTCTACACCAACGCGGAGCAGACGGTCGACAACGTGCGGGCGTTCGTCGCGGCGGCCCGTGCGGCGCGTCCGCGCGTACGGATGGTGCTGCTGCCGGTCATCCCGAACATACGCGCCCAGGAGGACGGCCCCTTCGCCGAACAGGTCGACCTCTTCAACACCCTCCTCGCCAAGGCGGCCGCCGACCTGGACGAACCCCGGTCCCCGCTGCTGCTGGCCTCGGCGCCGCAGGGCTGGGACATCCACCGGGACACGTATGACGGCACGCATCCCAACGCGAGCGGCGAGCACCGGATCGCGGGGGCTTTCGCCGGGGCGATGCACGAGGCGTGGGGGCTGGGGGAGCCGTACGCGGCTTGATCGGACAGACCGATTTCCGGCGTCGCCCGGTGACGGTGCGTATCGTTTAACCGCGCGGCTGCACATCTGCGTGGGCAGCCGGGGAGGAGCGCCACGATGACCGTCCTCGACGACAGGACCGCGATGGCCGAGAGCGACACCGCACGCTTGGACGGGTGGTTCGAGCGGATGCCCATCCCCGAAGGATTCCGGGCCGAGGTCGTCGGGGGCTGCTTCTTCATGGTGCCGCAGCGGAACACGCATTGGCAGATCATCCGCCGGGTCCTGCGGGCCCTGGAGGACAGATTCGGACCGGACGTCATGGTCCTCTCCGACGTCCGCATCGATTTCCCCGGCCACGAGAACGGCTTCTGCCCGGACATCGCCCTGCTCAAGGACTCGGCGGAACCGGACGAGACGGGCCACTGGCGCCACCAGGACGTCCGGTTCATCACCGAAGTCATCTCCCAGGGCACGGCCGCCAACGACTACGGCCCCAAGAAGACCGCGTACGCCGTTGCCGAGGTCCCCGTCTACCTCGTCGCGGACCCCTACCAAGGCCGCTGCCACGTCTACACGGACCCCAAGGACGGCGAGTACCTCCGTGCCCTTGAGGTGAGGTTCGGCGGCGACATCGACCTCACCGGCACGACGGTCGACCTCGTCCTCCGTACCGCCGATTTCCCCCGCGACTGACCCCACCGCTTGCCTGGAGTGCGCTCCAAGACGTTGGCTAGGTGGGCATGAGGTACACGCAGCTTGGACGCACGGGTCTGAAGGTCAGCCGGCTGGTGCTGGGGACCATGAACTTCGGGCCGCAGACCGACGAGGCGGACAGCCACGCGATCATGGACGCGGCGCTGGACGCGGGCATCAACTACTTCGACACCGCGAACGTGTACGGCTGGGGCGAGAACAAGGGCCGTACCGAGGAGATCATCGGAAGCTGGTTCGCGAAGGGCGGCGAGCGGCGGGAGAAAACCGTCCTGGCCACCAAGGTCTACGGGAACATGGGCGCAGAAGGCGACGCCTGGCCCAACTACGACAAGCTCTCCGCGCTGAACATCCGCCGCGCGGTGGACGCCAGCCTGAAGCGCCTGCAGACCGACTACATCGACATCTACCAGTTCCACCACATCGACCGGAACACCCCGTTCGACGAGATCTGGCAGGCGGTCGACGTCCTGGTCACCCAGGGCAAGATCATCTACGCCGGGTCCTCCAACTTCCCCGGCTACAAGATCGCGCAGGCCAACGAGACGGCCCTGCGCCGGGGCAACACCCTCGGTCTGGTCAGCGAGCAGTGCCTGTACAACCTCGCCGAGCGCCGGGCCGAGATGGAGGTCATCCCGGCCGCCCAGGACTACGGGCTCGGCGTCATCCCCTGGTCGCCGCTGCACGGCGGTCTGCTGGGCGGGGTCATCCGCAAGGAGGCCGAGCGCGGGCGCCGCGCCTCCGGCCGCGCCGCCGACGCCCTCGCGGACACGGCGACGCGCAACCGGATCGAGGCGTACGAGGAACTGCTCGCCAAGCACGGCCTGGAGCCCGGCGAGGTCGCGCTCGCCTGGCTGCTGACCCGGCCCGGCGTCACCGGCCCGATCGTCGGCCCGCGCACCCGGGAGCAGCTCGACTCGGCGCTGCGCGCGGTGGAGCTGGAGCTGAGCGAGGAGCTGCTGACCGGCCTGGACGAGATCTTCCCCGGCCCGGGTCCCGCCCCGGAGGCGTTCGCCTGGTAGTGGCAAGCGAAAGGCCGCTCCGTACGGGGTTCCCCGCGGAGCGGCCTTGGGCGGCTGCCGTCAGTGGACGGCCGCCGCCACGGCGACGACCACCAGCATCAGTACGAGCGCACCGGCCATGATCCGGTTCCGGGTTTTCGGTTCCACGACGACGAGCCTAACGGGCCGCGCCCAGTGCCCAGCGGGCGACCGGGGCGTACCGGGGCTGCTCGCCGGGCACGCCGGAGACGGGCAGGTGGCTGCGGACGAGGACCAGTTCGCCCACCGTCCAGGCGGTACCGGCGAATTCGGTGAGGTTGTCGACATAGGGCCGCAGCTCGGTGTCGCCCTTGCCGCGGGCCAGTGTGAGATGCGCCCGGTAGTGGCGGTGTTCCTCGCCGCCCACCCCGGCCCGGCGTCCGGCGGCCTGGGCCCGTCCGGCGAGTCCGCCGAGGGCGGCGAGGTCTCCGGAGGCTCCGGCCCACAGTGCCCTGCCCCGGCCGAAGCTGCCGCCCCCGGCGACGGCCAGCGGGAACGGTGCGCTCCGCACGGCCGCGCGCTCCAGCCGGCGTTCCAGTTCCGGCACCGTCTCCTGCGGGACCTCGCCGTAGAAGGCGAGCGTGAAGTGCCAGCCGTCCGGCTGGGTCCACCGCAGCGCGTCGGCCCCGGCGAGCCGCCGCAGCGCCCGTACCTCCCGGCCCAGCTCCGCCACGGCGCCCGGAGGCGGCAGGACGGCGGCGAAGAGTCTCATCCCCACACGATCCCAGACCGGTACGCTGCGGCACCGTGACCGACGACGTCGACGTGGCGACAGCGGCCGTGCTGGCCGGCGCCGAAGTGGTGCGCGAGGGCTACGGCAAGGAACTGGCCCGGATCGACAAGGGCGCCGGGGACTTCGCCACGGCGGCCGACGTGGCGGCCGAGCGCGCCATCCTGGACGTCATCCGCGCGGCCCGGCCCCATGACGCGGTGCTCGGCGAGGAGGGCGGCCGGCAGGGCGCCGCCGGCACCGGGCGCCTCTGGCTCGTGGACCCCCTGTGCGGCACCCTCAACTACGCCGTCGGCACCCTCCTCGTCGCCGTCAACGTGGCCCTGTGCGACGGCGCCGCAGCCGTGGCGGACCCCTTCACCGGCGAGGTCTTCCGCACCGACGGCGAGATCGCCTGGCTGCACCGGGACGGCACCGACACCCCCCTGCGCCCCACGGCGGCGACCACCCTGGTGGACGTCAACCTGGACCCGCCCTTCCCGAGCGCCCCCGCCTTCCGCGCCACGGCCCTCCTGGCGCACCCGGGTTTCACCGCCCGCTTCCGCCCCCGCGTCGGCTCCACGACCCTGGCCCTGGCCTGGGTGGCGGCGGGCCGCCGAGCCGCCTATGTCACCGACGGCACCGGCCTCTCGGCAAGCGTCCACTTCGCCGCCGGAATCGCCCTGTGCCGGGCCGCGGGCTGCGTGGTCACCGGCATCGACGGCGCACCCCCCGGCCCGGACACCCGGGGCCTGGTCGCGGCGGCGGACGCGGAAACCCACAGCCTGTTGATGAAGCTGATCCGCGACGAGCCCTGACCGCAGCCTCAGGCCGCCGGCGTCAGTTCCTCGGTCCCCCTCGGCACGAACCGCAGGTGCGGTCCCCGGTGCCAGGTGAGCCGGAGCCGGAGGTCGCCGGCGCGGGCCAGGAAGAGGCCGATGACCGCGGCCGCCACGGCGGAGACCGCGCCGCCCGCGACGAAGCCGAAGCGGGCGCCGTACGTGTCGGTGACCCAGCCGACGAGCGGGGCGCCGAGCGGGGTGCCGCCCATGAAGACCATCATGAAGAGGGACATCACGCGGCCCCGCATGGCCGGGTCGGTGGACATCTGGACGGCGGTGTTGGCGGTGACGTTGACCGTGAGGCCGAAGGCGCCGATGGGGACCATCAGGAGGGCGAACAGCCAGTAGGAGGGCGCCAGCGCGGCGACGATCTCCACCGTGCCGAAGGCCAGCGCCGCCGCGACCAGCACCCGGAACCGGGCCGTACCGCGCCGCGCGGCGAGGAGGGCGCCGATCAGGGAGCCGACGGCCATCAGGGTGTTGAACAGGCTGTACGCGCCGGCGCCGGCGTGGAACACGTCGTCGGCGAAGGCGGTGAGCCAGACGGGGAAGTTGAAGCCGAAGGTGCCGATGAACCCGACGAGCACGATGGGCCAGATCAGCTCCGGCCGCCCGGCGACATGCCGCAGCCCCTCCCGGAGCTGGCCCTTGCCGCGCGGGGCGCGGTCGACGGAGTGCAGCTCACGCGTGCGCATCAGCAGGAGCCCGGTGATGGGCGCGACGAAGGACAGGCCGTTGGCGAGGAACGCCCACCCGGTGCCCACCCCGGTGATCATCAGGCCGGCGACGGCCGGACCGACCAGCCGGGCTGACTGGAAGTTGGCCGAGTTCAGGCTGACCGCGTTCTGGAGCTGGCCGGGGCCGACCATCTCCGAGACGAAGGACTGCCGGGCCGGGTTGTCCACGACCGTGGCGAGGCCGACCGCGAAGGCGGCGACGTACACGTGCCAGACCTGGACGTGTCCGGAGAGGGTGAGGGCGGCCAGCGCGAGGCCGGTGAGGGCCATCGCGGACTGGGTGAACAGCAGCGCGGGCCGCTTGGGCAGCCGGTCGACGAGAACCCCGCCGTACAGGCCGAAGAGCAGCATCGGCAGGAACTGGAGCGCGGTGGTGATGCCGACGGCCGCCGAGGAGCCGGTGAGGCTCAGCACCAGCCAGTCCTGGGCGATGCGCTGCATCCAGGTGCCGGTGTTGGAGACGACCTGACCGGCGAAGAACAGCCGGTAGTTCCGGACCCTCAGCGAGCTGAACATCGAGGTTCTGCCGCCGGCCGGGGTGGTGGTTGCCGGTGCGGGGACGGAAGCTGCTCCGGGTCCCGTACTCAAAAGGTCGCCTCCTGAAGCGATGCCGTGGCTACAGTTGCGCGAGCTTCTCCAGGACGGGGGCGGCGGCACGCAGGGTGGCCCACTCGTCCTCGTCGAGGCCCTCGACCAGGCCGGCCAGGAACGCGTTGCGTTTGCGGCGGCTCTCGACGAGCATCGCCTCGGCCTGCTCGGTCCGGGTGACGACCTTCTGGCGCCGGTCCTCGGGATGCGGCTCGAGCCGGACCAGGCCCTTGGCCTCCAGAAGCGCGACGATGCGGGTCATCGAGGGCGGCTGGACGTGCTCCTTGCGCGCCAGCTCGCCCGGAGTGGCCTGTCCGCAGTTGGACAGCGTGCCCAGCACCGACATCTCGGTGGGGCTCAGCGACTCGTCGACCCGCTGGTGCTTGAGTCGACGGGACAGCCGCATCACGGCGGAGCGGAGGGAGTTCACGGCGGCCACGTCGTCGCCGTGGGTGAGGTCCGACATGTCTTTAGCCTAACTCATTACTCTCACTAAGGAACGCCACCCCGCACGCCACGGCTCGTGATGTCCGCCACTGTGTCCCCCCATCACCCGTACGAGTGAGCCGGTTCCGAAAAGTGACCCATGGGGTGGCGGGATGTGGCGACCCTCGTACGCATGGGGACCAGTGTGCTCAGCCTGCGGATGGACGGGGAGCTGCTAGAGAGGCTCCGGGAACGCGCGGCGAGGAGAGGAATGAGCGTGCAGGACTATGTGATCCGCACGCTCGTCAGGGACGACTTCGACGAGCGGTTCCAGACCGCCGTCGACGAGACCGAGAAGTTCTACGGGGTCACATGAGACTCATGTGACCCCGCGGGAAACTCAGCCGTACCCAGGTCAGGTCAGACCGAGGGCCGGCATCAGGTAGTAGAAGCCGAAGACGGCCGCGACCACGTACATCGCCACCGGGATCTCCCGGCCGCGCCCGGCGGCCAGCCGGAGCACCACGAAGGTGATGAAGCCCATGCCGATGCCGTTGGTGATCGAGTAGGTGAACGGCATCATCACCATGGTCACGAAGGCCGGGATGGCGATGGTGAAGTCGTCCCAGTCGATCTCCCGGATCGAGCCCGCCAGGATCAGGAAGCCGACCGCGAGCAGCGCGGGCGTGGCGGCCTGGGACGGCACCATGGTGGCGACCGGGGTGAGGAACAGCGCGACACCGAAGAGGCCGCCGGTGACGACGTTGGCGAGACCCGTACGGGCACCCTCGCCGACGCCCGCGGTGGACTCCACGAAGCAGGTGGTGGCCGAGGAGGAGCTGGCGCCGCCCGCCGCGACGGCGAGGCCGTCGATCAGCAGGACCTTGTTGATGCCCGGCATCTGGCCCTGGGCGTCGGTCAGCTTGGCCTCGTCGCTGACGCCCATGATCGTGCCCATGGCGTCGAAGAAGCAGGACAGCAGGACGGTGAAGACGAAGAGGACGCCGGTCAGCACGCCCACCTTGCCGAAGCCGCCGAACAGACTGACCTTGCCGATCAGCCCGAAGTCCGGGGTGGCGACCGGGTTGCCCGGCCACTTCGGGGTGGTCAGGCCCCAGGACGGCACCTTGGCGACCAGGTTGACGATCACCGCGAGGACGGTCATCGCCACGATGGAGATCAGGATCGCGCCCGGCACCTTGCGGACGATCAGCGCGAGGGTGAGCAGCACGCCCAGCACGAAGACCAGCACCGGCCAGCCGGTGAGGTGACCGCCCGTGCCGAGCTGGAGCGGGACGGTGGTCTGGGCGATGTCCGGGATACGGGTGACGAAGCCGGAGTCGACCAGGCCGATCAGCATGATGAACAGGCCGATACCGATGGCGATGGCCTTGCGCAGCCCGTAGGGCACCGCGTTCATCACGCGCTCACGCAGACCGGTGGCGACCAGCAGCATCACCACGAAGCCGGCGAGCACCACCATGCCCATCGCGTCCGGCCAGGACATGCGCGGCGCGAGCTGGAGCGCGACGACCGTGTTGACGCCGAGCCCGGCCGCCAGCGCGATCGGGACGTTGCCGATCACACCCATGAGGAGGGTGGTGAAGGCGGCGGTGAGCGCCGTGGCCGTGACGAGCTGGCCGTTGTCCAGGTGGTGCCCGTACATGTCCTTGGCGCTGCCGAGGATGATCGGGTTCAGGACGATGATGTACGCCATCGCGAAGAACGTGGCGAAACCGCCCCTGATCTCCCGCGCGACGGAGCTGCCGCGCTCGGAGATCCTGAAGTAGCGGTCGACGGCGCCGTAGGCGGGCTTGTCGCCCGGCTGTTCGGGGGTAGGAGCCTGGGCCGTGGCCGAGGTGGGCATGCGAGTCCTCTTCACCATCCAGGGTTCCCCCGAGCCCTTTTGGAGTTTCGTACGAACAGAAACAGTCAAAGACAAACCGCTTCAGTATGAACGTATGAAGCCTAGATCGCTATCTCCGCGCGTAGATATTCACCGATTGTCCGTAGGACGGCGGGCTGCCGGGCGTGGCGCGGCGCCTCGTAAGCTGTGCCCATGACGAAGTGGACCCCCAAGCACGAAGCGCCGGAGCCCCTGGAGGGGCCCGTGGTCGCCACCATCACCGGCGGCACGATCGTGTGGTTCGTCCTCTTCCTGGTCCAGCTCCCCTTCTACGGCTGGTTCGAGGACCACGGCCACCTGTGGTGGGTGTGGACCTGCCTGGCCGGGGCCGGTCTCGGCCTGATCGGCATCTGGTACGTGCGCGGGCGGGACGCCGCGATCAGGCGGGCGGCCGCCGAGCGGGAGACCGTCCCCGCGGAGTGACCTCCGGGGCGAGCGGTCTCCGGGTCGGGTGAACTCCGGTTCGTGCGGGACCTCTGGACGGAATGCGGATTCCGTGTTGTCATGCCCACTGCTGTCCGATGACAACGTTGTTCCCGCGCTCTGACAACGTTGCCTTGGACCGCCCTGGACCACCCCTGAGCACGTCCGGCCCACCACCTCAGAGGTTTCTGCATGACATGGACACGGCAAATCGGTCGCTTCATGGCCGGGACACTGGCGGCGACCGCGCTGCTGGCCACCCCCGCCCACGCGCAGGCCGACCCGGCCGCCCGGCTCACCGACCTCGTCAACCCGTTCATCGGCACCCAGAACGAGGGCAACACCTACCCCGGCGCGGCGGTGCCGTTCGGCATGGTGCAGCTCTCCCCCGACACCGGGCACAACACCGGCTACGACTACGCCCAGGACCACATCCGGGGCTTCTCGCTCGTCCACCTCTCCGGCGTCGGCTGCGGCCTCGGCGGTGACCTCCCGGTGCTGCCCACCACGGGCGACGTCACCACCACCGACTACGCCAGGTACGCCGCGGGGTTCAGCCACGACGACGAGTCCGCGAGCCCCGGCTACTACCGGGTCGGCCTGGACTCCGGCATCGAGGCCGAGCTGACCGCGACCGCCCGCACCGGTGTGCAGCGCTACACCTTCCCGGCCACCGACAAGGCCAACGTCCTGCTCGACGCGGGCCAGTCGCTGCACACCAAGGTCGCCACCGAGGTCGAGATCCTGGACGACCACACCGTGCGCACCAAGCTCACCGGCCGCGGCTTCTGCCAGGACACGGTGCCCTACACGCTCTACACGGTCACCCGCTTCGACCGCCCCTTCACCGCCCACGGCACCTGGACCGGGTCCACGGTCACCGACGGCGCGAAGACCGGGGCGGACGGCGCGTACCTGCGGTTCGACACCCGGAAGGACCGCACGGTCGAGGCCACCACCGCGCTGTCCTACGTGGACGCGCGGGGCGCGCTCGGCAATCTGCGCGCCGAGGGCGGCCGCTCCTTCGACGCGGTGCGGGGCGCCGCCCAGCGGGCCTGGGAGGACCGGCTGGACGACGTCCGGGCGCACGGCGGGAGCGACACGCTGCGCCGGACCTTCTACTCCTCGCTGTACCGCTCGTTCCTCGCGCCGAACATCGGCAGCGACACCGACGGCCGCTACACCGGCTGGGACCAGAAGATCCACCGCGCCCAGGGCTTCACCTACTACCAGAACTGGTCGCTGTGGGACACCTACCGCACCCAGTCCCAGCTCCTCTCGCTGCTCGCGCCGCGTGAGGCGCGGGACATGGCGATCTCGGTGATCCGGATCGACGAGGAGAGCGGCTGGCTGCCCAAGTGGGGCTACGGCACGGTCGAGACCAACATCATGACCGGCGACCCGGTCACGCCGTTCCTGACCAACGCCTATCAGCAGGGCCTGCTGCACGGCTGGGAGGAGCGGGCCTACAGGGCGCTGAGGAAGAACGCGGACGGCGTGCCGCCCGCCGACTCGCCGGCCGTGGGCCGGGAGGCCAACCGGGAGTACCTCGCCCACGGCTTCGCGCCCTACGTGAAGGACCGCCCGCACGCCAAGCCCGGTGACTCGGACTACGACCACGGGGCGTCGGCCACGCTGGAGTACGCGCTGTCGGACGCGATGCTGTCCCGGATGGCCCGCGACCTCGGGCACCGCGCGGACGCCGACCGGTACGCGGCGCGGGCGCGGGACTACCGGAACATCTTCGACCCCTCGACGGGCTTCTTCCGCGCCCGTGACGCCTCCGGCGCCTTCACCGGACCCGCCGACCCCGCCAAGAGCGAGGGCTTCCACGAGGGCACGTCCTGGCAGTACCAGTGGCTCGTCCCGCAGGACCTGCCCGGCATGGTCGACCTGGTCGGCGGCAAGCAGGCGGCCAACGACCGGCTCGACTCCTTCTTCGCCTACGGCCAGTTGACGAAGGACCCGGCGAAGACGGCCCGCGAGGTGTGGGTGAACGGGCCGTACGACTACTACAACGCGGACAAGTACAACCCGCAGAACGAGCCCGACCTGATCGCGCCCTACACCTACCTGTCCACCGGGCAGCCGTGGAAGACGACGGACGTGGTGCACGCGGCGTTGACCCTGTTCACGGACGGGCCGACCGGAATGACCGGCAACGACGACCTGGGCACGATGTCCGCCTGGAACGTGCTGTCGTCCATCGGCGTCTTCCCGGTCCAGCCCGGCTACGACACGTGGGGCCTGTCCACCCCCGTCTTCGACCGCGTCGACCTGACGCTGGACCGCCGGTACTACCCGCACGGCGCGCTCACCATCACCGCGCCGGGCACCTCGGCGGACACCCGGTACGTGCAGTCGGCGCGGCTGGACGGCGCCGCGTACGGGCGGACGTACCTGACCACCGGGGCGCTGCGGACACACCGCTCGCTGTCCTTCACGGTCGGGTCGACGCCCTCTTCCTGGGGCACCGGGGCCGACGCGGGACCGCCGGCACTGGGCTGATCCGGGCCCGCTCCCTCGCTTGGTCAGGGGCGCCCCCGAGACCTCCTCGGGGGCGCCCCCGGCGTTCCCCGGAGATCGGGCCGCCCGGCAGGTGAAGCGCGGATTCCGCACGTAACGTCGGATGCATGACGAATGTCGACGCGGGTGTCGGACTGGACCCCGTGCACCCGGTCGCGCCGCCCACCACGGGGCCGGCGGGCCTGACCCGCGCACAGGTCGCGGAGCGGGTGGCACGGGGGGAGGTCAACGACGTCCCGGTGCGCAGCAGCCGCTCGCTGGGCGAGATCGTGCGGGCGAACGTGTTCACCCGGTTCAACGCGATCATCGGTGTGCTGTGGGTGGTGACGCTGTTCGTCGCGCCGATCCAGGACAGCCTGTTCGGGTTCGTGATCCTCGCCAACACCGGGATCGGGATCGTGCAGGAGTGGCGGGCGAAGAAGACGCTGGACTCGCTCGCGGTGATCGGGGAGTCCCGGCCCGCCGTGCGCCGGGACGGCAGGGCGGTACGGGTGCCGACCAGCGGGATCGTGCTGGGCGACCTGGTGGAGATCGGGCCCGGCGACAAGATCGTGGTGGACGGGGTGTGTGCCGAGGCCGACGGTCTGGAGGTGGACGAGTCCCTGCTGACCGGCGAGGCCGACCCGGTGGTCAAGCACCCCGGCGAGCAGGTGATGTCGGGCAGCTTCGTGGTCGCGGGCGGCGGGGCCTTCCAGGCGACCAAGGTGGGCCGTGAGGCGTACGCGGCCCGACTGGCCGAGGAGGCGTCCCGGTTCACGCTGGTCCACTCCGAGCTGCGCTCCGGGATCTCCACGATCCTGAAGTACGTGACCTGGATGATGGTCCCGGCCGCGCTCGGCCTGGTCGTCACACAGCTCGTGGTGGAGAGCAACGACTTCAAGGGCTCGGTGGCCCGGACCATCGGCGGGATCATCCCGATGGTCCCGGAGGGGCTGGTGCTGCTGACCTCGGTGGCCTTCGCCATCGGGGTGATCCGGCTGGGGCGCAGGCAGTGCCTGGTACAGGAGTTGCCCGCGATCGAGGGCCTGGCCCGCGTGGACACCGTCTGCCTGGACAAGACCGGCACGCTCACCGAGGGCGGCATGGACGTGACCGGCCTGAAACCGCTGAACGGGGCCGACGAGGGCCGGGTGCGGGAGGTGCTGGCCGCCCTCGGGGCGTCCGATCCGCGTCCCAACGCCTCGCTCCAGGCCATCATCGACGCCTATCCGGACGGCCACGGGGACGGACGGCGTCCGGTGAGCACGCTGCCGTTCTCCTCGGCCCGCAAGTACAGCGGGGCCGCGTTCGAGGAAGAGGGCGGGAAGGTCGTCGGGTGGCTGCTGGGCGCCCCCGATGTGCTGCTGGCCCCCGACGACCCCGCGCTGGCGGAGACCGGCCGGCTCAACGAACAGGGGCTGCGGGTGCTGCTGCTGGCCCGCGCCGCCCGTGACCTGGACGGCCCCGACCCGGCGCGCGGGGCCCGGCCCGTGGCCCTGGTGGTGCTGGAGCAGCGGCTGCGCCCGGACGCGGCTAAGACCCTGCGGTACTTCGCCGACCAGGATGTCCAGGCCAAGGTGATCTCCGGGGACAACGCGGTGTCGGTCGGCGCGGTCGCGCGCAAGCTGGGGCTGTCCGGCAAGGCGGTGGACGCGCGGCGGCTGCCGGCCGACCCGGCCGACCTGGCCAAGGCGGTGGACCGGGCCACGGTGTTCGGGCGGGTCACCCCGCAGCAGAAGCGGGAGATGGTCGGCGCGCTCCAGTCCGAGGGCCGCACGGTGGCGATGACCGGCGACGGGGTGAACGACGTGCTGGCCCTGAAGGACGCCGACATCGGCGTCGCGATGGGCTCGGGCTCGGAGGCCACGCGCGCGGTGGCGCAGATCGTGCTGCTGAACAACAGCTTCGCCACGCTGCCCTCGGTGGTCGCGGAGGGCCGCCGGGTGATCGGCAACATCACGCGGGTGGCGACGCTGTTCCTGGTGAAGACCGTGTACTCGGTGCTGCTGGCGCTGCTGGTGGTGTGCTGGCAGGTGGAGTACCCGTTCCTGCCCCGGCACCTGACGCTGCTGTCCACGCTCACCATCGGCGTCCCGGCGTTCTTCCTGGCGCTGGCCCCGAACAACGAGCGGGCGCGGCCGCACTTCGTGCGCCGGGTGATGCGGTACTCGATACCGGGCGGGCTGCTGGCCGGGGTGGCGACCTTCGTGACGTATCTGCTGGCCCGGCACCACTACTCGGGCGCGGGCGCGCTGTCCGCCGAGACCAGCGCGGCCACCCTGACCCTGTTCCTGATATCGATGTGGGTGCTCGCCATCATCGCCCGCCCCTACACCTGGTGGCGGCTGGCCCTGGTGGCCGCGATGGGCGTCGCCTTCCTCTTCGTCCTGACCGTCCCCTGGCTCCAGGACTTCTTCGCCCTGCGCCTGGTCGGCGACGTCATGCCGTGGACGGCGGTCGGAGTGGCGGTGGTGGCGGCGGCCGCCCTGGAACTCGTGTGGAGATGGGTCGGCCGCCGCTTCCCGGTGTGAGGGTTACTGCACGTCGACGGCGTCGGCCGTGGCAGTGACCGCGGCGGTGTCCGACGAGCCCGCGTAGACGTAGCGGTAGGAGCCGTCGACCGAGGCGGTGACGGTGGTCTTGAGCTTGCCGCTGGCGTCCGTCTTGACGGTCTTCAGCGTGGTGTAGGTGCTGGAGCCCTTCTTGGCGAACTGGAGCTGCACCGACTGGGCCGAGTAGCCGTAGTACTTGTTGTAGTCCCAGCTCGCCCGGGTCAGGGTGCCGGTGACCGTGAGGGTCTTGCCCTTGATGACCGGCTCGGGGGCGGCGTCGGTGGTCAGCTTGGAGTAGCGCAGCAGGCTGGTGGTGGCCAGGCCGCCCTGGTCCTTGAAGCCGACCTTGCTGTAGTCGGGGTCGGACTCGTCCTGCCCGTTGAGGGCGGTCGCCTCCGCGGCCACCGACCACTTCCCGGCGTCGGCGTAGGTCAGGTCGCCGTCGGCCGGGTAGATGTCCACGGTGCCGGTGCAGGTGAGCGTCGTGGCCGTGGCGTACTTGCAGGTGGCGTCGTCGTCACCCTCGACCGTGGCGGTCGGGTCGTCCAGGGAGCCCCGGTAGAGGTAGGCATCGGTGTAGAAGTCGGCCGCGGTCGCGTCGACGTCCGCGCCGTGGGTCAGCGTGTACGAGTAGGTCGTGCTGACCTCGTTGCTGGTGCCGACCTTGATCGACGAGGCGATCTTCAGGTTCGAGAAGCCGACGTTCATCGTGTACGGCGTGCCGTCGACGGGCGCGGCCTGGGCGGCCGGGACGGCGAAGGCGGAGAGAGCCAGGGCGCCGGTGACGGCGGCCACGGTGGCACGTATGCGCATGTGCGGTTCCCTCTGAGGGAGAAGTGATCGGTGAGTCGGTCGACTCGGGTGATCAGATCCGCGAGGGGGCCGGCGAGTTGTACGGCATGCGCTTTCCGGAGACGGTCTTTGCCGGTGGATTGCCTGGTCATGACACTCATGACGTCGACAGCACTCGGCCCCGGAGACTGGCGGTCTCCGGGGCCGGGCGTCGAAGAGCGGTCGGACTAGTTCACGGCGACGTAGTCACCCGCGGAGGTGGCCGCGGACGTGGTGCCGTTCTTCGGGAAGTAGAAGCGCCAGGTGCCGGACGCGTTGGCCGTCGCCGTCGTCTTGAGGGCGCCCGTGGAGGAGGTCTTCACGGTCTTGACGGTGGTGTAGGTGCTGCTGCCGGCCTTCGCGAACTGGAGCTGCACGGACTGGCTGCCGTAGCCGTAGTACTTCAGGTAGGACCAGCTCGCGCGGCTCAGGTTGGCCGTGGCGGTGATGGTCTTGCCCTTCTTCACCGGCTCCGGCGCGGCGTTCATCGAGGTGATCTGCGCGGCGCGCTTGATCCAGACGTTCTTGTAGCTGTCGTCCTGCATGAGGTCACCGTCGTTGCCGATGGCGGCGGCGTACACGTTCCACTTGCCCGCCAGCATGCTGTCCCACAAGTCCGTCTTCGGGTCGACCTTCACGGTGATCTTGCAGGTGGCCGAGGTGGCGCTCCAGTAGTCGCAATCGGCTTCCTGCTCCGGGATGACGGCGCCGTCGACGTCGTTCTCGAAGTCCGTGCCGTGCCACAGCATGGCGTCGGCGTCGTAGATGCCCTCCGGGTCGGTCGCCGTCACGTAGATGTTGACGGTCTTGACCGCGGAGGTGCCGGCGACGATGTCCTCGTTGCCGTTGACGGTGACCTTGTCGATGGTGACGTCGCCGTCGACGTAACGCACGCCCGACCTGACGCCCGCCTTCGCGCCCGCCTTGGCGGCCGCGTCCGCCTTCACGCCGTTCACGAACGACGACACCTTGGCGGCGGCCGGCGCCTCGTCGGCCTGGGCGGCCGGAACGGCGAACGCGCCGAGGGCCACGGCACCGGCGGCGGTCGCGATGGCCAGGCTGGTACGGATACGCATGAGGTTCCCCCCGTCGAGGAGCGCACGGTCGCGGCTCTGTGCCGCCGGGCGCTCTTGTCATGTCTGCTGAGTACGGAGACTCAGCAGACATGACAAGCGGGAGTGAGAAAAGGTTGCACGAGAGGTAAAAGTTTCGCGCACGAACTGTCGGGGTCAGTCGAACCAGCGGTCGCGCGCCAGTTCCTCGGTGCGGGAGGGGTCCTCCAGCAGCGCCGCCACCTCGAATCGGCGCGGCCACTGGGCGGCCGCCCAGGCGAGTCCGGCGGCGACGCCTTCCAGCGTGGCCGCGTGGAGCACGCCGTCGTCGGTGAGCCGCCAGTCGATCCCGACGCCGTCCACGACGAGTTCCTCGTGCTCGACATAGCTGTCCGGAGTACGCGGGCCGAGCAGCGTCCGCACCGGCTCGGGCACCTCGTGCTCGGCGCCCTCGGAGTCCACCGCGCCGGTGACGGACTCGCTCAGCCGCCGCACCTGGAACAGCTCGGCCAGCGCGGCCGCCAGCGACGGCCGGACCGGCAGCAACGGCATTCCGGAGGTGAACGGCAGCAGGTCGGGCGAGTCCACGACCACCGCGTCCCGCGCGTCCACCACGACCGCCTGCCCGTCGCGCACGGCCCGCACCTCGTCCGGCAGCGTCACCTGCTCGGGCTCCAGGTCGGCCAACGCGCTGTACAGCCCGTGCAGTTGGACCGGGGTGACGGGACGGTCGGGGTCGGCGAGCCGATCGAGGAGCTCGGCGGCGCCGCCGGGCTCGTCCAGCAGCGCGGCCACCGAGGTGCGTACCCCGAGGGCGCGCAGCACCTGCTCGTCGTGGAAGCCGGTGGCGTCCGCCTCGTCGTACAGGCCGCGCAGCAGCGGGTCGCCGCCGGCGGCCAGCAGCCCCGCGGGACGGCGGCCGTCGAGCACCGGGTGCCCGCGGAGCCACCAGGCGGTGTAGGGGCGTACGACCTCGTGGGTGCCGTCCGGGAGGAGGACGCGGACCGGCTGGACGAGGGCGTCGCGCAGCGGGGGCTGGGCCAGCAGGGCGAGCGCCTCGGGCCAGCGGTCGTCGTCCACCAGGTCCAGGTCGCGCACGGCGACGAGTTCGGTGGCGACGGGGGGCACCGGGCTGTCGGGGAAGCGGTCGAGGATGTCCTCGGACCACACGTCGACGGCGTCCAGCAGGCCGGCGTCGTCGGGTTCGGCGAAGTCGCTGTCGCGGGGCTCCAGTTCGTCCGGGTCGAGGACCACGTCGGTGGCGCGGACGAGGGCGAAGTCGGCCAGCACCCCGCAGGCGGCCAGCGGCTGCCCGCCCCACTTCTCGGCCAGCTCGGCGTCCACGGCGGCGAGTTCGCCCTCGCGGATCACGCGGGCGAACGGGCTGCCGGGCAGGACCAGTTCACCGGCCGGGGCGAGTTCGCCGTCCTCGTCGGGCAGCGCGAGCGCGCCGAGCCAGGGCTCGTCACCGGGCTCCAGGCCCGCGTCGCGGACCAGCGCCAGGACGGTGTCGGCGAGTTCCTCGGCGTCCGGGGCGTCCTCCTCCCACATCACCCCGCCGTCGTCGTCCAGTGAGGCGGCGACGGCGGCGCGGACCTGCGGGGTGGTGAGCACCGCGCGCGGGGTGGCGGGCAGCGCGCCCAGCTTCTCCAGCAGCGGGTGGGCGGCGTCCGCGTGGGCCATCTTCAGGCCGAGCCGGCCCAGCACCTCGGCGTCCGGCGCGGAGGCGTCCGGGGTGGGCAGCAGCACCTGGCGGGGGCCGATCGTGGTCCGGCCGGTCCCGGCGAGCGGCACCGGGAGCCCGGACAGCCGCTCGGGGTCGACCCCGGTGAGGCTGTCGTAGAGCCGCCACCACCACTCGGGCTCCTTCTCCAGACCGGCCAGCCGGTCCACGGCGTCGGCCAGCGGCAGCCGGTCCACGCCGAGCGCGCGCAGCTCCGGGCGGCGCTCCAGGCCGGCCGGCAGCAGGGTCGGCAGCACCTCGGCGAGGACGCGCACGGTGTCCGCGCCCGCCCCCTCCACGATCTCGGCGTCCCTGGGGCGCAGCGCCTCGGGCAGCTCGTCGTCACCCTGCGGGGGCAGCGCCGGCGGCAGGAACGCGGTGCGCGGCAGCCGGTCCAGCACCGCCTGGCGGAGCGCGCCGTCCAGCTCGCCCTTGCCGAGCGGGCCGGGCACGAGGTCGATGGCGCCCTCGGTCACCGGGCGCCAGCCGGCGAGGAGTTCGGTGTAGGCGTCGGCCGCGCGCTCCACCAGGAAGTCGGTGAGCGGGCCGGGCGCGGCGTGCCGGCGGGTGGTGTCCAGCGGGAAGGACGCGATGAGCACGCCGGGGAAGCCGAGGGGTTCGTCGCTGGGGGTGGGGGCGTGCAGCACGGGCGCGGTGCGGGGGCGTACCGGGCGGCCCTCGCCGTCCTCGGGCACGGCCCAGGTGACCGACCAGTGCGGGCGCAGCCGTTCCTCGACCGGGCGGTCCGCGAGGAGGGCGGCGTCGAGCGGGCCGTGGGCGGCGACGGTGCGCCAGCGGGTGGCGCCGTCGCGGGAGTCGTCCACGACGGTGACGGCGTCCTCGGTACGGCGGCGCAGGGTGCGCGGCTCGCGCCCCTCCACCTCGATGACGACCTCTTCGAGGCCGGGCAGGGCGAGCAGCAGGGAGTCGTCCACGGCGTCGAGCAGCCGCTCGGCCAGGGAGGCGGCGGCCGCGTCGCGCAGCGGCAGGATGACGGCGGTGTCGTACGGGTCGGGCGCGGTGCCCTCGGCGGCGAACGGCAGCCTGAGCAGCGGGACGTGGCCGTCGCGGCGGCGCACCTCGTCGCCGAGGCCGGGGCTGTGCCGGGAGGTCTCGGCGGTCAGCTCGCGGGCCTCGGCCAGCGACCAGCGGACCCCGCCGTGCCGGCCGACCAGCGCGGGCTCGTCGGTCACGGAGAGCACGGCGGCGAAGCCGACGCCGAACCGGCCGACGGTGGCGTGCTCGTCGTACCGCTCCCGCTTGGCGGAGGCGCGCAGGGTGGACAGCGACTCGACTCCGGCGGCGTCCAGGGGGGCGCCGGTGTTGGCGGCGATCAGCACGCCGTCCTGGAGGGTGAGCCGGAGCCGTCCGGGCGTATGCGCGCGAGCGGCGGCGTCGGCGGCGTTCTGGGCCAGCTCCACCACGAGCCGGTCGCGGTAGCCGCCGAGGACGAGATCCTCCTCGGCGTTGGCGTCCTCACGGAACCGGGCGGGGCTGGTGGCCCAGGCGTCGAGGACACCGCGGCGGAGACGGGCGGTGCCGAAGGGGTCGGCGCCCTCGGCCGCCGGCCGCACGTACTTGCTCACGTTCACTCTCCATCATCGACGTGAGTCTCGAAGGTACAGCGACCTGACGGTCCGTCCTTCGCGCGTACGCGCGGCGGGGGGCGCTACGAGTGGCCCAGTTCCGCCGTTTCGTCGTCGCCCTCGGCCGGGACCGAGCCGGAGTCGGCGGCCGGGCGCAGCGGGAACGGGTCGAGCCGGGTCTCGTCCACCACGGGCAGCGGCGGGCGGGGCGGGGTCGGCATGACGGCGGCCTCGGAGTGGGCGCCGCAGCCGTAGGAGAGGGAGACCACGCGGCCGTCGGCCGGGGAGAACTCGTTGCCGCAGATGCCGAACGCCTGGCCCAGCGAGCCGCCGAGCGGGACGAGGAAACCGCAGGTCGCGCAGGTGGCCGGGGCGGCCTGGGCCATGGCGGTCTTCGAACCGAACGCCTCCTCCCAGCGGTCGGCGGCGACGTGCAGGCCGTAGCGGGACAGCACGCGGGCTCGGCGCATGCCCAGTTCCTCGGCGACCGAGGTGATCGAGCCGCGCGCGGGCGGCCCGGACTGGACGGCGGGGCTGCCGGGGGTGACCTCGGCGTCCTCACGCTCGGCCACCTCGCTCAGGCCCTGGGCCAGCGCGGAGTTCGGCGGCGGCTCCTCCTCGCCGGAGAAGCCGGGCTCCAGGCGCAGGTCCTCCTCGTCGGTGGGCAGGAGGTCGCCGGGGCCGAGGTCGCCGGGGCGCAGCCGCTCGCTCCACGGCACCCATTCGGGGGCGAGGAGGGCGTCGCGGCCGGGCAGCAGCACGACCTCGTCCAGGGTGACGATCTTGGCGCGGGAGGCCCGGGCGACGGTGGCGGCCCAGCGCCAGCCCCGGTAGCCCGGTTCCTTGCACTCGAAGAAGTGGGTGACCACACGGTCACCCTCCGAGACCACGCCGATGTGTTCACCGACGACACCAGGAGCGGCCGCCTCCTCCGCTGCGGTGCGGGCGAGGTCGATCGCCTCGGCGCACAGGCGGTCAGGGGTGCGGCTTCGCGTGGTCGCTGCGCTCACAGGTATCGCTTCTCTCCTACGCCGTCTACGAGTGCGGATGCACTCCGGCGGTGAAGCGGACGGAGCGGACCTGTGGGCCGCATCGACGTCCGCGTCCGATCACGCGCGGGCGCACCTCTGCCATCCATTCTGCGTTATGGCTGAGATAGGCACGCTACCCCGTCGCCCGTGGTGGGGGACAGTCCGCGGCCACCCGGCGGGTTCCGGACAGGTGGATCTTCACGGCTCCGGGTCGACTCGCATGGCCGCAAACCGCCTATCGGACGGCCACTCGGGGCACTATGAAGCACGTGGCAGCCACGGACAGGGGGCGCGGTGGCGGCGGTTCGGGCCGCGTCGGCGGTGTCGTCCGCTCCGTCGGCCGTGCCCTGCACCTGCCGGTGACCGGCACGGCGCGCGGCATCCGGAAGGTCACACACGCGCACGGTGCGGGCGAGTCGGGGCTCGGCAAGCTGATCGAGCTGCACGCGGTGAACGGCGCCGGGGACGTCCTGATCACGGTGGCCCTGGCCTCCACGGTCTTCTTCTCGGTGCCGACCGACGAGGCCCGCGGGCGGGTCGCGCTCTATCTCGCCATCACGATGGCGCCCTTCACCGTCCTCGCCCCCGTCATCGGCCCGCTGCTGGACCGGCTCCCGCACGGGCGGCGGGCCGCGATGGCCGGCGCGATGCTGGCGCGCGCGCTGCTCGCGCTGGTGCTGGCGGGGGCGGTGGCGAGCGGCGGGCTGGAGCTGTATCCGGCCGCGCTCGGCGTGCTGGTGGCGTCCAAGGCCTACGGGGTGGTGCGCAGCGCGGTGGTGCCCCGGCTGCTGCCGCCCGCGTTCTCCCTGGTCAAGGCCAACTCACGGGTCACGCTGGCGGGGCTGCTGGCCACCGGGGTGGCGGCGCCGATCGGGGCGGGGCTCCAGATGGCCGGGGACCCCTGGCCGCTGTACGGGGCCTTTGTGATCTTCGTGGCGGGTACGTTCCTGTCCTTCTCGCTGCCGCGCACGGTGGACTCGGCCAAGGGCGAGGACGTGGCGCTGCTCGCGGCGGACGAAGAGCATCTGCACGGGCCGCGGCGCCGCCACCCGGGCAAGCGGCCGGGGCTGCGTACGGTCGGTCCCGCCGTGACCCACGCGCTGGGCGCCAACGCGGCGCTGCGCTGCCTCTCCGGGTTCCTGATCTTCTTCCTGGCGTTCCTGCTGCGCGAGCACCCGCTGGCCGGGGAGAGCGCGGCCGTCTCGCTGGGCATCGTCGGCGTGGCGGCGGGCGCGGGCAACGCGCTGGGTACGGCGGTGGGGGCGTGGCTGCGCTCCAAGGCGCCCGAGGTCATCATCGTGACGGTGGTCGCCGTCGCCCTCGGCGCCGCCGTCGTGGCCGCGGTGTTCTTCGGCGCCGTCCTGGTGGCCTGCCTCGCCGCCGTCGCCGGCTTCGCCCAGGCTCTCGGCAAGCTCTCCCTGGACGCCCTCATCCAGCGCGACGTCCCCGAAGCCGTCCGCACCTCCGCCTTCGCCCGCTCCGAGACCATCCTCCAGATGGCCTGGGTCTTCGGCGGCGCGGTGGGCATCGTCATGCCCCTCAACGGCACCCTCGGCCTGGCGGTGGCCGCCGCGCTGGTGGCCCTGGGCTGGCTGACCACCCTGCGGGGGCTGCTCGCCGCCGCCCGGCACGGAGGGCGGACGCGGCCGCGGGTGGCCTGACGGAGCGGACGTGTCGTACCCCACGTGGACGCCCCGCGCGGGGGGCCCGATAGCCTTCGGCCATGACCTCGCTGCAATCCGCCCCGCGACGCCGCCGGGCGCTCGCCGCCGCCGGTGCCGTTTCCGCCGGACTGCTCGCACTTTCCGCCTGCGACAAGCCGACGCCCGTCGCCACCGTCACCGTCGGGGACAACTCGGTGAGTTCCGAGGCGCTCTGCTACAACGGCGACAAGACGCTGACCGCCAAGTCCCTCGCGGCGTGCGCGAAGAAGGCCGGCGACGAGAAGACGATCACGGTCGACCCGGACGGCGACACCGTGCGCGTCGGCGTCGACCCGAAGATCGCGGACGCGGGCTGGGTGCTGCTGGTCAACGGCCGCCAGTTCACCGACGTCAGCAAGAAGACCTACTCCACCATCCCGGGCAGCGCGTTCTTCAACGCGCAGTACGGCACCCAGGGCACCACCAACACGCTGTCCATCCAGATGGGCACCGGTTCGTCGGCCAAGGGTCTGTGGAGCTACAAGCTCAAGAAGGCGACCTCCTGACGGAGGCTCCCGGTCCCGTGAACGCCCGTACGCGCGTCCTCGTCGCCACCGCCGTCCCGGCCGAGCGGGACGCGGTGGCACGGGCGTTTCCGGGCCCGGCCGACGAGGTACGGCTGCCCGGCGCGACGCTGCTGCGCACGGACGGCGGCCACGACCTGCTGGCCGCCGGGGTGGGCCCCGCCCTCGCCGCGGCCTCCACCGCCACCGCGCTGACCGCCGCCGCCCTCACCGGCACCCCCTACGGTCTGGTCGTCTCGGCCGGGATCGGGGGCGGTTTCCAGCCGGAGGCCCCCGTCGGCTCGCTGGTCGTCGCCGACGCGATCACCGCGGCGGACCTCGGCGCCGAGACCCCGGACGGCTTCCTGCCGGTCACCGACCTCGGCTTCGGCACCGTCACCCATCTGCCGCCGAATTCACTCGTACGAGGAGTCGTGGAAGCCACCGGCGCCCGCTCCGGCACCGTGCTGACCGTCTCCACCGTGACCGGTACCGCCACCCGCGCCGCCGCCCTGCGGACGCGTCACCCCGGCGCGCTGGCCGAGGGCATGGAGGGGTTCGGGGTCGCCGAGGCGGCCGCCGCGCACGGCGTGCCGGTGCTGGAGATCCGCGCGGTCTCCAACCCGGTCGGCCCCCGCGACCGCGCCGCCTGGCGCGTCGGCGAGGCGCTCGCCGCCCTCGCCGGGGCCTTCGGGAAGCTCACGCCCGTACTGGAGAGTTGGAACACGCATGACGACTGAGCCCCTGCAGATCGCGTACTCGCCCTGCCCCAACGACACCTTCGTCTTCGACGCCGTCGCCCACGGCCGCGTCCCCGGCGCCCCCGCGCTGGACGTGACCTTCGCCGACATCGACATCACCAACGGCATGGCCGAGCGCGGCGAGTTCGACGTGCTGAAGGTGTCCTACGCCGTGCTGCCCTACGTCCTGGACGAGTACGCCCTGCTGCCCTGCGGCGGCGCGCTGGGCCGGGGCTGCGGGCCGCTGGTGCTGACGCGGGAGGCGGATGCCGACCTCAGGGGGCGCACGGTGGCCGTGCCGAGCGAGCGCTCGACGGCGTACCTGCTGTTCCGCCTCTGGGCCGCGGACACGCTGCCGGACGGGGTCGGGGAGATCGTGGTGATGCCGTTCCACGAGATCATGCCGGCCGTGCGGGACGGCAAGGTGGACGCCGGGCTCGTCATCCACGAGGCCCGCTTCACCTACCAGCAGTACGGGCTGCACAAGCTCGCGGACATGGGCGAGCACTGGGAGCGGACCACGGGGCTGCCGATCCCGCTCGGCGCGATCATCGCGAAGCGGTCGCTGGGCGCCGAAGCGCTCCAGCGGCTCGCGGACGCCTTCCGCGCCTCGGTCCGGGCCGCGTGGGACGACCCGGAGGCGTCGCGCGCCTACGTCATGGCCCACGCCCAGGAGATGGACCCGGCCGTCGCCGACCAGCACATCGGGCTGTACGTCAACGAGTTCACCGCCGACCTCGGCGAGGACGGGTACGCGGCGGTCCGGGGCCTGCTGACGCGCGCGGCGGCCGAGGGCCTCGTACCGGCCCTCGGCCCCGAGGCGCTGGCGTTCCCCTGAGGGGACCGGTCAGACGTCGAGCTGGTCCGCCACGGCGCGGAGGAGGCCGGCGATCTTCTTCCCCGAGGTGCGCTCGGGGTAGCGGCCCTTCTCCAGCATCGGGGTGATGTTCTCCAGCAGGGTGGTGAGGTCCTGCACGATCGAGGCCAGCTCGTCGGGCTTCTTGCGCTGGGCGGCGGCCACGGACGGGGTCGGGTCGAGCACGGTCACGGAGAGCGCCTGGTCACCGCGCTGGCCGGCCACGACGCCGAACTCCACGCGCTGTCCCGGCTTGAGCTCCTCGACTCCGGCGGGCAGGACCGAGGAATGGACGAAGACGTCGCCGCCGTCGTCGCGGGAGAGGAAGCCGAAGCCCTTCTCGCTGTTGAACCACTTGACCTTGCCGGTGGGCACGTCTGTCCTCGTCCTCGTACTCGTCGGGAAAAGCTCGGAAAGGGCTCGGTGTAGCACTGTGGCGGGTCGACCACGACCCGCCGACACCAAGGCTAATGGTCTTCGGGCGGGTGACAAGGTGCTCCCCGGTTGTTCTCTCGCGCTGGGAACTACCCTGGTCCGGTGCGTGACAAAACCCAAACGAATTCCGCCGGGCCCGGTGACGGACTGATCCGCGCCGGTGTCGTCGTCTTCTTCCTCGGTGCCGTGGCCACTCTCGTCACGGTGACCCCGCTGTTCCTCGGCAGCCATCCGTTCCCGACCTACATGTTCGGCCTGAGCATGCTGATGGCGGTCGGGTTCCTGATCGCGGGGGCGGGAGTGCTCCGCTCGGTGGCGGCGGGTCGGCGCCAGGCGCGGGGCGCCGGCCGCTGAGGTTGGGCGTGGTCAGGGGTGCGTCGGTTGTCTTTCGGCGTGCGGTGCGTCGTGGCTGGTCGCGCAGTTCCCCGCGCCCCAGGAGGTCGGCACGGCCGGCGTAGTCCCGATCAGTGGCCCTGGACCGACGTCACGTGGGTGGTCAGCCAGGCGGGGAAGGCCGTCAGGTCTGTGAGGACCACGTCTGCGCCCGCCTCGCGGAGTTCCTCCTCGCCGCACGGGCCCGTGGCCACCGCCACCGACAGCGCCTCGGCGGCGCGGGCTCCCCGGATGTCGCCGGTGTGGTCGCCCACGTAGACGTGCGCGCCGTGTTCGCGCAGGGCCCGGGCCTTGTCCTCGGCCCACAGGTCGCCGACCACGACGTCGGGTTCGATGCCGAGGTGGGCGAGGTGCAGCTTGGCGTTGGGCTCGTACTTGGCGGTGACGACCAGGGCGCGGCCGCCCGCGGCGTGGACCGCGGCGACGGCCTCGCGGGCGCCGGTCAGGGCGAGGGTGGGGGCGATGGCGTACTCGGGGTACATCGCCCGGTACAGGTCGGCCACGGCGGGGACGTCGGCGGCCGGGAACCAGTTCACCAGTTCCTCCGCGAGCGGCGGGCCCAGCCGCGTCACCGCGAGGTCGGCGTCCACGTACACCCCGGTCCGCTCCGACAGCGCGCGATAGCAGGCCCGGATGCCGGGCCGGGAGTCGATGAGCGTCATGTCGAGGTCGAAACCGACGGTGGGCGCATACGCAGAGGACACGGCAGGCATGGCCGCCATTGTGCCCGGCCGGGGTCGCGGGGCGACGGGCCGGGTCCCGCTACCGCCTGCGCTGCGACCGCCAGAGCAGGAAGAGCGCGGAACTCACCGCCGCCCCCCGCACCACCCACGGCCAGGTCGCGGCGAGCGCGTCGCTCATGTGCCCCTCGGCCACCGGCGTCCCCCAGTGCCCGGTGTCGCGCCCCCACAGGTAGGCCACCCCGGCCGCGAGGGCGAGCGCGGGCAGCACCAGCACCGCCCACCTGGTCTCGGCCGGGGTGAGCCGGCGGGAGCCGTAGGCGATGAGCCAGCCGAGGAGCAGCGCGTACCAGTTGCCCAGCACCGCCCCGGCCAGCAGCGCTGCGGCGCCCAGCAGCAGGAGCGGGTTGGTCCAGCCGGACGAGGGGAGCGGGACGAACCGCCGGAACCGGGAGCGCGGGACCACTTCGACGGGCTCCGCCACGACCTCCGCCGGCTTCGCCTCCCCCTCCCGCTCGGGCTCCTTCGGGGGACGCCGCAGCATCTCCGGGATCTCCACCCCGCCGACGAACCCCGGCACCGAGTCCGCGGCCGCCGCGCCGAACGGACCGTCCGCCACCCGCCACCAGTCGGGCCGGGTCAGCGACTCGCCGAGCTCGTCGGCGGACGCCAGATGCGGCGGGGCGGCCCCTCCTGCCGGTACGGCGGGCCCCGGCCCGGCCGGGCGTGGCCGGGGCACGGCGGCCCGGAGCCCCTTGAACCCCCTGGACCTGCGCTCGGGCTTCCCGGGCTCCGGCTGCACGGGCACGGCGGTGGGCGGCGGCTGTGGCACCGGACCCTTCCCGCCCGCCGACCGCACCACGTCGTCCGGGCTGCCGAGCTGGTCCAGGATGCGGCGCACGGCGGCCGGGCTGTCCACCGTGGCGCGGGCCCGGTGCCGGTCGATCTCGTTGCGCAGCTCGGACACCAGCCGCATGCGCGTGGACGACGGCAACTGCCGCTGCTGCGCCACGTCCCCGACACGGCTCAGATACTCGTAGACGACCTGGTCGCTCTCGATCCCCAACGGAAACCCCTCCGGGGCGACGGCGGTGGAACCCCGTGGAGGAAGGTAGCGCAGACCGCCACCAATCGGCCCACGCGGGCGGAGCGGCCCTCCGGGACCCTCCGCCACCGCTTGCCCCAGCCGCTAACGTGGGTCAGATGAGCCCCGAGGCATCCTCAGCCCCCCGGTCCCTCGCGGAGGCACTCCGCGCGCGGGACGACGCCTCGCTGGCCGCGCTGCTGCGCGACCGACCCGACCTCGTCACACCCGTGCCCACCGATCTCACCCAGCTCGCCACCCGCGCGGGCACCCGCGCCTCGGTGCTGCGCGCGCTGGAGCACCTGGACCGGTTCGCCCTGCAGACCGCGCAGGCGCTGGCCGTCGCCCCGGACCCGGCGACCTACGACACGCTGCACGGGCTGCTGGCCGGTGACGACGGCGACCCGGCCGTCACCGAGGCCCTCCCCGCCACCGTCGCCGCGCTGCGCAGGCAGGCCCTCGTCTGGGGCGACGACGACCGGCTGCACCTGGTCCGCACCGCCCGTGAACTCCTCGCGCCCTCCGCGCAGCACCCCTCCCCCACCGGTCTCGGCCCGACCGTGCGGGAGGCGACGTCGGGCATGTCGCCGGGGCGGGTGCAGCAGATCGTCAACACGGCGGGGCTGCCCTCCACGCACGACCCGGTCTCCGCCGTCGCCGCGCTCACCGCCCTGTTCGCCGACCGGAAGCGGATGGCCGCGCTGCTCGCCGGGGCCCCGGAGGCCGCCCGCGAGGTGCTGACCCGGCTGATGTGGGGACCGCCGTACGGCCAGGTCACCGCCGACCCCGCCAGCCATCTGCGCTGGCTGCTCGACCGGGGCCTGCTGCTGCCGACCGCGCCCGGCACCGTCGTGCTGCCCCGCGAGGTCGCGCTGCATCTGCGCGGCGGCCGGGCGCACCGGATGCCCGAGCCGGTGCCGCCCGCCGTGGAGCCGTCCGTGGCCCACGACCCGCGGATCGTGGACGCGACGGCCGCCGGGCAGGCGTACACCGCGCTCGCCACGATCGAGGAGCTGCTGAAGCACTGGGACCAGGGGGGTCCGGCCGTGCTCCGGGCGGGCGGGCTCAGCGTGCGCGACCTGAAGCGGACCGCCGTCGCCCTCGACGCGTCCGAACCGCTCGCCGCGTTCTGGATCGAGCTGGCCTACGCCGCCGGCCTGCTCGCCTCGGACGGCGCGGCCGACGAGCGGTACGCCCCCACCCCCGCCTACGACACCTGGATGGAACGCCCCGTCGCCGAGCGCTGGGGCCGCCTCGCCGCCGCCTGGCTCGCCGCGACCCGCACCGCCGGGCTGATCGGCGGCCGGGACATCAAGGACCGCGCCCTGTCCGCACTCGGTCCGGGCCTGGACCGCTCGGCCGCCCCCGAGGTACGGCACCGGGTGCTGACCCTGCTGGCCGACCTCCCCGCCGGGGTGGCGCCGGCGCCGGAGGCGGTGCTGACCCGGCTGGCCTGGGAACGCCCCGTGCGCGCCGCCCAGCGCGACGGCACCGAGGACCTCCGTGTCCGGCTGGCCCGCTGGACGCTGAGCGAGGCCGAACTCCTCGGCGTCACCGGCCGGGGCGCCCTCTCCAGCCACGCCCGGGCCCTGCTGGGGGCGGCCCCCGAGCCGGACGACACCCCCCTCTCCTCGGTGGAACAGCACACGGCCATCGCCATCGGTCTCCTCGCCCCCCTCCTCCCCGAACCCCTCGACCACGTCCTGCTCCAGGCCGACCTGACCGCGGTGGCCCCCGGCCCGCTGCTGCGCCCCCTCGCCGAGATGCTCGGGGTGCTCGCGGACGTGGAGTCCAAGGGCGGCGCGACCGTGTACCGGTTCACCCCCGCCTCCGTACGCCGGGCCCTGGACGCCGGGCAGACCGCCGCGGACCTGCACGCCTTCCTCGCCCAGCACTCCCGCACCCCGGTACCGCAGCCGCTCACGTATCTCATCGACGACGTGGCCCGCAGGCACGGGCACCTCCGGGTCGGCGCCGCCTCGGCGTACGTCCGCTGCGACGACGACTCGGTGCTGAACGAGATCATCGCCGACAAGCGGGCCGCCGCCCTGCGGCTGCGCCGTCTCGCCCCGACCGTGCTGGCCGCGCCCTGCGACCCGGCGACCCTGCTGGAGGGCCTGCGCTCGCTGGGCTACGCGCCCGCCGCCGAGTCCGCCCAGGGCGATGTGCTGATCGCCCGCGCCGACGCCCACCGCACTCCGCCGCGCACCGCGCCCGAGCCGGTGCCGGAGGGTCCGCCCGCCCCGGACAACGTGCTGCTGACGGCGGCCGTCCGCGCCATCCGGGCCGGTGACCTGGCCGCCACCGCCCCGCTGAAGGCGTCCGGACCGCAGCCGGCCGGCGGCGAACTCCCCCGCACCAGCCCCGCCGACACCCTGGCCACCATGCAGGCGGCCGTCATGACCGGCGAGGCCGTGTGGATCGGCTACGTCAACGCCGACGGCGCCGCCAGCCAGCGCGTCGTCGCCCCCATCCGGGTCGAGGGCGGTTTCGTCACCGCCTACGACCACACCGCCGACGAGGTCCGCACCTACCCCCTGCACCGGATCACCGGGGTGGCCGAGCTGGCGGAGGACTGACCGCGAGGAGCCGCCCTCCGGGCCCCCGTATCCGGCGCGCATCAGGCACACTGGAGGTTTGGCCGCGCGGAAGGATGGCACACGTGAACGGTCCGCTGATCGTCCAGTCCGACAAGACCCTGCTCCTGGAAGTCGACCACGAGCGGGCCGACGAATGCCGTCGGGCCATCGCGCCCTTCGCGGAGCTGGAACGGGCCCCGGAGCACATCCACACCTACCGGCTCACCCCGCTCGGCCTCTGGAACGCGCGGGCCGCCGGGCACGACGCGGAGCAGGTCGTCGACGCGCTGGTGCAGTACAGCCGGTATCCGGTGCCGCACGCCCTGCTGGTCGACATCGCGGAGACCATGGACCGGTACGGCCGGCTCACCCTGAGCAAGCACCCGGCGCACGGGCTGGTCCTCACCACCACCGACCGGCCGGTACTGGAGGAGATCCTGCGCTCCAAGCGGGTCACCCCGCTGGTCGGCAACCGGATCGACCCCGACACCGTGGCCGTCCACCCCTCCGAGCGGGGTCAGATCAAGCAGACCCTGCTCAAGCTCGGCTGGCCCGCCGAGGACCTCGCCGGATACGTGGACGGCGAGGCGCACGCGATCGACCTGCGCGAGGACGGCTGGGCGTTGCGTCCCTACCAGAAGCAGGCCGTGGAGAACTTCTGGCACGGCGGCAGCGGTGTCGTGGTGCTGCCCTGCGGTGCGGGCAAGACGCTGGTCGGCGCCGGGGCGATGGCGCAGGCCGGTTCGACCACGCTGATCCTGGTCACCAACACCGTCTCCGCCCGGCAGTGGAAGCACGAGCTGGTGAAGCGGACCTCGCTGACCGAGGACGAGATCGGCGAGTACAGCGGCACCAAGAAGGAGATCCGGCCGGTCACCATCGCCACCTATCAGGTGCTGACCACCCGCCGGAAGGGTGTCTACCCGCACCTCGAGCTCTTCGACTCCCGTGACTGGGGTCTGATCCTCTACGACGAGGTCCATCTGCTGCCCGCTCCCGTCTTCAAGTTCACCGCCGATCTCCAGGCCCGCCGCCGCCTCGGTCTGACCGCGACCCTGGTGCGCGAGGACGGCCGCGAGTCCGATGTGTTCTCCCTGATCGGGCCCAAGCGGTTCGACGCGCCGTGGAAGGAGATCGAGGCACAGGGCTACATCGCGCCCGCCGACTGCGTCGAGGTCCGCGTGAACCTCACCGACTCCGAGCGGCTCGCCTACGCCACCGCCGAGACCGAGGACAAGTACCGCTTCTGCGCCACCACCGCGACCAAGCGGAAGGTCACGGAGGCGATCGTGCGCCGGTTCGCCGGGCAGCAGATTCTCGTGATCGGCCAGTACATCGACCAGCTGGACGAGCTGGGCGAGCATCTGAACGCGCCCGTGATCAAGGGCGAGACCTCCAACGCCCAGCGGGAGAAGCTCTTCGACGCCTTCCGCGAGGGGGAGATCAGCGTGCTGGTCGTCTCCAAGGTCGCCAACTTCTCCATCGACCTGCCCGAGGCGACCGTCGCCATCCAGGTGTCCGGCACCTTCGGATCGCGGCAGGAGGAGGCCCAGCGGCTCGGCCGGGTGCTGCGGCCCAAGGCGGACGGCCACCGGGCGCACTTCTACTCGGTCGTCGCCCGCGACACGATCGACCAGGACTTCGCGGCCCACCGCCAGCGCTTCCTCGCGGAACAGGGCTACGCCTACCGGATCGTCGACGCCGACGAGATCCTCGCGGAGGGCACGAAGGAGAACTAGGACCCGGCTACGGGTCCCCGAGGGCGTCCCCGTATCTGCGGTGGACGCCCGCCTCCTCGCCGTACTCGCCGAGTATGACCACGCCGAAGGCGGCCTGCGCGTAGACCTTGATCGCGCGCAGGGCCTCGCCGAGGAGGTGGCGGTGGTCGCCGCCGGCCACCGCGGTGGCTCCGGACGGACGGGGTGGGGCGGGGTGAAGGGTTGCTGCGCTCATGTCTCCATGGTGAGACTTCCGGCATAAGTCCGGAATACACCCACGGGTCGGTTCTCCAAGCGATCCCTCTGCACCCGTGGGTGGAGCCACCCCTCACGCACCGCCGCACACACCCCCTAGGGGTAGGGGCTCAGGAGCCGTCCGCGTGCACCGCGTAGACGTACCGCTTCCCCGCGTACTCGCTCAGGTTCCAGATCACCGACTCGGCGAACGACCAGCCCGAGGCGCCGCTGGTGTGGTAGCTGAGGTCCTCGGAGCCGATGGCCAGGTTGCACACCGTGCTCGCGGTCGAGGCGCCCGAGGTGAAGGTGCGCAGCGCGCCCGCGCCGGAGGGGCCGTTGCTGACCGAGAGGTAGTGCTTGCTGTTGCGGGAGACGACGCCCTGGATCTTCTTCTGGGCGACCGTGACCGCCTCGCTCGGCGTGCCCGAGGACAGCGCGCGGTTGGTGTAGTCGAGGTTCCAGCGCACGACCTTCGGCGTGGTGGTCGGCGCGCCCGTGCCGGTCCAGGAGGTGCCCGAGTAGTCGACCGCGCCGTCCTCGGAGTACTCGCTCACCACCAGGCTGTCCGGGGTGCTGGCGCGGTCGAGGCCGATCGCCGAGTAGCGCAGGTACTTGCCGGTGTTGTCGTACGCGCCGCTCTGCGGGAGCACGTACGCGTAGCCGTAGCCGTAGTAGGTGCCGTCGACCAGGCCGCAGGAGTCGGTCTGGGTGGTGTCGACCTGGAAGAGGGTGGTGAGGTCGAAGACCCTGAGGCCCTTGTAGGTGTCGACGACGTACAGCAGGTCGCCGTACCAGAGGATGCCGCCGGCGTGCTTGCGTATGGGGTTGAAGGAGAACTCGCCGGTGGCCGTCTTCACCGGCTCGACCAGCAGGACGTGGCGGTAGGTGGGCGCGGAGGCGGAGTTGTAGTTGACGAAGGTGAGCCGCAGGCCCTTGTCGAGGGGATATTCGTCGGTGCCGTCGCCGTCCGGGTCGGTCTCGAAGTACCAGGAGACCAGGACGGCCTTGTTGCTGCCGCTGTCAGGGTAGACACCGTTGCCGTAGGCGTCGGCGCTGGTGGTGACGCCCTGCGGAATCCAGTAGTCGACGGCCTGGTCGCCGCTGTCCCAGGTGAAGCCGGCCTGGAACGCCTGGGACGTGCCCGGCGCGCTGGTGAGGCGGGGGGCGTTGCGGTTGGTGTCGGCGAGGACGGCGGTCGCGTCCACCTTGGTGAGCTTGGCCGCCAGGCCCGCGTTCAGGTCGGCGAACTGCCCGTAGGAGTTGCCCGTACGGGTGGTGAGGGCGAACTGCGCCGGGTCGATGGTGGCGGCGTGCGCGACGGAGGGCGCGAGGGCGGCCCCGGCCGCTCCGACGAACGGTGCGGCGGCGATTCCCCGGAGGATACTTCTGCGCGTCATGGACATGGCGGCGAACGTATGTCCTACATGATCAGCCGCACAAGCACGTGCGTTCGGCTTCGGAGTGGGTTCGGGCGGGATTCGGACGCGCCCGGATATTCATTGGCCCCACCCCGGCCGCCCCGCCTACAATCTCCGCTCTTGCCCGCCTCCCCCTCGGAGTGCCGCCGCCCGGCCGGTAACCGGACGGCACCCTTCAGGCCGTATCCGGCCTCGTGACCACGCAGCAGGTACAACCGGAGGCACTCCCTTGTCCGCGACCGCGCCCGAACCGCTCGACGACCCCCGCGCCCCCCTGACCCGCGAACGCACCCACCTGGCCGACTCACGGGCCGCCCTGCGCGCCATGCGGGAGGACGTGGAGGCGCTGGACATCAAGGACGTCGCCGCGAACTGGGTCAACGCACAGGTGCTGACCCGCCAGATCGACGAACGGATCAAGGCGCTGGCCGACCTCAGCGACACCCCGCTGTTCTTCGGCCGGCTCGACTACCTGCACGCGCCGGGGGCGGAGCGGGCCGAGGGGGCCGAGGAATCAGAGAGGCGCGAAGCGCCTTCCTCGCAAGGGCGGCGGTGGGAGACGGGTGGGCGCTTCTACATCGGCCGCCGGCATGTGCACGACGCGGACGGCGACCCGATGGTCATCGACTGGCGCGCCCCGGTGTCGCAGCCGTTCTACCGGGCGTCCAGGAAGGACCCGATGGACGTCGGGCTGCGCCGCCGCTTCGGCTACACCGGCGGCGAGCTGACCGCCTACGAGGACGAGCACCTGTCGGACCCCTCGGAGACGGCGGCCACCAGCAAGCTCCTCCAGCAGGAGATCGAGCGGCCGCGCGTCGGCCCGATGCGGGACATCGTCGCCACCATCCAGCCGGAGCAGGACGAGATCGTCCGCAGCGGGCTCGGCGGCACGGTGTGTGTCCAGGGAGGCCCCGGTACGGGCAAGACGGCGGTCGGTCTGCACCGGGTCGCCTATCTGCTCTACGCGCACCGGGAACGGCTCGCCCGCACCGGCACCCTGGTCATCGGGCCGAACCGGTCCTTCCTCCACTACATCGAGCAAGTACTGCCCGCCCTGGGCGAGTTGAGTGTGCAGCAGGCCACCGTGGACGATCTCGTGGCCCATGTCGAGGTGCGCGGCACGGACGAGGCGCGGGCCGCCGTGACCAAGGGCGACGCCCGGATGGCCGAGGTGCTGCGCCGGGCGCTGTACGCGCAGGTGACGATGCCGACCGAGCCGGTCATGGTGGTGCGCGGCTCGCGCCGCTGGCGCGTCCCGGCGTACGAACTGGAGGAGATCGTCCGCGAGTTGCTGGGCCGCGAGATCCGGTACGGCGCCGCGCGCGAGGCGTTGCCGCAGCGGATCGCGCACGCGGTGCTGGTCCAGATGGAGCGGGCCGGGGAGGCGCCGGACGACCGGGTGCAGGACGCGGTCGCGCGCAACAGCGCGGTCAAGGCCGCCGTGAAGGCCGTCTGGCCGCCGGCCGACCCGGCCAAGCTGGTGCTGCGGCTGCTGTCCGACGGGGAGTTCCTCGCCGCGCACGCGGCCGGAATCCTGGACGAGGACGAGCAGAAGGCCGTGCTCTGGGCCAAGCCGGTGCGGAGCGTGAAGTCGGCCAAGTGGTCTTCCGCGGACGCCGTGCTGATCGACGAGGCGGCCGACCTGATCCAGCGCACGCACTCGCTGGGCCATGTGGTGCTGGACGAGGCGCAGGACCTCTCGCCCATGCAGTACCGCGCGGTCGGCCGCCGCTGCACCACCGGCAGCGCGACCGTCCTCGGTGACCTCGCGCAGGGCACCACCCCGTGGGCGACCCGGAGCTGGGACGAGGCGCTGGCCCATCTCGGCAAGAGCGAGGGCGTGATCGAGGAGCTGACGGCGGGTTTCCGCGTCCCCACGGACGTGATCACGTACGCCTCCCGGCTGCTCCCCCACATCGCGCCCGGCCTCACCCCGGTCGCCTCCGTCCGCGAGAACCCCGGTTTCTTCGAGGTGCGCGCGGTGGACGGGGTCGCCGAAGTGGTCTCCGCCTGCGAGGAGTTGCTGCGCAACGAGGGCTCGACCGGCCTGATCGCCGCCGACGCCCGCGTGCCCGCCCTCGCCGAGGCCCTGACGGCGGCCGGGATCGGGTTCCTCGCGCCCGGCGAGGAGACCACCGAGGAGACCCGGCTGACCCTGGTCCCGGCCTCGCTCGCCAAAGGCCTGGAGTACGACTACGTGGTTCTGGACGAGCCGCGCGCCGTGGTGGACGGCGAGCCCGACGAACGCACGGGCCTGCGGCGGCTGTACGTGGCGCTGACCCGAGCGGTGTCGGGACTGATCGTCACGCACACCGGGCCACTGCCCGAGCAGCTCACGGGCGGAACGTCCGGACAGGGGAGCTGAGTCGGCCGGCCGGACCTTCCCCTAAGGCTCCAGCCCCCTCCGCCCCTCGCCCGACGCGATGCCCAGCCACGTATGCCGGTTGCCCGCCCAGCACCAGCCGACCTTGGGGGCGTCGCGCCGCTCTCGTCCGTCCCGGCCGGTGCCGTTGCTGATCCAGAGTGCCGGGGTGCGGGCGTCCAGCGTGCCCTTGGGTTTGCGCAGCCGGGAGCCGATGGTCATGAAGCAGTGGTTGCGCTCCAGTACGTCCGGCCGCTGGAGCACCCAGTGGATGCCCTCGGTGAGCAGCAGCGGCGTCCGGGACGCGGCGGCGAGCGCCGGAAGTGCCTCGTCCGGGCTCCAGTTGGCCATGTCGTCGCCCCGGTCGACCCCGCTGACCAGGTACAGCGGGGTGTCCGGCAGGCCGATGGCGTCGAGCGGCGCGAAGAGGTCGACGTCGGTCATGTCGGTGACGACGAACCCGGCCTTGTCCCGGCGCCGGAGCAGCGGCGCGAGTACGGAGGCGGGGGCGAGGTCGGGACGGACGGCGAGGAGGAAGTCGCCGTCCCCGGCACCCTCCGCCGCGTCCCGTACCTCGGCGGCCGACAGCCCCGCGATCTCGTGCACCCCCAGCTCGATCAGCCGCTCGGCCTGCGTACGCAAGGGGGTGAAGGTCTGCGTGGTCTCGGACACGATGCTCCCAACGACAGCGGTGTGCACGGGCGCAGGCCCAACGAACCGCCTGCCCGGAACATTCCCGGCCGGACCGGCTACTCCCCGTCGAGCGTCTCCCGCCACACCCCGACGGCGTCGGCGCACACCGGCCCGGCCCACCCCTGCGGCCGGGCCGCCCCGCCGATGTGGAAGGCGTCGATACCGGCGGACCGCAGCTCCGGCACGTGCTCCAGCCGGAGCCCCCCGCCGACCATGATGCGCGGCTCGTACCCCGGCGTGCCGGTGTGCGCGGCCTCGGCCGTCAGCGTGTCCAGACCCTCGTCCACACCCGCCGCCGCGCCCGCCGTGAGGAAGGTGTCCAGGCCCGGCAGCCCGCTGAGCCGCTTGCGCAGCGCGTCGCGGTCGGCGGCGCGGTCGATCGCCCGGTGGAAGGTCCAGGGGCAGCCGTCCAGCGCGTCGACGACCCGTTCGACCGCGGCGAGGTCCACGTCCCCGTCCGGGTCGAGGAAGCCGAGGACGAACTGGTCGGCGCCCGCCGCCCGCAGACCGGCGGCCGTACCGGTCAGCCGGTCGAGGTCGCCCGCCGCGAACCCGTCCGACAGCCGCAGCATCACGCGCAGGTCGATGCGCACGGCGGCGCGGATCGCGGCCACCACGGCGGGGTCGGGGCTGAGCCCGTCCGCCGCCATGTCGGTGACCAGCTCCAGCCGGTCCGCGCCTCCCGCCTGGGCGGCGACCGCGTCCTCGACCCCGAGGGCGATCACCTCCAGGACCGCACGCTTGCTCATGGCACCCCAATTCCGACGGCGGCTACAGGTCTAGTCCAATTCCAGGGTACGCCCCGCCCCCGATCACCGGAACAATGGACACATGGCCGACGCAAGAACCGCAGCAGACCTCCAGCTCCGCTTCGCCCGCGCCCTCGACGCCGCCCGCGCGCCGGGCGGGGGCCCGGACCCCGCGCCGTACGCCGCGAACCTGATCGCCCGCTGGCAGGAGCCGCAGCGGCGGTATCACACGCTCGCCCATCTCACGGCGGTCCTCGACCGGGTCGACGCGCTGGCGGAGTACGCCGACGACCCCGACCTCGTACGGCTGGCGGCCTGGTTCCACGACGCGGTGTACCTGCCGGACCGGTCGGAGAACGAGGAGCGCTCCGCGCGGCTGGCCGAGCGGGCGCTGACCGAGGCCGGGTTGCCGGAGCCGAAGGTCGCGGAGGTGGCCCGGCTGGTGCGCCTCACCGTCGGCCACGACCCGGCGGCGGACGACCGTAACGGCCAGGTGCTGTGCGACGCCGACCTGGCGATCCTCGCCTCGACGCCGTCCGCGTACGCCGCCTACACGGCCGAGATCCGGGAGGAGTACCACTTCGTGCCCAACGACGCCTTCCACGAGGGGCGTTCGGCGGTCCTGCGCCAACTCCTCGAGCTGCCGGTGCTGTTCCACACCCCCTACGGGTCGGAGCACTGGGAGGCGACGGCCCGCTGGAACCTGGCGGGAGAGCTGGAAATGCTGTCGCCCTGACTCGGGGCTCGCCCCTAGGGTGCCGTCCATGCGAGCGATGAGCGGGGACCAGGTGACCGAGGCCGTGCGCGGCTGTGTGACGACGCTGCGCGCGGCCGTCGACCGCGACTGGACGGCCGTCCGCGCCGGCGGTGTGGAGTGGGACTGCCACGTCACCGCCCTGCACGTCGCCGAGTGCCTCCTCGCCTACGCCGGCAACCTCGTCGGCCACGCGCGGGACGCCTACGTACCCTTCGAGATGCGTCTGGAGGACGGCACCGGCAACGACGGCCTGCTGCACGTCCTGGAGACCACCGGCGCGCTGCTGGCCGCCGCGGTGAACACCGCCCCGCCCGGCGACCGGGCCTTCCACCCGTACCCCTTCCGCAGCGCCGACCGCGAGGGCTTCGCGGCGATGGGCGTGGCCGAAGTGCTGCTGCACACCCACGACATGGCCCAGGGCCTCGGGCTGGAGTACACGCCCGCCGAGAGCCTCGCCGAAGCTGTGCTGACCTCCATCTTCCCGCACGTCCAGCCGGGCCCGGAAGCCTGGCCGACCCTGCTGTGGGCCACCGGCCGGGGCGAGCTGGCGGGCCGCCCGGCGGTGGACAACTGGCGCTGGCGCAACAACCTCGTCATCCCCGCCGACCGCCTCACCCTCACCGGCCTGCGCCCGGCCGCCGCCCGCGACCTGCGCCTCGGCGGCGACGGCGGCTTCACCTGGCTCGGCGGCGCCCCCTACGAGGGCACCCGCGAGGCCGCCGGCTTCCTGGTCAAGGCCTACGAAGCGGGCGTCCACCGCCCCGAGTTCGGCGTCTTCACCCTGATCCGCACCGAGGACGGCATGGCCGTCGGCGGCATCGGCTTCCACGGCACCCCCGACTCCGAGGGCCGCGTCGAGATCGGCTACGACCTCGTTCCCGAGGCCCGCGGCCGGGGCTACGCGACGGAAGCGGTCCGCGCCCTGACGGAATGGGCCCTCGCCCGCGACGACGTCCACCAGATCGTGGCCACCGTCCACCCCGACAACCCCGCCTCCGAACGCGTCCTCGCCCGCGCGGGCTTCCACCGGGCGAACGCGGAACAGGAGGAGGCGGCCCGCACGGAACACGGCATGGAGAGCGGCCTGCGGCTCTTCGTGTACGAGCGCTGACCGCGCCCCCACCGATGCGCGGGCGAGCCGGTACGCCCGCAGGCCGGCACGCCAGGCCTTAGGACCCCTTGCGTCGTCGCAGCCCCGCCGCGTGCAGCAGGCGCACCACGTCCCGGCTGCGGACCTCCACCGCGCCGGCGGCGACCGCGTCGGCGTAGCGGTGGGAGGGGATGTCGTAGTGGTCGCGTTCGAAGGCGCGCGGGGGGACGCCGAGGGTCGCGGCGAAGAGGTGCAGCTCGTCGTAGGAGACGTCGCTGATCAGGTGGGACCACAGGCGGCCGTGGCCGGGCCAGGCCGGTGGGTCGATGTAGACGGTCACGCGGGGCCGGCCGTCACTGGGGGGTGTTCCCGTCCATCGCCTTGGCGAGGGAACCGACGGGGGCGACGTCCACGCCGGACTCGTGGCAGACCCAGTGCGGGTCGGGGCCCAGCTCCGGTTCCACGTCCAGCGCGTGCGGGTCGCCCGTGGCGCACACCGGGCACAGCGGCCAGCGGCCCTTCCGTTCCAGCAGCGCGTCCTGCACGTCCTGCGCGACCAGGCCGGAGACGAAGGCGGCGCCCTCGGGCCACTGCTCCACCCACCAGCGGCGCTGCGCGAGCGACTCCTCCACCAGCGAGACCACGTCCGCCTCGGCCACGTCACCGGCCACGAGGTCGGCGAGCACCAGCGCACGGGCCGCGTGCAAGGCCTGTTCGAGCGAGCTGACGGGATCTGCGGCGTCGTCCATGCACCCATTGTGCGCACTCTTGCCCCGCCTGCCGAACCGGAAATATCTTTCAGGGGTGACCCAGGACGTGAAGGAAACTTTCGGGAGTCCCGGCGGCTCGCTCGCCGCCAAGGTGCGCACCCTCACGCCGTCCATGACGCGGTCCATGCAGCGCGTGGCCGAGGCGGTCGCGGGAGACCCGGCGGGCTGCGCCGCCCTCACCGTCACCGGGCTCGCGGAGCTGACCGGCACCAGCGAGGCCACGGTCGTGCGCACCGCCCGCATCCTCGGTTACCCCGGCTACCGCGACCTGCGGCTCGCCCTCGCCGGACTCGCGGCCCGGCAGGAGTCCGGCAGCGCGCCCGCGATCACCACGGACATCGCGGTGGACGACCCGCTCACCGACGTGATCGCCAAGCTGGCCTACGAGGAGCAGCAGACCCTCGCCGACACCGCCGCCGGACTGGACACCGCCCAGCTCGGCGCGGCCGTCACCGCGCTGGCCGCCGCCCGCCGTACGGACGTGTACGGCATAGGGGCGTCCGGCCTGGTCGCGCAGGACCTCACCCAGAAGCTGCTGCGGATCGGGCTGGTCGCGCACGCGCCGGGCGACCCGCACCTCGCGGTGACCAACGCGGTGCAGCTCCGGGCGGGGGACGTCGCCGTCGCCATCACCCACTCGGGCTCGACCGGTGACGTCATAGAACCGCTGCGCGCCGCCTTCGAGCGCGGCGCGGCCACCATCGCCATCACCGGCCGCCCCGACTCGCCCGTCACCCAGTACGCCGACCACGTGCTGACCACCGCCACGTCCCGCGAGAGCGAGCTGCGACCCGCCGCGATGTCCTCCCGCACCGGTCAACTGCTCGTCGTGGACTGCCTGTTCGTGGGCGTGGCCCAGCGGACGTACGAGCGGGCGGCCCCCGCCCTGGCCGCGTCCTACGAGGCGCTGGCCCACCGGCACCGGAGCGCGACGCGTTAGCTTTCTCCCAGGTTCTCCGCCAGCTTTCTTCGTTCGGACCCGACCGGAAAGAGCCGCATCAGATGACCGACTCCCTTCACCTCCAGAGCGAGCTGGCCACCCTGACCACCGAGGCGTTCCGGCCGGAGCTGGCCGGGATCGACCAGCTGCCCACGCTGGACATCGCCCGGCTGATGAACGGCGAGGACACCGGCGTCCCCGCGGCCGTCGCCGCCCGCCTGCCCGAGATCGCCGCCGCCGTCGACGCCGTCGCCGCCCGCATGGAGCGCGGCGGGCGCCTCGTCTACGCCGGTGCCGGTACGGCCGGACGGCTCGGCGTGCTGGACGCCTCCGAGTGCCCGCCCACCTTCAACACCGCCCCCGGCCAGGTCGTCGGCCTCATCGCGGGCGGCCCGGGCGCGCTGGTGACCTCCGTGGAGGGCGCGGAGGACTCCCCCGGCCTGGCCCGCGCCGACCTGGACGCGCTGAAGCTGACCCCGGACGACTCGGTGGTCGGCGTCTCCGCCTCCGGGCGCACCCCGTACGCGATCGGCGCGGTCGAGCACGCCCGCGCGGCCGGCGCCCTCACCGTGGGCCTCTCCTGCAACGCCAACAGCGCCCTCGCGGCCGCCGCCGAGCACGGCATCGAGGTGGTCGTCGGCCCCGAACTCCTCACCGGCTCGACCCGTCTGAAGGCGGGCACCGCCCAGAAGCTGGTCCTGAACATGCTGTCGACGATCACGATGATCCGCCTCGGCAAGACGTACGGAAACCTGATGGTGGACGTCCGCGCCTCCAACGCCAAGCTGCGCGCCCGCTCGCGGCGGATCGTGGCACAGGCGACAGGCGCCCCGGACGCGGACGTCGAGCGCGCCCTCACCGAGGCGGACGGCGAGGTGAAGACCGCGATCCTGATCATCCTGGCCGGGGTGGACGGGGCCACGGCGACGCGCCTGCTGGAGGAGTCCGACGGGCGGCTGCGGACGGCGCTGGGGAAGGCGGGGGCGTAGGCGTACCGCCTTCCGGAGGAGTCCCGCGCGCCGGACCGGCCAAGGTGGCGCAGGCTCGGCAGCGTGCGCAACGACACCGACACCGCGTCCGCCGTCCTCGCCCTGACGGGCGGCCTGGCCAACGTTCGTCACGTCACCCACTGCCTCACCCGGCTCCGGCTCACCGTCGCCGACCCGGCCGCCGTGGACGAGGGGGCGCTGCGCGCGCTGCCGGGCGTGCTCGGGGTGATCGGGGCCGGGACGCCGTCGCTCCAGGTGGTGCTGGGGCCGGGCGTGGTGGACACGGTCACGGCGGAGGTGGAGCGGCAGCTCGCCGCGGGGGCGCGCGCCGGGGGCGTACGGCAGGAGGCGAGCGCCGTCGACGCGGGCAAGGGGTCCGACCGCGCCCCGCGGAAAGGGCCCCTCGCCGTCTCCCTCCGCCGCGTCGCCAACGTCTTCGTCCCCCTCATCCCCGCTCTCATCGGCTGCGGCATCCTCGCCGGTGTGGGCGGCCTGCTCACGAACGCCGGCTGGCTGCCCGGACTCACCCCGGCCCTGGCCGCCATCGCCTCCGGGTTCATGGCCCTGATCGCGGTGTTCGTCGGCTACCTGACCGCGAAGGAGTTCGGCGGCACCCCGGTCCTGGGCGGTGCCGTGGCCGCCGTGATCGTCTATCCGGGCGTGGCGAAGGTGACCGCCTTCGGTGTGCACCTCTCCCCCGGCCAGGGCGGGGTCCTCGGCGCACTCGCCGCCGCCCTGCTCGCGACCCGGATCGAGAAGTGGTGCCGGGGACGCCTGCCCGGCGCGCTGGACGTCCTGCTCACCCCCACCGTCACCGTCCTGGTCGCGGGCCTCGCCACCCTGTACGGCCTCATGTACGCGGCCGGAGCCGTGGCCACCGCGATCGGCACCGGCGCGAACTGGCTGCTCACCACCACCGGCCCGTTCGCGGGCCTGATCCTCGGCGGGCTGTTCCTCCCCCTGGTGATGCTCGGCCTGCACCAGGCCCTGATCCCCATCCACACCACCCTGATCGAGCAGCAGGGCTACACGGTCCTCCTCCCCCTGCTGGCCATGGCCGGCGCGGGCCAGGTCGGCGGCGCGCTCGCGGTGTACGTACGGCTGCGCCACGACACCACCCTGCGCGCCACGATCCGCTCGGCACTCCCGGCGGGCCTGCTGGGCGTAGGGGAACCCCTGATCTACGGCGTCTCGCTCCCCCTCGGCCGCCCCTTCGTCACCGCCTGCGTGGGCGGGGCGGCGGGCGGCGGGTTCGTCGGGTTCTTCGCCATGCTCGGCGAGAAGGTCGGCGCCACCGCCATCGGCCCCTCCGGCTGGGCCCTCTTCCCCCTCCTCACCGGCGATAAGGGCCCGGCACCGGCCATCGCCATCTACGCGGGCGGCCTCCTGACGGCGTACGCGGTGGGCTTCGCGGCGACCCTCGCCTTCGGCTTCCCGAGAGGTACGGCGAGGGGTACGACCCCGCCGGTCACCGACCGGACACCCGCCGGCTCCGCGTGACGCCCGCCCCTCCCCGTCGTTGCCCCTGACATGAAGAAGCTGCTGCTAGCCACCCTCGCCGTCGCCGCGTCCTCCGCCGCCCTGGCCGCCCCCGCCCACGCCGCCCCCGCCGACGACCGCTGGACGGCCGAGGACACCACCGCCTGCGCGGCGGACCTCACCGTGGTCCCGGTGGTCAAGGCGGTCTCCCCGCTCCCGATGGCCGAACAGGCCCCCGCCTGTGGCAAGGGAAGCCTGCTGCACCACGGTTAGGAGTACTGCGCGAGCTGGATCAGATTGCCGCAGGTGTCGTCCAGCACCGCGACGGTCACCGGCCCCGCCGCCACCGGCTCCTGGGTGAAGCGCACCCCGAGCCCGCGCAGCCGCTCGTACTCGGCGCGCACGTCGTCCACGGCGAAGGAGGTGGCCGGGATGCCGTCGCCGCGCAGGGCCGTGGTGTACGGCCTGGCCGCGGGGTGGGCGTCCGGCTCCAGCAGCAGCTCGGTGCCGTCGGGCTGCTCGGGCGAGACCACGGTCAGCCACCGGTACTCGCCGAGCGGCACGTCGGCCTTCCGCACGAAGCCCAGCACCTCGGTGTAGAAGCGCAGCGCCTTCTCCTGGTCGTCGACGAAGACGCTGGCCAGGTTGATCCTCACGGGTGCCCTCCAGAAGGGGTCGCGGAAACGTACTGCGGCCCGATCCTCGCGCATCCGGAGTCCCGGCGCGCGGGTGAGAAGCTGGAGGCATGAATCACGCCCAGCTCACCGCGCTAGGCCGCGCTCTCCGGCTCGTCGGGGAGCACGGGGACGCGCTGTCCGCCGACACCCCGGACTCCCGGCTGCACGAGGTCAAGGCCGATCTGCGCCGCGCGCTGGACCTGCTGGACGAGAGCGTCTCGGCCGGCGCCCCCACCACCCGCTGCGCGGAGCACCCGCAGGGCCCCGTGGACAAGAGCGCGGCGGACCTGTGCCTGCTGTGCGAGACCCGCAGAAGGGCCGCCCGCCGCGCGGAGTACGGCGGCCAGGGCCGCGGCCCGGAGGCCCCCGCGACCGCCCCCTCCCGGTACGGCGTCCGCGCCGACCGCCCCGAGCCCCAGCAGCGCTGGCTCCCCGAGGCGTGGAACGGCCGCGAGTGGCAGCTCTGCGGCACCCCCCGGAGGGACCGCCGCGAGGCGGAGGCGTACCTCGCCGCCGCCCGCCGGGGTTCGCGCCCGGCGATGGCCTACCGTCTGGTCCACGAGTTCACCGACTACGAGGTGCTCCGCGTCTGGGGCACCCCCACCCAGGTGGACGTCGAACCGATGGGCAACCTCTAGCCGGAGGCAGCGGCATGGACATGGACCAGCAGCTCAGCATGGTGACCCTGGGCGTCGAGGATCTCGCGACGAGCCGCCGCTTCTACAGCGAGGGCCTCGGCTGGACCCCGCTGCTCGACCTGGACGAGGTGGTCTTCTACCAGGTCGGCAAGGGCGTGGCGCTGGCCCTGTTCCCGCTGGCCGACCTGGCCGCCGACACCGGCGCCCCGGCCACCCCCGGCACCCCCTTCACCCTCGCCCGCAACCTCGGCTCCCCCGCGGAGGTCGACGAGGCCGTGGCCCGCGCCCGCGAGGCCGGGGCGAACGTCCTCAAGGAGCCCCAGCGGGCGGCCTTCGGCGGCTACCACGCCTACTTCACCGACCCGGACGGCCACCGCTGGGAGATCTGCCACAACCCCGGCTGGTCGGTGGCGGAGGACGGCACGGTACGGCTGGCCGCCGTGGACCCGGAGAAGTGAACGCAAAGGCGCCGGGCGGGAGTCGACCCACCCGGCGCCTTGGCGGGAATGCCTCAGCTGAGGGAACCCAGCGAAGCGGCGTCGTACGCCTTCAGCTCGTCGTACCGGCCGGACAGCACCTTCGCGGCCCACTCCGGGTCCTGGAGCAGCGCGCGGCCGATGGCGACCATGTCGTACTCGTCGCGCTCGAAGCCGTCCAGGAGGTCGTCGATGTTCTTGACCGGGGAGCCCTCGCCCTGGAACGCACCCGTGAAGTCGCCGTCCAGGCCGACCGAGCCGACGGTGATGACCGGCTTGCCGGTGATCTTCTTGGTCCAGCCGGCCAGGTTGAGGTCGGAGCCCTCGAACTCGGGCTCCCAGTAGCGGCGGGTGGAGGCGTGGAAGACGTCCGCACCGGCGGCGGAGATCGGGGCGAGGATCGCCTCCAGCTCCTCCGGGGTCTCGGCGAGACGCGCCGTGTAGTCCTGCTGCTTCCACTGCGAGTAGCGGAAGATGACCGGGAACTCGGCGGACACGCGCTCGCGCACGGCCGCGACGACCTCCGCTGCGAACTGCGCGCGGGCGACCGGGTCGCCGCCATAGCCGTCGGTACGGCGGTTCATGCCCTCCCACAGGAACTGGTCCAGCAGGTAGCCGTGGGCGCCGTGGATCTCGACCCCGTCGAAGCCGATGCGCTCGGCATCGGCGGCGGCCTGCGCGAAGGCGCCGATCACGTCGTCGATGTCGGACTGCGTCATGGCCTGGCCCTTGGGCTCGGCACCCGCCTTGTGCACGCCGGACGGGCCCATGGCGGGAGCGTCCGCGAACGGCGGCTCGCCCTGACGGCGGACCATGCCGATGTGCCAGAGCTGCGGGACGATCGTGCCGCCCGCCGCGTGCACCTCGCGCGCGACCTTCTCCCAGCCCGCGAGCTGCTCCTCGCCATGGAAGCGCGGCACGCTGTCGCTCTGGCCGGCCGAGTCGTGCCCGACGTACGTACCCTCGGTGACGATCAGGCCGACGCCGTTCGCGGCACGGCGGGAGTAGTACGACACCACGTCCTCACCGGGGATGCCGCCCGGGGAGAACATCCGGGTCATCGGCGCCATCGCGATCCGGTTCGGCACGGTGAGGCCGTTCAGCGTGATCGGGCGGGACAGGAGCTGGGCCGCGCGGCTGGCGGCGGACGTCGTGACGGTCACGTGAGGGGCTCCTCGGAAGAACGGTGTCGGGTAGACCGGCTGGTATGTGTGCACGCAATGGTGCACCTAGTGAAACAACTGGTCCACCCGGCTCCGCATTCCGCCCCGGCGGACCGGGTCCGTGTGACCCCCACCACGCCCACCTCTCAGCCCAGCTCGACCCGCCGCCGGGCGTCCCGGTTCAGCAGCCGGACGCGCTCGCGGAGCACGTCGGCGGGGGCGGCTTCGCCGAGGTGTTCCGGCGGTACGTCCCACTCCCGGCCGCCCCCGAGGGGCCGCAACTGAACCCGGCCGCCGACCTGCCCCATGACCTCACCGAGCCGCCCGTCCCGGACGTCGAGGGCGTACGACCCGGGGGCCGGCCCCTCCTCGTCACCCACCCGCCCGCTCCACGAGCACGGCGGCCAGACGGGCGGCGACGTCCAGGTTGCAGCTCCCGAGGTCCACGAGGGTGTTACGGCCGCCGTAGACCTCCGTCACGGGGTCGACACGAAGCGACGGCAGCACGATGCCCGCGTCCCGCAGGGCGGCACGCAGCCGCTCGACCGCCTGGTCAGCCGTATCCGTCATGTTCCGCCTCCACGCTGAGTGTTCCTGTTCCGCACACAGAGTGGTCGTCCCGCTTCTAGCCTGGCCAGGGAGGCGGCACCAACAACCTCGCCTGTGGGACAGGAGCAACGATGCCCGGACCGAAGGACCTCGACCCGTCGTCGTCACCACGAGCGATGATCGGCGCGGAGTTGCGCCATGCGCGGGAGCGGAAGGGATTGAGCCAGGAGCAGTTGGGCCAGGTCCTCTTCGTGAGCGGCTCGTTCATCGGCCAACTGGAGGCCGGGACGCGGCGGATGCAGCCGGAGTACGCGCGCATGCTGGACGAGGCGCTGGACACGGGGGACTTCTTCGCGCGGAACTGCGTCGCTGCGGCCAAGTCGAAGCACCCGGAGCACTTCGCCGAAGCTGCGGAAGCAGAAGCGCAGGCCACTGCGGTCAGGCAATTCACGCCTCTGCTGATCCCCGGCCTGCTCCAGACCCCCGCGTACGCACGAGCAGTATTCCGCGCCTATCGACCGACCGAGCCGGAACGGAAACTCGACGAGCTGGTGTCGACCCGCATGGAGCGGGCGGCTCTCCTAGCCGATCCAACGGACCTGTTGTTGTGGGTCGTGATTGACGAGGCGGCCCTGCGCCGGGTGACGGGCGGCAGAGCAGTGATGGCGGAGGCGCTCCGCCACGTAGCCGACGTGGCTCGACAGCATCGCGCCATCGTGCAGATCCTTCCGTTCGAGGCCGGAGCACACACGGCGATGGAGGGCTCCATCAAACTGATGGACTTCGAGGGCGCGCCACCACTCCTCTACTTCGAGGGAGTCGGCACCGGGCGCCTCGAAGACGACCCCACCACCGTCAGGCACCATCGGCGCACCTTCGAGCTGCTTGCGGCCTGCGCCCTCTCACCAGCCAAGTCCCTTGTCCTGCTTGATGCCATGGCACAGGATTACGCCCATGAGGAACAGCCCTGAGCCAGCCCCGGCCCCGGTCATCTGGCGCAAGTCGACGTACAGCGGCGGCAGCGCGGGCGACTGCCTGGAAGTGAACGACACCCACCCCACCCACATCCCCGTACGCGACTCCAAGGCGCCGCACGGCCCGACGCTCGCGTTCCGGCGACAGGCGTGGGCCGCGTTCGTGGAGAACCTCAAGGCCGGCTGAGGCGGGGGCCGCCCCGAGGCTCAAGCCGCGAGCTCCGAGCCCTCTTAACAAGGATTGGTTGGTGGGTCTCAACCCACCCTCCCACCCGGCGATTTGACCGGCAGCCACCGACTTGCCACGAACAGTGACGAGGCTCTAGCGTGCCCGCATAACGAACAGCCCCCGCCAGGCGCTACCAACACCTGCGGGGGCTTGACCTACAAGATCGATCGGACCTCGATCCCGTGGCTGAAGCCAAGCTTAGCCCTGCCCCCCAGCAGGCGCACGTACTCCCGCCCCCGATGGCCAACCCCGGCTACGGCAAGCGCTCCGCGCCAGACCAACTCCGGCGCGGCAAGGACGACTTCGCGCATCTTCCGCCCCGCGAGGCGGCCATCGCGGCGTACATCGACCGCCTGCCGGAGGGCGCCGACATCTCGGTGAAGACGCTGGCCAAGACACTCCCGTACGGCCAGTGCGCGCTGCGTACGGCCCTCAACCGCCTCCAGAACGCCGGTCACTTGAGGCGAGGCAGGGAACGTCTGGACTCGGAGGGGACCGGCCCCCGCTGGATCACCCGATCGTGGTTCTCCCGTACCGCCCGCGACGACGGATGGTGGGCCTCCTTCGCCCGGGGCGACACCCCGGAGCCCTCGCCGAAGCCCACCCGCACCAGGGCCCACATCCTCCTGGCCGCCCTGGGCCGCAAGACCCCGGCCCTGTCCCTCTCAGCAGCCGACTGCACCAACCTCGCACCGCTGCTGACGGAGTGGTTCGCCCGAGGTGCCACGGAGGACGCCATCCTCCGAGCCCTGACGGACGGCCTCCCGAACCCGATCCACCACCCGGCGGCCCTCATCCGCCGCCGCCTCACGGACAAACTCCCCCCGGAACCGGTCCACACCCCACCGCGCCGCATCCTGCAATGCGCGAAGTGCGACGTCCTGGGCCGCCCCGAGGCCCTCCCAGGAGGCATGTGCCGAGCCTGCCGAGGCGAACAGTCCCCCTGGCAAGGCCCAGCACCCCTGCCGGCCCCAGCCGTACGCGCCCGCGCGGGGGAGATCCGAGCCGCCATGTCCGCCCGCAAGCACACCCCGGTCCCCGGGTAAGCTCGCGATCTTCGGCCGGGACGCCCCGGCCGGAGTCCTCTTGAGGCTGTGCCGACGATGACGAACCTCGATGACACCCCCGCCCGGGTCCGGCTCGACCGAGCCCTGGACGACCTGGCCGTCACCTTCCACGGCATGGCCGCCCGCCCCGACGAGACCCAGTGCGTCTGCCACTGGGGCAGCCCGGACGAGCTGGCGCTGCTGAAGGTCCCGGACCGGGAACTCGACCCGGACCTGCTGCGCCGTACGTGGAGCGCGCCTGACTGGAACGACCACGGCGCGGTACTGCGCCGCGTCTTGCCGCAGTTCGGGCGGGCGCTGGTCGGTGGAGCGGAGCCCGCGTACGCCACGGGCGAGATCGGGCAGTCGTTCGCCCGGAGCGACTGGCTGCGGTGGCCCCCGCGTCAGCGCGAGTCGGTACGCGAGTTCCTGCACGCCTGGTGGTCCCACAGCCTCACCGACCCAGCCCCGCCGATCCCGGTCCACGCCCTTCTCACCCTCTGCACAGAGGCATCCGCCACCCTCACCCCCTGGCTCGCGGCCTGGGAAGCCCTCGACCACCCGACGGCCGACCAGTATCTGGCCGAAGCGGCGGCTCTTTGGGTACGTGACCTCCTGTACGACGACTTCCCCTGGCCCACCTGGCACGACGAGGACGCCCTGCGTGCCGAGCTGATCACCTGGCTCGCTCGCCACACCCCAGCCCGCATACCAGCCCACGACGCCGACCGCATACGCCTGGCGTCCCTCCCCACCCCGGCCCGCTGGGAGGACCCCCACTGGTGAGACAACCCACCGCTCACGCCGACTCCCGCACCACCAGCTCCGGATCGAAGATCAGCGACGTGGGTTCGCTCCGCACCCCCCGGACATGCTCGTCCAGGAGCCGAGCCATCGCCGCGGCCATCTCCTCCACCGGTTGCCGCACGGTGGTCAGGGCCGGGCGGCAGCCGAGCGCCGCGCTGGAGTCGTCGAAGCCGACCACCGCGACGTCGTCCGGGACGCGGCGGCCGTTTTCGCGCAGGACCTGGCAGGCGCCCTGGGCCATGAGGTCGTTGGCGGCGAACACGCCGTCCAGCTCGGGGTGTTCCGCCAGCAGCGCGGCCATCGCGGACGCGCCGGTGTCCAGCGTGAAGCCGCCCTCGGCAACCGGGACGCCGGGGTGTCCCCGGCGGGCCATCGTGTCGCGGAACCCGGCGAGCCGTTCGCGGCTGGCGGCGACGTCGAGGGGGCCGGTGACGGTGCCGATGCGGCGGCAGCCGCGCGCGAGGAGGTGTTCGGCCGCGAGCGCCGCCCCGTCGCGGTGGGCGAGGTCGACGTAGCTGAGGGGGACGGGGCGGGCGGGGCAGGCGAAGAGGACGGCGGGGAGGCCGGCCTCGGCGAGGAGGGCGGGCAGGGGGTCGTCGGCGTGGGTGGAGACGACGAGGGCGCCGTCGGCGCTGCCCTGCCGGAGGTCGGTCAGCACCTGGCGGCGGGTCTCCTCGGACTCGGCGAACATCAGGAGCGGGTGCATGGAGCGTGGGCGGAGGTATCCGACGACCCCGCTGACCACCCGCCCGAAGAAGGGGTCGGCGAACACCCGGGTCGCGACCGCGTTGTGCACCTCCTCGGGGGTGTCCCCCGCGCCCGACACGACCAGGGCGACCGTCTGGCTGCGCCGGGTCACCAGCGAGCGGGCGGCCCGGTTGGGCGCGTACCCCGTCCGCTCGATGGCCCGGCGCACCGTCTCCTGGATGCCGGGGTCGACGTTGCGGACGCCGTTGATGACGCGCGAGACCGTCGCGCGGGAGACCCCGGCCTCCTGCGCGACGTCCTCCAGCGTGGGGGCCTCTCTGCTCATTTTCGGCACCCTAGCCGCCCGGTCGGCTCAGCCGTAGACCCCGAACTCGTAGAGCGAGTAGCCCCAACCCGTGCCCCGGGCCGTTCCGTTGACCCGTACATAGCGCCCGGTCCCGGAGACGTCGAGGTCGTCGACGCCGCCGTTGCCGTCGGTGACGGTGCGGACGGTGGTCCAGTTCTGCCCGTCGTCCGAGGTCTGCACCGTGTAGGCGCGGGCGTAGGAGGTCTCCCACACCAGCTGCACGTGCCGGAAGGAGGTGCGGGTGCCGAGGTCGACGCGGAGCCACTGGGGGTCGCTCCAGTCGCTGGCCCAGCGGGTGGTGAGGTCGCCGTCCACGGCGCCCGCGGCCGTGCAGGGGCAGTCGCCGCCGCCGGTCTGGGCCGAGGAGGCGGTCGCGGGCTTGCCCCGGGCGAGGTTCGTACCCGAGGGGACGGGCGGCACCACACGGAAGGACCGGGTCTCGACGCCCACGTTGCCCTTGCCGTCCTTGGCCTTCACGTAGATCTTCCAGACGCCCGGCCGGTCCGGCGCCGTGACCCGCAGCCGGCCCCCGCCGAGGTTGGTCGCGGGCAGCGTGACGAGCTGCTTGCTCTGGTCGATGTAGTTGCTGTTGTCCTGCACCTCGTACGTGATCGGGTCGCCGTCGGGATCGGTGACCTTGACCGCGAGGGTGAGGTCACCGCCCGCCGGAACCCTGGCCGCGTCGCCCTCGACGCTCAGGTCGGAGATGACCGGCGGGGTGTTGTCCCGCGAGGTGTCCGCGCCGTACGCGCGCTTCACGGCGTAGTACGACAGCCGCTTCTCCCCGGCGGGCAGCAGGTTGAACCAGATGCCGCCGAAGTCGTACTCGGTGCCGTAGTGGAACATCGTGGCGCCGAGCGCGACGCCCCGGTGCCCGGTGACGCAGTTCCAGGCCCGTGTGTAGCCGTCGGCCTTGGCGCGGTCGGTGGGCTCGGCGGGGACGCCGTTCGCGTCGTCCGGCACCTCCCACTCCCCGGCCGGCCCGGTCTCGGTCACGATGTACGGCTTGGTGTAACCGCCCTGCTCCCAGGCCGCCTTGACGTCGCACACCGCGTTGTAGGCGTTGACGGCGTACAGGTCGAGGTCGGGCGCGTTCTTCTTGTAGTACGGCCAGGCGCCGGTCCACGCGTCGGTGGAGGTGACCGGGTGGTTGGGGTCGACGGCGTGGATCTTCTTGGTGATGTCGTTGACGAGCGTGGTGTAGGCGTCGCGCTGGCGCTCCAGCTCGGCGCCGCTGTAGCAGTTCTGGAGGCCGAGCACGGACTCGTTCCCGACGTTCCACATCAGCACGCCGGGGTTGTCCTTGTAGGTGGCGGCCCACTGGGGGAACTCGGTGAGCACCTGGTTCTTGTAGGCGGTGTCGGTCAGGTAGTTCACGCAGCCGCCGCTGCCGGGGCCGCCGCCCGGTTGCAGCCAGAACCCGGCGACCACCTTGATGCCCTGGGCCGCGGCGGCGTCGAAGAGCGGTTTGCTGGAGGCGTCGGTGCCCCAGGTGCGGACGGTGTTGACGCCCATCGACCTCAGGTCGGGCAGGTAGCGGGACGCGTCGGCGGTGGACGGCCCCCAGGTGAGGCCCTTGATCTGGTACGGGCTGCCGTCGACGGTCAGCTGCCAGTTGCCCTGCGAGCCGGTGACCCTGACGACGGAGCCGGCGGCGTGCGCGGGCGGGGCGGGCAGCGCGACGAGGGCTCCGGCGGCGAGCAGGCCCGCCGTGAGAGGTGCCGTGACACGGGATGCGGTCATGAGTGTCCGTCCGGTGTGCGGGTGGGGGGATGGAGCGGGGTCCCGCCGGCCGGGCCGTGTACCGGCCGGCGGGAAGGGTGCTCGGGATCAGGGGAGCCGGTAGTTCGCGTCGAGGGCGGCGCCGGCCTCGGGGTGCGTCTGGTCGTAGCCCCGGGCGTCGCACTGGAGGGCGCCGACGACGCAGTGGTCCACGAGCGCCTTCAGGGTCGGCGCGTCCCACGCGTTGAAGAAGTCGTAGTGGAACGAGTAGCCCGCTCCGCTCGACAGCTTGACCTGGCTCATGTCCCCGTTGACCGGGAAGGCCATCTTGAACTCGATCATCGGCAGGGCGACGGGGTGGTCGTCCGGGCAGATGTTGTTGTTCGTGCCGGGGTTGACCACCGGGTACGCCATGTGGCTCTGGTGGTTCGGGGTGTCCAGGTACTTGCCGTCCCAGCAACTGGGGGCCTGGAAGCGGATGTTGAGCTGGACGTCGGCCCGGTTCGGGCACTGGGCGGGGAAGTCGGTGTTGAAGTAGCTGTCACCGCACTCCCAGCCCTCGACGAAGCCGCGGTGGGCGCGGAACTCGGCCGCCGACTGCATCGGGCTGCCGACGACGAAGCGCAGCCCCTTCGGGAAGGGCCGCACGCTGGTGTAGTCGGTGACGCCCGCCTTGTAGTAGATGGTCTGCGGGCCGACCGGCAGCACCGGCGTACCGCCCTTGAGCAGGGTCGGCATCCAGTAGGCCGACTTGTCGCCGGGCGCCTTGCAGGTGGTGCCGCCCGTGTCGAGCGAGGCGGTGGTGCTGGCCGCGTTCGTGGTCGTGTTGCCCATGAACGTGTGGTCGTGCGACTTGCCCGGCTGGCCCGGGTAGACGATCGGGTCGTCGGGGCGGGTGTGGGTCACCGAGCAGTTCGCCTGGAACTCGTGGAAGTACCGGTGCGGTGGCTCGGCCTTGGAGGGGACGACCCCGGTCACCGGCGGGTTCGCCGGGATGTATCCGTCGCCGTCGGGGTCCTCCGGCGAGTACTGCGTGGAGACGGGCATCGCGTGAGCCGTGTGGACCGGCCCCGCCGCGGGGTCGGCGCTCATCGCCACGCCGGCCAGGCCGAGCGAGGTGAGGACCAGCGCGCTGGACACCAGTAATCCTGAGACGATCTTCGATCTCCGTGCCATGGAGACCTCCTGCCACGTCGATGGGGACGGTGGGGGTCGGGCGGCCGGGACCGGCGAGAGGGACGACGCCGTCCGCGACCGTCCGCGTGACGGTCCATCACATGTGCCGTGGAATCCAGGAGAGCGCTCTCCCGTCGTGGAGTGTTGTGGCGGTCCGGCGGGGGTGTCAAGGGAGGTGACGGAAACCGGTGCGCCCCCTGGAGACGCCGAAGGGCGGCACCTCCCGCGGGGGAGGTGCCGCCCTGGCGACGGACGGTTGATCCAGGAGGATCAGAAGTCCATGTCACCGCCCGGCATGCCGCCCGGAGCGGCCGCGCCGGCCTTCTCGGGCTTGTCGGCGATGACGGCCTCGGTGGTGAGGAAGAGCGCGGCGATGGAGGCCGCGTTCTGCAGCGCGGAGCGCGTGACCTTCGCCGGGTCGATGATGCCCTCGGCGATCATGTCGACGTACTCGCCGGTCGCGGCGTTCAGGCCGTTGCCGACGGGCAGGTTGCGGACCTTCTCCACGACGACGCCACCCTCGAGACCACCGTTGACGGCGATCTGCTTGAGCGGGGCCTCCAGCGCGAGCTTGACCGCGTTGGCACCGGTCGCCTCGTCGCCCGACAGCTCCAGCTTGTCGAAGACCTGGCCGGCCTGGAGCAGGGCCACGCCACCACCGGCGACGATGCCCTCCTCGACGGCGGCCTTGGCGTTGCGCACGGCGTCCTCGATGCGGTGCTTGCGCTCCTTGAGCTCCACCTCGGTGGCCGCACCGGCCTTGATGACCGCCACGCCGCCCGCGAGCTTCGCCAGGCGCTCCTGGAGCTTCTCGCGGTCGTAGTCCGAGTCGGAGTTCTCGATCTCGGCGCGGATCTGGTTCACGCGGCCCTGCACCTGCTCCGAGGAGCCGGCGCCGTCCACGATCGTGGTCTCGTCCTTGGTGACGACGACCTTGCGGGCGCGGCCCAGCAGGTCCAGGGAGGCGTTCTCCAGCTTGAGACCGACCTCCTCGGAGATGACCTCGCCACCGGTGAGGATGGCGATGTCGCCGAGCATGGCCTTGCGGCGGTCGCCGAAGCCCGGAGCCTTGACGGCGACGGACTTGAAGGTGCCGCGGATCTTGTTGACCACCAGGGTGGAGAGGGCCTCGCCCTCGACGTCCTCGGCGATGATCAGCAGCGGCTTGCCCGACTGCATGACCTTCTCCAGCAGCGGGAGCAGGTCCTTGACCGAGGAGATCTTGGAGTTGGCGATGAGGATGTACGGGTCCTCGAGCACCGCCTCCATGCGCTCCATGTCGGTCGCGAAGTAGGCGGAGATGTAGCCCTTGTCGAAGCGCATACCCTCGGTGAGCTCGAGCTCCAGACCGAAGGTGTTGCTCTCCTCGACGGTGATGACGCCTTCCTTGCCGACCTTGTCCATCGCCTCGGCGATGAGCTCGCCGATCTGGGTGTCGGCGGCGGAGATGGAGGCGGTGGAGGCGATCTGCTCCTTGGTCTCCACGTCCTTGGCCTGCTCCAGCAGGGCGGTGGAGACGGCCTCGACGGCCTTCTCGATACCGCGCTTGAGGGCCATCGGGTTGGCGCCGGCGGCCACGTTGCGCAGGCCTTCCTTGACCAGGGCCTGGGCCAGCACGGTCGCGGTGGTCGTACCGTCGCCGGCGACGTCGTCCGTCTTCTTGGCGACTTCCTTGACCAGCTCGGCGCCGATCTTCTCGTACGGGTCCTCGAGCTCGATCTCCTTGGCGATGGAGACACCATCGTTGGTGATCGTGGGGGCGCCCCACTTCTTCTCGAGGACGACGTTGCGGCCCTTGGGGCCGAGCGTCACCTTGACGGCGTCCGCGAGCTGGTTCATGCCGCGCTCGAGGCCGCGCCGCGCCTCCTCGTCGAACGCGATGATCTTGGCCATGTGAAGTGGTCCCTCCAGGACTGGGGGTGATTCCTTCGGACCGCGCCCGCGCCCGCGACGGACGGCTCGCCGGCCTCGTGGTTCCTTGCCCCACCCGGCCTGCGGGCCTCACCGACCCGGTCCTTCGTTGTCACTCTCACCTTCAGAGTGCTAACGCAATGATTAGCACTCCCCCAGGGCGAGTGCAAGCGCCTTCGGGGGATCAGGACGGGACTTAACAGGACGAAGGGCCCGCACCCTGTACGGGTACGGGCCCTGCGCTCAGCTGGAGACGTTCAGGCGGTGACGCGAACCATGTCGGCCTGCGGGCCCTTCTGACCCTGCGAGATCTCGAACTCGACCCGCTGACCCTCTTCCAGGCTGCGGTAGCCGTCCATCTGAATCGCGCTGTAGTGGACGAAGACGTCCGCACCACCGTCGACCGCGATGAAGCCGTACCCCTTCTCCGCGTTGAACCACTTGACGGTGCCCTGAGCCATGGCTAACTCCCCTATTACTGGCCCTTGCGCAGATCCACACCTCGTGAACCTGGGTCAGACCTCGCCCCCCAATCCTCCGGGGGCGTGCGCCGGAACGCGTCGACCGCGGCTGAATGTATCTGTCCAACTGCCGTCTGCAACAGGTCAATCGGACGAGAATTCTGGACGGACACAGTCCGGAATCTGCCGCAACTTCGGCTGAATTCGGGGCAAGTCGGGCCCCATAAATGCAACAAATGCCGCACATTACCCGCGCATTTTGGCTGCTTCTTGTCGGGCCGGCGGCATGAATCAAGGGCGCCCGGTCCGCGGGACCGGGAGCGCGTTCCCCAACTCTACCGCGCTCAATCACGCAGAATGGCCCCCTCCGTTTGTCTTGCGAAGGGGGCCACACAGAGGACCATTACCGACGGTAAATTTCAGCCGCCGGCGACCGCCGGAATGATGGAGACACCCGCGCCGTCGGGCGTGGCGGTCTGAAGTCCGCCCTCGAAACGCACGTCGTCGTCATTGACGTAGACATTCACGAACCGGCGCAGCCTGCCCTGGTCGTCCAGGACGCGGGCGGAAATGCCCTGGTGGCGCTTCTCCAGGTCCTCGATGACCTCCGCGAGCGTGCCGCCCTCGGCGGCGACCTCGGCCTGGCCGCCGGTGTAGGTACGCAGGATGGTCGGGATGCGAACGGTCACGCTCATGCGAGGCCAGCCTCTCGGAAGGAGTCCAGGTTCGGGCGGATGGTCGCGGACAGGCCGGTACCGGCGACCGCGTCCAGGGTCTTGAGGCCGTCGCCGGTGTTGAGGACGACGGTGGTGAGCGAGGGGTCCAGCGCGCCGGACTCGATCAGCTTGGCGGTGACGCCGACCGTCACCCCGCCCGCCGTCTCGGCGAAGATGCCCTCGGTGCGGGCCAGCAGCTTGATGGCGTCCACGATCTGCGGGTCCGTCACATCCTCCACCGCCCCGCCGGTGCGGCGCGCGATGTCCAGCACGTACGGCCCGTCGGCCGGGTTGCCGATGGCGAGGGACTTGGCGATGGTGTCCGGCTTCTGCGGCCGCACCACGTCGTGTCCCGCCTTGTAGGCGGCCGACACGGGCGAGCAGCCCTCCGCCTGGGCGCCGAAGATCTTGTACGGCCTGTCCTCGACCAGGCCGAGCGCGATCAGCTCCTTCAGCCCCTTGTCGATCTTGGTGAGCTGGGAGCCGGAGGCGATCGGCACCACGAGCTGGTCGGGCAGCCGCCAGCCGAGCTGCTCGCAGATCTCGTACGCCAGCGTCTTGGAACCCTCGGCGTAGTACGGGCGCAGGTTGACGTTGACGAAGCCCCAGCCCTCGCCGGCCGGGTCGCCGATCAGCTCGGAGCAGAAGCGGTTCACGTCGTCGTAGTTGCCCTCGATGCCGACCAGCTCACCGCCGTAGACCGCGGCCATGACGACCTTGCCCTGCTCCAGGTCGTGCGGGATGAACACGCAGGAGCGCAGGCCGGCGCGGGCGGCGGCGGCGCCGACGGCCCCGGCCAGGTTGCCGGTGGAGGAGCAGGAGAGGGTGGTGAAGCCGAAGGCGCGGGCGGCCTCCAGCGCCTGGGCGACGACGCGGTCCTTGAAGGAGTGCGTCGGGTTGCCGGAGTCGTCCTTCACGAACAGCCCGCCGGTGACGCCGAGTTCACTCGCCAGGCGGTCGGCCTTGACCAGCGGGGTCCAGCCGGGGTTGAGGTTCGGCTTGTCGGCCACGTCGGCGGGGACGGGCAGCAGCGGGGCGTAGCGCCAGATGTTCGCGGGGCCGGACTCGATGCGCGCCCGGAGCTTCTCGGTGTCGTACGCGGAGAAGTCGTAGGCGATCTCCAGCGGTCCGAAGCACTCCTCGCAGGCGAAGACGGGACCGAGCGGGACGCGGTGTCCGCACTCCCGACAGCTCAGGGCGGCGGCGGGTCCGAGATCGACGGTGGGGGTGGCGACAGTCTGCACAGCCATGGAGGCGAGGCCCTTTCTCCTCATCTTCCTCACGACGCATCTCGCCGTGAGACGGATTTGGCACCTTCCCTAGCCGGGAGCCTCGCGCGTGCCGCGGTGTGTCGCGCACGGGAGACCGGCTGGAGGGTTGCCGGGGCTTCATCGGGCCGTTTCCCTCTGCCCCTCTGGATGAGCGGTATTCGGTTGTGGACGCCGTCCGACCTCGACATGCGATGGTCATCGGCGTTGTTCAAGACTGTAACCGAAGGCCAGGAGAGTTGAAGGTGTCGTCCGAACCGCGAGATGGATCAGGCAGTGAGGAGCCGCAGACCATGATGGAAGAAACCGAGCGCTGGCTGGCCACCCGCTCCTGGTCCGTGGCCGACCGCCCGCTGCACCGCGTGCTGGCCGCCAAGCAGCGGTCCGGGCAGCGCGTCTCCGTGGTGCTGCCCGCGCTGAACGAGGAGGCGACGGTCGGCGAGATCGTCTCCGTGATCCGCCACGACCTGGTCTTCCAGGCGCCGCTGGTGGACGAGATAGTCGTGGTGGACTCCGGGTCCACCGACCGCACCGCCGAGGTGGCCGCTGCCGCGGGCGCGCGGGTGGTGCACCGGGACGAGATCCTGCCCCGGCTGCCCGCCGTGCCCGGCAAGGGCGACGTGCTGTGGCGCTCCCTGCTGGCGACCGACGGCGACATCATCGCCTTCGTGGACGCCGATCTGCGCGAGTTCTCCTCCGACTTCGTGCTCGGCATCGTCGGCCCGCTGCTCACCGATCCGGGGATCGACCTGGTCAAGGCGATGTACGACCGTCCGCTGGGCGGCGCCGCCGGGCAGGGCGGCCGGGTGACCGAGCTGATGGCGCGCCCGCTGCTGAACATGCACTGGCCGCAGCTCGCCGGGTTCGTGCAGCCGCTGGGCGGGGAGTACGCGGCCCGGCGCTCCCTGCTGGAGCGGCTGCCGTTCCCGGTGGGGTACGGGGTGGAGCTGGGCATGCTGGTGGACTCGCTGCACCTGGTCGGGCTGGACGCGCTGGCCCAGGTGGACGTGGGCGTGCGCAAGCACCGGCACCAGGACGGGCAGGCGCTCGGCCGGATGGCCGCCGCGATCTACCGCACCGCGCAGCTCCGGCTAGCGCGCGGGCACCTGGTGCGGCCGGTGCTGACCCAGTTCGAGCGGGGGGTGAGCGGGTTCGAGCCGCGTACGTACTCCGTGGACACCGAGGAGCGGCCGCCGATGGCGGAGATCGCGGAGTACGCGGCGCGGGAGGTGGCGTGAGCGGGCCGTATACGGTCCGGCTCGCCGGTCGCGCGTACGTTTGAGCATTTGTGGGCCGGGCTAGGTTGAGGCCATGGCTACGCAGGGTGCTGAGGTGCTGGTCGCGTCCAATCGCGGCCCGGTTTCGTACACGGTGGGTCCCGACGGGTCCCTGAGTTCCCGCCGGGGCGGCGGCGGTCTCGTCTCGGGGCTGTCGGCGATCGGTCCGGACACGGACGCGGTGTGGGTGTGTGCCGCGCTCGGGGACGGCGACCGGGAGGCGGTGCGGCGCGCGGGCGGCGGACTGCTGCCCGCCGAGGACACCGGCGGCCAGCGGGTGCGGATGCTGGACATCGACGCTGGGGTCTACGCCGACGCGTACAACGGGATCGCCAACTCCGCGCTGTGGTTCGTGCACCACATGATGTACCAGACGCCGCTGGAGCCGGTGTTCGACGCGGAGTTCCGCCGGCAGTGGGACGCCTACCGGTCCTACAACCAGGCGTTCGCCGAGGCGCTGGCCGAGGAGGCGGCGCCGGGGGCGGCGGTCCTGGTCCAGGACTACCACCTGGCGCTGGCCCCCCGGATGCTGCGCAAGCTCCGCCCCGACCTGCGCATCGGGCACTTCTCGCACACCCCCTGGGCGCCGCCGGACTACTTCCGCCTGCTCCCCGACGACATCGCGGCCGAGCTGCTCACCGGCATCCTGGGCGCGGACCGGGCGGCCTTCCTGACCCGGCGCTGGGCGGACGCGTTCACCGACTGCTGCCACGCGGTCCTGGGTCCGGGCATCCCCTCGGGTACGGAGATCGGGGTGCACGGGCTCGGCGCGGACGCGGAGTTCCTGCGGGAGCGGGCGCACCGGGCCGACGTGGACGAGCGGATGGCGGTGCTGCGCGAGCAGATCGGCGAGGGGCGCCGGTCGATCGTCCGGGTGGACCGCACCGAGCTGTCCAAGAACATCGTGCGGGGCCTGCTGGCGTACCGCCGCCTCCTGGAGGACCACCCCGAGTGGCGCGAACGCGTGGTCCACGTCGCCTTCGCCTACCCCTCCCGCCAGGACCTCGCCCTGTACCGCTCCTACATGGACGAGGTACGCCGGGTCGCGGAGCAGATCAACGCCGAGTACGGCACGCCCGGCTGGACCCCGGTCCTGCTCCACCTCGACGACGACTTCGCCCGCTCCCTGGCCGCGTACCGCCTTGCCGACGTGGCCCTGGTGAACCCCATCCGCGACGGCATGAACCTGGTCGCGAAGGAGGTCCCGGTCGTCTCCGACGAGGGCGTGGCCCTGGTGCTGTCCCGCGAGGCGGGCGCCTACGAGGAGCTCTCCGAGCACGCGATCACGGTCAACCCGTACGACGTCGTCGGCACGGCCGAGGCCCTCCACGAGGCCCTGACCCTCCCGGACGCCGCCCGCGCCGAACGCTCCAAGCACCTCGCCGACGCGGCGACGGCGCTGCCCCCGACCAAGTGGTTCCTGGACCAGCTGGACGCGCTGCGGGGCTGATCAGCCGGTGCGGTCCGCGAGGGCGGCGAGCAGGTTCACCACGCCCTCCGGGCCGTCCACCACCAGGTCGGCGCGTTCGGCCAGTTCCGTCACCTCGCTGCTGCCGCTGCACACCAGGAGGCACGGGACGCCCTCGGAGCGGAGTTTCTCCAGGGCCGCGAAGGCGGGGAGATCGCCGAGGTCGTCGCCGGCGTAGAGGACGGACTCGGCGCCGGTGGCGCGGAGGTGGTCGAGGAGGGCCACGCCCTTGTCCATGCCGGGCGGGCGGATTTCGAGGACGAGACGGCCGGGTTCGACGATGAGGCCGTGGCGGGTGGCGAGGTCGGTGAGGGGGGCCCGGAGGGTTTCGAAGGCGGCTTCGGGATCCTCTGCGCGGCGGGTGTGGACGGCGACCGCGCGGCCCTTCTCCTCGATCCAGGTGCCGGGCCAGGCGCCCGCCCGGTCCAGCACGCCGGGGAGTTCCGCGCGGACCGCGGCGATGCCGGGGTGCGGGGCGGGCGCGGTGACGTCTCCGGTCGCGGCGTCCCAGCGCTCGGCGCCGTAGTGGCCGAGGACGACGAGGTGCTCCAGGCCGGGGACCCCGGCGAAGCCGCCGTTGCGGACCGCCACCCCGGCCGGGCGGCCGGTGACCACGGCGACGGAGGCCACCTTCGGCGCGAGCGCGGCCAGCGCGGGCACCGCGCCGGGGTGGGCGCGGGCCTGGTCGGGGTCGGCGACGATGGGGGCCAGGGTGCCGTCGAAGTCGAGGCCGATCACGGCGGTGCGGGGTTGCCGGAGCAGCGCCCGCAGGCCGTCGCGGCCCGCCTGGGTCACCGGTACCGGCAGCGCGCTGTCCTCGGCGGTGTTGTCAGGGTTGCCCATAGGGCGACACTATCCGCGCCGGGCCGCCCTCACGCCTCCGAAAGGGGCTCTACCGCTGCGACCTTCGCGCCTCGCGGACCCGCCGCAGCCGGTTGACCGTCACCGGGTCGTGCCGGAGGGCACGCTCGTCGTCCAGCAGGGCGTTGAGGAGCTGGTAGTAGCGGACCGGGGCCAGCCCGAGCTGCTCGCGGATGGCGCGCTCCTTCGCGCCGGGGCCGGGAAAGCCCCGGCGCTCCAGCGCGAGGATCGCCTTCTCACGGCTGCCGAGTTCCATGCCGGCAACCGTAACCCCGACCGCTGACAGCGGGCTCAGCGCTGGGACTGGGCCGTGCTGTCGGCGGCCGTGGCGGCGGCCTGGAGCCGGGTGAGGACGCCCGCGGGGCTGCCGTCGGGGGAGACCGCCTGCCCGATGTCCTTCTTCACGGCGGCGCTGACCGCCGCCCAGGAGGTCTTGTTCACCGGGTACTGCTCGGCGGTCGGCAGCTGCTCCAGGAAGGCGCGCAGCGGCGCGTCGGACGGGGCGTCCGACTGGCTCATCGCCTCGGACGCGGAGGTGGTGACGGGCAGCAGACCGTACTTGCGGGAGAAGTCGAGCACGTTCTTCTGCTCGTACACGAAGTCCAGGAAGCCGCCGATCTGGCGCGCGTGGCCGTTCTGCCTGAAGGCCAGCATCCAGTCGGTGACACCCATCGCGGCCCGCGCCCGCCCGGTGCGGCCCGGCATCGGGACCATGCCGAACTTCACGCCCTTCGCCTCCACCTGCCGGATCAGCGTGGGGTGGCCGTTGAGCATGCCGACCTGACCGTCCGCGAACGCGGCGAACGCGGCGGCCCGGTTGAGCCGGCCGGGGGCGACGGGCCCGGTGAGCCCCTTGCCCACCAGGTCGTCCTTGAGCCAGGTGAACGTCTCCCCGTTCAGCGCGGAGTCGATCGTGTAGGTGCCGATGTCGTCGGTGTAGCCGCTGCCGCCGCTGAGCAGCCACTGCATGGTCTCGGCCTGCGCCTCCTCCGGGCCGAGCGGCAGCGCGAACGGGTACTTCACGCCCTTGGCCTTGAGCGCCTCGGCGTCGGAGGCCAGCTCGTCCCAGGTGGTGGGCGGGGTGATCCCGGCCTGCCGGAACAGCGACTTGTTGTAGAAGAGCACGCGCGTGGAGGCCGCGAACGGCATCGCGTACGGCGTGTGGTTCCAGTCCCCCGCGTCGGCGAGCTGCGGCACGAAGTCGGCCTGGGTGCCGATGGAGAGCGTGTCGGACATCGGGTACAGCTTCCCCGAGGCCGCGTAGTCGGCGTACGCGCCGATCTGGGCCATGTCGGGGGCGTTCCCGGAGTCGACCATCTCCTTCACCTTGGCGTCGACGTCGTTCCAGGAGTAGACGCTGACCTGGACCTTCACATCGGGGTGCTTCGCCTCGTACGCGTCGACCAGGGCGGACCAGTACTTCTTGGAGCTGTTGGCGGCCGAGTCGCCGTAGTCGGCGGCGACCAGCTTCAGGGTCACCTGGGAGGAGCCCGTGCTCCCACAGCCGCCGAGCAGCGCCGTCATGCCCAGTGCGGAGACCACCGCGATCGTTCCTGCCGTAAGCCGACGCACCCTCAGAACCCCTGTCCCCTTGGTCAGACCATTCGATTTCGAACGCATAAGGTCTACACCACGTGAGTGGACTAGACCTTTCTCGGGTCGGCGGGTCACACTGGGCCGGTGAGACATGTCATCGCCCTGGACGTGGGCGGTACCTCGATGAAGGCCGCGCTCGTCGGCGAGGACGGCGCGGTGCTGCACCGCGCCCGCCGCGCGACGGACCGTGAGGGCGGACCGGACGCGGTCGTCGACGGCCTCCTCGACTTCGCCGCCGACCTGCGCGCGCACGGCGCCGAGCACCTCGGCGCCCCCGCGCTCGCGGCCGGCGTCGCCGTCCCCGGCACCGTCGACGAGGCGAACGGCACCGCCCTGTACTCGGCCAACCTCGGCTGGCGCGACGTACCGCTGCGCGCGCTGCTCACCGAGCGGCTCGGCATGCCCGTCGCCCTCGGCCACGACGTGCGCACCGGCGGCCTCGCCGAAGGCCGGGCCGGGGCCGGCCGGGGCACCGGCCGCTTCCTCTTCGTCGCGCTGGGCACCGGCATCGCCGGGGCGATCGGCCTGGCCGGCGGTGTGGAGGCGGGCGCGAACGGCTTCGCCGGGGAGATCGGCCACATCGTGGTACGCCCCGGCGGCCGCCCCTGCCCGTGCGGCCAGACCGGCTGCCTGGAGCGGTACGCCTCCGCGGCCGCCGTCGGCACCGCCTGGGCGGCGGCGAGCGGCCGCGCGGACGCGGACGCCGCCGACTGCGCGCGGGCCGTCGCCGCCGGGGACCCGGACGCGGCCCGCGTCTGGACCGAGGCGGTCGACGCGCTCGCGGACGGCCTCGTCACCGCGCTCACCCTGCTCGACCCCGGCACACTGATCGTCGGCGGCGGGCTCGCCGAGGCCGGTGACGTGCTGTTCCGGCCGCTCGCCGCGGCCATCGAGCGCCGGATCACCTTCCAGGGCGCGCCCGTCCTCGTCCCGGCCGCGCTCGGTGACGGCGCCGGGTGCCTGGGCGCGGCGCTGCTCGCCCGGGACCTGCTCCGGCACATCCCCCAGACCACGGAGGTACGCACCTGATGGCCGACAACAGCGCACGCCCGCTGGTGCTCACCGGCGGCACCGTGGTGCTGCCCACGGGCGAGGTGCCGGGCGGGCGGGTCGCCGTCGACGGCCGCCGGATCGCGGAGCGCGCGCCCGAGGGCGCCGACGTGCTCGACGTGACCGGCCACTGGGTGGTGCCCGGCTTCGTGGACCTGCACAACCACGGCGGCGGCGGAGCCGCCTTCTCCGGCGGCGCCGAGGACGCGCTCACCGCCGTCCGCACCCACCGCGAACACGGCACGACCACGCTGGTCGCCTCCACCGTCACCGACGACCTGGACGTACTGGCCCGCCAGGCCGGGATGCTGGCCGAACTGGCCGAGCAGGGCGACATCGCGGGCATCCACTTCGAGGGGCCGTTCATCTCCCCGTGCCGCAAGGGCGCGCACTCCGAGGCACTGCTGCGCGACCCGGACCCGGCCGCGGTCCGCAAGCTGGTCGACGCCGCGCACGGCCACGCGAGGATGGTCACCCTCGCCACCGAACTGCCGGGCGGCCTGGACTCCGTCCGCCTGCTCGCCGAGCACGGCGTGATCGCGGCCGTCGGGCACACCGACGCGAGCTACGAGCAGACGGTCGCCGCCATCGACGCGGGCGCCACCGTCGCCACCCACCTCTTCAACGCGATGCCCCCCATCGGCCACCGCGACCCCGGCCCGATCACCGCGCTCCTGGAGGACGGCCGGATCACCGTCGAGCTGATCAACGACGGCACCCATCTCCACCCGGCGGCACTGCAGTTGGCGTTCCACCACGCGGGCGCCGACCGCGTCGCCTTCATCACCGACGCGATGGACGCGGCGGGCTCCGGCGACGGCCGCTATCTGCTCGGCCCGCTGGAGGTCGAGGTGCGCGACGGCGTGGCCCGGCTGGTGGAGGGCGGCTCCATCGCGGGCTCCACGCTGACCCTGGACCGCGCCTTCCGGCGGGCGGTCACCGTGGACCGCCTCCCGGTCGCGGACGTGGTCAGGGCGCTGTCGGCCAACCCGGCCCGGCTGCTCGGCATGGCGGACCGGGTCGGCTCGCTGGAGCCCGGCAGGGACGCCGACCTCGTGCTGCTGGACGGCGACTTCGCGCTCAAGGGCGTCATGCGCCGGGGCGAATGGGTGGTCACGCCCCAACTGCCCTGATCCGTACCCGGCTTCATCAGACGGCGTCCGTCCCTCAACTGGGCCGGACGCCGTCTCTTTGGCATGATCGGGGCCCCGGAAACCGAGGCGTACGGACCAGCGAGGGAGGTCGGACCGGGTGATCCTGACGGTCACGCTGAACACCGCTCTCGACATCACGTACCGCGTGGCGTCGCTGCGCCCGCACGCCGAGCACCGGGTGTCGGAGGTCGTGGAGCGGCCCGGCGGCAAGGGCGTCAACGTGGCCCGCGTGCTCGCCGCGCTCGGGTACGCGGTGACGGTCGCCGGTTTCACGGGCGGCCCGACCGGCCAGGTGCTGCGCGAGCGGCTCGCGGCCGCGCCGGGGGTCACCGACGCGCTGGTGCCGGTCACCGGACCGACCCGCCGCACGGTCGCCGTCGTGGACGAACTCACCGGGCGGACCACCCAGTTGAACGAGCCCGGTCCGCACATCGGCGCCGCCGAATGGGCCGCCTTCCTGCGCGCCTACGACACTCTCCTCGCCGACGCCCGGGCGGTCGCCCTCTGCGGCAGCCTGCCCCCGGGCGTGCCGGTGGGCGCGTACGCGGGGCTGATACGGGTGGCCCGGTCGGCCGGGGTTCCGGTGCTGCTGGACACAAGCGGGGAGCCGCTGCGGCGCGGGATCGCCGCCCGGCCCGACATCGTCAAGCCCAACGCGGCGGAACTGGCCGAGCTCACCGGCTCCCACGAGCCGGCCCGCGCCACCCGCGACGCCCGCCGCCGGGGGGCCCGGTCGGTGGTCGCCTCCCTGGGCCCGGACGGTCTGCTGGCCGCGACCCCCGAGGGCCACTGGCGCGCCGCCCCGCCCGCCCGCCTGCGCGGCAACCCGACCGGCGCGGGCGACGCGGCGGTGGCGGGCCTGCTGTCGGGCCTGGTCGACGGCCTCCCCTGGCCCGACCGCCTCACCCGCGCCACCGCCCTCTCGGCGGCGGCCGTACTGGCGCCCACGGCAGGTGAGTTCGACCCGGCGGACTACGCACGCCTGCTGACCGCGGCCACGGTGACAGATGAGGAGTCGGCGGCGTAAAAGCCCGTACGGGCTAGTTGCGCCAGCCCTTCTCCAGCCAGAACTGGTCCAGGTTGACGTCGCACTGGTTGCCGCTGCCGCACGAGATGCTGATCGTGTTCGAGCCCTTCTGGAGCTGGAGGTTGGCCCAGGTGTGGGTCCAGCCGCGCTCCCAGTCGCCCTCGGGGGCGTGGGCGAAGTTCGACATGTTCAGCGGGCGGTTCTGCGAGGTGCCGTTGATCGTCAGTGTGGTGTTGGCGTCCTTGCCCGGCACGCCGTAGTTGACGTTGAGCGTGTACTTGCCCGGCTTCGGCACGTCCACCGTCCAGGTCACCGACGCGCCGACCTGGTTCAGGCCGCCCACGTAGGAGCCGCCCGCCGACTTAGCGCCCTTGACGTCGGAGGCCGGGGCGGCGCCGCCCGCCAGCTGTACCGCGTCGTCGACCGCGTCGGCCTTCGGCAGCTCGCCGGCCTCGCCGGTGCTGGTCGCCTTGGGGCTCCCCGTGGCCTGCTGCGACTGGGTCGGGGAGGCGTCCGCCTGGTCGCCGCCCTTGTCGTCGTCGGAGTTGCCGTTGAGCATCGCGATGCTGATGCCGATGACGACCGCCGCGACCACCGCGATGGCGCCGATCAGCAGACCCTTGGTGTTCGGCCCGCGCCGCCCGCCGCCACCGCCGCCGTGCGACGACTGCCGGGAGGCGGGAGCACCGCCGGGCATCGTCTCCGGTGCCTGGTAGTGGGCCGCGGTCGTCTGCCCGTAGCCGCCCTGCTGCGGGGCGGGCTGCTGCGGCTGGCCGTACCGGCGCTCACCGACCGGGCGCACCCTGTTGACCGCGTTGGGATAGCCGTAACCACCGGACGGCGGCTGGGCCCCCCGGGCCTGGCCGTCGGCGTACAGGTAGCCGAACGGGTCGTCTTCCTCGGGCTTGCTCGCGCCGTTGTCGCCGGGCGTCATCCCTGGGTACTCCTCAACAAGTGCGGGCGGGCGGGGTACGGGGTTGGAATGGCGAGCCTACCCTCCCGCACACCCCGATTCGCTCGGACGGGGGACCCCCGAACGGACGCCCGGAGCGCGGAGCCCGGCACTGTCAGCGCACTGACCAGGGTTTCACCCGGCACGCCGATGCTGTTTGGGACGAGATCGTTTCTCAACGTACATCCGCTCGTCGGCGGACTTCAGCACTTCGTCGGCCGTCATCCCGCAGTGCGCCCAGCCGATGCCGAAGCTGGCGCCCACCCGGACGGCCCGGCCCTCGGCCCGGATCGGCTGGATGATCTCGTTGCGCAGGCGCACCGCGAGGTCGGCGGCGTCCGCCTGGCCGAGGCCGTCGGCGAGGATCACGAACTCGTCACCGCCGAGCCGGGCCACCGTGTCGCCGTCCCGCAGGCCCGCGCTGAGCCGGCGGGCCACCTCGATGAGGACCGCGTCGCCGGCGTTGTGCCCGAAGCGGTCGTTGATCGACTTGAAGCCGTCCAGGTCGCAGAAGAGGACCGCGAGCCCCTTGGTGCCGTCGTCGGGTCCCTGCTCGGGGGCGACGGCGTGCACATGGTGGTCGAAGGCGTCGTACGCCTCCGGGCCCGGCGGGAAGTCGAAGCCGTGGGCGTCGCCGGCGCCGGCCGGGTGGCCGTAGGCGGCGTCCAGGGAGTCCAGGGCGCCGAGGTGGGCGGGTCGGCGGCACAGCCGGGCGGCGAGCCGGGAGCGCAGCTCGGCGGAGTTGGGCAGCCCGGTCAGGGAGTCGTGGGAGGCGCGGTGGGCGAGCTGGAGCTCACGGCGCTTGCGCTCCTCTATGTCCTCGACGTGGGTGAGCAGGAAGCGCGGGCCGTCGGCCGCGTCCGCGACCACGGAGTTGCGCAGCGACACCCACACATAGCTGCCGTCGCGCCGGGCGAGCCGCAGCTCGGCCCGGCCGCCCTCGGCGGAGGTGCGCAGCAGGGTGCCGATGTCCTCGGGGTGGACGAGGTCGGAGAAGGAGTAGCGGCGCATCGCGGAGGCGGGCCGGCCGAGCAGGCGGCACAGGGCGTCGTTGGTGCGCAGGATGCGGCCGTGCTGGTCACCGCCCATCTCGGCGATGGCCATGCCCGAGGGGGCGTATTCGAACGCCTGGCGGAAGGATTCCTCACTGGCGCGCAGGGCCTGCTGGTCGCGTTCCAGGCGGACCAGGGCGCGCTGCATGTTGGCGCGGAGGTGGGCGTTGCTGATGGCGATGGCGGCCTGGAAGGCGTACATCTGCAGGGCCTCGCGGCCCCAGGCGCCGGGGCGCCGGCCGGTGAGCGGGCGGTCGACGGATATGACGCCGAGCAGTCCGCCGCGGGCGCCGCCCTGGGCGCCGGGGGCGTACATCGGGGCGAAGAGGCGGTCGCCGGGGTGCCACTCGTCGGGGACGCGGGGGGCGGGCCCGTCGGTGTACCACTGGGGCACGTCGTCGTCGTCGAGGACCCAGCCCTCGGTGTGGGGTATGAACACCAGGTCGCCCCAGAGTTCGCCCATGCCCAGGCGGCGGTCCCAGGACTCGCGGGAGCCGGTGCGGCCGGTGATGAGGGCCTCGGCGGCGGAGTTGCCGGAGACGGCGGCGACGACCAGGTCGCCGTCGGGGCGCACGAGGTTCACGCAGGCCATCTCGTAGCCGAGGGCGGTGACCGCGCCGTCCGCGACGATCTGCAGGGTGTCGGCCTGGCTGCGCGCGGTGTTCATCTCGGCCATGACCTGGTGAAGCTGACGCAGTGACGTCAGAGGGACGTACGGCTCCTGATCGGTCTCCATGCTCGCCCTCCCCCTGCTGTCCACAGGCTTTTCGCCACTGAATCACAGCGCGCTGCTCACTCGGTACACAGGGTCAACAATTCCGTACTCCTTGTGACTCAAGTCACAGAAGAACTTGAACAATTGAGTGCAGTTTCCGCACTTTCCCATTGCGTTCTCCGATCGCAAAGGCTGCGAAGTTGCGCATATGCCCCTGGCCGGTCCCGGCGGACCCTTCCGCCACAGGTCCGGTCCTTTGGTCCTAGGTCCGGGTTACACCGGAGGCCCGATGCGGTGGCCGCGGGCGGCCGATTAGCGTTTCCGGCGTGCTGAACCCTCCCTCCCCCACCGCCACGGCCGCTTCTGTGCATGCTGAGGGGGTGAGCGACGACGAGTTCCGGGCCGCGATGTCCCGGCTGGCCGCGGGCGTGGTCCTGGTGACCGCGCAGGAACCGCCGCTGGACCCCGACGACCCGTACGCGCCGGGCGGTGAGGACGCGGGCATGACGGCCACGGCCTTCATGTCGGTCTCGCTGGACCCGCCGCTGGTGCTGGTCAGCCTGCGCACCGGCTCCCGCATGGACGACCTGCTGGACGAGCAGCCGCTCTGGGCGGTGTCCGTCCTCGCCGAGCACCAGCGGCAGATCGCGGGGCGCTTCGCCATGAAGGGCCGGGTCAGCGACCGCCTCCTCTTCGCCGACCTCGCCTGCGACCGCGGCGAGGCCACGGGCGCCCCCCTGGTCCCCGACGCCCTGGCCACCCTGGAGTGCCGCACCGAACAGCGCGTCGAGGCCGGCGACCACACCCTCGTCATCGGCCGTGTCCTGACGGCCCGCGTCCCGAGCACGGAGGGCGGCCCCCTGCTGTACTACCGGGGCCGGTACCGGCACTTGGGCTGACGCCCGGAAAGCCGGAGCCCGTGAAGGAGCGTCGGAGCCCATAAAGGGGAGGCGCCCGGCGGATGCGCCGCCCTAGGGTGCGCGCATGTCACCCCGTCTCGCCGAGGTCACACCCGCGAACCTCGAAACTGCTCTGGCCATCCGTGTGCGTCCCGATCAGGAGCACGCCGTCGAACCGGTCGCGCACTCGCTGGCCGAGGCGTACGTGCGCCCCGCCGGGGTGGCCTGGCCCCGGCTGATTCTCGACGGGGACGTGGCGGTCGGGTTCCTGATGGCCTTTCTGGACATCGACTGGCGCGCGGACGGCGGGAGCCTGCGGCGCTCCGGGCTGTGGCGGCTGAACATCGACGCGGGCCGACAGGGCAGGGGGTACGGCCGGTTCGCCGTGGAGTCGGTCGCGGCGGAGCTGCGGCGGCGCGGGTGCGGGGAGCTGTACGTCACCTGGCACCCCGGCGCGGACGGGCCCGGCGAGTTCTACCGGCGGCTGGGGTTCCGTACGACGGACGAGACGAGCGGGGGCCAGACGGTCGGGGTGCTCGACCTGACCTAGGGCCTGTCTTCCGGATCAGGCCGGCTCGGGCCGACGGTTCCTACGGGCCGACCCGAGCGGGGTCTGGTGCGTGCAGCTGCAAGGCGGAGGAGGGAGTCGACGCGGAGCGTCGGCGAGTGACGACAACGCGGCAGATGTGCGTGCCAGGCGCCGCGACCCCGGCAAGATCCGAAAGACAGGCCCTAACCCCAGTCCCGGCCCGAGCGGCCGCGCTTGGTGTCGGCCCGCTGCTTCTTCTCGCGCAGCCGGCGTTCGTTGATGCCGCGTGGGATGCGGGTGGCGCGGCGGGGCTTGGGCGGGGGTGCGGTGGCCTCGGCGAGGAGGGCGGCGAGGCGTACGGCGGCGGTCTCGCGGTTGCGCCACTGGGAGCGGTGCTCGGAGGACCGTACGACGATCACACCGTCCACCAGGCGTGTGGCCAGGCGTTCGAGCGCGCGTTCCTTCCACACCGGGGGCAGGGCCTCGGTGCGGGCGAGGTCGAAGCGCAGCTCCACCTGGGAGTCGCTGGTGTTGACGTGCTGGCCACCGGGCCCGGAAGACCGCGAGAAACGCCAGTTCAGCTCGGCCTCGGGAAGCGAGACCGAGCCGCGGATGAGATAGGGCCCGGACATACGTCCCATGTTCCCGGCTCCGGGCACCCCGAGTCACCCCGATTTCCGGCGCGCCTGCCGGTGGCGGCGGAGCAGCTCGGTAAAAAAGGTAAAGCGGGGCGGAACCTGAGGCACCCCTCCCGCCGTTCTAACCGGTGACGTAGCTTCGTCGGCAAGATACTCAAAAGGGAAGGGACTCCCAATCATGGCTGTAAGCCTGTCCAAGGGTGGCAACGTCTCGCTCACCAAGGAGGCTCCGGGCCTGACCGCCGTCACCGTGGGCCTCGGCTGGGACGTCCGCACCACCACCGGCACGGACTTCGACCTGGACGCCTCCGCCATCGCGGTCAACGGCCAGGGCAAGGTCTACTCCGACCAGCACTTCGTCTTCTTCAACAACAAGCAGACGCCGGACAGCTCCATCGTCCACACCGGCGACAATCGCACGGGCGAGGGCGCGGGCGACGACGAGGCGATCAACGTGAACCTGGCCGCCCTCCCGGCCGACGTGGAGAAGATCGTCTTCCCGGTCTCCATCTACGACGCCGAGAACCGCGGCCAGAACTTCGGCCAGGTCCGCAACGCCTACATCCGCATCGTCAACCAGGCGGGCGGCGCGGAGATCGCCCGCTACGACCTCTCCGAGGACGCGGCCACCGAGACCGCCATGGTCTTCGGCGAGCTGTACCGCAACGGCGCGGAGTGGAAGTTCCGCGCGGTGGGCCAGGGCTACGCCTCCGGCCTGGTCGGCATCGCCCAGGACTTCGGCGTCAACGTCTGAGAACGGCCGCCGCCGGCTCCGGGGCCTTACCCGGGGCCGGGGCGCGCTCAGCCACCCGGGTCGGCACGGCCACCGGGGCCGGGTCACATGATCCCCCCTCGAAGCGAGCGCGCGCGTTAGCGTGCGGCGGGTGATCCTCGAACCCGTGCCCCCCGGGGGCGTTGCGCCCGTGCTCGGCGAACTGACGGCGCTGTACGCCTCTCAGCGGGCGTTCCACACGCTCAGCGGGGAGTTTCCCGACCCGGCGGACATCCGGCCGGAGCAGGTCGCGGAGGCGGTCGCGGGCGAACTGGCCCACCCCGGCGGGGAGGTGCTGCTCGCCCGGGTGGAGGGGCGGCTGGTCGCCGTCGTGAACACCCTGGCCCGTCACCCCGATCCGGCCGATCCCGACCCGTGGATCGGACTGCTGCTGGTCGATGCCGCTCAGCAGGGCAGGGGGTACGGACGCCGGGCCGCCGAACTGACCGAGGCCCGCTTCCGCGCGGCCGGCCGCCAGGCGGTCCGTCTCGCCGTGCTGGACGGCAACCAGGCGGGCCTCGCCTTCTGGACATCCCTCGGCTACGAACCCCTGGCCCACCGCCGCGACCGCGCCCTGAACCGCCCGTGCACGGTCCTGCGCAAGCCGCTGCGCACGCCCCGGCAGGCCGCGCGTACCGCCGTGGTCGACCCGGAGGGCGCCGTGTTCCTCTTCCGGTACGACAACTGCGAGGTAGGCGTCCACTGGGCCCTGCCCGGCGGCGGGCTCGAACCCGGCGAGACCCCCCGCGAGGCCGCCGCGCGGGAGCTGGCCGAGGAGACCGGCTGGACCGATCTCGTCCCGGGCCCCCTGCTGTGCACGTGGGAACACGACTTCACCCGCGCAGGCGTCCCCGTCCACCAGCACGAGCACATCTACGTGACCCCCGGCCCCCGCCGCGACCCCACCGCCTCCGCACGCGCCGCCCACTTCGCCGAGGGCATCCTGGGCGGCCGCTGGTGGACCCCCGTCGAACTGGGCGGTCCCGCCGAGCCCGTGTGGCCGCCGGGCCTGGGCCGGCTGCTGGCCGAGCGGGCACGCTGAGCCCCGGCCGTGGGACCATCTGACGTGCTCGACATCGGCTACGCGCTCTCCAACCGCTTCCCGGACCCCCCGCAGACGGACTACCGGCGGGCGGACGTCCGGGCGCTCAGGCACGATCTGTTCTGCGGGGACGTCTACCTCGCGGACACCAAGTCCGACCGGGAGCTGTCCACAGCCTGGGGATGGGTGCCGGTGCTGGACTTCGCCTGGGCGCTCTGCGACATCGCGGAGCAGTTGGACAAGGACCCGATGGGCTCGCGTGCCGCCCGCCCGCAGCGCGCGGAGCTGGACTTCACCGAGTCCACCGACCGCATGCTGTTCGAGCGCCGCTTCGGCTGGGTGGACATCGAGTCGGACTGGATGCCCGCCGAGGAACCCCCGCTGAGCTTCTCGCACGCCGAGTTCCGCCGCGAGGCCCGCGACTTCCTGCACGACGTCATCGCGGACCTGACCGACATGCACGAGGACCTCGCCGAGAACCCCGCGATCTGGACCCTCCAGGCCCGCTACCCCCGTATCTCGTAACCCCCGCTACCCCTCCACCCTGATCCCCAGCTCCGCCGCCAGCAGCGGCGCGAGGTCCAGCAACTGCCCGGTGCCGATCAGCGCGCCCGACAGCCGGTCCAGCCCTCGGGTGATCTCCAGCGGAGCGGCCCCCCGCAGGTCGACGTCCTTCAGCGTGGCGCGGGAGAGGTCGGCGGACTTCAGGGCGCAGTCGACGAACTCCACCCGCTCCAGCCGGGCCCCGCCGAAGTCGGGCTCCACCAGGACGCAGGACTCGAAGACCACGTCCTTCAGCCGCGCCTCCCGCAGGTTGAGGAAGTCGAGCTTGCCCCCGCGCACCACGACCCGCTCCAGCACCGCCCCGTGCAGCTGGGCGCCGCCGAGCCGGGGCGAGCGGAACTCCACGTCCCGGAAGGTGGCCTCGGCGAGCTGCGTGCCCACCCCCCGCACCCCGTCGAGCACCGAGTCCAGCACCCGGGCCCGCCCGAGCCCGGTCTCGTCGAGCACGCATCCGGTGAGCGCGCAGTCCATGAACCGGGCGCCCCCGCCCTGCTGTCCCGAGAGGTCGGCCTCCTGGAACTCCACCCCGTCGTAGTCCCCGTCCCGCTCCAGCTCCGCCTCCGCCCAGGGGACCAGGGGCGGCAGCCGCAGCTCCGGGCGCCGCGCGCCCCGTACCGCCGTGCCGCCGCCCATGCCCGTGGTTCGCCTTGTCGCCATGCGCCCATGCTGCACCCCCGCACTGACACCGCCTCGACCTCAAGCACCCGTGAGGGGAACCGTCACGGCGCCGAGCGGCGCGGGCTCTCCGACGCGGATGCGGCCCACCCCGATCCATGGTCTTCTGGCCAGATGAGCATCGGCCGAACGGGTGAGCGCGGTCCGGTCCCCGCCGGAACCGAGGCAGCCGATCCCCGCCGCTGGTGGGGCCTCGTCGTGATCGCGCTGGCCCAGCTGATGGTGGTGCTGGACGCGACGATCGTGAACATCGCCCTTCCCTCCGCACAGGCCGCCCTGCACATGTCCGACGGCAACCGGCAGTGGGTGATCACGGCCTACACACTCGCCTTCGGCGGGCTTCTGCTGCTGGGCGGGCGGATCGCGGACCTGGTGGGGCGCAAACGCACCTTCGTGATCGGGCTGATCGGCTTCGCGCTGGCCTCCGCGCTGGGCGGCGCGGCGGGCAGCTCCGGGATGCTGTTCGGCGCCCGCGCGCTCCAGGGCGTGTTCGCCGCCGTCCTCGCGCCGTCCGCGCTGTCCCTGCTGACCACCACGTTCACCGACCCCCGCGAACGCGGCAAGGCGTTCGGGATCTACGGCGCGCTGGCGGGCAGCGGCTCGGCGATCGGGTTCATCCTGGGCGGCCTGCTCACGGAGTACCTGAACTGGCGCTGGTGCCTTTACGTCAACGTGCCGATCGCCGTCATCGCCGTCCTCGGCGCCTTCGCCCTGCTGCGCGACCGGCCCGGCCACGGCGGCACCGCCCGGCTCGACGTACCCGGCGCGGTCCTCGGCTGCGGCGGGCTGGTCGCCGTCGTGTACGGGTTCAGCGAGGCCGAGCCGCGCGGCTGGACCGATCCGCTGGTGCTGGCGCTGTTCGCGGTGGGGATCGTGCTGCTGGCGGTGTTCGTGTGGTGGCAGAACCGGGCGCCGGACCCGCTGCTGCCGCTGCACATCGTGCGGGACCGGAACCGCGCGGGATGCTTCCTCACCATGCTGCTCGCGGTGATCGGCCTCTTCGGGCTGTTCCTGTTCATGACCTACTACCTCCAGGTCGTCCTCGGCTACTCCCCCGTCCGCGCGGGCCTCGGCTTCCTGCCGCTGACCGCCGCGATCATCGTCGGGTCGACCCAGATATCCGCCCGGCTGCTGGACCGGGTGGCTCCGCGCCTGCTGATGGTGCCGGGCATGCTGCTGGCCTGCGGAGGGCTGCTGCTGCTCACGCGGATGACGGTGCACTCGTCGTACACCTCGGAGATCCTGCCCGCGCTGCTGCTGCTCGGGCTCGGCATGGGCCTCACCTTCATGCCGGTGTTCGCCACCGCCACGGCCGGGGTCGCCCCACGCGACTCCGGGGTCACCTCGGCGACCGTCAACACCGCCCAGCAGGTCGGCGGCTCCATCGGTACGGCCCTGCTCAACACCGTCGCCACCACCAGCGCCGCCGCCTATGTCACCGCCCACCTGCGCGGCCCGGCCGACCGTGGCAGCGTGGTCCCGGCGGGTGTGGTGCACGGCTACACGGTGGCCATCTGGTGGGCGGCCGCGGTCACGCTGCTGGCCGCCGTGGTCGCGGGGCTGATGGTCACGGCGAAGCCGCCCCGGCACGGGGTGGCCGGAAAGGCGCAGGTGCGGGAGTCAGTCGGCTGAGCGGGCCAGGTCCGTCAGCGCCTCGTCGGTGAGGCGGTACACGGTCCACTCGTCCTGCGGGCGGGCGCCGAGCTTCTCGTAGAAGCCGATGGCGGGGCGGTTCCAGTCCAGCACCGACCACTCCAGGCGCTCGTAGCCGCGCTCGGCGCAGATCCGGGCCAGCTCGGTGAGCAGGGCGCGGCCGTGACCACCGCCGCGCGCGGTGGGGGTTACGTACAGGTCCTCCAGGTAGACGCCGTGCACACCGCGCCAGGTGGAGAAGTTCAGGAACCACAGCGCGAAGCCGGCGGGCTCACCGGTGGTGTCGTCCACCGCGAGGTGCGCGTACGCCGCCGGGCGCTCGCCGAACAGCGCCTCGTGCAGCTGCTCCTCGGTGGCCCGCGCCTCGTCGGGCTCCTTCTCGTACTCGGCCAGCTCGCGGATCATCGTGTGGATGACGGGTACGTCGTCGGGGCGCGCGGTACGGATCATGCCCGGCAGCGTAGTCAGCCGGACGGCGCGGCCGGGCTCCGGAACGGCTTCCACGTGCTTCCCCGGTCCCGCACCAGCGGATAGCAGGCCAGCCCGATCAGCGCGGCCAGGGCGTGCCCGAAGTCGGTGAAGGTCCGGCCGCCGGCCAGGGGAACGGTGTACACGGCGAGCAGCACGGCGAGGTACGCGTACTTCCAGGGCGCCGCGATCCGGTACGTCAGCACACCCATGACCCCCGCGAGGGCGTAACTGACCCCGATGTCGAGCGTGTTCACGGCGGAGGCGGGAGCATGCCCGTCGTTCACCGCCTTCAGCAGCGCCAGCTCGCTGATCAGCGTCGCCAGCACGTGCGCGGCCACACACACCACGACCCACCGGGCCGTCCCCACCCAGCGCTCCACCTGTGCGTGGAACACGCTGTACGCCACCGCGTACGGCAGCCAGTGCCCCCCGTCGATCCACATCGCGCTCGTGATCAGCACGCGCACCGGGTTCTGCGACAGCTCGTGGATATTGGTGGACCGCTGCCGCAGAAACTCCTTCTCGAACTCCGGCGACATGTGGTGCAGAGCCACCGTGGTGACGAAAAGCACGGCAAGCCACCCATAGGTCCCGGGCGCGGACCGCACGTAGGCCCCCGCCGCCCGGAACCCTCGTCGCACTCCGTCGACCCGGCTCACATCCGCCAGTATGGGCGGCCGGACGCGCCGGGCGCCTGGCGAGCGGCCGGTCGGCCGCCACAGGACACCCCCGCACACAGACACGCCCCCGGACGGACCATCGCGCGGGATACCGGATTAAACGGTCATACCGTACGCGGTATGAAGAGATGTCACCTCGCATACCTCGCCTGTGGCGCGGCGCTCGTGAGCGCGGGAGTGGGGGCGGTCCCGGCGGCCGCCGCTCACCAGACCCTCGTGGTCCGTCCCGGCGAGTCGATCCAGAAGGCCGTCGACACCGCGCGGGCCGGGGACACCGTGCTGGTGCTCGCCGGGACCTACCACGAGAGCGTGCAGATCGGCACGGACCGCGTCACGCTGCGCGGCGCCGGCGCCCGTACGGTCGTCAAGCCCGCCGCCGTCAAGACCGGCAAGGACGCCAACAGCTGTGCCCAGAACGGCAACGGCATCTGCGTCCTCGGCACCAAGACGAAGAACGTCGAGGGCGTCACCGTCGCCGACCTCACCGTCACCGGCTTCACCCGTGCCGGGGTCTTCGGCATGGCGACCGACCGCATGACGGTCCGCCATGTGCACGCCGTCGACAACGACACCTGGGGCATCGCCCAGGAGCGCTCCACGGGCGGCGTGTTCCGCGAGAACGTCGCCGAGCGCAACGGCGACGCCGGGCTCTTCCTCGCCAACACCATCAAGGAGGAGGCGGGCGCGTACGACGCCGGACGCACCCTCGTCGAGCACAACCGCCTCGACGACAACCGCATCGGCGTCACCGTCCGCCGCCTGCGCAACGTGAACGTCCAGGACAACGGCATCCGCGGCAACTGCGCCGGTGTCTTCGTCGTCGGCGACGAGAACACCCCGAAGGCCGGTCACCTGACCGTCGCCCGCAACCGGGTCGTCGAGAACAACAAGTCCTGCCCGAAGACCGAGCGCCTGCCCGCCCTCCAGGGCTCCGGCATCGTGCTGACCGGCGTCGAGCAGACCCGCGTGACCGGCAACCACGTGCGCGGCAACGCCGGCAATTCCCCGCTCTCCGGCGGCATCGTGCTCTTCAAGAGCATGGTCGGCACCCTCGGGGAGAACAACCGCGTCGACGGCAACACGCTGTCGGCCAACGCGCCCGCGGACCTGGTGAACACCGACACGGGCAAGGGCAACAGCTTCGCGCGCAACTCCTGCCGGGCCTCGAAGCCCGCGGGCCTGTGCTGACCGCCCGCCCGCTGCCCATCGATGACCGAAGAAGGCCGAAGAACGAGAAAGGGCGGCAGATGACGACCGCTGAGACAGCCCCACCGCCCCCCATGCGCCTGCGCGAGCTGGTGTTCGGGGCGGCCTGCGCCGCCGCCGTCCGGGCCGCCGCCCGGCTCGGCGTCGCCGACGCCCTAGGGGACGAGCCGAAGCCCGTGGAGGACCTGGCGGCCTCGGTGAAGACCGAGCCCAAGCCGCTGCGCCGGCTGCTGCGCGCCCTGTCCTGCTACGGCGTCTTCGCCGAGCACCCGGACGGCACCTTCGCGCACACCGACATGTCCCGCCTGCTGCGCGAGGACGACCCGGGCAGCCTCCGCGCGATCGCCCTGTGGTGCACCGAGCCGTGGACCTGGGACGCCTGGCCCCGGCTGGACGAGGCCGTGCGCACCGGGGACAACGTCGTGGAGTCCCTCTACGGCAAGGAGTTCTTCACCTACCTCAACGAGGACGCCCCCGAGTCCGCGGACGTCTTCAACCAGGCCATGACCCGCTCCAGCGAGCAGTCGGCCCGCGAGGTCGCCGCCCTGCTCGACCTGTCCGGCGCCGACTCGGTGGCGGACTGCGGCGGCGGCCAGGGCCATGTGGTGGCCTGCCTGCTGGACAAGTACCCGACGATGCGCGGCAGCCTGCTGGACCTGCCCCGCGTGGTCGAGAACGCCCTGCCCCGCCTGCGTACCGGCGACCTCGCCGACCGCGCCGAGATCGTGCCCGGCGACGTGCGCGCCTCGGTCCCGGTGAAGGCCGACGTCTACGTCATCAAGAACATCCTGGAGTGGGACGACGAGAGCACCGCCCGGCTGCTCGGCAACGTCGCCGCCGCGGGCGGCCCCGGCACCCGCGTCATCGTGATCGAGAACCTGGTGGACGACACCCCCTCGATGCGCTTCAGCACCGCGATGGACCTGATGCTCCTGCTGAACGTGGGCGGCGCCAAGCACACCACCGAGTCCATGGTCGGCCGGCTCACCTCGGCGGGCCTGGTCGTGGACGACATCCGTCCGGTCAACCCCTACCTGCACGCCTTCGAGTGCCACGTCGCCGGCTGACGCGGTCCCCGTAGGGCACAACCGGCCGCCGGGCCCGCGACGCTGCGGGCCCGGCGGCCGGTGGTCCTCATCAGGGGAGCCGGACGGCTAGTCGCGCTCCCACACGTAGAAGCGCTCCGCCATCGCGTCCTTCGGGGAACGCCAGGTCTCCGGGTCGTACGCGCTGACGTACGCCGACAGCCGTTCGCTGATCCCGCGGAACTCCGGGTGGCCGGCCACCTTGGCGATGGCCGGGGCCGGGTCGCTGTCCGACTCGACGAGGTGCATGTACACGTCGCCGAACTGGAACAGGCTGCGGCGGCGCACCCCGACGAGGTGCGGCAGCTCGCCCCGGTCCGACTCCGCGAAGATCTTGGCGATGTCCTGGGCCGAGCCCGGTGCCATCCGGGCCACGATCAGTCCCTGGTGCATGGCAGGTGTCCTCTTCTCCCGCTCGCCGGTCAGTCGGCCAGGGCCGGGGCGGGGCGGTCCCCGGCGGCCTGCTGGATCTTGTCCCGGATGAGCGCCATCTGGACCTTGGAGTTGCGGTTGATGTTGTCGGTCATCCACTCGTCGTCGACCGGTGCCTCGGGCTTCATGGCGAAGTCCTGCGTCCACACCATCCGGGTGCCGCCGGGCACCTCCTCGTAGGCCCAGTGGATGTCCATGTGGGCGAAGGGGCCCGTCTCCACGCGGCGGGCGCGGACGGTGCGGTTCTCGCGGTCCGGCTCGCGCTCGGAGACCCAGCTCCACACGGTGCCGTTGTCGTCCGGGTGCATGGTGAGCCGGAACGTCGTCTTGCGGCCCTCACGCTTGAGGACCTCGACGGACGCGTACTCGCTGAACAGCTGCGGCCAGTTCTCCAGGTCGTTGGTCATGTCCCAGACCAGGTCGAGCGGAGCGGCGATGGTGATCTCGTTCCGGGTGTGTCCGGCCATGTCAGGCTCCTGCCATCAGTGCGCTGTTGACGAGGTCGAGGAACGCCTGCGGCGTCTTGCAGCGCTCGGCGTCCGGGGGCATCGGGGTGCCGTGCCGGTTCTCCAGCTCGCCGACGATGCCCAGCAGGCCGAGCGAGTCGAGCCCCAGCGTCTCGAAGGGGGTCGCGGGCTGCTCCCGCAGCACTTCCGGGGCGACGGTGATGCCCGCCGCCTTCTTCATGAGGGCGGCCAGTTCTTCTTCGGTGATCTGCGCGTTCATGCCGTTCTCTCCTTTGCTGTTCGCCTACCGGTCGCCGTGCCGCAGCACCAGCGCCGCGTTCGACCCCATGAGGCCCCGGCTGAGGACCAGCGCCGTGCGCGGCTCGGCCACGCGGGCGCTCCCGGTCACGAGATCCAGGTCGTGGCAGACGTCCACCACGTTCGGCGTCGGCGGGATCACGCCGTGCTCCATCGCCAGCACCGCCGCCGACACGTCCAGCACCGGCGCCGCGCAGTAGCCGCGGCCGATACCGGTCTTCGGTGCCGTCACCGGCACCCGGCGCCCGTGCTCACCGAGCGCGTCCACCAGCGCCAGCGCCTCGGCACGGTCCGCCTCCGGCACCCCGAGGGCGTCGGCGAAGACCATGTCGACCTCCTCCGGGGCGCAGCCGGCTTCCGCCAGCGCGGTCCGGATGGCCTGCGCCAGCCCCTCGCGGGACTTCTCCCAGCGGGAGGCACCGGTGAAGGTCGCCGCGTGTCCCGCGATGTACGCCCGGACCTCGACCCCGCGCTCCCGCGCGGACCGCTCCGCCTCGACGACGAGCATCGCCCCGCCCTCGGCGGGCACGAACCCGCACGCCGCGTCGGTGAAGGGGCGGTAGGCGCGCGCCGGGTCGCTCTGACCGCTCAGCTCCCCGTACCCGAGCTGGCAGACCATCGAGTACGGCGCGAGCGGCGCCTCGGTGGAGCCGGCCACCATCATGTCGGTGCCCCGGCGGACCGCGCGGGCGGCGTGCGCGAGGGCGTCCAGACCGCCCGCCTCGTCGGAGGCGACCACCGAGCAGGGCCCCTTGAGGCCGCGCCGGATGGAGATCTGGCCGGTGCTGGCCGCGTAGAACCAGGCGATGGACTGGTACGGGCCGACGAACCGGCTGCCCTTGCCCCACAACTGCTGGAGCTCGCGCTGGCCGAACTCGCCGCCGCCGGAGCCGGAGGCGGTGACCACCCCGATGGAGTAGGGGTCCGCCGCGGTGTCCGCCTGGCCCAGGCGGGCGTCCTCCAGGGCCAGGTCCGCCGCCGCCATGGCGAAGTGCGTGAAGCGGTCGGTCTGCACCAGGAAGCGTTCCTCGACCACGGCCGGGTCGAACGCGCGGACCTCGCCCGCCACCTTCAGCGGCAGGTCCTGGCAGCCCTCGCGGGTCACCCGGTCCAGGACGCTGATGCCCTCCTGGGTGGACTTCCAGAAGGTCTCGGTGCTGATGCCGTTCGGCGCGACCACTCCGATACCGGTGACGGCCGCCCGCCGTTCCTCGGTTGCGCTCATCGTGTCCTCACTCCCTCGGCCGGGTCAGGATCACCGCGGACTGGAAACCGCCGAACCCGCTGCCCACGGAGAGCACGCCGTTCAGCTTCCGCTCCCGTGCCTCGCGCGGGACGTAGTCCAGGTCGCACTCGGGGTCGGGGGTCTCGTAGTTCGCGGTCGGCGGGACGGCCTGCTTGGCGAGCGCCAGCACACACGCCACCACCTCGATGGCCCCGATCGCCCCGAGGGAGTGCCCCACCATCGACTTGATGGAGCTCATCGGGGTGTCGTAGGCGTGCTGCCCGAGCGCCCGCTTCACCGCGGCCGTCTCGTGGCGGTCGTTCTGCCGGGTGCCGGAGCCGTGCGCGTTGACGTAGTCGATCGCGGTCGGGTCGATCCGGGCCTGGTCCATGGCGGTCTCGATCGCGCGGGCCATCTCCAGGCCCTCGGGGGTCAGACCGGTCATGTGGTACGCGTTGCCGAACGTGGCGTACCCGCTCAGCTCGCAGTACACGTGCGCACCGCGGGCCCGGGCGTGCTCCAGCTCCTCGAGCACCAGCACCGCGCCGCCCTCGCCCATGACGAACCCGTCACGGTTGTTGTCGAACGGGCGGGAGGCGTGCGCCGGGTCGTCGTTGTTCGGGGACGTCGCCTTGATCGCGTCGAAGCACGCCATCGTGATCGGGGATATCGGCGAGTCGGAGGCACCGGCCAGGCATATGTCCGCCCGGCCCTCCTGCACGGTGTGGAAGGCGTACCCGACGGCGTCCAGGCCGGAGGTGCAGCCCGTGGACACCGTCTGCACCGGGCCCCGGGCGCCGAACCGCTCGGCCACCGACGAGGCGACCGTGCTGGGCGAGAACGCCCGGTGCAGTTCGGGCCGGGCCTGGGTGTGGTCCACATCCCAGCGCTGGCCGCCATGGCTGACCAGCACATAGTCGTTCTCCAGCCGGGTGGTGCCGCCGACCGCGGTGCCGACCGACACCGCGATCCGCCAGGGGTCCTCGGCCGCGAGGTCGAGTCCCGAGTCGTGCACCGCCTCGTCGCCGGCCACCAGCGCGAACTGGATGTACCGGTCCGCCCGCTGCACCTGCTCGGCGTCGAGCCCGTAGGCCGCCGGGTCGAAGTCGCACTCGGCGGCGATCCTGGACCGCAGCCCCGAGGGGTCGAAGAAGGTGATGCCGCGCGTCGCGGTCCGGCCGTTGGACAGCAGGTCCCAGAACGCGGGCGTACCGATCCCGCCCGGAGCCACGATGCCTATGCCCGTGACCGCCACCCGCCGGGTCATGAGCGCACCTGGTCCCGGCCGGCGGCCACGGCACCACCGGCCTCGGTCACCACCGCGGCGGCCCCGATGACGTCCGTCTCCTCGGTGTCCACGTGACCGAGCTGCGGACGCGGGGCCAGCGGGCCCAGGTGGAAGACGAGACGGGCCTCCTCGTCACCCACGTTGCGGAAGCGGTGCCGCATGTGGGCGGGGATCATCAGGCCCTGCTCCGGCTTGAGGGGGTGCGCCTCGCCGTCGAGGTCCACCTCCAGCCGGCCGCAGATCACGTACACGAACTCCTCGGAGTACGGGTGGTAGTGCTCGCCGATGCGGTCGCCGGGCTGCACGATGGCCACGCCCATGAAGCCGCTGGTGGAGCCGACCGTCGCCGGGGTCAGCATGGCGCGCAGGTCGCCGCCGCGCCGGGTGTTGTGCTCGGTGTCCTTCAGGTCGATGATCTTGGGACGGTGTTGGATCACAGCTTCCTCCGTGAGATGTGCCGCGTCGGCGGTTGCGGGGTGAGAGGCGGCCACCGGATCAGGCGTCCGAGGCGCGGCGGTCGGTGACGAGGTCCATCCGGGCGACGTCACCGGCGAGCAGCGCGCGCAGCTCGGCGGCCTCGGCCGCGTCGGCGGGCAGCGCGTCCACGCTGTCGCCGCGCACGTCCACCAGCCGCACCACCACGTCGTCGCGCTGGAAGACCGTGCTGCGCAGCACCGCGCTCGCCGGGTCGTCGGCCGCGGCCTGGTCGTGCTGGGAGAGCAGCTCGGCCAGCCGCATGCCCTGGTCGGCGCGGGCCGGGTAGAACAGCGCGAGGCGCCTGCCCTCCGCCTGCTCGTCGGCGACCACGTGGTGCACCGCGGGGAGCGCCGCACGGGTGAAGAACATCCGGGCCGACTCCTGGTCGTCCAGGTCCCGGTCCTGCTCCAGGTAGGGGTTGATGGCCTCCTCGACCGCCCGCACCTCGGGCTGCCGGGCCACGTGCCGCAGCGCCGCGAGCAGGTCGCCGCGCACCTCGATGGCCCGCACCACCCGGTTGCCCTGCATGAACAGCGACGTCCGCAGAAGCTGCGTGGTGTCGTCCACGCGGGCCTTCGGCGAGGCGTAGTCCGCGAGGATCGCCGCGACCTTCTCCTCGGTGCCGGGCTTCACGGTGAAGGTGAGCGCGTGCCGGATGACTCCGTCACCGATGCGCGGGTGCGCCTGGAGGCGGCGGCCGGGGGCCGACTCGGCGGGGACCGCCGGGCCGCCCGTCTCGCGGACGATGTGGAAGCGCAGCGACCGGGTGTCACGCACGCAGGAGTGCAGCGGCTCCACCATGTGCACGTGCTCCTCGCTGTTCACCCAGGTGAGGAACGGCGGGGCGCTCTCCCACTCGCTGGTGATGAGCCACTGCGAGGGGTTCTCGATGGACTGGCAGAGCTGGTCGCTGACGTGACCGGGCACCTGGGTGACCTGCGAGCAGAGCTGCTCGTACGCCTCCAGGAACTGCTGCTGCGCGCCGTCGTACACGTCGACCAGGAGGACGACCCGCAGCGGGGAGCCGTCGAACACGGACTGGGATACACGCCTGGACACCTCGCGTGCCGGCGTTTCTGAGGGACGTTCAGACGTGGTGGTCATCCTGCACACATCTCCTTCGCGGGGCAGAACCGGCGCCGGCCTTGGATCGGGCCCGGCAGCGTTCCTTGATCCTGTGCCGGGCTCCACAAGCCCGCGACTCCTGTGAACCACGTGGGTGATTGGGCACGCGGAGCCGCCGCCACCGGGAAGGAAGAGTCCGAGGCGCCCCACGCGCCCACCCCCAGCCACTGGAGGCTTCGATGCATCAGAAAGCCGACCACCGGGTCCCCGTCCTCATCGTGGGCGGCTCACTGGTGGGCCTGTCCATGTCCGTGTTCCTGGGCCGTCTCGGTGTGCGGCACATGCTCGTCGAGCGGCACTCCGGGACCTCGATCCACCCGCGCGGACGCGGCAACAACGTCCGCACGATGGAGCTGTTCCGGGTCGCCGGAGTCGAGCCGGACATCAAGGCGGCCGCCTCGCTCCTCGCCGACAACCACGGCATCCTCCAGACGCCCACCCTTGTGGGTGACGCCGGGGAGTGGCTGTTCCGGAACATCGACCCGGGCGGCGGCCTGGCGAAGTTCAGCCCCACCGCCTGGTGCCTGTGCAGCCAGAACGACCTGGAGCCGGTCCTGCTGGACAGCGCGCGCGAACTCGGCGGCGACCTCAGGTACTTCCACCAGATGGAGTCCTTCGAGCAGGACGCCGACGGAGTGACGGCGACGGTCTTCGACCGCGGCACCGAGGAACGGTTCACCGTCCGGGCGGACTACCTCGTCGCCGCCGACGGCCCGCGCAGTCCCGTACGGCGTGCCCTCGGCATCGGGCAGAGCGGGCCCGGTGACCTGTTCGCCAACGTCAGCGTCACCTTCCGGTCCCGCGCGCTGGCGGACGTCGTCGGCGACCGGCGCTTCATCTGCTGCTACCTCACCCACCCGGACGCGGACGGCGCGCTGCTGCCCGTGGACAACAAGGAGAACTGGGTCTTCCACGCGCCCTGGCACCCCGAGCGCGGCGAGACCCTGGAGGACTTCACCGAGGAGCGGCTGCGCGACCACATCCGCCGGGCGGTCGGCGTGGACGAACTCGACGTGAAGATCACCGGTATGGCCTCCTGGCGTGCCGCCGAACGCGTCGCCGACCTCTACTCCTCCGGCCGCGTCTTCCTCGCCGGAGACTCCGCCCACGAGATGTCCCCGACCGGCGCCTTCGGCTCCAACACCGGTATCCAGGACGCCCACAACCTCGCCTGGAAGCTGTCCGCGGTGCTCTCCGGATGGGCCGGCCCCGGCCTGCTGGAGTCCTACGGTGCCGAGCGCCGCCCGGTCGCGGCCGCCACCAGCGCCCGCGCCTCGGCCCGCTCCGTCGAGCACAGCCACCCCGGCTTCGCCCCGGCCCCCGGTGTGGGCGGCGCCAAGCGCGGCGGCATCCTCAACGTGGTCCTCGGCTACCGCTACCCGGCCGGCGCGGTTCTCGGCGCCGACCCCTACGCCGAGGTCGTCCCGGACGCCCTCGCCCTCGACGGCCGCCCCGGCAGCCGCGCCCCCCACCTCTGGCTCCGCCGGGGCGGCCTGCGCCTGTCCACCCTCGACCTGTACGAGCGCTCGATGGTCCTCCTCACCGACGCCCCCGACGACGCGGGCTGGTACGCGGCGGCCCGCCGCGTCGCGGCGGAGGACGGCGTCGCCCTCGACGCCTACCGCGTCGGCCCCGGCCCGGACGCCGACCTCACCTACGAGACCGAGGGCTCCGACTGGGCGACGGCCCACGGCACCACCGCCGACGGCGCGGTCCTCGTCCGCCCCGACGGCTTCGTCGCCTGGCGCGCCACCAGCGCCGCGGCGGACCCGGACACGGTCCTCCGCGAGGCCCTGACGTCGCTGCTGACGCCGGCCTGAGCATCCTTGAAGGCCGCCCGCACCTGGTTGGTGGGGGCGGCCTTCGTCCGGTCCGGCGTCGGCGAGGCGGGCGTCGGTGGCCCGCCGTACCCTCACCCGGCCTGGCGCTGTACGGCGATCATGACGGCGTCGTCGTCCAGGTGTCCGCCGACGTAGTGCAGCAGGTCGCGCCGGAAGCGGCGGAGAAAGGCATCGGGATCGGCCTCGGTCCAGCCGGTGATGCGCTCGGCGAGCGGGTAGAAGGTGCCGGCGGGGTCGCGGGCCTCGGTGACGCCGTCCGTGTAGAGCAGCAGGAGGTCTCCCGGCAGGAACGAGAAGCTCTCGACGTGGTAGCTCGGATCGGTCAGTTCGCCCAGTCCCAGAGGGGGTGCGGGACGGGAGGCGGCCACCGTCCTCGGCCGGCCTTCGCGCAGGACGATGGGCGGAGGGTGCCCGCAGGAGATCATCTGCACCGGGCCGTCCCGGTCGGGGATGTCCAGGACGGCCGCGGTGATGAACGCTTCCCCGTAGCTGCCCGCCTCCCCCGGCTCCATCAGATCCCAGCACACGCTCCGGTCGAGGTAGGCCACCAACTGGTGCAGGCCGGCGTCACGGTGAGCCGCGACGCGGAACGCCCCGAGCAGCAGTGCCGCGTCGTTGACCGCGGTCATCCCCTTGCCCCGCACGTCGCCGACGATCAGGCGGGTACCGGAGGCGGTGCGCGCGACCGCGTAGAGGTCACCGCCGATGCGGGCCTCGGCCTCCGCGGCGAGATAGAGGGAGGCCAGGCGCAGCGGACCGAGCCGGCGCGGCAGGGGAGGCAGCACCACACGCTGGGCGGTCTCCGACACGTACCGCACCTGGGTCAACTCCTTCGCGCGACGCTCCCGCACCACGCAGAAGACGACCAGGCTCACCCCCACCAGCACCAGGGCGATCACCTGTGCCTGATGGTTGGTGGACAGCAGCACGCCAGGATCGCGCAGCACCCCGATGACCGTCTGCGCGATCACCGCCAGCGCGGCCACGAGTCCTACCGTCCAGGGTCCGCCGAACAAGGGGGTGATCGCCGGAGCGGCGACGAGCAGCGGCCCCAGGTGGATGTGGGGCGGCACCAGAACATCCGTCACGGACACGGCGACGATCCACGCGATGGGGATGACGACCAGGGCCCGGTTCCTCCGCACGGGCCGGTCATCTCCGTCGGGACCTTGCGACATGACTTATCTCTACACCGGCCGCACTTGATCCGCCCGACGGGCGCACGGCCGTCCGCGGGTGCCGTGTCCTCGGGGCGGGAGGGCCGTGGGTGGTAGCGGTGTCCCCTCGCCTGGAGACCACAAAGGCCCAGGTCACAACGCCGCTGACCTGGGCCTTGCCGGAGCCCCCTGTCGGATTCGAACCGACGACCTACGCATTACAAGACCGAGAGCGTTCATGTCGTCTCGTGCCCTGTGATGCTGGCCCGTGACGTTATGCCTGATCAGACGATGCGCACTGGGTGTCTCCGTGCTGCCCTATGCTGCCCCGTCCAAAGGCGTCTGTCCACCGGCTGTCCACCGGAGGACGGCCATCGCTCAGGACGTGGTGACCGCCTGCTGACGCGCTGGCGCCTCAGATGCCCGGTCGGTCATGCGGTCTCACACACTTGTCGAGACTGAACAACCACCACGTCGGAGGCGTGCAACATCGGCCTGAACCCTGGTGACCAACCCCGCCATCAACGCCCTGACCCACTCCCGGCTGGTCCACGGTCGACCAGTTCTGCCTCCGTGGCGACCCGATCGCCGCGGCGAACTCGAAGCTGATCGCCGCGCGAGGCCAGGTGCCGATCGCCCAGTACCGGGGCGACGGGCGGCGCGGACGCCGATGAACAGGACAGACGAGCCCGAGGCTCCCCGCCGGTCGAGCCGGCGGGGAGCCCTTCATTCAGGGGGCAGGTCATCCCAGGGTGATCAGCTCAGCCGCGGCCGTCGCACGCCTTGCAGTCGCCGCTGCCCCGGCAGCTATCGCACTTCCAAACACCTCGGTAGCCGGAGCCATCGCAGGTCGTGCACTTTCCATCGCCCTTGCAGCGCTGGCACTTGTTCCACATGGTGAGACCTTCTCCTCGCTACTGTCTTGTCGGTTGATGTCGTTGGCCGGCAGGTAGCGTCTGGTGAGCTGCGGCCGTCGTGCGTCGTTGCTGCTCGCGCAGGGGCACCAGAACCATCTGATCCGGCAACCGGTGCCATTGCAGGCGGCTCACCTTCACTCTTGCTTGCTGATTGGCCTCAGTACGTACGGGCCTTCTCCCAGCCGCGTGCGTTGTCCAGCGTGGTCTTGAAGTAGTTCCTGGGCGGGGTGCCGCCGCCGCCGGGCAAGTGGCTGCCGCTGAGAGCGGGGCTGTACTTACGGAAGATCGCGATTGCCTTCGTGAGGCAGTTGTTGGAGAGGATCTGGTAGCCGTTGTTCTTCATGTTGATGAAGGTGCGCTGCGCGGCCTTGAGGTCGCCGCCGGCCGTGTAGACGCACCGGAACGCGTCGTAGCGGGCGAGCTCGATCTTGCGCTTCCTGCTCTTCGTCTCACCGCGCATCTCCGACCAGGTTCCGCCCTGGATCCAACTGCCGTTGTCCTTGCCCGGTGCGGTGTGGGAGTCTCCCTCGGCGTTCTCGGTCGTGCCCCAGATCCAGTGATTGGTGTTCTTCGGGTCGCGGATCGCCCAGGCGACGTGCCCGTAGGTCCGGCCGGCGAACTTGGCGCCCTCCTTGTCCAGGAAGAGGCACGCCCGGCCGCCCGAGGCGGCGTCGGCGGGTGTGGACGCTGTGGCGAGGGCCCCGGTGGCGAGCACTGCCGCAGTCGCAGTCACCGCGAGGGCATTCTTGATCTTGCTCACTGTGGTGGTTCTCCTTTTCTCGTTGGCCCCGACGTGAGGGGCGGCGGCCGGGCGTCCCATGCCGCTGAAACCGAAGGTCCCGCAGCGAGACAGGGAGATCACCAGTGCAAGAGGTACGAGGATTTGCGGCGCAACTTGCACCTCCGTAGCCTGCTGCTTCTCGGTTGCACCGCAACGAGATGTCCCTCGGAGGGGAGCCGTTGATGGGGGATCAGGGGGAGTCGTTCGCGGAGTTGTCGCACCGCCTGGCGCAGGTCCTCGACGCATGGCAGACATGCGTGGGAGAGCCGACCGAGCGGGGGAAGCCGCCGCGCAAGGTCCTGGTTAAGGCTCTGGAGGCAGAGCGGGGGACGCCCGTTTGGCAGTCCCGCAAGAAGATCGACGAGGCACTGCTCTCGTACTGGCTGAAGGGCCGCGACCAACTGCTGCCTGGCGTCAAGCACAACCGGCTACCCAGCGAGGAGGACTGCGCGGCTGTTGCGCGGGCGCTGAAGGATTATGCGCCCGAGAACGCTGAAAAGCTCCCCAAGATCGGCTGGGAGATCGCCGACCTGGCGCGCCGTCTTCGAGTCGCAGGTGGACCGGGCTGGCGGAACCGAGTCCTGGCGAGCATCACCGGGCAGCCCGCCGAACCCGTCGAACCGGCCGAGGACATCGAGCGGACCCCGGCCGCACAGGCTGCCGGACGGGCCACGGCCACCGAATCGGCCGAACCCGTCGGAGCAGCCGGCGCGTCGGAGCCGACCGCAGTCCCAGCGCAGACGGCTGGGCGACGCTGGAAGAATGGGCAGGTCTGGGCGGCGGTCACAGTCGTAGGGGTGGCCGGGACAATCGCGTTGGGCGTGCGGCTGGAGGGCAGTGGAGAGTCCTCCTCTGCCGGTAGGAAGCCAATCGGGTCGGCCACGCCCGGCACTCGGGGTGCGGACGTGGCCGAGCCGGGTCCTGCTGTCTCAACCGAGTCCGGCGGCGTTGAGGTCAACCACCGATGTGGAAAGGCCCGGAGCGCAGGTGCCGTGTCCTGGACGCCGTGCACAATCCTCGCCAAGGACGGGACGATGTCCTTCCTGGTGAAGTTCACGAACACCTCGGGCAAGCCGGTCACAGTGAAGGCGAAACTCGCCTACGTCCAGGCCGCGGTGGAGCAGACCTGTCCAGACCCGTGGGGGACGTCGGTGAAGATCACCGTCCCCGCCAGAGCGACGAAGACCAGCCCGCTGAATGCGTGCACCGCTTCGTTGACGCCGGCTCAGGCATTCCAGGCCAAGGGCTGGGTGGTACCCAGTGCCGCAACGCAGTGGGGGTATCGCGAACACTCCCCGACGCTGCACGTGCAGGACGACGGCACCCCGGTGTGGGCCGACGAAGCGTGACGGCTCGCCCACAGTGCGCGCGCAGCCGAACACCCGCCCACATCGCGTTGCCCGTCGTGGCCCGCTGGGTACGTCTGTAGACGGCCCGGAGACGGGCGGACCGTTCAGTTCCTGAGGTTCTTCAAGGCCGATGTTCCGCCGAAGACCCGGTCCAGGGCCCGGTCCGGCAGCAGCCTGGACAGCACCCGGCTGCCCGTCGCGTCGCGGCCGACGGTGTACCGAGTCCTGGGCCGCTCGGCGACCAGCGCGCGGAAAACCACCTGAGCCACGTCGTCGACAGTCGTGCGGCTGCTACGGGCCGAGGTCTCGTTGGCCTCCATGAAGCCGAGGAACGAGTCGCGGTAGAGCTCCCGCACCGGCTCGGGGGCGCCGTCCAGAACTCGGTTGCCCGTGTCGGCCATCTTGGACCAGAGCGGGGTCAGGACGGCGCCCGGCTGGATCACCACGACGGGGACGCCCTGTGGAGCGAGTTCACGGCGCAGCGCGTCGCTGAGGGCCTCCTTGGCGAACTGGGAGGCGGCGTAGGCGCCGAGATAGGGGAGGGCCACGTTGCCGAGGCCCGAGGACACATTGATGATCCGGCCCGCACCGGCACGCAGCAGCGGCAGGAAGCCCTGGACCATCTGCACCTGGCCGATCACGTTGATGTCGAGCTGACGGCGCATCTGCTCCATGGGCACGCACTCCAGCGGAGCCGTGACCGCGATGCCGGCGTTGTTGACCAGCCCCCACAACCCAGCGCCGCCGAGCAGCCCGGTCACCTCGTCCACCGCCGCCCGGACCGACTTCTCGTCCGTCACGTCGACGATAACCGGCGTCATTCGCCCCGCCGCAGCCCCACGCAGCCGTTCCCCGTCCTCGGGGCGGCGGACCCCGGCAAGGACGTGAAAGCCGACCCGGGACATGTGGAGCGCGCAGGCTTCCCCCAGCCCGGATGAGGCTCCAGTGATCATTACGGCCCGGCCTGCGGGTGACGTCGGACCTGACGATTTCGACACGTGTTCACTCCGGTTGAGGGCGTGGAAGCGGAACCAAGTCGTGCTCCGCGGATCGGCCGGCGGGGTGCTCAGCTCCTCGCCGTAGAGGGCACGGGCGGCAGGTTCGGCGTCTCTCGGCTGCGCGGAGCCGACGGCGTCCGGCGACCGCACGGGTATACGGCTTCCGTTGCGGGAGTTCAGTATGTGCTCCGTCCGTGCCGGGCGTGCATCGGTTTGTACCGAACGCACTCCTACGGGTGGCCTGGCTGAGCCGAAGGAGTGAAAGGCCAGTATCAGCACTTTTGTGCGGGACGTACCTCACGCAAAGGTGCTTCTGTCCATCCCCCTCGTCCCCTAGGAGGACGCATGACCGCCGCAGTGCAGGACGTCATCACCACCAAGCTCGAGCGCACCTTCGACACCATGGACGCCAATAACGACGGCTACCTGGACTGGTCGGACTACCAGCAGCTCGCCAACCGCTACATCCAGGCGTACAGGCTCGACAAGAACGACCGCCGGGCCAGGGCGCTGCAGACCTTCTGCCAGATCTACTGGCTGGAGCTGCTGCGTCACGCGGGCGTGGACGGTGACCGGCTGACGAAGGACCAGTTCGTCACGGCCAACCGCCTCGCCGTCGTCGACACCAGCCGCCTCAACGTGACCGAGGGCGGCGGCCACGCGATCTTCGACGTCATCGACGTCGACGGCGACAACGAGATCAGCAAGGAGGAGTTCAAGCGCTTCCTGCACGACGTGTGGAAGAGCGAAGCCCCCGACGCGATGGACATGTTCACGAAGCTGGACACCGACGGCGACGGCGCGATCTCGCGCCACGAGTTCATCCGCGCCGTCCGTGAGCACTTCCTGTCGAATGACCCGGAGGCGCCGGGCAGCCTGTTCTTCGGGCGCGTCTGAGCGAATCCGGTCAGCCGGTCCGGACCGACGGCGTGATCCCGCTCCCCGCACCCGCTCCGCCGGGCACGTTCGTCGCCCCTACGGGAGCGGGTGCGGGGAGCACCCCCGTCGGGCGACGACGTTCCGCGGGGCTCCGCCCGTCGCTTCACTGTCGTCGTTCCGCCGGACAGGTGACACCCGTATCCCGGAAGGGTGAAACCGCAGCTCATTCGCCCTAATCCGGTCGGCACGCTTGGCACGATCGAACCGCTCGTCGCCCATTGGCAGCACAGGAGCCGGCGCACAGGCCGGCGTCCGCGGTACGTGACTCAACCCACCGTGAAAGGTCTCCCTCATGCTGACGCAGAACCGTCATACGTCCGGCGAAGTGGGGACCTTCTACGACCGTCACACCGACGTGTACGACCACGCTCTCGGCGGCAACATCCACGTCGGCTACTGGGCGGACGACTCCGATCACAGTTCCATGCGGGAGGCGACCGACCGGCTGACGGACCTCGTCACCGATCGCCTCGCCCCGGCCGAGGGCCAGCACCTGCTTGACGTGGGGTGTGGCCACGGCAGCACCGCGGCGCGGATCGTCGCCCGGCACGCCGTGGAGATCACCGGCATCAGCGTCAGCGACTACCAGGTGGACCTGGCAAACAGCCGTCCCCTGTCCCCGTCCCTTCCCGGACGGGCCACGTTCCGGCTGGCCGACGCCATGGAGAACCCCTTCGAGGACGGGACCTTCGACGGTGCCTACGCCATCGAGTCCCTGATGCACATGAAGGACAAGAAGGCGGCCGTCGGCCACATCGCGCGGGTCCTGCGCCCCGGCGGCCGGCTGGTCATCGCCGAGCACAGCCTCGCGGGCGAGCTCGCCGGGCCGGACGCGACCCGCATGGCCGACGCGTACAAGTACTTCAAGTTCTCGCTGACCACCGACATGTACGGGGAACTGCTGCGCGAGGCCGGTCTCGAAGTGGTGGACCACACCGACATCACCGAGAACGTCCAGCGCTGCTACGCCAGCATGATCAGCGGTTGGCGGGACGCCGCGGACAACTCCAGCGGCGAGACGTCGCGCGAATGGGCGACGGCGGCCGACCTGGGGCACTGGTTCTTCTTCGAGGTGCCGGAGCTCCGCTACGGGCTCCTGACCGCCGTCCGCCGCTGAGCACCCAGCACCGCGGCTCGCCGACGAGCGCCGAGAAGCGCCGCTCGTCGGCGAGCACCCCTACCGCCGCCGAGGTCGTCAGCCATGCCCTCCCCGCCCTCCCACGACCGCTGCCCCTACCGCCTGGACGGCAGCGCCGCGGACATCCACGGCGAAGCCGGGGCGCTGCGCGCGCTGGGGCCGGCCGCCAGGGTCGAACTACCCGGCGGCGTACCGGCGTGGTCGGTGACCGACCCCGGACTCGTCCGGCGACTCCTGGTCCACCCCCGCGTCTCCAAGGACGCCCACCAGCACTGGCCCGCCTTCGTCGACGGCGACCTCCCCGCCGACTGGCCCCTGCGGATCTGGGTCGACATCCGCACCGTCCAGACCGCGTACGGGCCCGACCACACCCGGCTGCGCCACCCCCTGGTGCCCGCCTTCGCCGCCCGCCGTGTACGGGCGCTCGCCCCGTGGATCGAGAAGACCACCGCCGCGCTCCTGGACGACCTCGCCCAGGAGGCGGCCCGCGCTCCCGACGGGGTCGTGGATCTGCGAAGGCTGTTCGCCACGCGGCTGCCGTGGCGGACGGTCACCACGCTGGTCGGGCTGCCCGAATCCATGCACGACGCTTTCCAGGCCGTCAACGACATGGTCTTCACCACCGACCTGAGCGCGGAGCAGGCGAGCGCCACCGAGGCGGAGGCCGCGCGCCTCCTCGCAGACCTGATCGCGCTCAAGTCCGAGTGGCCCGCCGACGACATCGCCACCGCACTGGTCGACGCGCACCGCGCGGGCCGGCTCGGCGAGCGGGAGGTGGGCGACAACATCTGGATGGTGCTCGGCGCCGGCTACGGAACCACGGCGAACCTGCTCGACCACGCCGTGGTCAACCTCCTCACCCACCCCGAACAACTCGACCTGGCCGTGTCGGGCCGGGTCGGCTGGAACCGGGTCGTGGAGGAGACTCTGCGCCACCAGGCCCCGGTGGCCAGCTTCATGATGCGCTTCCCCACGGAAGACCTCCACGACGAACCGACGGGGCTGACGTTCGAGCGGGGCGAAGCCCTCGTCATCAACTACGCCGCGGTCGGCCGCGATCCGGCAGTGCACGGCGCGGGAGCCGAACTCTTCGACATCTCCCGTCCCACCGTCCGCGAGCACCTGGCCTTCAGCCACGGCCCCACCTACTGCCTGGGAGCCGAACTCGCCCGGATGGAGGGTCGCATCGCGCTGTCCGCGCTGTTCTCCCGGTTCCCCCGCCTCGGCCTCGCCGTCGATCCCGACCACCTGACCGCTTTGCCCTCCCTCATCTTCAACGGCCACCGGGAGATTCCGGTGCGGCTCGAAGGAAACCCTCACAGTTGAGCACCCACCACGGATCACCGCGCCCGTTGATGTCGTACCAGCGAGACATCTGGTCCGTCGGATCCCGAACGCCGGAATCACCGCAGTTCAACTGTGTGCTCCACGATCGGCTGCACGGCGTCGTCGACCACCGCAGGCTCGTCGCCTGCGCGGAACGCGTGCTGCACCGGCACGAGACGTTCCGGCTGCGGTTCGCGGACAGGGCAGGCGTCCCCTTCCAGTGGGTGGCACCGGAGCCGGTCCGGGTCGCCGTGGTCGACCTCGTGGACGCGGCAGGACAGGACACCGCCCGCACCGAGTGGATGCGCGCGTCCATGAGCCGCGCCCTGCCGCTGGACGGCGGCCCCCTGGTCGAAGTCACGGTCCTCCGGGAGGGCTCGGGCGTCACGCACCTGCACGTCAAGGCGCATCACATCGTCGCCGACGGCTGGACCCTCGACCGGCTCGGCCAGGAGATCCTGCGGGAGTACGCCTCCGCTGCGGGGGTCTCCCGGCAGGAGACCCCCTCGTACCTGACGTTCCTCGAGGAGGACGCCGCCTACCTCGACGGGCCCGACAGCGAGCGCGACCGCGCCTTCCACCGGGAGTACCTCGCGGGCCTGACACCTGCGCTGTTCCCGCGTACGACGGGCGACGGCCCGCCTGAGCGGGAACGCCACTCGTTCGTGGTCGACGGGGCGGTCGTCGAACGCGTCCGCGCCGCGGGCCACTGGCCCTCCACCTACGTCGCCGCCATGCTCGGCGTCTGGCTGACGCGCCTGCACCGCAGCGGGGAAGCGGTGCTCGGCGTCCCCTTCCTCAACCGCCCGACGGCGCGGCACAGGGAAGTCCTCGGCCAGTTCGCCAACATCCTTCCGCTGCGGATCGCTGCACCCGGCGGGACGACCGTCCGGGAACTCCTCGCCGAGGTCCGGGACACGACCCGCCGGCTCCGACGCCACGAGCGGCTCCCGCTCGGCGAGGTCGTACGCGAGGTCTCTGCCGCGGCCGGGAGCCCGCGGCAGCTCTTCGACGTGACGCTCTCCTCGGTGAACTGGTCCCGGCCGGACACCCCGGGAGTCGAGCGGCACAGCACCCTGATGGCCCCCTCGCACGACCAGGCGGCACTGGGCGTCCTGATCTCCTCCGCCGACGGCACGTCCGACATCCGCGTCGACCTGGACTGCGCCCGCGACGTCTTCGATCAGGACCTCTCCGTCACCGCCGTCGCCGGCCACCTCGGCACGCTCCTGGAGCGCGGGGTGGACCTGCTGGACCGGCCGCTGCGCGACCTCCCCATGCTGACGCCGGCGGAGCACCGGGACCTCACCACCGGACGCGCGCACGGCCCCCGGGTGCCCTACGCGGACCGGGCCACCCTGCACGGCCTGTTCGAGACCCGGGCCGCCGCACAGCCGGAACGGACCGCCCTGGTCACGGCGTCCGGCGAGACGCTGACCTACGCCGAGCTCGACGAGCGGGCCAACCGCGTCGCGCGCGCCCTGCGGGCGGAGGGCGTCGGCCCGGACGACCGCGTCGCGGTGATGACGGAGCGGGGACCGCGGCTGCTGGTCGCGCTGCTCGGCATCCTGAAGGCCGGCGGTGCCTACGTGCCCGTGGACCCCGACCACCCGGCCGAGCGGGTGGACTTCCTGCTGCGCGACAGCCGCGCCAAGCTGGTGATCGTCGACGGCGGGGCCGCCGACCTTCCCCCGCACGTGCCGGCCCGGCGGATCGACGAGCTGCTGACCGGCAGCGGGGCCCCGGTCGAGCCGGTCGCCACCTCCCGCGACCTCGCCTACGTCATCTACACATCCGGCTCCACCGGACGGCCCAAGGGCGTCATGGTCGAGCACCACAGCGTGGTCAACCGCCTCGCGTGGATGCAGCGCCGCTACCCGCTCGGAGAGGGGGACGTGCTCCTGCAGAAGACGCCGGCCTCCTTCGACGTATCCGTGTGGGAGCTGTTCTGGTGGGCCGTCGAAGGAGCGACCGCGGCACTGCTGCCACCCGGCGGCCAGCGCGACCCGCGCGAGGTGCTCCGGGCGGTCCGCGAACACCGGGTCACCGTCGTGCACTTCGTCCCCTCGATGCTCGGCCCGTTCCTCGACCTGCTGGAAGCATCGGCGGCGGCCCGCCAGGACATCGCGTCACTGCGGTACGTCCACTGCAGCGGCGAGGCCCTGCCCCCGGCGCAGGTCGAACGGTTCAACCGCCTCGCCGACCGGTGCCGCCGCGAGAGCGGCGCCGCGAAGTCGGCGCGGCTCGTGAACCTGTACGGCCCGACCGAGGCGACGGTCGACGTCTCTTCCTACGACTGCCCGACCGATCCCGCCAGCGCCGTCGCCCGGGTCCCCATCGGCCGACCGATCGACAACACCAGGCTCTACGTGCTGGGCGCCGACGACCTGCCGCAACCCGTCGGCGTCCCCGGCGAGCTGTGCATCGGCGGAGCCGGCGTCGCACGGGGCTACCTCGACCGGCCGGAGCTGACCGCCGAGAAGTTCGGCGACGACCCGTTCGTACCCGGTGGCCGCCTCTACCGCAGCGGAGACCTGGCCCGGTGGCTAGCGGACGGCACCCTGGAGTACCTCGGACGGATCGACGACCAGGTCAAGATCCGGGGACAGCGCGTCGAGCCCGGCGAGGTGACGGCCGCCCTGCGCGCGGTCCCCGGAGTACGCGACGCCGTCGTGGTGGGCCGCGCCACCGCCGACGGGGGAACCGCCCTGGCCGCCTACTACGTCACCGGGACCGCGACCGGCGTCGACGCGACGCTGCTGCGCGAGCGGCTCGGACGGACACTGCCGGCGTTCATGGTCCCGGCGTCCTTCACCCGGATCGACGCGATCCCGCTGTCCCCCAACGGCAAAACCGACCGCCGAGCCCTGCCGGCGCCGGACGACGCCCGGACCGGCGCGGGCGGCCGTCCACGCAACAGGACCGAGGCCATGCTCGCCGAGGTATGGGCCCGCGTCCTGGGACAAGACACGGTGGGCGTGCACGACGACTACTTCGCCCTCGGCGGCGACTCGATCACCATGCTCAGGCTGCGCGCCGAGACGGAGGCCCATGGCCTGCGCGTCTCGCTCACCGACATCCTGCGCAACCCGACGGTGGCGGGCCTCGCCCCTTACGCCGAGGAGTGCGACGCGTCCCGCCCCGTGACCGGCCTGGCCCCGTTCGCCCTCGTGGCCGACGTGGACCGGGCCCGGCTCCGGGACGCCGAGGACGCCCACCCGCTGACCCGGCTCCAGCTCGGCCTGCTCTACCACAGCCGCAGGCACGAGTCCTCGGTGAAGTACCGCGACGTCTTCCGCTACACCCTGCGGATGCCGTGGGACGAGGAGGAGTTCCGCCTGGCCTTCGACCGGCTGACGGCCCGGCACGCGGCGCTGCGGTCGGCCTTCGACCTGAACGGCGCCGAACCGCTGCAGGTCGTCCACCCCCGGGTGCGCGGCGGCCTGGAGATCGCCGACCTGCGTCCGCTTCACGACGCGGCGGCCGAGGCCGAGGTGGACGCGCACGTCGAGGCACGCCGCCGTCATCCCTACGTCTTCGACCAGCCGCCGCTGTACCTGTTCCGCGTCCACGTACGGCCCGCCGCGATCGACCTGGTCCTCAGCTTCCACCACGCGCTCCTCGACGGCGGCAGCGTCGCCACCCTGCTCCAGGAGCTGCTCCAGGACTACGCGCACGGCCTCGGCCTGGACACCGGCCCCGTGGAAGAAGCCGCACCTCCCTCACCGGCGGCCCACGTGCGGCTGGAGCGGACCGCCCTGCGCTCGGCGGAGTCCCGGAGCTACTGGCGCGAGAAGCTGGCCGGCTGCGAGCCCCTGCCGGTCGAATCGTTCGCGCCCCACCTGCCCGGCACCGGACACCGTGCCGCCTCCCGGCGCGTTGACCTGCCCACCGCCCTCGTAGAGCGGACGCGGGCTCTCGCGGCCGAACAGGCCCTGCCCGTCAAGACCCTGCTCTTCACGGCGCACGCGCTGACACTGTCCGCGCTCGCCGGCAGCCGTGATGTCGTCACGGGCCTCATCACCCACGGCCGGCCGGAGACGGCCGGTGCGGAGCGCACCGCCGGACTGTTCCTGAACACCGTGCCCGTACGCCTGGACACCGCGCGGGACAACTGGCTGGAGGTCGCTCGCGCGAGCTTCCGCCAGGAGCAGGAGGACCACCCCCACCGCCACTACCCGCTGAGCGCCGTCCAGGAGGACCACGGCGGCCCCGTGCTGGACACCGCCTTCAACTACGTACACTTCCGCCAGCTCTCCCGCGTGCTCGACCTGCCCGGTATGCGACTCACCGAGTTCCGCACCTGGGAGGAGAACGACCTCCGCCTCCTGGTGAACTCGATCACCGAACCCGACGGCACCGGCACCTGGCTGCGGATCGACTGCGACGGCGAGACCTTCCCGGCCGAGCAGGGCGACCTCTACGCGGACTGCTACCTGGACGTCCTGCGCCGTCTGGTGGAGCACCCGCACGAAGCCCCGGACTTCGCCTTCCTCGCGCCCCGCCCTGTCCTCGCCCCATCGGCGGAGCACCCCACGGTGGTCACCCGGTTCGCGGAGCAGGCGGCCCGCACCCCGGACGCGACCGCCGTGGTGGCGGGCGGGGAGCGGTGGAGCTATGCCCGACTGGCCGAGGCCGCGGAGAACGTGGCCCGGCGGCTGCGCGCCCTCGGCGCGCCCGCCGACGCCCGGATCGGGATCGCCATGCACCGGTCCCCGCTCACCATGGCGGTGCTCCTGGGCGTCATGCGCGCCAGGTGCGCGGTCGTCCCCATGGACGTCGGCTATCCGCCCGCCCGGCTGGCCACCATGGTGGAACAGGCCCGGCCCTTCCGCGTCGTGGCCGAGGCCGCCCACGCCCACCTCGCCGGCGACCCGGCGCTGCTGCTGCCCGCCGAGTCGGTGGCCGCGCCGATGCCGGACGCGCCGTCACCGGGCCTGCCGGACGCACTGTCAGGGGGCGGGCCGGGCGCCGGAGGAACCGCGTACGTCCTCTTCACCTCGGGCTCCACCGGAACCCCCAAGGGCGTCGTCATGCCACACCGCACCCTGGCCGCCCTGGTGGCCTGGCAGACGCGGGCGCCCAGCGCGGTCCCCGGCGGCGTCACGCTCCAGTTCGCGCCCCTGAGCTTCGACATCTCCTTCCAGGAGATCTTCTCCACTCTGTGTTCCGGCGGCACGCTGTGCCTGGCCGACGACGGGCGCCGCCGCGACATGCCCGCGCTGCTGCGCCTGCTCGACCGGGAGCGCGTCGAGCAGGTCTTCCTCCCCCCGGTGGCCCTCCAGCAGCTCGCGGAGTCGGCGGGGGCGCTCGGCGTCACGCCGCCGGCCCTGCGGGCGGTGATCACCTGCGGCGAGCAACTGCGCGTCACCCCGGAGATCCGCGCCTTCTGCGCCCGGCTCCCGGGAATCGTCCTGGAGAACCACTACGGCCCCACCGAGACGCACGTGGTCACCGCCTTCACCATGACCGGGGACCCCGCGGCCTTCCCCGCGCTGCCGCCGATCGGCCGCGCCCTCGACGGAGCAGAGGTGCACGTCCTGGACAAGCGGATGCGCCCGGTACCGACCGGGGCACGCGGCGACGTGTACCTCGGCGGCAACTTCCTGGCCGACGGCTACGAGGGCAGGCCGGACCTGACCAAGGAACGATTCCTGCCGCACCCGTTCGCCGACGGGGACCACCGGCTCTACTACACCGGCGACGTCGGCATGGTGCTCCCGGGCGGCGACGTCGTGTTCCTCGGACGCGACGACGCGCAGGTGAAGGTACGCGGCTTCCGCGTGGAACCCGCCGAGGTCGAACTGGCCGTCACGGGCCTGGCACCCGGAATTCCCTGCCTGCGCGACGCCGCGGTCGTGGCCCGGGAGCGGGCGGGCGGTGAGACCTTCCTCGCCGCCTTCCTCCTCGGCGAGGGTACGGACGACGACCTGGCCCGCGTCCGCGAGGGGCTGCGCGCCGTCCTGCCCGCCCACATGGTTCCCTCGCACCTGCAGTGGGTCTCCCGTTGGCCACTGACGCCCAGCGGCAAGCGCGACGACGCCGCGCTGCGCCGCACCCCGCTGACCGCCCCCGGCCGCGCTCCGGACACCGGTCCGCGTGACGCGTACGAACGGACGCTCGCCGAGCTGATGGCGGACGTGCTGTGCCTGGACGCGGTGGGGACGCACGACAGCCTCTTCGACCTCGGCGGCACCTCGCTGACCGCGATGCGACTGGTGGTCCGGATCGAACAGCTCTACCGGGTGCATCTGCCCCTGGCCGACTTCGTCGCGACGCCCACCCCCGCCGGGCTCGCGGCACGGCTGCGCGACGGCGGCGCGAAGGCCGGGTTCGACCCCTTGGTGCCGCTCCGCCCGCAGGGCACCCGCCCGCCGCTGTTCATGGTCCACCCGATGGGCGGCACCGTGCTGTGCTACATGGCGTTCGCCCGGCACTTCCCGGCCGACCGGCCGCTGTACGCGTTCCAGGCGGCCGGCGCCGACCCCGGCACCGCCCCACTGCGCACGGTGGAGGACCTCGCCGAGAGCTACCTCGCCGCACTGCGGAAGGTCCGCCCGCACGGCCCGTACACCGTCGGCGGGTGGTCCTTCGGCGGGTTCGTCGCCTTCGAGATGGCCCGCCGCCTGCGGGCGGCGGGTGAGCGGGTGGAGCTGCTGGTGGTGGACACGACCGCCCTGGACCAGGGCCCGCGCTCCCCGCACGACGACGAGGCCATGCTGGAGTGGTTCTTCCACGAGCTGCTCTGGCCGCGCGACGGGGGTGCGGTGTCCGCTCCGGCCGTCCCCGGCGGGCCGGGTTCCACGGAGGAGAGGTTCGCGTCCATGGCCCGCGTCGCGGGCGAGCGGGGCATCCTGCCGGCCGACAGCTCCGGTACCGTCGTCCGCCGTCTGTTCGACGTCTACCGGGCGAACTGGCACGCGACGCTGGCCTACCGCCCCCCGCGCGAGGACCAGGACCTCACGCTGATCCGGGCCGTCGAACCGCTGCCCGCAGCCCTGTCCGCCATGCACGGCGCCGCCCGCACCCGGCACCAGGACCCCTGCAACGGCTGGAGCGCCGTGACCCGGGGACGAATCCGTACGGTCCAGGCCCCCGGGGACCACCTGACGATGATGGAAGAGCCGCACGTGGCCCGCCTGACGAGCATCCTCGCCGAACTGACCGACGACTCCGACCGAGTGCACGGGGTGGGTTGACGCCATGTCATCACGACGTCCAGTGAAAGCCCTCGTGGTAGGAGCCGGCATCGGCGGTCTGACGTGCGCGGTCGCGCTCCGACGCGTCGGCGTCGACGTCGAGGTGTACGAACGCGCCACCGAGCTGCGCGAAGCCGGCTCGGGCCTGTCGGTCATGAGCAACGCCGTCACCGCCCTCGCGGGCCTCGGCATCGACCTGGGCCTGGACAAGCGCGGCCGGGCCGTGGAGACGTTCAGGATCATGGACCCGCGCGGACGGCTCATCAGGGACCTGCCGTTCGGCGAAGCCTGCGAGCGCGCGGGCGCGCGGAGCTTCTGTCTCAGCCGCGCGGACCTCCAGGAGGCCCTGCTGACGGAGGCCGCCGACTGCCCGGTCCACCTGGGCGCGACCGCCACCGGCTTCGACACCACGGGACCTGGAGTCACCGTCCGCTTCGCGGACGGCCGTTCGGCGAGCGGGGACGTCCTGATCGGCGCCGACGGGTTCCACTCGGCCGTACGGCGCCACCTCGTCGGCCCCGAACAGCCACGGGACTGCGACCACCTCTTCCGGCTCGGCATCGTTCCTTTCCAACACCCGCGCCTCACCCCGGGGGCCGTACGCCACTACTGGGGGCGGGGACAGCGCTTCGGCCTGATCGACATCGGCCACGGCCGGTGCTACTGGTGGGCCGCCATGAGCACGACCCCCAGGACGCCCGCCCCCGACGGCGTCAAGAACGCCGTCCGACAGGCATACGCGGGATGGGCCGACGAGGTGCGGGCCGTGATCGAGGCCACCCCCGAGGCGGACATCCTCACCGTTCCCTCGCGCGACCGCCCCTTCCTGGAGCGGTGGGGCGACGGACCCCTCACCCTCCTCGGCGACGCCGCCCACCCCATGCTGACCACGCTCGCCCAGGGGGCGGGCACGGCCATGGAGGACGCCGTCGTCCTGGCCCGCGCGCTGGCCGATCCGGCGACCGGCGACGACCCGGTGCGGGCCCTGCGCGCGTACGAGGAACAGCGCCGCGACCGCGCGCGGGCTATGGTCGCCGGCTCCCGCGACATGAACAGGCTGACCCAGGGGGCCCGCCCGCACCGCCGACTGCTCCGCGACACCTACTTCCGGCTGGTGCCCCGCCGCGTCCTCGTCCGGCAGACCGCGCAGGCCCTCACCTACCCGGGCGAACAGACCGCCGGACCCGGTGACATCAGCCGCGACCTGAGCCCCCTGGAACGGCTCTACTGGATCGCCGACCTCACCTCGCCACTCAACGTCATCGCCCGCGCCCGGGTCCACGGCCGCCTGTCCCCGTCGCTGCACCGCCGCGCCCTGGACGTCCTCCAGCTCCGGCACCCCCTGCTGCGCGTCGCGATCACCGACGACGGCACCGGCGCACACCCCGCCTTCGTCCCCGTGGACGGACGGCAAATCCCGCTCCGGCACGTCCGCGTGACACCGGACGACCCCACCGCCGACACCCGGTGGCAGCACGAGGTCGACGACCACGAACTCGCGCAGGGCCTGGACGGGCGCACCGGACCGCTGCTGCGCGCGGTGGCGATCACGGCAGCGGCGGAGAACGGACCCGACGACGAAGAGGAGTTCCACGACCTGCTGCTGACGGTCTCGCACGTCATCGCCGACGGCAAGACCTGCCTGTCCCTGGTCCGCGAGTGGATCGAGATCGCCGCACAACTGGACCGCGGAACAACACCGCGGACCACTTCACGGCGACTCCTTCCCGCGACGGACGACCTGCTCCCACGCCGCCACCGGGGCGCTGCGGGCGCCGACGGGTTCCGTGCCCTGATGCGCCGGGAGGAACGAGCGTCCCTGACCCGGCCTGCCCAGCGGATCGTCCCCGACGAGCACGTCCCCTTCGGGCGGCGGCGCACCCGGATGACGCACCGGTCCCTCACCGCCGACGAGTTGGCGCGCCTGGTGCGGGCCGCCAGGCGGCACGGCACCACGGTCCACGGGGCCCTGGCCGCCGCGATGGTGTCGGCGGTCGCCCGGGACGCAGGCACCCAGGCCGCCGCGTACTTCTCGATCGGTTCACCGATCGACTTCCGCGCCGACCTGGAGCCTCCCGTCCACCCCGACGAGGTGGGCACCTACGTGGCCACCGTCCCCACCCGGGTCCGGTACGAGCCGGGCGGTCCGCTGTGGACCATGGCCCGGACCGTCAGCCAGGACCTGGTGCGGCGACGGAAGAGACAGGACCACCTGGCCACGATCAGCCTGCCGCGGGTGGCGGGTCCGGGGTCGCTGGCGGATGGGGACTCGTTCATGCGGTTCATGGACGAGGAGGGACCGATCAACCTGTGCCTGTCCAACGTCGGCCGCTACGACTTCCCCGAACAGGCCGGTCACTGGCGGATCGACGGCGCCCAGTTCCTCACGGGCGTCTCGGTGATGGGCGCCGTCGTGGCCACGGCGACCACCGTCCACGGACGGCTCGCGTGGAACTTCGGCTACGTCGAGGGCCTGGTCCCGGAGTCACGCGCGCGGCGCATCGCCGACGACGCCGTGCGCCTTGTGCTGTCCGCCCTCGCCGAGTGACCGGACAACCCGGCAACGCGCCGGAAGCGGCGAACGACGTAGCCCTCCCCACCCCGATGAAAGGTTCCGTTCCCGTGAACACTTTTCCCGACCGCACACCGACACGGCGCCGTGTCCTGCCCGCCGGCGAGAACGGTTCGCTGTGGGAGGCCCGACCCTCGTGCGGGATCGTGGAGTTCCGCGGCACCCGCCTGCGGCTCATGGTGGAGAACCCCTCGGAAGTCCTCTTCCCGACCGACTGCGGACTGAGCCTGCTCAGCGCCCTCGATGGCGACGGCACTCCCGTACTCGAGGGCGTCAACGCCCTCGACATCGGCGCCGGTTCCGGCCTCTACAGCGCCGCCCTGCTCGCGGCCGGCGCCGACCGGGTGACCGCCCTGGACATCAACCCCGCCTCCGCCGCCCAGACGTCGGCCAATGTGACGGCCAACGGGCTGGACGCATCACGTCTCACGTGCGTGACGTCACCGCTGGAGGAGTACAGGCCGCGCGAGCGCTTCGACCTGGTGATCACCAACCCGCCGCACCTCCCCTACGATCCGAGCTACGCCAGGACGGACGGACTGGAGACGGCCCTCGTCGCCCGGAGGGGTGGCCGCGCGGTGTACGACGCGGTCGTCGACCGCGTGGACGAACTCCTGGCGCCGGGCGGCTCCCTGCTCATGGCGCACTCGTCCCTCGCCGACGTCCCCCGGACCGTCGCGGAACTCACCGGGCGCGGCTACGAGGCCGAGACCCTGGAGGTCTTCGAGATGGACATCCCGCTGCTGGCGTACGCCGAGCACCGGGAGACCCTGCAACTCCGCCTGAAGGAACTGCGGGCGCAGGGCCGGGCGGAGTTCGACGGATCGCGCTTCACCGTGCACGCCCTGCTGTTCCGGCGCCCCGGGGCACAGCGCGCGTAGGGCCGACGCATCTCAGACCGACTCGTCCTGCCGATCCCGCTGATCCCGCCGGTCCTGCCGGTCCCGCCGGTCCCGTTCGTCCTGCATCAGCCGCGCGATCCCGGCGACGCTGTCCGCTTCCGCGAGTTCATCGAAGCCGATCTTCAACCCGGCCTCCTCCTCCAGCACGAAGGACAGCTCCACCACGAACAGGGAGTCCAGCCCGAGGGCCGGTGGGGTGGTCTCGGGGGTCACCAGCTCGGGTCGCACCTGGAACCTGCCGGTCAGGATGTCCACCAGGGTCTCGTACATGCCGTTCCTCCGGAAATGAGCGGGGCGGGTCAGCGCGGGCGGGCGAGGTTCGGCCACACGAGAGTGGTCGCACCCCAGGTGAGGCCGCCGCCGAAAGCGGTGAGCAGGACCCGGTGTCCGGGTTCGAGCCCTCCCATGCGGTCGGCGCGGTCGAGCAGGATCGGGATCGAGGCGGCCGAGGTGTTGCCGACCCGCTCGATGTCGGACAGCACGCGGTCCGCCGCGACGCCCAGCCGCTGCGCGAGCACCGCCAGGATCCGTGCGTTCGCCTGGTGCGCGACGATCCGGTCCGTCTCCTCCGGCTTCCACCCGGCGGCGTCCAGGCCCGCGCGCGAGGCGGAGGTCATGTGCTCCACGGCCCGCCAGAACACCTCCCTCCCCTCCAGGCGCATGTACGGGTCCGCCGGTGCACCCCCTGCCGCCGAGCGCTCCTCGGACCCCCCGCCCCGTACGGTGATCAGGTCGCGGCCACCGCCGTCACTGCCGAGGACGCAGGTGCCGAGGGCGCCGGGCTCCTCGTGCCGCCCCGAGCGCAGCACGACGGCACCGGCGCCGTCGCCGAAGAGCATGCTCGTGGGGTCGGTCGGGTCGACGCTCAGCGAGAGCGTGTCCGCACCGACGACCAGGACGCTGTCGGCCGTGCCCGCGGCGATCAGGCCCTGGGCGACCGCCAGTCCGTAGACGAAGCCGGCGCACACGGCCTGGACGTCCAGCGCGGTCACCCCGGTCATCCCCAGGCGCGAGGCGACGCTCGGTGCGGTACCGGGACACGGCCTGTCCGGCGTCGTGGTGGCGACGACCACGGCCGCGACATCACCGGCCGCCGCCCGGGAGAGCGCCTCGCGGCCGGCCGCTACGGCCAGGTCCCCGCTGGTGGTGCCCGGCTCCACGACGTGCCGGGACCGGATGCCGGAGCGTTGGAAGATCCAGTCGGCCGAGCACCCCAGCCGCTCCGCCAGCTCCTCGTTGCCCACCCTGCGCGGCGGGACGCACGACCCGACCCCCGCCAGAACAGACGCCGGAACCGCTCGGTTGCTCACTGCCCCTGCCCTCACTCCGGGAGACCGACCGGAAGCCTCACGGGGATCGCTGCTGCACAGCTTCTCCAGGCGTCCGGATAAAGGACCCATGTAGTCATGAGCGTGCGCAAATCCCCCACAGGGAACAGTGGTACCACACCCGAGCCCGACGCTCCCAGCGACGCGCGGTCCTGCAGCCCGCGACGCCGCCGGCCACCGCAGGGTAGGGCGAGGACGGCCCACAGCGGCATGAGCTGCAGCGCACCGACCACGCCGCGCGAGAGGACGACGGCGAGAAGAAGAAGGCCGGCGACCTCGGCTGGGCTGTCCCGGCCCTGGTCGGTGTGGGGTGTGCGAGGCACCTGCTTCTGTCGCCTCCTCCTTCCGCCGCTGACGCACCTCCCTAGCACGTCGAGGATGTGCTGGTTGCCGCGCACGAGGCGGAACATCTCGGAGATGTGCACCGTGTCGCCCGGCCGCGCGTACCTCAGCAGCTCGCCGAACTTCGGCCGCTGGAGCGGGTGGAAGGGCTGGAGGTGCCGGGGTCCTCCTCGAAGAAGACCGGGTCCTCGATCCCGGCCTCCTCCAGGACGAGGTCCTGCCGGGCGGTGGACTGCTGGTCGGTCGAGACCCGCTTGTAGACCAGGTTCGCCACCGTGGGCCCCTTCCGTACGGAGGATCGGACCCTATCTGTCGTCAAACCCTGTCAGCAATCACCATCGGATCTGATTGGATTCGCGCCGCCGTGAACCCCCGGATTGCACGGGTTCATTGGACGCACCGGCGGCCTGTCGTCAAACGATCGTTTGACGACAGCAATGAAGTAGCAGCGCCCGCCCTGCCTGGCGGCGAGGGCGGGCGGGGGCGGCTGCGCTCCCGAATCTACGGCGAGGTGACGAGTAGCTCTCTGTAGCGAATTCCCGACTGGACCGTTGGCCGCGGGTGAGGTGTCGGGCCAGGGAGAGTCCGAGGAACGGCGAGGGCGGTCGTTCGTTTTACTGAACGCTATGTTCACCAACTCATTCGTTCGTTATAGTGAACATATGGTTCATTCAAGCGAGACGCTTCGGGAAGCTGTCCAGGACGCCACCTACCTGGATGACACGTATCTGGATCAGACCGACACGCGGGTGACCGCCGTGGGTGAGCGGGACGGTGCGCCGTGGGCTGCCGTCGAGCACTGCCTGTTCCATCCGCAGGGCGGCGGTCAGCCCGCTGACCGGGGCTGGCTGGACGACGTGGAGGTCGTCCCGGTCCGGGACCGGGAGTCGGGGCTGGTCGTGACGGTGGCGCCCGAGGGCGGCAAGCTGCCGCCCCTCGCCGTGGGGCAGGAGGTGAGGGCACGGATCGACCTGCAGGCCAGGATGACGCACGCCGCGCTGCACACGGCCGGGCACCTGGTCGAGGCGGTCGGACGCCTTCAGGGGTGGGAGATGCTCAGCAACAACCACTTCCCCGGTCAGGCCCGCATCGAGTTCCAGGCGCCGCAGGAAGACGCCCGGCTGGCCGATGCGGAAGGGCGGGAGGCGGCCACCGCCGCACTGCGGGACGCGGTGGCCGCCGCGATCGCCGACAATCTGCCGGTCTTCGCGCGGTACGAGGGTGAGGGTCGGCGCGTGGTGCACCTGGACGCACTGCACTGCGCGCCGTGCGGGGGCACCCACGTGCGCAGCCTCGGCGATCTGGCCGAGGTGGTCCTGCCGACGCTGAAGGTGAAGAAGGGCCGTATCAAGGTGTCCTACTCCGCCGCCCACCGGAGCCACTGATGGCCGCGCCTGGGCTTGGCCGGCAGCCGGTGAGTAGTACCGCGGCCGCGGTCGGCGCGAAGATCCGTCTGCGTCGCCAGCAGCGCGGCATGAGCGCCGCAGAGATGGCCCGGCGCGCCGGGCTGAGCAAGGCCACGCTGTCGCAGCTGGAGGCTGGCAACGGCAATCCGACGATCGACACCCTGGACGCGATCGCCGTCGCGCTGCGCATCCCGATCGCGGACCTGCTGGCGCGCGACGCCGACACCGGGCCCGTCTACCGGCCGGGCACACCCGCCGAACCGGGCGAGGTCGCCCGGGAGCTACTGCGCCGCATCAGCAGCGGCAACAGCCTGGAGATCTGGCGGCTGCGCATCCCGCCCGAGACGGAGCTGGCCGGCGTCCCCCACGCCACCGGCACGATCGAGCACCTGCTTATCGCCTCCGGGCACGTGACCGCCGGACCGGTCGATGCCCCGCAGGACCTGGGCCCCGGCGACATGCTCGCTTTCGCCGGCGACGCCCCGCACTTCTACCGCACCGGTACCGAGGCGGTGGACATCACCGTTGTCTTCGCCTCCCCTATCAGCACCTGAGCAAAGGAAGACCCACCCATGAGCACCACCACCGACGTCATCGGCTCCAACCGGGCCTTCATCAGCGACAACATGGCGGGCGCCTCACCCGAGATAGCGCGGGCCGTCGCCGCGGCGGCGGCCGGGCACACCCTGCCCTACGGCAACGACCCCTTCACCGGCAGCGTCCGCCACCAGCTGAGCGAGATCTTCGAACGTGACGTCGAGGTCTTCCCGGTCTCTACCGGAACCGCCGCGAACTGCCTGGCCCTGGCCGCCCTGACCCCGCCCTGGGGCAGCGTGCTGTGCCACCCCGACAGCCACATCAACAACGACGAATGCGGCGCGCCGGAGTTCTTCACGAACGGCGCCAAACTCGTCACCGTCCTGGGCGACGACAGCAAGATCGACCCCGACGCGCTCCGCGAGGCGGTGCGCCGCAAGGCCGGTGACGTACACAGCGTGCAGCCTTCCGTGGTGAGCATCAGCCAGGCCACGGAGAGCGGCAGCGTCTACACCCTCGACGAGATACGCCGCCTGACCGTCATCGCCAAGGACGCGGGACTGCGCGTCCACATGGACGGCGCCCGCTTCGCCAACGCCCTGGACCACCTCGGAGCCACCCCGGCCGAGATGACCTGGAAGACCGGCATCGACGTCCTGTCCTTCGGCGCCACCAAGAACGGCGGGATGACCGCCGACGCCATCGTCTCCTTCGATCCCGCACTGGCCACCGAACTCGCCTTCCGTACCAAGCGCGCCGGCCAGCTCGCCTCCAAGATGCGCTTCCACACCGCCCAGCTCGACGCCTACCTCACGGACGGTCTGTGGCTGCGCAACGCCCGCCAGGCCAACACGATGGCCACCCGGCTCGGCGACGGCCTCAAGGCCCTCCCCGGCACCGAACTCCTGGGCAGCCCGCAGGCCAACATCCTCTTCTGCCGCCTGACCCAGCAGGTCACCGAGGGGCTCCTCGCGGAGGGCTACACCTTCTACCACGACCGCTGGGCACCGGGCATCGTCCGCCTCGTCACCTCCTTCTCCCACACCCCCGAAGACATCGACCAGCTCCTGGACGCGGTCCGCCGCCACACCCGCTGACCACCAGGCCCGACCTGGCCAGGCGGCTTGGGAGAACCCAGGCGGCTTGGGAGAACAGGGCCTCAGCAGCGGCTTACTCCCGACTGCCGCCGTCGTCGTCCTCGTCCAGTTCCGGCGCGTCTGGGTCGCGCAGCCGGGCGCAGGGCGCCGGCGGCCGGGACGCTGGCGGTGAAGCTGTAGCGGCCGAGGAGGTTCAGGTTGCGGTGCTTGAGCGGGGACAGACGGGCGATGTCCTCGTCGCGGATCTCGTGGCCCTCGGCGCGGAGCTGGGCGACGGCGGCGTCGATGTACTTCGTGGTCCACAGCACGATGGCGTTGAGGACCAGGCCGAGCGCGCCGAGCTGGTCCTCCATGCCGTCCCGGTACGCCTGGTGGATGGTGCCGCGCTTGCCGTGGCACACGTCCCGGGCGAGCTTGTGGCGGGACTCCTGCACGGTGAGCTGCCGGTTCATCTGCCGGCGGTAGGTGTCGTCGACCGGGTCGACCACGCGCAGCAGGTGCTCGGTCTTCGCGATCCGCCCGTACTCGGCGAACGCCGCCCCGAGCGGGGTGGGGCGGCCGTCGCGGCCGAACATGCGCAGCAGGTCGTAGGCGCGGACCTGGTTGGTGACCAGGGAACCGGCGACCTTCAGCATGTCGGGCCAGTGCGTGATCACCTTGTTCAGGTTCACGCGGTTGCGGGCCAGGTCTTCCACCGCGCCGTACGTTCCGGTTTCGACGCCGGGCATGGTGGCCCGCCAGAACCGCTGGTCGTCCAGGTCGCGGAAGCGGGCTGAAGTTGTAGCCGAGGATCTTGAACAGGCCGAACACCATGTCGGAGTACGAGGCGTTGTCGGTCGCCACCATCTCCGGCTTCACCCCGCCATCCAGGTTCAGCAGGGCGTCCAGGATGTGCAGGGAGTCGCGCGGGGTGCCGGGGACGACCATCTGCCCGATGCCTGCGACCTGGTCGTTGACGGCGTTGAGCCAGGTGATGCCGCGCTTGAACCCGAAGTACTTCGGCGACGGGGCGGCGTTGACGGTGCGCACCGGCACCTGGAAGCGCAGCCCGTCCACGGAGGCGAGCAGCCCGTCGCCCCAGTAGCGCACGATCGGGATGTCGGCCTGGGCGGCGATGAGAGCTGCGTTCGCCGCGGCGATGGTGTCGGCGCGCAGGTAGTACTGGTCGACGTGCACGAGCCGGGCCCGGGTCAGGGCCCACATAGAACTGCTGCCGGGAACGAAGCCGAAGGCGCTGATCTGGACCGACGAGCGCATTGCTCGCTGGCTGGAGACAGGCGAGAAGCCATCGCCGGTCATGGTCTGGACACCGGAACAGACCGCTGTCTTCCTCGACTTCGTCGCAGGGGACCGGCTGTACATGCTCTGGCGGCTCATCGCCTTCCGAGGCACCCGCCGAGGAGAAGCCTGCGGCGTCCGCTGGGAGGACCACTCCGCGAAGGGGCGCTCCCTGGCCATCGCCACCCAGCTCGTCCAGGACGGTTGGGAGGTCCACGAGGGTGCTCCCAAGACCGACAGCGGCCTCCGCCTGATCGCCCTGGACGACGACACCAACGAGGGCCTGCGTAGCCACAGGGCCCACCAGCAGCGGGAGCGTGAGGCGTGGGGCGAGGGCTGGCAGGAAACCGGGCGCATCTTCACCCAGGAAGACGGCTCTCTTCTCCACCCAGGGAAGGTCAGTGACCTGTTCGAGCGTCTCGTGCAGGCGGCTGGCCTACCGCCCATCCGTCTTCACGACCTTCGCCACGTCGCCGCGACTCTGATGCTCTCGGCCGGGGTCGATATCAAGGTCGTCTCGGAGACCCTCGGCCACTCCGATACCCGGATCACGCGGGACATCTACCAATCCGTCCTCGACGACCTCGCCCGCGACGCCGCCGAGAAGGTCGTGCAGCTCGTGCCGCACGCCCGCAACCCGCTGTCTGCTGTTCCCGATGTTGCGCCGAAGACCAACACGGCTTCTCGCCTGCCGAGGATGGCGCCGCCGCGCAAGGAGGTTGCACAACAGCAGAATCGTTCAGCCTAACGGCGAACAGAAGGGAGCCCCGGTCAGAGGGAAGCTGACCGGGGCTCCGGCCTTTGTGTGGGACTGATCCGCGTACCCGTCACGTGCTCAGACGGGTTTGTCCACGACCGTCAAGAGCGCTGCGGCGATGGCGAGCAGCGCTTTAGCCTCGTCCCGGCTGTACTTGAATGCCGACGTCACGTCGTCCTTGTGCATCGCTCCGCTCGCCTGGTCCTCAACGGCAAAGCGGATCGAGGCCCACCGTTCGTCCTGCAGACGCTCCAACCTGGGCTTGCTGCCAGGCCAGTTCCAGCCGCTATGGCCCTTGACCCATTCGAGGGCGCGGCGGGCTTCCAGGATCGCGCCGTCGATGTCGTCGTCCAGGAGCCGACGCTGGGCGTCACGCAGGTACCGTGCCGGCTCGGCGCGGGGGTCGTCCTCCAGGGGGAACGGAACCTGCATCTCGAAGGCGACCGAGGGGCCGAGCGCGGTGATCTGATCGATCCAACGGCTCTTTGCCACACTGAAATGCAGCACCTCCGTAGTGCTACCGGGGTAACCAGGGGCCTGCGGGAGCGCGCCGGTAACCTCCAGCTCCATCCGCAGGTCCCCGTCGCGAGCCTCGTTGATGGCGTGGAGCTGGGCCGGGGTGATGAGGAACTTCAGGACCGGGCGCTGGACGCCGATCTCGGGGGTGAACGACAGCATCTCCGTCACGCGCCCGACAAGCATCCGTTCGTACGAACCCCGGACACCGTAGAGGTCAGCCTGCAAGGCCAGGAACCTGCCGGCCTTCGTGGCGACGGGTGCCTTCACGTCCAGCCCCAGTTGGAGGCAGATCGTTCCCATACCTCTGAGGAGCTGCACGCTCTCCTCCCGGACGACGAGGGCGAACTCCCCCGCCTCCGCATCGAAGCGCATCACGTTCACGACTGGCTCCTCCGTAACGATCTCCAGGCGTGCCGATTCTCCATCACCCAGCGCCGCGGGATCGCACTTTTATGGGAACCCCCCAAGAGCGCGAGCGGCACGGCATCCCCGGCGAGCAGCGGATACGCCCATGAGGCGCCCCCTTCATCGCCCTCCGGCGGCCACCCGCTTGTCCACCGGTTTGCACGCTCGCTGCACGCCTGTCCACCGGTTGTCCACCGGTGGCGATCATGGTGTCCCGAGATGAGCGCCTCATCGCCACGGATTGCCCTTGGAAAGCACAAAGGCCCAGGTCAGACGGCGTCTGTCCTGGGCCTCGTAAGAGCCCCCTGTCGGATTCGAACCGACGACCTACGCATTACAAGCTGTCCGGGCTTGGTCCGTGGCGGTCCGGGAACGTCCGTCAACAGGTTCGCGTTGCAGGTCAGGCGACGTGCCGGATGTCTACGGACGAGCACGCACCGAGTCGGATTGAGCAGCAATCGAGACTGAAACTGAGACTGGCTGCCAAGTCCACGAGGCGGCTTGTAAGGCACCCTCGACAGCGCGCTCCGCCTCCCCTAGACAGCGTGGGGCCGGCAACTCCTTTCACCAGTTGGCTACATGCCGCTACGCCGAGCTGGGTCGATAGAAGAAGCGGGCACGTGGCGGCATGGCAATCGGTCAACTTGCTGGCCGCACCGTGCCGAGCTGCTGAGGGCCGCTGGTGTCCGCAGTGATTGCCGTCAGGCGTTGCGGTGGGCGCTGGCGCCCTACTGCAGACTCGGCCGACGACAGCCATAGAACAGCTGACCGGTGGGTATGGAGGCTCTAAGGCTCAAGCGCGACCTCGCTATGTCCCGTAAGTTTCTTGTGTCATCAGCAACACGACGGCGATCATGTGCTATCGCTAGACGAGCATGACCCGCTGATGCCGACGGGACGACTCACCGCATATGGGTCAGACCACTCAAACTTGATCGCTACCGACAGAAAGGGGGGGGAATGCTATTGCGATTCCGAGTGTCGAATTCCTATTCAATTCGCGATGAGCAAGAGTTCACCATGATCGCTCTTGAGAGTATGCCAGACTACGCAGAGTTTGACGTTCCTGGCACCTCGGAGAGAGCGCTACCGGTTTTGGCGATTTTTGGACCGAATGCATCTGGGAAGTCGAACTTTGCCCTGTCTCTAGGGAGCATGGTCACGGCAGTAAAATATTCCCATCAGCGCTGGAAGCCGGAAGACGGCTTTCATCGCCATCCGTTCTCATTGGATGAACAAAGTCGAGAGCTACCCACCACCTATGCGGTCGACTTTCTGGTAGACGGAATTCGCTACGAGTACGGCTTCGCTGCGGATGACGAAAGGGTTATTGAGGAGTGGCTTTACAGCTATCCCAAAAGACAGAAAAGAATTCTGTTCGAACGTGATGGAAGTCGTGACGTAAAGTTTGGCGATACTCTGCGCGGCCAGAAAAAACTTATCGCTGATGTGACCCGGCCGAATAGCCTTTATCTCTCAGCAGGCGCAGCCAACAATCACCCGCAACTAGCACCTATCTACAACTGGTTCCGCAAGCTGCGAGTGGCCCTCTCTACGAACGCATTGGGTCGCCTCGAAGAGACCGTTCGCATGACTCGGCAGGAGGATGAGCGTAATCTGATTCTTTCGATGCTTCGTTTCGCGGATCTCGGAGTATCCGGGATAGTCGTGGACGACAGGACAGAAGATGAAAGCGAGGACGGGGAAGACGAAAATGATCGCCAAGAAAGGCCGCAGCGCCGAAAGTTCCGTCGCAGGGATGTGCGCCTAATCCACAGCGTGGGAGGCCATGAAGAATCACTGCCCCTTTATACTGAATCTTCAGGAACCCAAGCTTGGATGGAGATCTTGGGGCCGATTGTCTCGACCCTACGCGGCGGAATGGTCCTGGTGATGGACGAAATGGATGCAAGTCTGCATCCATTGCTGTCAGCGCGCATCGTTTCGTTTTTCCAAGACCCCAAAATCAACACACGGGGCGCCCAGCTGGTATTCAACTCACACGACGTTACGCTATTGTCCCCCGGATCCGCAGCAAAACTGAGGCCAGACGAAGTGTGGTTCACAGAAAAGGACGAGACGGGGGCCACTCAAATCATGCCTCTGACAGAATGGGCTGACAGTGATTCCATCGAGGATCTGGAGAAAACATACATCGTCGGACGGCTAGGTTCAGTGCCTTTCCTCGATCAGAATCTAGTTGAAAAGGTGCTTGGCGCCTGAGGTACGCACAGTGGGGGGAAAATGAAGCGTGTCGGCGGGAATCTCAAAAGGTCGAGAGGGCGGCGAGCTCTTAAACAACGCTTCTTGATCTATTGCGAGGGAGCTGTAACCGAGAAAGAATATCTCGACGGCTATCGACTCCTGCTTCGAAGCCCAAATATTCAAATTAAGTTCGGGAGAACTCACGGGGTTCCGTCTGAGCTGATCGAAGACGCCGTCGCTCATCAAGCGCGTGCACCGCGTAGTGCCGAAGATAAGCATGAGCGATATGACCAGGTGTGGTGCGTGATGGATGTTGAGGCTCCGCAACAGCACCCCAACCTGGAATCAGTACTCACAAAGGCGCGTAAAAACCAGATTAAATGCGCTATATCGAACCCTTGTTTCGAGGTCTGGCTCATATTGCATTTTGTTAATCGCTGCTCCTACCTGAGTTCACATCAGGCTTGCGTTGAGCTGCAGGGTCATGACTGCGGATATAGCAGAGACGCCAAACACTTGGATTTTGAAAAGTTTCCACCCCTGTATGAGATGGCTAAGAATCGCGCCGTTCAGCTTCGAGCGGGCGCTGGATCCTTCTCTATCGGCGGCAATCCTTCCTCAAGCGTGTATGAACTTGTAGATGAGCTTATAGCTCACTCGTAGCCCGTAAGTGGGCGGAGCGGATTTGGGTTTAAAGCTGGCTTGGGGGCGAGTAATCGTAGTGGCTCCGTAGGCTTCCGGCGTGTCGGGCAGTCTGGGGACCCGCTCGTTAAACACGACGCTGAGGTCATGATCTGAGAAGGCCCGCCCCATAGCGGCTGCCAAAAGCCGTGGAGGCGACCGCCCCAGCCACAGAGGGTCCTCACCTCGATGCCCGCAGCCACCGAGCGTGTCGCCGGGCGCGGCAAGCCGGGGCGGAGACAGGAGGCATGCCGCGCGCTGGCGCCGTGCGCGAGCCTTGGGGGAGTAGAGGAAGTTCTACGGCGCTGAGAGCAGGCGGCGTCTCGGCCCCATAGACCCATCCTTGTCTCCAAGTGCCTGTCACTCCACAGCGTGCCCGGTGAGCCCCAGGTTGGCCGTAGCCAGCCTCACAAGGCTCCCGTGATGGCGTCATTTCCGCTCTGCGGTGCCCGCCACCAGTCGACTCGTGAACCCGGCGGCGCGCAGGCGCTCAAACGCTGCGACCACGTCTTCGGGTACGAACTGCTCGACCATGAACCCCTGTTGCGGGTAGATCATGAGCCGTTGCTGCGCGCCGGCCAACATGTCGATCACCAGGCGTGCGTCACCGATCGAGTCTATGTAGTCAGACAAAGACATGGGTGTGGACGCGCTGACCCACTCGACTTCGGGCCACAGTTTGCGGGCGGTGGCGTAGGCCCGTCGTTCCTCGTACGGCTTGCTGACCAGCAGGACGGATGACACTGCGGCCCGGTGCTCTTCGAGCAATGCGCGAGAGAAGCGGATGTTCTCTCCCGTGTTCCGGGCCCGCGGTTCGACCAGGATGGCATCGGCCGGCACCCCCAGTTCCATCGCCCGCTCCCGGTAGTGCTCAGCCTCACCACGCGGCATGCGGTCGCGGGTGGTGAGACTGGTCGCCCCAGTAAAGACGATCAGCGGCACCACGCCCTGGTGATACAGATCAGCGGTTGTCTCCGCGACCCCGAGGTCATGACTGCCGAGTCCGATCGCGACAGAGCACGGACGCAGCTCATGGCCCATCTGCTGAAAGTCCCAGAGCCGCTGAGCGTCGGCCCACGCTTGTGCTGAGATCACGTGCTCTCGCCCTTCGCCTGCGCCGAGTCGGGGACCTTGAAGTCGTACGTCCAGGCGAAGCGTGTCGCCGCGTGAACCCCGATCGCGAACTCCACCACGGTGCCGTCGGCCGTATACGTCGTTCGGTGCAGCTCCATCACCCATTCGCCCGGCGCGAGCTGGAGGAGTTGGACTTCGTCCGCCGTGGGAACCCGAGCGAACAGCGTCTCCTGCATGTGGTCGATCTCGTATCCGGCGTCGTACAGGACGCGGAAGCCACCGCCCCGGCCGGCAGGCCCCGGCGTCGGGTCGACGATGCGCGTCCCTTCCACGTGCTCGGGACGGTAGTAGCTCGTCAGCGTGTGGGTGGGCTGTGCGCCCTCCTTGACCACGCGCGCACGTGCGTAGACCTCCGCACCTTCCGGCAGACCGTGCGCCTGAGCCACGGCGGCGGGCGCCGGCACGCGGCTGACGGTCTGAGTCTGTTCATTTCTCTTGTACGTGCGTCCGGATGCCACGCGGTCCGCGATGAACGCCACTTCATCGCCGTCTCGCCACTTGGCTTTGTCGTATCGCGCGATGCCGAGCCGCTTGAGCGGGGCCCGCTCACGGACGACCGTGCCGTGTCCACGTGACGACGTGACCAGCCCTTCGGCTTCCAACGCCTTGTAGGCCGCATGGACCGTGGACTTTGAGCCTTCGCCCGCTTCCACCAGGTCCCTGATCTGCGGCAACTGGGCACCGGGCGCGTATTCGCCGTTCCTGATCTGTTCGGCCAGTCGGTCCGCAAGCTCCCGCCACTTGGGCGCCATGCAGCACTCCTCTCGACACCGACCAGTGAAACACAGTCCCAGGACTGTTGACAGTCCTGGGACTGTGCGCCATGGTCTTATTGAGCGGCCCGCAGTCCTAGGACAGTGGGCTCGGAGTGTCCCCATTGGGCTGCTCCCACGCCGCCCGGAGGGCTCCGTGAAACGGGCTCGAAGGAAGCGCAAGCGCCTTGAAAACTGCACACAGGGAACTGCCGGTAACCCGTGGTCCGCCTGCCCGAAGGGGTCGGAAACAAGGCGGAGAAGACCGGCATGCCTCCTACGGAAGTCTGATCGGTTCAAGCCCGGTCCGAGGCGCTGCGGCCACTACTCAGTGGCCATGCCGCGCGTGATGTGCGGCTTTCCCCATCAACGGCGCGCACCCCCGGAGCGGCTACTCCGAGGGTGCTGTTCGGGCCGTCCCACTGTGAGAGGAACACGACCCAATGGACCACGTTACTGTTCAGGACGCTGTTACGGCGTTCGAGGACTTCATGGAGCCGACGGCTGCGGAGCTGGACGCGATTGAGCGGGAGATGCCCGTCATCCTGGCGGACGTTGAGCTGCTGGACGCGCAGATCATCACGATCGACCGTACGCCGAGTGAGCTGGATGCCCGCCGTATCCGCCGGGCCCGGCGCCGCTTGCTCGCTGCTCACCGTGACCACGTCAACGGCCTGAGCGGGCAGACGGGCGGTGCCGCGTGATCCGCATCGTCACCCGATCCCGCCTCGCGCAGCTTGAGGAAGACGCCCGCGCCGCTATCGACCGTGCGGAGCGTGCTAAGGCCACCACCGCCGAGGTGGGCGCGATCCTCACCCAGGTCATGCGGGAGCTGTCCGCCGCGCAGCAGGAGCTGCTGCTGAAGGACATCGAGATCCGCCGGCTCCGCGAGGAGCTGGGGCGCGGGCCGGTGGAGGGCGAGACGCTGACGGTGCTGCTGCACCACGGTGAGCCGCACACCATCTACGCCTCCCGCGCGGACGCCTACGCCGACACCGCCACGCACGGGGCGCCGCCGGACCAGGTGTGGAAGCCGTGCGGTGAACGTCCGGCCGCCGCGTTCACGTGGCGCTGTGAGGCGTTCATCTACAACCCGGCCTCCAACGGGTTCCGTCGTCTGCACCTGCCCGCTGAGAAGACGCTCGGGGAGGCGGCGTGAACAGCGTTCAGACCCGTTCAGCCGAGCGCGCGTTGTCGGGTGGGACGTGGCTGATCGTGTGTGGGGCGATGCTCTACTCCATCCTCACGGTCACCCCGTTGATGGCCAAGCACACGGCCGACCAGTGGGCCTGGACGGCTCCGATCCTGCCCCTCGTGGTGGACGCGGCTGTGGTCATCGTGGTCAAGCTCGATGACGTGCTGGCCCGGTTGGGTGGGCACGGCGGACGCTGGCCGATCGTCCTGCGATGGATGACCGGGCTCATGACGCTCGCCCTCAACACGGCCGACTCCGCGTTGAAGAAAGACCTGGTCGGCGTGGCTGTCCACTCGGTTGCGCCGCTGCTGCTGATCGTCACGGCTGAGACCAGCCTCGCCTACCGCCGCGCCATCGCCGCCGCGATGGCGCGGCTGGAGACCGAGCAGCGTGCCGAGCGGGAAGCCCGCGAGCGGGCCGCACTCGAACGACGGGAAGCGGCGGATCGGCGGGCCCGTGAGGAACGCGAGCATGCAGCGCAGTTGGCGCGTGAGCAGCGTGAGCATGAGGCCCGGCTTGCCCGTGAGCAGACCGAACGCGAGGAAGCCGCGCGGCGTGCCGAGCGGTCCGAGCGTGAGGCGCGTGAGCGGGCGGAGCGGGAGGCTCGTGAACGCCGTGAGCGGGAGCGTGAACAGCAGCAGCGCGAGCGTGAACGCGTCGAGCGGGAGGCTGCGCAGCGCCGTGAGTGGGAGCGGCTGGAGCGCGAGCAGGAAGCACGCCGGCAGCAGCAGGAGCGGGCCGAGCGTGAACGCCGTGAACGCGCCGCCCTGCTGTCCGGTGGGCCCGCCACGGAGAAGCTTCCCGAGGACCGGGCCCGCGTCGTGGTGCACGCGGCGTTCGGTGAGGGCCTGCCGGTGCGTGCGGCTGCGGAGCTGTGCGGCTGGTCGGTCGGCTGGGTGTCCGCCCGCTACTCCGAGCACCGCGACGGTGCGGGGCTCGTGCTTGAGGGGGCGTCCTCATGAGCGCTCTCACTCTTGCCGTGGCCGCGGCCGTGCTGGGCACGACGTGGTCCGTGCACACGGTGTGGATGGTGCGCCGGTTACGGACCGCCCGCCGTGACCCGCTGACGGGGCTGTGGACGCGGGACGCCTTCACCCGCCGCGCTCGCCGCCTGCTGCGCAACAAGCGGGCGGTCGTCCTGTTGGCGGACGTGGACCACTTCAAGCAGGTCAACGACCGCTTCGGCCACGCCGCCGGTGACGCCCTGCTCGCCACAACCGCCGCCCGCCTCACCCACGCTGTGGGTCACGGCGGCACGGTCGGCCGGCTCGGTGGGGATGAGTTCGCGGCCGTCTTCATCGACCGCGACCACACCGCCCCGGACCAGCTCGACATCCTCGCTCGCATCCTCGCCCGCCCCGTCGACGGCACCCCGCACGTGCACACCACGGTGTCACTCGGCTGGGTCCGCGCCGCCGACCACCACGGCGAGGACTTGTCCGGGTTGCTGCGCCGGGCGGATGAGGCGATGTACGCGGCCAAGCGGTCGTCCTCGCTCGTGCACCGGGCGCGGCTCGGTCGGTTGCTCGCGTCGGTCGCCGGGCGCCGCCCTGGCCGCCGGGGTGCGGCATGAGCACGCTGCCGGTCTACCGGTGGCGCCTCGCCCCGGACGGCTTGGCCACGCGGCGGCAGCTCCGTGCCGCTGGTCTTCGGCCCGGCGGTCAGGACGTGGCCGCACAGCTCGAACGTCCCCGCCGCCGGAGCGGCCCGCTGGTCGCCTACCTCTACCGCATCGACCTGGCCAAGCCGGTCCGGCCGATGACCCCGGCCCGGCGGTCCGCTCTCGCCGAGCCAATCGCGCCCGGCGCATCTGCCCTACGTGCCGGCGTGATGCCGGATACGTCATCCCCGCCTCGCTGGGTGCGTGCGTGCCCTGCGCTGACTCCGACTGACCTGGGAGATTCCCCGTGGACTCCAGCAACCTGCCCGTGCCGAGCGTCGTCCGTCACCCGGACGGCCGCTACGTCTACAGCGACACCGCCCCCGCGTACGTCGTCCCGATGCCGCCCGAGCAGGCGGTGCCGACGGTGATTCAGCACATCCACCAGGCTCCGCCGGACCGCACGGTGCAACGCATCGCGCTCGGATCCGGGGTCGGCGCCGGGGCGGTCGCCGCCGGCGTCTACTTCGGCCCGCTCCTCGTGGGCGTCCTCACTGCGATCGCCGCGAACCTGGCGATCCTCGCCCTGCTGGCCGCAGTCGTGGCGTGGGGCGTGGTCACCGTCGTCCGCTACGTCGGCGGCACCGACGGCAAGGCCGCCGCCAAACGGCTTGGCCGCAAGGACCGTTGATCCGAAACCCGTAGGCGCCCCGCAGAACCTCCGACCCCCCTCGCGTGTGGGGTAAGACCCCCCGGCCCATGAAGGGCCGTGGAGGGCCCCGCGAGGGGGTTGCACGGCCCCGTTTTCCGGCGCCCTACGCGCGCGTGCGCGTAGGGCCCCCACCCCTCCCTACCGCTCAACTCTGCAACTTCGCAGGTCACAGGCGGTTGCAGGGGGTCAACCGGTCTTGTCGACGCAACCGACAGCCGCGCCCCCTGCAACCAGGGCGGGCCGGTGACGCCACGCAACGGTGCACCGGTCCTCATCCACGGTCTTGAAGGGACCCTCTCGTGGACTGGAAACAAGCATGGTCGACCACCGCCAACACCACCAACAGCGCGCTGGACGCGCTCGCCCCCGTCTGCGTGCCGTTCGCGGTCCGTTGGGATCTTGAGGCGGACCGCCGGGACAAGCTGCGCACCCCGGAGCACTTGAAGGCGCTCATGGCGGCGCAGAAGGAGCACAACGCCGCGCGCTCCACGCACGCCACGGCCAAGTCGCAGCAACTCACCGCGCGGGCCGCGTCGAACAACCCGTTCGCGGCCGGCCGCCGCGCGGCGCGAGTGGCGAGCAAGGCAGCCTCGCGGCACGAGCGCGACACCCGCGCCAAGCTCAAGGCCGCGCGGGTGAACTACCCGAGCACACTCAAGGCCCGCGCGATTCAGGCGCACTCGCTGCACGCCGTGCCCACCGTCATCACGTCCGTGGTCATGTCCGCCTCGCATCTGACGCTGTGGCCGGCCGCCACGTCGGCCGTGCTGATCGGGGCGAACGTGGCCGGTCTCGCGCTCGGTCGCCGCAAGCTCCGCGTGCCGGTCGATGAGTCCGTCACGGTGGAAGAGCGTCAGCTCATGGAACGTCTCGACCCGTCGTACTGGGTGGAGCACGCCCCGGACCGTGGTCTGTCCGGCACGGTGACCACGCCGCCCGCGATGGAGCCCGGCGGCATCCGGTGTGAGATCCGTCTGGACGGCACGTGGACGGTCAAGACGCTCGCGGACAAGGCCGACTCCATCCGTGCGCTGCTCGGTGCCCGCACCGCGCTGCGCATACGGATCACCTCCGCCTCCCGTGGCGGTTGGGCCGCCCTCACGCTGGCCACCCGATCGGCAGCCGCGGGCGTTTCCTCGCTGTGGACACCGGACCGCATCCCGGCCGATCCGCTGGCGATGAGCCTCGGTCTGGACACCGAGACCGGCGATGAGGTCCTGATCCCGTTTGACGAGCGGCTGTTGGTGTCCGGCGCGTCCGGCACCGGCAAGTCCTGGTCGTTCCGCCCGCTCATGGCAACCGCGCACCTGCGCGGGGACCTGCTGCTGATCGACGGCAAGGGCGAAGAGGCCACCGTCTGGGAGCACGCATGCCGCGTCGCCGTAGAGAGCGACGAGATCACGGCCGGTGTGGACGACGCGCACGCGGAGATGACCCGTCGCAAGGCGGACATGAAGCAGCGCGGCATCTCTGTCTGGGACGGGCGTCAGCTCACCGTCGTGGTGGATGAGGGACAGGTAATCCTTGCCCTGATCAGCAAGGACAAGGAACGGCTGCAACGCCTGATCGAGTTGTCCTCGCTCGGTCGCTCACGTGGGGTTGTGCTGTGGTGGGCGACTCAGTACCCGCTCACCGATGGCGGGGCGCCGGGCGTGCACAAGCTGATCGCACCGAACCTCCTGACTCGGTTCTCGCTGAGGGTCGCCGGCACGACTCAGGCACAGGTCGCCTTGGACGACTGCGCGCACTACGCCCCGCACCAGATCCCCGAGGGCCGCGAGTACCGAGGTCACGGCTACCTCAAGGGCTACGGACCGCGCATGCTCCGCACCTGGACCCTGGACGACGCGGGCGTCCGCAAGCTGCCCAAGTCCATCTGGACCCCCGAACAGTCCGGGCAAGGACCGGCCGCCCCTCTGCACCTGGTAAAGGAGCCCGCCGCATCGTCCGGCGCGCTGAGCAACCGGGACAAGGTGCTGGCAGCCGTGCAGGCCGGTGCCCGCACGGCCAAGGACGTTGCCGACGCGACGGGCCTGAACAAGGGCACCGTCTCCCGCGAGATCAAGAGCCTCGTGGCATCCGGCGCACTGGTCCGCAGCGCTGACGGGCGGCTCCTGCCCGGCCAGCAGGCTGCCTGACCACCCCGGACGCACGAAAACGGCGGCCCCAATCCGACCAAGAGCCGGGGCCGCCGCCCATCCAGCACGCTGATACCGAACTGGAGACCTCCAGCATGACCCAACCGACCGACATCCGGCGAGACCACCTCGCCACCGCGCTCTACCTCGCAGCATCCAGGGTGCCGCCGCTCCCGTTACGAGCGGGAAAGGTGCCGTTCGGAAACTGCCCGACCTGCGCCAAAAACGCCTGCGGGGGCCGACCCAACATGAAGACCCCCGGCCCCTGCAACTGCCCCGCCCCGTGCCACGGCTGGGCCGCCGCCACCACCGACCCGAACGTCATCAACTCGGCGCCGTGGGCACGGGCGTGGCGGGAAGCGGCGGGCGTTGCCTACCACCCCGGCGGTGCTGGTCTCACCGTCGTGGACCTCGACAACGCCGAAGCCATCGCATGGGCCCGCGAGAGCCTGCCCGCCACAAGGACCGTGCCGACGACCCGTGGTCAGCACTGGATTTACCGGGGCGCCATGCAAGGCGCCAACGGCGTACGGCCCGGCGTAGACATCAAGTCGACCATGGCCTACGCCCGATGGCTCGGACCCGGCACCGGCACTATGACAACCCTGCCGGACGCCGTGCGCGCCTTGACGGTAAAGGAGCCGACCCCGGCCCGACCGGTGGCCCTTACGGTGCCCTCGCTGGCCGGTGGCGGCCAGTGCCCGCACCGCACGCCGACCTACCTGGATCGTGGCATCGCCATGGCGGAGCAGCGCATCACCGAGGCACGCAGCGCGGTGCACGCCACCGTCTATCACACGTTCCTCGCGGTGCTGTCCACACACGGCCGATGCGGCTGCCTCACCCAGACGCACACCGCGCGCCTGTTCACCGCCGCACAGGCCAAGGGCGAATCGCCCCGGCACTGCACCGAGGCGTGGACCAACGCCCTGACCACGTTGGGACTGACCCATGGCTGAGGACGAAAAGACCCCCGCCCGCCAGATCATCGCGGACTACGCGCAAGAACACTTCCGCTACTTCCGCACTGCCGACGGGACCGTGTACGCGCAGCGCAACGGCCACCCCGTCGCCCGCCCGATCCGCTCCCAGGGCACCACCGGCAGCCACCGCCAGGAACTCATGGTCGGTCTGTACCGGGACGGACGCGGCTCGTTCAACGGGTCCGCGATCAAAGAGGCATTGGACCTGATCGAAGCACTCGCGCTGACCGAGGACGTGCAGCCCGTGCACATCCGCGTGGCTCCGGGGTTCGACGGGGCGACGTGGCTGGACCTAGGACGCGATGACGGGCAGTCCGTCCGCATCCATCCGTCGGGATGGGACATCCTCACGCCGGACCCGCGCGAGGTCTGCTGGCGGCGCACCCAGCTCACCGGGGAACTTCCCCTGCCGGCCAAGGACACCGACGGCAAGGGCATCGACCTGCTGATGCGACTGTGCAACTTCGCCAACGCCGAGACCGAATGCCTCGCCATCGCGTGGCTCATCGGCTGCCTCGGGCCCTCGGTGCCGGTCCCCGCACCGTTCCTCACGGGTCCGCAAGGGGCGGGCAAGTCGACCGGGGGCCGGATGCTCACCCGAATCATCGAAGGCATGAGCGGGGACCTGCGCCGGGCACCGAAGGACGAGGAGAACCTCATCGCGGCCGTGGCGGCGGGATGGATCACCGCGCTGGACAACCTGTCCCACATGACGCCGGACCTGTCCGACGCCATGTGCTGCATCGTCACCGGAGCCGAGAGCGTCAAGCGCGCTCTGTTCACCGACGGGGACGTGTTCCGCGTCGGCTACCGCCGCCCCCTGCTCCTGACCGGCATCGACGTGGGGGTCATCCGGCCCGACCTTGCCGAACGGCTCCTGCCCCTGCGGTTGGAGCGTCCCAAGGTCCGGCGTACCGAGGCCGAACTGTGGGCCGACTACGCGGAAGCACTGCCCGTCGTACTCGGCTCGCTCCTGGACCTCACGGTGAAGGTCCGCGCCGTGGACGCGGAGACACCGACCGATCTGCGGATGGCGGACTTCGCCCACCTGTGCGCACAGTTCGACGCGGCAACCGGGCTCGGGGCTCTGCCTGCGTACCGGGCGAGCTTGGACGATCTGAACGACGATGTGATCGAGGGTGATCTCCTCGCGCAGACCGTCCTTCTGCATGCCGAGAGCATCGAGCCCGGCGCGGCGCAGCAGATGACCTCCACGGAGTGGCTGGCATGCCTGAGCCGCCTCTACAGCGGCGACGACTGCCGGGCGCTGCCCAAGGGGTGGCCAACCACCGGCAAGGTGCTCTCGGACCGTCTCAAGCGCCTCCAGCCCACCCTGGCGGCTCGGGGGGTGCTCATCGACTCCGGGCGCACCAAGGCAGGCCGTTACCTCGAAATGACCCGCACGGCCGCCCTGACCCTGCCTCCGCAGGAGCAGACGCAGGCGTTCTGACCCGCGATCCGCAGGCTCAAGCGAACGACAAGAGGAGCACGTGCTCCTCTTGCTGTTCGGCGGAACGCCGCCCCAAGGACGCGCCGCGCAGCGGCTCCTTCTTCGCTCTGTAAGGCGCACCCAGGTACTACAGGCAGCCCCTTCTTTGTCCTAAGTAGGAAGACGCTGCGTCACCTGCGTCACCACGGCCGGAAAACAGCCCCTGGCCTGCGGCAACAGCGGTGACGCAGACGGATTTCTCTGCGTCATCCTGCGTCACCTGCGTCACCTGCGTCACCCGGTGACGCAGACGGTGACGCACGGGTGACGCAGGCCCGTCCCACCTCGTCACCGAAAGATGCAGGTCAGAGCCCTAAATGACGCAGGTGACGCGGTGACGCAGGAATCCGAGCTTCGGACACACACCGGCCTAGGACCCGCGCACCACTCCCCCTGGCAATGCCGAACTGCCCCGGAGGCACCCCGGATGAGCACCACACTCGCCGCCCCCATTGATCGGCTCCTGTACAAGCCCGAAGAAGCGGCCGAAGCCCTCGCGATCGGCCGCTCCACCGTCTACGAGCTGATGGCCGAAGGCTCCCTGCCGTACATCAAGTTGGGCCGCACGCGCCGGATTCGGCGGGCCGACCTTGAGACGTACGTGGCGAACCTCGCTCCCCTGCCCAACTGACCCCGAACACGTCACCGAGGCGCTCCGAGCATCACGCTCGGGGCGCCTCCCGCATGGAGGAACAGATGAGCCCTCGCAAGTCGAACCTGGAATCCACCATCTACTTCGGCGATGACGGTTGGTGGCACGGCCGCGTCACCATGGGCGTGCTCCCCGACGGCAGCCCCGACCGCCGGCACCGTATGGCTCGCACCGAAGCGGCGGTGCGCCGTAAGGTCCGCGAGCTGGAGAAGCTGCGGGAGGAGGGACGCGCGACCAAGGCGGGCCGTAAGCCCACGGTCGCACAATGGATGGAGACCTACCTGACTGACATCGCGAGCCTGAAGCTCAGGCCGCGCTCCCTGGACGACTACTGGTCCAAGACTCGCAACGACATCATCCCCGGCGTTGGGAAGCACCGCATCGACAAGCTTGCCCCCGAGCATCTTGAGCAGATGTACCGGGCGTTGCTCGATGCCGGGCGGGCCCCGTCCCACGTAGTCAAGGTGCACCGGATCCTGTCGCGGGCTCTGAAGATTGCCCACCGTCGACGGATGATCGGTGAGAACGTCGCCGTCTTGGTCGACCCGCCCAGCATCGAGGAGACCGAGACGAACCCGTTCACTCAGGAAGAGGCGAAAGCCTTCCTGCTAGCGGCGGCCAAGCGCCCCACGTTCATGCGATGGATCGTCGGGGTCGGCATGGGGTTCCGGCAGGGCGAGACCCTCGGGCTCCGGTGGCCATACGTAGACCTTGAGGCGGAGCTGTTCCACCCTAGGTGGCAACTCCAGCGGCTCACGTGGCGGCACGGTTGCAGTGACGCACACGCCTGTGGGGCGCGTCTGCACCGGTTCGAGCCGTGCCCGCCGGACTGCACCACGCACAGGGGCTACAAGCGCGGTTGCCCGAAGCCCTGCACGACGACGTGCGTCAAGCACGCGAGTAGCTGCCCTGAGCGCAAGGGTGGAGGTCTGGCGTTCACCCGGCCGAAGACGAAGAAGAGCACGAACCCCGTGCCGATCCCGCCGGCCTTCATCCCGTACCTGCTCGCGCACAAGACGCAGCAGGACAACCTGCGCGAGGCGGCCGGGGAACTCTGGCAGGAGCACGAGGCCGTTTTTACTAGGACCGACGGTCGGCCCATCGACCCGCGTGACGACTGGGGAGAGTTCAAGGAGCTACTGGCCGAGGCGGGCATCGGTGACCGTCGTCTCTACGACGGGAGCCGCCACACGGCAGGCACGATCCTGAATGAGCTGGGCGTGGACATGCCCACGATCATGGAGATCCTGCGGCACACCCAGATCAGCCAAACCCGCCGCTACGTCAAGGGCCGCTCGCACCTCTCCAAGGACGCCATGCGCCGCATGGGAAACGCCTTCCTGCCCGCCCCGGCTACAGCCCCTGAGCCCGCGACTGAGACTAGAACTGAGACTGCGGACCGCCGTGCGGCCCGCGCCCGCGCTCGCCGCCGTATCCGCTGAACACAAAAGCCCAGCTCAGATCCTGTCTGAGCTGGGCCTTTCCGGAGCCCCCTGTCGGATTCGAACCGACGACCTACGCATTACAAGTGCGTTGCTCTGGCCGGACTGAGCTAAGGAGGCGGGGGCCGGTGGGCCCGCGTGTGTGCAGTGTACCCATGAGGGGGTGTGGGGCGGTGGGGGAAATTCGGGGGCGTCCGGGTACTGACAGGGCAGGTCGGAGGCGGGTACGGTCCTGCCAGTTCACCTGGGTGAACCAATGAACCACCTTCCTACAACGGATCGTCCGGCACGTTCCTGCCGGTAGAAGGGGGCCCCTCACCATGGCCACTGTCACGTTCGACAAGGCGACCCGGATCTATCCGGGCTCCACCAAGCCCGCCGTCGACGCGCTGGAGATCGCGATCGAGGACGGCGAGTTCCTCGTCCTCGTCGGTCCGTCCGGCTGCGGCAAGTCCACCTCGCTCCGCATGCTCGCGGGGCTCGAGGACGTCAACGGCGGCGCCATCCGCATCGGTGACCGCGACGTCACCCACCTGCCGCCCAAGGACCGGGACATCGCCATGGTGTTCCAGAACTACGCCCTCTACCCGCACATGACGGTCGCCGACAACATGGGCTTCGCCCTGAAGATCGCGGGCGTCAACAAGGCGGAGATCCGGGCGAAGGTCGAGGAGGCCGCCAAGATCCTCGACCTCACCGAGTACCTGGACCGCAAGCCCAAGGCGCTCTCCGGCGGTCAGCGCCAGCGTGTCGCCATGGGCCGCGCGATCGTCCGCGAGCCGCAGGTCTTCCTCATGGACGAGCCGCTGTCCAACCTGGACGCCAAGCTCCGCGTCTCCACCCGTACCCAGATCGCCTCCCTCCAGCGGCGCCTGGGCATCACCACCGTCTACGTCACCCACGACCAGGTCGAGGCCATGACGATGGGCGACCGGGTGGCCGTGCTCAAGGACGGGCTGCTCCAGCAGGTCGACACCCCGCGCAACATGTACGACCGCCCCGCCAACCTCTTCGTGGCCGGCTTCATCGGCTCACCCGCGATGAACCTGGTCGAGGTGCCGATCGCCGACGGCGGTGTGAAGTTCGGCAACAGCGTGGTGCCGGTCAGCCGGGACGCGCTCTCGGCCGCCGCCGACCGCGGTGACACCACGGTGACGGTCGGCGTCCGCCCCGAGCACTTCGACGTGGTCGAGCTGGGCGGCGGCACGGCGGCCGCCACGCTCACCAAGGACAGCGCCGACGCCCCGGCCGGCCTCGCCGTCTCGGTGAACGTCGTCGAGGAGCTGGGCGCCGACGGGTACGTGTACGGCGCCGTCGAGGTCGACGGTGACGTGCGGGACCTCGTCGTCCGGGTGAACGGGCGTCAGGTGCCGGAGAAGGGCTCCACGCTGCACGTCGTGCCGCGGCCGGGCGAGATCCACGTGTTCTCGACCTCCACGGGCGAGCGTCTCTCCGACTGACCGGGCAGCACAGGCAGTTCACAGGAAGGGGGTCCCCCGGGGCCCCCTTCCGCCGTACCCGGCGCGGTTCGGCGGATATCCCGGCACAGGGACCAATTCGGGCACCCGGCGTCAACCCCCTACCCAGAAAGCAGCGCGACTTCATCCCCCGTAAGGGTGACTAAATGTCGCCAAATCAGTACCGAGCGCTACCCTCACTCGCGTGACGCACTCCACCACCCCTCAGACCCGACGCGGCCACCGGGGCGGCCCTGCCCGCCGGATCGGCCGCACTCTCGCCCTCGTCCTGCCTGTCGTCCTGGTGCTCTCGGGAACCCTCGCGGTCACGCGGGTCAACTGGACCGGGGACTCCGAAGGCTCCGTGCTCACCGCCTCGGACGTCGCCCAGGCCCCCGCGAAGGCCGGCACCGCCCGTACGGTCACCGCGAAGAAGGCGGCGCCCCAGGACGTGCTGCGCGACCGGCTGCTGACCGAGCTTCAGGACAAGAACCCCGGCGTGGTCCTCACCCACCTCCAGCAGGCGGTCAACGGCCACCCCGCGCTCGCCGAGCACTGCACCTCCATCGCCCGCACCCTCGGCCGCGCCGCGGTCCGCCTCTACGGCGCCTCCCGAGCCCAGTCCTACGCCCGCCCGGTGTGCGACACGTCCTTCGCGACGGGTGTGCTGGCAGCACACAGCTGACCGGCACACAGCTGACAGCCACATAGTCGCCCGCCACACAGCCGATCGGCACACAGCCGATCGGCACACACAAGCGGCCCTGTCATGCCCCTGGACGCCGCCGGGGCGCCACGTACAGTTCGGGGCATGACCCATCCGAACGTCGCTGCGCGCCCCACCCAAGCCGTTGTCCTGGCCGGGGGCCAGGGGTCCCGGCTGCGCCCCTACACGGACGACCGGCCCAAGCCGATGGTCGAGATCCCCGGCACGGGCACCCCGATCATCGGCCACCAGCTGAGCTGGCTGGCCGAAGAGGGCGTCACGGACGTGGTGGTCTCCTGCGGCCACCTCGCCGAGGTCCTCCAGAAGTGGCTGGCCACGGCCGAGCTGCCGCTGTCCGTCACCACCGTCGTGGAGACCGAGCCGCTCGGCCGCGGCGGCGGCCTGAAGTACGCCGCCGCTCACCTCCCCCGCCCCGACCGGCCCTGGTACGCCACCAACGGCGACATCTGGACCCGCTTCTCGCTGCGGGACATGGCCGACTTCCACACCGAGCGGGACGCGGTCGCCACCCTCGCGCTGGCCCGGCCGCGCATCCCCTGGGGCGCCGTACGCACGGACGGCTTCGGACACATCACCGACTTCATCGAGGCCCCGCCGTCCACCGTCGAGATCAACGCCGGTGTGTACGTGTTCTCCCCCGAGTTCCGCGACCTGCTGCCCGACCGGGGCGACCACGAGCGCGCGACCTTCCCCCGCCTGGCCCGCGAGCGCAAGCTCGCCGGGTTCCCGCTGCCCCAGGGCTCGTACTGGCGGGCCATCGACACCGTCAAGGACCTGACCGAGGCCGCCAAGGAACTGGACGCCGGCCGCGCCTGACGAACACGCGCCGAAGGGCCCCGTACCTCACCGCGAGGTACGGGGCCCTTGGCGTGCCGAGGGGATCAGTTGCCGAACAGACCGCCCACCAGGCCGGGCTGACCGGTGGAGGACCCACCCGCGTCGCCGCCCCCGCCCGGCTGGGTGCCGCCGCCCGACGTACCGGAGCCGGTGCCGCCGGTCGCGGTACCGCCCGCGCTGCTCGGCCCCGCCGTGGTGCTGGGGGCACCGCCACCGCCCCCGGTGGTCGGGGTGGTCCGCTGGGGCGGAGCCTGGCCCGTGGTGCCCTGGGTCTGGCTCGGCGCGGCAGGAGCCGTACCGGCCGTACGGCCCGCGCCGGGAGTGCCGGCCGCGCCGGACGGGCTCGCGCCCGCCGAGGCGCCGCCCGTGGGCGAGCTGGACGCCGAGGGGCTGGCCTGCCGGCGCGGAGCGCCGGGCTCCGAGGGCAGTGGTGAGCCGGGCTGGTTGTTGCGCGGCGCCTCACCCGGACCGGGCACGACCACCCGGCTCGAGTCGCGCACCGCACCGCCGAGCAGCGAGCCGACCAGCAGGGTCAGCCCGACGGTGACGGCCGTGATCAGCGCGCCCCGGCGCAGCACGTAGCGGCGCAGGTCCCAGATGGCGGCGCGCGGGCCCAGCGTGCGCCATGCGCTGCCCGCGAGCCTGCCGTCCACCGAGTACACCGGGGCGCCCGCGATGACCAGCGGGGACCAGGCGGCCAGGTAGATGATGTCGGGCGCGTCGTACGCCGGGACCGTCTTCCAGCTCACGGTGACGATGAGCGCGGCCGAGAGCAGCGCGCCCACCACCGCGGCGACCCGCTGCCAGCAGCCCAGGATGGTCAGCACGCCGACCACGACCTGGAGGAAGGCGATGACCAGCCCGGAGCCCACCGGGTGGTGCAGCGCGAACTGGCGCAGCGGCTCCGCCACGTCCCACGGGTGCAGGGTGTTGAGCCACTTGACCATGGAGCCGCGCTCGCCGCCGTCGAAGTAGACGGGGTCGCACAGCTTGCCCATGCCGGCGTAGATCGAGATGAAGCCGAGGAAGACGCGCAGCGGGAGCAGCACCACGCCGAGGTTCAGCCGGCGGCCGGGGTAGTACGCGTGCCGCGCCGGGTCGTCGCCGCGCCGGGCCGCCCGTGAGCCGGCGGGCCGGACGGATGACTCGTCGGGGTCGAACTCCTCGCCCGCGTACGGGGGTTCGTCGTACGGGGGCTCGTCGTAGGCGCTGCCGACCGGGCGCATGTGGGGCAGCAGGCGGGTGCCGCCGTCGGGGCCGGTGCGCTGGTGGCCGAGGACGGGGGTCTCGACGGTCGGGTCGAGCCGGTCGTAGGCGTCCGCGTAGCCGGTGTGGTCCGGGTCGAGGCGCGGGATGACCTGGGTGGCACCGGCCGGTTCGTCGGGGTGGCGCACGCTGCTGCCCCGGACGGCCTGGAGCAGGCGGTGGGTACCGGTGTCGTCGGGCGCGGAGCGGCCGGTCCAGACGACCGGACGGCGCCGGCCCGCGGCCCCGCCCGCCGGGCCCGCGGCGGACAGGCGCGCGGGGTCCTGAGCGCTCAGATGCCGGGCGATTCCCGGGGACTGGGCGCGCCTGCCCGCCGTCCCCAACTGCACGCGGAAACTGGCGTGATTGACGATGACCTGCGCCGGATCGCTCGGCACCTTCACCATGCTCAGCGCGGGAGCGTCGTCGAAGCCCGACGAGCGGTCCCCCGTGGGAGTGCGGGGTGTTCTGGTGTCCACACTCATCTAACCGAGTGACACCGAGTTAGGACACTGCTTTGACCGGCCCGATGTGTCCGGGCCGCGTCAAAGTCGTCGTGAACGCCGGTCATCCCCCGGAATTACCGCATCCGGGGGAATCGCCGAACGGTCGTTCAGGAGCGGCGGCGGGACGCCTCGTACAGCACGACACCGGCGGCGACACCGGCGTTGAGGGACTCCGCGCCACCCGGCATGGGGATGCGGACGCGGTGGTCGCAGGTCTCGCCGACCAGGCGGGACAGGCCCTTGCCCTCGCTGCCGACCACGATGACGACCGGCCCGGACAGCTCCGCGAGGTCGCCCACCTCGGCCTCGCCGTCGGCGGCCAGGCCGACCACGGTGATCCCGGCCTTCTTGTACTGCTCCAGGGTCCGCGTGAGGTTGGTGGCACGGGCGACCGGCGTACGGGCGGCCGCACCGGCCGACGACTTCCAGGCACCGGCGCTCATGCCGGCCGAGCGGCGCTCGGGCACGACCACGCCGTGCCCGCCGAAGGCGGAGACGGAGCGGACGACGGCGCCGAGGTTGCGCGGGTCCGTGACGCCGTCGAGGGCGACGATCAGCGGGTCCTCGCCCTTGTCGTAGGCGCCGGCGGGCAGGTCCTCGGGGTGCGCGTACTCGTACGGCGGGACCTGGAGGACGAGGCCCTGGTGGTTCAGGCCGTTGGTCATGCGGTCCAGCTCGGGGCGCGGGGCCTCCATGAGGTGGATGTTGCCGCGCTCGGCGGCGAGCTGCAGGGCCTCGCGGACGCGCTCGTCGTTGTCGATGAACTGCTGGACGTAGAGCATGGTGGCGGGCACCCCGTCGCGCAGTGCCTCGAACACCGGGTTGCGGCCGACGACCAGCTCGGAGGTGGACCGGCCGCCGCCCTTGCGCTGCTGGGGGCGGCCCTGGGCACGGCGGACCTTGGCGGCGGCGGCACGCTGCTTGGCGTGGCCCTTGCGCGCCTCGGCGGGGGGCGTGGGGCCCTTGCCCTCCAGGCCACGGCGCCGCTGGCCGCCGCTGCCGACCTGGGCACCCTTCTTGCCTGACATGCGGCGGTTGTTCGCCATGAGTTACCCGTCTCCGTGAGCGTTCGTACGTATGTATGCAGTGTGCCGCCCGGATCGCCGGGCGGCACACTCGATCAAGCCGTGTGGCTAGCGCGGGCCGAGGCTCCAGCGCGGGCCCTGCGGGCTGTCCTCGACGACCAGGCCGGACTGGCCCAGCTGGTCGCGGATGGCGTCGGCGGTGGCCCAGTCCTTGCGGCCGCGGGCGGACTCGCGCTGCTCCAGCACGAGCCGGACGAGGCTGTCCACCACACCGTGGAGGTCTTCGCCGCGCTCGCCGCCCTCACCGGACCACTGGGGGTCCAGCGGGTCGAGTCCGAGGACGCCGAGCATGGCGCGCACCTCGGCGAGGCGGGCGACGGCCGCCTCCTTGTCGTCGGCGGCCAGCGCGCTGTTGCCCTGGCGGACCGTGGTGTGCACGACGGCGAGGGCCTGCGGCACGCCCAGGTCGTCGTCCATCGCCTCGGCGAAGGCCGGCGGCACCTCGGTGGCCGGTTCGACCTCGCCCCCGGCCTTCTCCAGCGCGCGCTGCACGAAGCCCTCGATGCGCGCGAACGCCACCTCGGCCTCGCGCAGCGACTCCTCGCTGTACTCGATCATCGAGCGGTAGTGCGGGGTGCCGAGGTAGTAGCGCAGGACGATGGGACGCCACTGCTTGACCATCTCGGAGACCAGCACGCTGTTGCCCAGCGACTTGGACATCTTGTCGCCCGCCATGGTCACCCAGGCGTTGTGCACCCAGTACCGCGCGAAGTCGTCGCCGAACGCCTTGGCCTGGGCGATCTCGTTCTCGTGGTGCGGGAAGATCAGGTCCAGGCCGCCGCCGTGGATGTCGAACACGGTGCCCAGGTATTTGTGCGCCATGGCCGAGCACTCCAGGTGCCAGCCGGGGCGGCCGGGCCCCCAGGGCGTCGGCCAGCTCGGCTCGCCCGGCTTGACCGCCTTCCACATGGCGAAGTCGCGCGGGTCCCGCTTGCCGGTCTCGCCCTCGCCGGACGGCTGGAGCAGGTTGTCCAGCTCCTGGCGGGACAGCTGAAGGTAGCCGTCGAAGGAGCGCACGTCGAAGTAGACGTTGCCGTCGGCCTCGTAGGCGTGGCCGCGCTCGATGAGGCCCTGCATCATCTCGATCATCTCGGTGATGTGGCCGGTCGCGCGGGGCTCGTAGGTGGGCGGCAGGCAGCCGAGCGCGGCGTAGGCGTCGTTGAACGCCCGCTCGTTCTCGTACCCGATGGCCCACCAGGGGCGCTTCTGCTCGTGGGCCTTGTTGATGATCTTGTCGTCGATGTCCGTGACGTTGCGGATGAACGTCACGTCGTAGCCGCGGTACTCGAACCAGCGGCGCATGATGTCGAAGTTCAGGCCCGAGCGGATGTGCCCGATGTGCGGTGCCGCCTGCACGGTGGCGCCACACAGGTAGATCGAGACACAGCCCGGCTGGGCCGGGGTGAAGTCGCGGATCTGCCGGGCGCTGGTGTCGTACAGGCGAATGGTCACCACACCAGGGTAGTGGGAGCGGGGCCGTGCGATGCCACCGGACGGTGACATCGCCGCTCCGGGCTGTCCCCTACAGGCTGCCGACCACCTTGCGGGGGGTGATGCGGACGACGACGCGCTCGGCGTCGTCGGCGGAGGCCGGGTTGAACTCGGCGTACTTCTTGCCGGTGTACTTCAGGGACAGCTCGTCGATGAGGGCCTGGCCGCCCTCGGTGGTCAGCTCGGCGGTGCCGCGGATCTCGGCGTACTCGTAGGGGTTCTCCGGGTCCACGACGACGACGGTGACCCGCGGGTCGCGCCTGAGGTTCTTCTCCTTGCGCCGGCCGACCGTGGTGGAGATCAGGACGTCGTCCCCGTCCCGCTTCACCCACACCGGTGACATCTGCGGGCTGCCGTCGGGCTGGAGGGTGCCGACGACGATGAACACGGGTGTGTCCAGCAGGGACTTGAGCCGGTCGGACAGCGCTGCGGACATGAAGATCCTCCTCGATCGACGGTGGCTGTGCGGGTACCCTCGCACGCCCCTACGACACGCGCACCACGAGGGCCGTGGCGACCGCCATCAGCCCCTCGTCCCGGCCGGGGAAGCCGAGCCCGTCGGTGGTCGCGCCGGAGACGGACACCGGTGCCCCGGCGGCGGCGCTGAGAATCCGCTGCGCCTCGTCCCGCCGCTTGCCGATCTTCGGGCGGGGCCCGACGACCTGCACAGCGACATTGCCGATGGCGAAGCCGGCGTCCCGCACGATCCGGGCCGCCTCGGTGAGCAGGACGACCCCGGACGCGCCGGACCACTCGGGCCGGCCGGTGCCGAAGTGCTGCCCCAGGTCACCGAGGCCGGCGGCGGAGAACAGCGCGTTGCAGGCGGCGTGCGCGACCACGTCGGCGTCGGAGTGCCCGGCCAGGCCCGGCCCGGCGTCCTCCCACTTCAGCCCGGCGCACCACAGCTCGCGGCCGTCCTCGAAGGCGTGGATGTCGGTGCCGATGCCCACCTGGGGCAGCGCGGGGAGCTCAGAAGCCATCGTTGAGCCTCCTGCGGGTGAGGACCGCCTCGGCGAGGACGAGGTCCAGCGGCCGGGTCACCTTGAACGCCTCCTCGTGACCGGGCACGGTCACGACCCGCTCACCCAGCCGCTCGACCATGCTCGCGTCGTCGGTGACGTCCTCGCTGACCGTCTCGTGGGCGCGGACCAGCGTGGCCCGGTCGAAGCCCTGCGGGGTCTGTACGGCGCGCAGCCGGGCCCGGCGAGGGGTTCCGAGCACCGGCTCGGGCTCGCCCGGGACGGCCGCGGGCTCGACCTCCTTGACCGTGTCGGCCAGCGGCAGGGCGGGGACCACGGCCGGGGCGCCGTCGCGCACCGCCTCGACGACCGTGTCCACGGTGTCGACGGGGACGAGGGGGCGGGCGGCGTCGTGCACCAGGACGACGTCGTAGGCGGGGGGCAGGGCGTCCAGGCCCAGGCGGACCGACTCCTGGCGGCTCTCTCCGCCGGGCACGACCAGGAAGTCCGTGCGCTCGGGCAGCGCGTGCGCGTCCAGCAGCGACTTGACCTCGGCGGCGCCGTCCGGCGGGGCGACGACGACCACCAGGGAGACGTGCCGGGAGGCGGCCAGGGCGCGGATCGCGTGGATCAGCATGGGGGTGCCGTTCAGCGCCCGGAGCGCCTTGGGGGCGCCCGGACCGAGGCGTACGCCCCGGCCGGCGGCGGGGATCACGGCGGCGACACGGCTGTCCTGGCGCGGCTCGGCGGGCGCGGGACGCGATTCGTCAGACATCGGTTCCTGTCAGGTTTGTGTGCTCGGGGCCGGTGGGTATTGGCTGGAGGAGCGCCGGGCACGACGCCTCGACCGGACCCTTTCCGTGAACCGCGGTCGAGCCGTCCACCCCCGGAGGAGAACAACACAGGGGAGCTGAACGACAGGGGCAGTGCACAGGGGAGGCATGCGGGGACGAATATGCCGCAGCGCCCGGCGACAGGGTGAGTGTCATCGGGCACCACGGCATTTTTGCTGCGCTGGACGTGAAGGCGGGCGCGGCACGCCGCCCGCTCCGTGTCAGGAGGCGAGTACCTCGTCGAGCAGCGCCTCGGCCTTGTCCTCGTTGGTGTTCTCCGCGAGGGCCAGCTCGCTCACCAGGATCTGGCGGGCCTTGGCGAGCATGCGCTTCTCACCGGCGGAGAGTCCGCGCTCGCGCTCGCGGCGCCACAGGTCACGCACGACTTCCGCGACCTTGATGACGTCGCCGGAGGCGAGCTTCTCCAGATTTGCCTTGTAGCGGCGCGACCAGTTCGTGGGCTCTTCGGCGTACGGTGCGCGCAGCACCTCGAAGACCCGGTCCAGCCCGTCCTGACCGACCACATCACGCACGCCGACGAACTCCGCATTGTCCGCTGGCACACGTACCGTCAGGTCGCCCTGGGCGACCTTCAGCACCAAGTAGGTCTTGTCCACGCCTTTGATCTGACGAGTTTCGATTGCCTCGATCAGCGCGGCCCCGTGATGGGGATAGACCACGGTGTCGCCAACCTTGAACGTCATGTGACAGGTACCCCTTCCGTGGCTATCCAGGGTAACACGGATACGGCGTCTTCTGAATGGCGTTTTCGCAGGTCAGGGCATATCTCGGGGCTTGACAACAGCAACAGGAACGTGCTGCGGGCCACCCGCGGAAGCGGGAATTCGCAGGTGAGGGCCACTCTGCGTGCAGAGTGAAACATCTACGTCACACGCCCCAGACGGCCGCCTCGATTGGTTGAATGTCCCGGTTTGACCGCTTCCAAGCGTACGACTTCCGCTCCTTCGTTCGATGACCGGAGTCGGGTACGAGACGATTCCGGAATTGATCACGCCACCCGGCGGTGATCAATTCCGGACACGCGCGTATTCCTTCACGGAAATGCCGCCCGGAGTGTCGCGGCGCGTCACCGGGATGCCGTCAACGGCGTCGTACGGCGTTATCCGAATGGCGGACGGGAAGCTCGTGGCGGGTGGTCAGCGAGGTGGCCGGTACCCCCAGCGGGAGGGAAGCGGGGCGGTTGGGGAGGGTCGGGTGCGGCGGCGCGTGAACGGCTCGGTAGCCTGAGGGCGCTGACAGATCCTTAGGGCGGCTTTACAGGACAGCCGCCCCTGTGCGTTCAAGGAGTTGCCGCCGCCGTGAGCAGCAGCCTTCGACGCGGCGCCCTCGCCGCATCCGCCCTCGCGTTCTCGATCGCCTCGCTCGCCGCCTGCGGCGCCGGCAACAACGCCCAGACGCTGGAGATCCGGCCGGACAACGCCGCGACCAGTGTCGGGGCCATCAAGGTGCAGAACGCCCTGGTCATCACCCAGCCCGACGCCAAGGCCAACGGTCCGGCCGCCGTCGCCGCCACGCTGTTCAACGACGGCTCGACCGACCAGGACCTCCAGTCGATCGCCGTCGAGGGCAGCAACGAGAAGGTCGAGCTGAAGCCCGCCAAGGGCGGAACGCTCACCGTCCCGGCCCACGGCCGCCTCGTCATCGGCGGCAAGGGCAACGCCTCCGCCATGCTGGCCAGCGGCCGCGAGGCGGTCCAGAACGGCAACGCGCAGAAGGTCACCTTCACCTTCAGCAAGACCGGTGCGGTCAGCCTGCGCGCCTTCGTCGTCCCGGCGACCAGCTACTTCAGCGGCTGGGGCCCGAGCGAGGTGCCGTCCGCCCCGGCCGCCGCGTCCTCCTCGCCCTCGGGCAGCCCGTCCGCGAGCGACAAGCCCGCGGGCGACAAGCCCAGCGCACCGGCGTCCTCCCCGAGCGACTCCGCCTCGGCGTCCGCGGGGCAGTGAGCACGTACGCGTGACTGAGGGGGGCACCCGGCCGGGTGCCCCCCTCAGTCCTGTCAGGCCCGTACGGCCTACGGCTCGAACTTGTAGCCGAGCCCGCGCACCGTCACCAGATAGCGCGGCGCGCCCGGGTCCGGCTCGATCTTGGCGCGCAGCCGCTTCACATGGACGTCGAGGGTCTTGGTGTCGCCCACGTAGTCGGCGCCCCACACCCGGTCGATGAGCTGCATCCGGGTCAGCACCCGGCCGGCGTTGCGCAGCAGCATCTCCAGCAGGTCGAACTCCTTGAGCGGCAGGTCGACCTTGGCCCCGGACACCGTCACCACATGGCGGTCGACGTCCATCCGGACCGGCCCGGCCTCCAGCGCCGCCGGGGTGACCTCCTCCGGCTCGCCGCGCCGGCGCAGCACCGCGCGGATACGGGCGACCAGCTCGCGCGAGGAGAAGGGCTTGGTGACGTAGTCGTCGGCCCCTATCTCCAGGCCGACGACCTTGTCGATCTCGCTGTCCTTGGCGGTCACCATGATCACCGGGACGTTGGAGCGGCCGCGCAACTGGCGGCACACCTCGGTGCCGGGCAGCCCCGGCAGCATCAGGTCCAGCAGCACCAGGTCGGCGCCGTTGCGTTCGAACTCGTCCAGGCCGTCGGGGCCGGTCGCGGCGACGGCGACCTCGAAGCCCTCCTTGCGCAGCATGTACGACAGGGCGTCGGAGAAGGACTCCTCGTCCTCGACGACGAGCACTCGGGTCACGGAAGGACCTCCGGGGAGGGAAGCGAAGCGTACGGGGACTGATCGGCGGTACCGGACGCGTCGTCGAGTCCGGGGTGCCTGGCAGCGCGGTCGCGGGCGACGCCCGCCTCCGGCAGCCGCAGGGTGAAGGTGGAGCCCTGGCCCTCGGCGCTCCAGACCGAGACCTCGCCGCCGTGCGAGGCGACCACGTGCTTGACGATGGCGAGGCCGAGGCCGGTGCCGCCGGTGGCGCGCGAGCGGGCGGGGTCGACGCGGTAGAAGCGCTCGAAGATGCGCTCCTTGTCCTTGTCGGAGATGCCGATGCCCTGGTCGGTGACGGCGAGCTCGATCAGCTCGCCGCCCGGGGCGGCGATCCGGCGGGCGGAGATGCCGACGCGGGTGTGGGCCGGGGAGTAGTTGACCGCGTTCTCGACCAGGTTGCCGAGGGCGGCGGCGAGCTGGCCGCGGTTGCCCCAGACGTGCAGGCCGGCCCGTACCGCGCCGGGCGGGTCCTGGATGGCGGTGGCCATGGTGATCTGCTTCGTACCGGCCTGGTGGCGGCAGCGGTCGACGGCCTCGGCGACCAGCTCCGCCACGCGCACCGGCTCGGCGTCCTCCAGCGGGTCGTCGTTCTGCACGCGCGAGAGGTCGATCAGCTCCTGGACGAGGTTGGTCAGCCGGGTGGCCTCGATCTGCATCCGCCCGGCGAAGCGCTGGACCGCGTCGGGCTCGTCGGCGGCGTCCATGACAGCCTCGGAGAGCAGGGAGAGCGCTCCTACGGGGGTCTTCAGCTCGTGGCTCACGTTGGCCACGAAGTCACGGCGTACCGCCTCGATGCGGCGGGCCTCGGTCAGGTCCTCGACCAGCAGCAGTACCAGCCGGGAGCCGAGCGGGGCCACGCGGGCGGACACGGCTAGGGCCTCGCCCCGTCCGGTGCCGCGCCGGGGCAGGTCCAGCTCGACCTGTCGTATCTCCCCGTCGCGCCGGGTGTCGCGCGCCATCTGGAGCATCGGCTCCACGGCGAGCTTTCCGCCCCGGACCAGTCCGAGGGCGTACGCGGCGGAGCTGGCCTTGACCACGGCGTCGGCCTCGTCGAGGACGACGGCGGAGGAGCGGAGCACCGACAGCACGGTGTCCACGCCGGGCGGGAGCACCGCGTCGGTGTGCAGGGAGGTACGGGTGGGGCGCTTCTGGTCGCGTTCGCTCCAGCGGAACGCCAGCATGGCGATGACACCGGTGAGTACACCGGCGATCGCCGCCGCTGCGGCGACCGCCGCGTTCACGTCCATGTCACCAGGTTAGGCATGGCGTCCAGCCTGGCCACAGCCACCGTCGTGCGACCTCGGGCACTCGTCGCCCAGAGTTCACCTTCCATCCAGTGGTGGTTCATTCGGGAGGGCGGAAACGGACGCGTACGGGACGGAACGTGGGAGCGTGGGGTTCGCACCGGCCACGGGCTTGGACCCCCCGACGACACGTAGTAGGAGAGGGAACCTGATGCGGGACGCGTACCACGAGGAACTGGACTCGATCGGCGACGGTCTGGTGGAGATGGCCCGGCTGGTCGGCTCCGCCATCGGGCGCGCCACCACCGCCATCCTGGACGCCGACCTCAAGCTGGCCGAGAGCGTGATCGAGGCCGACCAGCGGGTCGACGAACTCCAGCACGACCTGGAGGCGCGGGCGATAGCCCTGCTGGCGCGGCAGCAGCCGGTGGCGACGGACCTGCGCATCGTCGTCACCTCGCTGCGGATGTCGGCCGACCTGGAGCGCTCGGGCGACCTCGCCCAGCACGTGGCCAAGCTGACCCGGCTGCGGTTCCCCGAGCGCGCCGTCCCGCAGGACCTGCACGCCACCATCCTGGAGATGGGCCAGCTCGCGCAGCGCCTCATGGCGAAGGCGGCGGAGGTCATCATCACCAAGGACGTCGACCTCGCGCTCCAGCTGGAGCAGGACGACGACGACATGGACCTCCTCCACCGCACCCTCTTCCAGCACCTCATCGACGACCGCTGGAAGCACGGCATCGAGACGGCCGTCGACGTCACCCTCCTCGGCCGCTACTACGAGCGCTACGCGGACCACGCGGTGTCCGTCGCGAAGCGCGTCGTGTACCTGGTGACGGGTGAACACGCGGACGAGATCCAGCAGGAGGGCACGACGGGCTGAGCCGCCCCCTTCTGAGTACGGGTGCTCATGTGCGGCCCCGCCCGCCTGCCGCACCCTGCCTTCATGGCAGAAACCCTTCCGGCCCCGAGACGCCGGTTCCCCTGGTCCCGCCGGACCCGCCTGGGCGTGGACCTGGCCCTGGCGATCCCCCTGTTCCTGCTGGAGACCGGCTGGGTGGTGCTGGACGCGGTGTACGGCGTCGGCCTGGAGGTGTGGGCCGCGCAGGGCGAACAGGCGCGGATCGACGCGGCGCACCTGGCGTTCATGGAACGGCTGCGGGTGCTGCAGATCGCGGCGCTCGTCGTGGTCGTGCTCGCGGCACTCTTCCGCGCCCGCTGGACGGTGACCGCCCACCTGCTGCTGGCCCTCCTGCTGGGCGGCGCGCTGGCGGGCGAGCGGCACGACTGGGAGAAGAGCCACTCGGCACCGGGATGCGTGCGGTACAGCGCGGGTTGCTGAGCGAGCCTGCCTGCGGGCGTCGGCGCAGGTGGGGGCGTTCGCCGGGAGGACAGCAGGCAGGCCCGGGCATGAGGTGACCCGTCACGCGTCCGCTCCACCCCACGGCACCGCCCGTACGGCACCATGGCCCGTTATGACCCACCCCACCCCCTGGCACCGCCCCATGCTCCCCCGTCCCAGTACCGAACGGCACCGGACGGCCACCGTCCTGGAGCTGTTCTTCGACCTCTGTTTCGTCACCGCCGTGGCCCAGACCGCCGCGGCCTTCGAGCACGAGCTCGCCGCCGGGAAGCTCGGTCACGGAGTCCTCGGCTACGTGCTCGTGTTCTTCGCCATCTGGTGGGCGTGGATGAACTTCACGTGGTTCGCCTCGGCCTACGACACCGACGACGTGCCGTACCGCCTCCTCACGCTGCTCCAGATCGCCGGCGCGCTGGTGCTGGCGGCGGGTGCGTCGAAGGCGCTGGAGGAGTACGACTTCACGGTCATCACGTACGGGTACGTCGTGATGCGGCTGGCCATGGTGAGCCAGTGGCTGCGCGCCGCCCGCAGCGACCCGGAGCGGCGGCGGACGTGTCTGCGGTACGCGGCCGGCATCCTCGTCGTACAGATCGGCTGGGTCGCGCGGCTGTGGCTGCCGGAGGACGCCGGGCTGCCGTCCTTCCTGGTGCTCGTCGTCGCCGAACTCGCCGTCCCCGCCTGGGCGGAGCGCGCCGGTCAGACCACCTGGCACCCGCACCACATCGCCGAGCGGTACGGGCTGTTCACCCTGATCGTCCTCGGCGAGTCCATCACCGCCGCGACCGCCACGGTCCGCGCCGCCCTCGACACCGAGGTCTCCCTCGGCGACATCGCCCCGCTCGTGGTCGGCGGCGTCCTCACCGTCTTCGCCATGTGGTGGCTGTACTTCACCCAGAGCGCCGCCGGGAAACTCAACTCCCTGGGGACGGCGCTCCGCTGGGGTTACGGCCACTACTTCGTCTACGCCTCCGCGGCGGCCGTCGCCGCCGGGCTCGCCGTCGAGATCGCGCACCTCACGGGGCACGCGCACCTCGACCGGCCGGTGGTCGCGGCGGCGTACACGGTGCCGGTCGCCCTGTACGTCGCGGTGCTCCGGCTGCTGCACCGGGGCGCCGTCCCTTTCGGTGCTCCGGACGCCATCTGGGCGGCGGGCGTCCTCGCCGTCCTCGCGGTCACCTTCACGCCGAGCCCCGTGCTGGCCACGGGGTGCGTGATGTCGGTGCTGGTGGCGGCGGTGGTCACGGTGACGGAGCGGGCCGGACGTCCGGCGCGTGATCCGGCCCGGACGTAGCTCAGACCTGGAGCGGTACCGGGTGCACCTCGTCCGGCGCGTGTCCGGCGCGTTCGTGGACGCGCTGGACCGCCTCCGCCGAGGGGGCCTCGGACAGGCAGTAGACCGTGCCGGATTCCGGGTCCGCCCAGGCGGTCTCGAAGTGCACGTTCTCCTCGTGCTCGATGGCGAGGTCGGCCTGATGGGCCTGCGCCAGCTGGTCGGCGGTGATGCCTTCCATGCCGTGGTGGACGTCCATGAACCTGGTCATGGTCACACCTCCTTGCGATGTCCCTCCCTCCATGCTGGGCCCGGGTGTCCCGGTATGGCCACTCGTTCGGTGACCCGTACACGACGGAGGGGCACCGGCCTCCGGAGCCCCTCCACCGCCGCCTCCCTCAGCCGCACTGGCAGGGCGCGCCCTGCTGGCAGCCGCAGCCGCACCCCGAGCCGCAGCCGCAGGCGGCCACCAACGGCAGGCTTCTGATCTGGGCGGGCTGTTCGCCGTCGCGGTCCTGGGTGGGGTCGGTCGTGGTGCTCGGGGATTCGGGCATGGGTCCTCCTCGACACGGGGGCCAGCTGCCCCCGCCCATTCCATGCCCGCTCCCCCGGGCGCATCAACGGCGCACGGATGCGCCCGTACGCCGCGAATCACCACCACGAGCCCCCTGCGACCTCGCCACGGACCGGTGTCCGCGCAGCGGGTCGCTATCCGGCTCCGCCCGGGCGCGCGGGTGTGGACAGCAGGATGTCGTACTCCCTGGGCAGCTGGGCGGTCGCGTCGCGGAACTCCTGGTCGCCGACCGCTTCCCTGAGGGTGGCCAGGACCGCGGGGATCCCGGCCTCGGCGAGCTCGCGGGGCACTTCCGCGCGGTCCGCCACACGCCGGACGAACGAGCTGGCACCGTAACCCTTCGCGATCTCCTCGTCCGTACGCAGCCAGCCCTTCAGCGGCTCCGGCAGCGGCTCCGCGAGGTACTGGGCCTCTCCCCCGCTGATCCAGTCGGCCAGCACCTCGAAGGTGGCGCGTGTGAGTGTCTCCGCGACGTCGGGGGAGACGCCCGCCCGCTCGGCTTCCTTCGTCAGGAATGCGTCGTACTCCACGCGACCCTGCCCCAGTCGTCGTCAGGCCGTCCGCCGGCGTGATCACCAACAGAATCCAGCCAAACCCATACCCGTCGCCTCGGCCACTGGACAGGGACGGCGTCGATCACGCCGTGCCGCGGGCGGCCCACAAGTACTGCAGGTCAGCCGCACACCCCGGGTGGGGAAATGCCTGCCGGTTGCTGCCGGATGCCGGGCGGGGTCCACTGGGTAGAGGGCCTCACCCGGAAGGGGGCTGTTCCATGGAACGACAGGCGAAGGACCCCACAGCGGGGGTGGCCGCGTGCGGCCGAGCACTCCCGGCGGTGCCGTCGTGACCGCCCGGGTCGAGTGCGTGGTGACGACCGGCGTCCTGGCCGGGCCGGACGCCGATGCCACGCCGATGGAGAACAACGTGTGGATCGTCGGTGACGACGAGCAGGTCATGGTGGTCGACCCCGCACACGAGCCCGACACCATCGCCACGGCGCTCGGCGACCGCCGCGTGGTGGCGATCGCGTGCACCCACGCCCACAGCGGACACGTCGACGCGGCGGTGGCTCTGTCGGACCAGACCGGCGCTCCGATCATGCTGCACCCGGACGACCTGGAGCTGTGGCGCCGCAGCTATCCCGGCCGTGTCCCCGACGAGGAACTCGTCGACGGCCGGGTGATCGACGTCGCCGGGACCACCATGACGGCGCGTCACACTCCGGGACACACGCCCGGGTCCGTGAGTCTGTACGATCCTGCGCTGCACAGCGTCTTCACCGGGGACATGCTGTTCTCGCGCGGCCCTGGGACCATCGGGCCGGAGGACTCCGACTTCCAGTCGATGATCCAGTCGATCCGCGAGCGCCTCGTCACCCTGCCCCCCGAGACGGTGGTGTGCCCGGGCCACGGCGACATCACCACGGTCGGCGAGGTGGGCGAACGCGTGGAGGACTGGCTCCGCCGCATCGAGTGAGGACCCAGCCCCACCAGCCCCCGACCTGCCAAGAAACGGTCGGGGCTGGCGAAGCTCACTTCTCCTGGCCCGGTCGCCGTGCTGACCTGCGACCCGTATGTGTCGGTCGTGTCTGCGGTCGTTGATGTCATCGTTGGATTTCAGCTGGAACAGCTCCGGCACCGGACAGGCATGCAAAGGCTCATCCGGCCGATCGGCGCAGCGCCACCAGACATGGCGGCCAGTACACCTCCCTAGCGTCCGACACATCCGCCGGCCATCGTCCTGCCCCTCGGCGAGGACGACTATCGCCTGACTTGACGTCAGATCCTGTGCCCCGCACTGCTGCAGAGTGCGGCCCCGGCTTTGAACGGGTTCGAAATCCTCTTCCGTGGCCTGTGAGCCTGTTGCTAGGGTCGATCACTCGGGTGTGGGGGGGCGGGGGCGCCGGGATTGACCGGCTTGCTTGCTGTGAGTACTGAGGACCGAGCCGATTCCCCTGCCTGCTCCAGGGCCTTTCACGTCAGGGGTTGAATCAAGTGGCCAAGCGTGTCCTCCTCCGCAGTGCCGTCACGGCGGTCGTGTCGCTCTCGCTGGCTGTCGGACCTGCCTCCTGGGTCGCATCGGCCGATGCGGGAACGTTCAGTGAGACCACGATCCCCGCGACCATGCGTGCCACACCGGGCTACGGATCTGTGGTGAGCGTCGGGCCTTCCGGGTTTCTGCACACCGCCATCACCACGAGCGGTCCCTCCGGACTGGAGTGGACGGGGGCGGACGGCTCGACCCGAAAGCTCGAGGGCACGCAGTCGTCCGACCCTGTCGAGCTCTACGGAGCGGCGTCGGACGTCGTGGCGCTGCCGCCGAGCGGTGGCACGGGCCAGGTGCTGCTGCGGAACATGGTCACCGACGAGACCACGACCGTCACCGTCCCCGCAGGTCAGGTGTACAGCAGGACGATCGGGAGCACCGTGGTGACCCAGGGCCGAGCCGGTGCCGACGTGAAGGGGACCGGGTTTCATCTGCTGAGCAATGAGAACGGGACCACGGTGGACCGCCGCGTGACAGGCCTTCCGGAGGGTGCCTCCGTCATCGTCAACGGGCGGGCGGGCGTCCACGGGTTCCTCTCACTTCTGAAGGTCCCCGGAGAGGACGTCGGACAGTACGCCTGGATCGATCTCCGCACCGCGGAAGCCACGTCTCTGCCGTACGGCACGGTGTACGGGAATTCCGTGGTGACCGCCGTTCACCTGGTTACCCCACAGGCCGGCGGCGTGCGGATCTATGAGCAGGGCCGGTTCGACACCCCCGTGCGCGAGGTCCAGGTCAGTCTCAATGACGCGAAGGTTCTCGGCGTCGTCGGCGACTCGCTGATCGTGGCCCGCTATGACTCTTCGCTCGGTCAGAAGGTGCAAGGTGCGTCGATCTGGAAGGTTGTGGCCGTCCCCTTCGACGGTTCCGGCGAGCGGACGCTTCTCGCCCGTGCGGTGGCGGACCGTGTTGCCGTCCGGCCGGACGGCGGCGTTCAACTCGTCGGCGGCCAGTCCGCGGAGGACTACGGCTACCAGGACATCACCGCCGGGGCGGACGGCGTGCCGTACGCGGTTCGTGTGCTCCGCATCCCCCAGGTCCCGATGCGGCTCCAGCGGCTGACGCTGGATCACGGTACCGTCAGGACCCTTGAGTACGGCGACGGGGCCACCTTCGCGTACGACCGCCTGCTCACCGAAACCGCGCCCGGATACGGCGAGCGCGGGCGGATCGGCAGCCCGCCGGTTCCGTACAACAAGTGCAGCGTCGGCTACGGGCTGTGCCCCGAGCTGTATCCCACCGGGGACGGCCGGACCGTGTACCGCGGGGCAGTGAGCGTGGACGGCGGCTGGCAGCCCAAGCTGTTCGTCGTGGGCAAGGGCGAGACGTTTCCCGGAACGCCGGTCGAAACGGGCCTCCAGGATTCTTTCTACGATTCCCCGGACCAGATGATTATCGTGGGGGCATCCAAGAACCTGGTGCTGGTCGAAGGGACACCTGCCGGCGGCAGCCGGGAACTCCGGGTCGTGGACATCGACTCCGGCAAGGTCGTGCACACGGAGCCGGACCAGGTGGGTGCGATCTGGGGGACCACTCTGTGGTCCTCGGCCCCGGGCGGCAAGGTCACGGCCAAGGATGCGCGCACCGGAGCCTCGTTGACATCCTTCACGGTGAACACCGGGTGCTCCTCCATGGTCGATCTGCAGGCCGTCGGCCGGTGGCTGTACTGGAAGTGCAACTTCAGTAACGCTCCGGAAGCCGCGGGCGTCTACGACCTCCAGTCCAGGAAGAACATTCCGCTTCCCTCCACCGCGCAGGCCTACCTCGGCGACGGTGTCGTCGCCGTCTGGGGCGGGCAGGGGCTGGGTGTCTACGGCCTGCGGACCGGGACTGCCGTCCAGCGGTGGGCGACCGACGCCGCGGGCCTTGTGGCGCTCGACCCGCGTAACGGTGACCTCGCGTACTCCACGCTGGACCAGGCCGTCCACGTCCTGCACACCGGGCGGCCCGAGGCGGCGCTGGTCTCTCCCTACCGGAATGTCACCGCGCGGGTGGAGACGGACGTGACCCCGCTCTCCTGGCGCGGCGAATGGTGGCTCTCCGAGCCGACGGCTTCCTGGAGGTTGGAGATACGCCACAAGGCCACGGGCCGCGTGGTGGCCACGCGCAGTGGCGGACCGGCCGAGTACTCGATCGCGACGACGTGGGACGGCCGGGACACGACGGGCGGACTACTTCCCAACGGCTCGTACACCTGGACGCTGACGGCTCAGCCGGCGGACGGGCAGGGAGCGGCGTTGGTCCAGTCCGGCACGGTCCGGCTGACGGGTGGCACAGCGGTGTGGCGGGACCACGTCGGCGGCTCGGCCCTGCCCGACGGTGCTGGCGACCTCCTGACGATGAACTCCTCGGGGTGGCTCACCTTCCACCAGGGTGATGGGGCCGGGAGGTTCTCCGGGAGCGTTTCGGCGAGCGGCTGGTCGACCTCGGTCAGGGCCGTGCCGTTCGGCGACCTCAACCGCGACCGCTGCAACGACGTCCTGGTCCGGCTGAGCACCGGCGCCCTGCGCCTGTACAAGCCGGTCTGCGGCGCCCCGCTCAAGCCGGCGACGTCGTACACCACCCTCGCCACCAGCGGCTGGAACCAGTACGACGTCCTCACCTCGCCCGGAGACCTCACGAAGGACGGCCGCCCGGATCTGATCGCCCGCAACGCCTCGACCGGCGCGGTGTACCTGTACAAGGGGACCGCCGGCGGCACACTCGCAGCTCGCGTGAAGCTCTACGACAACTGGAAGACGTACAAAAAGGTCGTGGGCGCCGGAGACCTCAACGGCGACGGCATCGGCGACCTGGTCGCGCAGGACACGGCGAACAACCTGTACCGGTACTACGGGAAGGGCAACGGCACCTTCGCCGCGCGGGTGAGGATCGCCACCGGGTGGGGAATCACCTACAACGCGGTCGTCGGCGTCGGGGACATCACCGGGGACGGCAAGGGCGACATGGTCATGCGGGACACGGCGGGCAACCTGTACCGCCAGACCGGGACCGGCAAGGGGACGTTCGCCTCCCGGGTGAAGATCGCGACGGGCTGGCAGGGCTATAAGGGTCTTTTCTAGGCAAGTTGTCACGTGCGTCATGCCTCCGGCGAGGGAATCGCTGGGGGCGTGACAGATGAACGCGATAGTGAATGGGCGGCTGGGCTGCCACCCGGCACGGTCAAGGCGCTCTGCACTCCGAGGCCGAACTGGTCGAGCACTACGGCGTTTCCCGGATGACGGTCCGGAACTCCTTCTCGATCCTCACGGGCGAGGGCCTGGTCCACGCCGAGCACGGCAAGGGCGTCTTCGTCCGCCCCCGGCCGCCCGTGCGCCGGCTCGCCTCCGACCGCTTCGCCCGCCGCCACCGCGAGCAGGGCAAGTCCGCGTTCATCGCGGAGGCCGATGCCGCCGGCAGCCATCCGCAGGTCGACAGCCTGGAGGTCAAGGAGGAGAAGGCGAGCCAGGACATCTCCACGCGGCTCGGCTCGGTACGCCGTGTACTCGCCCGGCGTCGTCGGTACCTGCTCGACGGGCGCCCGGTGGAGTTCGCCACGTCCTACCTGCCGCTCGACATCGCCCGCGGCACCCCGATCGCCGAGCCCACCCCCCCGGCCCCGGCCCCGGCCCCGGCCCCGGCGGCATCTACGCCCGTCTCGAAGAGTTGGGCCACCACCTCGACCACTTCGAGGAGGAGATCCGCGCCCGGATGCCTTCGCCCGCCGAGGTGAAGACGCTGCGCGTGGCCGCAGGCGTGCCGGTGATCCACCTCGTCCGCACCGCCTTCGACAGCGAGGGCCGGGCCGTGGAGGTCTGCGACACGGTGATGGCGTCCGACGCCTACGTCCTCTCCTGCCAACTCCCGGCGACCTGATCGGATGGGCTGCGGTACACCTTTAGGAGGTCAGCTTGCTCTCGTCGTCCTCCGGGGCGGGAGACGCGAACATGTGGCCGATGTTGTTCCACATGAAGCCGGCCGACCAGGCGGACTCGCCTGCGACCCAGCCGAGGAGTGCTTGCAGAACCTTGTCCTGCGAGACCGTCTGCGTCTGGAAGTGCTCCGCGGGCACACCGTCGCGGTACTCGAGTCGGTAGGTGTTGTTGTCGCAGAACCACACCTGGATGTACCAGTCGCCCTCGCGCCCCTCGTCCTGCCGCTCCAGGGTCAAGTACCGATTGTCGCGTTGGAGGTTGGCGAGCATGGTTCCGATGGCCGGCTTCGAGGGTCGCTTCACCTGGTAGCCACGGCCAGTCGTCGCAATCAGCATGGGTGGATTCTGGCGGGTGGGTCTGACAGTAGAGCAGGGCGTCCCTCTGAACTCGTACCCACCGATAGATATCGCCATATAGACGAGTTGCCAGGTTGCGTGGCGGCGACGACCCTACTGACTGAGGCGCCCGAGCCCAAGGTCCGTGACCGGCAGACGGGCGAGATCGCGAGCGGCGCCGTCAGCGGCGAGGTGCTGATGACGAGCGGAAACGCTCCAGGAGCACATCAAGCGGTTTCCACCCGTGGGGATCACACTGCCTTGGACGCGGGCGAACGGCCGGTCCGTGACCAAGCACCTGATCTTTACCGGCCCCCACGGCGGTCACGTCTGGCGCACCTCGCTCAATGAGGACCGCTGGAAGCCCGCTCTGGCATCCGTGGGCGTCATCTCCAAGACCGAGCAGCCGGACGCGGGTCCGGAAGGCTCTCAGTCAGGCATTCCGGCCGGCGCAGGAACCGCCGCGCTGAGGTCCCACCGGGGGCCCAGGCCGTGAAAACGCCCCCGTCCCGCGCCGTATGCGCAGTTCGGGGGCGTGATCGCACGACTTACTTCTTCTTGCCCTGGTTCTTCACGGCCTCGATCGCGGCCTTCGCAGCCTCCGGGTCGAGGTACTTGCCGCCGGGGGTGACCGGCTTGAAGTCGGCGTCGAGCTCGTAGTACAGCGGGATGCCCGTCGGGATGTTCAGGCCCGCGATGTCCTCGTCCGAGATGCCGTCGAGGTGCTTGACGAGGGCGCGGAGGCTGTTGCCGTGGGCGGCGACGAGGACCGTCTTGCCGTCGATGAGGTCGGGGACGATGTCGTCGTACCAGTAGGGGAGCATGCGGACGACGACGTCCTTGAGGCACTCCGTCTGGGGACGCAGCTCCGGCGGGAGGTCCGCGTAGCGGGCGTCGTTGAACTGGGAGTACTCCGCGTCGCGGGGGAGCGGCGGCGGCGGGGTGTCGTAGGAGCGGCGCCAGAGCATGAACTGCTCCTCGCCGAACTCGGCCAGCGTCGCCGCCTTGTCCTTGCCCTGGAGGGCGCCGTAGTGGCGCTCGTTCAGGCGCCAGCTCCGGTTCACCGGAATCCAGAGGCGGTCCGCGGCCTCCAGCGAGAGCTGGGCCGTGCGGATCGCGCGCTTCTGGAGCGACGTGTGGACCACGTCGGGCAGGAGATCGGCGTCCTTCAGCAGCTCGCCACCGCGTACCGCCTCCTTCTCGCCCTTCTCGTTGAGGTTGACGTCCACCCAGCCGGTGAACAGGTTCTTCGCGTTCCACTCGCTCTCGCCGTGGCGGAGGAGGATCAGCTTGTACGGTGCGTCGGCCATGCCTCAGAGCGTAATCCACCCCCAAGACGGGTCGCCGCGCCGCCGACGGTTGACGGCTTCTGTTAATCCGGTGGCTTCCGACGACCTCGCCTCAGTAAGTTGCACCTACCGCACGCGCCACTTACCGGGGGGTCCCTTCATGTCCACCGCCGCACCAGGCCGGCTGATCGCCGCCGCCCGGTCCTCCGTCTCCGGGCTCCCCCGCGCCTTCTGGTGGCTGTGGGCCAGCACGCTCGTCAACCGGCTCGGCGCGTTCGTCGCCACCTTCATGGCGCTCTACCTCACCCTCGACCGCGGCTACTCCGCCTCCTTCGCGGGTCTCGTCGCCGCCCTGCACGGCCTCGGCGGGGTCGTCTCCTCGCTCGGCGCCGGGGTGATGGCGGACCGGCTCGGCCGGCGGCCCACCCTGCTGATCGCGCAGGTCGGCACCGCCGCCTCCGTCGCGCTGCTCGGCTTCATGCACGACCCCGTCGCCATCGCGGCCGTCGCCTTCCTGGTCGGCGCCGCCAACAACGCCTCCCGGCCCGCCGTGCAGGCGATGATGGCGGACATCGTGCGGCCCGAGGACCGCGTACGGGCGTTCTCGCTGAACTACTGGGCGCTCAACCTCGGCTTCGCGGTCTCCTCCGTCGCCGCCGGTTTCATCGCCGAGTTCAGCTATCTCGCCGGGTTCCTCATCGAGGCCGGGATGACGCTGGCGTGCGCGGTCCTCGTCTTCCTCAAGCTCCCCGAGTCCCGGCCCGCACCCGTCGCCAAGGAGGCCGGGGAGCCGGAGATCGGCCTCGGTACGGTACTGCGCGACCGGCGCTACATGGCGGTCGTCGGCCTCTCCTTCCTCGTCGCCCTCCTCTTCATGCAGGGCTCGGTCGGCCTTCCGGTCGCGATGGGCCAGGCCGGGTTCTCCCCCGCCGACTACGGCACCGCCATCGCCGTCAACGGCGTCCTGATCGTCGTCCTCCAGATCCCGGTCACCCGCTTCATCGAGCACCGCGACCCGCGCCGCCTGCTGGTCGTCTCCTCGCTGCTCGCGGGCTACGGCTTCGGGCTCACCGCCTTCGCCGGCTCGCTCGGCGTCTTCGCGCTCACCGTCTGCGTGTGGACCCTCGCGGAGATCGTCAACGCGCCGACCCAGACCGGCCTCGTCGTCCGCCTCTCCCCCGTCCACGGCCGCGGCCGCTACCAGGGCGTCTACAGCCTCTCCTGGTCCGTCGCCGCCCTGGTCGCCCCCCTGATGTCCGGCACGGTCATCGACCACCTCGGCGCCGAGTGGCTCTGGGGCGGGTGCGCGGTCATCGGCACGGTGGCGGGGCTGGGGTACGCACTGCTGATGCGGGGACTCCCGGCGGAGGAGGCGGAGATCGCCCCCACGACGGTCCCGGCCCGCCCCGCCGTGGAGAAGGCGGCCTGACCCGCGGGGGCCGGGAAGGCGGGGCGCGGACGTGACGGCCCCGGCCGTCCACCGAGCGCGCCCGACGGGGGCCGGCCGGTCTACGGGTGCATCCTCGCCCCCTTGACCACCTTGTCCACCCCGCCCTTCGGGCCGTACACCGCGAGGCCGACCAGATCCAGGTCGGCGGTGGGTACGGCCCGTACCGCTGCCCGGTTGTCGGTGTCGTTTCCCGTCGAGAAGAGGTCGGCCGTGAAGATCGCGCGGGGCAGGGCCCGGGTCAGGGTCCGGGTGTGGGCCGCCCTCAGGACCTCCTTCGTGGCCTCGAAGACCAGCACCGGCTGGCGGAACATCGGGAGGTAGGCGATGCCGTCGGCATCCTCGTAGGGTGCGCCGATCACCTCGGGTACCTGGCTGCCCAGGCCGCTGACCAGGAACGACGTGACGTTGAGGCGCTGCCAGGGGGCGAGGTCGTCGCGGAGGAGTACGGCGATCTTGGTGTCGAAACGCAGGGGCTGTCCGTCCATGCCCCGAGACTGCCGACCACGCCCCGCCCGGGTCTTGTACGTTTCTTGCGTGGCCGCTGACCAGCCGGAAGTCTCCGCGTGGCGCCCTTCGGTACCGGGCGTCGTGGAGGTCTTCCACGCCCGGTTCACCGAGTACGCGTACCCGATGCACGTGCACGACGCCTGGACGCTGCTGATCGTGGACGACGGCGCCGTACGGTACGACCTCGACCGGCACGAGCACGGCACCCCGCGCGACACCGTCACCCTGCTGCCCCCGCACGTCCCGCACAACGGCTCCCCCGCCACCCCGCACGGCTTCCGCAAGCGGGTGCTGTACCTGGACGGCAGCCGGCTCAGCCATGATCTGATCGGTCCCGCCGTCGACCGTCCCGACCTGCGGGACCCGGAACTGCGTGAGCACGTGGGCCGGTTGCACCGGGCCCTCGCCAGCCCGGGGGACGAACTCGCCGCGGAGAGCGGGCTCGTGCTCGTCGGTGAGCGCCTCAGGGACCATCTGCGTCACCGCGGTCCCGAACCCCCGCGTCCCGACCCGCTGTTGGCCCGCCGGCTCCGCGAACTTCTCGACGAGCACCTCGCGGACGGCCTCACCCTCACCACGGCGGCCGCGCTGCTGCACGCCCATCCCGCCCACCTGGTACGGGCGTTCAGCGCCGCGTACGGCATCGCCCCGCACCGCTACCTGACCTCGCGACGGGTCGGCAGGGCCAGGCGGCTGCTGCTGGACGGGCTGGCTCCGGGCGAGGTGGCGGTGGCGTCCGGCTTCTACGACCAGGCCCATCTGACCCGGCACTTCAAGAAGTTGGTCGGGGTCACACCGGGCCGCTACCGCAACGGCGCCTGATCCGGGCTCAGTCGCGTTCGATCAGGTGCGTGAAGGCGTCCAGGTTGCGCGTGGACTCCCCGCGCGAGACGCGCCACGCGTGCTCGCGGCGGATCGCGGAGGCGTACCCCAGTTCCAGCAGGGTGTTGAAGGCGCCGTCGGCCGCTTCGAGGATCTGGCCGAGCAGGCGGTCGACCTCCTCGGGGGTGACGGCGGCGAGCGGGAGGCGGGCGGTGACATAGACGTCGCCGAGCCGGTCGACCGCGTAACTCACGCCGTACAGCTTGAGGTTGCGCTCCAGGAGCCAGCGGTGGACGCCCGCCTCGTTCTCGTCGGGGTGCCGGATGACGAAGGCGTTGACGGAGAGGGTGTGGCGGCCCACCAGCAGCGAGACGGTGGTGGAGAGCTTGGCGGTGCCGGGGAGTTTGACCACGTAGGAACCCGGTTCGGGGTTCTCCCACTCCAGCTCGGCGTCCTTCAGCGCGTCCTCGAGGGTGCGCGCGGCCCGTTCCGTCGCCTCGGTGTCAGCCATGCTGCGAGCGTACGCGACGGCGGTGGGACTGGGTCGCGGCCGCGTACACGTCGGCGGTGGTGGCGGCGGAGGCGTCCCAGCCGAAGCCGAGGGCGTGCCGGGCGGCGGCGGCGCCCATGCGGTCCGACAGGGCGGGGTCGTCGGCGAAGCGGCGCAGCACGCGCGCGTAGTCGGCGGGGTCGTGGCCCTGCACGAGGAAGCCGGTCTCGCCGTCGCGCACGGCCACCGGCAGCCCGCCGACGGCGGCGGCGACGACCGGTGTGCCGGCCGCCTGCGCCTCGATGGCGACGAGCCCGAAGGACTCGCTGTAGGACGGCATGACCAGCACGGACGCGGCCCGGAACCAGTCCGCGAGCTGCTCCTGCCCGACCGGCGGCCGGAACCGTACGACGTCCGCGATACCGAGCCGCGCGGCGAGCTTCTGCAGCCCCTCCGGCTTGGCGAGCCCGCTGCCGCTGGGCCCGCCGACGACGGGGACGACGATGTTCCGGCGCAGTTCGGGACGCTCGTCCAGCAGGTGGGCGACGGCGCGGAGCAGCACGTCGGGGGCCTTGAGGGGCTGTATGCGGCCGGCGAAGAGCGGTATGAGCGCGTCCTGGGGCAGGCCGAGGCGGGCGCGGGCGGCGGCCCGGCCGTCCAGCGGGCGGAAGCGGTCGAGGTTGACGCCGGGGTGGACGACGGCGACCTTCGCGGGGTCGGCCTCGTAGTGCCGGACCAGCTCCGCGGCCTCCTCGGCGGTGTTGGCGATGAGGCGGCGGGCGGCGGAGACGATCTGGGTCTCGCCGATGACGCGGGCGGCGGGCTCGGGGGTGTCGCCGGTGGCCAGGCTGGCGTTCTTGACCTTGGCCATGGTGTGCATGGCGTGCACCAGCGGGACGCCCCAGCGCTGGGCGGCGAGCCAGCCGACGTGGCCGGAGAGCCAGTAGTGGGAGTGGACGAGGTCGTAGTAGCCGGGGCGGTGGCCGGCCCACGCCTGCATCACACCGTGGGTGAAGGCGCAGAGCTGGGCGGGCAGCTCCTCCTTGGCCAGGCCCTCGTAGGGGCCCGCGTCGACGTGCCGGACGAGCACGCCGGGGGCCAGTTCGACCTTGGGGGCGAGGTCTTTGGAGGTGGCCCGCGTGAAGATCTCGACCTCGATGTTGAGGGCGGCCAGCCGCTGGGCCAGCTCCACGATGTAGACGTTCATCCCGCCCGCGTCGCCGGTGCCGGGCTGGTGGAGCGGCGAGGTGTGCACGGAGAGCATGGCGACCCGGCGTGGCCTGCGGTGCAGCCTCAGCCGCGGGGCGGTCGCCGGAGAGCGGCGCCCGAGCCTGCTGACGTACTGGCTCACTGGGGCTTCCTCCTCGCTCGGGCATGCCTGCCGGAGGACCGTCCGAGTCCTCCGAGGGGTGCAACAGCGGAGGGGGTTCTTCCCATTTCCCGATCAAGCGGTTTTACCCAATCATGACCTGTACTCGCTCAACCGTTCGGCCGGAGGTCGTCACCGCGCCCGCTTACCCTCATAGACATGGCATCCCGCACGACCCGCCCCGTAGGAACGGTGACGCGCGGGACGACCAACCCCAACCGGCTGCGCCGCATGGACCGCTGGATCGCGGCCACGCACGGCCCCGAGCTGCGCCGCGCTGCCGACCCGCTGGCCATCGACCTCGGGTACGGGGCCGCGCCCTGGACCGCCGTCGAGCTGCTCGGCCGGCTCCGCACGGTCGCCCCGCACGCGCGCGTGGTCGGCGTCGAGATCGAACCGGAGCGGGTCGCGGCGGCGAAGCCGTACGAGCGCGAGGGGCTCGCCTTCCGGCACGGCGGCTTCGAGATCCCGGTGCCCGGCCGCCCGCTGCTGATCCGGGCGGCCAATGTGCTGCGGCAGTACGACGAGGAGCAGGTCGCCGCCGTGTGGCGGGGGCTGTGCGCGCGGCTGGCCCCGGCGGGCGACGGCTCGCGCGGCGGGCTCCTGGTGGAGGGCACCTGCGACGAGATCGGGCGGCGGCACGTCTGGGTCGCGCTCGGTCCCGAGGGGCCGCGCACGGTCACCTTCGCCACCCGGCTCGGCTCGCTGGAGCGCCCCTCCGACCTCGCCGAACGGCTGCCGAAGGCGCTGATCCACCGCAATGTGCCGGGCGAACCGGTGCACGCCTTCCTGCGCGACTTCGACCGCGCCTGGGCGGCCGCCGCGCCCTACGCCTCCTACGGCGCCCGCCAGCGCTGGCTGCGCACGGTCCGGGACCTCCGGGCCGACTGGCCGGTGACGGACGGGCCGGCGCGCTGGCGGCAGGGGGAAGTGACGCTGGCCTGGGAGGCGTTGGCGCCACGCTGACGCCGGCTCACCTGGCGCCGGTTCAGTCGGCGCCGGGCCGCCTGTTCGAGGGAATCGCACGGCATTCGGGAGCCGGGGGGAACGATGTCCTGGCCCGGTACGTCAGACGGGCGGGAAGATCGCGGGGAGGCGTGAGGCGCCAGGGGATGTACGACTTCGTACGACCTCTGTCACTTCGCGCGGGATCGTGGCACGATCCTGCGGACGGACCGTAAGTTACTGACGGTAAATCAGCTTGGGGGGACTGTTATGGGTAGGGGCAAGCGCGGGCTGCTCGCCGCCGCCGTGACCGTGGTGTGCGCGGTGACCGTACTGGCGGTACCGGGTACGGCGTTCGCATCGGTACCGGCGGGACCTGCCGACCCCTCCCCGGCGCCGTCCGCGAGCGCGACCCCGTCGCCCGCCGTCACGCCGGCCCCCGTTCCCGACGCCGAACTGGAGAAGGTCCGCGCGCGGCTCGACGGGCTGTACCACGACGCGGCCGTCGCCACCGACGCCTACAACGCGGCCGAGGAGAAGACGCGGAAGCAGTCCGTCCAGCTCGCCCGGCTGGAGAAGCGGACCGACGCGGCCCGGACGAAGCTGGCCGAGCTGAAGGACCAGGCGGGCGCGGCGGCGCGGGCCCAGTACCGGGACAGCGGGATGCCGCCGATGGCGCGGTTCCTGCTCAGCGACAACCCGGAGCACTTCGCCGACGGCGCCGGCACCCTGCTGAACGGCGCGCGGGCCACCAAGAAGCTGATCGCCGAGACGGACCGCGTCGAGCGGGAGCTGAAGCGGGACACCGACGACGCGGCCGCGCGCTGGAAGAAGCTGGAGCGGGACCGCAAGGACAAGGACGCCGCCCGGAAGACGATCCAGGAGCGGATCAAGGACGCCGAGAAGCTCGAGTCGCGGCTGGAGAAGAAGGAGAAGGAGCGGCTGGCCGAGCTGGAGCGGCAGGCCGCCCGCAAGGCGCAGACCGCCTGGCTGGACACCGGCGTCCTGAAGAGGAAGGCCGGCGCGTCGAGCACCGGCGCCGACGCCACCTCCGCCGGAGCCAAGGCCGTCGCCTTCGCCACCGCCCAGCTCGGCAAGCCGTACGTCTGGGGGGCCGAGGGTCCCGACTCCTTCGACTGCTCCGGCCTGACCTCCCAGGCGTGGGCCGACGCGGGCACGCTGATCCCGCGCACCTCCCAGGAGCAGTGGAAGCGGCTCACCCACGTGGACGTGACGGAGATGCGCCCCGGCGACCTCATCATCTACTTCTCCGACGCCACCCACGTCGGGATGTACGTGGGCGACGGCAAGATCATCCACGCCCCCCGGCCGGGCCGCACGGTCACCGTCGCGGGCGCGGGCACCATGCCGATCCTGGGGGTCGTACGCCCGGACGCGTGACCGGCGCCACACTCCGCCCCGCCCTGTGACCAACGGCACGCGGGCGGGCTGGAACCAAGTGAGCTTCGTCATCCCGCGCCCCCCGCCGCCCCGCCCAACTGCCGTACGGGCCAGGGCATATGACGGCGGTCTACGCGATACGGACGCCGCGCGCCCCATTCCGTCGGGGCGGCCCATGCCGCTAGGGTCACCCGACGGCGCTATGAGGACCCTCGGCGTCGCCGTGCCCTCGGGGGGAGGGAAGGAAACCAGGACATGCCCGTACCCGTACCGCGGCAGAGAGCAGTCCCGGCCGCCGAGTGCGGTCCGGCGCAGGTCTCGGCCGTAGCCCTCACCGAAGAGGCGCGCCGTGACACCGCCGCCCTCGGCGCGGCACTCACCGTGCTCCTCGTCGAGGACGACCCGTCCGGCGCGCTCGTCCCCGAGCTGCGGGACTCGGCCGGCCGGCCGATCCGCGTACGTACCGCCCGCAACCTCACCGAGGCGGGGCGGCTGCTCACTCCCGACGTCAATTGCATCCTGCTCGACCTCGCCCTCCCGGCCGCCGGCTGCGCCGACCCCGGGGACGGCGACGAGCTGGCCGTGCTCCGTCAGGTGCTGGAGCTGGCGCCCAGGCACGCCGTGATCGCGCTGACCGCCTCCGGCGACGCCGAGCGCGGCGCGGAGGCCGTGCGCGTGGGCGCCCAGGACTATCTCTTCCGCGACGAGCTGGACAGCCGGCTGCTGAGCCGCGCCATCCGGTACGCCGTGGAGCGCAAGCGTTCCGACACCGCCGAGCGGCGGCTCGCGGAGGGCCGGCTGCGCGCGCAGGAGAACCGGCGCCTGGAGCGCGGGCTGCTGCCGACGCCGCTGCTGGAGGGCGCCGCGCTGCGGTTCGCCGCGCGCTACCGCCCCGGCCGCTCGCGCGCGCTGCTCGGCGGCGACTTCTACGACGCGGTCCGCACCCCCGACGGCACCGTGCACGCGATGATCGGCGATGTCTGCGGCCACGGCCCGGACGAGGCCGCGCTCGGCGTGGAGCTGCGGATCGCCTGGCGGGCGCTGACCCTGGCCGGGCTCTGCGGGGACGAGCTGCTGGGCACGCTGCAGGAGGTGCTGGAGCACGAGCGCTCGGACGAGGAGATCTTCGCAACCCTCTGCACGGTGGACATCGCGCCCGACGGCCGCCGCGCGGGCCTCTGCCTCGCCGGGCACCCCGCCCCGCTGCTGATCCGGCCCGGCGCGACCCAGGCCCCCCGCCTGCTCCCCTTCGACAACAACGGCCCCGCCCTCGGGCTCCTCCCCGGCGCCCGCTGGCCCCGCACCCAGGTCGAGCTGGGCGCCGAGTGGAGCCTCATGCTCTACACCGACGGCCTCATAGAAGGCCGCACCTCCCCCGGCGGCCCCCGCCTCGGCCAGGACGGCATGCTCGACATGATCCACCGCCAGCTCTCCGAGGGTCTGCGCGGGGAGGAGCTGCTGCGCGCCGCGGTCAGCGAAGTCCGCCACCTGAACGGCGACGAGCTGACGGACGACGTGGCCGTGGTCCTCCTGGACCGGGTGGCTTAGGCCCCCCGACCCGCCCCCGGACCGGCGGGGCCCTCAGCCGTTGTACGGGCCGTACGGGCCGTCGCTGCTGCTGCCGCCCCGGCCCTTGCCCCGGCCCCAGCCGCCGCGGTTACCGCCGGTGAGGGCCCTGACCGCGGGACGGACGTCGACGAGGTAGACGATGCTGGCGACGGCGCCCGCGGCCGGCAGGATGGACAGGATCGAGAAGAGGTAGCTGACCACGAGGGCGATGCCCAGGATGATCAGCCAGAAGACCTTGGTCTGCTTGCCCGCCGCGCGGAACGCGTCCTCACGCCGGAAGGCCGCGTCGACGAGCGCGAACGCGGCCAGTGCCATGAGGACGATCTTCAGGAGTCCCATGAACCCCTCGAAGCCCAGCATCAGCATGTTGCCCACCGCTCCTTGCCTTCTGAATCGCTGCCGTCACGCTACCCGCAGAACGGGCCGGGCACCCCGATGGTGCCCGGCCCGTGCTCTCACGCCGTCCGCCGTCACTTGGCCGGCGGGGTCGGCTTCTTCGGCTGAGGAGCCTTGCGGGCGGCGCCCGGAGCCGGCTTCTTCGCGACGGGCTTGCTCCCGGCGGCCGGGTCGGGCTCGGCGACGGCCGGACCGGCGGCACCGGCGGCCGGCTTCGGGGTCTCCTTGACCACGCCCGGCTCGGGCTGGCCCTCGACCGCGATGGCGAGCTCCTCGATCTCCTCGGCGGCGTCGCCGCGCCAGGTCTTCACGGCCTGCTCGCCGTGCTCGGCGACCTTCTCGTACGCCTCACGCGCCTTGACGGCGTACTCGGCGGCCACGCCGACACCGCGCAGGGCGAGGTCCTGGGCCTGCTCGCCGACCTTCTTCAGGTCGACGTCGAGGTTGCCGATGAAGCCGTTGACCTTGGTCTGGATGGTCTCCTGCGCCTCCTTGGCGCGGGCGGTGGCCCGCTCCTGTACGACCTTGGGGTCGGTCCCGCGGACCTGCTCGATCCGGGCCGGGGCCTGGGCGCGCAGCTGCTCCACCAGCGAGGGCACCTTCCGGACCTGCCGGATGGCGAGATCGGCGGTACCGGCGGCGAAGTAGAGCGGAGTCGGGTCGCTGAAGGTCTTGCGCAGGTCGTCGGTGATGGCCATGGTGAAGGTCCTCCCGGATTCGCGTTCGGCTGAGGTAGGTGTGGTCCGTGTGCGGAGGCCGGAGCCCTGGTCCGGCTTCATCCGGCCGTCCGCCGCGGACCGGCATCACTGTCGGGGGTGTCGCTGGGCCGCTCTTCCGTACCGTCGAACTCCTCGGGTCGTACGGGGCCTTCGCCGCCGAGTCCGTTCTCCTTGCGGAAGGACTCGTAGATCTGGAGCAGGACCTGCTTCTGCCGTTCGTTGAGCGAGGGGTCGGCGAGGATGACGGCGCGCGTCTCCACCTCGTCCCGGTCCCGCTCGGCGTCGAGGATGCCCGCGCGGACGTACAGCGTCTCGGCGGAGATGCGCAGCGCCTTGGCGACCTGCTGCAGCACCTCCGCGCTGGGCTTGCGCAGCCCGCGCTCGATCTGGCTCAGGTACGGATTCGACACCCCGGCGGCATCGGCGAGCTGCCGCAGCGAGAGCTGGGCGTTGCGCCGCTGCTCGCGCAGGTAGTCACCGAGGTTGCCGACGTTGAGCGATGCCATGCCTCCACCATGCCCATCCTCGCTAACTTTTGCAAGCACCCTGCTTGCAAAAGTGTTGCGACCGGGGCGTGAGGAGGGGGTTTCAGCCGGTATGCCCCTGTCCCAGCTGCGCGGTACGGAGGTCTCGGCCGGCCGGAAACCGCCCGCTCCCTCCCCCGGGTGCGGAAGCATGAGGCATGCGGTCAAGCGGCTGGTATCTCACCGAAGACGTCGACGACTTCCTCGCCCGTGCCGGGGGCTTTCTCCGGGCGCGGCCCGCCGAGCACGTCATGCAGCTCACGTGGGCCGAGAGGGTGCGTACACGGGGGCGGGGGGCGTTCGAGCGGGCGCCCCTGTTCGGGGTGCTGGAGGAGGAGGGCCAGGTCGGCGGGACCTTCTACCATCTGCCGCCCCGCCCCCTCGGCCTCTCCCCGCTCACCCCGGCGCAGGCCGACAGCCTCGCCGCCCGCCTCGCGGACCTCGGGCACGCACCGGCCTCCGTCGGCGCGGACCACGACACCGCCACCGCCTTCGCCGAGGCGTGGCAGCGGTACACGGGGGCGACGCCGAGGCTCCGTGACGTGGGGGTCCGCCTGTACCGGCTCGGCACCCTCACCCCGCCCGACCCGCGGCCGAAGGGCCGGGCCCGTGTCCTCGGTGAGGGGGACCTCGACCAAGCCGTCTTCTGGTGCGGGGAGTTCGCCAAGGCCGTCGGGGAGGGCGTGACCGTCGACGCCGAGACCTGGCCGAGCACGCGGTACGCCGACAAGCGGTACACCCTGTGGGAGACCGAGGACGGCACCCCCGTCTCCCTCGCCGGCATGAACCCCCTCATCGGCGGCCAGATCCAGGTGGACATCGTCTACACCCCGGCCCACCTGCGCGGCCACGGCTACGCCGCCGCCGTCTCGGCCGAGGTCAGCCGCGCCGCCCTGGCCGCCGGGGCCCAGGAGGTCGTCCTCTTCGCCGACCGGTCCAACCCCACCAGCAACGCCCTCTACCGACGCCTCGGCTACCGCCCGTTGAGCGACTGGTCGGGATACGACCTCCTCGCCGCCGACCGAGCGCACTCCCCGGCGGACCCGGACGGCACCACCCTGGCGAGCCGGTGACCGCTCAGCTCGTCCGTGCGACCTGAGGTTCCGCCACGCCGACCGCCGCGCGCGTCCGCAGCCTCCGTACCTGCGGAGCCAGCAGCGCCGCCCCCGTGGCCAGGACCACCAGCGCCGCGCAGCCGGTCAGGGCCCAGCCGGTGCCCGCCGCCGAGGCGATCGGACCGGCGAGGAGGATGCCCAGGGGCGCCAGGGCGAGGGACCCGAACCAGTCGTAGGAGGCGACCCGGGAGAGGACGTGTTCGGGGATCTCCCGTTGCAGCGTGGTGGACCACAGGACACCGAAGACGTCGTTCGCCACCCCGGCCCCGAACATGGCCGCCGCCGTCGTCCAGAGGGGCGCGCCGAGGCTGAGCAGGAGCATCGGTACGGCGGCCGGGAAGGTGCTCAGCACGGCCACGAGGATGGGGCGCTGGACTCGTACCCGCGCCGCGAGGCCCGCGCCCGCGATGGTGCCGAGGGCCTGGGCGCCCACGATGACCGACCAGCTCCGGGCCCCGCCCTGGTGTTCGACGGTGAGGGGGCCCAGGACACCGACCTCGGCGTTCAGCGCGGCGATCACGACCGCGTACTGGGCGACGACGACCCACAGCCATTGCCGGGAGGCGAACTCCTGCCACCCTTCGCGGAGTTCGGACCACCCCGAGGCCCGTACGCGCGGACGCCCGGCGACCTTCAGGCGCGCGGTGAGGGCCGCGCTGACGACGAAGGAGGCGGCGTTGAGGGCGAGTGCCCAGCCCGCGCCGACCAGGGCGACGGTCACACCGGACAGGCCGAGGCCGAGGAGGAGGGAGGTGTTGGTGCCGACGCGGAGGAGGCCGTTGGCCCGCTGGAGCCCGTCGGCGGGGACGATCAGGGGGACCAGGCCCTCCATCGCGGGGGCGAAGAGGGAGTTCGCCGTTCCGGCCACCACCGCGAGGAGGCACATCGCGGGCAGCGGGGCGTGCCCGGCCAGCACGATGGCGGCGAGGGCCGCGTACGCGCCGGCGCCCAGGACGTCGGCCAGCATCATCAGCCGCGACCGTGACATCCGGTCCGCGATCACGCCGCCCACCAGGACGAGCGCCAACTGCGGCAACGCCTGGCAGGCCAGCACCAGCGACAGCCGGCCCGCGCTTGCTCCCGGCAACGCGAGCACCGCGAAGCCGAGCGCGACCCGCGCGAAGCCGTTGCCCAGCACGGAGACGACCCGTGCGCCGAGAAGCAGAACGAAGCGCCGGTCGCGCCAGAGGGGGGTAGCCACGGCCCCGCACCCTACGCCCGCCGGATCAACCCCAGCCCGCTTCACCGCACTTCGGGGCTGGTTTCCCGCCAGGCGAGCGGCCGATCACTTCCCGGCCGCGCCCCCGTACCGCAGCCCGTCCAGCAGCAACCCCACCATCCGCCCCGTGTGCCCGTCGTCGTCCTGGGCCGGGAGGGTCAGGTTGGCGACGGCTCGGAGGAGGTCCTCGGGGTCGGTGTCGCTGCGGATCTCGCCCGACTTGGCCGCGGCGCCGAGCAGTTCCTCCAGGGCCGGCACCAGGCGGAGCTGGAAGTAGGACGGGAGGCTGTCGTAGGCCGGGTCGCCGGAGTGGAGGGCTGCGCTGAGACCGCGCTTGGTGGCGATGAAGTGGGTGAAGCGGAGGAGCCAGAGGCGCAGGGCCTCGACGGGGGCGTGGCCGGCGGCGAGCACGGGCGCGGTGTCGGCGCAGGCGTCGACCTCGTGGCGGAAGACGGCCGCGATGAGGTCGGAGCGCTGCGGAAAGTGCCGGTAGAGGGTGCCCGCCCCGACGCCCGCGCGAGCGGTGATCTGCCGTACCGGCGCGTCCACGCCGGACTCGGCGAACACCTCGGCGGCGGCCGCGAGCAGCGTGTCGACGCTGCGCCGCGCGTCGGCCCTCAGACGCGGCCGGGACGGCTCGGCGTCGGCCATGGCAGACCTCCACTTGCTAACCGGAACAGTGTTCCGTATCGTTCTTCCCGGAACACCGTTCCGTTTTCGTGAGCGTAGCGCGCCGCGGCGGGCCCTGGCCACCGCGGGTTGGAGGAGACTCATGAAGTACCGCACGCTGGGCCGGACCGGCATGAAGGTCAGCCCCTACTGCCTGGGCGCGATGATGTTCGGCGCCGTCGGCAACCCCGACCACGACGACTCCGTACGCATGATCCACAAGGCGCTGGACGCCGGGATCAACTTCATCGACACCGCCGACATGTACTCGTACGGGGAGTCGGAGGAGATCGTCGGCAAGGCGCTGAAGGGGCGGCGGGACTCCGTCGTGCTCGCCACCAAGGCGCGGCTGCCCATGAACGCCGACGGCGCCGACCCCAACATGCAGGGAGCGTCCCGGCGTTGGCTGACGCGGGCGCTGGACGACTCGCTGCGCCGGCTCGGCACGGACCACGTGGACCTCTTCCAGATCCACCGCCCCGACCCGGACACCGACCTCGAGGAGACCCTCTCCGCCCTCACCGACCTGGTGCGCGCGGGCAAGGTCCGCGCGATCGGCACCTCCAGCTACCCGGCCTCCGACATCGTCGAGGCGCAGTGGGTCGCCGAACACCACCGGCTCCAGCGGTTCCGTACCGAGCAGCCGACGTATTCGCTGCTCAACCGGGGTGTCGAGCGCGAGGTGCTGCCGGTGTGCGAGCGGTACGGCATGGGGACGCTGGTCTACAGCCCGCTGGCCGGGGGCATGCTCACCGGGCGCTACCGCAAGGACCGGCCGGCCGACACCCACCGCTCCACCTACGGCTTCCGGCACCTGCGCGACGAGCGGCGGCTGGACACCGTGGAACGCCTGATCCCGGTCGCCGAGGAGGCCGGTGTCTCGCTGACGCACCTCGCGCTGGCCTTCGTGATCAGCCACCCCGGCGTCACCTCCGCGATCATCGGCCCGCGCACCATGGAGCAGCTCGACGACCTGCTCGCCGGCGACAAGGTCACGCTGTCCGACGAGATCCTGGACCGCGTCGACGCGGTCGTCCCGCCCGGTACGGACGTCGGCGCCCTCGACATGGAGTACGCCCCGCCCGCGATCACCGAGGCACATCTGCGGCGCCGCTGGGCCGGGGAGCGGTCGGCCGCCTGAGGGTCAGCCCGACGGGTGCCTGCTCAGCCACTCCCGCAGGGTGGCGAAGTCGGCCGGGGTCAGCCCGTAGGCGTGGTCCACACGGTGCGGCAGAGCCGGGGCGGGGTGGTGGACGGCGACGTAGGCCAGGTCGGCCTCGGTGATCTCGTCGTCGACCCAGATGAACGGCCGGCCCGCCGCGAACTCCACCAGCGGGCGCGTCTTCCAGTGGATCAGGGCGGGCGGCTCGTCCTCGTCCGGCCACGGCACCACCGGCAACCGGGGCAGCCCCAGCCACGGCCCGACCACCGCGTTCGCGTCATCCATCCAGGTCGACGCCCACACCAGCTCGCACCCCAGCGCGGCCAGCCGGGCGCCGAGCCCGGGATCGACCCGCCCGAGCAGCGGATGGCCGCCCGGCCCGCCGCCTCCCGCGAACTCGGGGTACGTGCCGTCGGGGGCGCCGAAGGGGATGAGCGGACCGTCGATGTCGAGAAAGAGCAGCATCACCCCTCAGCATCGGGCATACCCCCACCTCCGGCCAGGAGACCGGCGCGAGTGCGGCACCCCGTGCTCAGACCCCGGGCGCCCCGTGCTCAGCTCCCCTGCGCCGCGTGCCACCGCTTCAGCGCCTCCGCCACCCGCCCCACGTCCGGCACCTCGACCACACCCAGCGGACGCGCCCCCCTCGCCAGGATCTCCCGGAGCTTCGCCGCGAGGGCGGCGGCCGGGGGCGCGGCGGGGTCCTCCAGCGCCAGGGCCGAGCGGATGACGTCCGTGAAGACGGACTGGGCGCGCTTGTAGGCGAGCAGGGGGGCCAGGTCCTCCGTCCAGCCGCGCACACTCGGTGGGCGGACCGCGCGCACGGCCGTGTGCCAGCGGGCGGCGATCTCGCGGGACTGCGCGGCCGGGTAGCGCATGAGGTGGAGGTGGGTGGCGAGGTCGTACAGGGGGTCGCCGACCATGGCCAGTTCCCAGTCGATGGTCCACAGGCGGTCTACGGGATCGACGATGAAGTTCTCGCGGTGCAGGTCGGCGTGGAGGAGGCAGAAGGGGCGCCGGGACAGCCCGTGCACATGGGCCCGCAGATGCTTGAACGAGGTCTCGGTGAGGCCGAGTTCGGCGAAGAGAGCCTCGAAGCGGTCGAGGTTGCGGCGGTAGACGCGGTGCTCGGTGAAGTGGACGAGGCGTTCCAGGAAGCCGTCGCTGTCGCCGTCCGCGGGGCGGTCCTCGGTGGCGCAGCGCCGCTCGGCGGTCACGTCGTCCGGGCCGATCGCGGCGAGCCTGCCGAACAGCTCGGTGATCTGTCGGCACAGCCCCTCCGGCACCTCGGTGCCGGAGGGGTGGAGCGCGCCGAGGGTGGCGCCCTCGATGAACCGCATCAGCCGCATCCCGCCGACCTCCACCAGGCCGGGGACGCGCGGCACGCGGTCGCCCACCGCGGTGAGCAGGCGTTCCTCCGAGGCGAAGCAGCGCCGGTCGAACCAGAGCAGTCCGTCGCGGGGCTCCCGGCACTTCCACCGCCCCGGGTGGAGCCGCGCGGCCTCACCGGCCAGCGGGAAGACGTACGTCTCGTGGTGGTAGCCCTGGAGCGGGCCCTCGACCAGCTTGTCGTCGCCGCTGGCTCCGGCCGCGTTCAGCCGGGCAATCGAAACCGTCTCGGGGGACATGGCCCGTTCTCTCGCCGTGCGCCCTGCCGAAAGGGGCGGAAGTGGCAGCACGGTACCGCCTCGGGAGTGGGTCCCGGCCCCACGACCCCAGCCCGGTTCCCCCGGACCGGGGACAGAGCGCACACACGTGCCCGCAAGCTAGCCGCGCAGGGCCAGCAGCAGGGGCTCCAGGGAGGTGAGGACCGTCTCGGCGCCCGAGGCGCGGAGCTGCTTGGCCCGGCGCTCACCGCTCGCGTAGCCGAGGAAGCGCACCCCGGCCCGCTCGGCGGCGACGAGGTCGGTGGGCGAGTCCCCGATCATCAGCGCGGCGCCGGGGGCGGCGCCCAGGGCGACGAGGGCCCGGTTGAGGCAGTGCGGGTCGGGCTTGAGACGGTGCAGGTCGGCGGTACGGCCGTAGACGTGGGGGGCGAAGCAGCCGGTCAGGCCGCGTCCGGCGAGGTAGGCGTCGACCACGCGCGGGGAGTTGTTGGTGGTGACGGCCAGCCGGGAGCCCACGGCGGACCAGGTGCGGATCAGCGGGTCGGCGTACGGGGTCGGCCACGCGGAGGCGGCGGCCAGCAGCTCGTCCTGGGTCAGGCGTTCCTCCAGCTCGGCGACGAGGTCGCTGCCGGGGTGGCGGCGGTCCACCGCGCGCAGCACCACCTGCGGGTCCAGCGTCTCCCGCTCGTCCTCGGTGAGCAGCCCGCGCAGTCCGCGTCCGGCCAGCCACTCCACCAGCCCGGCCGCCACCCGCTCGGCGCGGTGCCGGGCGAAGAGGCGGCAGACCGGGCCGTCGAAGTCCCAGAGGACGACCCGCGCGCCGATCAGTTCCCGTAGCTTCTCGATCCCCTGGTCGCTCTGCTCCTCGACCGTTTCGGTCGCCACCAGCTCATGCTGCGTCGTTTCCGGCGTCTTGGAAGTCACTAGGAGAGTGTCAGGTCCGTCGTGATGGTTTCCCAGAGGGCGTCGAACCACTTCTGCGACTGTTCCACGAAGGAGGCGTCCCGTTGGCCCGACCGCTTCTCGAAGGAGAACAGCATCGACTCCGAGCCGAGGGTGTCGAACATCTCCAGGGTGCCGGTGTCGGTGGACTCCTCGCGCCGGGTGACCATGTAGTACGCGTACAGCGCCTCCGCCCCGTTGAGCAGGTACAGCTTGGCCGGCGGGGTGAAGGGCAGCGCGCGGAAGGTGACGTGGACGTCGATGCCGTGCGTGGCGCGGAGGGCGTTGAGGTTGTACTGGAGCACCTGTCCCTGGGCGTTGCGCATCGCCAGCCAGCGCCGGTGCACCGGGTCCGCGTCGTCACCCCCGGGGTCCACCGGGACCGGGAAGGCGAGGCTGATGTCCCGTGAGGGCAGCAGGACGCGTACGTCGACGCGCTCGGGGCACACCCGGCCCTCGTGGATCAGCCGGAGCGGCTCGCCGAGCGCGGGGATCAGGCTCTGCGCGGTGAGGCAGACGGCGTCCACGCGGACGTGCGGCACGGTGAACGCCTCCGCCAGCCGGTGGGCGAGGGCGACCATCGTGGGCTGGGGGCCGTCCTGCACGGGGGCGGGCCGCGCGACGCGCGGCGGGCTGCCCTTGGTCACGCCGGTGAGCAGGCCCTCGGCGTGCAGCAGGCGCAGCGCCTGGCGGACCGCGCCGCGCTCCACGCCGAACTCCTCGGCCAGCTCGGCCTGGGTGGGCAGCCGCTCGCCCGCCCTCAGCTCGCCGGCGCGGATGCGGGCGCGCAGGGCGTCGGCGATCTCCTGGGCGGTGAACCGTCTGCCGCTCACTGCCACGTTCTCCTGGGTCACGACCAAACGGTACAACCTCAGTCCATCTACGGGCAGTTGTCGGCAAGTAGCAGCCAAGTGCGGACCACCGGTCAAGAGTTGGCCGCCAACTCGGCTACCCCAGCACCAGCTCCGAGCTGATCGTCTCCCACAGCGCGTCGAACCAGAGCCGGGACTGCGTCACGAACTCGGCGTCCCGCTCCCCCGCCCCCCGCGCGAAGGCGAACAGCATCGACCGGGTGCCCTCGGCGTCGTACAGCGTCAGGTGCTCGGGGCCGATGTCCCGCTCCCGCCGGGACAGCGTGTAGTACGCGAACAGCGCCTCGGAGCCGTTGAGCAGGTACAGCTTGACCGGGGGCGTGAAGGGGAGCGCGCGGAAGCGGACCCGGACGTCGATGCCGTGCGTGGCGCGCAGGGCGAGCAGGTTGTGCCGGAGCACCTGGCCCTGGGCGTTGCGCTGGGCCAGCCAGCGCCGGTGCAGCAGAGCGGTGTCGGCGGCGTCCACCGGGGCGGGGAAGGCGAGGGCGATGTCACGGCTCGGCAGCAGCAGCCGTACGTCGATCTTGGCCGGTTTCAGCCCTCCCGCATGGATCTGGCGGAGCGGTTCGCCGATGGCGAGGGTGAGCGAGACGGAGGTCAGGCAGAGGGCGTCCACGCGGACGTGCGGGACCGCGAAGGCGGCCGCGACACGGGGCGCGAGGCCCGCCATCGTGGGCTGCGGCGGCGCGGCCGGGCCCACCGCGCCGGGCAGGACGGCCACCGTGGCCGGGCTGCCCTGCGACGATCCGGCGAGCAGCCGCTCCACCCGCAGGATGCGCAGCGCCTCGCGGACCGTGCCGCGCTCGACCCCGAACTCCTCGGCCAGCTCCGCCTGGGTGGGCAGCCGCTCGCCGGGGCGCAGCACGCCGGTGTCGATACGGGTGCGCAGGGTGTCGGCCACCACCCGAGAGGTGACGCGTGAGGGCTGTGACCGTGGTGACCTCTTCCGCCCAGTGGCGGAGACGTGTTCCGGGTCCACGGACAAAGGCTACAACTTCCCGCCATCTTCCGGCAGTTCGCGGGATGATGGTTATGAGCCGCTTCCACGCGGCTATAACTACAGTGAAGTTGGCAGCCAACTTGACCGACATGGTCGGGCTTCCCGACGGTTGGCCGACCGGGTTCCCCTCCGGAGGGGAGCCGGGAGCCCGGCAGGGGGCGGCCACGGGAGCGCACAGCCACAACTGAACACCCGCACAGCCACAACCGAACAGCGTCAGCGCACAGCCACAACCGAACAGCACGCTACGGATGAACGGCCGCCGGCACGGCAGGAGACGACCGGGGCCGGGTCAGAAGGAGTCCGGGCACCATGGGCGCACGGACGTGCGGAACAGGGCGTCGCCCGCACGGGCGGCGCCCTCCCGCTCCTCCTGGACCCGCCCCAGCGCCGCCAGCCGTGCCAGCGAGCCGTCTCCGAGCCACACCGTGGCCAGCTCGGCCACCGGCAGCGTCAACTCGGCGGACGCGCCGCCCGCCGGGGTGCAGGACGCGCCCTCGGGGGACGCCTCCAGCCGGTACCGCCCGCCCGCCGTGCCGTCCTCGTCCAGCACCTGAAGCACCAGCGACCCGGACCGCTCGTAGCTCCGCGCCCGAAGCGCCCCCGCGACGTCCAGCAGCCGGACCCACAGCCAGTCCGTGTGCGTCGCGACGCGGGCCGCGCGGGCGTCCGGCAGCAGGAAGGGCAGCAGGGAGTCCGGCGCCCGCCAGCCGCTCTTGACGTGGGTGATCCAGTCGATCGAGCACAGGTAGCGCCACAGCGCGGTCTCGGCCGCCGGGGTCGCGGCGGTCAGCCACTCCACCTTGGCCGTGTTGTCCGGCTGCTGCCCCTCCCACTTGGCCTCGCAGCGGTACGACACCAGCCCCTCCACCTCACCGGAGGCGGACCGGTACACCGCGTGGAACGGCTCGGTCCAGTCCCGGCCGAAGCGGGCCACGCCGGTACGGGCGTCCCACCACAGCTCGTCCCGTCCGATCGCGCCCGGCGTCACCGCGCGCACCCGCTCGGACAGCTTCGGGCCGAGCGCGCGCACCTCGGCGCCGTCCACCAGGTCGATCCGGGCGCCGTCCGCCGGACCCGCCCAGCGCGGATCGAGGCCCGAACGGCCCACGTCCACCGTCCAGTTGGTCGCCCAGGTCGCGGGGCCGAAGCCGTGCTTCCCGTAGATCGGGTACTCGGCGGCGATCAGCGTGGCGATCACGTCCCCGCGCTCCCGCGCGGCCGCCAGGTCATGGCGCATCATGCGCGTGAGCAGGCCGCGGCGGCGGTGGGTCGGGGAGACGGTGACGTTGGAGACGGCGTTGGAGGGGACATACGCGCCGCCGACCGCGGTGACCTCCTGCGCGAAGGAGCGGAAGGTGCCCACGCAGCGGGCACCGTCGAAGGCGCCGAGCAGGCGGCCCGGCTCGAACTGCCTCAGCCTCGCCGCGCGTTGCTCCGCGGTGAGCACGGGCTCCTGGAGGAAGCCGGTGTCCAGTGCGCGGTGCCAGTTGTCGAACTCGTCCTGGGCCACGGGGCGTACGTCGATCATGGGACCACGGTAGGCGCGGGACCCGCCGGGTGTCGCGCGCATTTCCCGCGCCCCGGTCCGCTCAGGCCAGCAGGTCGTCCACCTGCGCCTCGCCCGCCCGGTACCGGCGCGCGATCTCGCCCCCGCAGTCGTCGGCGGTGCGCTGGAGGCCCTGGCGGCGGTGGGAGATCTCCTGCTCGTACCGGGTCAGCCGGCCCATCGCGTCCGCCAGCTCGGCGTCCGTGCGGGCGGTGAGGTCGGACAGCTCGACCTCGGCGAGCATCTCCGCCGCGAGTCGGCCGTACTCCTCGCTGTGCGGGGTGCCGAGGGTGACGTGGCGGGCGGAGGAGCGGTGGCGGGCCGGGGCGTCGGCCAGGATCTCGGACAGCCGCTCCACCACCGACCCGTCCACCGGCGCCGGTACGCGCTCCCCGCCCCGGCGGGCCAGCTCGGCGCGCAGGATGTCGATCCGGCCCTGGAGCAGCCGCCGGACGTAGCTCAGATCGGCCTCCTCCCGCTGGGCGTCCCGGCGCAGGGCGCGCAGATCGGGCAGGCTCAGCGGGGCCAGGACGCCCGTGGCGGGCTCCTCGGGCGGCGGGCTCGGCGGGCTCTCGGCGCGTTGCGCGGGCGGCCGATGCGTGACCGGACCCCTGGTGCTCGGTGTGCTCATGTGCGGTGGACCGTCCCCTCGACCGGCGTGTGGGAAGCATCGTGCCACCCCCAGTGGCCGCTATGTGACCGACTGCCCACGAACGGCCCTGGATGGGGGGTATTGATTGGTTGTGGGCCCCCAGGACCGGGGCGCCGCCGACGGCACGGCATGATGGGGCGCATGCGTGCGGTGGTGCAACGGGTGGACGGCGCGAGCGTCGTCGTGGACGGCGAGACGGTGGGCGCGATCGAGGGCGAGGGCCTGTGCGTCCTGGTCGGCGTGACCCACGAGGACACCAAGGAGAAGGCGGCCCAGCTGGCCCGCAAACTCTGGTCGGTGCGCATGCTGTCCGACGAGCGGTCATGCAGCGACATCGACGCCCCGCTGCTGGTCGTCAGCCAGTTCACCCTCTACGGCGACGCCCGCAAGGGCCGCCGCCCCACCTGGAACGCGGCCGCCCCCGGCCCGGTCGCCGAACCCCTGGTGGACGAGGTCGTCGCCCAGCTCCGCGCCCTCGGCGCCACGGTGGCCACGGGCCGCTTCGGGGCCCGGATGCGGGTCTCCCTGGTGAACGACGGCCCCTTCACGATCCTGCTGGACATCTGAGGCCCTCGCGGGGCCGCTAGTCCTCGTCGAGGAGGCGGCGCCAGATGCGGGTGCGGTGCAGCACGTAGACGGAGCCCAGCAGGACCATCGCCTGCAGCCCGATGGCGAGCAGCCAGAAGTCGTCCCTGGTCTCCAGCTTGTCGGTCAGGAACGTGAAGTTCATGCCGAAGAACCCCGTGAGGAACGACAACGGCAGGAAGATCACCGACACGATCGCCAGCCGGTTGATCACCCCGTTCTGCTCGCCCGCGACGAGCGAGGAGTAGCTGGCGAACGACCGGCGGGTGGCCTCCTGGAGCGACTCGATGTCGGCCAGCACCAGCCGCCCGGCCGTCTGGAACTCCCGGGCGGAGCGCTGCCGCTCCTCAGGGAAGGAGGGGTTGATCATCCGCCGGGTGAGGACCGCGTCGGTCACCTGGAGGAAGGGCAGCAGGGCGTGGTGCAGCTGGGCGGAGCGCCGGCGCAGCCGCGCCAGGGACTGGAGCTGCTCGGCCTTGCGGTCCTCGAACATCTCGTCCTCGAGTTCCTCGGTCTCCAGCAGGTTCCGCACCGCGGACAGCCGGAAGGTCGCCAGGGCCTCCTGGAGCACGATGAAGAGCATGTGCACCGGGTCGACCGGCCGCTCGTGCCGCAGCCCCTGGGCGATCTTGTGCGCGAGGTCCCCCTGGCCGTGGTGCGCGGTGGCCAGGAAGCGCTCGGTGACCACGACGTGCACGTGCCTGATCGCGTCCCCCTGCACCACGGGGACCACGAAGCCGGCCCGGTCCCCCAGGAAGTCGGCCCGCGCCGGCTCTCCGGGCCTGCCGAACCAGTCCAGCTCCGCGGCGTCGAGCCCCAGCCGGGCGGCGAGCGGCACCGGCTCGGCGTCCGGTGGCAGTTCGACGTCGACGAGGAGCAGGGAATCCCCGGCCAGCCGCTCCCTGGCGCCGGCGAGGTCCGTACGGGTGACGGTCACCTCCGGCATCGACACCACCGTTACAGTCATCGCTCCGCCGTCGCTCCCGGGGCCCTGTGCGTGCAGCCTCTCCGTCCGACGGCGTCCCCGCAACCGCAGCCACCCCCAGGCGCCTCGGCAGGCGCCGGCCGGTGAGTCCGCGTCGCCTACGGCTCGACCACCGTCTCCTGGGCCGCCGCCGTGTCTCCGGCCAGGAGCCGCGCGTCGGTCGGGACGTTGCGCTTGATGACGGCCAGGGCGACCGGGCCGAGCTCGTGGTGGCGTACGGAGGTGGTCACGAGGCCGATCTTGCGGCCGTCCGGGCCGTCGTCGGCGAGGCGGATCTCGGTGCCGGGCGGAGGGAGGTGGACGTCGCTGCCGTCGAGGTGGAGGAAGACCAGGCGGCGCGGCGGCTTGCCGAGGTTCTGGACGCGGGCGACCGTCTCCTGGCCCCGGTAGCAGCCCTTCTGCAGGTGCACGGCGGTGCCGATCCAGCCCAGCTCGTGCGGGATCGTGCGGTGGTCGGTCTCGAAGCCGAGGCGGGGCCGGTGCTGCTCGACCCGGAGCGCCTCGTGGGCGAGGAGACCGGCGGCCGGGCCGGAGCCGGCGGCGAACTCCTCCAGCTCCGCACGGGGCAGGAAGAGATCACGGCCGTACGGCGTCTCGCGGACCACCGCGCCCTCGGGGACCGCGGTGATGGAGCCGGCGGGGAGGTGGACCACCGCGGTGTCGGCGGTGCGGTCGGCGACCTCGACGCGGTAGAAGAACTTCATCGACTCCAGGTAGGCGATCAGCGCCTCCTGCGTGCCGGGCTCGACGTGCGCCCAGACGGTCGTCCCGTCGTCCACCAGGTACAGGGCGTGCTCGATGTGCCCATTGGCGGAGAGGACCAGCGCCTCGGTGGCCTCGCCGGCCGGCAGGTCGCTGACGTGCTGGGTCAGCAGCAGATGCAGCCAGCTCAGCCGGTCCGCGCCGGTCACGGCGACGACACCCCGGTGGGAGAGGTCGACGAAACCGGTGCCGTCGGCGAGGGCGCGCTGCTCGCGGAACAGGTCGCCGTAGTGGGCGGCGACGCCTTCGTCCACGCCCTCGGCGGGAACGGCGCCGGGCAGGGACAGCAGGGGGCTCTTCATACGGGCCAGCCTACGACGGCGTGGTCGGACTCTTCCGCGTGCAGTCCGCGCACCGGCCGAAGATCGCGAAGTGCTTCATGTCGGTGTCGAACCCGAACTGCTCGCGCAGCCGCGCGGTGAAGTCCGCGGCGACCTCCAGGTCCGCCTCGATCACGTTCTCGCAGTCCCGGCAGACCAGGTGGAGATGGTGGTGGCGGTCGGCGAGGTGATAGGTCGGCGCGCCGTGGCCGAGGTGGGCGTGGCTGACCAGGCCCAGCTCCTCCAGCAGCTCCAGCGTGCGGTACACGGTGGAGATGTTGACCCCGGAGGCGGTCTTCCGGACCTCCACGAGGATGTCGTCCGGCGTCGCGTGCTCCAGGGAGTCCACGGCTTCGAGCACGAGTTGCCGCTGCGGCGTCAGCCGGTAGCCGCGCTGCCTGAGATCACTCTTCCAGTCGGTGCTCACCACACTGGAAGTGTAGGGCCGCCGGGCCGGGAGCCCCGCTCGGACGGGACGCCCGGCCCGGTTCGGCACAGGCCTACTTGAAGAACGCGATGCCGTCGTCCGGCATGTCCTCGGGGAGGTCCTTCGCCCAGCGCTCGACGTCCTCGGGGGTGACGGCCTTCTTGAGCTGGGCCGACATGTAGGGGCGCAGCTCGACCTCGGGGGTCTGCTTCTCGCCGACCCACATGAGGTCGCCCTTGACGTAGCCGTACAGCCGCTTGCCGCCGGTGTACGCCGGGGACTCCGGGGTGCGGGCGACCGCGTCGGTGACGAGGTCGATCTGCGGCTTCTTGTCCGCCAGCTCGCCGTACCAGATCTCCACCACGCCGTCGTCACGGGTCATCGTGACCGTGATCTTGCGCTCGGCGTCGATCCGCCAGAAGCCGGCCTCGGACTCCAGCGGGCGGACCTTGTTGCCCTCGTTGTCCAGGACCCAGGTGTGGGACCGGTACTCCAGGAAGTCCCGGCCGTCGTGGGTGAAGCTCACCTCCTGGCCGAAGTTGCACTTCTCGGAGCCGGGGAAGTCGTGGACCCCAGCGCCCGCCCAGTTGCCCAGCAGAAAGGCGAGGGGGACGAGGTCCTTGTGCAGGTCAGACGGGATCTCGATCATGAGCGGCCGTTCCTGTCGGTTCTGGGGCGGTGCTTCAGCGCTGGCCCTGGTACAGCTTCTTCACGGTCAGCCCGGCGAAGGCGAGCACGCCGACGCAGACCAGGACCAGCAGCAGTTCGAAGAAGATCTCCACGGGTGTGCTCCTTGAGCGGAAGTGGACGTACGACAGAGCCGCGCCCAGCTTACGCGGCCGGGGTCGGAGTCTCCTGGCGAGGTGGCCCTCAGGCGAGCAGCTCGCTCTGCAACGTCACCGTCTGCCAGAACGGAACGGCCGCCGCACCCCCCGGACGGGACTGCGTGACCATGGCGACGGTGTCCCCGGCGGCCGCGTACGCCACCCGCGTCTGCTCCTTGCCGTACGGCTTGGCCTCGGCGAACGCGGCGAGCCAGACCTTGTCCAGCCGGGCCGCCTCCGGGAAGCCCTCGGGCTCGAAGGCGGGGGCGCCGCGCAGTGGATGCAGGGGCCCGTTGTAGCTCACGAACATGCTCGCCGAGTCCTCGGCGACCTCGGCCGTGGCGAACTGGAGCAGATCGATCCGGGTGCGCGTGCCGTCCGGGGTGGTCCAGCCACGGCTCGTCACATGCCGCAGACCGCGGTCGGTCAGCGCCTGCCCCAGTTCCCCGCGCCCCGACGCGTCGTACTGCGCGAGGAAGTCCTTCACGGGCAGCCAGCCGTCCGTGCCGGACAGGGTCTTGTCCACCGTGGCGTTCTTCGGTGCGGGCAGCCGCAGGGCGCGCAGGTCGGCATAGTGCGTGCCCGCCTTGTTCGCGGCGGCCAGCGGGCCGGGGCTCCCGGACGGCAGCGGGGGCCTGACGAGGGCCGGGTACTCCCAGCGCCCGTCGGTGCGGGTGGCGAGACCGGGCAGGTCCGCGCGGTCCGCCCGGCTGATCCCGTACGCCGTCCCGGTCCCGGTGAGCGCGAACACGGCGACGACGGCGGCCCAGCGCAGGACCGCGCCCGTGCGACGGCGGTCCCTCCCGGACCGCGCGGGCGGCGGCTCGGGCAGCGGCGGTGTCTGTGACTCGGTCATACGGCCTCACCCGGTTCCTTGATGCGGTCGAACTGGGCGCGCATCATGTCGGCGGCCCCCTTCAGGTCGAGCGGCGCGGTGCCCTCGATCCAGGCGGTGACGCCGATGTCCCCGACATAGCCGGAGCACGACATCGAGTCGAGCTTCTCCCCGTCGACGGCCGGCGGCAGGAAGCACGCGGCGTGGTCCTGGTGGCCCTTGATGGCGGGCCCCTTGCGGAAGACCTTCATGGCGTCGACGAACTGCTGCTGGGAGCGGTTGCGCGCGCGCAGGGTGCTCCGGTCCGACCGGCTCAGCACCATCTCCACGGTGAAGACGCGGGAGTCCCCGCCGGGCCAGGATGTGCTCGCGTAACTGCGCACCGCCATGCCCTTGACCGGGTTCTTCTCGAACCGCTTCTCCAGCTGGAGCCGTTGGGACCGGGGCATGCTCCGGAGCGACTGGCGCAGGAGGTCGGAGGTCTGCCGTCCGGTCAGCTCGGTGTCCGAGCCGAACTGTTCCACGTCCGGGCCCCGGACGTACCGCTCCTCACCGAAGGGCAGGAGCAGGGCGCGCAGCCCGGACTGCTCCTCCGCGCCCTTCCTCTCCTTCGCGGCCTGCGGCAGCCGCCAGGCGGGCGCGCCCGGCGAACGGTCGGCCCCGTGCACCACAGCGGCGGTGCAGCCGATCCCGGCCACGGCGGCCAGGGCGAGGGCGGCGCCCACGATCCGCGCGGTGCGGCGGGGTCGGGCGGGCTTGCTCACCATGTCACTGTCCGTGCTCACAGCCGCTCCATCTGCGCTCGTGCCAGCTCCCGGACCCGGGAGGGAGAGACCGGCTTGGTGTCCCCCACCCACATCTCCATGGCGATGTCCCCGCGATGGGCATGCGCCTCGGCCTCGTACACGGAGCCGCTCCGGGGCCGGTCGTGGACGAAGAACTCGCCATCGCCCGTGCCCGGGACGGGCCAGCTCCGGGTGTGGGCGTCGTCGGCGGCATAGCTGCGGCCGTCGAAGGCCGCTTCCCGGGCGGATTGCGACTCCACCTGTCGGTACTGGATCAGGCGGATCTCCACCCTGCGGTTTCCGGACTCGATCCAGCCCGTGATGGCGGCGCGGCGGAACTCGTCGCCGACGAGATCGCGGAAGGCAGCGTCCGGTTTGGTGTACAGCTCCGCGTAGGCGGAGAGGTCCAGCCAGCCGTCGTCGCTCTCGATGGCCGGGTTCGCACGGGTGCCGCCCGGCCTCTTCAGCAGCAGCTCGCGCAGATCGCCTTCCACCTTTGCCTGGTGGTCCTGGGCGGCGGACAGCGGCGCGGGGCCGTTGCCCGTGGCCTGCGCGAGGCTCGGCTGGGAGAGCGGGGGCAGCTTGACCGGCGCGCGGCCGGCCTGGACGAGGTAACCGGCGCAGGTCCCGGCGGCGAGCCCGAGCGCCACGGCGACCGCCAGACGGCGCACGATACGACGGCTCCGGCGCGGCGCAGGTGCGGCCTCGGCCGGCTCGGGGCTCTCAGCTTGCTCGGGTACCGGTCTTTCCGGACTTTCCGTGGTGCTCAACGTGTCGTCCCCCCACAGGACAGGAAGCACGGACCCGGTGGTCCGCGCCCCACAGCAGACTCATGGCATGTCCATGTAGTTGCAGGGCGCCGGATTACGATTCGGTCATGGCGAACAAGCTCGTGATCAAGGTGACCGCCGGGGCCGATGCTCCGGAGCGGTGTTCCCAGGCGTTCACGGTGGCCGCGGTGGCCGTGGCGAGTGGGGTGGACGTGTCGGTGTGGCTGACCGGGGAGTCGGCGTGGTTCGCGCTGCCGGGGCGGGCGGCGGAGTTCGAGCTGCCGCACGCGGCGCCGTTGCAGGACCTGCTGGAGTCGGTGCTCTCGGCGGGGCGGGTCACGCTGTGCACGCAGTGCGCGGTGCGCCGGGACATCGGCGAGGGGGACGTCATCGAGGGCGTACGGATCGCCGGGGCGCAGGTCTTCGTGCAGGAGGTCATGGCGGACGGCACGCAGGCCCTCGTCTACTGACCGTCCGCCGGACACCCCTCAGGGGCGCGGGCGCTTCTTGCCGTCCAGCTCGTCCCACCACTCGTCGGACTCGGGGTCCCCGGAGGGGGCGTCCCACCAGCGGTCCTCCGGGCCGCGCCGGTTGGCGACCATCGCGGCCACCGGCGGGATCACCATGGCGAACAGGCACATCCCGACAGCCGCCGGGACGGACCAGATCCGGACCACCGCCCAGGCGAGGACGAAGAGGACGACGCAGACCCCCATCATCACGAAGTACAGACGACGCCGCCGTGCGTACATGAGTCCAGAGTAGGGCCGGACAGCCGGAAGGGCCGCGCCCCAGGTGTCCAACCCGGTGGGCGCGGCCCCTGCCCGGCCGCGAGCGTCCGCCTACGTCTCAGACGGCGATGGCGACCTCGGCCAGACCGCCCTGCTGGGCGACGACCGTGCGGTCCGCGGTGCCGCCCGGCACCAGGGCGCGTACGGTCCACGTGCCCTCGGCCGCGTAGAAGCGGAACTGCCCCGTGGCGGAGGTGGGGACCTCCGCGGTGAACTCGCCCGTCGAGTCCAGCAGGCGGACGTAGCCCGTCACCGGCTCGCCGTCCCGCGTCACCTGCCCCTGGATGGTGGTCTCACCGGGCTGAATCGTCGAGGCGTCCGGGCCGCCGGCCTTCGCTCCACACATGGCTTTCTCCGTAAGGGGTCTGACCAGAAGGTCGGTCGGGGTTGCTTACTGGCTTACTTGGCTGCGCCCAGCTCGATCGGCACGCCGACCAGCGAGCCGTACTCGGTCCAGGAACCGTCGTAGTTCTTGACGTTCTCCACGCCCAGCAGCTCGTGCAGCACGAACCAGGTGAGCGCCGAGCGCTCGCCGATGCGGCAGTAGGCGATGGTGTCCTTGGCGAGGTCGACGTCCTCCGCCGCGTACAGCTCCTTCAGCTCCTCGTCGGACTTGAAGGTGCCGTCGTCGTTGGCGTTCTTCGACCACGGGATGTTCCGGGCGCTCGGCACGTGGCCGGGGCGCTGGGACTGCTCCTGCGGGAGGTGGGCCGGGGCGAGCAGCTTGCCGGAGAACTCGTCGGGCGAGCGCACGTCGACCAGGTTCTGCTTGCCGATCGCGGCCACCACGTCGTCGCGGAAGGCGCGGATCGCGGTGTTCTGCGGCTTGGCCTTGTACTCGGTCTTCGGCCGCTCGGGCACCTCGTCCCCGGGGACCAGCTCGCGGGCGTCCAGCTCCCACTTCTTGCGGCCGCCGTCGAGGAGCTTGACGTTGTCGTGGCCGTAGAGCTTGAAGTACCAGTACGCGTAGGACGCGAACCAGTTGTTGTTGCCGCCGTAGAGGACGACCAGGGTGTCGTTGCCGATGCCCTTCTCCGACAGGAGCTTCTCGAAGCCCTCCTGGTCGATGAAGTCGCGGCGGACCGGGTCCTGGAGGTCCTTGGTCCAGTCGACGCGGATCGCGTTGCGGATGTGGTTCTTCTCGTAGGCGGACGTGTCCTCGTCCACCTCCACGAGGGCGATGGTCGGGTCGTCGAGGTGCTCCTGCACCCAGTCGGCGTCGACCAGGACGTCGCTGCGGCTCATGCTTTTTCTCCTCCGGGGCAGTCACGGTGGCGTGCGGTGAGAGGGGTGCGCGCGCATACGGGTGCGGCGGCGCACCAATGCCCTTCCAGCAGGGCGGCATGGAGATGCGGGAGTGCGGTGACTTCCGCTCAGAAGGGGCGACAGAGCATGGCGGATACGCGGCACAGGTCCACTGCCCGCCGCTTCGTGAGATCCGCCTGTCGCTTCATGGCGTCGATCGTAAGGAGATCCGGGCGCACGTGTCACCGGCGTGTCGGATGATGAGACGCTATCGTCCGCATATTGGTCAAAGTCGAGGGGTCGGACAACGGGAGAAGCGCCCCGGCGCCCGGATTACCGGCCTCAGGACGCCTTTTCGGGTCTTCACGTCCACCGCACATCTGCGGTGCGGACACCGCGTCTCGTCACTCGGACAGACGTACGACGCTCCGGCGGGGTCCTACCCGGCCAGGTTCAGGTCCGAACCCGTCACGCCGATCCGCACCCCGTCCGCCGTGGCCCGCACGCTGCTCACCGCGATGCCGCCGGGCAGCTTGTCCAGGGCCTGCTGGAAGTCGGTGATCTGGCGGAAGGTGCCGTCCGCCAGGTTGGCGCCCGCGATGACCGGCAGCGCGTCCGCGTGCACAGAGACCTTGCCCCCCTTGACGTCGAGGGAACTGAGCACCGGGATGGTCCGCTGGATGCCGAGCGCCGGGATGCCGAGCTTCACCGAGACCTTGATCTTGCCGTCGCCTCCGTCGCCGAGGCCGGTGATCCGGGCGGTGATGCCGGGCGCCAGCTCGGTCGGCTCGGTCTTGGCGGCCTGCATGAGCTGGTCGTAGGCGATGGTCGCGGAACCGGTACCGGTCCTGGCGGTGGCCGAGGAGTAGTCGCCGGAGAACTTCACGTCCTTCAGGTCGGCCTTGAGGTCGTCGATGCGGATCGTGCGGCCCTCGGTGCCGGTGGGCACCGGGTACGACGCGATGCCCAGCTCCACGTCGTCCAGCGAGCCGGAGGCCACCTGGGTGAGGAACGGGAAGCCCTTGATGTCCACGTCCGGCGAAGAGGCGAGGTTCTCCCGCGCCCGCACCCGGTCCGCGACCTCGCCCTCGGCGAAGTGCACCGCCACGCGGTCCGCGATCACGAAGAGCCCGCCGAGGATCACGACGAGGATCAGGAGTATTCGCAGGGCCCGCATGTTCTCCCCAAGGGTCGGCGGCTCGGTTCCGGCGCCGCCACCGTAGCCCCGCCGGAGCCGCTCGGACGGCAATTGTGGATCACCTGTGACGGGCCCATGCCGTAGTGCGGCTTTTCCCGCGTTTACCCCCGGCGCCTTCAGGAAACCCCGGCCGGAAATCGCTCCCGGCCGGGGCAGAGCGGGTCAGGTGAAGACGCGGCCCAGGAGCCAGACCGCCGGGGCGGCCGCGGCGAGGGGGAGGGCCACGCCCGCCGTGAAGTGGACGAAGCGGGAGGGGTAGTCGTAAGCGGCGACGCGGTGGCCGACGAGGGCGCAGACCGCCGCGCCCGCGCCGAGGGCCGCGCCCTGGGAGCCGAGGTCGGTCAGGCCGCCGACGGCGAAGCCGGCGCCCGCGCCCGCGAGCAGGGCGAAGACGACCGACACCGGGGTGGGCATCGGCAGCGCGCGGGCCAGGACGGCGACCGCGACGGCCGCCGCGCCGACCGACACCGCGGCCGGGGCGGCGCCCAGGTAGCCGGTGGCGAGGATGGCGAGCGCCGAGGAGGCGACCGTGGCCATCAGGCCGTACATCCGCTCGTCCGGCGAGGCGTGCGAACGGAGCTGGAGGACCAGGGCCAGCAGGACCCAGATGCCGAGCGGGCCGAGGATCGCCACCGGCGCCTGGTCACGGCCCGCCGCCAGTACGGCCGCGTCGGCGACCAGGCCGCCGAGGAAGGCCAGCGCGATGCCCTGCCGGGCGGGCCACATGCCGTTCAGCCGGAACCAGCCGGCCGCCGTCACGGCCTGGAGCAGCACCAGCGGCACCACCAGGGCGTACGAGCCGAGCGGCGCCGCCCCCGCGAGCAGGGCGCCGAGGAGCGCGGTGAGCGCCGCGGGCTGGATGCCGGGCTCGATGATCGGCGAACGGCCCTCCAGCCGGGCCCGCTGGGCGTCGGTGATCCGGGCGTTCCCGGCGAGGGTGGCGGGACCGAAGGCGGGCTCCTCCGGCTCCGGCGCGGGGGGCTGCTGGTACGGCTGCTCGGCCACCGGCACCCGCGCGTGGTTCTGCGTGTCCCAGGTCTGCCCCTGCCACTGCTGGGCCGCGCCCTGCCGGCCCCCGTAGGGGTCGGCGTAGGGGTTCGGGAACTGCGGCTGCTCCGGTGGCGGGGCCCAGTTGCCGGGGGTCTGCTGCTGCCCGTAGGGGTCGTACCCCGAGTAGGGGCCGCCCTCGTACGACTGCTGGTCGCTCAACGCCTCATCCTCCTGCGAACGGCGGGAGCACCTCGACCGTGCCGCCCTCGGCCAGCCGTACCGTCTCATGCGCGCGGGTCCCGACGGGAGCGCCGTCGACGAGGAACGCGCACCGGTCCAGCACGCGGGTGAGTTCGCCGGGGTGCCGTTCCCGCACGGCGGCCAGCGCCTCGGCGAGCGTGTCGGCGTCGTACGGTTCGTCGGCGGTGCCGGCCGCGGCCTTGGCGGCGGCCCAGTAGCGCACCGTGACCTTGGGCATCTCGTTCCTCATCGGACAGCGGAAACAACAAATAAAGACGGTGCCGCCCAGGCTAGTCCGTCCCCCGCCCGGTCCGCGCCCGCGCCCAGCGCCCGATCCGGGCCAGCAGCTCCTCCCCGGCCGCGTTCTCCGCGTGGCCCATGCCCGGCTCCAGCCAGAGTTCGCCCGTCTCCCCGGCGGCGTCCGCGAGCATCCGGGGGTGGTCGAGCGGGAAGTAGCCGTCGCTGTCGCCGTGCACCACCAGCAGCGGGACCGGCCCCAGCCGGGCGGCCGCCTCCACCGGGGAGAGCGGCACGGGGTCCCAGTCGCGGTGGTGGATGCGGGTGCGGAAGCCGTACCGGCCGACCAGCCGGCCCGAGGGGCGGGTGACCAGCCAGTGCAGCCGGCGCATCGGCGCGGTGCCCCGGTAGTACCAGCGGGCGGGCGAGCTGACCGAGACCACCGCGTCGACCGCGCCGGGGTCCAGCGCCGCGTGCCGCAGCACCACCGAGCCGCCCATGGAGAAGCCGACGCTCACCACCCGCGCGTGCCCGAAGCCGCGCGCCCAGTCCACGGCCGCCGCCAGGTCCAGGACTTCCCGGTCGCCCACCGTGGAGCGCCCGCCGGACGCGCCGTGGCCCCGGAAGGAGAAGGTCACCACCGCCCCGTACGCGGCCAGCGCGCGGGCCACCCGGCGCACGTGCGGCCGGTCCACGTCCCCGGTGAAGCCGTGCGCGACCACGAATACGGTCTCGGCGGGGCCCGCCGGGCCCGTTTCGTATACGACGGGTCCGGGATCGTATACGGAATCGACGGCGATTCCGTCGGCCGTACGCAGAAAAGTCCGGACACCGGTGCCTTGACGCGTCTCGGAGTTCGGACGAATGGTGGAACGTGTCGCATGACCCGCCGGACGGTTGCTCATGTGGGCTATTCTGCTGGGCAGAGGACTCGGGCAGTGAAGCCCCCGAGTCCTTTTGTGCTTTCGGTACCGCACCGGAGGCGTCCTCGCAGGGACCGAGGAGGAACCAGACGTATGAGTTCGCTGCTGCTCCTGACCAACGCCCTCCAGCCGTCGACGGAGGTGCTTCCCGCCCTCGGCCTCCTGCTGCACAACGTGCGGGTCGCCCCGGCGGAGGGACCCGCACTCGTCGACACCCCCGGTGCCGACGTCATCCTCGTCGACGGCCGGCGGGACCTCCCCCAGGTGCGCAGCCTGTGTCAGCTGCTGCGCTCCACCGGGCCGGGCTGTCCGCTCGTCCTGGTGGTCACCGAGGGCGGGCTCGCCGCCGTCACCGCCGACTGGGGCATCGACGACGTCCTGCTGGACACCGCGGGCCCGGCCGAGGTCGAGGCCCGGCTCCGGCTCGCGATGGGCCGCCAGCAGCTCGTCACCGACGACTCCCCCATGGAGATCCGCAACGGCGACCTCTCCGTGGACGAGGCCACCTACTCCGCGAAGCTCAAGGGCCGCGTGCTCGACCTGACCTTCAAGGAGTTCGAGCTGCTGAAGTACCTGGCCCAGCACCCCGGCCGCGTCTTCACCCGGGCCCAGCTCCTCCAGGAGGTCTGGGGGTACGACTACTTCGGGGGCACCCGCACGGTGGACGTGCACGTGCGGCGGCTGCGGGCCAAGCTCGGCCCGGAGCACGAGTCGCTGATCGGCACCGTCCGCAATGTGGGATACCGCTTCGTCACCCCGGAGAAGCCGGACCGGGCCGCCGAGGAGGCCCGTGCCGAGGCCCGGCGGGCCGCGTCCGGGCGGGCAAAGGCGGCGGAAGGGGACGCCTCCACCGTCCGCGAGGACAGCGAGGTGGCGGCGGACGCGTAAAGCCGCCGCAGCCGGGGTAGTGCCAGGGCACCCCCGGCTGTCTCCGGCCCGCGGTCCACGCCATGAATGCCCTGCCCAGGGCGGGTCAATCCGCGTAGACTCCGCGCGTGGCGAAGGTGACTCGGGATGATGTGGCACGGCTGGCGGGGACCTCCACCGCCGTGGTCAGTTATGTCATCAACAACGGACCCCGGCCGGTCGCCCCGGCCACGCGCGAGCGTGTCCTCGCGGCCATCCAGGAGCTGGGGTACCGCCCGGACCGGGTGGCCCAGGCGATGGCCTCGCGCCGTACCGACCTGATAGGTCTGATCATCCCGGACGCCCGCCAGCCCTTCTTCGGGGAGATGGCGCACGCGGTCGAACAGGCCGCCTCCGAGCGCGGGAAGATGGTCCTGGTCGGCAACACCGACTACATCGCCGAGCGCGAGGTCCACTATCTGCGGGCCTTCCTCGGCATGCGGGTCTCCGGCCTCATCCTCGTCTCGCACGCGCTGAACGACCAGGCCGCCGCCGAGATCGAGGCGTGGGACGCCCGCGTGGTGCTGCTGCACGAGCGCCCGGAGGCCATCGACGACGTCGCCGTCACCACCGACGACCTCGGCGGCGCCCAGCTCGCCGTACGCCACCTGCTGGAGCACGGATACGAGTACGTGGCCTGCATGGGCGGCACCGCCGACACCCCGGCCGTGGGCGACCCGGTCTCCGACCACGTCGAGGGCTGGCGCCGGGCGATGTCCGAGGCGGGCCTGTCCACCGAGGGCCGCCTCTTCGAGGCCGCGTACAACCGCTACGACGCCTACCGGGTGGCGCTGGAGATCCTCGCCGGGCCCCGGCGGCCGCCCGCGATCTTCTGCTCCACCGACGACCAGGCCATCGGCGTGCTCCGAGCCGCCCGCGAGCTGCGGCTCGACGTGCCGGGCCAGCTGGCGGTGGCCGGGTTCGACGACATCAAGGAGGCGGCGCTCGCCGACCCGCCGCTGACCACGGTGGCCTCCGACCGCCCGGCGATGGCCCGCGCGGCGGTCGACCTGGTCCTGGACGACGGTCTGCGCGTGGCGGGCTCCCGCCGGGAGCGGCTGAAGACCTTCCCGTCCCGTCTCCAGGTCCGCGCAAGCTGCGGCTGCGGCAGCTGAATCCGCAGGTCAGCGGGGTCTCATAGGAACCGAAGGCGGTTCTGCCGGGGTTCTCAGCCGGGCCTCACGAAGCTCTCATGGTCGCGGGACATGCTCCTCGTATGACCGAGAGCACGCGCCGCGGTGGCGGCCACGAGGACGAGCACCCCGAGGGAACTCCCGCACAGCCGTACGCGGCCTTCCCCGCGGCCGTTGCGCACCCCGAGTGGCCGCCCCCGCCCGCCCACGCCCCCCTCGCGGGGCCGGGGGCCGGACACCGGCGCAGGCGTCCCGGCGGTCCGGTCACGCTGCTCGCGGCGGTCGCGCTGGTCGCGGCCGCGGTCGGCGGAGGCACCGCCTACGCCTTCCAGCAGCTCACCGGGCACGGCACCACCGCCACCGACACGGCCACCCCGGTGGTCGCGGCCGGCAAGAAGGGCGACGTGGCGAACATCGCCGCGGCGCTCACCCCGAGCGTGGTCGAGGTCAACGCGACCCTCGCGAACGGCTCGTCCACCGGCTCCGGCGTGATCGTCAGCGGCGACGGCGAGATCGTCACCAACAACCACGTCGTCTCCGGCGCCACCTCGGTGAAGGTGCGCACCAGCGACGGCACCAGCCGCACCGCCCGCGTGGTCGGCACCGACAGCTCCAAGGACCTGGCGCTGCTGAAGGTGGAGGGCGCCTCGGGCTTCCAGGCGGCGCCGCTCGGCACCTCGTCGGGCGTCCAGGTCGGTGACACGGTCGTGGCGATCGGCTCCCCCGAGGGGCTGACCTCCACCGTGACCAGCGGCATCGTCTCCGCGCTCGACCGGGACGTGACCGTCTCCACCGGCGAGGGCCAGGGCGCGCAGGGGCAGGGCGGCGACGAGCAGTGGCCGTTCCGGTTCGGCGGCCGCCAGTTCAACGGCGAGACCGGCTCCTCCACCACCACCTACAAGGCTATCCAGACCGACGCCTCGCTCAACCCCGGCAACTCCGGCGGCGCCCTCATCGACGCCTCCGGCCGGGTGATCGGGATCAACTCCGCCATGTACTCCTCGGGTTCCCAGGCTTCCTCGTCCTCGGACGCGGGCAGCATCGGGCTCGGCTTCGCCATCCCCGTCGACACCGTCAAGGCCGACCTGGCGAAGCTCCGGGCGGGTTCCACGAGCTGACAGCACGTCCCCACGGACCAGCGCAGTACCGAGCAGCAGGGAGAACGTCATGATCAAGCACGTCTCGCACCAGGCCCCTGTCTCCGGACCGGCGAACGTCGCCGTCGCCCTCGAGGTGGCGCACGAGCTGCACACCCCCGACCCCAGCCCCCGCCTGCCCGAGCTGCCCACTCCCGCGCCCCAGCTCATGGGTCTGCGCACCTCCGCCGCCCGCCCCCACCGCCGCAAGGTGCCGCTGAACCGCCTCACCGCCCTGACCCGGCTCACCCCGGCCGGGGTCTGACCCTCCGGCCTCGAACGCGGCGGAGCCGAAACGTGCGAGGCTGAGAACCGCCCGTCCACGCCCCACCGCACCTACGAGGTACCGCCAGCGATGAGCCCCGCCGAAGGCGACCGTGACCCCCAGCGCATCCTGATCGTCGACGACGAACCGGCCGTACGCGAGGCCCTGGAACGCAGCCTCGCCTTCGAGGGGTACGACACCCGAGCCGCCGTCGACGGGGCGGACGCGCTGGAGCAGGCCGGGGACTACCGGCCCGACCTGGTCGTGCTGGACATCCAGATGCCCCGCATGGACGGCCTGACCGCCGCCCGCCGCATCCGGAACACCGGGGACACCACCCCCATCCTGATGCTGACGGCCCGTGACACGGTCGGGGACCGGGTCACCGGACTGGACGCCGGGGCCGACGACTACCTGGTCAAGCCCTTCGAGCTGGACGAGCTGTTCGCCCGCATCAGGGCCCTGCTGCGGCGCAGCTCGTACGCGGGAAGCGTGTCCGCCGAGGCCCGCGAGGACGAGGCGCTCACCTTCGGCGACCTGCGGATGGACCTCGCCACCCGCGAGGTCCGGCGGGGCGAGCGGCCGGTGGAGCTGACCCGCACGGAGTTCACCCTGCTGGAGATGTTCATGGCGCATCCGCGCCAGGTGCTCACCCGTGAGCAGATCCTCAAGGCGGTGTGGGGCTTCGACTTCGAACCCTCCTCCAACTCCCTCGACGTGTACGTGATGTACCTGCGCCGCAAGACCGAGGCGGGCGGCGAGCCCCGGCTCGTGCACACCGTCCGGGGCGTCGGGTACGTCCTGCGGCAGGGCGGCGCCGAGTGAGGAGGGTGATGCGGCGCTACCGGGCGCTGCCGATCCGGGCGAGGCTCGCGATGCTGGTCGCGGCGGCCGTCGCCTTCGCGGTGGCCGCGGTGTCGGTGACCTGCTGGTTCATCGTGCAGGGCAAGCTGTACGGCGAGATGGACGAGCGCCTGCAGAGCCTCGGCCGCCCGCTCAGCCCCGACCAGGTGACCACGCTGCTGCTCACCTGCCCGCAGTCGCCCGGCGCGGACGAGGGCCCGCCCTCCTTCCTCTACCTCCAGATCGTCACCGCCGAGGGCAAGACCTGCGTCACCCCGTTCTCCGAGGGCACGGTGAAGACCACGGACGCGGACGTGGCCGCCGCCCGGCACGCCACCCTCGGCCGGCGCACCCTGCGCGACGGCGTCGACTCCAAGGGCGACGACGTACGGGTCATGACCAGCGCCGTGCCGGTCGGCGGGGCTCCGGGGACGCAGCCCTACCCGGAGGTCGCCGTGATGGTGGCCTTCTCCCTGAAGGACACCCAGCGCACCCTGAGCGACCTGGCGCTGATCCTGCTGCTCGTCTCCGGGATCGGGGTGGTGGGCGCGGGCGTGGCCGGGCTCGCGGTGGCGCGGGCCGGGCTGCGGCCGGTGGACAAGCTGACCGAGGCGGTCGAGCACGTGGCCCGCACCGAGGACCTGGCCGTCCGCATCCCGGTGGCCGACGACAGCGACGACGAGGTGGCCCGGCTCTCCCGGTCCTTCAACTCGATGACGACCGCGCTGGCCGGGTCCCGCGACCTCCAGCAGCAGTTGATCGCGGACGCCGGACACGAGCTGCGCACCCCGCTGACCTCGCTGCGCACCAACATCGAGCTGCTGACCCGCAGCGAGGAGACCGGCCGCCCGATCCCGGCCGCCGACCGCAAGGCGCTGCTGGCCTCGGTGAAGGCGCAGATGACCGAACTGGCGGCGCTGATCGGGGACCTGCAGGAGCTGTCCCGCGCCGAGGGGCAGCGCGGGGAGCGGGTCCAGGTGTTCTCCTTCCAGGAGACCGTCGAGGAGGCGCTGCGCCGGGCCCGGCTGCGCGGACCGGAGCTGACGATCACCTCCGGCCTGGAGCCCTGGTTCGTCCGGGCGGAGCCCTCCGCGCTGGAGCGCGCGGTGGTCAACATCCTCGACAACGCGGTGAAGTTCAGCCCCGAGGGCGGCACGGTCGAGGTCCGGCTGACCGACGGCGTGCTGACCGTACGGGACCACGGTCCGGGCATCCCGGCCGATGAACTCCCCTACGTCTTCGACCGGTTCTGGCGCTCCCCCAGCGCCCGCGCGCTGCCCGGCTCGGGACTCGGCCTGTCCATCGTGGCCCGCACGGTGCGGCAGGCGGGCGGCGAGGTCACACTCGACCGCGCCCCGGACGGCGGCACGGTCGCCACCGTCCGGCTGCCGGGGGCGCCGACGCCCCCGCCGGAGACACCCGAGGAGGGCTAGCGGGCGCGCTCCACCCGGCGTTCGTCCCACACCGGTTCCGGGGTCTCGCGGACCCGGCCGTCCGAGCCGAAGACCAGGAAGCGGTCGAAGGAGCGGGCGAACCAGCGGTCGTGGGTGACGGCCAGCACGGTCCCCTCGTACGCCTCCAGCGCCTCCTGGAGGGCCTCGGCGCTCTCCAGGTCGAGGTTGTCGGTGGGCTCGTCCAGCAGCAGGGCGGTGGTGCCGGCGAGTTCCAGCAGCAGGATCTGGAGCCGGGCCTGCTGGCCGCCGGAGAGCCGCTCGAAGTTCTGCTCCGCCTGCCGGTCCAGGCCGTAGCGGCGCAGGACCGACATGGCCGGGCCGCGCGCCTGGGAGTGCTCGGTCCACAGGATGTCCAGCAGGGTGCGGCCGACCAGCTCCGGGTGGGCGTGGGTCTGCGCGAAGTGACCCGGCACCACCCGCGCGCCGAGCTTGAACAGCCCGGTGTGCGCGACGTCCGCCCCGGCCAGCAGGCGCAGGAAGTGGGACTTGCCGGAGCCGTTGGAGCCGAGGACCGCGACCCGCTCGCCGTAGAAGACCTCCAGGTCGAACGGTTTCATCAGCCCGGTCAGCTCCAGCGCCTCGCAGGTGACCGCGCGCACGCCGGTACGGCCGCCGCGCAGCCGCATCCGGATGTCCTGCTCCTTGGGCGGCTCGGGGGGCGGGCCGGCCTCCTCGAACTTCCGCAGCCGGGTCTGCGCGGCCGCGTACCGCGAGGCCATCTCGTGGCTGACCGAGGCCGCCTGCTGGAGGGTGACCACCAGCTTCTTGAGCTGGGCGTGCTTCTCCGCCCACCGCCTGCGCAGCTCCTCGAAGCGCGCGAAGCGCTCGCGCCGGGCGTCGTGGTAGGTGGCGAAGCCGCCGCCGTGCACCCAGACGTCGGCGCCGCCCTCGGCGGGCTCCACGCTGACGATCCGCTCGGCACAGCGGGCGAGCAGCTCCCGGTCGTGCGAGATGAACAGCACGGTCTTGCGGGTGGCCCGGATCTGCTCCTCCAGCCAGCGCTTGCCGGGCACGTCCAGGTAGTTGTCCGGCTCGTCCAGCAGCAGCACCTCGTCGTGGCCCCGGAAGAAGTACTCCAGCACCAGCCGCTTCTGCTCACCGCCGGACAGGGTGTTCACCTGGCGCCACTGGGCCTGGTCGTAGGGGATGCCCAGGGCCGCCGTGGTGCAGATGTCCCACAGGGTCTCCGTCTCGTACCCCTGGGCCTCGGCCCAGTCGGAGAGGGCCTGGGCGTACGCCATCTGCGCGGCCTCGTCGTCCACGGTCATGATCGCGTGCTCGGCCTCGTCGACCGCCTTCGCGGCCGTGCGGATGCGCTTCGGGGCGACGGAGACGAGGAGGTCGCGGACGGTCGACCCGTCCCGGACGCCCCCGACGAACTGGGGCATCACACCGAGCCCGCCGCTGACGCTCACCTTGCCGCCGTGTGCGTCGAGTTCGCCCGCGATGATCCTGAGCAGCGTCGTCTTGCCCGCGCCGTTCGGGCCGACCAGCGCGACGGCCGAGCCCTCGCCGACCCGGAACGACACATCACCGAGCAGCGCCCGCCCGTCCGGCAGGTAGTACTCGAGATGCGCGACGTCCAGATGTCCCATGGCCCGCATTCTCCCCGCTCCACCCCGCCGGACGGAAACGGATTCCCACGCACCCGGCGCCGGCCGCGCGCGCCGTACCCTCGTACGCATGAGCAGCGACGACTCCGTACGGTCCTTCCCCGCCCGCTCCATCGAGACGCACGCCGCACTCACGCCGGGCCAGGCCGAGGCCGTGCTCGCACTCCTCGCCGAGGCCGCCGGCGCGGACGGGCAGCAGCCGGTGTCCGAGCAGGGCCGGCTGCAACTGCGCGGCGGCGCCCGGCCGGGCGTCTCCCATCTGATGCTGTACGCCGGGGACGAACTGGTCGGCTACGCCCAGCTGGAGGACACCGACCCGGTGGAGGCACCCGCCGCCGAGCTGGTCGTGCGCCCCTCGCACCGGGGACGCGGGCACGGACGGGCGCTCGGCACCGCCCTGCTGGCCGCCTCCGGCAAGCGACTGCGGGTCTGGGCGCACGGCGGCCACCCGGCGGCCCGGCACCTCGCGCAGGTGCTCGGCCTGACCCTGTTCCGCGAACTGCGCCAGATGCGCAGGCCGTTGACCGGCCTGGAGCTGCCCGACCCCGTGCTGCCCCAGGGCGTGACGGTACGGGCCTTCGAGCCGGGCCGGGACGAGGAGGCGTGGCTCGCGGTCAACGCGGCCGCGTTCGCCCACCACCCGGAGCAGGGCTCGCTGACCCGGCGCGACCTGGACGACCGGGAGAGCGAGGCGTGGTTCGACCCGGCGGGGTTCTTCCTGGCCGAGCAGGACGGCGAGCTGGTCGGCTTCCACTGGACCAAGGCGCACGCCGAGGAGGGGCTCGGCGAGGTGTACGTGGTCGGGGTGCGCCCCGGCCGCCAGGGCGGCGGCCTCGGCAAGGCGCTCACCACGATCGGCCTGCGCCACCTGGCCGGGCGCGGCCTGCCCACCGCGATGCTCTACGTCGACGCGGACAACAAGGCGGCGGTGTCGGTCTACGAGCGGCTGGGCTTCACCACCCACGAGACGGACCTGATGTACCGCACGGAGACGTGAACCCTGGTTCCCACGAGCTGAGTTGAGGGGCGTCCGGACTTGACGGGCGCCCCTTCTCCACACCACCCTTCCACTACTCAATTAGTGAAAGGGTGGTTCAACGCGTGGTCGAATACCGCATCGACCGGCACAGCGGGGTCGCCACCTACGTCCAGATCGTCCAGCAGACCAGACAGGCCCTGCGCCTCGGACTGCTGCGCCCCGGCGACCAACTTCCCACCGCCCGCGAGGTGGTGGAGGCCACCGCCATCAACCCCAACACCGTCCTGAAGGCGTACCGCGAGCTGGAGCGGGAGGGACTGGTGGAGGCGCGGCGCGGGATGGGCACCTTCGTCCGCCGCACGCTCGGCGCCGCCCCGGCCGACTCGCCGCTGCGGGCCGAGCTGGAGGAGTGGGCCCGGCGGGCGGTCGAGGCCGGGTGGGACCGGGACGACATGGCGGCGCTCTTCACGGCCGTCCTCGACAAGAACTTCCAGGGAGAACGTTCATGAGCGACACCGCGATCGAGGCCGCCGGCCTCGGCAGACGGTACGGACGGCGCGGCGCCTGGGCGCTGCGCGACTGCGCGTTCCGGCTGCCCGCCGGGCGCGTGTGTGCCGTGGTGGGTCCCAACGGGGCCGGGAAGAGCACCCTGTTCGCCATCGCGGCGGGCCTTCTCCAGCCGTCCGAGGGTGAGTTGCACGTCCTCGGTGTGACACCCGCCGAAGCCCGGCCCCGCGTGGGCTACGTCGCCCAGGCCAAGCCGCTGTACCCGCAGCTCACGGTCGCGGAGACGCTGCGCATGGGCGCCGACCTCAACCCCGGTCACTGGGACGCGGCCGGTGCCGAGCGCATCGTCGCCGCGGGCGACCTGGACCCCGGTGCCCGGACACGGTCCCTCTCCGGCGGCCAGCGCACCCGCGTGGCGCTCGCCCTGGCGCTGGGCAAACGGCCCGAACTGCTGCTGCTGGACGAGCCGATGGCCGACCTCGATCCGCTGGCCCGGCACGACCTGATGGGCGTGCTGATGGGCACGGCAGCCGAGCACGGCACCACCATCGCCATGTCCTCCCACGTCGTCGCCGAGGTGGAGGAGTCCTGCGACCACCTGCTGCTCGTCGGCGCCGGCCGGGTGCGGCTGGCCGGGGACATCGATGACCTGCTCGGCGCCCACCTGCGCGTCGCCGGGTCCACGGAGACCGAGGGGCTGGCCGGGCACACGGTGGTCGAGTCCCGCACCACCGGGCGCCAGCTCTCCGCGCTGATCCGGCCGGCGGGTCCGGTCCGGGGCGACTGGCGCACCGAGACCCCCACCCTGGAGGACCTGGTCCTCGCCCACCTGCGCAGCCCCGGGGCCCCGGCGCTCAGCACGACCGAGGAGTACGCCGCGTGAGCACTCTTTCCGCCTCCGCCCGCTGGACGTTCCGCCTGCACCGGTGGGCGCTGATCGTGTGGGCCGCGCTGGTGGTCGTGGGCATCGGGCTGCTGCTGTGGCTGGCGGGGCCGCTGACGGACGAGGCGGCACGCGCCTGGCGGCTGTACGACACGTGCCGTACGGCCTCGTGCGACGCCGATGACAGCGCCTTCATGCGCTACCTGCACGTGTCCAACCTGCTGAGCCAAATCCTGCTGGGGCTGCCGTTCCTGGTGGCGGGGTGGGCGGGCGCCTCGCTGACCGGCCGGGACATGGAGTCCGGCACCGCGTCACTGGCCTGGACGCAGGCGGCCACTCCCGCCCGCTGGCTGGCGTCCCGGCTGGCCGCCGCGGGGGCCCCGGTGGCCGTGGGCGCGGCCTGTCTGGTGGCCCTGCACCGGTACGCCTGGTCGGTGGCCGACGGCCGGGTCGGCGTCGCCGACCGCTGGTGGCAGCTGCAAGCCTTCTACGGAAACGGCCCCGTCATCGTCACCCTGTGCCTGGCCGCGCTGGCGACAGGGGTCCTCACGGGGCTGGTGGTGCGCCGCGTCCTGCCCGCCCTCGGCATCTCCCTCGTACTCACCGCGCTGCTGTTCACCGCCGCCCACTGGCTGATGCCCCACCTCTGGACACCCGTGACCGAGATCTCGCGCTTCCAGGACGGATACCGCGGCCTGTACACCGGCGTCGAGCTCTCCCACGGCCTGGTCACCCGTACCGGAGCGCACCTGCCCACCCCGGAGTGCCACGCGCACACCATGGACGTATGCCGGCGGATCTACGAGCAGCACGGGGGCACCGGCTTCTACGTCACCTTCCACCCCGCCTCCCACTACTGGCCGCTCCAGCTCACCACCACCGCCCTGCTGCTCCTCGTGACCGCCCTGCTCACGGCCGCCTCCTTCGTGGTGCTGCGCCGCCGTACCGGCTGACCCGCGGGGGCGGTCCCCTGCGGGCCGCCCCCCGATTTCCCGGACGTCATGTGCCCGTAACCCTTGATTCAGAACCGCTTGCGACCCTCGGGCGATGGAACCCGTGGCCCCCCACTCTCAGCCGCGCCCCGAGGGGGCCGAGGGCTGCGCGTCCGTTCCCGTGGATCACTTGGGAACAGACGCTGCCGTAACGCCCCTGGCGCGGAAGAATGGGTTCATGAGTCAGCGAGAAGCCCAGGTACCGGCCCACCCGTCCCCCGACGCCGCCCTGCGGCCGCAGCCCCCCGTGGGCTCGATCGCGGCCCACCGGCCGCACACGGTCGCGGCGGCCGTCTCCGACCTGGAACCCGATCTCGACGCCGACCTCGACGTGTACGAGGAGCGGGTCACGGACGGCGCCCCGCTGCCGCAGGGCCGCTTCCTGGACCGGGAGCGGAGCTGGCTCGCCTTCAACGAGCGCGTGCTGGAGCTGGCCGAGGACCCCACCACCCCGCTGCTGGAGCGCGCCAACTTCCTCGCGATCTTCGCCAGCAACCTGGACGAGTTCTTCATGGTCCGGGTGGCCGGTCTGAAGCGGCGCATCGCCACCGGGGTCGCCACCCGCTCCGCCTCCGGGCTCCAGCCCCGCGAGGTGCTGGAGATGATCTGGGCCCGCTCGCGCGAGCTGATGGCGCGGCACGCCGCCTGCTACCACGAGGACGTCGCCCCCGCGCTCGCGGAGGAGGGCATCCACCTGGTCCGCTGGAGCGAGCTGACCGACAAGGAGCAGGCCCGCCTGTTCACCCTGTTCCGGCACCAGATCTTCCCGGTGCTGACCCCGCTCGCGGTGGACCCCGCGCACCCCTTCCCCTACATCTCCGGCCTCTCGCTGAACCTGGCCGTGGTGGTGCGGAACCCGGTCAGCGGCCACAAGCACTTCGCGCGCGTGAAGGTGCCCCCGCTGCTGTCCCGCTTCCTGGAGAGCAGCCCCGGCCGTTTCGTCCCGCTGGAGGACGTGATCGGGGCGCACCTGGAGGAGCTGTTCCCCGGCATGGAGGTGCTGGAGCACCATGCCTTCCGGCTCACCCGCAACGAGGACCTGGAGGTCGAGGAGGACGACGCGGAGAACCTGCTCCAGGCGCTGGAGAAGGAACTCATGCGGCGCCGCTTCGGGCCCCCGGTGCGCCTGGAGGTCGAGGAGGACATCGACCGCGAGGTGCTGGACCTCCTGGTGCGCGAGCTGAAGATCTCCGAGGCCGAGGTCTATCCGCTGCCCGGCCCGCTCGACCTCACCGGTCTCTTCCGCATCCACAGCCTGGACCGCCCCGAGCTGAAGTACCGCAAGTTCGTCGCGGGCACCCACCGGGACCTCTCCGAGGTGGAGACCGCCTCCGCGCCCGACATCTTCGCCGCGCTGCGCCAGCGGGACGTGCTGCTGCACCACCCGTACGACTCCTTCTCCACCTCCGTGCAGGCGTTCCTGGAGCAGGCCGCGCAGGACCCGGACGTGCTGGCGATCAAGCAGACGCTGTACCGCACCTCCGGCGACTCGCCCATAGTGGACGCGCTGATCGACGCGGCCGAGTCCGGCAAGCAGGTCCTCGTCCTGGTCGAGATCAAGGCCCGCTTCGACGAGCACGCCAACATCAAGTGGGCGCGCAAGCTGGAGGAGGCCGGCTGTCACGTCGTCTACGGCCTGGTCGGGCTGAAGACGCACTGCAAGCTGTCGCTGGTGGTCCGCCAGGAGGGCGAGACCCTGCGCCGCTACAGCCACGTCGGCACCGGCAACTACCACCCGAAGACGGCCCGGCTGTACGAGGACCTCGGGCTGCTCACCGCCGACCCGCAGGTCGGCGCGGACCTCTCCGACCTCTTCAACCGGCTCTCCGGCTACTCCCGCCGCGAGACCTACCGCCGCCTGCTGGTCGCCCCCAAGTCCCTGCGGGACGGGCTGATATCGCGCATCGACAAGGAGATCCAGCACCACCGCGCGGGCCGCCCGGCCTTCGTCAAGATCAAGGTCAACTCCATGGTCGACGAGGCCGTCATCGACGCCTGCTACCGGGCCTCCCAGGCGGGTGTGCCGGTGGACATCTGGGTGCGCGGCATCTGCGCGGTACGGCCCGGTGTCGAAGGGCTCTCGGAGAACATCCGGGTCCGCTCGATCCTCGGCCGGTTCCTGGAGCACTCCCGCGTGTTCGCCTTCGGCAACGGCGGCGAGCCCGAAGTCTGGTTCGGCAGCGCCGACATGATGCACCGCAACCTCGACCGCCGGATCGAGGCGCTGGTCCGCGTCACCGACCCCGCCCACCGGGCGACCCTCAACCGCCTGCTGGACACCGGCATGTCCGACACCACCGCCTCCTGGCACCTGGGCCCCGACGGCGAGTGGACCCGGCACGCGGTGGACGCCGACGGACACCCCCTGCGCAACGTTCAGGAGATGCTCATTGACGCCCGGAGGCGCCGGCGTGGCACCACGACACCCTGACCGTCCCCACCCGGAGACCGTCCCGGCGGGGGCCGCCCCCGCCGGGACGGACCCCACCGGGGAGGATCTCGCCGCGTATCTGCGGGCGCAGGCGACGGAGTTCCTGCGCGCGCTGCGGACCCAGCGGGAGCACGGCAACGGGGCCGACGGTGCCGCCGGCGCGGGACGCGCGCTGCGCCGCTCCGGCCGCCGGATCAGCGCCGCCCTGCACACCTTCCGGACCCTGCTCGACCCCGCCTGGGCCGACTCGCTGCGGCCCGAACTGGCCTGGGTGTCGGGCAGCCTGGCCCTGGAGCACGCCCAGGAGGCCCGGCTGGACCGGCTGTTGCTCGCACTGCACCGGCTCTCCGGATCGACTCCGGCGCCGGTACGGGCGGTGGTGCACGCCGGTGCCCCGGCGCCGGTCCCCGAGCGGAGCAGTCTCACCGTGGGCGCGGCCAAGGCGGGGGCGCTGCTGGAACGCCGGCTCACCCTGGCCCGGACGCGCGCCCACTCCGCCGCGCTGGAGGCGCTGGGCTCCGCCCGCTTCCACGCGGTCGCCGACCGGGTCGCCCTGCTGGCCAGCGACGTGCCGCTGGCGCCGGGCGCCGCGACCGCCGGCCTGGGGCCGTCGGCCGCCGCCGCCGAGGACCGCCTCGCCGGTGCCGTCTCCGTGCTGCCCCTGGTCACCGCCGGGGACCCCTACAACGCGCAGGCCCTGATCCACGGCCTCTCCCCCGACCCCGCCCCGCACCCCCAGGACGGCCCCTGGCACCAGGTCCGGCTCCTGCTCCGCCTGCACCGCTACGCCCGCGAGATCCCGCACACCGCCCCCGCCGACCCCCGCCTCCGTCCCGCCGCCGAGGCCCTCACCCGCCACCGTGACGCCGCCGAGGCCGCCGCCGAGGCCGCCCAGGCCGCCCGCACCCCCCGCATCACCCCCGCCACCGCCTACGCCCTCGGCGTCCTCCACGCCGACCAACGCCACGAGGTCGAAGCCGCGAGGTTCACCTTCCAGCAGACCTGGCAGTCCTGACCCCCGAGGAGCCCCCCGTGCCCACCGGCCCCCACGCGCTCCCCAAGCCCGTCCGTGCCGCCGGCTGTGTCCTGTGGCGCCGCGCCCCCGGCACCGGCGCGCTGGAGGTGTGCCTCGTGCACCGGCCCCGGTACGACGACTGGTCGCATCCCAAGGGCAAGCTGAAGCGCGGGGAGAGTGCGCAGGCGGCGGCCGTGCGGGAGGTCGGGGAGGAGACCGGGTTCGCGGCCGAGCTGGGGGCCGAGCTGCCGACGCTGCGGTATCCGGTCGACGGGCGCCCCAAGCAGGTCCGGTACTGGGCCGCCGAGGCCGTCTCCGGGGGGTTCGTGCCCAACTCCGAGGTGGACCGGGTGGCGTGGCTGGCGCCCGCCGAGGCGCGTACCCGGCTCAGCCACCCCCGCGACCGGGACCTGCTCGACGCGCTCACCCAGCGGCTCGAACACCACTGAAAGCGCGGGCAAAAAGACCGGCGCCGCTCATGCTCCCCCGTGGTGCCCCTCCGCGTCCGTCCGGGCCTGGCTGCGCGCGCGCCGGGCCGGACCCCGCCAGCCGCAGCTGCACCGCGCCACGCAGAAGCGCCCCTGCTCGGTCGTCTCCGTACGGTGTTCCCGCGCCCCCTCGGGGCCCTCCTCAGACGCCACGGCGCCACGCTACCGGCCGCGCGCGCCGGGGCGTTCGGGTGCCCCCCGACGCCTCCGCCGGGGCCGGCCGGCGCGTGACGGCACTCCCTACCCGTCGTTAACCGGAACGACAGGGGGCCAGTGACGGACATAACCGGCTGGGGGTAAGGCAGGCCATGGATCGGCGGCAGCACACGCGCGCGGGCAGGACGGGCGTCGCGGTGGGGATCATGGGACTCACGGTCGGGCTCGGGGCGGGCGCCTCGGGCTGTTCCGGCAGCGGAGTCGCCGCCGAGGGGGTGAACGGCGCGGGCGGCGAGCCGGTGGCCGTGCTCCGGCAGGCCGCCGACACCCTGCGCGCGGCGGGCACCGCCCGGGCCACCACCTCCATGGAGATGGCCACCGGCGGCACCCGGGTCACCATCCGGGGCCGGGGCGTCTACGACTTCCGGCGCCGCCTCGGCGAACTGACCGTGGTCCTCCCCGCGGACCCCACCGGCACCCCGGAGCACCGGCCCATCACCGAGCTCCTCACCCCCGGCGCCCTGTTCATGAAGAACCGGGGCGCCGGCGTGCCCGCCGACAAGTGGGTGCGGATGGAGGCGGCCACGGCCTCCGACGGCAACCTGGTCACCGGCGGCGCGACCGACCCGTACGCCGCCGCCGAGGTGCTGCGCGGGACCCGTACCGCGGCGTACGTGGGCCGCACCAGCGTGGGCGGCACCGCCGTACGGCACTACCGGGGCACCGCCGATCTGGCGGGCGCGGCCCGCGCGGCCTCGGCGGACAGCCGGGCGCCGCTCGCGGCGGCGGCGAGAGGGTTCGCCACGGCCGAGGTCCCCTTCGACGCGTATCTGGACGACGAGGGCCGCGTCCGCAAGCTCCGTCAGCGCTTCAGCTTCGTCAACGGACGGCAGGCGGCGGCCGTGGCGGTCGCCTCCACCACCCTGCTGCACGCCTTCGGCACCGCCGTCGACGTGACGCTCCCCCGTGCGGCCGACATCTACGCGGGCCGCCTCGCGGAGGGCCAGGGGGCCCCGGCGGACTAGCCCGTCCGTGCCATGCGCGGCGTGTGGCGCGATCCCTACTCTAGGAAACCGGTACCGGCAGGCAGGACCAAGAGGATGAGGTGACGCGCGTGGCTCCGGTCGGCGGTACGGCGGTGCAGGACCACGTGGCCCTCGCCGAGATAGAGCTGTGCGGCGAGCTGATCATCGCCGCCTCGGCCGCCGAGGACCGGCTGAGCCTGGCGAGCATAGACGAGGTGCTCCGGGTCACCGAGGAGCGCGCGGCCGCCGCCTAGCGGGCCGGCTCAGGTGCGCAGCAGGCGCCCGATGGCCTTCGTCGCCTCGTCCACCTTCGCGTCGATCTCTCCGCCGCCCTTGAGGGCCGCGTCCGCGACGCAGTGCCGCAGGTGCTCCTCCAGCAGCTGGAGCGCGAAGGACTGCAGCGCCTTGGTGGAGGCGGAGACCTGGGTGAGCACGTCGATGCAGTACGTGTCCTCCTCGACCATGCGCTGGAGCCCCCGGATCTGGCCCTCGATCCGGCGCAGCCGCTTGAGGTGCTCGTCCTTCTGGTGGTGGTAACCGTGCGTGGCGCCGGCCTCGGTCGTCGTCATCGCGGGCCTCCATCTCGGGACGGGCGGGAACACATACCCCTGGCGGGTATATCGTAACGAATTCCGCGGGGTAGCGGACCGGTCGGAGGTCCCCCGTGCCGAGCACGGTGCCCGATGGGCGACACTGGGGGATGGCCCGATAGCCGTGGCCGGATGATGCGCCTAGCATCAGCCTGACCGAAACCAAAGCATCCCGAGGACCACACGTGCGCTTTCGTCTGACCCCCAGGGAGACGAGCTTCTACGACATGTTCGCCGCGTCCGCGGACAACATCGTCACCGGCTCGAAGCTCCTGATGGAACTGCTCGGGGCGGACTCCTCCGCCCGAGCCGAGATCGCAGAGCGTATGCGGGCCGCGGAACACGCCGGTGACGACGCCACGCACGCGATCTTCCACCAGCTCAACTCCTCCTTCATCACGCCGTTCGACCGCGAGGACATCTACAACCTCGCCTCGTCGCTCGACGACATCATGGACTTCATGGAGGAGGCCGTCGACCTGGTCGTCCTCTACAACATCGAGGAGCTGCCGAAGGGCGTCGAGCAGCAGATCGAGGTGCTGGCGCGGGCCGCGGTGCTGACGGCGGAGGCCATGCCGAACCTGCGCACCATGTCGAACCTCACCGAGTACTGGATCGAGGTCAACCGGCTGGAGAACCAGGCCGACCAGATCCACCGCAAGCTGCTCGCCCAGCTCTTCAACGGCAAGTACGACGCGATCGAGGTGCTGAAGCTCAAGCAGGTCGTGGACGTGCTGGAAGAGGCGGCCGACGCGTTCGAACACGTGGCGAACACGGTGGAGACCATCGCCGTCAAGGAGTCCTGAGGCGTCGATGGACACCTTCGCTCTGATCGTGACCGTCGGGGTCGCGCTCGGCTTCACGTACACCAACGGCTTCCACGACTCCGCGAACGCGATCGCCACCTCGGTGTCGACGCGCGCGCTGACCCCCCGCGCCGCACTGGCGATGGCGGCCGTGATGAACCTCGCCGGCGCCTTCCTCGGCTCCGGCGTCGCCAAGACCGTCTCCGAGGGCCTGATCGAGACCCCGCACGGCTCCCGGGGGATGGCCATCCTCTTCGCCGCGCTGATCGGCGCGATCGTCTGGAACCTCGCCACCTGGTACTTCGGCCTGCCCTCGTCCTCCTCCCACGCGCTGTTCGGCGGCATGGTGGGCGCGGCGCTGGCGGGCGGCATCGACGTGCTGTGGAGCGGGGTGGTCGAGAAGATCGTCATCCCGATGTTCCTCTCCCCGGTGGTCGGTCTCATCGGCGGCTATCTCGTGATGACGGCCATCCTGTGGCTGTTCCGCAACGCCAACCCGCACAAGGCCAAGCGCGGTTTCCGCATAGCCCAGACGGTGTCGGCGGCGGGCATGGCGCTCGGCCACGGCCTCCAGGACGCGCAGAAGACCATGGGTGTCGTGGTGCTCGCCCTGGTCATCTCCGGCAACGAGACCTTCGGCGACCCGATCCCGGTCTGGGTCAAGATCGCCTGTGCGCTGATGCTCTCGCTGGGCACCTACGCGGGCGGCTGGCGCATCATGCGCACCCTCGGCCGCAAGATCATCGAGCTGGACCCGCCGCAGGGCTTCGCCGCCGAGGCGACCGGTGCCTCGATCATGTTCACCACGGCGTTCCTGTTCAAGGCGCCGATCTCCACGACCCATGTGATCACCTCGGCGATCATGGGTGTGGGCGCGACCAAGCGGGTCAACGCGGTCCGCTGGGGCGTCGCCAAGAACATCGTGCTCGGCTGGTTCATCACCATGCCGGCCGCCGCGCTGGTCGCCGCGGGCGCCTTCGAGCTGGTCAACCTGGCCGTGCTGTAGGACCCCCCGCGCAACGGAGCAAGGGCCCGCCCCCGGAACACCGGGAGCGGGCCCTTCCCACGTCCTCGCGGTGGCACCGCCATGCAGCACCGCGAGGGGCTCGGCGGCTCAGCCGAAGCGGCCGGAGATGTAGTCCTCCGTGGCCTGGACCGACGGGTTGGAGAAGATCCGCTCGGTGTCGTCGATCTCCACCAGCCGGCCCGGCTGCCCCACTCCGGCCAGGTTGAAGAAGGCCGTACGGTCCGAGACGCGCGCCGCCTGCTGCATGTTGTGCGTCACGATGACGATCGTGAACCGCTCCTTCAGCTCGCCGATCAGGTCCTCGATCGCCAGCGTGGAGATCGGGTCGAGCGCGGAGCACGGCTCGTCCATCAGCAGCACCCGCGGCTGGACGGCGATGGCCCGCGCGATGCACAGCCGCTGCTGCTGGCCGCCGGAGAGGCCGGAGCCCGGCTTGTTCAGCCGGTCCTTGACCTCGTTCCACAGGTTGGCGCCGCGCAGCGACTTCTCCACCACGTCGTCCAGCTCGCTCTTGCGGTAGCCGCCGTTCAGGCGCAGGCCCGCCGCCACGTTCTCGAATATCGACATCGTGGGGAAGGGGTTCGGGCGCTGGAACACCATGCCGACCTCGCGCCGCACCGACACCGGGTCGACCCCGCTGCCGTACAGGTCCTCGTCGTCCAGCAGCACCTTGCCCTCGACGCGGCCGCCGGGGGTCACCTCGTGCATGCGGTTCAGGGTGCGCAGGAACGTCGACTTGCCGCAGCCGGAGGGGCCGATGAACGCCGTCACCGAACGCGGTTCCACGGTCATCGAGATGTCCTCGATCGCCTTGTGGGCTCCGTAGAAGGCGGTGAGTCCGCTCACGTCGATTCGCTTGGCCATTGCTTCACTTCCAGTCGGTCACTGAGGGGGGCCGCGGTCAGCGACCGGTCTTGGGGGCCTTCCAGCGGGCGATGCCGCGGGCCACCAGGTTGAGGATCATCACGAACGCGATCAGGGTCAGCGAGGCCGCCCAGGCGCGGTCGTAGGCCGCGCCCGCGCCCGCGCTCTGCGCGTACTGCTGGTAGATGTACAGCGGCAGCGACGCCTGGGCGCCCTCGAAGGGGTTGGCGTTGATGAAGGGGTTGCCGAACACCAGCAGCAGCACCGGGGCGGTCTCGCCCGCGATCCGGGCGACGGCCAGCATGACGCCGGTCGTGATGCCGCCGAGCGAGGTCGGCAGGACCACCTTGAGGATGGTCCGCCACTTCGGGATGCCGAGCGCCAGGGACGCCTCGCGCAGTTCGTTCGGGACCAGCTTCAGCATCTCCTCGGTGGAGCGCACCACCACCGGCATCATCAGGATCGCCAGGGCCAGCGAACCGGCGAACCCGAAGGGCTGGAGGTCGAGGATCAGCATCAGGCTGAGGATGAACAGGCCCGCGACGATGGACGGGATGCCCGTCATCACGTCGACGAAGAAGGTCACCGCCAGGGCGAGCCGGCCGCGGCCGTACTCCACCAGGTAGATCGCGGTGAGCACACCGACGGGTGCGCCGATCGCGGTGGCGAGGCCCACCTGCTCCAGGCTGCCGAGGATGGCGTGGTAGATGCCGCCGCCGGGCTCGGAGTCGGCGACCAGGCCCATGGAGTGGCTGAGGAAGTAGCCGTCGAGGACCTTCACACCGCGCGAGACGGTCGTCCAGACCAGCGACACCAGCGGGACCACGGCCAGCAGGAACGCCACCCAGACCAGCGCGGTGGCGACCCGGTCCTTGGCCTGGCGGCGGCCCTCGACGCGGGCGGCGACCAGGTAGGTGCCGAGGACGAACAGCAGCGCGGCGATCAGGCCCCACTGCACGTGGCTGGTGAGCCCGGCCACCAGGCCGATGCCCACGGCCAGGGCGAGAGACCCGGCCGCGACGGCCCACAGGGACCACTTCGGCAGCCCGGCGCCGCGCCGGACACCGGCGCCCTCACGGGGATCGAGTGCGGTGCTCATGCGTTGGCCCCCGAGTACTCCTTGCGGCGGGCGATGATCGCGCGGGCCGCGCCGTTGACCAGCAGGGTGATGACGAACAGGACCAGACCGGAGGCGATCAGCGCGTCCCGGCCCTGCACGGACGCCTCACCGAACTTGGAGGCGATGTTCTGGGCGAAGGTGCCGCCGCCGGGGTCGAGGAGGCTGGCCTGGATGTCGTAGCTCGGGGAGAGCACGGTGGCCACGGCCATCGTCTCGCCGAGCGCGCGGCCGAGGCCGAGCATCGCGGCCGAGATCACACCGGAGCGCCCGAAGGGCAGCACCGCCATGCGGACGACCTCCCAGCGGGTGGCGCCGAGCGCCAGCGCGGCCTCCTCGTGCATCCGGGGCACCTGGCGGAAGACCTCGCGGCTCACGTTGGTGATGATCGGCAGGATCATGATCGCCAGCAGGATGCCGACGGTGAGCATCGCGCGCGGGGCACCGCCGTTCCAGGCGAAGATCCCGGTCCAGCCGAGGAACTGGTCCAGCCAGCCGTACAGGCCCTGCATGTGCGGGACGAGGATCAGGGCGCCCCACAGGCCGTAGACGATCGAGGGCACGGCGGCGAGCAGGTCGATCACGTAGGCGATCGGGCCGCTCAGCCGGCGCGGGGCGTAGTGCGTGAGGAACAGCGCGATGGCCACCGCGACCGGCAGGGCCAGCGCCATGGCGACGACCGAGGAGACGACCGTGCCGAAGGCCAGCACCGCGATGCCGAAGACCGGCGGGTCGGCGTTGGTGTTCCACTCGAAGGTGGTCAGGAAGTTGCCGTCGTCGGCGCTGATCGCCAGGCACGCCCGGTAGGTGAGGAAGACCGCGATCGCGGCCATGACCACCAGCAGCAGGATGCCCGAGCCGCGCGAGAGGGCGAGGAAGATCCGGTCGCCGGGGCGGGTCACGCCCCGTGCGGTCCGCCGCTCGTCGGCGCCTTGCCGGGGGGCGGAGGGGGGTACGTCGGTTGTCGTCGATATGTCCATCGGGTTCTCCGGTCTGCTGAGCCGCGCGGGGCGGCTCGGGCGGCGGTGCACCGGACGGTGCGCCCGGCCCCGCTGGGCGGGGCCGGCGCGCACACTCGGGATCGGGGTCAGCTCAAGGAGGCGACGGTGGTGCGGACCTTGGCGATGATCTCTTCGGGGATGGGCGCGTAGTCGTTCTGCGACAGCACCTTCTGGCCGTCCTCACTGGCGAGGTAGGTCAGGAACGCCTTGGTCGCGGCCAGCGTCTCGGGCTTGTTGCCCTTGTCGCAGACGATCTCGTACGTGACCAGGGTGATCGGGTAGGCGCCCTCGGCCTTGGTGTTGTAGTCCAGCTTCAGCGCGAGGTCCTGGCCCGTGCCGACGACCTTGGCGGCCGCGATGTCGGCGGTGGCGGAGTCGGTGGAGGGCTTCACCGGGGTCTTGGCACCGGTGTCGATGGCCACGGTGGTCATGTCCTTGGCGTAGGACAGCTCGAAGTAGCCGATCGCGCCCTGGTTCTGCTTGACGCCCTGGGCCACACCGGACGACCCGGAGGCCGCCTGACCGCCCTTGGCCTGCCACGCCTTGCCGCCCTCGTACTTCCAGTTGTCCGGGGTGGTGGCGATCAGGTACTTGGTGAAGTTGTCCGTGGTGCCGGAGTCCTCGGAGCGGTGGAACGGCTGGATCTTCAGGTCGGGCAGCTTCGCCGAGGGGTTCAGCTTCTTGATCGCCGGGTCGTTCCACTTCTGGATCTTGCTGTCGAAGATCTTGGCGAGCGTCGGGGCGTCCAGCACCAGGTTGTCCACGCCGGGCACGTTGTAGCCGAGCGCGATCGGGCCGCCGACCATCGGGAGGTCGATGCCCTGGCCGCCCTTGCAGACCTTCTTGGAGGCGACGACCTCTTCCGGCTTCAGCGCGGAGTCGGAGCCGGCGAAGGCGATCTGGCCCTGGTTGAAGGAGGTGACACCGGCACCGGAGCCGGCGCCCTTGTAGTTGATCTGCACGCCGCACGCCTGGGAGAAGTTCTTCACCCACGCGTCGATCGCGTTCTTCTGCGCCGAGGACCCGTCGGCCAGGAGCTGGCCCTTGGCGTCGTCGCACTTGATCGAACCGGCGGCGGCCGACGAGGACGAGCCGGTGCCCGTCTTCGTGCCCGTGTCGTCGGAACCGCACGCCGTCAGGGCCAGGGCACCGGAGACGGCGACCGCACCGAGTGAGAGGGCGCGCAGCCGGTTCTTGCGCTGAAGCTTCACGTTCGGAAGTTCCTTCCAGGAGCCGCCGCTAGGGGCGGCGTGCGACGTTGGGTGGTACGCGAGTGCATCCTGTCCGCACTCCGTACCGGCTACGGCCGAAATTAGGCAGAACAGGTGAAGCCGCCGATGGCCCGAAGTGAACGAGGGGTGAACCCCTGCCGTCGGCCTGGTGAGGTGACGGAACGCTTACGGCCAGGACACGCGGAGGTCCCGACGGCCCTCCGCGTCTGACGCGTTCTCGCCCCTGCCCGGAACCCCGCTCCCCCGGACGCCGTCTGGCTCCCCGAAGGATCACCGCAAGGGCGAGGGGACGGCGAGCGACATGGACCGGCGGACGTTTCTCACGGGCGGCGCCACCGCCCTCACCGCACTCACCGCCTGCGCACCCGCGGGCGCCTCCGCCCGGCCGGGGCCTTCCGCCGCGCGGGGGTCCACCACCATGACCACGGCGTCCGTGAAGGCCGCCGCCGGCTGGGCCGCCCTCGCCCGCGACCTCGACGGCACCCTGGTCCGCCCCGGCGACGCCTCCTGGACCCCGGCCCGCCGCCTCTACAACACCCGCTTCGACTCCCTGCGCCCGGCCGCCGTCGCCTACGCGGCCCACGCGGGCGACATCCGCACCCTGCTGGCGTACGCCCGCGCCCACCGGATCAAGGTGGCCATCCGCAACGGCGGCCACTCCTACGCCGGTTACTCCTCCGGCGACGGCCGCCTGATCGTCGACGTGTCCGCGCTGAACCGGGTGAGCGCCTCGGGCGGGCACGCCGTGGTGGGCGCGGGGGCCAAGCTGATCGACGTGTACCGGACGCTGGGCGCCAAGGGCGCGGCCATACCGGCCGGCTCCTGCCCGACCGTCGGGATATCCGGGCTGGTGCTCGGCGGCGGCCACGGTGTCGCCTCCCGGGCCTACGGCCTGACCTGCGACAGCCTCACCCAGGCCACCCTGGTCACGGCGGACGGCCGTACCCGCACGGCCGACGCCCAGGAGAACCCGGACCTGTTCTGGGCGCTGCGCGGCGCGGGCAACGGCAACTTCGGCGTCGTCACCGAGCTGCGCTTCACCACCCACCGCGCCCCGCGGGCCGTCACCGCCTCCCTGCGCTGGCCCTGGGCGAAGGCGGCGGCCGTGCTGACGGCGTGGCAGGAGTGGGGGCCCGCCCAGCCGGACGAGATCTGGTCCGCGCTGCACCTGGAACGCGCCGGGAGCCGCACCCCGACCGTCTCCCTCTCCTGCTTCTCCCTGGGCTCCAGGAACGACCTGGAGAACGCCGTGGACCGCCTCGCCCACCGCGCGGGCGCCGACGCCTCGGCCGTCTCCCTGCGCGACCACGGCTACGAGGAGGCGATGGAGATCTACGCCGGCTGCTCCGCCTTCGCCACCGACGCCCAGTGCCATCTGCCGGGCACCACCCCCGGCCGCTCCCCGCGCGGCGCCCTGCACCGCGAGACCTACGCGGCCCGCTCCGACTTCTTCGACCGCTCGCTGTCCCCGGCCGGCGTCGCGGCCCTGCTGAAGCGGGTCGGCGCGATGTCCGGCGGCGCGGGCAGCGTGGCGCTCACCGCGCTGGGCGGCGCCGTCAACCGGGTCCCGCCCACCGCCACCGCCTTCGTGCACCGCCGCTCCCGGATGCTGGCCCAGTACCTCGCCTCCTGGGACGCGGGCACCTCCGGCTCGGCCGCCCGCTCCTGGCTGGACGCCACCCACACCGCGATGCGTCCCCACGCCTCGGGCGCCGCCTACCAGAACTACACCGACGCCGCCCTGACCGACTGGCGCCGCGCCTACTACGGCAGCGCGGGCGCCCGGCTCGCCGAGGTGAAGAAGCGGTACGACCCGGACCGGTTCTTCGGGTACGCGCAGGGGCTGTGACACGGCGGAAGGCCGCGGCGAACGCGCCGCGGCCTTCTCGCACCAGGTCCCGGAAGCCGCCTACGCGGCCAGGTCCTTCTCTCCCGAGCCCGCCGGCTCCCGGCCGCCGGAGAACAGCGTGTCCCCGCGCTCACCGGTCACCGGACGGGCACTCACCAGCCGTCCCGCGCGCGGCGAGCGGGCGATGGCCCGCACCAGCGGGGTCAGCAGCGCCGTCGCGGGCGGGGAGAGCAGCAGCGCGACCGCCGTACCGAGGGCGAAGCCGCCGATCACGTCGGTCGGGTAGTGCACGCCCATGAAGACCCGGCAGAAGCCCTCCAGCAGGGCGAGCGCGATACCGGCGATGCCGAAGCGGCGGTTGGCGACGAAGAGGCCGACCCCGATCGCCATGGTGATCGTCGCGTGGTCGCTGACGAAGGAGTAGTCGCTCTTGCCCGCGATCAGGACGTCCAGCCCCTGGTGGTCCAGGAAGGGGCGGGGCCGCTCCACGAAGCCCCGGATGGGCACGTTCACCAGCACGGCCACGGCCGCCGCCAGCGGTGCCCAGACCAGCGCGGCCACCGAGGACACCGCGTCCGGGCCGCCCCGGCGCCGGACCGTCAGCCAGCAGCCGAGGACCAGCAGGAGCATGGCCACCGGGAGTCCGTACTCGCCGGTGAACTCCATGACCCGGTCGAACCAGTGAGGGGCGGCCTTCGCCAGGCCGTTGATGTCGTAGAGCAGCTCGACGTCGGGGTTGGATCCGGATTCGGCGAGTACAGCCATGGTGCTGCGGCCCCTTCGTCGTCTTACCGGACGCACCCAGTGTGCGTCGCGCCAACCCCCCGTGGGTCGTAGATCCGCTTCCGTTGCACTGGCGCACTGACGTCTGCTCGGCTACGTGAACAGGAACGCACAGCCCCTGCGCATACGTTCCACCCTCCACCGAATGATCACTCAGACGTTATCGAAGAGAAACCCGTACGCGCAGCTCAGGGGGTGGGTTCACGCTCCGCTACACATGTGTGGGGAGCGCTTTCGCGCCATCCTCGGTGACCCGCGTGGCCCCGAAGTAGTCACCGCCGTCGATCGGGTCGAACCGGATCACCGCACCCGTGCGCGGCGCGTCGATCATGTACCCGCCGCCCACGTAGATGCCCACGTGGTGGATGGCCCGCGAGTCGGTCGGATCGTGCGAGAAGAACACCAGGTCGCCGGGGAGCAGTTCGTTCCGCGCGGGATGCGGACCCGCGTTGTACTGGTCGTTCGCCACCCGCGGCAGCTTGATCCCGACTTTGTCGTACGACGCCTGGGTCAGCCCCGAGCAGTCGAACCGCCCGCTCTGCGCGGCCGTACCGGTGCCGCCCCACAGATACGGGGTGCCGAGCTTGCTCTGCGCGTAGGCGATGGCCCCCGCCGCCTGCCGGGAGGGGTCGACCCGGGCGACGGGCGCGGCGAAGCTCTTCGCCAGCGTCGTGATCGTCTTCACGTAGTTCCGGGTCTCCCGGTACGGCGGCACGCCCCCGTACCGGATGACCGCGTACGCGCCCGCGTTGTAGGCGGCGAGCATGTTGGCCGAGACGTCACCGGGAACGTCCCTCACGTACTTGGCCAGCTCGCAGTCGTAGGAGGCCGCCGACGGGATCGCGTCGTCCGGGTCCCACACGTCCCGGTCCCCGTCGCCGTCCCCGTCCACGCCGTGGGTGGCCCAGGTGCCGGGGATGAACTGCGCTATCCCCTGCGCCTTCGCGGGGCTGCGCGCACCGGGGTTGAACCCGCTCTCCTGGTACAACTGGGCTGCCAGCAAGGCCGGGTTGATGGCAGGACAGAGGTTGCCCCACTTCTGCACCAGCGTCTGGTACGCCGCCGGGACGGCACCCTTGGCCAGCCCGACACCGCCACCGGCTGCCCCGCCCGCGAGGTTCCCCGCGACGATGTACACCCCGACGACGAGCAGCATCACGAAGCTCAGGCCGAGTCCGATCGCCGCGCCCCCGGCCACCCATACTTTGCGCACGGGTCAACTTTCCCCCATGAAGGGCCGGTTCACGGCCCCTTTGCGCCCGTGGCCGACACTCAGGCCAACAATTCGGCCTATCCGCGCCCGTTCCGACGCCCTGTCAGCCCCCGGTCGCCGTCCGGTACAGCGCGGCCGCCGCCCGCCCCAGCACCACGCTGTAGGAGACGTCCGCCGTCGCCCCGCCCCGCTGGTGCCCGCCGAGCACCCCGACCACCTGCCCGGACCCGTTCAGCCACGGGCTCCCGCTGGTCCCGGCGGTGAAACCGGGGCAGCGCACCCGCTGCTGGGTCAGGCCGCGCGCCACCGGCCGGTCGGTGCACATCACCGGCGTCTCCCGGGCGTCCGGCAGGCCGAAGAGCGTGACGGCACCCGCGCCGGCCACGGTCCCGGGGGCGAACCGGTTGCCGCCGACCACGTCCTCCACCCGTCGGCCGTCCACCTCGTCCACGTGCGCGAGGGCCACGTCGCTGTCCTCGTCCTCGTCCGCCGTCCACCCCGCCGGCAGCACCCGCTCCCCCACCGGCCACATCCCGTACGGCGCCCGGCCGCCGCGGTAGCCCGGCGCGAAGAACAGCCCGCCGTCGACATGGGTGAGGCAGTGCGCGGCGGTGACCAGCAGATCACGGGCGGGGCTGTGCACCACCGAGGCGGTGCAGAAGTGACCGTGCTCCGGCCGGCCCGCGGCGTCCGCCCCGAACAGCGCGCCCACCCGGGCGGTCCGCGCGTCGACGGGCGCGGTGACGGTCACCTGGAGCGGGCCACGCCCGTCGTCGGCGGCCGCGACGGAGGCCGAGGTGAGGGCGAGCATCACGACCGCGCCGAGCAGGGCGGGCCGCGAGGTGACCGGGTTGCGTGCGCTGCGCTTCATCAGTCCTCACTCTGTCCCCATAGGGTGAGAAACCTGCCCGGCCGACGCTGAGATTCTCCTGTGAACCGCTTTCCCGGAACTCACCCGCCGTCGGCCCGGAGTGCCGACCAGCCTAGCGGCGCCGGTGACACTCCGCCCCTTGTGCGGTCACACCCTGTCAACACCGCCGGTCGCGGGCTCCGCGAGCCCCCAGGTGACGCCGGTCAGCTCCTCGGAGAGCGTCCACAGCCGCCGGGCCGCCGCGGGGTCGCTCGCCGCCGCGCTCCGGCCGACCAGCGCGGGGGCGCCGCGCATCTCACCGAGGCCGCCGGGGCCGACGTAGGACGCGCCGGGCAGGTCCTGGGTGGCCGCGTACAGGGTGGGCAGGGAGCCGCCCTTGTCGTCCTGGGCGAACACCTTGTTGCCGACGCCCATGAAGAGGCGGGCCAGCGGGTTCGCGGCATGGCTCTGGAGGTTGGTCGCGGCGTAGCCGGGGTGAGCGGCGAGGGCGCGCACCCGGGACCCCGCCTCGGTGAGGCGGCGCTGGAGTTCCAGGGTGAACAGGAGGTTGGCCAGCTTGGACTGGGCGTAGGCGCGGGTCGGGGTGTAGCGGCCGCGCAGATTGACGTCGTCGAAGCTGATCCGGCCGTCCCCGCCCCGGTGCAGCCCGGAGGAGACGGTCACCACGCGGTCGGTGAGGTGCGGCAGCAGCAGGTTGGTCAGGGCGAAGTGCCCGAGGTGGTTGGTGCCGAACTGGGTCTCGAAGCCCTGCTTCGTCCGCCCCTCGGGCAGCATCATCACGCCCGCGTTGTTGACCAGCAGGTCCAGCGGGCGGTCCCAGCCGGCCGCGAACTCGGCGACCGAGTCCAGGTCCGCCAGGTCCAGCCGGCGCACCTCGGTGCTGCCGCTCACCCGCCCCGCCGCGGCGGCGCCCCGCGCCAGGTCGCGCACCGCGAACACCACATGGGCCCCCGCCCGGGCCAGCGCGGCGGCGGCCATGAAGCCGATCCCGCTGTTGGCGCCGGTCACCACGGCCGTACGGCCGCTCAGATCCGGCAGACGGTCCACATTCCACTGGCGCGCACCGCGCGCTTCACTCGTCTCGGCCATGGCCTCAATGTAGACAACGCCAACAATGATGTCAACGACAACAATGCAGTCACCGCCAACAAAGCTGGCGCCGACAACATCGGGATACGATGACCCCCATGCCGCGCATCCCCACCAGCCGCCCGTACCACCACGGCGATCTGCGCGCCGCCCTGCTCCAGAGCGCCGAGCACACCCTGCGCGAGAAGGGGGCCGCCGCCCTCTCCCTGCGCGAGCTGGCCCGCGCCACCGGCGTCAGCCACGCCGCCCCCGGCCGCCACTTCAAGGACAAGCAGGCCCTCCTCGACGCCCTCGCCCTCGCCGGCTACGAGCGCCTGGACCAGGCCCTCACCACCGCTGCCGCCGCCACCCCCGGGGCGGACTTCGAGCAGCGGCTGACCGCCCTCGCGCGGGCCTACCTCGGCTTCGCCGTCGACAACCCGGAGCTGCTGGAGCTGATGTTCGCGCGCAAGCACGAACCCGACAGCTCCGGCCGGCTCGCCGCCGCCGCCGACCGGTCCCTCGGCTCCCTCACCCGCACCTTCGCCCAGGCGCAGGAGCGGGGCGAGATCGTCCAGGGCGACCCCGAGCGCATCACCCTGGTCGCCGCCGCCAGCCTGCACGGCCTCGCCGCCCTCATCGCCGGCTGCGTGCTGGACGCCGAGGAGGCCCTGGCCGGCCTCGACACCCACGTCCACCTGCTGCTGCACGGGCTCGAACCGCGCTGACACCGCGTGAGAACATCGTCTCGACGCCTCACCCGACCAGCCGTCAGAAACCGCGCGGGGGACGGAAGAGCCGTAAGAGAGCCCAACGACGGAACCACACCACAGGTTTCGCACCCGCGTCATTGCCCGGCGTGACCTGCCGTGATACACAGAGTGACCGTACGCGCCAAATGTACGAGACCCGCCTGTGAATGCCGCCAAGTCGACATACGACGGCGACGTTGTCGGCGACAATGAGACCTGACCTCTGCACACCGCAGGGGAGCGGCACAACTACCCACCAGGGGCGGTGACTTACATGCTCTTTGCGGCCGACAAGGGAGACATCAACACCATCATCGGCGGGATCGCTCCGGACTGGGGGCCTTTCGGTAGCCTGGGCAACGAAGCGAAGGTGATGATCGAGGTCGTGATGGCCGTCGCCATTCTGCTCTGCCTCGGCATCGCCATCTGGGGCGCGGCCAAACAGCGCATCGGCGCCACCGCGCTGCGGGACACCTTCAGCGCGGAACAGGGCAAGGGACTCATCATCGCGGGCCTCACCGGGGTCTTCATCATCGGCTCCCTCGGCACGCTGTTCACCATCGTGTACGGCATGGCCGTCTGACGCCCGGACTCGAGGTCGCGTTTCCCTGATGTCCAGTCACCACACCGCGCCCGCGCGAGGACCAGCCCGGCTACCGTCGTATGAACACAAGGCGGAGAGGGCGGACGCGGCATGAGCACCTCAGGCGAACACGGTTACCCCGACACCGGGCACACCCGCACCCACCTGCCCGGCGGCGACCCCTACGGCGGCGCCCCCCGCCGCACCCCCCGCTCCTCCTCCCGCAGCCTCATCACCGTCGTCGGCGTCGTCGTCCTCCTCATCGCAGCCATCGCCTTCGCCAACCGCGACAACTCCTCTTCCCCGGACAACCCGGCCAAGGGCGCCCCCCACCAACCGGCCGCCCCCACCGCCGCTTCCGGAACCACCCCGGTCCCCACCACCGAGAACGGCATCCCCACGCACTTCCCCCACACCCAGCAGGGGGCAGAGAGCGCGGCGGCGAACTACGCGGTGGCGCTGGGGTCTGACGGGATGTTCAACACCACTAAGCGGCACGCGATCGTGCAGACCATCGCGGTTCCCAGCTCCGCAGGCCGACTTCAGTCCGGGTTCGACGCGGATTACTCTGCTGCCTTCCTCAAAAAGGTAGGACTCACCGACGACGGGAGTGCCCCCGCGGGCAGCACCTTCGTGAACCGCACGCTCCCGGCGGGCTCCAAGGTCACCTCGTACAGCGACGGCGCGGCCACCGTTGAGGTGTGGTGCAACGGCATGTTCGGCCTCGCCGGTGACCGCTCGACGAACCCGGTGACCAGCAGTTGGTTCACCGTGACACTGAAGCTTCGGTGGAGCGACAACGACTGGAAGGTCCTCGATTCCAGCCAGCGGACCGGTCCCACCCCGGTCACCGGTGACAACCCGGTGTCCGGAGCCGATGAGATCAGCAAGGCGGTCCAGGAGTTCGGAGGCTTCACCTATGCCCGGTAGCCAGCACCGCGCGCTCAAGCTCACCGGCTTGACCGCCGCGATTCAAACAGCGACCGTGCTCTTCGCCACGAACGTCATGGCGGCCCCCACCCCGACCCCCACGAAGAGCGGGGACCCCTGCGCGCTGATCGCCGGCCCCGCCAAGAAGTACTGCGAACAGAACAGCCACGGCGGAGGCAGCGCCCGCAAGGGCCTCACCACCGACAACCCCCTCACCTCCTCACTCGACCCCCTCTCCTCGCTGGCCAAGGGCTGCGCGGACGCGGCCTCGTGGACGATCGGGAAGCTGAGCGACGCGGTGAAGGAGACGGCGAACGTCGACTTCACGAATCCGAAGTTCCTCCAGCAGTACGCCGTCGTCTTCGCCGCCTCCACCATCCTCACCCTCGTCCTGTGGGTCCTGGCCGTGGCCAAGCGAGCGGTGCGGGGCGTCCCCCTCACCACCGCCATCTCCGAAGCCGTCGGCTTCCTCTGGCTCACGGTCCTGGCCTCCGCCTTCACCCCCCTGATCCTCTACACCGTCGTCTCCGCGGCGGACGGCGTCACCGACGTCCTGGCGAAGGCCACCGGAGACCAGGCCGACACGTTCTTCGGCACCTTCTCCGGCGCCCTGGAGAAGGGCGACGACATCGGCGGCGGCCCCATCATGCTGATCGTCGTCTCCCTCGTCAGCATCCTCGCCGCAGGCGTCCTCTGGCTCGAACTCGTCATCCGCGCCGCCCTGCTGTACGTGGGCGCCCTCCTCGGCACCGTCGTCTACGCGGGCCTCGTCGACAAGAACCTGTGGGGCCACGTCCGCCGCTGGGCCGGCATCATGATCGCCGTCATCATGGTCAAACCGGTCATCGTCATCGTCCTCGGCCTCGCCGGCGCCCTCTCCGGCGACAGCGGCCCCGACGCCTTCGGCGCCGTCGTCTCCGGCCTCTCCATCATCCTGCTCGCCATCTTCGCCAGCGCGATGATCTACCGCTTCGTCCCCGGCTTCGGCGACGAGATCGCCGGCTCCCGCAACAACCGCATCATGCAGGGCGCCGAGGGCAAGGCCGCCGCCGTCATCAGTTCCCCCGCCACCCTCGTCGCCCAGGGCATCAAGGCCCACAGCACCCGCGCCGACAGCAACGCGGGCGGCGGCCAGGGCGGGAGCACCCCCCGCCCCGCCAACCCCGCCTCCGGAGGCGTCGCGGCCCACAGCGGCCGCACCCCCCAGAGCGCCCCCGCCGCGGCCCCCGCGCCCCGCGCGCCCAGCCCGGTCAACACCCCGCACGCAGGCAACACCCGCAACAGCAGCACCAACCGCTCTGGAGGTGAAGGGCGTTGACGACCGAGGCCCACCTGTCCCATCCGGTCTCGCCCCGCCGTACGTATCTCATCGGCCGCGCCCGGCCCAACGCGATCATCGGCCGCAACCGCGAGTCCGGCGAGATCGCGCTGATCGTCGTCGGCGCGTTCCTCGGCATGATGTGCGGCCTCCTCGTACCCGCCCTCCCCCTGCGCATCGCGCTCCTCAGCGGCCTCCCGATGCTCGCGGTCGCCGCGGTCTATGTGCCGTACAAGCGCCGCACCTTCTACAAGTGGTTCGAGATCAACCGCTCCTACAAGCGCACCGTCAAGCGCCAGGCCGTCTACCGCTCCCCCGTCATGGAGGCCGGCGTCCGCCTCGACGGCCGCGAGGTCGAGATCGGCCCGCCCCCCGGCATCGGCCGCATCACCTGGCTCGCCGCCCCCTTCGGCCCCGACGAGATCGCCGTACTGCTGCACGCCGACCGCAAGACCGTCACCGCCGCCATCGAGATCGAGGGCCCCGGCGTCGGCCTGCGCGACTCCGAGGACCAGGAAGCCCTCGTCGACCGCTTCGGCACCCTCCTCAAGCACGTGGCCAACGGCGACGGCTTCGTCACCCGCATCCAGATGCTCGCCCGCACGCTGCCCGCCGACCCCGACGCGCACGCCAAGGACGTCGTCCTGCGCGGCGACGGCCGCTCCCCCGAGTGGCTCCAGCGGTCCTACGACCAGCTCCAGTCCATGGTGTCCACCAGCAGCGAGCAGCACCGCGCCTACCTCGTCGCCTGCATGAGCTACAGCCGCGACCTGGCCGCCGAGGCGCACGCCATGGCCCGCGCCGCCCGCCCCCAGGCCGGCCGCAAGCTCGACCGCGACGCCGGACTCGCCATCGTCATGGCCCGCGAGCTCACCGACATCTGCTCCCGCCTCCAGGAAGCCGACATCCGGGTACGCCAGCCCCTCGGACAGGGCCGCCTCTCCTCCCTGATCCACTCCATGTACGACCCGGACCACCCCATCGACCACATCCAGGCCATGACCCAGCGCAACGCCTGGCCCGCCGAGCTGAACGCCATGGAGCCCACCTATCTCCAGGCCAAGACCCGCGAGTCCACCACCCGCGCCCCCTGGTGCCACGCCACCGCCTGGGTGAAGGAGTGGCCGATGACCCCCGTCGGCGTCAACTTCCTCGCCCCCCTCCTCGTCCACACCCCGGACGTGATCCGCACCGTCGCCGTCGCCATGGACCTCGAACCCACCGAGATCGCCATCGAGCGCATGCTGACGGAGAAGACCAACGACGAGGCCGAGGCGTCCCGCGCCGCCAAGATGAACCGCACCGTCGACCCGCGCGACGTCGCCGCCCACTCCCGCCTCGACCAGCGCGGCGAGGACCTCGCCAGCGGAGCCGCCGGCGTCAACCTCGTCGGCTACATCACCGTCTCCGCCCGCTCCCCCGAGGCGCTCAACCGCGACAAGCGCACGATCCGCGCCTCGGCGGGCAAGTCGTACCTGAAGCTGGAGTGGTGCGACCGCGAGCACCACCGCGCGTTCGTGAACACCCTCCCGTTCGCCACCGGCATCCGAAGGTAGAGGCTCTCCATGCGAGATCCGCTGTCCGTCCTCACCGACGCCTTCACGTCCTTCCTCTTCGGGAAGGTCGAGACCACCCGCCTCCCGGTGCGCACCTCCACCGGGCAGGCCCAGGCGGTCTACCTGCCGACGGCCGCCCCCGGCCTCGGCGACTCAGGCGTCATCATCGGCCGCGAGGTCTACTCCGGGAAGGGCTACATCTACGACCCCTTCCAGCTCTACGGCCAGCAGCTCCCGGCCCCGCACTGGCTGGTCCTCGGCGAGTCCGGCAACGGCAAGTCGGCGCTGGAGAAGACGTACGTACTGCGCCAGCTCCGCTTCAAGGACCGCCAGGTCGTCGTCCTGGACGCCCAGGGCGAGGACGGCGTCGGCGAATGGAACCTCATCGCGGAGGAGCTGGGGATAACCCCCATCCGGCTCGACCCGACCGCCGCGCTCAACCACGGCATCCGGCTCAACCCGCTCGACCCCGCGATCACCACCACCGGCCAGCTCGCGCTGCTCCGCACGATCATCGAGGTCGCGCTCGGCCACGGCCTGGACGAACGCTCGGGCTTCGCCCTCAAGGTCGCGCACTCCTACGTCAACGAGACCATCGTCGACCGCCAGCCCGTCCTCACCGACATCGTCGAGCAGCTCCGCCACCCCGAGCCGGAGTCCGCCGAGGCGATGAACGTGGCCATAGACGACGTACGGGCCTGGGGCCTGGACGTCGCCCTGGTGATCGACCGGCTGGTCGACGGCGACCTGCGCGGCATGTTCGACGGCCCGACCACGGTCGGCATCGACCTGGACGCCCCGCTGATCGTCTTCGACCTCTCGCACATCGACCGCAACTCCATCGCCATGCCCATCCTGATGGCGATCGTCGGCGTGTGGCTGGAGCACACCTGGATCAGGCCCGACCGCAAGAAGCGCATCTTCCTGGTCGAGGAAGCCTGGCACATCATCAACAGCCCGTTCGTGGCCCAGCTGTTCCAGCGGCTGCTGAAGTTCGGCCGGCGCCTCGGCCTGTCCTTCGTCGCCGTCGTCCACCACCTCTCCGACGTGGTCGACGGCGCGGCGGCGAAGGAGGCGGCCGCGATCCTCAAGATGGCCTCCACCAGGACGATCTACGCCCAGAAGGCCGACGAGGCCAGAGCGACCGGCCGGGTCCTCGGCCTGCCCCGCTGGGCCGTGGAGATCATCCCGACGCTCACCCCCGGCATCGCGGTCTGGGACGTCAACGGCAACGTCCAGGTGGTCAAACACCTGGTCACCGAGACCGAACGCCCCCTGGTCTTCACCGACCGCGCGATGACCGAGTCCTCCGCCGACCTCGACGACGCCCTGCGCGCCGCCGAGCTGGAGGCCGAGCAGCGGGCCGCCGCCTTCGTGGAACAGCACGTGGGCGACTCCGAGTCGACGGTGGCGTAGGGAGAGCACGTGCGAGCGGACGAGCGGGGCGGCGGCCGGGACGCCGGACGCGCGGGCGAGGGCGGCGGGATTCCGGACGGCCTCCTGGTCGGCCTGCTCGCCTTCCTCCTCGGCATGACGGTCCTGGTGTGGACGGCCACCGGCCTCGCGGCCCTCTTCGCGCGGGGCGCCTGGCCGACCCCGCTGGCCTTCACCCGCACCCCGCTGGCCATACGCCACCTCGTCGCCCAGCCGCACGACATCGCCGGCGCCTGGGCGGGCACCCCGCCCGCCCAGCTCCCCGGCTGGGGCCTCTTCTGGGGCCTGTTCATCGGCCAGCTGCTGATCCTGCTGGTCCTGACGGTCTTCGTCCTCGGCACGGTGGCCCGCTGGCGCGCGGGGCGAGTACGCAGACTCCCGCGGCCTTCGGACGCGCCTGTGGCGGAGAAACCGGTACCGGAGCCGCGGATCGAGCAGCCGGTCCTCGTGGCGTCGCCGCCTCCGGTCGTCATGGAGAAGCCCCAGCCCCTCGAGCAGCAGCCCCCGCCGGTCGTGGAGCGGCCTCCGGCCCCCCAGGGCCCCCTCCGCTACGGCACCCCCGAGACCCGCCACACCTCCGCGCTCACAGCCCTGCAGGACGCCCCCGGCCCGGCAGTGGTCGTCACCTCGGACCCGGCCCTCTGGCAGGAGACCAAGGACGCGCGGGCCAAGCTCGGCCCCGTCCTCCTCTACGACCCCACCCACCGCTGCGACACCCCGGCCCGCCTGCACTGGTCGCCCACGGCCGGCTGTGAGGACCGCCCCACCGCACTGAGCCGGGCCACGGCGCTCCTCGCCCCGGTCCGGCCCACGGCCCGCATCGACCAGGCCGTCACCGACACCGCCACCATCCTGCTGCGCAGCTTCCTGCACGCCGCCGCGCTGGACGGCCGCACCATCCGCCACGTCCACCGCTGGACCCAGGGCACCCAGCTCCAGGACGCGGTACGCACCCTGCGCACCCACCCCAAGGCGGCCCCCGGCGCCGCGGGCGAGCTGGAAGCGGCCCTCACCTCGCACCCGGAACGCCGGGACATCGCGCAGGAGTTGACCAACCGCGCGCTCTCCGCGCTCCTCACGGTCAACATCCGCGAATCGTGCACCCCACACCGAACCGACACGCTCGCCCTGGATTCCTTCGTCCACGAAGGGGGCACGCTCTATGTGGTCGGTGAACCCATCGAGGACCCCAGGACTCGGCCGGGCGCGATGCCCCTGCTGACGGCCCTCGTCTCGAGCGTGGTCGAGCACGGCCGGCGCATGGCCGAACGGTCATCCTCCGGTCGGCTCGACCCACCACTCACCCTGATCCTGGACGACGTGGCGGCGGTCGCCCCTCTCCCGCAGCTCCCCGACCTGCTCACCACCGGCCCGGCCGCGGGCCTGCCGACGCTGGCCCTGCTCCGCTCCCGCGAACAGGCCCGCGCCCGCTGGCCCCACGAGGACCTACCGGTCTAGCGCGAACTCCAGCTCCCGCTCCTCCTCGTTCTTCGAGAACGACACCACGAGACCGGTCGGCTTGAACCCCGCCCGCACATAGGCCCCCTGGGCCCGCGGATTGTCGGCGTGCACAAAGAGCCGCACCCGCTCCGCCCCCTGCTCCCACGCCCACGCGACACCGGCGTCCAGCAACTCCTGGATCAGTCCGTTCCCCCGGTGGCCGGGCCGCACGAACACCCCGACGACATGCCCCTGCCGTCGCTCGACCGCATACCCGGCCCAGTCCTCGGACCCGGCCTCCTCCACCAGCACGGTCACCGTCCCGGCCCAGTCCCCACCGGGCGCCTCGGCGATAAACTGCCGCACCCCACTCCCCTGAGCGGCCCGCTCCTGCCAGAACGAGTCCGGCCGGGCGGCAGCCACCTCATAGGTTTCCAGGAACGCGAGATGAGCGACCGGGTCCCGCAGCGCGTCCAGCCGCAACCGCTTCACCTCCTCCCATTCCGCAGCCCGCACAGCCCGCACCACATACCCCTGACCACCCACAACTCCCATGCCCCCCACGGTAGTACGCCGTACAGTCCCATCCATGACAACCCTCTCCGACCGCCCGAACACGGCCCTCCTCGTCATCGACGTCCAGAACGGGGTGATGGCGGACGCCCACGACCGCGACCCGGTGATCGCGCGCATCGGCTCGCTGATCAACAAGGCCCGGACGGCCGACGTACCCGTCGTCTGGATCCAGCACTCGGACGAGGACATGCCGCAGAACAGCGCCTCGTGGGAGTACGTCCCCGAGTTGAAGCGGCACGAGGACGAGCCCCTGGTCCACAAGAACTACGGTGACTCCTTCGAGGCCACGAATCTGGAGTCCGTGCTCGATGAACTGAAGGTGGGCCGCCTCGTCGTCGCGGGCGCCCAGACTGACATCTGCATCCGCTCTACACTGCACGGCGCGATCACCCGGGGCTACGACGCCGTCCTCGTCACCGACGCCCACACGACCGAGGACCTCACCCAGTACGGCGCCCCGACCCCGGACAAGCTCATCGCCCACACCAACCTGTACTGGAAGTTCCACAGCGCGCCGGGCCGCGAGGCCGGCGTCGTGGAAACAGCGGACGTCGCTTTCTGAAAAAGGGTCCGGAACGCAGAAAACCCCCGCACCAAAAGGTGCGGGGGTTTCTCTCAAAATTAGTTCGGCGGCGTCCTACTCTCCCACAGGGTCCCCCCTGCAGTACCATCGGCGCTGTGAGGCTTAGCTTCCGGGTTCGGAATGTAA
>NZ_SHKU01000008.1:0-437107 GCF_004217355.1 Streptomyces sp. BK022
GGTTGATAGGCCAGATATGGAAGCCTGGTAACGGGTGGAGTTGACTGGTACTAATAGGCCGAGGGCTTGTCCTCAGTTGCTCGCGTCCACTGTGTAAGTTCTGAGGCAACGAACAGTTGCCGGTTCAGAGCTGAACTCGAACTCACAAATAAAAAGTGTGCTTGTTCGCTCGAAACCATTAGGGTTTCGGTGGTCATAGCGTGAGGGAAACGCCCGGTTACATATCGAACCCGGAAGCTAAGCCTCACAGCGCCGATGGTACTGCAGGGGGGACCCTGTGGGAGAGTAGGACGCCGCCGAACAATCTTTGGAGGACCCCTGGTCCCAGCGTTCAGCTGGGACCAGGGGTCCTTTTGTTTTTACAATGCTTGTGGTACCCGAAGACAGGAGTCACCCGATGTCCACCAACTCTCCCGAGGACCGACCGGAGCGCGACCAGCGGCGACGGGACAGTGGTGACCGCGGTGATCGTGGCGGCTACCGCGGCGGCCCGAGTCGGTCCAACGACCGTGGCGGCGACCGCCGTGGCGGCGACCGTCCCTCCTTCCGCCGCGACGACCGCGGCAGTGACCGTGGTGGCGACCGCGGCAACGACCGTGGTGGCGACCGCGGTGGCTTCCGCCGCGATGACCGCCCGTCCTTCCGTCGTGACGACAACCGTGGTGGCGACCGCGGCGGTTTCCGTGGTCGTGACGACAACCGTGGCGGCGACCGTCCGTCGTTCCGTCGTGACGACGACCGTCGTGGTGGGGACCGTCCGTCGTTCCGTCGTGACGACGACCGTCGTGGTGGGGACCGTCCGTCGTTCCGTCGTGACGAGCGTTCCGGTGACCGGCCGGCGTTCCGTCGCGACGACAGCCGTGGCGACTTCCGTCGTGACGACAACCGTGGTGGCGACCGTGGTGGCTTCCGTGGTCGTGACGACCGTGGTGGCGACCGTCCTCCCTTCCGTCGCGACGAGCGTTCCGGCGACCGTCCCCCGTTCCGTCGGGACGACAGCCGTGGCGACTTCCGCCGCGACGACCGCCGTGACGACAACCGTGGTGGCGACCGTGGTGGCTTCCGTGGTCGTGACGACCGTGGCGGCGACCGTCCTCCCTTCCGTCGCGACGAGCGTTCCGGCGACCGCCCCTCCTTCCGTCGGGACGACGACCGTCGTGGTGGGGACCGTCCGTCCTTCCGTCGTGACGAGCGTTCGGGTGACCGCCCGGCGTTCCGTCGGGACGACAGCCGTGGCGACTTCCGCCGCGACGACAACCGTGGTGGCGACCGTGGTGGCTTCCGTGGTCGTGACGACCGTGGTGGCGACCGTCCGTCGTTCCGTCGTGACGACCGCTCCGGCGACCGCCCCTCCTTCCGCCGTGACGAGCGCTCGGGTGACCGCCCGTCGTTCCGTCGGGACGAGCGGTCCGGCGACCGCCCGTCGTTCCGTCGGGACGAGCGCTCGGGTGACCGGCCGGCGTTCCGTCGGGACGACAGCCGTGGCGACTTCCGCCGAGACGACCGCCGTGATGACCGCCGCGATGACCGTCGTGGTGACGACCGTGGTGGCTTCCGGGGTCGCGACGACCGCGGCGGCGACCGTCCTCCCTTCCGTCGTGACGAGCGTTCCGGCGACCGCCCCTCCTTCCGCCGTGACGACGACCGCCGTGGTGGCGGCGACCGTGGTGGGTTCCGTCGGGACGACAGCCGTGGTGGTGACCGGGGCGGTTTCCGCGGCCGGGACGACCGGGGCGGCGACCGTGGGGGCTACCGGGGCCGTGACGACCGTGGCGCCCGGCCGGGCGAGCGCGGTGGGTACCGGGGCCGTGACGACCGCCGCGACGACCGTGGTGGGTACCGGGGCCGTGACGAGCGCGACCGCGAGCCGATCAAGCGCCTCCCGATCCCGGACGACGTCACCGGCGACGAGATCGACAAGGACGTCCGCCAGGAGCTGCAGAGCCTCCCGAAGACGCTCGCGGAGGACGTCGCCAGGAATCTGGTGATGGTCGCGCGGCTCATCGACGAGGACCCTGAGGGCGCCTACGGCTACTCCAGGGTGGCCCTGCGTCTGGCGTCCCGTGTGGCCGCGGTCCGTGAGGCCGCCGGCTTCGCCGCCTACGCGACCCAGAAGTACAGCGAGGCCCTGGCCGAGTTCCGTGCCGCTCGCCGGATGACCGGCAACACCGAGCTGTGGCCCGTGATGGCCGACTGCGAGCGTGGGCTCGGGCGCCCGGAGAAGGCGCTGGACATGGCCGGTGCCCCCGAGGTGCAGAAGCTGGACAAGGCCGGCCAGGTCGAGATGCGGCTCGTCGCCGCCGGTGCCCGGCGTGACATGGACCAGCTCGACGCGGCCATCGTCACCCTCCAGAGCCCGGAGCTGGCCTCCAACTCCGTCCAGCCCTGGACCGCCCGTCTGCGCTACGCCTACGCGGACGCCCTGCTGGCCGTCGGCCGGGAGGGCGAGGCGCGGGAGTGGTTCGCCAAGGCCGTCGAGGCCGACCGTGACGGCAGCACCGACGCCTCCGACCGGCTGGCCGAGCTGGACGGTGTCGAGTTCGTCGACGCGATGGATGAGGACGACGCGGAGACCGAGACCGTGGTGACGGTCGTGGTGGACGAGAACACCACCACCGACGACCAGCCCGCGGACGCAAGCGAGCCGTCGGACGACGACGAGCCTGCGGACGAGGACGCGGACGAGGACGACGACGAGCCCGCGGACGAGGACGAGCCCAAGGCCGACGAGCCGAAGATCGTCCAGGTCAAGGACACCACCGAGGACTGATCCCGGCGGCGCGCACGGCACATGAATGAAGGGCGGGACCCCAGCGGTCCCGCCCTTTTTTCGTGCCCGCGACCAGCCGGATCGGTTCTCAGATGTCCACCACTCGCAGCACCAGCCCCGACGCCGGCTTGGGGCCGAACGAGGTCGACTTGCGCGGCATCGTCACCCCCTGCCGGGCCAGCTCGCGCACGACTTCCTCGCGTACCGGGTGCAGCAGCACCGCCGTGCTCCCGCCGCGTTCGGCCTTGGCGACGGTGGCCGCCGTGTCGTGGATGTAGGCGATGTGCGCGGGGGAGTCCTCGGGGACGCGCCAGACGTGTTCGAGGAGCACGGCGTGCAGGACCGTCGCGTCCAGGGAGCGCCAGGCGTCCGGGTGGCCGGCCGGGACCGTGCGGGCCAGCAGGGCCGGGTCCGGGCGGTCCAGCAGGTGGAAGTCGCCGTCGCCGGCGAGCAGGAAGGCGTTGCCCTCGGCGGCCGCCTCCGCGAGCGCCTCCAGCGCCTCGGGCAGCGGGACCGCGAGGTGCCGTACCCGGAACAGGTCGCCCACGGCGGCCAGGGCGTCCGCCACCGGCAGGCCGTGCAGCAGGCGGTGGATGGCTCGGACGCGCAGCGGATAGCGGACGGTGTCGACCAGCAGGACCAGGCCCAGGTCCCAGGGACCGGGGGAGGGCTGCTCGGCGCGGAGCAGGCGGTAGGTGGCCCAGCGGTGGTGGCCGTCGGCGATGAGGGCCTGGTGCTGGGCGAGGTCCTCGCGGACGAGGGCCAGCTCGGCCGGGTCGGTGAGGTTCCACAGGCGGTGCCGTACGCCGTCCTCGGTGGTGGTCGTCAGCAGGGGCGGGAGCTTCACCGTGCGCTCGACCGCCTCGGAGGTCGCGCCGTCGCCCCGGTAGGTCAGCAGCAGGGGTTCCAGGTTGGCGCGGGTGGCGCGCATCAGGCCCGCGCGGTCGGCGACCACCGGGTCCATCACGTCCTCGTGGGGGAGGACGACGCCGTCCTCCGGTTCCGAGACGCGCAGGGCGCCGATGACACCGCGCTGGAGCAGTCCGTCCACGTCCTGCTGCTCGTACACGTACAGGGCGGGGACCGGGTCGGGCGCGAGGATGCCCGAGGCGAGCCAGCGGCGCAGGGTGTCGGCGGCCTGTTCGTTGCGGATGTCGGGCGTGTCGGCCTGGGGCAGGATCAGCCGGACGATGTTGTACGGGTCGGCGTCCTGGAGGTGGTGCAGGCCGTCGGGGCGTACCACCACGTCGTACGGCGGGGAGGTGACGGAGGCCAGGCTGCCGACCCGTTCCGGGTCGTAACGAAGGCCGCGGAACGGGGCGAGTTCCAGACCTCGGGGCGCCGTTGCTTCCGAGTGACCTGCGATGTTCATCCCGGCATCGTACGTGTGCGGGCGCGTTGCGGGATGATCGGGGGAAAGAGCGTCGAACGAGGAGCGATACGGATGAGCCGGAGCGTCAGGACGAGCCCCGAGGGCAGCGAGCGGCCCCTGCACGAGGCGTACGACACGGCGCTGCTCGACCTGGACGGGGTGGTGTACGCGGGCGGTGAGGCCATCGCGCACGCCGTGGACTCGCTGGCCGAGGCCCGTGCCGACGGCATGCACCTCGCGTACGTCACCAACAACGCGCTGCGTACCCCGGACGCGGTGGCCGGGCACCTGACCGAGCTGGGCATACCGACCGGCGCGGAGGACGTGATCACCTCCGCGCAGGCGGTGGCCCGGCTGATCAGCGAGCAGGTGCCGGCCGGGGCGAAGGTGCTGGTGATCGGCGGTGAGGGGCTGCGGGTGGCGCTGCGCGAGCGCGGGCTGACCCCGGTGGAGTCGGCGGACGACGACCCGGCCGCGGTGGCGCAGGGGTACGGCGGCCCGGACTTCCCGTGGGGACGGTTCGCGGAGGCGTCGTACGCGGTGGCGCGCGGGGTGCCGTGGTTCGCGTCCAACACCGACCTGACCATTCCGAGCGGGCGGGGCATCGCGCCGGGCAACGGCGCGGCCGTGCAGGTCGTGCGGATCGCCACCGGCGCCGAGCCGCAGGTGGCGGGCAAGCCGCTGCCCCCGATGCACAAGGAGACCATCCTGCGCACCGGTGCCGAGCGGCCGCTGGTGGTCGGGGACCGGCTGGACACCGACATCGAGGGCGCCCACAACGGCGGGGTCGACTCGCTGCTCGTGCTGACCGGCGTCACCGACGGCGCCCAGCTGCTCGCCGCGCCCCCGCAGCACCGGCCGACCTATGTCGACGCCGATCTGCGCGGCCTGCTCACCGGTCAGCCGGCGGTGACGGAGGCCGGCGAGGGCTTCCGCTGCGGAGGCTGGACCGCCACGGCCGGTTCGGGCCAGCTGGAGCTGTCGGGCGAGGGGGCCGAGCTCGACGGTCTGCGGGCGCTGTGCGCGGCGGCCTGGACGGCGGCCGGGGACGGCACCTGCGCGCTGGACGCGGAGAAGGCGCTGGCCAGGCTGGGACTCTGAGGCTCCGTCGGCTGGGCGGGATCGAGAGCGGGATCGAGATCGCAGAGCAGGATAGGCTAACCTAACTGCGTGTTGGTCGAGAGTCGTCCGGAACAGCGCGCGGAAACCGCCCCCGCGCCCCCGAAGCGACAGCTGGCGCGCGCCCTAGGGCTGCTCCTGGCCGTCGTGCTGCTGGCGTGCGTCGCCATGGCGAGTATCGGAGTCGGCGCCAAATCACTGGCGCCGGACCTCGTCTGGCACGGGCTGTTCCACGACAGCGGGACCTACGCCGACATCGTCGTACGGGACCGGATCTCCCGGACCGTCCTCGGTCTGCTGGCCGGGGCCGCGTTCGGGCTGTCCGGTTCGGTGCTCCAGGCGCTCACCCGCAACCCGCTGGCCGACCCCGGACTGCTCGGCATCAACGCGGGCGCCTCGGCGGCCGTCGTCACCGCCATCACCTTCTTCGGGGTGACCTCGCTCAGCGGTTACGTCTGGTTCGCCTTCGCCGGTGCGGCCGCCGTGGGCGCGCTGGTGTGGTTCCTCGGCGGTACGCGGGGGGCCACCCCGGTACGGCTCGCGCTGGCCGGCACCGCGATCGGGGCCGCGCTGTACGGATACCTCCAGGCCGTGATGATCACGGACGACGAGGCGCTGTCCCGGATGCGCTTCTGGACGGTCGGCTCGCTGGACTCCGCGAACGACCGGACCATCGTCCAGGTCCTGCCGTTCCTGGTGGCCGGGATGGTCCTCTCGCTCGCCCTGGCCCGGCCGCTGAACGCCATGGAGATGGGCGACGACACCGCCCGCGCGCTCGGCGCCCACCTCAACCGCACCCGCGCGCTGGCCATGCTGGCGGCGACCGTGCTGTGCGGCGCCGCGACCGCCTCCTGCGGCCCGGTCATGTTCGTCGGCCTGATGGTGCCGCACGTGGTGCGCTCCTTCACCGGGCCCGACCTGCGCTGGATTCTCCCGTACGCCGCCGTGCTGTCGCCGGTGCTGCTGCTCGGCGCCGACATCGTCGGCCGGCTCGTCGCCCGGCCCGCCGAGATCCAGGTCGGCATCATCACCGCGCTGATCGGCGGACCGGTCTTCATCTTTCTCGTACGACGGCGGAGGACGGCGCAACTGTGAAGACACTCTCCCGGAGCCGTGCGGTGCGCACCCCCGGCGGGCTCTCGCTGCGCCTGGACCCGCGCTCCCTGACCGTCGTCGCCCTGCTGCTGGTCGCCGTGCTCGCCGCGGGCGTGGCCCTGATCGGCACCGGCGACGCCCACATCCCTCCCATGGACGTGCTGCGGACCCTCGTCGGCAACGGCACCCCGTCCCAGGACTTCATCGTCAACGAGCTGCGGCTGCCCCGGCTGCTGGTCGGCCTGCTGGTCGGTGCGTCGCTGGGACTCGGCGGGGCGCTGTTCCAGTCGATCTCCCGCAACCCGCTCGGCAGCCCCGACGTGCTCGGCCTCGCCCAGGGCTCCACCGCGGGCGCCCTGGTGATGATCGTGCTGTTCTCCGGCAGCGCCGCCGCCGTGACCGCGGGCGCCCTGGCCGGCGGCCTGGTCACGGGCCTCGGTATCTATCTGCTGGCCTGGAAGCAGGGGGTGCACGGATACCGGCTGGTCCTGGTCGGCATCGGTGTCTCCGCGGTGCTCACCGCCGTCAACGGCTACCTGATCACCAAGGCCGACATCGTCGACGCCGCCCGCGCCGTGGTGTGGATGACCGGCTCGCTCAGCGGCCGGGACTGGACCCAGGTCTGGCCGCTGCTGATCCTGTGCGCGGTCGTCGTCCCCGTGGTCCTCGCCAACGGGCGGGGCCTGCGCATGCTGGAGATGGGCGACGACGTGGCGTTCGCCCTCGGGGTGCGGGTGCACCGGGTGCGGCTGGTGCTGATGGTCGGCGCCGTCCTGCTCACCGCCGCCGCCACCGCGGCCGCGGGCCCCGTCGGCTTCGTCGCCCTCACCGCGCCGCAGCTCGCCCGGCGGCTGACCCGCTCGCCGGGCCCCAACCTCGTACCGTCCCTGTGCATGGGCGCCGCTCTGCTGGTCACCGCCGACTGGGTCTGCCAGCGTCTCTTCGGCGCCGACCAGTTGCCCGTCGGCGTGGTCACCGGTGTCGTCGGCGGCGCCTACCTGCTGTGGCTGCTGGTCGGCGAGCGCCGGGCGGGCCGGGTATGAGCACCGAGGCGAGCGGACCGAAGCCGACCCCGCACCCCCCTAGGAGTACCAGCACCGTGAACCGCCTGTCCGCCGAGAACGTCACCCTCGCCTACGAACAGCGCGTCATCGCCGAGCGGCTGTCGGTGGAGATACCCGACAACTCCTTCACCGTGATCGTCGGCCCCAACGCGTGCGGCAAGTCCACCCTGCTGCGGGCGCTGTCGCGGATGCTGAAGCCGGCCGACGGCCAGGTGCTGCTCGACGGGCAGGCCATCCAGTCACTGCCCGCCAAGAAGGTCGCCCGCACCCTGGGCCTGCTCCCGCAGTCCTCCATCGCGCCCGACGGCATCACCGTCGCCGACCTCGTCGGCCGGGGCCGCTACCCCCACCAGGGGCTGCTGCGCCAGTGGTCGGCCGAGGACGAGCGGGTGGTACAGGAGTCCATGGCGCAGACCGGGGTCGCGGAGCTCGCCGAGCGGTACGTGGACGAACTCTCCGGCGGTCAGCGCCAGCGCGTCTGGATCGCCATGGCCCTCGCCCAGCAGACCCCGCTGCTGCTCCTGGACGAACCGACCACCTACCTCGACATCCAGCACCAGATCGACGTGCTCGACCTCTGTGCCGAACTGCACGAGACGCAGGGGCGCACCCTGGTCGCCGTCCTGCACGACCTCAACCACGCGGCGCGCTACGCCACGCACCTCATCGCCCTGCGCGACGGCGAGGTCATCGCCGAGGGCGCGCCGAACGAGATCGTCACCGCCGACCTGGTCGAGCGGGTCTTCGGGCTGCGCTGCCAGGTCATCGACGACCCCGAGACCGGGACCCCGCTGGTCGTGCCCGCCGCCCGCAAGGCGCGGACGGCGAAGGTCACAGCAGCTTCCTGAGCCGGAACAGATCCATCAGACCCGCCTCCAGCCTGACCCGGCCCGAACCCCAGGCGGAGGCGAAGTCCAGCTCGCCGTCCACCAGGGCCACCAGGTCGTCCCCGGTCAGCGCCAGCCGGATCTGGGCCCGCTCCCCGGGCGGACCCGGGAGGGTCTCGGCCACCTCGATCCGGCCGCCTCTCATGCGGCCGGCGAAGGTGACGTCCAGGTCGGTGACATGGCAGCTCACCGAGCGGTCCAGCGCGGCGGCGGCGCCGACGTCGCCCCCGGCACCGCTCATGCTGTCCGAGAGCTTCTCCAGTGCCGTACGGCACTCCTCGATCGTGGCCATCGCGCACGACGGTACCCCAGGCGTTCGCGGTAGCGTCTGGGCATGAGCCAGTCCGCGCCCGAGTCCGGGTCCCCGGCGCCCGAGTCCGACCCCGCGGCCCCGGCGCCGCTCGCCGTCCCCCGTACCCCCACCGGGGACGCCGGGGTCGACGCCCGCCTGGCCCGCCTGGCCGACGCCGACCACCTGCCCACCGAGGGACACCTCGGCGTGTACGAGGATGTACACCGGGGGCTGCGCGACGCGCTGGACGCGCTCGACGCCCGCCCGGACCCTCCGGCACCCGCCCCCCGGTGAGGCCACGGCCGCACCGCCCGTACCGACGCATGAAGACCTGAGCAGGAGCTGAACCGAACGTGGCAGGAGTCGCACGCCGCCGTCTCGACGCGGAACTGGTCCGCCGCAAGCTGGCGCGCTCGCGCGAGCACGCCAGCCAGCTGATCGCCGCCGGACGGGTGACCGTCGGCAAGACCGTGGCCACCAAGCCGGCCACCCAGGTGGAGACCGCCGCCGCGATCGTGGTGCTGAGCGACGACTCCGACCCCGACTACGTCTCGCGCGGCGGCCACAAGCTCGCCGGCGCCCTCGCCGCCTTCGTCCCCCTGGGCCTCGTGGTCGAGGGCCGCCGCGCCCTGGACGCCGGCGCCTCCACCGGCGGCTTCACCGACGTCCTGCTGCGCTCGGGCGCCGCCCAGGTCGTCGCCGTGGACGTCGGATACGGACAACTCGCCTGGTCTCTCCGGAACGATGAACGGGTCGTCGTCAAGGACCGTACGAACGTACGCGAGTTGACGCTGGACGGGATCGACGGGAAGCCGGTGGACCTGGTGGTGGGCGATCTGTCCTTCATCCCGCTCCATCTGGTGCTGCCCGCCCTCAAGCGGTGCGTGACGCCGGACGCGGATCTGGTGATGATGGTGAAACCGCAGTTCGAGGTGGGTAAGGAACGGCTGGGCAGCGGGGGTGTCGTACGGAGTCCGCAACTGCGGGCGGAGGCCGTGCGCGGGGTGGCCGACAAGGCGTGGGAGCTGGGTCTCGGGGTGCGAGGAGTCACCGCGAGTCCGCTGCCGGGCCCGTCCGGCAACGTCGAGTACTTTCTCTGGCTGCGTGCCGGAGCCCCCGAGATCGACCCGGCCGACATCGATCGTGCAGTGGCGGAGGGGCCGCGTTGACACAGAACCGAGCGCGTACTGTTTTCCTGCTCGCCCACACCGGGCGTCCCGCGGCGATCCGCAGCGCGGAACTCGTCGTCAAGGGACTGCTGCGGTCCGGCATCGGGGTGCGGGTGCTGGAGGAGGAGGCGTGCGACCTGCCGCTGCCGGGCGAGGTGGAACTCGTCAAGGAGGCGACACCGCAGTCACTCGACGGCTGCGAACTGCTCATCGTCCTCGGCGGTGACGGCACCCTGCTGCGCGGCGCCGAGTTCGCCCGCGCCTCCGGCGTGCCGATGCTCGGCGTCAACCTCGGCAGCGTAGGCTTCCTCGCCGAGGCCGAGCGGGACGACCTGGACCGGGTGGTGGACCGGGTGGTGGCCCGCTCCTACGAGGTCGAGGAGCGCATGACCATCGACGTGGTCGTGCACCGCAACGGTGACATCGTGCACACCGACTGGGCGCTGAACGAGGCGGCCGTGCAGAAGGTGTCCGCCGAGAAGATGCTCGAAGTGGTGCTGGAGATCGACGGCCGCCCGGTCACCGCCTTCGGCTGCGACGGCATCGTGCTCTCCACCCCCACCGGCTCCACCGCCTACGCCTTCTCCGCCGGCGGACCGGTGGTGTGGCCCGAGGTGGAGGCGCTGCTCATGGTGCCGATCAGCGCGCACGCCCTGTTCGCGAAGCCGCTGGTCACCTCGCCCGACTCGGTCCTCGCCGTCGAGGTGCTCCCGCACGTCCCGCCGGGCGTGCTGTGGTGCGACGGCCGCCGCACCATCGAGCTGCCGCCCGGCGCGCGGGTCGAGGTCCGGCGCGGCGCGGTGCCGGTCCGGCTCGCCCGGCTGCACCACGCCTCCTTCACCGACCGGCTGGTGGCGAAGTTCGCCCTGCCGACCACCGGCTGGCGCGGCGCCCGGGACCACTCCTCGGAGTGACAGCGGCGGCCCGTGTGCGCGGCACGCCCCGGACCTCGTAAGGTCTGTTCCGTGTTGGAGGAGATGCGGATACGGTCGCTCGGGGTCATCGACGACGCCGTGGTCGAGCTGTCGCCGGGGTTCACCGCGGTCACCGGTGAGACGGGCGCGGGCAAGACCATGGTGGTCACCAGCCTGGGCCTGCTGCTCGGCGGACGCGCCGACCCGGCGCTCGTACGGATCGGTGCGGGCAAGGCGGTGGTGGAGGGGCGGATCGCCCTGGCCGCCGGCGCCTCCGCCCTCGTACGCGCCGAGGAGGCGGGGGCCGAGCTGGACGACGGCGCCCTGCTGGTCAGCCGTACCGTCTCCGCCGAGGGCCGCTCACGCGCGCACCTCGGCGGGCGCAGCGTGCCCGTGGGGCTGCTCGCCGAGCTGGCCGACGAACTGGTGGCCGTGCACGGCCAGACCGACCAGCAGGGCCTGCTCAAGCTGTCCCGGCAGCGGCAGGCCCTGGACCGGTACGCGGGGGAGGCCGTCTCCGGCCCGCTGGCCGCGTACACCGAGGCGTACCGGCGGCTGCGGGCCGTCGCCGCCGAGCTGGACGAGATCGTCACCCGCGCCCGCGAGCGCGCCCAGGAGGCCGACCTGCTGCGGTACGGCCTGGACGAGATCGCCGCCGTGGAACCCCGGACGGGGGAGGACACCGAACTCGCCGAGGAGGCGGAGCGGCTCGGGCACGCCGAGGCGCTGGCCGCCGCGGCCACCGCCGCGCACGCCGCCCTCGCGGGCAACCCCGAGGACCCGGAGGGCATCGACGCCGCCACCCTGGTCGCGGGCGCCCACCGGGCGCTGGAGGCGGTCCGGGCCCACGACCCGGCGCTGGCCGCGCTCACCGACCGGATCGGGGAGATCAACATCCTCCTAGCCGACGTCGCCGGTGAGCTGGCCGGATACGCCTCCGACCTGGACGCCGACCCGCTCAGGCTGGCCGCGGTGGAGGAGCGCCGGGCCGCCCTGACGGCGCTGACCCGCAAGTACGGCGAGGACATCGGCGCCGTGCTGGCCTGGGGCGAGCAGGGCGCCGCCCGGCTCACCGAGCTGGACGGCGACGACGAGCGGATCGGTGAACTCACCGCCGAACGGGACGCCCTGGGCATCGAACTGGGCGCGCTCGCCGAGGCGTTGACCAAGGCCCGCGCCGAGGCGGCCGAGCGGTTCGCCGCCGCCGTCACCGCCGAACTGGCCTCGCTGGCCATGCCGCACGCGCGGGTCTCCTTCGACATCCGGCAGACCGAGGACCCGGACGGCATCGAGGCCGGCGGCCGTACGGTCGCCTACGGGCCCACCGGGGTCGACGAGGTCGAGCTGCTGCTCGCCCCGCACCCCGGCGCCCCGCCCCGGCCCATCGCCAAGGGCGCCTCCGGCGGTGAGCTGTCCCGCGTGATGCTCGCCGTGGAGGTGGTGTTCGCGGGCACCGACCCGGTGCCGACGTACCTCTTCGACGAGGTGGACGCCGGGGTCGGCGGCAAGGCGGCCGTGGAGATCGGGCGGCGGCTGGCGAAGCTCGCCCGGACCGCGCAGGTCGTCGTGGTCACCCATCTTCCGCAGGTCGCCGCGTTCGCCGACCGGCAGCTGCTGGTGGAGAAGACCAACGACGGTTCGGTCACCCGGTCCGGTGTGAAGGTCCTGGAGGGCGAGGACCGCGTACGCGAGCTGTCCCGCATGCTGGCCGGCCAGGAGGACTCCGAGGCCGCACGCGCCCACGCCGAGGAACTCCTCGCCACCGCCCGCGCGGAGGACTAGGCCGGTGACGTCCCGCCGCGCCGCCCTGCTCAGCTCGGCGCTGCTCACCCGAGGGCTGACGGCGGTGCTCCGGCACCGCGCGCCGGGCGGCCGCCGCCGCTGGGAGCGGAAGAACCACGCGGGCCGCACCGTCGAGCTGTACGCCGGACCGGCGAGCGCCGCCGCCACCGCGCTCGCCGCCGCCCGGGTCCACCCGGCGGCCGGGCTCGCCGTGCTGGCCGCCGGAGCCTGCGGCGCCTACGACGACATCGCCGGCGCCGACGACCCGCGCCGGGGCTTCGGCGCCCACCTCGGCGCCCTGCGCACCGGTGAGGTCACCTCCGGCGCGGTCAAGCTGTTCGGCATCTCCGCCGCCGCGCTGGCCGCCGGGACCCTGCTGAAGGAGAGGCCGGTGGACCGGGTGCTCGCCGGCGTCGTCATCGCGGGCGCCGCGCACACCGCCAACCTGCTCGACGTACGCCCCGGCCGCGCGGCGGGTGCCGTGCTCGCCCTCGCGGCGCCGGGGCTCGCCCGGAGCGGTACGGGCGGCGCGCTGGCCGCCGTCGCGGCGGGCGGGGCCGCCGCCGTGCTCCCGGAGGACCTGGGGGCGCGGGCCATGCTCGGCGACACCGGCGCGCACGCCCTGGGCGCGGCGCTCGGCACCGCCGTCGTCTCGGCGGCCGGGCGCGCGGGCCTTCTCGCGCACGCCGTCGCCGTGGTCGCCGCCACCGTGTACGGGGACCGGGTGTCCGCCTGGGCGCGGGCGCTGTGAGCCGCTGACCTCGCGATACGTATGCCGGCCGGCTCCGCCGGGCCGACGGCCGCTCTCACTCGTACGGGTGAGATGCGCCGGCGCATTGCCAACGCGCCCCGCCCGCCGGCTCCGGCGGGATTTCCCGGAACAGCCGTACGTACTGGCATGCTTGACGGTGTGCCGCCTCCGGGCGGGGGCCCGCGCGGCCCGTCGTACCCCGCTTCCGGTGTTTCGCCGTTCGCTACCTTCTGTACGTCCTCGTGCCCGATCCGTACCCGTGACCGACCTCCGCCCCGACCCAGGAGCCCCGGCCCCAGTGACCCCCGTGAGCAGCAACGCCCCGCACGGCCAGTCCTCGCTGCGCACCGTGCAGGTGCTCGGCGGCGGCAACGCCGGGAGCAGCGCCCATGTGCGCTCCCTGGCCGAGGGGCTGGTCGCGCGGGGCGTACGGGTCACGGTGTGCGCCCCGGCCGAGGCCGACCACGCCTACGACTTCCGGGGCACCGGCGCCGACCATGTTCCGGTGCCCCGCAGCAGCGACCCGACGGCCGTGGGCCGGCTCCGGGCGGCCTGCGCGGACGCCGACCTGGTGCACGCGCACGGGCTGCACGCCTCCTTCCGGGCCGCGCTGGCGCTCGGCGGACGGACCACCCCGCTGGTCGTCACCTGGCACGACCGGGCACACGCCGAGGGTGCGCGGGCGCACCTGCTGCGGCTGCTGGAGCGGCGCGTGGCCCGGACGGCCGCCGTGGTCCTCGGCACCAGCTCCGCCCTGGTCGACCGGGCCCGCCGCACCGGCGCGCGGGACGCCCGGCTCGGCGCGCTGGCCCTGCCCGGCCGCCCCCGGCCCGCCGCGGCGAAGGACCCGGAGGGCCCCTCGGCCAAGCTCCGCGCCGAACTCGGCGCCACCGACCGCCCGTTGCTCCTCGCCGTCGGCTCCCTCGACCGGCACCGGGGCTACCACGTGCTGCTGGACGCGGCCCGCCGCTGGAGCGGCCTGGACCCGGAGCCGCTCCTCCTGATCGCGGGCGAGGGGCCGCTCCGCGCCGAGTTGCGGCAGCGCATCGCCGACGAGGAGTCGCCCGTCCGGCTGCTGGGCGTCCGCGACGACGTGCCCGACCTGCTCGCGGCCGCCGACCTCGCCCTGCTCCCCAGCCGCTGGGAGTCCCGCCCCCTCTTCGCCCAGGAGGCCCTGCACGCCCGCGTCCCCCTGGTCGCCACCGCCGTCGGCGGCGTCCCGGACCTCGTCGGCGACGCCGCCGCCCTCGTCCCCTACGGCGACCCCCTGGCCCTCGCCGACACCGTCACCGCCCTCCTCGCCGACCCCGAACGGCGCGAGCGGCTCGTCGAACGCGGCACCCGCCAGGCGGCCGGCTGGCCGACCGAGGACGACACGATCGCCCAAGTACTCAGTATCTACGACGAGTTGACCCAGCCGATGGCGCTCCTCTAGCGACCTGAATCAGAGGTTCATCGTTAGCCCTGCATGAGTCGTCCGGGTCCGAGATTCCGCCGTTGTCGGTGACTGACGCCCAGCGGTCTGTGCTGGAGGGGTGGTTGCGTCGCCGGGCGACTGCCCTGGCCCTGTGGTCACGGATCGTGATCGAGGGCGCCGAAGGCCACTCGATCATGGAGGTGTCCCGTCGGCTGAGGATCGCCCCGGACACGGTCCGCACCCGGCGACGCCGGTTTCTCGAGCGCGGTCTGGACGGCTTGTACTAAGACCCGCGGCCCGGCGTCCCCTCGGAAGATCACCGATGTCGACGTCGAGCGGGTCATCGTCAGAACACTCGAAGAGAGAAGCTCTAGCGTGGCGGCCACCGTTCCGTCCAGGCACTCGAACGCGACATCCGAGCCTGACTCGCCGACTGGAGCGAGCACCCCGGGCCGTTCATCTGCACCGGGACAGCTGACGAGATCCTCGACAAAGTCGCCTCCTACTGCTCACTAGCAGTCATGCGGAGAGTGGTGCATTCGATCCGGATTAGCTGTTGATCGATCAGTTCAGGTTTCGCAATCGGAGCTGGATACCGCCTGTCAGTGGTGGGAAGTAGCGTGCGCGCATGGCAGTAGTCTCTGCCGAATTACCGGACAGCGATATGAACGGAACGGCTGCACCAGAATGACTCCGGACCTCTTCAGCGAGACCAGCGAACGGACCACCCCCCCGAGCACGCCCACTCTCGGAGCGCAGCGGAGCAGGTGGATGCAGCAGGCGTCCTCCGCACCGAACCCCCATTGCGGGAAGGACGAGATGTTCCCGCTCATTCTTGAGCTCGTCCGCCGGATCGGCGATGGTGAGGCCACGGATCTCGACGCACGGCCGCAGCTGTCAAGTGTGGAGTCGTCGAAGTCCTGGCGGAAGTACTCCTACGTTTTGCGGTCAATGGGGTTGGTTCAAAATCGAAAAGGGGTTCTTCAGCTGACCCCTGAGGGGTCCGAACTGCTCGCGGACGAGTCGCGCTCACGTCTCGCCTCTTTGATGGCCGAGCGAATCCGGCTGTTCGCCGAGGTGCTCAGGCTCCTCGTGCGCGAGCCGCTGACGGTCGAAGAGGCCAATGCCGAGTTGATCGAGTCGTACAACCTCGACTGGACGACCGTCAACAACACGCGCCTCCGCATGACCTGGCTTGAAGTCCTGGGGCTGACCGAATGGCTGGGAGAGCGGAAGCAGAGCGCGACCGCTGAAGGACGGTCGCTCTGCGCCACTTGGGACGTCGTGACGCCTTCGGCCCTGGCCTTGCCCAACTCGGGCGAAGTGGTCGACATTCCCGAACCCCCGGAGGAGATCGCCGCACTCCTCGCGCACCTGGCCGTGACCGACGGCGCCCAGGAGGCAAGGAACACCTACAACATCTGGGTTCCGAGCCCCAAGGAGGACCCCAACAAGATCGAGAACCTGCGGACGTGCATCGCGGCCGCAGAGGACCAGCTGGAGAAGGACGCGCTGCTGGGCTTTATCGCGAACCGGTTCGGTCTGAAGCGCAGCAGCGTCGACTCCATGCTGCCGTTCGTGCGGGCCGCCGGGCTACTCCTGGAGGTCCGCCGCGGGGTGTTCATGGCAACGCCGGCCGCCAAGGCGTGGCTGCGGTCGGGATCGGACATCGACTTCATCCGGATTCTTCACGCGAACATGAGGTTCGTCGGCGAGCTGATTCGTGCGGCGAAGACCAATGTTCCGAGGAACGACGTGTACCGGGAAGGCATCACGTACGGCTTGAACAAGGATAAGGTGCGGTGGCTCACGGCCTTCATGCTCGAAGCGGGCTTGCTCATCGAGACGTCCTGGTCGTCGGTCCAGGCGACGGCGACCGGGCTACGTCTCATCGAGACACTCCCCCTCGCCGACCCGCACTTGCCGGAAGCCGCCGAGGACCTGTCTCCAGACCTGGCGCAAAGCACGCCGGGCCAACCGGTTGAACCGGATGAACTTTCGCTCATTGTGGACTCACTGAGGCGCAGCGCCGTCGACCCGGGCGCCGACGGCGCGGCCCCTGGTGTGGCGTTTGAGGTGTATATCGAGAGCGCGTTCAGGCACATGGGCTTCCGTGCCCAGCGCATCAGCGGTTCCGGTGACACTGACATCCTCGTGCAGTGGTACGACGGCACCGGGTCGTTGCGGACCGCGATCGTGGACGGAAAGTCGACGTCATCCGGTCGGGTCACGCACAACAACGTGAGCGATGTGGCAATCGACACGCACAAGGAGAAGCGTTCCGCGGAGTACGTCGCGGTCATCGGCCCCTCCTTCAGCGGCGACACGATTCAGAACATGGCCAAGCGGAAGCAGTGGGCGCTCGTCACCGCCGACGAGTTGGGTCAAATCGTCAGCTCCGCCGAGGCCCTCGGCCTCCGGCCGGCGGATGTCGGGATGCTTTTCGAGGTGCCGGACGGTTTGTCCAGGCTCGCCGGGCTCATCGACACGCGGCAGCGCGAGCTGGACATCCTTTCCCTCGTCATCTCCCGACTCAAGACCGAGTCGGAGACGGAGGAGGCCGTTTCGGCACGCGATGTCTCGCTGATCGAGCGCGGGTCGCCACTGGCGCCGAACGTCGACGAACTGCTGGACACGTTCGGGCTGTTCGACCGCCTCGACCTGGACATCGTGAGGAGCATTGAGGACGTGCAGGACCCGCGCTATGCGACCTACCGGATCGGTGACGCGCGATCGGCGGCAAAGCGCCTTCGCGCCATCGCGGCTTCGATTGAGAGGGGCCTCTAGGGAACGGTGGCCGCCACGCTTGAGCTTCTTCTGGCTCCGCTCGGCGAACCACCGTTCGACCAGGTTGAGCCAAGACGTACCGGTCGGAGTGAAGTGCAGGTGGAATCGTCAGTGGGCCACCAGATGCCGCTTGATGTCGGTCGTCTTGTGGGTGACGCTGACCCGCTCCACGTCCGCGTCGGTGACCTTCCGGGGGACGCCCGGCCGTGGGTCGTCACACAAGCGGTCCAGGCCTCGTTCGATGGAACGCCGCCGCCAGCTGCGGACCGTCTCCGGAGCTATCCGCAGCCGGCGAGACACATCCATGATCGAGTGCCCTTCGGCGCACTCCACCAGTTGTTGCGGGTCAGGACGTTGTTGACGGTGGCAGCGCTATTCGGGGCTGGTGGCGGTCATGCCCGTGTGCTGCGGGCTGTCGCACCGCGCGTCGCGCGTTCTGCGACGTCGGCGGGAGCCGCGGCGATGACTTTGTCGAGTGCGGCGCGGGAGGTCTGCAAATCGATGATGGCCTTGGTGATCCGCTCGCGTTCCCTGGTCAGGTCGGCGAGGAGATCGGAGCAGGTCGGCACCAGGCGTTCGGCCTCGTCACGCAGGCAGGGCAGGATCGTCGCGATGGTGGCGGTGTTCAGGCCGGCGGCGAGCAGGCTGCGGATGCGGCGCACGGTGTCCACGTCCGCCTCGCTATATTCGCGGTAGCCGCTGGGCCGCCGCTGGGGCTGGAGCAGGTTCTGTTCCTCGTAGTAGCGCAGCAGTCGTTCGTGTACGCCGGTCCTGCGGGACAGTTCACCGATCCGCACTTCATCCTCCTCATGCTCCTCATGGATGTCTCGGGCGGGCAACGTCGCTTGACTCTCACACCGATGTGAGGCTCTAGCTTCCCCAGCATGACCAAGAGTTACGCCTCCCTCGCGGCCTTGTGCGCGAGCGTTTTCGTTGTCGGTACGTCGGAATACCTGGTCGCGGGCATGCTGCCCGAGGTCGGCGTGGATCTTCAGGTATCGCAAAGCACTGCGGGGCAGGCGGTGACCGCCTACGCGCTCGGCGTGGTGATCGGCGGGCCCGCGGTGACCATGCTGACCGCGCGGCTGCCCCGCAAGCCCCTGGCCCTCGGGCTGATGCTGCTGTTCGCTGCGGGCAGCGCGGTCAGCGCCTTTGCCTCTTCGTTCCCGATGTTGCTGGCCGGGCGGGTGGTCTCCTCGCTCAGCCATGCCGCGTTCTTGGCGTTGGCGCTGGTGATGGCCACCGGCGTGGTGCCTGAGCACAAGACCGGCTCGGCGATCGCCACTGTGGCCTCCGGGTTCACCGTCGCTACTTTGCTCGGGGTACCGCTGGGCTCGTGGCTGGGACACGCGGCCGGCTGGCGCGCCCCGTTCGCGGTGCTGACCGCGCTGACCTTGGCCGCCGTCGCGCTGTTGGCGCTGGTGCTGCCCAGGCAGCAGGCATCGTCCGCCGGCCTGCGCGACGAGCTGCGCGTGGTGAGCCGCAAACCGGTGCTGCTGGCCATCGCCACCACCGCGGTCGGCTTCTCCGGCGTCTCCGTCGTATTCACCTACATCGCGCCGCTGCTCACCCGCATCGCCGGCTTCTCCCCGGCCGCCATCTCCGCTCTCCTGTTTGCCTACGGCGCCGGCAGCTTTCTGGGCAACCTGGCCGCCGGCAAGCTGACCGACAGGTCCATGTCCGCCACCGTGCGCGGGGTGTTCGGCGGCCTGACCGGCGTCCTGGCTGTCATGCCGCTCGCCGCCGCCTGGCAGCCCACCGCCGTGCTTGCGGTCCTGGTCCTGGGCCTGCTGGCCACCGCCACCATCGCCCCGCTGCAGGGCCTGATCCTGCGCCATGCCGGCTCCGCCCCGACGTTGGCTGTCGCGGCCAACGTCGGGGCCTTCAACCTCGGCGCCGCCGCCGGATCTGCCCTCGGCGGGGCCATCGTCGCCGCCGGCGCGCTGCGCTGGACCGGCCTGGCCGGTGCCGTACTCAGCCTGAGCGGCCTGGCCCTGACCTACCTGGTTCTGCCCCGAACCGGAACCGCACAGCACACCGGCGATGCCCCGGTGGGTACCGCTGTCTGATCCCCGAACCCACTCCTGGAAGGTCCTTTCTGACCATGCGCGCTGTCCAGATCGACCGCCACGGCGGTCTCGACGTCCTGGCCCTCCGCGAGGTCGCCGCACCCGAACCGGCCGCCGGTGAAGTCCTCATCCGCACCGCGGCCAGCAGCCTCAACCCGGTCGACTGGAAGTCCCGCGCCTGGCAGGTCGGCCCGCCGCTGCCGGCCACGCTCGGCTGGGACATCTCCGGCCGGGTCGTCGCGAGCAACGACCCCGTCCACGAGGTGGGCGCCCAAGTGATCGCCATGTCCGCGCAGATCGCCACCGGCCGCGGCACCTGGGCGGAGCTGGTCGCCCTGCCCGGCCATCTGCTCGCACCCGCACCGGCCACCGTGCCGTTGGCGGACGCGGCGGCCCTTCCTCTGGCCGGGACGACCGCCTTGCAGGCCCTTCGGGCCACGGGGTTGGGCGCCGGCGAGCGCCTTCTAGTTGTCGGTGCCGCCGGGGCGGTCGGCGGTCTGGTTGTCCAACTCGCCCGCTTGACCGGCGCTCAGGTCGATGCCCTGGTCTCCCGGCCCGGCCATGAGCCCGCCGCGGTGGAGTTCGGAGCGGAGCGGGCCTGGCACCGCCCGCAGGACCTGCCCCGCGGCCGGTATACGGCGGTTCTCGACACCGCCGGTGCGGACGTGGCTGCGGCTCTCGTCCCCGGAGGGCGTTTCGTCTCCATCGCCGACCATCCCCTGCCCGACGTGCCGGGCGCCCGCAAGAGCTACGTCCAGGAGAACGCCGCCGACCTCGCCCGCCTCGCCAAGCTCGTCGACACCGATGAGCTGCGGCTGCGGATCGCCGCCCGCTTCCCGCTCGACGACATCCGCACCGCCCACGAGCGCTTCGAAGCCGGCGGCCTCCTCGGCAAGGTCCTCATCACCTTCTGAGGCACACCGTGTGCTGTGCCGACGGATCTAGAACCGGCCGCATTCATCCGAACGCGGCCGGGAACGCCGACATCCCTTGCTGCTCATGGGCCGGGCGACAAGCGCGGGTCCCGCAGAGCATCCACCGACGGAGGCCTCCTCTTGCCACACGCCAATGAACCCTGTCCGTCGAAGGACGCCGTCGCCTCATCGAACGGTGCAGAGCGCTACAACCGGATCCTCGTCACCTCCCCTACAGCGGAGCAGGGGGCCAGCCACCAGCCTCTCGGCTAGCCGACCACGTCATCAACGTCCTGGCCTCCTACAACCGATGGCGCTCCTCTAGTCCACGTGCCGCCTCGCCCGCAGGGCCAGGCTCAATGCCAGTACCGTGTGCGGGTCGTCGAGGTCGGTGTTCAGCAACTCGCCCATGCGGGCGAGGCGGTTGTAGAGGGTCTGGCGGTTGAGGTGGAGCTCGCGGGCGGTCTCCGCCTTGCGGCCCGCGTGGGCGAGGTAGGTCTCCAGGGTGGGGAGCAGCGGGGGCCTGGCGCGCCGGTCGTGCTCGCGCAGCGGACCGAGGGCGCGGTCCACGAAGGCCGCCAGGTCAGGATGGTCGCGCAGCCGCCACAGCAGCAGGTCGATGTCGAGGCGGCGGGCGTCGTACCAGGGCTGGTCCGTGAGACCCTGTGCGGCCGTCGCCGTCTCCGCCGCGTGCCGCAGCCCCGCCGAGGCCGCCGCCCAGTCACCCGGCACCCCCACCACCACGACCGGCGGCCGGGCTCCCGGCCGGACCATCCCGGCCCGCTCCGCGCCCGTCCGCAGCGCGGCCGCCACCCGGTCCGCGACCGGCGCCCGGTCGGCCCGCGCGCGCAGCCCCACCAGCACCGGCACCCGGCCCTCCACCGGCCGCACCCCCAGCAGCACCGGCACCCCCACCGATGCCAGCTCCTCGCCGACCGCCCGCGCCAGCACCGCCCAGCCGCCCGCCGGGGACAGCGCGTCCCCCACCCGCATCACCACCGGCAGCAGCGGGCCGTCACCCGGCCGGAACCCCAGCACACGGGCCTGCGCCGGAGCGTCCCCGGCCCGCACCCGGCCCTCGGCCAGATCGGTCAGGAAGTCACCCCGGCCGCGCGCCGCCAGCTCCTCCTCCTGGCGGGCCTGCATCAGCACCACCGCCACGGTCCCCGCCGCCCGCTCGGCCGCGATCCGGTGCACCGGCGCCAGCGGAGCGCCCACCGGCAGCAGCACCAGCCGCGCCCGCACCCCGCCCGGCCCCGCGCCACCGCCCGGCACGTCCACCAGCAGCGCACCCGCCGGCGGTGGCTCCGCCCGGTGCGGTCCGCGCAGCCCCTCCCACACCTGCAAGGGGTCCGCGCCCTCGGGACCCGGCCCGGCCGCGTACAGCAGGCGGCCGTCCGCGGTCTCCAGGAACACCGGGTTGGCGCAGAAGCCGGCGAGGATGGCGAGCAGCTGAGGCACGCCGCCCCCGCCGAGCAGCGCCTCCGTGCAACGCCGGTGGACGTCCTCCGCCCGCTGGAGGAGCGCGTAGTGGCCGTTGACGATCTCGGTGTGGATCTCCTCGGTGACCGCCACGAAGGGGACCTCGCGGTGCAGCTGGACCAGCGGCAGGCCGGTCGCCCGCGCGGTGTCCACCATCGCGGCCGGGAGCCGGGTGAAGCGCTGGCCCAGCTCCACCACCAGCGCGGCGATGTCCCGCTCGGCCAGCGTGCGCACGAACGCCCGCTGCTCGGCCGGGCGCGTACCCAGCCCGTACCCGGTGGTCAGCAGCAGCTCGCCGCCCTTGAGCAACGAGGCGATGTGCGGGACCTCGCCCGCGTGCACCCAGCGCACCGCGCGCTCCAGCCGGTCCTCGCCCGCCACCACCTCCGGCAGTCCGCCGCGCAGGCCGGGCAGCTCCAGCGCCCGCCGCACGGTGATCCCGCCACCCTCTGTGCCCATGCGCGGGACGCTACCTCGCTGACCTCGCAGGGAACAGCCGGAGCTACAGCGGCCGGATGTTGTGGTTGAAGCGGAAGACGTTGTCCGGGTCCCAGGCCCGCTTCACCTTCTCCAGCCGGAGCATGTTGCCCACGCCCAGGCCCGCGCCGACCCGTTCGGCGCCCTCGTCGCCGATGAAGTTCAGGTACACGTCCCCCGTGCTCCACGGCTCCACCCCGGAGCGCACCTGCCGCACCCAGGAGATGGCACGCTCGTCGTCGGCCTGGTCCTCCCAGATGGCGAAGGGATGCGCCGACCAGGGGGCGTCCCGGTAGGGGACCGGGTAGTCGTGCGGCCCGGCCGCGAGGGCGCCGCCCTGCGGGAAGAGGATGTGCTGGGTGCCGGTCGGCACCGGCATCCGCTCCCCGAGGGAGCAGTAGACGTCCACCAGGTCGTCCGGCAGCCCGGTCAGATACTCGGCCGACCAGTAGTTCCGCAGGCCGGGCGGGTCGTCGATCATGCACTGCACATCCGCGTACGGCAGCTCGGCGACCAGCCCGCCCGCCGCCGGCAGCGCCAGCAGCGGCGCGATCAGGCCGCGCAGCGCCTCCACCCCACCCGCGTACGTCACCAGCGCCCCGCACACCAGGTGCCCCACCAGCTCCTCGGGGACGAACTCCTCGGGCGGCCCGGTGATGTACAGCAGCGCCCCGCTCAGCCGGTCCGGGCCGGCGTCGATCGCCTCCCGGAAGGCGCGCACCGCCTGGGGACCGTGCTCCGGCCGGTACAGCAGCAGGGCGACCGCGAACTCGGGCAGCTCGTGCAGGTCCAGGGTCAGCGCGGTGGCCACCCCGAAGTTGCCGCCCCCGCCGTGCAGCGCCCAGAACAGCTCGGGGTGCTCCTCGGGGTCCGCCCGCACCCGCTCGGCGTCGGCCGTGACCAGCTCCACACTCCGGAGGTTGTCCACGGCGAGCCCGAAGGCGCGGTCCAGCCAGCCGGTGCCGCCGCCGAGCACGAACCCGCCGACCCCGGTGGTGGAGACCCGGCCGCCGGTGGTGGCCAGCCCGTACGGCCGGCAGGCCCGGTCCAGGTCACTCATGGTGGCCCCGCCCTCGACCCGTACGGCGCGGGCCCCGGGGTCGACGCTCACGCCGTGCATCCGGCGCAGGTCCACCACCACCGCGCCGTCGCCCAGGGCGTTGCCCGCGACGCTGTGCCCGCCGCCGCGCACGGCGACGGGCAGATCCAGGTCACGGGCGAAGCGGACCGTGCGCACCACGTCGGCGGCGTCCGCGCACCGGGCGATCACGGCGGGGCGCCGGTCGATCATCCCGTTGAAGACGGCCCGGGCCTCGTCGTACCCCGTGTCGCCCGGCACGAACACCTGGCCGGTCAGCTCCTCGCGCAGACCGGCCAGGGCCGCGCTCGCCTTCGAGAGGGAAGCCATGGCCGCCCCCCTTCGCCTCGGGAGTGGTCCGCTTCCCAGCCTAGGCCGGGCTCAGCCCCCGTACGCCCCCGACGCCGTCAGCCGCAGGGCGGTGTCGATCAGGGGGACGTGGCTGAAGGCCTGCGGGAAGTTGCCGACCTGGCGCTGGAGGCGGGGGTCCCACTCCTCGGCGAGGAGGCCGAGGTCGTTGCGCAGACCGAGCAGCTTCTCGAAGAGCTTGCGGGCCTCGTCCACCCGGCCGATCATCGCCAGGTCGTCCGCCATCCAGAACGAACAGGCCAGGAAGGCGCCCTCGTCGCCGGGGAGGCCGTCGACGCCCGCGTCCTCGCCGTCGGTCGGGTAGCGCAGGATGAACCCGTCGGAGGTGGACAGCTCGCGCTGGATCGCCTCGATGGTGCCGATGACCCGCTTGTCGTCCGGCGGCAGGAAGCCCATCTGCGGGATCAGCAGCAGGGAGGCGTCCAGCTCCTTGGAGCCGTAGTACTGGGTGAAGGTGTTGCGCTCCGGGTCGTAGCCCTTCTCGCAGACCTCGCGGTGGATGTCGTCGCGCAGTTCCTTCCAGCGCTCCAGCGGGCCCTCGGCGTCGCCGGACTCGATCAGCTTGATCGTGCGGTCCACGGCGACCCAGGCCATCACCTTGGAGTGCACGAACTGGCGGCGCGGCCCGCGCACCTCCCAGATGCCCTCGTCCGGCTCCTGCCAGTGGTCCTCGAGGTAGCGGATCAGCTTCAGCTGGAGCACCGAGGCGTAGTCGTTGCGGGCGAGCCCCGTCATGTGGCCCAGGTGCAGGGCCTCGATGACCTCGCCGTACACGTCGAGCTGGAGCTGGTCGGCGGCGCCGTTGCCCACCCGGACCGGGCGGGAGTGCTCGTACCCCGGCAGCCAGTCCAGCTCGGCCTCGCCCAGCTCACGCTCACCGGCGATGCCGTACATGATCTGGAGGTTCTCCGGGTCGCCCGCGACCGCCCGCAGCAGCCACTCGCGCCAGGCGCGGGCCTCGTCGCGGTAGCCGGTGCGCAGCAGCGAGGACAGGGTGATCGCCGCGTCCCGCAGCCAGGTGTAGCGGTAGTCCCAGTTGCGCACGCCCCCGATGTCCTCCGGCAGGGAGGTGGTGGGCGCGGCCACGATGCCGCCGGTGGGGGCGTAGGTGAGCGCCTTCAGCGTGATCAGCGAACGGACCACGGCCTCACGGTAGGGGCCGTGGTACGTGCACTGCTCGACCCAGTCGCGCCAGAACTCCTCCGTCGCCCGGAGCGCCTGCTCCGGCTCGGGCAGCGGCGGCGCCTCCTTGTGCGAGGGCTGCCAGGAGATGGTGAACGCCACCCGCTCACCGGCGGAGACGGTGAAGTCGGAGTACGTCGTCAGGTCCTTGCCGTAGGTGTCCGCGTCGGTGTCGAACCACACCGAGTCGGGACCCGCGACGGCGACCGTGCGGTTGTCGTACTTGTGCACCCACGGCACCACACGGCCGTAGGAGAACCGCATGCGCAGCTCCGAGCGCATCGGCACCTCGCCGCTGAGCCCCTCCACGATCCGGATGAGCTGCGGGGCGCCGTCACGCGGGGGCATGAAATCCGTCACCCGTACGGTGCCGCGCGGGGTGTCCCACTCCGACTCCAGGATCAGCGAGTCGCCCCGGTAGCTCCGCCGGGCCGCCGTGGGCGGTGGTGAGTCCGCCGCGTACGCCGGGCCGAGCCGCCAGAAGCCGTGCTCCTCGGTGCCGAGCAGACCGGCGAAGATGGCGTGCGAGTCGAAGCGGGGCAGGCACAGCCAGTCCACCGTGCCGTCCCGGCAGACCAGCGCGGCGGTCTGCATGTCTCCGATGAGTGCGTAATCTTCGATGCGCCCGGCCACGTGCAACTCCAGTCGAACGGCCACGTCACCCCCGCACGAGGGGGCAGTCGCTTGGTGCGGTCAAGGGGTGGTTGTCATACGTTGAGCGGTGAAGCAAAGCAGCCCGCCGAGCCCTGAGGCAAAACGGCGGTCCATGCTCAACGAACTGCCGCGCTCTCCATGTTCCCCATGCCGGTGGCGGGGATGCTGGAGGCGGGGGTGTGCCGTCATCCCGGCCGCGCTCGGCAGCGAGTGTCCGAGCAGGATACGACGCACCCGGATGATCCGCGCGCCGCTCGGGGCAACCTGTGTGGGCCGAACGAGTGAGCGCGGGGTGAGAACCTCGTGACGGCCGTCCGCGCGTCCGGTGCCTGGTCACACCAGCCCTCCCCGCCGGTCGCGGAGCGTGGCCGGACGCCGACTCCTCCAGGCGCTGATACCCTGGTAGCCCGTGGACCGGTGGGCCCCAAAACCCCCGAACCGCAGCGACGACGCCACCGCGAGGAACACCCAGTCCTCCGGGCCGGCGACCGCACCGCATCACAGACAGCGACCACGGGAGCCCCCTCTTGGCCATGCCGCCGAAATCTACGACGACCAAGCACATCTTCGTCACCGGGGGTGTCGCATCCTCGCTCGGCAAGGGCCTCACCGCCTCCAGCCTGGGCATGCTGCTCAAGGCTCGCGGCCTGCGCGTCGTGATGCAGAAGCTCGACCCGTACCTGAACGTCGACCCCGGCACGATGAACCCCTTCCAGCACGGTGAGGTGTTCGTCACCAACGACGGCGCCGAGACCGACCTGGACATCGGCCACTACGAGCGCTTCCTCGACCGCGACCTCGACGGCTCGGCCAACGTCACCACCGGTCAGGTCTACTCCACGGTCATCGCCAAGGAGCGGCGCGGCGAGTACCTGGGCGACACCGTGCAGGTCATCCCGCACATCACCAACGAGATCAAGCACCGCATCCGGCGCATGGCCACCGACGAGGTGGACGTCGTCATCACCGAGGTCGGCGGCACCGTCGGCGACATCGAGTCGCTGCCGTTCCTGGAGACCGTCCGCCAGGTCCGTCACGAGGTCGGCCGGGACAACGTCTTCGTCGTCCACATCTCGCTGCTGCCCTACATCGGCCCGTCCGGCGAGCTGAAGACCAAGCCGACCCAGCACTCCGTCGCCGCGCTGCGCAACATCGGCATCCAGCCCGACGCGATCGTGCTGCGCTGTGACCGCGAGGTCCCCACCGCCATCAAGCGCAAGATCTCGCTGATGTGCGACGTGGACGAGGACGCCGTCGTGGCCTGCCCCGACGCCCGCTCCATCTACGACATCCCGAAGACCATCCACGGCGAGGGCCTGGACGCCTACGTGGTCCGCAAGCTCGACCTGCCCTTCCGGGACGTGGACTGGACCACCTGGGACGACCTGCTGGACCGGGTGCACAAGCCGGACCACGAGATCACCCTCGCCCTGGTCGGCAAGTACATCGACCTGCCCGACGCCTACCTGTCGGTCACCGAGGCGCTGCGCGCCGGCGGCTTCGCCAACCGCGCCCGCGTCAAGATCAAGTGGGTCACCTCCGACGACTGCAAGACCCCGGCCGGTGCCGCCGCCGCCCTCGGTGACGTGGACGGCATCTGCATCCCCGGCGGCTTCGGCGACCGCGGTGTGCTCGGCAAGGTCGGCGCCATCCGCTACGCCCGCGAGAACAAGATCCCGCTGCTCGGCCTCTGCCTGGGCCTGCAGTGCATCGTGGTCGAGGCCGCGCGGAACCTGGCGGACATCCCGGACGCCAACTCCACCGAGTTCGACCCGGCCACCGCCCACCCGGTCATCTCCACCATGGCCGAGCAGATGGACATCGTCGCCGGCGAGGGCGACATGGGCGGCACCATGCGGCTGGGCATGTACCCGGCCAAGCTGGCCGAGGGCTCCATCGTCCGCGAGGTCTACGACGGCAAGGAGTACGTCGAGGAGCGGCACCGCCACCGCTACGAGGTCAACAACTCCTACCGCGCCGAGCTGGAGAAGAAGGCGGGCATCGTCTTCTCGGGCACCTCGCCCGACGGCAAGCTCGTCGAGTACGTGGAGTACCCGCGGGAGGTCCACCCCTACCTCGTGGCCACCCAGGCGCACCCCGAGCTGCGCTCGCGGCCGACCCGGCCGCACCCGCTGTTCGCGGGCCTGGTGAAGGCTTCCGTCGAGCGCAAGACGGCGGGCAAGCCGAAGAACTCCAAGTAACACACCAGTTGTTACGGTGGCCGGGGTGCGAACCTTCAAAGGTGCGCACCCCGGTTTTCTTTTGCGCGCGTGGAGGGACAGGGCATGACGATCAAGGACACCCCCGAGGAGTGGGAGATCCGCGACAGCGCGACCCCGTTCAGGGGCAACAAGACCGCCGTCCGCACGGACGACGTGGTCATGCCCGACGGCTCGGTGGCCCGCCGCGACTACCAGGTCCACCCCGGCTCGGTCGCCGTCCTCGCCCTGGACGAGGAGGACCGGGTCCTGCTCATCAGCCAGTACCGCCACCCCGTGCGCCACAAGCTCTGGGAGATCCCGGCCGGCCTGCTCGACGTGCCCGGCGAGAACCCGCTGCACGCGGCCCAGCGCGAGCTGTACGAGGAGGCGCACGTCAAGGCCGAGGACTGGCGGGTGCTGGCCGACGTCTACACCAGCCCCGGCGGCTGCGACGAGGCGGTCCGGATCTTCCTCGCCCGGGACGTCTCCGAGGCCCAGGGCGAGCGGTTCGTCCCGGAGCACGAGGAGACGGACATGGAGCACGCGCGCGTGCCCCTGCACGAGCTGGTGCGACTGGTGCTGGCCGGGGACCTGCACAACAACTGCCTGGCCGTCGGCGTCCTCTCGCTGGCCGCCGCCCGCGCCGGGGACGGGCTGGACAGCCTGCGCCCGGCCGACGCGCCGTGGCCCGCGCGGCCCTTCGCGTCCTGACCGACCGCCGATTCCGGCCAAGATCCAGGCGGTACCCCCGCGGTACCCCGATGGTGTGACCATCGCCTGATCCGATCGGGGGACCCGTCCGCCACGCTCCACCGGGAACGTCGCAGAGCGTGAACTAGGCTCTGCAAACGCCCGTACCGGAAGAACCGGCGGGCTTTGCGCGTGCGGTGGGACGGGAGCGTGGCCCGTGACGGATCAGGCGGTGGACCAGGATGAGGCGCGGCTGTCGGAGCCGCCGGCCCCGGAGGGTCATTTCCTCGGGCGCACACGGGAGTTGAAAGAGCTCAGGGCCGACATCGAGCGCACCGGCCTGGACACCCTCGCCGGCCGCAAGGCCCCTCGCGCCCGGGTCCTCCTCATCGCCGGGCGTCCCGGCTCCGGCCGGACCGCGCTCGCCGAGGAGTTCGTCCGCCAGGTCGCGCAGCGTTACCCCGACGGAGTGTTCCGGGCCTGCCTGGGCGACCCCGACGGCACCCCGGTACCCGTGGAACGCGCCGCCCGCGAGCTGCTCGGCGCGCTCGGTGTCCCCGCTCCCGCGGGCGCCGCCGAGGACGAGCTCACCGAGGTGCTCCGCACCGCCCTCGCCCACCGGCGCGCCCTGCTGCTGCTGGATGACGCCACCGGGGCCGAACAGGTCGACGCCCTCATCCCGGACGCCCCCGACTGCCTGGTGGTCGCCGTCTCCCGCGGCCCCCTCACCGGGATCTCCGACGTCCGCCCCTGCACCCTGGGCGGCCTGGACACCAAGTCGGCGGTGGAACTGCTCACCCGGTACACCGGCTCGGTCCGCGTCACCGTCGACCCGCGCTCCGCCGAGAGCCTCGCCGAGATCTGCGAGGGACAGCCCGCCGCCCTCACCCTGGCCGGCGGCTGGCTCGCCGCCCGCCCCCAGACGGCCGTCTCCGACCTGGCCAAGCGGCTGCACGCCGACCCCGACGACGCCCCCACCCTGACCCGCGTACTCCAGCTCGTCCACGACGGACTGCCCGCCGCCACCGCCCGGACCCTGCGCCTGCTCTCCCAGGCCCCGGCCGGCGGTGTCGACGCGCACTCCGCCTCCGCGCTGGCCGGCTGCTCGGTCAAGACCGCGCAGACCGTGCTGCGGGAACTCGCCGCCCTCGGCCTGCTCCGCCCGGTCGCCGGACCGCTGCCCTCGTACGACGTCCCCGGCTGCCTGCACCCCCTGCTGCGCGCGCTCGCCGAGGCGGGGGAGCGCCCCGCCGAACTCCAGCTGGCCCGCGCCCGGCTGCTGGAGCGGGACGTGCGCCTCCTGCAGTCCTGCCGCGCCGCCACCGAGACCGACAGCCCCCAGGCCCAGGAGAAGCTCCAGGCGATCCCGGCGCCGCTGCGCTTTCCGACCGCCGCCGCGGCCGCCGTCTGGCTCACCGCCCGCCGCCCGGCGCTGCTGGCCGCCGCCCGGCTCGCGGTGGCCGACGGCGAGCTGGACACCCTGGCCCGCCGCCTGATGTCCCAGCTCGTGCGCGCCATGGTCGCCCACTTCGGCACCCGGGCCGCCGCCCCCGACCTGTACGGCATCCACGGCCTGGTCCTGGATGTCGCCGAGCGGCGCGGACTGCCCCGCGAGAAGGCCGCCGCCCTGCTGAACCTCGGTGACGTGGACGCCCAGACCGGCCGCACCCGGGCCGCGCTGGCCCGCTACCGCGCCGCGCTGGACGCCGGACGCGAGGCGAACGACCCCTACGCCACCGGCCGCGCGATGGAATCCGTGGGCGGCGCCCACCAGGAGCTGGGCGATCACGACCGGGCCGCGGACTGGTTCGGCCGCGCCCTCTCCCAGCGCCTCGCCCGCGGCGAGCGCGCCGAGGCCGCCCGGCTCTACGGCCGTATCGCCACCGCCCACACCTACGCGGGCCGGTACGGCGAGGCGCAGCGCAACTGGCGGGCGGCCCTCGCCGGGTACCGCAAGGAGGGCGACATCGCGGCCCACGCCCGCGCCCTGAGCGAGCTGGCCCGCGTCCAGGAGTACGCCGGGCGGCCCGAGGAGTCCCTGCGCACCTGCCAGGAGGCGGTGGAGTGGGCGCGGCGCGCGGAGGACACCCGGCTGCTGGCCGCCCTTCAGCTGCGGCTGGCCGACACCCTGGACCGGCTCGGCGACCCCACGGCCGCCCGACTGCACCGCGCGGCGGCCGAGCGCATGCTGGAAGAGGAGGCGGCCACCGGGACCGCCGCCGGCGGAGAGCCGGGGGAATCGGACCCCCAGACCTCGGGTGCCTGCGAAATCCGTAGTGCATCCCATGAAGATTGATGCATTGGAAGGCTAGACACGCGGAACGCCTTCATTAAACTGGCTCTGCCGCACGTTCTCCTGCGGTGTCTCCCGGTGCGCCCCGGCGCGCCCGGGTATGTCTTTCAGCGCACCCCCCATACCCCCTGAGCCAAGGACCGTGATCGACGTGAAGGTCGGCATCCCCCGCGAGGTCAAGAACAACGAGTTCCGGGTGGCCATCACCCCCGCCGGCGTGCACGAGCTGGTGCGTAACGGCCACCAGGTCGTCATCGAGCGGGGCGCCGGTCTCGGCTCCTCGATCACGGACGAGGAGTACATCGCCGCCGGCGCCGGCATCCTCGACTCCGCCGACCAGGTGTGGGCCGACGCCGACCTGCTGCTGAAGGTCAAGGAGCCGGTCGCGGAGGAGTACCACCGCCTGCGCAAGGACCAGATCCTCTTCACCTACCTGCACCTGGCCGCCTCCCGCGAGTGCACCGACGCGCTGCTGGAGTCCGGCACCACGGCGATCGCGTACGAGACCGTCGAGCTGACGAACCGCGCGCTGCCGCTGCTCGCCCCGATGTCCGAGGTCGCGGGCCGGCTCGCCCCGCAGGTCGGCGCCTACCACCTGATGCGCCCGGCCGGTGGCCGCGGTGTGCTCCCCGGCGGCGTGCCGGGCGTGACCCCGGCCAAGGCCGTCGTCATCGGCGGCGGCGTCTCCGGCTGGAACGCCACCCAGATCGCCGTCGGCATGGGCTTCGAGGTCACCCTGCTGGACCGCGACATCAACAAGCTGCGCGAGGCCGACCGGATCTTCGGCAGCAAGGTCAAGGCGATCATGTCCAACGCCTTCGAGCTGGAGAAGGCCGTCCTCGACGCGGACCTCGTCATCGGCGCCGTCCTCATCCCGGGCGCCAAGGCCCCGAAGCTGGTCACCAACGAGCTGGTGTCGCGGATGAAGCCCGGAAGTGTCCTTGTCGACATCGCCATCGACCAGGGCGGCTGCTTCGAGGACTCCCGTCCCACCACGCACGCCGAGCCGACCTTCCGGGTGCACAACTCGGTCTTCTACTGCGTCGCCAACATGCCCGGCGCGGTGCCCAACACCTCCACCAACGCGCTCACCAACGCGACGCTCCCGTACATCGTCTCGCTCGCCAACAATGGCTGGGTCGAGGCGCTGCGCCGGGACGAGGCGCTCGCCCGCGGCCTCAACACCCATGACGGCAAGGTTGTCTACAAGGAGGTCGCCGAGGCGCACGGCCTGGAGCACGTGGCGATCGAGACCCTGATCGGCTGACCTCCAGGGCGACGGCGAAGCACCAAGTCGTCCGCGTGGAAAAGGCGATTCGTCAACATGGATCGTCAACACCGCGAACCCGGCCGGACCTTGCCCGACAAGGTCCGGCCGGATGTGTGTATGGTCACTTTGCGACGCTAGGTCAACTCGCCTCGAACGTAACGCTTGGACCGATTCGCACACCGGTGAAACCTGCTGTGCGACGGCTGTACGCCCTTGACAGCGGGATGTTTCATTGTCGACACATCGAGCCGGGTCCGGCGGATTGTGTTGCTGCGGACCGCCGACACGCCATAGAGTCGCCAACCGTCGGCATGGTGCCACGCTGACCTTGTCTAGAAGTCCTTTGGCCGCCAAGGAGGTAAGACGACTTGTGAATGAGTCGACATTTTCTCCCGGAGGTGGTCGACCAGGATTGCGCGGAGAGGGCCAGGGTCCCGAGGGACACGAGGCCGTCGGCTCCGTCGCGGTGCGCACCTTCGCAGCCCACCAGAGTCCGGTACCGCAGACGGCCCGGAGAGCACACCAGAGCATGGATGGCCAACACGTGAACGCCATGGCCGGCGACGGAAGTGGCGCGCCCCGCAACCACTTCGCCGACTACGACGAACTGCCCGAGGGGCATTTCTACGACCCCGACGCCGAGTACGAGCCCGATCCGGAGTACGCGGCCACGCTCGCGCCCGACGCGGCCCGCCAGCGCCGTGAGCGCGTCGGCCCGACCGGGCGCCCGCTGCCGTACTTCCCGATCCCGGGCCCGCTGACCGACCACGGCCCCGCGAAGATCATCGCCATGTGCAACCAGAAGGGCGGCGTCGGCAAGACCACGTCGACCATCAACCTGGGCGCGGCGCTCGCGGAGTACGGACGGCGCGTGCTGCTCGTGGACTTCGACCCGCAGGGCGCGCTGTCGGTGGGTCTCGGCGTCAACCCGATGGAGCTGGACCTCACCGTCTACAACCTGCTCATGGAGCGGGGCATGTCGGCCGACGAGGTGCTGCTGAAGACGGCGGTCCCGAACATGGACCTGCTGCCCTCCAACATCGACCTGTCGGCCGCCGAGGTGCAGCTGGTCTCCGAGGTCGCGCGCGAGTCCACGCTCCAGCGCGCCCTGAAGCCGCTGATGGACGACTACGACTACATCGTGATCGACTGTCAGCCCTCGCTGGGCCTGCTCACCGTCAACGCGCTGACCGCGGCGCACAAGGTGATCGTGCCGCTGGAGTGCGAGTTCTTCGCGCTGCGCGGTGTGGCACTGCTGACCGAGACCATCGAGAAGGTCCAGGAGCGGCTCAACCCCGAGCTGGAGCTGGACGGCATCCTGGCCACGATGTACGACTCGCGCACGGTGCACAGCCGCGAGGTGCTGGCACGGGTCGTCGAGGCGTTCGACGACCACGTCTACCACACGGTCATCGGGCGTACGGTCCGCTTCCCGGAGACCACGGTCGCCGGTGAGCCGATCACCACGTACGCCTCCAACTCCGTCGGCGCGGCCGCCTACCGTCAGCTCGCCAGGGAGGTGCTCGCCCGGTGTCACGCCGAGTGAGTCTGCCCGGAGCCGACGAACTGTTCCGCACGACAGGGGGGATGGGGCTCCAGCCCTCCTCGCCCCGGCGCGGGCCCGGCGGCGAGGCGCGGGTCCCCGCGCCGGCGGGGGAGAGCGACCCGGCCGCCGCGGCCCAGGACGCGCCGCAGGGGGTGCCCGCGCAGGGCGGTGACGGCGAGGGCGCCGAGCACACCGCCGCGGTCGGCCCGGAACCCGACGGGTCCGGCGAGTCCCGTATCCGGCCCGCCCGGCGGCAGAGCGAGCCGGACGGCTCCGGCGAGCAGCCCCGCAAGCGCGGCCGCGCTGCCGCCCGGCGGCCCAGCGGGCGCGAGCGGCACGACGAGAAGATCACCGTGTACGTCTCGGCCGAGGAACTGATGGACCTCGAACACGCCCGTCTGGTCCTGCGCGGCGAACACGGCCTCGCCGTCGACCGCGGCCGCATCGTACGCGAGGCGGTCGCGGTGGTCCTCGCCGACCTGGAGTCCCGCGGCGAAGCCAGCATCCTGGTACGGCGGCTGCGGGGGCGCTAGCCCGGCTTGGCACCGCCCGACCGATAGCCTTGCGACCTCCATGAACGCGCACCGCACCGCCTCGACCGGCCCGAGACGCCCGCTGGGCCGGGGCCCGGACACCGCACCTCCGGACCCGGCCCAGGCGCCCGGGACGCCCGCGCCCGAGGCTTCCGCGCCCGACGGCGTCTTCAAGGTCCGGCTGGACAACTTCGAGGGCCCCTTCGACCTGCTGCTCCAGCTCATCACCAAGCACAAGCTGGACGTCACCGAGATCGCGCTGTCCCGGGTCACCGACGAGTTCATGGCGCACATCCGGGCCATGGGGCCCGACTGGGACCTGGACCGCACCACCGAGTTCCTGGTCGTCGCCGCCACCCTGCTCGACCTCAAGGCCGCCCGGCTGCTGCCCGCCGCCCAGGTCGAGGACGAGGCCGACCTCGCCCTGCTGGAGGCGCGGGACCTGCTCTTCGCCCGGCTGCTGCAGTACCGGGCCTACAAGCGGATCGCGGACATCTTCAACGAGCGGCTGGACGACGAAGGCCGCCGATACCCGCGTACCGTCGGTCTGGAGCCGGAGCACGCCGAGCTGCTGCCCGAGGTCGTCATCAGCATCGGCCCCGAGGGGTTCGCCCGGCTCGCGGTCAAGGCGATGCAGCCGAAGGCCAGGCCCCAGGTGTACGTCGACCACATCCACGCCCCGCTGGTCAGCGTGCAGGAGCAGGCCCGGGTCGTGGTGGCCCGGCTGCGCGAGGCCGGTGAGGCCGACTTCCAGGAACTGGTGGCCGACACCGACGACACCCTCACCGTCGTCGCCCGCTTCCTCGCGCTGCTGGAGCTGTACCGGGAGAAGGCCGTCGCCCTGGAGCAGGAGACCGCGCTCGGTACCCTGCTGGTCCGCTGGACCGGCGGGGAGGCGGCGGCGCCGGCGGTCACCGACGAGTTCGACCGGCCCGTGAAGCCCGACCAGACCACCGGGGAGCAGAAGACGTGAACCACCAGGCCCCGGACGACCGGGTCGCCGCCCTCGACCTCAAGCCCGCGCTGGAGGCCGTCCTGATGGTCGTGGACGAGCCCGCGACCGAGGAACACCTGGCGCGGGTCCTCCAGCGGCCCCGGCGCCGGATCGCCGAGGCGCTGCGCGAACTGGCCGCCGACTACACCGCCCAGGGCCGCGGCTTCGAGCTGCGCTTCGTCGCGGGCGGCTGGCGCTTCTCCACCCGCCCCGCCTACGCCCCCGCCGTGGAGCGCCTGGCGCGGGAGGGCCAGACGGCCCGGCTCACCCAGGCGGCTCTGGAGACTCTCGCGGTCGTCGCGTACCGCCAGCCGGTCGGCCGCAGCCGGGTCTCCGCCGTGCGCGGGGTCAACTGCGACGGGGTGATGCGGACCCTGCTCCAGCGGGGTCTGGTGGCCGAGGCGGGCACGGAACCCGAAACAGGTGCGATCCTGTACGTGACGACGAACTATTTCCTGGAGCGGATGGGCCTGCGCGGCTTGGACGAGCTTCCGGAACTCGCGCCCTTCCTCCCCGAGGCGGAGGCGATCGAGGCGGAGACCCAGGAGGGAGTCCCGTCGTTCGACCCGGACGCGCCCGACGCGGCCGGTGGTCAGGACGCAGACGACTACGACGGAAACCTTGATGCGAAGCAGCGGCAGCGGCAGGAACAGCGGACGCGGTAACCCCCGCGGCAACGACCGGGACGAGCGCAAGGGGCAGGGCCGCCCCAGCAAGCCCCGTCCGGAGGAGCGCCGCTACGACGTCGGACCCGGCGCCACGAATGACGGCCCGAAGTCCGGCCGTGGCGGCGCGGCGCGCGGCGGCGCCAAGGGCGGCCCCAAGCAGTCCCAGCAGGCGGGGCGCAGCCGTACGGCGCCCGGCCGCTCGCGTGAGTTCGAGACGCGGGCCGAGGAGCGCAACCGGGAGCGGTACGAGGGCAAGAAGGACGTCAAGCCGCCCAAGACCTTCCCCGGCGCCGAGCAGGACGGCGAGCGGCTGCAGAAGGTGCTGGCCCGCGCGGGCTACGGCTCGCGGCGCGCCTGCGAGGAGCTGATCGAGCAGGCCCGCGTCGAGATCAACGGCGAGATCGTGCTGGAGCAGGGCCGCCGGGTCGACCCGGAGAAGGACGAGGTCAAGGTCGACGGCCTGACCGTCGCGACCCAGTCGTACCAGTTCTTCTCGCTGAACAAGCCCGCCGGTGTGGTCTCCACGATGGAGGACCCCGAGGGCCGCCAGTGCCTCGGCGACTACGTCACCAACCGCGAGACCCGGCTCTTCCACGTGGGCCGGCTCGACACGGAGACCGAGGGCGTCATCCTGCTCACCAACCACGGCGAGCTGGCCCACCGTCTCACCCACCCCAAGTACGGCGTGCGCAAGACGTACCTCGCGCACATCGTCGGCCCGATCCCGCGCGACCTGGGCAAGCGGCTGAAGGACGGCATCCAGCTCGAGGACGGCTGGGCCCGCGCCGACCACTTCCGCGTGGTCGAGCAGACCGGCAAGAACTACCTGGTCGAGGTGACCCTGCACGAGGGCCGCAAGCACATCGTGCGCCGCATGCTGGCCGAGGCGGGCTTCCCCGTCGACAAGCTGGTCCGCGTCTCCTTCGGTCCCATCACCCTCGGCGACCAGAAGTCGGGCTGGCTGCGCCGCCTGTCCAACACCGAGGTCGGCATGCTGATGAAGGAAGTCGACCTGTAGGCGAGGGTCTTGCCGCCCGCAGCGGTCCGGCCTTATGGTCAACCTGACGATTAGTCGGGTGGCCGTGCGGCCGGACCAACGGGGGCCGGGTCATGGGTGCCCGGAAGGACTTCACCCATGACCACCACGCCCGCGGGCAAGCGCGCCGCCGCCGGTTCCCTGCTCGGACTCGCCCTCGGTGACGCGCTGGGCTTCCCGACCGAGTTCGACGACGTGCCCTCCATCCTCGCCACATGCGGACCCTGGCGGGAGATGGAGCTGCCGGGCCGCGCCTTCGTCTCCGACGACACGCAGATGACCCTCGCGCTCGGGCGTGCGCTCCGTACCGCCATGGACCGGGGTCCGCTCGCGCCGGAGCGGTTCCAGCGGCCGCTGCGCGAGGAGTTCGTCGACTGGTACCGGTCCCCGGAGAACAACCGCGCCCCCGGCCGCACCTGCCTCACCGCCTGCGCCCTGCTGAAGGAGGAGGGGCGGGAGTGGCAGGAGGCCAGCCAGGTGCACTCCAAGGGGTGCGGCGCCAACATGCGGGTCGCCCCGCTCGGCCTCGCGCCCGGCCTGAGTGCCGAACAGCGGGCGGGCGCCGCCCAGTTGCAGTCCGGTCTCACCCACGGCCACCCCACCGCGCTGGCCGCCTCCGACCTCACCGCGCACGCGGTGTGGCTGCTGGCCCAGGGCACGGACCCGGAAGGGCTCGTCGGCCGGCTGCGCTCGTACGCCCTCGACAACCGCACCCGCTACCACCACCTCTGGCTCGGCGACCTGTGGCGGCGTGCCGGGGACGCGAGCCCTGAGGAGTTCATCGCGCGCGGCTGGGACGAGTGCCTGGCGGTCCTCGGCCGCCTCCGGGACGCGCTGCGCACGCCCTCTGCGGAGACCGACCCGTGCCTGGCCACCGGCGAGGGCTGGATCGCGGAGGAGGCGCTGGCCACCGGCCTGCTCTGCTTCCTCCTCTTCCCCGCCGAGCCCCTCCTGGCGCTGCGCCGCGCCGCCTGCACCTCCGGCGACTCCGACTCGATCGCCTGCCTGACCGGCGCCTTCGCGGGCGCCTGGCTGGGCGCGGACGCCTGGCCGGCGCACTGGGTGGACCGGATCGAGCACCGGGACGAACTGCTGGACCTGGGCGGGTTCTGGGACGTCTAGGGCCTCTCGTTTGGATCTTGCCGGGCTCGCGGGGTCTGATCCAAACGAAAGACCCTAGGGCGTCGGCCAGGCGCGCGCGGCCGACGCCTGTCGTGTGCGGTGCAGGAAGTCGGCCACCCGGGCCTCGTCCGGCTCGGCGGGGAGCGGGGTGCGGAGGAGGGCCGCGTCGGCCTCCTCGGCCAGCCGGGCCATCCGCGCCTCGATCTCCGGCCAGGGCACCTCGCCCCGCTTCACCGCGAGCAGTGCCTCGCGCTCCTCACCCACGTCCAGTCGCAGTTCGCCGGTGCGCAGGAGGTCCCGGGCGCTGCTCAGCAGGCGGAGCAGATGCATCGCGTGCTTCCAGCGCGGGGCGCCGGTGGTGCGGATGTCGGCGTCCAGCCTGCGGCGCTGGCCGAGGGCGTAACCGGTGAAGGTGGCGTGCGCCTGGCGGGAGAGGAACGCCCCGCGCAGGGAGAGCAGTTCGCGGCCGGTCTCGTCCAGGTGCTCCACCAGCGGGGAGTGCAGGCACTCCAGGATGTTCGGATTGGCCCGCAACGCCAGCTCGCAGAAGCGCTCCAGCTCCCAGGAGAACCGTTCCTCGCCCGGCCCCTCGACATGCGTGGGCGGCTTCTCGAACCGCCAGAACAGCGGGGTCGGGGCCAGGAACACGCCCCGCCGGTCGGTGTCGCTGGCGTCCGTGGCCAGACCGAAGGCGCGCGAGCCCATGACACAGGCGTAGACGGTGTGGTCACGGACCAGGTCGGCGGGGCGCATGCGGGGGAGCGTACGCGGGCGGTCAGCCCAGGTGCACCGTGTTTCCGTGCACCATGATCTCCTTGGCGGGCAGCGGCTCGGTGGCCGGGCCGTGCGCGACCGAGCCGTCGGAGATACGGAACCTGCTGCCGTGACACGGGCAGTCGACGGTGCCGTCCGCGACCTTGTTCAGGGTGCACCCCTGGTGGGTGCAGATGGCGGAGAACGCCTTGTACCGGCCCTTCTCGGGCTGCGTCACCACCACCTTCTGCGCGGCGAAGATCTTGCCGCCGCCCTCCGGGATCTCGCTGACGCTGCCCAGCGCCTGCCCGTCGCCGGAGCCGGAGGAGGCGGAGGCGGAGGCCGAGGCGCTCTCGCCGCCGGGGGAGGTGCTGGCGGAGGCCGAGGAGCCGTCGCCGTCGTCGCCGCATCCCACACAGCAGACGGCGAGTGTGGCGGCCCCCGTGGCGAGAAGCGTGCGCCGCGTCGCGGGCTGGGTCATGTCGTCACTCCGAGAGGTTCAAGAGGCGGAAAACGTGCGGAAAAGGGGATGGAAAGCCCCAGACTTCCGGGCATCTTGGCACCGAACACCGCCCGGACGAAGGAGGCGGCAGCGGGTCGGACCCCGCCTCGGCCGAACGGGCGCCCGTCCCGACGCGCGCTCGGCGTGCCTCCGGCCCGCCCGGGCCGACCAGGGGGTGCCGTCTGCATCAGTTGGACGACGCGGGGTCTGGCAAGAGGCGCCGTATCCCTCCGCCGACCTGATCCGGACGACACCCCCTAGGCTGGACGCCACCAGAAGCCGGCCCCGGGCCGGTGCCGCCGCCCCGCACAAGGACATCGCCCAGTGAGAACCGCACTCGTCATCGGCACCGGGCTGATCGGGACCTCCGCCGCGCTCGCGCTCACCCAGCGGGGCGTCACCGTCCACCTCACCGACCACGATCCCGCGCAGGCCCGTACCGCCGCCGCCCTCGGCGCCGGCACCGACGAGCCCCCGCACGGCCGGGTCGACCTCGCGCTCGTCGCCGCGCCGCCCGCGCACGTCGCCGCCGTCCTCGCCGACGCCATGCGCCGCGACCTCGCGCACGGCTACCTCGACGTGGCCAGCGTCAAGGGCGGCCCGCGCCGCGAACTGGAGGCACTCGGCCTGGACGAGGCCGTGCTCGCCCGCTACCTCGGCACCCACCCCATGTCCGGCCGCGAGAAGTCCGGTCCGCTGGCCGCCACCGCCGACCTCTTCGAGGGCCGCCCCTGGGTGCTCACCCCGACCCGCGACACCGACACCGAGGTGCTGAACCTCGCCCTCGAACTGGTCTCCCACTGCCGCGCCGTCCCGGTCGTCATGGACGCCGACGCCCACGACCGCGCCGTCGCGCTCGTCTCCCACATGCCGCACCTGGTCTCCAGCCTGGTCGCCGCCCGGCTGGAGAACGCCGAGGAGGCCGCCGTACGGCTGTGCGGGCAGGGCATCCGGGACGTCACCCGGATCGCCGCCTCCGACCCCCGGATGTGGATCGACATCCTCTCCGCCAACCCCGGACCCGTGGCCGACCTCCTCACCGACGTCTCCGCCGACCTCGACGAGACCGTGCGCGCGCTGCGGGGCCTGCAGTCCGCCGACGAGGACAAGCGGCGCACCGGCGGCGCCGGGATCGAGGACGTACTGCGCCGGGGCAACGCCGGCCAGGTCCGGGTACCCGGCAAGCACGGCTCCGCCCCGCGCGCCTACCAGACCGTCGCCGTCCTCATCGACGACCAGCCCGGCCAGCTCGCCCGCATCTTCGCCGACGCCGGACGGGCCGGGGTCAACATCGAGGACGTCCGCATCGAGCACGCCACCGGACAGCAGGCCGGCCTCGTCCAGCTCATGGTCGAGCCGGGCGCCGCGCCCGTCCTCACCGAGGCACTGCGCGAGCGGGGCTGGGCGCTGCGGCAGTAGCACGGGGCCCCGGTGGTCACGCGGCGCACGTGCGTCCGTACGAGTGACCCACACCCAGTAACCTTGTGCGGGGCGCCCTCGCGTCCCGCCACCCCGACCGACACCCTTCACCAGGAAGGTGCCCACCCGTGGAAAACGGCGCCGCCCCGACCGCACAGCCCGTGATCGTAGCGATCGACGGCCCCTCCGGCACGGGCAAGTCGAGCACCTCGAAGGCCGTGGCCGCGCAGCTCGGCCTGAGCTACCTGGACACCGGCGCCCAGTACCGGGCCATCACCTGGTGGATGGTGACCAACGGCATCGACCTGGCGGACCCCACCGCGATCGCCGCCGTCGCGGGCAAGCCGGAGATCGTCTCCGGCACCGACCCGCTCGCCCCGACCATCACCGTCGACGGCTACGACGTGGCCGGCCCGATCCGTACCCAGGAGGTCACCTCCAAGGTCAGCGCCGTCAGCGCGGTCCCCGAGGTGCGCACCCGGATCACCGAGCTGCAGCGCTCCATCGCCGCCGGGGCCGAGGAGGGCATCGTGGTCGAGGGCCGGGACATCGGCACCACCGTGCTGCCCGACGCCGACCTGAAGATCTTCCTCACCGCCTCCCCGGAGGCCCGCGCGGCCCGCCGCAGCGGCGAGCTGAAGGGCTCCGACGTCGCCGCCACCCGCGCCGCCCTGATCCAGCGGGACGCGGCCGACTCCAGCCGCAAGACCTCCCCGCTCGCCAAGGCCGGCGACGCGGTCGAGGTCGACACCACCGAGCTGACCCTCGCCCAGGTCATCGAGTGCGTGGTCACCCTGGTCGAGGAGAAGCGGGCCGGGAAGTGAGCCAGCCGCCACCGCCCTCGGAGCGGGGCGCCGAGATCGGGCGGCGCATCGGCGTCGGCCTGATGTACGGCCTGTGGAAGCCGCGCGTGCTGGGCGCCTGGAAGGTGCCCGCGTCCGGCCCGGTCATCTTCGCGGTGAACCACTCCCACAACATCGACGGCCCCATGGTCATGGGCGTGGCGCCCCGGCCGACGCACTTCCTGATCAAGCAGGAGGCGTTCATCGGGCCGCTGGACCCCTTCCTGACCGGCATCGGCCAGCTCAAGGTCGACCGCACCACCGCCGACCGCACCGCCATCGGGCGGGCGCTCGGCGTGCTGGAGCAGGGCGGCGTGCTGGGTATCTTCCCGGAGGGCACCCGGGGCGAGGGCGACTTCGCCTCGCTGCGCGCCGGGCTCGCCTACTTCGCGGTGCGCGGCGGGGCGCCGATCGTGCCGGTGGCCGTGCTCGGCAGCGCCGACCGGCCCGGCCGCCTGGTCAAGGCCCTGCCGCCGCTGCGCTCCCGCGTCGACGTGGTCTTCGGAGACCCGTTCGAGGCGGGCGACGGCAGCGGGCGGCGTACGCGCAAGGCGCTGGACGAGGCGACCGAGCGCATCCAGAAGCGGCTCACCGCACACCTGGAAAACGCCAGGCGCCTGACCGGGCGCTGGGCGACACTTGAGTAGTGGAACGGCCCGATTCGGGCCGCTTCCACCGATCACCACGAACGACGACGAGGTACGGACTTCATGAACGACCAGAACCAGCCCGACGGCTCGGCCGCGCACGAGTACGAGCACGGGGCTCTCGGCGACGCCGAGTACGCGGAGTTCATGCAGCTCGCCGCGGAAGAGGGCTTCGACATCGAGGACGTCGAGGGCGCCATCGAGGAGGCGGGCCACGGCCCCCTTCCCGTGCTCGCCGTCGTCGGCCGCCCCAACGTCGGCAAGTCGACCCTGGTGAACCGGATCATCGGCCGCCGCGAGGCGGTCGTCGAGGACAAGCCCGGTGTCACCCGCGACCGCGTCACCTATGAGGCGGAGTGGGCCGGCCGCCGTTTCAAGGTGGTCGACACCGGCGGCTGGGAGCAGGACGTCCTCGGCATCGACGCCTCGGTGGCCGCCCAGGCCGAGTACGCGATCGAGGCCGCCGACGCGGTCGTCTTCGTGGTGGACGCCAAGGTCGGCGCCACCGACACCGACGAGGCCGTGGTCCGGCTGCTGCGCAAGGCCGGCAAGCCGGTCGTGCTGGCCGCCAACAAGGTCGACGGCCTCTCCGGCGAGTCCGACGCGGCCTACCTGTGGTCCCTGGGCCTGGGCGAGCCGCACCCGGTCTCCGCCCTGCACGGCCGCGGCACCGGCGACATGCTGGACGCCGTCCTGGAGGCCCTGCCGGACGCGCCGGCGCAGACCTTCGGCGGCACCGGCGTCGGCGGCCCGCGCCGCATCGCCCTGATCGGCCGCCCGAACGTCGGCAAGTCCTCGCTGCTGAACAAGGTCGCGGGCGAGGAGCGCGTCGTCGTCAACGAGCTGGCGGGCACCACCCGCGACCCGGTCGACGAGATGATCGAGCTGGGCGGCAAGACCTGGAAGTTCGTGGACACCGCCGGTATCCGCAAGCGCGTCCACCTCCAGCAGGGCGCCGACTACTACGCCTCCCTGCGCACGGCCGCCGCCGTGGAGAAGGCTGAGGTCGCGGTCATCCTGATCGACGGCTCCGAGAACATCTCGGTGCAGGACCAGCGCATCGTCACCATGGCCGTCGAGGCCGGGCGCGCGGTCGTCGTCGCCTTCAACAAGTGGGACACCCTCGACGAGGAGCGCCGCTACTACCTCGAGCGCGAGATCGAGACCGAGCTGGGCCAGATCGCCTGGGCCCCGCGCGTCAACGTCTCCGCCCGCACCGGCCGCCACATGGAGAAGCTGGTCCCGGCGATCGAGACCGCGCTCGACGGCTGGGAGACCCGCGTCCCCACCGGCCGGCTGAACGCCTTCCTCGGCGAGCTGGCCGCCGCCCACCCGCACCCGGTCCGGGGCGGCAAGCAGCCGCGCATCCTGTTCGGCACCCAGGCCGGCACCAAGCCGCCGCGCTTCGTCCTCTTCGCCTCCGGCTTCATCGAGGCGGGCTACCGGCGCTTCATCGAGCGCCGTCTGCGCGAGGAGTTCGGCTTCGAGGGCACCCCGATCCACCTCTCGGTGCGGGTGCGCGAGAAGCGCGGCGCCAAGAAGAAGTGACCGCCACGGCGGATTGACGCACGGCGAAGGGGCGGCCCGGTCTCGGTGGAGACGGGCCGCCCCTTCGTGTCCGGCTCAGTTGCCCTGGCGCGGGGCCGGGGGGAGCGCCGGGGGCCCCTCGCCGTCCGGTTGGGCCCGCCCGATCGTGCCGATCCGCTGCCACTGGGACTGCTGCGACTGCTGCCGCGCGCTGTACGCCCCCGCGCTGTAGGCGCTGTAGGAGCTGCTGAACGATCCCGGCCGGTGCCCGCCGTACGCGCCTGTGCTCTGCGGGAGGTTCCCGAAGGCGGTGAAGCCCAGATTCTCCTCGCCGCTGCGGTCCCCGGGCAGCGTCCGGAAGGTCTTGACCCACTCCGCGTACAGCGTGTCGTAGATCGGCGTGGACGAGGGCCCGCCGGGGTTCTCCTGCCCGGACCGGGCGACGGGAACGGGGGACAGGGCGGGCCGGCGGGGAGAGGCGTCGTATGGGTGCACGTATGTCCAAACGACGGTGCACCCAAAGGGATGCGGCCACGCGGGGGGCTGTCGGGGGTGCACCGGACAGCACGACCGGCCGTGCCGCCCCCGGGGGTGGGGGACGGTACGGCCGGTGTCCGGGGGAGGGACGGGGTCAGGTGCCGGCGAGGGGGAGGGCGGCGGCCACCAGGCGGCCGTTGGCGGCGGCCTTGTCCAGGGCGTCGCGGAGGAGGTCCTCGCGGGGCTGGCGGCCGATGGAGCCGACGGGGGCCGCGAACATCAGCACCTGCTGGTGCTTGTTGGCGGCGGCCCGCCAGCTGTCGGTGACCTGGAGCGGCTGGTGCGCCTGCCACCAGGCCACCGGCTGGCTGCCGTGGGGGCCCGGCTGGAGCACCGCGTGGAGCTGGCCGACGGCGAGCAGCACCGACCAGCCGTGCAGCACCGGCGGGACGGCTTCGAGCGCGGTCACCGGCATGAAGCCCTGCTCGATGAGGAGGGGGAGGAAGTCGTCCCCGCCCCCGGTGGCGCCGGGGCGCGCGATGGGCCCGGTCGGCTCCACGACCAGCGCCGGGTGCAACTCGCCCTCGATCAAGACCAGTCCGCTGGTCACGCCGAGCACGGCGGGCTCGGGCGTGGTCCGGTGGGGCTGCTCCGGCGCCTGGGGGGCCGCCTCACCGCCGATGGAGCGGACGGCGCCCTGCAACTGCTCCTCGGTGACCTGCACGACCTGCGAGGGCAGACAGCCCGCGTGGGCGAAGGCGAGGACGGCGGTCTCGTCCCCGACGAACAGGACGGTGCTGGTGCGTTCCTGCTCGGAGTCCCCCGGAGTGCGGCAGGACGTGCAGTCGTAACTGCCCGGAGCGCTGGCTCCGGTGAGCAGCCGGTCGGCTTCTTCGTCGCCGATCTCGGCGCGTACGGCGTCACTGACGTCGAGCATGCGCGGCACGGTGGCTCCCTCGGGATGCGCGCGGTCGGCCGGGTGGCTCCCGGTCGCTGAGCCTTGGGATCGCGGGCTCATGCAGAAGACAACGGGCGTCCTGTGGTGGGGGTCACGCCCCAGGGGGAACGGAATCGAACCGGCCTGCGCGCAGGGTCACTTTCGACACGGAATCGGCCACTCACCGTCAACTTCGTACACGGTCAAGGAACTTGAAAGGGTGATGTGCGTCACGGGCAGGTGCCGCCCATGGTGGACAAGTAGCGAAATAACCGTATGAAGTGGTTGGCCGGAAATTGCCGATACCGGCGGTAACCGCCAACTGGCCTGCCGATACGGGGCGTTGTTGAAATGCGGCACCTGTCCTCCTTAGATTCCTTCGCCGTGTGCAACTAGCACCGCTCGGGTGAGTCCGCCGCCCGGCGCCGGGTCCGTCAGGGCCGCGGCTCCGGTCACCGGTGGACGGGGCGGGCGCGAGGAACCGCGGTCCGACGCGGCGAGCCGTGCCCCGCCCAGGGGGAGCCCGGGTTCGTGGAGAGGGAACTGCATGACCGAGTGTGCCGATACGACCCGTTCGACCGCCCGTAAGGGCCGTACGACGGCCGCCCTCGCCGGGGCCGCGCTGCTCGCCCCGCTGGGGCTGCTGGCAGCCTCCGGAGAGGCGCAGGCGGCGGACAACGGGGTCTGGGACCGCATCGCCCAGTGCGAGAGCGGCGGCAACTGGCACATCAACACCGGCAACGGCTACTACGGCGGGCTCCAGTTCTCCGCCGGTACGTGGCGTGCCTACGGTGGCGGCGCCTACGCCCCCACCGCGGACCAGGCGTCGAGAAGCGCGCAGATCGCCGTGGCGTCCAAGGTCCAGCAGGCCCAGGGCTGGGGCGCCTGGCCCGTCTGCTCCGGCCGCGCCGGGGCCTACGGGTCCGCACCGTCCAGCGCCTCGGCGGGCGGCGGAACCGACAAGGGCGTGACGAAGAAGTCCGCTCCCGCCCGGTCCGCACCGACCCGGACCGCACCGACGCGGTCCACCCCCGCCCCGCAGCGCCCGGCGACGACCCACGCCGACCGGGGAGCCGGCCGGGGCGGCTACACCGTCCGCCAGGGCGACACGCTGAGCACCATCGCCGCCCGGCACGGGGTGAGCTGGCAGCGGGTCTACGAGGCCAACCGGTCGGTCATCGGGGCCGACCCCGACCTGATCGTGCCGGGGCAGCATCTCGCGCTCTGACGCGAGACACCGCCTCGACGGCCACGGCCGCCGCCCTCCGGAGGGCGGCGGCCGTTCGCATGTCTGTTCGTGCGGAGAAACCGTGAATTTCCTATGCGGCGTCAGCTCCGGTGCGCGTGCGCCGTATTTCGCGGGAAAAACGTTCCCCGCTCGTTCTTGGCCGGTTCCGGTGTGGGATCCGACGCATTACGAGCGTTAATCGGACCCTGTGAGGGCCTCCACGGGAAAATTCTGTTCGATTACCCCGTGAAGGTGAACGGAAACCCCCATACGTGTGACGGAGTACGCGGGTTACGGGCGCCGGGAGCTGTGACAGAAGTGTGACCGGGCGGCGCCCCGGTGCCCGTCGGGGCCGGTGCCTTCCGTAGTCGCCGCGGGCCGCCTAGCGTGGCCGCATGGCACACATTCCCGCTCCGCCGCCGGAGCCGCAGGACACCCTGGACAGTTATGTCGGCCTGGCCCCGGAGGACGCCGACCGGCAGGCCCGGAGCCGGGGCTGGCAGACGGTGCGGGCGCTGCCGCCCGGCGCGATCATCACCATGGAGTACCGCGCGGGCCGCCTCAACCTCGAGGTGAAGGACGGCCGGGTCGCCCGCGTCTGGAAGGGCTGACCCGGCCGTCAGGGGCGCGTGGCCTGCGAGGCCCCGCGCGGGAGCCGGTCCGCGTGCGGCGGCCGCCGGCTGCCCGCCGGGGTGAGGGGAGCGCGCTCGGAGCGGGCCGTGTGCGGGCCCGGCGCCAGATGGACCGGCGGCCGGGACCCGCGCGCCGACGCGACCGGCTCCCGCGCCGGTACGGACGGCTCGGCGGCCTTGGCCAGCGGCTGGAGCGCCACCGGGGCCAGCGGCGCGGCCGGTGCGGTCGCGGTCCGCCGCCGGCGGTCCCGCAGCCGGTCCCGCAGCGCGAACAGCGCGTTCTCCGCGCGGGAGATCAGCGGCTCGAACCAGGGGAGCGCCAGCAGGATCAGCAGCCCGGCGGCCCAGCCCAGCAGCACGTCGCTCAGCCAGTGCGTACCGAGGTAGACGGTGGTGAGGCCGACGCCGAGCGAGGTGATCGCGGAGAGGGCGGACAGCCAGCGGCGCGCCCTGGCCGTGGAGGCCAGATACGCCAGGATGCCCCAGGTCACGACCGCGTTGGCGGTGTGACCCGAGGGAAATATGTCTCCGCCCAGGCCCATCTCGTTCGAGCCGATCACGGTGGCGTAGTGCGGGCCGAGGCGGCCCATGCCGAGCTTGGCGGCGCCGACCGTGATGTTCAGCAGCAGCAGCGAGGCGGCCAGGGTGAGCAACGGGCGGACCGTGTGTTGCCGCCAGGAGCGCCAGCCGAGCCAGGCCGCGACCATCACCGCGGTGGGGCCGCGCTGGCCGAGCACCACGTAGTAGTCGAGGAAGGCGTGGATGCCCGGCCACTGCTGGTAGGGGCGGAAGAACATGACCCGCCAGTCCAGCCGGACCAGCCAGGACGTGGTGATCACGGCCCACACGATCGCCAGGTAGAAGGCCAGGGTCGAGGAGAACAGCACGGCCCGGTGCCGCGACATCCGCGGCACGTCGATATGGGCCGGCCGTTCCGGCTCCCGGTCCAGCCTGGCGAACACCCGGTCCAGACGCCGGGTGAGCTTTCGTTCGGTACGCACCCAATCGACGTTACAGCGAGTGAGCTGTGTTCCCGGTCGGTACTGGGCCTTTGTGATGACGATGTGATGTGGGAAACCTCTCAGGAACCGCTCGAATTCCTGAGCGTCGGCAATATCGCCGGAGCGGCCCCCGTAATTGCCCCGGATCTCGCGCGGAGCGGTTTTATGGCGCTTTTAATTCGGTTCACCGAAAGGTGGTCCGGTATTCGGCGGCCGCTCACCCGGCCCGCCGGGCCCCTCACGGCGGACCGGAGCCGTTCAGCCACCAGGCGCCGTACACCGCCGCACCGGCCGCGAGCGTGCCGGCCAGCAGCGCGGCGCGGGCCGGGCGGGCGCGGGCCAGGGCCTCGGCCAGGGGGAAGAGCAGGGGGAAGGCGGGCAGCAGCAGCCGGGGCTTGGAGCCGAAATAGCTCGACGCGCACAGGGCCAGCGCCAGCACGACCCCGCTGTAGACCAGCAGCGCGAGCGGCTGCCCCCGGCGCACCCCGGCCCCGTACAGCCACAGCAGCAGGACGACGCCGGTGATCAGGGCGACGCCCGCGAGGACCGACGGGAAGGCGGTGAGCAGGTGGCCGGCGAAGCGGGCGAAGGCGTAGCCGCCGTCGAACCCGTTGCGCCACCCCGCCTGGACGTCGAGGTAGCCGAGCGGGCCGTCCCCGGTGCGGTGGCCCACCCACAACACGTACGCCGCCGCGCCCAGCGGGGCCACGGCGGCGCCCAGCACCCGGCGCCAGGCGGGGGCGCGCGCGCCGTCCGCGCTCCCGGTTCGCCCGAACGAGGCGGCTGCCGCCACCCACACCGCGGCCACCACCGCCGCCCCCACCGGCCGGGTCAGCCCCGCGAGCGCCGCCAGCAGCCCCGCCGTCACCCAGCGCCCCGACACCACCGCGAACAGCGACCAGGCGGCCAGCGCGGTGAACAGGGACTCGCTGTACGCCATCGACTGCACGACCCCGACCGGCAGCGCCGCCCACAGCAGCACCGCGCACACCCCGGCCCGCGCCCCGTACAGCCGGTCCGCCAGCGCGAAGATCCCGCCCGCCGCCGCCAGCGAGGCCAGCGCGGAGACGAGGAGCCCCGCGTCCGCGTACGACAGCGTGGTCAGCGCGTGCAGCAGCCGTTCCAGCCAGGGCAGGAGCGGAAAGAAGGCGAGGTCGGAGTGGATGTCGCCGTTCGGCAGCCGGACCTCGTGGCCGTAGCCCGCCCCGGCGACCCGGGCGTACCAGAGGGAGTCCCAGCGGGCGGAGAGCAGCTTGTGCGCGCTCGTGCCGCGCGCCGCGCTCCACCCGGCCAGCACGGCCAGCCCCAGCGCCCGGACCCCCGCGTACCCCACGAGCGCCGGGAGGGCCCGGCGGGGGAGGGAGGTCACGGGCGGGGCCGCCCGCGTGGCTGTCTCGGTCACGGGCCGATTATCGACGCCCGTGCCGGCCGCCCCGTCATCCGCCGGTGACCCCCGGTGGCGGGGTGGCGCACGCCACACCGATCGGGGCACAACCGTGAGAGGTCCACCACGTGACCTGCGTATGAACTCGCGTACGCTGACGAGCCACCCGCGTGGGTCAGGGCGGGCCTTCGGACGCCGCTTCTCTCCGGCCGTACGGCGTGGAGATCCCCCCACCCCGCCGACCCGCCGCACGCGAGGACTCTTCTGGGAGGTACGTACATGTCCGGGACGACCACGGCCGCTGTCCGGCCGTCCCGTGGGGCGACCGGGGCCGGTGCCAACCGCTGGGTCGTCCTCGTCGTCCTCTGTGTCAGCCTGCTGCTCGTCGGTCTCGACGCCACCGTGCTGCACGTGGCGGTCCCCGCCGTCACCGAGGACCTCAGGCCCAGCGCTGTCGAACTGCTCTGGATCGTCGACATCTATCCCCTGGTCTGCGCCTCGCTGCTGATCCTCTTCGGCACGCTGGGCGACCGGGTCGGACGCCGGCGCGTCCTGCTGCTCGGCTACGCCCTCTTCGGCGTGGCCTCGGCCGTCGCCGCCCTCGCCCACAACGGTGAGACGCTGATCCTGGCCCGCGCGCTGCTCGGCGTCGGCGGCGCCATGATCATGCCCGCCACCCTCTCCATCCTGCGCCAGGTCTTCCCCGACCGGCGCGAACGGGCGCTCGCCATCGGCATCTGGAGCGCGGTCGCCGCCGTCGGCGCGGCCGTCGGCCCGCTGCTCGGCGGGTTCCTGCTGGAGCACTTCTGGTGGGGCTCGGTCTTCCTGGTCAACATCCCGCTGATGCTGGTGAGCCTGCCCATCGGCCGGATGCTGCTGCCCGAGTCCCGCGGCGAGCGGGACGGCCCCTGGGACGTCGTCGGCGCCCTGATGGCGGCGGGCGGCCTCTTCGGCGTCGTCCTCGGCGTCAAGCGGCTCGGCGGCGGCGAGGACGTGACCGGCCCGCTCACCCTGGTACCGCTCCTGGTCGGCGTGGCCCTGGTGGTCCTCTTCGTCCGGCGCCAGTCGCACCGCGCCCACCCCCTGGTCGACCTGAGCATGTTCCGGCGGCCCGCCTTCAGCACCTCGGTGGGCTGCATCGTGCTCGCCATGCTGGCCCTGGTCGGCCTGGAGCTGATCGCCGCGCAGTACCTCCAGCTCGTGCTCGGTCTGTCCCCGCTCCAGACCGGGCTGCGGCTGCTCCCGCTGACCGTCGCCGCGATGGCGGCGGGCCTCGCCGGCGCCCGCGTACTGCGCGGTGTCGGCCCGCGCCGGATGGTCTGCGCCGGGTTCGTCCTCACCGCCGTCGCCGTCCTCACCCTCACCGCGATGGGCGGCCACGACAACACCCCGCTGCTCCTCACCGGTTTCGTACTGCTCGGCTTCGGCCTGGAGACGACCCTCTTCGGGGCCTACGAGTCCATGCTCAGCGAGGCCCCGGCCGACCGGGCCGGCGGAGCGGCCGCCATCGGCGAGACCTCCTACCAACTGGGCGCCGGCATCGGTATCGCCCTGCTCGGCAGCGTGATGAACGCCGCCTACGCGCCCGCCCTCGACTCGGTGCCCGGCGTCCCCGCCTCCGCCTCCTCGGCCGCGGGCCGCTCCCTGGGCGAGGCGTACGACGTCGCCGCCCGGCTCGGCGGGCCCGCCGGGGCCGCGCTGCGGGACGCCGCCCGTGACTCCTTCGTGCACGGACTGCATGTGACGCTGCTGGTCAGCGCAGGTCTGCTGCTGCTCGGCGCGCTGATGGCGCTCCGGCTGCCCCGCGTCATGAACTGCGCCCCGGAGGCCGCCGCGGCGCCGGGACCCGCCGCCGAGAGCCCCGTACCGCTCGCCAAGAGCGAGCTGCCCGCGCCCCGGGCGGCCGGGAAACCCACGGTCTCCGCCTGACCTGCGGCCCGGTCGCTCTGGACGCGCGGCGCGCTCGGGCCGTAACGTCGGCCGGGCATACGTAACTAGCGGTGCTAGTTTTCGAACGCAGCACAGTTCGAGCGCCGCAGGTCCCCAGCCGCTGAGTGCCGGAGGGTGTTCCCCATGTCCGCGTCCCCGAAGCCGCCCGCGTTCGACCCCGCCGACCCGCTCGGCCTCGACGACCTCCTCGACCCCGAGGACCTCGCCGTCCGCGACACCGTCCGCTCCTGGGCGGCCGACCGCGTGCTGCCGTACGTGGCCGACTGGTACGAGAAGGGCGAACTGCCCGGGATCCGGGAGCTGGCCCGCGAACTCGGCTCGATCGGCGCCCTGGGCATGTCCCTGACCGGGTACGGCTGCGCGGGCGCGTCGGCCGTGCAGTACGGCCTGGCCTGCCTGGAGCTGGAGGCCGCCGACTCCGGCATCCGCTCCCTGGTCTCGGTCCAGGGCTCGCTCGCCATGTACGCGATCCACCGGTACGGCAGCGAGGAGCAGAAGAACGAGTGGCTGCCCCGCATGGCCTCCGGCGAGGTCATCGGCTGCTTCGGGCTGACCGAGCCCGACCACGGCTCCGACCCGGCCGGCATGCGCACGTTCGCCAAGCGCGACGGCGAGGACTGGGTGCTCAGCGGGCGCAAGATGTGGATCACCAACGGCTCGGTCGCCGGGGTCGCGGTGGTCTGGGCGCGCACCGAGGACGGCATCCGGGGCTTCGTCGTCCCCACCGACCGGCCCGGCTTCTCGGCGCCGGAGATCACCCACAAGTGGTCGCTGCGGGCCTCGGTCACCAGTGAACTCGTGCTGGACGACGTGCGGCTGCCCGCCGACGCGGTGCTGCCCGGCGTCACCGGGCTGCGCGGACCGCTCGGCTGCCTGTCGCACGCCCGGTACGGCATCGTGTGGGGCTCGATGGGCGCCGCCCGCAGCAGCTTCGAGGCGGCTCTCGACTACGCGAGGACGCGCGAGCAGTTCGGGCGGCCCATCGGGGGCTTCCAGCTCACCCAGGCCAAACTCGCCGACATGGCGGTCGAGCTGCACAAGGGAATCCTGCTCGCCCATCATCTGGGGCGGCGGATGGACGCCGGGCGGCTGCGGCCCGAGCAGATCAGTCTCGGCAAGCTGAACAACGTCCGCGAGGCCATCGAGATCTGCCGGACGGCGCGGACGATCCTCGGCGCCAACGGGATCTCCCTCGAATATCCCGTGATGCGGCACGCGACGAACCTGGAGTCGGTGCTCACCTACGAGGGCACCGTGGAGATGCACCAGCTCGTGCTGGGCAAGGCGCTCACCGGGCTCGACGCCTTCCGGTGAGCCCCCTGGGGGGCGGGGCCGGAGAACGGCCCCGCCTCAGCTCTGGTTGAAGAAGCCGTCCTCCCGGCGGCCCGCCGGTTCGCCGCTGATGATCTCGGTGTGGGCGGGCGTCAGCAGGAACACCCGCGTCGCCACCCGCTCGATCGTGCCCCGCAGACCGAAGGTGAGCCCGGCCGCGAAGTCCACCACCCGCTTGGCGTCGGCGCCCTCCATCGCCGTGAGGTTCATGATCACCGGGACCCCGTCCCGGAACAGTTCGCCGATGGCACGGGCGTCCCGGAAGCTGTCCGGGGTGACCGTGCCGATGCGGCGGCCCTTGTCCTCGGCCGTGTCCGCGGCCACCTTCACCCGCGGGTCGGTGACCCAGGCGTCAGCGGGCTCCGTGCCCTCGGAGTAGTCGTCGTCGTAGTAACGCTCGTCATCGTTGTCGTCGACGAGGCCGAGCCACGCACTCGCCTTGCGTACCGATCCCATGGACGCCTCCTCTCACAGCGGTCTTGTCTGTTCTTCGCTTCCCTATGGTCATCCATGATGCGGACGGTGCGCCAAGTGGATAGACGCCGCGCGGGGGGTTTGTGACGGTACTGGTGCACGATCGATCCGTCGAGAGCCCTTGTGCCCCAAGGCCTGCGACTCATACGGCTGCTGACTGGGAGTGAAATATGATTTGTCGCGGCGGATGGGTGATGTGTGGTGTGTCCGGGTGACGGAAGGGGCCTCGGGGACGTCCGGGGTGGGACGTGCGGGGTGAGGGTCGGCTTGTGTGACGTGAGGCGACGTCAAGGTGTGCGGGACGTCTGATCGTTGAGCCGTCTACGGCCGAAAGGCACCCTTGTGCCGACCGGTCGTTCGGCCGAATACTCCCCCTCAGCGCTTGTCAGGGGCATGCACGTCCGATGGGTCTGCCGCTGACTGCGCCTCACGGGCCCCGACCCCACGCGGGCCCCCGAATTCCCCAGGAGGGAACGACACGTGAGGATCAAGCGCACCACTCCCCGAGGCCGTATCGCCAGACGCACCCAGCTCACGGCGGCCGTCAGCGGCCTTCTCGCCGTAGCCGCGTTCGCCGCCCCCACCGCGAACGCCAGCGACGTCCACACGTTCAGCGCCGGGCAGCTCACCAAGGCGAGCGACTCCGTCCGCCAGGCCGACGTCCCCGGCACCGCCTGGGCCGTCGACAGCAAGACCAACCGCGTCCTCGTCACCGTCGACAGCACGGTGTCCCAGGCCGAGATCGCCAAGATCAAGCGGCAGGCGGGCGCGGACCGGCTCACCATCAAGCGGACGGCCGGCAAGTTCAACAAGCTGATCACCGGCGGTGACGCCATCTACGGCGGCTCCTACCGGTGCTCGCTCGGCTTCAACGTCCGCAGCGGCAGCACGTACTACTTCCTGACCGCCGGGCACTGCGGTGAGGTCGCCTCCACCTGGTACAGCAACTCCGCGAAGACCACGGTGCTCGGCACCAACGTCGGATACAGCTTCCCCGGCAACGACTTCGCGCTGGTGCGGTACACCAACTCCTCCATCGCGCACCCGAGCGCGGTCGGCAGCCAGACGATCAGCAGCGCGGCCACCCCGGCTGTCGGGACCACCGTGACGCGGCGCGGCTCCACCACCGGCACGCACAGCGGGCGGGTCACCGCGCTGAACGCCACCGTCAACTACGGCGGTGGGGACGTGGTTTCCGGGCTCATCCAGACCACGGTGTGCGCCGAGGGCGGTGACAGCGGTGGCCCGCTCTACGGCGGGAGCGTCGCCTACGGGCTCACGTCCGGGGGCAGCGGCAACTGCTCCTCCGGCGGGACGACGTTCTTCCAGCCCGTCACCGAGGCGTTGAGCTACTACGGGGTGACGCTTCCGTAGGTCGCCCGAGGTTCCCTGACGGGCCGTCCTCACTGACGGGTCGGTTCGGCGGGCCCCTGTACGCGGTCACTCGCGTGCGGGGGCCCGCTTTTTCGCGGGGTGAGGGTGCGGGGGCGGGCGGGGCGCATGTGGGGGGTCTGTGTGGGGGGTGTGGGGCTTCGGGTTTCGGGTGCTTCGGGAGGGGCGTTTTCTGGACACCCGATCCTGTTGCTCTGCGGTGGTTGGGTTTTGACGTTTCGTGTTTGCGCTGCGAATTTCCTGGGGTGACTGTCCTCGGTCAAGCTGGGGCGGTTGGTCGGTGGTCCGGCCTGAAGTCGGTCTTGTGTGCCCGCTGTGACCTTCGGAAGAGTGGGCGCTCGTCAACCAGCCTTCCGGTCCGTCAGGTCCCCACAACCTTGTCGGACCGACCCCCCACAGGAGGACGTGAGTTGAAGCATCGACGCATACCCGCACGCCGGGCCGCGATCGCCGGAGCGGGAGTTCTCGCACTGGTCGGAGCGGGTGTCACCTTCCAGACTGCGAACGCCAGTGAACCCGCCGGGGCCGCCGACTCCGCGGCCGGGGCGCGTGTTCTGTCCGCCCCCGCGGCCGGAAAGCTCGCCTCCACGCTGCTCGCCGACCTCGGCTCCGACAGCGCGGGCAGCTACTACGACGCGCAGGCCAAGAACCTCGTCGTCAACGTGCTCGACGCCTCCGCCGCCGATACCGTCCAGGCGGCCGGCGCCAAGGCCAGAATCGTCTCCCGCTCGCTCGCCGTGCTCGACGGGGCCCGGTCCACGCTCACCGAGGACGCGACGATCCCGGGGACCTCGTGGGCCAGCGACCCCGTCTCCAACAAGGTCGTCGTCACCGCCGACAAGACCGTGTCCCCGGCTCAGTACGCCAAGCTGGGGAAGGTTGTCTCCGGGCTCGGGGGCGCCGCCCAACTCAAGCGTTCGAAGGGGGAGTTCAAGCCCTTCGTGTCCGGCGGCGACGCCATCAACGGGTCGGGTGGGCGGTGTTCGCTCGGGTTCAACGTGACCAAGGGCGGGGCGCCGTACTTCCTCACCGCGGGACACTGCACCGCCGCGATCTCCAGCTGGACCGACGCGTCCGGGAACGCCATCGGGTCCAACGCGGACTCCAGCTTCCCCGGTAACGACTACGGGCTCGTGAAGTACACCGACGGGGTCGATCACCCGAGCGAGGTCAATCTCTACAACGGGTCTGCTCAAGCGATCTCGGGGGCTGCCGAGGCCACTGTGGGGATGAAGGTCACTCGCAGTGGGTCCACGACTCAGGTTCACGGCGGGACCGTGACCGGGCTGAACGCGACGGTGAACTACTCCGAGGGGACCGTGAGCGGGCTGATCCAGACCGATGTGTGCGCCGAGCCCGGGGACAGTGGTGGGTCGCTGTTCTCCGGGAGCAGTGCGGTGGGGCTCACGTCGGGGGGGAGTGGGGACTGCTCCTCCGGCGGGGAGACGTTCTTCCAGCCTGTGACCGAGGCGCTGGCCGCTACCGGGACGCAGATCGGCTGAGGTTCCTGGCTCCGGTCTTTGGGTCCCCGTCTCTCCTTCGGGAGGGCGGGGGCCTTTGCGTTGTGGGCGGGGCCGCGCCGGGGGGTGTCCGTCCTCGGTCCGGCGACTTCTGTTTCCTCGATTTGTTCGGCTTGGCTTTTCGCCGGACGCTGCGGGCGGACACCCCCCGGCACGTCCCCTCGCCGCCGTCGCCGGTCATCCCGCCCGTACGGGGTGCGGTTGTGGGTGGGGCCGCCCCTTGTGGGTGGGGCGCCCTTGTGGGTGGGGTGCGGTTGTGGGTGGGGCGCCCTGGTGGGTGTGGGTGCGGTTGTGGGTGGGGCGCCTCTGGTGGGTGCGGTGCCTTTGTGGCTGGGTGGGTGGTCTTGGGTGGGGGGCTTGTGTGGGTGGCGGTGTGTGTTTGCGCAGGTGGGAGGGGTGGGTGTGCTTGTCGTACGGGTGTTCGATAGTGGGGGTATGGTGGAAGGGAACGGGTGTTCGATAGCTGAGTGATGGGAGGTGCTGGAGTGGCGTTCGCGCATTTGCGGGTCGTCTCCGGGTTCTCCCTGCGGTACGGGGCCTCCCATCCGGAACGGCTTGCCCTGCGGGCCTCCGAGCGGGGGATGGATGTGCTGGCCCTCACGGATCGGGACTCGCTCGCCGGGGCCGTTCGGTTCGCCAAGGCTTGTGCGGGGAGCGGGGTACGCCCCGTTTTCGGGGTTGATCTCGGGGTTGCCGTTCCTTCCGGCGGGGGTGGCGGGGGACGGCTCCGGGCTCCGGTGCGTGGGGGTGCCTTTGTGGACGAGTCGGCTCCCCGGGTGACCTTTCTGGCGCGCGACGGGGCTTCGGGCTGGGCCGAGCTCTGCCGGATGGTCACCGCTGCTCATGCCGGTGGTGGGGGTACGCCGCTGGTGCCCTGGGAGGCGCTCCGGGGGGAGGGGGTCGTCGTTCTGCTGGGGCCCGGCTCCGATGTGGGGCGGGCTCTCGGGGCCGGGCGGCCTGATCGGGCCGCCCGGTTGCTGGGGGCCTGGCGGGAGGTTTTCGGGGACGCTCTGCGGGTCGAGGTGGTGTGGCACGGGGTGGAGGGGACGGGGGGCGGGTCCCTGCGGCTCGCTGCCCGGAGTCTCGGGTTCGCCGTGGAGCAAGGGGTGCGGCCTGTGCTCAGCAATGCGGTGCGGTACGCCGATCCGGGGCAGGGGCGGGTCGCCGATGTGCTGGATGCCGCCCGGCGGCTGGTGCCCATCGATCCGCGGAAGGGGCTCGACTCGGGGGAGGCCTGGTTGAAGGGGCCGGCCGAGATGCTCCGGGTTGCCGAGCGGGTGGTGGAGGCCGCCGGGTATCGGCGGGAGACCGCGGGGCGGTTGATTGCCGAGACCCTCGCTGTCGCCGGGGAGTGTGTCGTTGATCCCGAGGACGATCTCGGGATCGGGAGTGTGCGGTTTCCCGAGGGGCGGCTCGTGGGGGCCGGGCGGCGGGGGGCTCAGCGCGCGCTTGCCTCTCGGGCCGTCGCCGGGATGGTGCGGCTCGGGTATTCCGGGCGGCGGGAGTACTGGGAGCGGATGCACGAAGAGCTGGAGATCATTGGGCATCATGGGTTTGCGTCTTATTTTCTGACCGTCGCCCAGGTGGTCGATGATGTAAGGGAGATGGGGATTCGGGTCGCTGCTCGGGGGTCCGGGGCCGGGTCTCTGGTGAACCACCTGCTGGGCATCGCGCATGCCGATCCGGTGGCGCACGGGCTGCTCATGGAGCGGTTCCTGTCGCGGGAGCGGGTCGCGCTTCCTGATATCGATGTGGATGTGGAGTCCGCTCGGCGGATCGAGGTCTATCGGGCGATCCTCGGGCGCTTCGGCGGGGAGCGCGTCGCCACCGTCGCCATGCCGGAGACCTATCGGGTCCGGCACGCCATTCGGGATGTGGGGGCCGCCCTTTCGATGGACCCCGCCGAGATCGACCGGGTCGCCAAGGCCTTTCCGCATGTCCGGGCCCGGGACGCCCGGGTCGCGCTTGCCGAGTTGCCCGAGCTGAAGGGGCTTGCCGGGGAGCAGGAGCGGTACGGGGTGCTGTGGGAACTGGTGGAGGCGCTGGATGCCCTGCCGCGCGGGGTCGCCATGCACCCTTGTGGGGTTCTGCTCTCCGACTCCTCGCTGCTACGGCGTACTCCGGTGGTTCCCACCAGTGGGGAGGGGCTGCCCATGTCGCAGTTCGACAAGGAGGACGTGGAGGATCTCGGGCTGCTCAAGCTGGATGTGCTCGGGGTGCGGATGCAGTCGGCCATGGCACACGCCGTCGCCGAGGTGGAGCGGGCTGCGGGGGAGCGGGTCGATCTGGATGCCCTGCCCGCCGGGGATGCCGATACGTACCGGCTCATCCGGTCCACCGAGACGCTCGGGTGCTTTCAGATCGAGTCGCCCGGCCAGCGGGATCTGGTGGGGCGGCTCCAGCCCGACTGTTTCGGGGATCTGGTGGTGGACATCTCCTTGTTCCGGCCCGGTCCCGTCGCCGCCGATATGGTGCGGCCCTTTATCGAGGCTCGGCACGGGCGGGCGCCCGTGCGGTTTCCGCATCCGGACCTCGAGCCGGCGTTGCGGGACACCTATGGGGTGGTGGTGTTCCACGAGCAGGTCATCGACATTCTCGCCGTCATGACCGGGTGCGGGCGGGGAGAGGCTGATGCCGTGCGGCGGTTGCTCTCCGATTCCGAGGCCCAGGGGCGGGTGCGGGTGTGGTTCGCCCAGCGGGCCGAGGAGAAGGGGTACGACGCCGAGACCATCCGGCGGACCTGGGAGATCGTCGAGGCTTTCGGGTCCTACGGGTTCTGCAAGGCGCATGCCGTCGCCTTTGCCGTGCCCACCTATCAGTCGGCCTGGCTCAAGGCGCATCACCCCGCCGCTTTTTACGCCGGCCTGCTCACACATGATCCCGGCATGTATCCCAAGCGGCTGCTCCTGGCCGACGCCCGGCGGCTCGGGGTGCCGATCCTGCCGCTGGACGTGAACGTGTCCGGGGTCGCTCATCGAATCGAACTGGTGTCTGGTTCGGGGGTGTGGGGGGTGCGGCTCGCCCTCGCCGATGTGCACGGGATCAGTGAGGCGGAGGCCGCGCGGATCGCCGAGGGGCAGCCCTACGCGTCCCTGCTGGACTTCTGGGAGCGGGCGCGGCCGGGAAGGCCGCTCGCCCAGCGGCTGGCGCAGGTCGGGGCGCTGGACGCGTTCGGGGCCAATCGGCGTGATCTTCAGTTGCACCTGGCCGAGCTGCACCGGGGGTCCCGTGGCGGCCGTGGGGAGCAGCTTCCGCTGGGCGGTGGCCGGCGGACCGCTTCCGCCGGTCTGCCCGATCTGTCGGACGCCGAGCGGCTCAGTGCCGAGCTGGGCGTGCTGTCCATGGACGTCTCCCACCACCTGATGGACGACCACCGGGGCTTCCTGGAGGAGCTGGGCGTGGTGTCGGCGCGGCGGCTGCGCGAGGCCCGGCACGGGGAGACCGTACTGGTCGCCGGGGCCAAGGCGGCCACCCAGACGCCGCCGATCCGGTCCGGCCGGCGGGTCATCTTCAGCACGCTGGACGACGGCACCGGGCTGGTCGACCTCGCCTTCTTCGACGACTCGCACGATGCCTGCGCGCACACCGTCTTCCACTCCTGGCTGCTGCTGGTGCGCGGAGTGGTGCAGCGGCGCGGGCCGCGCAGTCTGAGCGTGGTCGGGTCGGCCGCCTGGAACCTCGCGGAACTCGCCGGGCTGCGGGCCGAGGGCGGGCTGGAGAAGGTGGCGGCCCGGCTGGCCGAGCCCGCGCCGGAGGCGAAGGCCGCGGAGGACGGGGTGGGGCGCCGGATTCGGATGTCCACCGGCTTCCAGATGCACCCCTGGGCCGACCTGCGCCCGGCCGGCCAGGAGGTGTCCGAGCAAGCGCCTTCCGCCATGCGGAAGTTGTGGCACCAGAGTCCGGGGAGTGCGGGATGACCGTTCTCTGTGTGCGTTTTCGCCGGGCCGGCGAGGGTGACGGTGAGCTGGAGCTGTCCGAACTGCTCGGGCTGCTGGAGGAGTTCACGCCCGTCGTGGAGGGGCTGCCGCCCGACGGGGCCCTGGCCGATCTGCGCGGGGCCGAGCGGTACTTCGGGCGCGGGCCGGTGGAGCTGGCCGCGCTGATCCGGGTGCGGGCCCTCGCCCGGTACGGGGTCGACTGCGTGGTGGGCGCCGGGCCCGGGCCGATGCTGGCCCGGATGGCGCTGCGCCAGGCGGGGCCAGGAGTGGTGTGCGCCGTTCCCGACGAGCCCGGCGCCGGGGCGGAGTTCCTCGCCGGGCTGCCCGTGGTCGCGCTGCCCGGTGTGGGGACGGCCACCGCCCGGACCCTGTGCGAGTACGGTCTTGACACCCTCGGGCGGGTCGCCGTCGCGCCGCCCGCCACGCTCCAGCGGCTCGTCGGGGCCAGGACCGCCCGTGAACTGCGGGAGCGGGCCAACGGGGTGGACCGGGGGCGGGTAGTGCCGAACGCCGTCTCCCGGTCGGTGGCCGCCGAGCGGTCCTTCGAGAGGGACGAGCTGGACCCCGGCCGGCACCGGCGGGCGCTGCTGGCCGACGCCGAGGAGCTGGGGTCCCGGCTGCGGGGGATGGAGCACGTCTGCCGCTCCCTGACGCTCACCGTGCGCTACGCCGACCGCTCCACCACGGTCCGCGGGCGCACCCTCGCCGAGCCGACCGCGCACTCGGCCGACCTCACGAAGGCGGCGTACGGCATGTACGAGGCGCTCGGGCTGCAGCGGGCGCGGGTGCGGGCGCTCGCCCTGCGCGCCGAGGGGCTGACGCCGGCCGGGGAGGCCGCGCACCAGCTCACCTTCGACCCCGTGGACGAGAAGGTCCGCCGGATCGAGGAGGTCGCCGACCTGGCGCGGGCCAAGTTCGGACCCCGCGCGGTGATGCCCGGGACGCTCGCTGCCTGAGTTACCCGTGTTGCGGAAGTTTCCCGTGGGATTCGGCGGCCCTGTGCCGCCTCGTGACGGTTCCTCAGTGTGCGGGGGCTTCTGAGGGCGGATGGAACTTTTTACCGACGCGTAACTTCACAGTTGCACTACTCGTCCGTAACTTGACGAGTGAACAGCATCCCGTGATCCGGATCACAGGGTTAGGCCGTGCACCTTCTCCCTTGAGCCGCAAGGAGATCACACGATGCTGCCCTGGAAGCGAGCGCTCAGACCGCTCGCCGCGCTGGTCCTGGCCGCCGCGCTCGCCACCGTTCCCGCCGCCACCGCCCACGCCGCTCCCAGCAGTGGCTGGAACGACTACTCCTGCAAGCCCTCGGCCGCCCACCCGCGGCCCGTCGTCCTCGTCCACGGCACCCTCGGCAACTCCGTCACCAACTGGGTGTCACTCGCTCCGTACCTCAAGGAGCGCGGCTACTGCGTCTTCTCCCTCGACTACGGACAGCTCCCCGGCGTCCCCGTCTTCTACGGCCTCGGCCCGATCGACAAGTCGGCCGAGCAGCTCTCCGCCTTCGTCGACAAGGTGCTCACCGCCACCGGCGCCACCAAGGCCGACCTCGTCGGCCATTCCCAGGGCGGCATGATGCCCCGGTACTACCTGAAGTTCCTCGGCGGGTCCGCCAAGGTGAACGCGCTCGTCGGGGTCGCCCCCAGCAACCACGGCACCGACCTGAGCGGCCTCACCAACCTGCTGCCGTACTTCCCCGGCGCCGAGGATCTCATCAAGTCCACCACGCCCGCGCTGGCCGACCAGATCACCGGCTCGGCCTTCATGACCAAGCTCAACGCGGGCGGCGACACCGTCCCCGGCGTGCACTACACCGTCATCGCCACCAAGTACGACGAGGTCGTCACCCCCTGGCGCACCCAGTACCTCTCCGGCTCCGACGTCCGCAACGTCCTCCTCCAGGACCTCTGCCCGCTCGACCTCTCCGAACACGTCGCGATCGGCATCTTCGACCGCATCGCCTACCACGAGGTGGCCAACGCCCTCGACCCGTTCCACGCCACGGCCACCACCTGCGCGTCCGCCTTCAGCTGAGGTGACGCGGGGCCCTGCCCGGCCTGAGCCGCCCGGCAGGGCCCCGCGTTCACGGGGGTGCTCAGCGCGGGTTCCGGCCCGTCGCGCGCTGGCGCACCGAGAGGAACAGCGCGGCTGAACCGAGGGCCAGGGCGGCGGCGCCGCCGATGGCCGCGTACGAGGTGCCGGCGGGGGTGCCCGTCTCGGCCAGGGGGACCGAAGTCCCTTCCGGCTGAGGGGTGTCGGGTGTCACCGGTTCCGCCGAGGTGCTCGGGTCGTCGTCGCCGTGGCCGTGGTGCTCCACCGTGGAGCGGTCGGCGCCGGCCGCGATCTGGCGCTCCGACGGGGCGGAGACGGTGGGCGCGGGGGTGGTCCTCGCGGACTTGGCCACCTTGGCCACCTTGGCCGTGCCGGCCGGGGTGGCCGCCCCGGCCGCCGTCGCGCCGCCGAAGTCGACGTCCGAGCAGGAGTAGAACGCCTCCGGGCTGTCCGAGCGCTGCCACACCGCGTACAGCAGATGGCGGCCGGTGCGGGCGGGGAGCGTGCCGGAGAAGGTGTAGAAGCCGTCCCGGGCGACCGGGTCCGTGGACTTCGCCACCGGGTCGGCCAGGTCCAGGTCGGACCAGGCCAGAGGCCTCGCCGGGTCGTAGCCGGGCTTGGTCGCGTACACCTCGAAGGTGCCCTTGTGCGGCGCGGTCACCCGGTACTTGAAGGTGTACGAGCCGCTGTGCACACCGGTCGCCGGCCAGTCGGCGCGGGCCAGGTCGAGGCCCTTGAACTCGTCGTTCCCCGCGCTGCACAGCTTGCCGTCGGGGATCAGCTCTTGGTGGCGGCCTCCCGCGTCGCCGATCCGGATGCCGTTCCAGTCGTACAGCGCCTGGGTGCCGCCCGCCGCCACGGCCGCCCGGCAGGCCGCCGACCCGGGGGACTCCGGGCCCTCCGCGAAGCACTGCGCGACCCGGCTGACCGGGTCGCCCATCGAACCGTGCGCGGACGCGGGCGCGGCGGCCAGCACGGTCAGGGTCAGCGGCGCCAGGCCGAGCGCGGCCGCGGTGGTGGCCGCCCGCAGCCGGGGCATGCGCCGCCCGCGCGGGGTCGAGGGCGTGGCGAAGGGCATCGGAACTCCTCGGAAGGGTGTGCCGGAAGGGGGCTGGTCCCGTGGGGGGACGGTCAGAAACTAGCCCCGTACGGTGGCGGAATCGCCTGCTCCGAGCCCCGGGAGCCGATCTTTATGGTCCGCTTAAGGCCGTGCTCAGACTGGGCTCAGGTCGCTACCGTGCCCGGCATGAACGATCACCCCGAAGCCCCGGTCCGCGCCGCCACGGCCGACGACGAGCCCGCCGTGCGCGGGGTCACCGACGCGGCCTACCGGCCCTATATCGCGCGCATCGGTGTGGTGCCCCAGCCCATGGAGGCGGACCATATGGCCGACCTCGAAGAGGGGTGTGTCTTCGTCACAGGAGAGCCCGTCACCGGACTCGTGGTCGTCCGTGCTCGCCCCGACCACCTCTTCCTCGACAGCATCGCCGTCCACCCCGACGCCCACGGCCGGGGCGTCGGCGGCAGGCTGCTGCGCTTCGTGGAGGCCCACGCCCGCGCGCTGGGGCTCCCCGAGATCCGGCTCTACACCAACGCCCTGATGTGGGAGAACCAGAAGATCTACCCCCGGTACGGCTACGAGTTGGTGGAACGCCGGGTCGACGGCCCCTACGACCGGCTCCACTACCGCAAGTCCCTGGACCGCCGGGGAGCCTGACTGTCAGTGGGGGATGGCACGCTTGCCGTATGAGCGACGCGAGCGAGAGGACCGCCGGGGCGGACGTGGACTGGGACGCCCAGGCCGCCGTCTTCGACGACGAACCGGATCACGGCCTGCGCGCGCCCGGGACACGGGCCGCGTGGGCCGCAAAGCTCAGGGGGTGGCTGCCCGAGCAGCCCTCGGACGTGCTCGACCTCGGCTGCGGCACCGGAAGCCTCGCGCTGCTCGCCGCCGAACAGGGGCACCGGGTGACCGGCGTCGACGCCTCCCCGGCGATGGTCGAGCGGGCCCGCGCCAAGCTCGCCGGCCAGGACGCGCGGGTCCTGTGCGGGGACGCGGCCGTACCCCCGGTGGTGGAGCGGGGGTACGACGTGATCCTCGTCCGGCATGTGCTGTGGACGCTGCCCCGCCCCGCCGAGGTGCTGCGCCACTGGCGCACCCTGCTGCGCCCCGGCGGCCGGTTCGTGCTGGTCGAGGGCGTGTGGGGGAGCCTCTCCCCGGTCGGCATGCCCGTCGACGAGGTGACCGCTCTGCTGGCACCGCTCGCCGGGCGGATACGGGTGGAGCCGCTGTCCGGCGACCCGCTGCTGTGGGGCAAGACCGTCGCCGACGAGCGGTACGCGGTGCTGGCCGAGATCTGAGGCTCAGACGAGGCCCGTGAGACCCTCCGCGCGAGCCAGTACCTCCAGCTCGTCCAGCGCCGAGGCGGCGGCGGCCGCCGCTCCCGGGTCCCGCCCGGCCAGCCCGCTCGCGGCGAACTCGTCCTCGTCCAGCCGGAACACGTCCCGGCCGTCGCCGGAGACCCAGAGGTCCAGGTCGAGGTCCTCCACCACGAGTTCGGCGCCGGACCGGACGGCGGGCCGGGTGATGTCGCAGTACCAGCCCTTCAGGGTGCCGTCCTGGGCGCGCACCTCCTTCACCGCGTACCAGCGGTCCCGCCAGTAGTGCTCGGTGAACACGTCGCCCGGCTCGAAGCGCACGAACCCGAAGTCCCGCACACCCTCACCCGCCCAGGGAGCGCGCACCGACACACGGGTGCCGTCGTCCGCGAGCAGGGTGGCTGGGTAACGGATCTTCGTACGCCCCGCCTTGACGAGGACGACCTCCAACTCCTCGCGCATTTCAGCCGAGCTTGCGGACATACCGCACCTCCGTGGCGCAGAACTCGTAGCCGAGCCACTTGTTGATGGCGATCATCGGACCGTTGCCCGCGTCGTTCCCGGTGAACGCCTCGGTGTGGCCGGCCGCGCGCGCCCGGTGCAGCGAGTGCAGCTTGGCGAGCTTGGCCAGGCCCCGGCCCCGGTAGGCGCGGGAGGTGCCGGTCATCGCGGTGAAGTAGCGGCTCGCGCCGTCGGAGTAGGCCACGCTGAAGGCGACCGGACGGCCGTCGGCCACCGCCACCACGGTCAGGTCGAGGTCCAGCAGCGGGTGCTCCCAGGTCTCCGCCAGCCACGCCTCGTAGTCGGAGTAGGCGATCGTGACCTCGCCGGGCTCGTCCGCCACGGTCTCGGCGTCCAGCTCGAACAGCGGGCGGGGGTCGGCCGCGAAGTCGGCGGCCGTACGCAGCTCCACCCCGGCCGGGGTCTGCGGGAGCGGCGGGAGGGTGCGCTGCGCCAGGTCGAGACGGAGGAAACGGGCGGGGCGGCCGGCCCGGTAGCCGTGCCGTTCGGCGAAGCGCACACTGGCGGGCTCGTCCTGCACCCAGGAGTACAGCCGGGTGGCGCCCAGCGAGGCGAGGTACTCCTCGGCGGTGGCCACCAGCAGATGCCCCGCGCCCCGGCCGGTGCGGTCGGGGCGGACCTGGACGTTGACGTACGCCTGCCCCGGCTCCGTGCTCTCGTGCGCGAGCGACACATGCGCCGTGCCGATCACCTCGCCGCCCTCCTCCGCGACCAGCGAGCGGAACCGCGCGTCCGGGTGGCTCCGCAGCAGGACGTGCCGCACCGACTCCGGGGTGAACAGGATGTAGGGCAGTGCCAGCCGTCGGACCCGGGCGAAGCCCTCGGTGTCGGCCGGCACGTCGGGACGCAGATCGCGCACGCGTACGGTCATGAGCAGGCACCGTACGGGCGGGACCGGCGGAGTGCCTCTCATTTTTCGCCCCTCGTCCGCGCCGGGTGCGGGAGAATCGGCCCTGTGAGCCTGAAGATCCACCTTGATGACAGCGCGCCTTCGTACGAGCAGGTCCGGGCGCAGATCTCCGAGCAGGCGCGGGCGGGCGCGCTCCCGGTGGGGTACCGGCTGCCCACCGTACGCGGCCTCGCGGAGTCCCTCGGCCTCGCCGTGAACACCGTCGCCAAGGCGTACCGCGCGCTGGAGGCGGACGGCGTGATCGAGACCCGCGGCCGCAACGGCACCTACATCGCCGCCCCCGCCGCCACCCGCGAGGCCAGCACCGCCGCCCAGGCGTACGCGGAACGCGCCCGCCGCCTCGGCCTGGACCACGACACCGCCCTGGCCACCGTCCGCGACGCACTGCGCGCCGCCTACGGCACCGACTGAGCGGCGCTCACCGCCGCGCCCACGGCTCCGGGGTCCGCGTGACCTCCAGCCCCGCCCGGCGGGCCAGGCTGCCGAATTCGGCCGCGTCCTTCACCGCCGCGCCTCTCGGGTCGTTGTTGAAGTAGGCGTAGACGTCCTCGCCGTCCGGCCAGGTGGTGGCGACGCGGTCCACCCAGGACTGGAGGGCCTGGGTGCCGTAGCGGGGCCAGGGCTTGGCGCGGCCGCGGTGGAAGCGGACGTAGCCCCAGTCGGCGGTGCGCCACAGCGGGCCGGCCGGGCGGCCCAGCTGGTCCGCCCAGCACAGGGCCGCCTTCCTCGCCTCGAGCACCTCGCGGGTCCGCGGGGTCCACCAGGAGTCGTGCCGCGGCTCGACCGCCACCCGGGTCGTCGCCGGGAAACAGGCCAAGCAGGCGTCCAGCAGCGCTGGGTCCGCGCGCAGGGTCGGCGGGAGCTGGAGCAGCACCGGGCCCAGGTCCGGGCCCAGCCCCTCGGCGTGGCTCATCAGCCGGTGCACCGGCTCCTCGGGGTCCCGCAGCCGCTTGATGTGGGTCAGATAGCGGCTCGCCTTCACCGCCACCACGAAGCCCTCGGGCAGCCGGTCCCGCCACGCCTCGAAGTTCTCGCGGGACGGCAGCCGGTAGAACGCGTTGTTCAGCTCCACCGTGGCGAAGTGCTCCGCGTACTCCTCCAGCCACCGGCGCACCGGCACGCCCGCCGGGTACAGCACGCCCCGCCAGCTCTTGTACTGCCACCCCGACGTACCGACGAACAGGGTCATGGGTCCATCAAAACATCCGCGCGCGGGCCGGGCGGGCGGACGGACCACGCCCACCGGAACGGCCCACCCGGGGATGCGGGCCCGCGCGGCTACAGGTAGAGACCCGCGTCCGCCCCGTCCCGCGCCCCCGGCACCGAGGTCGGCGCCGTGCCCCGGCGCAGCGCGTACAGCTCGGCCAGCGTCGAGCCGTCCCGGCCCAGCTCGTTCTCCAGTTCCGGGGCCTGGTCGCCGAGCCAGCTCACCGCCTCCGGGCGGGTCAGCGGCCCCACCTCGATGCGGGCCAGACAGCGGCCGGGCCGGACCACGGCCGGGTGCAGCCGCTCCAGGTCCTCGTTGGTCGTGACCCCCACCAGGACATTGCGGCCCTGGCCCAGCAGCCCGTCGGTCAGGTTCAGCAGCCGGGACAGCGCCTGGCCCGCGGTGTGCCGCGCCTCGCCCCGGATCAGCTCGTCGCAGTCCTCCAGCAGGAGCAGCCGCCAGCGGCCCTTGCCGGTGGCGTCCTCCTCGCCGATGGCGATGTCCATCAGATAGCCCACGTCGGAGAAGAGCCGCTCCGGGTCCAGTACACAGTCCACCTGGCACCACTCCCGCCAGGACCGGGCCAGCGTGCGCAGCGCGGAGGTCTTGCCGGTGCCCGGCGGGCCGTGCAGCAGCAGGAGCCGGCCCGCGATGTCCTCCGGTGTCGTCTTCATCAGCCGGTCCATCGCACGGGCCACCGGCCCGGTGTAGTTGGACCGGACCTCCTCCCAGGTGCCCGCCGAGATCTGCCGGGTGGTGCGGTGCGGGCCGCGCCGGGGCGAGACGTACCAGAAGCCCATCGTCACGTTGTCCGGCTGCGGGGCGGGCTCGTCGGCCGCGCCGTCGGTGGCCCGGGCCAGGACCTCCTTGGCCAGCTCGGCCGTGGTCGCGGTCACCGTGACGTCCGCGCCCCGGTTCCAGCGGGAGACCAGCAGGGTCCAGCCGTCGCCCTCCGCGAGGGTCGCGCTGCGGTCCTCGTCCCGCGCCACCCGCAGCACCCGGGCGCCGTCGGGCAGCAGGGTGGCCCCGGAACGGACCCGGTCGATGTTGGCCGCGTGCGCGTACGGCTGCTCACCCGTGGCGAAGCGGCCGAGGAACAGCGCGTCGACGACGTCGGAGGGCGAGTCGGAGTCGTCGACGTTCAGCCGGATCGGCAGCGCGTCGTACGGGTTCCGCGGGTTCACAGACATGCCGTCATGATCGGGCACCGGCGCACGGCGCGCACGGCAATTCCGCCGCTTGTCCCCAGGTGTTCCCAACTCACGCCCGACGCCGGGTTTCCGCCGTTACTGTGGAGCTGATGGGCAGTCATCGGTGGTACACGGGGGCACGGAGGTGGCGGCTCACCGCCCTGCTCGGCGTGTGCGTGACCGCGCTGGCCCTGCTGGTGACCCTCCTCGACACCCTCCCCGGACGCGGCGCCGACATACACGGCACCACCCGCGACGGCGACCGGGCGCACGGCACGCCCGCCGCCCCGTCCGGACCCGTACGCCCCGATGTGGGCTGGGGGTTCACCCACACCCAGTACAGCGCCGACCAGGGCGGCGGGAGCGACCGCGTGGCCCGGCTGCTCAAGGGCGACGGCGGACTCCCGCAGGACCAGGCCGTGATGGGCTGGGGCGCCGACAATCCCGAACCGGTCAAGGGGCGCTACGACTTCGGTGCCCTGGACCGCCGCGTCGACTTCATCCGCGCCTCCGGCGGCACCCCCGTCATCACGCTGTGCTGCGCCCCCGACTGGATGAAGGGCGGCAAGGCCGGTGTCGGTGCCACCGACTGGAGCCAGGACGCGCTGGAGCGGGCGCCCGACCCGGAGCACTACCAGGACTTCGCCGACCTCGCCGCCACCGTCTCCCGCCGCTACCCCGACGTACGGCACTTCGTCGTCTGGAACGAGTTCAAGGGGTTCTGGAACGAGGCGAAGGGCCGCTGGGACCAGGAGGGCTACACCAAGCTGTACAACCTGGTCCGGGCGGCGCTGAAGAAGGCCGACCCGGACAACCTCGTCGGCGGCCCCTACCTGCCCATGGACAGCGTCGACCCCCGCGCCTCCGACGCCTCCGACCGTGTGCGCGGTCCCTGGGGCGCGATGGACCGCCGCGTGCTGGACGCCTTCGACTACTGGAACGCCCACAAGTCCGGGGCCGACTTCGTCGTGGTCGACGGCTCCAGCTACACCAACGACGACGAGCTGCTCCCCGACGAGTTCGCCGCCACCGCCAAGTTCACGGCCGTGGGGAAGTGGGTGCGCGAGCGCACGCACGGCCTCCCGCTGTGGTGGGCGGAGTACTACGTGGAGCCCGCCGACTCCGAGGACCGGCGCGCGGGCTGGTCCGAGGACCGCCGGATCGCCGTGCACGCCGCCGGGCTGATCGCCATGGCCCGGGGCGGCGCCGAATCCGGCTTCTACTGGAACCCGGAGAGGAAGAGCGGCGCCGACTGCCCCGGCTGCCTGTGGACCCCGACCGGCGACAGCGGCGGCGGCCGCGAACTGCCCATGTACGGCCTGGTCTCCCGCTTCGCCAAGGCGTTCCCGCCCGGCACCGGGCACGTGGAGGTGTCCGTCGCCGCCGACGACCGCCCCAACCTCCGCGTCCTGGCGAGCCGCGACACCGTCCTGGTGGTGAACACCCTGGATCGCCCGGTCAGCGCCCGCGTCGACGGCAAGCGGTTCGAGATGCGCGGCTACGAGGTGAAGTGGCTCGACCGCTGAACCACTCCACCCCTCTCAGCTGAGCGTGAGGAACCGCTGCACCAGCGAGGCCAGCACCACCGCCAGCAGCGGCAGCGCGAACCAGAACGCGCTCTGCGAGCGCCGCAGCCGTCCCACGCTCGGCCGGCCCGCCACCCGGAGCACCTCACGGCCGGCCAGCAGCAGGATCAGCACCCCGGCGGCGAGCGCGCCCACCACCGACCACGGTGTCCAGGTGATCTGCGGCCCGATCGGACCGGGGTCCGGCTCGGGCACCGCCGCCGATCCGCCACCGCGCAGCGCGTACACGGTCGCGTCCCCGTTCACCAGCACCCTGGAGAGCTCGGCACGGCCGTCCAGGGTCCGGGTCAGCCGGGACTCCCAGGACGCCGGGTAGCCCGCGTCCAGCTCCAGATAGCGGACCTGGCTCTCGTTGACGATCAGATACGAGTGGGGGCCCGCGTCCTTCAGCGACTTGACCAGCCCGGACACCAGCACCGGGTCGGTAGGGGCGAGCGTCGGCACATAGGTCACCCGCTCCATGTCCCGCGCGCCCCAGGCCAGCGCCGGAGTCACGTCGTTGACCGTGTCGGTGGTCAGCCACAGCAGCCGTACGGTCGGCTTGTCATGGGCGTACACCCAGTTCATCGCCGCGACCTCGCCGGGCCGGGTCCGCTCGAACGGCTCGTTGCCCCAGCGGGCCACGAGGAACCCGCCGATCAGCAGCAGCCCCGCGAGCAGCGCGGCCGGCGCGCCCAGGCCCACCCTCCGCCGCGCCTCGGCACCGGTACGCGGGAACAGCGCGAGCGCGCCCAGCAGGGCCGCGCCCGGCAGCGCGAACATGAAGACGCGCAGCGCCATCTCGCCGCCGTAGGACTGCATGCCGAAGCCGAGGAACGGTACGAACGCGAGGACCGGCAGGGAGCGTTCGCGGTAGCCGTGCCCGCGCCGCCGCCACCAGCCCCAGCAGGCCAGCGCCAGCACCGAGCCGGCCAGCAGCACCCGCGCGTACAGCACCAGCTTGTGGGTCGAACTCCCGCCCTCGATGCGGCCGGAGACCGAGGTCGACACATTGCCGCCGACCCCGCCGAGGCCGCCGAACAGCTCGTCGAAGTGCCCCGACCAGTACGGCTCCGCCATGAAGCCCACCCACACCGCCACCACCACCGCGAACAGCAGCGGCAGGCCGCGCAGTTCGCACCGGCGCAGCAGCACCAGGGCCGCGAGCACCCCGAGCATCACGAACGGGGTGAGCTGGTGGGCCGGGACGCACGCCACGAACAGGGCGATCACCACCAGGAGCAGCACCACCCGTTGGCGCCGGTCGGTCGGCTCCACCTCGGCCTCGCCGGGCCGCAACCGGGACCAGATCATGTGCGGGGCCCGGAACCACACCAGCAGGATCGCCACGAACGCCAGGTACAGCAGATAGGTGAAGCCCTGCGGGGAGAAGTAGTCCTGCCCCACCCAGCCGCTCAGCGCGAACAGCCACACCCCGGCCCACCGGGCCCGCCAGCTCGCCCGGAGCGACCGGGTGAGCAGGAACATCGGCGCCAGGTAAGCGAGTTGGATCGCCGTCGGCCACCAGCGGATCACCTCGGTGAAGTCCGACACCCCGCACGCCTGGCCGACGAAGGCGGTGATCGCGAAGAAGCCCGGCCAGCTCCAGCGCGCGTCGAGGTCGGGCACGGTCGCGCCGGTGCGGTCGATGTGGTCGAGGAAGCCCAGGTGCTGCCAGGCCGTGGGGAACCGGGGCGCGCTCTCGATCACGGCGGGCAGCGCGTGCAGCGAGAACACCGTCGCCACCAGGGTGAGCAGCAGCAGCGCCCGGTGTTCCCGGCGCAGCCGGAGCAGCCCGGCGAACACCGTGACCAGCAGCGCGGCACCGGCCAGCGTCGGCAGCGGCAGCACCGAGACCAGGCCGAGGCCGCCCATCCGGTCCAGGTCGGCGTCGGTCAGGCGCAGCGCGGGGAGCCAGTAGAGGAGGAGCGCGGCGGTGAGGAGACAGCCGAGGAGGAGGCCGCCGCGGGTGGGTTTCGGCACGCGGCGTGCCCGGGCAGTGGGCGGGGGGCCTTCCGCGGGCGCGCGTTCTTCCGGCGGAGCCACCCGCGGGACCACCGGTGGAGCCACGGGCGGGGCCACGTCGGAAGAGGCGTCCACCTCTGCCGTCTCCTTCACCGCCTTCACCGCCCAGGAGGGCGTCCGCCGGGTCGCCTCGCGCGGTCCCAGATCGGCCAGGTCGCCGTCCGGGGCCGCGGTCACCGGGCCGGGCCGGATCACCTGCCACAGGCGCGGCGCGGCGACGGCCACGATCACCGCCAGGCTGGAGATCTCCGCGACGCCCGCCCCGGCCAGCCCCATCCGGGGCAGGAGCAGCAGCGTCAGGGCCAGCACCAGCACGCACAGCAGCCCCTGGAGCCAGGCCAGTCCGGCGGTCCGGCTCTGTGCCCGGAGCACCGCGAAGTAGGTCTCCATCACCACCCGCAGCACCGCGCCGACCGCGAACCAGCGCAGCAGCGGGGTCGCCGCGTCCGCGTACCCCGCGCCGAACACGCCGAGAATCCACGGCGCGCCGACGAAGAGGACACCCGCGACCGGCAGCATGATCCGGGCCATCCGCCGCAGTGCCGCCCGCGTGTTGGCGGCCAGCCGGGCCGGGTCGTGCGAGCCCTCCACGGTGAGGGAGGCGCCCATGTTGATGGCGAGCAGGTTGGTGGTGCCGCCGATGGTGGTGGCGATGTAGAAGTACGCGTTGTCCTCGGCACTGACCTGCGAGGCGATGATCACCGGAACGAGGTAGACCACCCCGAGCGAGAACAGCGAACCCGTGTAGTCGCCGGCCAGGAACCGGCCGATCTCCCGCAGCGTCGGCGGATGCGCCCGCCCCTCGGTCGCCGCCGTGTGCCGGGGCACCAGCCGCCGGAACACCAGCCAGCCCAGCGGGAGTACGGAGGTGGCGATGGCCGCTACCCAGGAGACGAACACTCCGGCGGTCGGGATCGCCACCGCGAACGCCACCAGCAGCCCCAGCTTCACCGCCGAGAACACGGTGTTCCCCGCCGGCACCCACGGCGCGCTGCGCAGCCCGGTCAGCACCCCGTCCTGCAGGGTCAGCACGTTCCAGGCGACGACCGCCGCGAGGAACCCGAGCCCGTTCACCGGCCCGTGCAGGAACCGGTACGAGGGCCCCCACATGTCCAGCGTCAGCAGGAAGGCCCCCGCCGCCACCGCCACCACCAGCGAACTTCCGGCGTATGTGCGGAAGATGAGCCGCGCGGTGGCACGTCCGGCGACCGGGATGAAGCGGGCCAGGGCGCCGGTCAGGGTCACCGCGGTCAGCCCCGCGAGGAGCTTCATCGCGGCGATGGCGGCCGAGCCCTGCCCGACCGCCGACTCCGAGTAGTAGCGTGCCGCCGCCAGCCAGAAGCCGAGACCGAGGACGGCGGAGATGCCGGTGTTCAGCATCAGCGCGTAGGCGTTGCGGAACAGCGGATTGCCGCCGAACGCGCGGCCCAGTACGGGCAGTCGCGGGCGGCGCCCCGGCGCGGCGACGGCCGGGGCGGCCTCTTGGGCGGTGGTCGTGTCAGACACGGGAGCGGATGGCCTTCCGGCAGACCTGGCGTGCTCTTCGCACGAGTGCGTAACCCTTGGTGAGCGCACGGTCCCCGGCGAAGTCCCGTGCGATGGAACGTCCTTCGAGCAGCCGCTCGAACTCGGCCACCCCCGTGCCGCGCCGCACGGTGACCCGGCGAAGCGCGTACGGGCCCTGCCGGCGCCGGGCCAGCGCGTTGCCGACCGCCAGCGCCTGGGTGTACCCCGCCGCCCGCACCGCCTGGCGGACACGGCGGCTGGAGTAACCGTAGGGGTAGGCGAACGACAGCGGGCGGGCGCCCAGTTCGTCGGTGAGGATGCCGGTGCTGTGCTCCAGCTCGGCGGCGAGTGCGGCGTCGTCCAACTGGTCGAGCTGCGGATGGCTGTGGGTGTGGCCGCCGATCTCCACACCACCGCCGGCCAGTGCGCGCACCTGGTCCCAGTCGAGCATGGCGTCCAGGCCGCCCCCGGTGTCGTAGGGGCCCCTGAGCCAGCCGGTGGAGGCGAACAGGGTGGCCGGGAAGCCGTGCTTGGCGAGCACCGGCAGGGCGTGCCGGTGGACGCCCTCGTAGCCGTCGTCGAAGGTGATCAGCACCGGCCGGGCGGGCAGCGGGCGCCGGTAGCGCCAGTGCGCCGCGAGCGCGGCGGTGGTGATCGGGGTCAGCCCCAGGTCGCCGATGAGCGCCATCTGCTCCGCGAACGCCTCCGGCGCGACCGACAGGGCGCGGGTCGCGTCGTTGGGCGCGGCCGCCACCGCGTGGTACATCAGGATCGGTACGGCCGTCCCGGTCATCCGCCCACCTCCACCGGCGGCACCGCGAACCGGGGGCCGCCGCGCCGGGCCCGTACGCTGCCCACCACGTAGCCGCCGGCCGCGCCGAGCACGCCCGCCACGATCGCACCGGCCCGTCCCGCGCCGCCCGGCCGGGCGAGCACCGCGTCCCGCAGACCGCGCGCGATCCCGGCGGGCAGCACCCGTGTGGCGTACCGGCGTTCCGACTCCAGCCCCTTCGCCGCGCCCACGCTCCGGGCCACCAGCGCCTTGGACAGGCCCTCGGCGTACGTCCGGGTGCGGAAGTAGGCGAAGCGCTCGCGGACCTCGGGCACCCGGTGGTGGATCACCGCGCGGTCGTCGACGAGGAGCACGGCGTCGGGGCGGGCGCGGCTGATCCGGATGCACAGCTCGGTCTCCTCGCAGCCCAGCGGGCGCCGGTCGCCGTCCCGGCCGATCCCGGTGGCGAAACCGCCGGCCAGCTCGAACGCGGAGCGCCGGAAGGAGGCGTTGCCGCCCAGCACGTTGCGCACCCGGACCCGGCCGGGCGGCAGACCCCGGTAGGTGCAGCCCACCACCCAGTCGAACTCCTCCGGGAACCAGGGCGGCCGCCGCCCCGACGCCCACACCGGCTCGGTCCGGCCGCCGACCGCCAGCACGCGCGGGTCGGCGTACCCCTCGGCGAAGTGGCGCAGCCAGTCCCGTTCGGCCACCGCGTCGTCGTCGAGGAACGCGATCACCTCGCCCGTCGACGCGGCGACCCCGGTGTTGCGGCCCGCGGACAGGCCGCGCGGACCGGCGTTGGCGAGCACCCGGACCGGGCCGTCCGCCTCCTTGTACTCGGCGGCCAGCCGGTCCAGCAGCGCGGTGTTGTGGTCCACCACCAGCAGGGTCTCCAGCGCCGGGTGGGACTGGGCGCGTACCGAGGCGACCGCCGCGAGGATGTCCTCCCAGCGGTCCTCGGTGTACACGCAGATCACGACGGAAACGGCCGGAGCCCTCAAGACGACGCTCCCCGCCGGGAGTCCGCCAGCGGCGAGCGGCGTCCCCGGCGCAGCGCGCGGCGGTTGGAGCGCTCCTGGAGGATCACTCGGAGCACCCGCAGCCCGTCCCGCACGGCCCGCAGATTGCTGGTGCCGTGGATACGGAGGTACTCGTGGCTGGGGATCTCCTGCACCTTCAGCCCGGCCTTGACCACTCTGATGTTCATCAGCGTCTCGACCTCGAAGCCGGTGCAGTCCAGGTCGATCTTCTCCAGGCAGTGCCGCCAGAACGCGTTGTAGCCGTAGCAGAGGTCGGTGTAGCGGGCGCCGAACTTGCGGTTGACGACCGTGCACAGCGCCCAGTTGCCCAGCTTGCGGATCAGGGTCATGTCATCGGTGCCGCCGCCGTTGGCGAACCGCGACCCCTTGGCGAAGTCGGCGCCGGAGACCAGCGCGGAGACGTACGAGACGATCTCGTTGCCGTCGGCCGAGCCGTCCGCGTCGACCATGACGATGATGTCGCCGGAGGCCGCCTCGAACCCGCTGATCAGGGCGTCCCCCTTGCCCTTGCCGCGCTGGGCGACCACCTTCACGTCCGGCCACAGCGAACGGGCCACGTCCACGGTGTCGTCGGTGGAGTCGCCGTCGACCAGGACCACTTCGTGAATCCAGTCCGGCAGGGTCTTGAACACGTACGGCAGGTTCTCCGCCTCGTTCATGGCGGGAATCACCACGCTCACCGGCGGAGTGATGGCCAGGTGCGAGGAGATGGGCCGGTAGTGGGCCGCGAGCAGCGGTTCGCGGTCCGGACCCGGCGTGCGCAGAACAGAACTCATGACTGTGGTCCCTCTCGTCCGGTGGACCGCCCGCCCCTCGGGCGGCCCGGCTGTGTGTCCGGTTCGAAAGGGGGGTTCTCGTCCCTGACCGCGGCACGGCGAAAAGCGCTCCGGGCCGGAAAGGACGAGCTGGCAAAGCTGACCGGGCCCCCGAGCGTGCAGGGACCTCCGGTCGCGCGGCACGGCCCGGTCACCTGATGCGGTCACCGAGCACGGCACCCCCCTACCGCGCCTCACCCCGGTGCGTCACGGCTCCGAGCCCTCCCCTGAACCGTGGGCGACGGACCGATCGGGTGAGATGTACGACGGTATTGACGATAGAAGCAGAATCGCAAGACCTGGACGTGGTCTCACGAATCAGTTGGTTTGGCCGTTACGAAACTTTGGCCTGATTTACTCCCCTCCGGTTTCCTCTCCCGCGAGCCCGCTCCGTGCCGTACCCGGGTGGCCAGCAGGATCAGCAGGCTGAGTACGGTCACGGCGACGATCCCGCCGGTCACCGACCAGCGGTGCACCGTCAACATGGCCTGGGCGACCAGCATGTCGAGCGCGACCGCCCCCGCGAGCGCGGCGGTCAGCCGGCCGAAGGGGTCGAGCCCGCGCAGCGCCATGGCGATGGCCAGGGCGGGTGCGGCGAGCAGGAAGAACAGCGCGCACGGCCCGCGCAGCGGTGAGCCGGAGTCCGTGAGCGCGAGCAGCGCGCCGCACGCGGCGGTGGCGCTCGCGGCTCCGGCGAGCAGCGCCGGCAGGTCCCTCCCCGGACCCGCCCGCTCTGTGCCTTCACCGTCTGCCGTGGAGCCGTCTGTTGTGGATCTGTTGCCAGTTGATGACCGCATGGGCCGACTTTGCCCCCCGACGCGCCGGATGCCGGGCTTCAATGTGGCCCAGCCGCTCCGAGGGCGTCAAGACGACCTCGGTCCGCGTACCTCTTCCGGGGGATTGTGCCGGAACACGCCTGCGACTTGTGCTATGTAGCGGGGCGTCAGCGTAATCGACCGATCATGGTTGAGAACCGAAATTGTTTTGGCATGGACACTTCCCGTCAACGCGCGTAGCTGGTACCAAAGTTGTGGCAGAGATCCTGCTAAAGGGAGGTTCCATGAGACGTACCCGAATTGCGGCATACGTGGCTTCACTCCTCCTCGCCACCGGCTTCACCCTCGCCGGTGCCGGATCGTCCCAGGCCGCCACCGGCGGCTACGTGGCGCTCGGCGACTCCTACTCCTCCGGGGTGGGGTCGGGCAGTTACATCAGCTCCAGCGGCGACTGCGACCGCAGCACCAAGGCGTACCCGTACCTCTGGAACGCCGCGCACGGCCCGTCCTCGTTCGCCTTCAACGCCTGTTCGGGCGCTCGCACGGACGACGTCCTCGCGAACCAGCTCGGCTCGCTCAACTCCTCCACCGGCCTGGTGTCCATCACCGTCGGCGGCAATGACGCCGGCTTCGCCGACGTCATGACCACCTGTGTCATCTCCTCCGACAGCACCTGTCTGTCCCGGATCAACACCGCCCGCGCCTACGTCGACTCCACGCTGCCCGGCAAGCTCGACGCCGTGTACAACGCGATCAGCGCCAAGTCCCCCTCCGCCCGTGTGGTCGTCATCGGCTACCCGCGCTTCTATCTGCTCGGCCAGAGCTGCCTCGGCCTCTCCGAGACCAAGCGCTCCGCGATCAACAGCGCGGCCGACTACATGAACAGCGCCATCCAGAAGCGCGCCCAGGCCCACGGCTTCGTCTTCGGCGACGTCCGCACCACCTTCACCGGCCACGAGATCTGCTCCAGCGACTCCTGGCTGCACAGCGTCAACTGGACCAACATCGGCGAGTCGTACCACCCGACCGCGGCCGGACAGTCCGGCGGCTACCTCCCCGTGCTCACCAACGCCGCCTGACCCACGCGGCCCGCAAGGGTGACCCCGTCAAAGCGAGCCGTACGGGTGTCGCTCGTACGAGGGAATGTCAGGGTGTGCCCGAGGATGAAGCGGAGGCCCCGTCCGACGGGGTCTCCGTCGTCCTGTCACACGTCACGGTGAACGGCACATCGTCGGACGTGACCCGCTCCGGCTCGCGCACCTCCACACTGATCGCGTTCTCCGACGTGCCGTCCTCGTCGTTCGTCCGCACGGTCACCCGCGCCTGCCGCGTCCGCTCCCCGCCCCGGGGGAAGGACAGCGTGCGCCACTCCTCGCCCTCGAACGAGCCGTGCCTCAGCTTCCACCGGTAGCGCACCTCGGCGGGCAGCCGCCCCACGGTGAACGTCGCCGTGAACACCGGCGACCCCGCCTCCGGCGGCGGACAACTCCCCTGGTAGCGCGTGTGCGTTCCGGTCAGCGCCACCCGCACCGACTGCGCGGGCTCGCTGCTGCTCGGCGGGGCGCTGCTTTTCGACGGTGACGGCTCACGGCTGCTCGGTGCGGGGGAGCGGGGCTCGCCGGTCTTCGTCACGGTGGCGGTCGGGGTGGTTTCGCCCTCGTTCCGCTCACCGTCGTCCCGCTGCAGCAGGGTGTACGCCAGCCCGGCCAGCGCGAGGACCAGGGCGAGCACACCGACGACCAGGACGACGCCCGCGCGGCGCTCGCGCACCGGCGGTCCCGGGTCGGGTTCGTCCTCCGGCAGCAGGACGGTCGGCGGGGGCGGCGGTACGTACGCGACACGGGTCGTGGGGGCGCCCCCGGCCGCGATCAGTCGCAGGTCGCGCGCTGCCTGTTCGGCGGGCAGCCGATCCTCGGGGTCCTTGCGGAGCAGGCCCTCGATCACCGGGGTGAGCGGGCCCGCGAGGCGCGGGGGCGGCAGGGGTTCGTCCACCACGGCGCGCAGGGTGGAGAGCGGGGTGTCGTGGCGGAACGGCGAGCCGCCCTCCACCGCCGCGTACAGCAGCACACCCAGCGACCACAGGTCCGACTCGGGGCCCGGAGTGCGGCCCAACGCCCGCTCGGGGGAGAGGAACTCGGGCGAGCCGATCACCTCACCGGCCATGGTCAGCGCCGAGCTGCCCTCGACCGAGGCGATACCGAAGTCGGTCAGCACCACCCGGCCGTCGTCGGACAGCAGCACGTTGGCCGGCTTCACGTCCCGGTGCAGTACACCGACCTCGTGCGCGGCGCGCAGCGCGTCCAGCACCTCGGCGCCGACGCGGGCCGACTCCGTCACGGACAGCGGGCCGGTCGTCTCCAGGATGTCGGCGAGCGAGCGGCCGCGCACCAGCTCCATGACGATCCAGGGGCGGCCGCCCTCCATCGCCACGTCGTACACCGTGACCACGTTGGGGTGGGCGACCCGGGCCGCCGCCCACGCCTCGCGCTCCAGGCGGGCGTACATCCGCTCCACGTCCCCGGCGGGCAACCCGGCCGGGGCGCGTACCTCCTTGACGGCCACCTCACGCCGGAGCACCTCGTCGTGGGCGCGCCACACCGTGCCCATGCCGCCCTCGCCCAGCGGGGACAGCAGACGGTAGCGGCCGGCGATCAACCGATCGCGTCCCGGCTGTTCTGACACGGGCTTCCCCCCACGGCACGTCGCGCGAATCCTGACCAACGTAGCTCAGCCGACAGCGCTTGCGACCCCCTTGAGCATCAATGAGGCGCCCAGCACCAGCACGGCCAGCGCCGAGGCCAGGGGGATCGTGCGGCGGAGCAGGACGGCGAGGGGGTGGGCGCGGCGGGCGGAGTTCCGCTCCAGGAGGCGTCCGGCGACCGCGCCGAGCCGGACCACGGCGAAGCCGGCCGCGGTGAGGGTCAGGGCCAGGCCGACCCCGTACGCGACGACCAGGAGGAGGCCGAACCACGCCTGGCCGAGCGCGGCGGCGCCCACCAGGACGACCACGGCGGAGGGGCTGGGGACGAGACCGCCGGCGAAGCCGAGGAGGAGGGTGCCCTTGAGGGTGGGGGCAGTCGGGTGGGAGTGGGTGTGGCCACCGTGGGTGTGGGTGTGACCGCCGTGGGCGTGGGCGTGGGCGTGGGTGTGTGCTTCCACGCCATGGTGCGTGGCCACATGGCCTTCGCCACCATGGGTGGGGGTGTGTGCTCCCGCCCCATGGTCTGTGCCCACATGGGCCTCCCCACCATCACCCCCGCCCACCACCGCCGGCGCCCGCGCCGCCACCCCGGCGGCCGGTACGTGCTCATGCGTGTGCTCCGCCTGGGCCACCCGTCCCCGCCAGGCCCGCCGTACGAGGTTCACCCCGGCCCCGAGTACCAGCGCACCGCTCGCCACCCCCAGCCACGCCACCACCGAGGGTGTCGCGGCGGAGCCGGCCGTCACCAGGAGCCCCAGCGCGACCACCCCGAGGGTGTGGGTGACGGTGACCGAGGCGGCCAGCGGCAGCACGTCCCGCAGCCGGGCCCTGCCACCCCGGGCGGCAGCGGCGGCGGCCATCAGCGTCTTCCCGTGACCCGGTGCCAGCGCGTGAGCCGCGCCCAGGCCGACCGCGACGAGCAGGGCGAGCGTGGCGAAGCCGAGGGTGAGGTCGCGCCGGGCGACCAGGTCGCCGAGGGCCTGGGTCCAGCGGTCGGCCCCGCGCGGCAGCACCGAGGCGCCCGGCGCGTCCCGCTCCTGGGCGAGGGGCGCCCCGCCGGGCTCGAGCGTGAGCCGGGCGGTGGAGGTGTCGGCGGGGGAGGAGAGCAGACCGGCCGGGTAGACGGTGAGTTCACGCGAGACCGACTTCCGCGGCACGTCGGACCGGCTCAGCGTCATCCGGTCGCCCCGCGCCGTGATCTCCCGCCACCCCGGTCCGGAGGACACCCCGGCGCTGCGGAAGCCGACATTCACCGTCGCACCCCGCGGCAGCGGGGCCGACTCCGCGCACTCCAGCCGCAGGGTGTCCAGCCCCGCCTGCCCCGGCCGCAGCTCGGCCCGCGCGGCCGACACCGCGAGGCTGATCCGGCGCCCGCCCACGGTGACCTCGCTGCCCCGCGCCGCCTCGGCACAGCGCAGCTCGGCCCAGCGGGCGGTGCCGAGCCGTTCCAGGTCCGGCCCGGCCTGGGTCGCCGGGATCTCCGCGAGGTCCTCGACATGGGTGACGTGGAGCGTGCCGGGGGCGGCGACCAGGCCGTCGTACCGGTTGACGGTGAAGTTGCCCAGGGGATGCGCGACCGCCGCCGGGGCGGAGCCGAGCAGCACGGCGCAGGCGCCCGCGAGGACGGCGAGGGAACGGCGGAGTCTCACTTGGCCGCCTCCAGTGCCTTGCGGGCCCCGGCGGCACCGAGCGGGGAGAAGCCGGGGTTCAGCTTCAGCGCCGCCGCCAGCGACGCCCGGCCCTCCTTCGTGTGCCCGGTGGCGAGTTCGACGACGCCCCGGTGGTAGAGGAAGGACGCGTTGCGGTAGCCGGTGGCGGTGGCCTCGCGGGCGTGCGCCAGGGCCTCCGTGTCGTGGCCGTTGACGTGCAGTGCCCAGGCGAGGGCGTCGGCCGTGTGGACGGTGTGCCGGCGGGCCCACTCGGCGCGGGCCGCGCGCAGGGCGGCCGCCTTGTCGCCGTGGTCGGCGGCGGCCAGCGCGGTGTCGAGGTCGGCGTCGACGCCGTTGGCACGGGCGAGCGCGATCCACGCCTGGACGAGGGTGTACTGCCGGCGTGCCTTCTCCCGGTCCCCCGCGCCGCCGCGCGCCTCGTACAGCTCCCCGAGCGCGACCAGAGAGGTGGGCAGCGGGGCACGGGCGACGACCGCCTCGAGTCCCCTGATGGCCGCGGCCTGTCGCCCGCCGGCCGCCTGGGCGCGGGCCCGGCCCTCCAGCGCGGGGAGGTAGGTGTCGTCGGCGGCCAGGGCGCGGGCGTACTGGGCGAGCGCGGTCTTGTAGTCGCCCTGGTTCCAGGCGAGTTGGCCGAGCTGGGCGGCCACGTAGGCGATGTCGCCCGGGGAGGTCGCGCCGGTGAGGGCCTGCTGGAGGACGCGCCGGGCCGCGGTGACGTCGCCGCGCAGTTCACGCACGTAGGCGTACCGGGTGAAGACGGGGGTGCCGGGTTTGCGGGCGTCGGCGGTGTCGGCGGCGCGTGCCGCCTCGGCGTACCGGCCGAGTTCGACCAGGGCGTCGATGCGGGAGCACAGGGCGCGTTCGTCGTAGGGGTTGTGTCTCAGGACGCGGTCCGCGTCGGCGAGGGCGCCGGTGAAGTCGTGGCGGGCCGCGGCGAGAGCGGCCTGCCCGGCCACCGCCCTGTCGTTGCCGGGGGCGAGAGCGAGGGAGCGGCGGAAGGCGGCCTGCGCCTGCGGGTAGCGGGCCGGGTCGCCCTTGGTGCGGGCCTGTTCCACATAGGCCAGGCCGAGGGTGGCCCAGCCGTCGTGGTCCTTCGGCTGCGCCTTCAGGTGCGTCTGGAGCGCGGCCACGGCCGCGTCCGGGTCGGCGCCCGCCAGCGCGCCGGGGTCCATCGCGGCCGAGGCGGCGGCCGGGGCGACCCGCCCGCCGTCCCGCGCGGCCCCGAAGGCGACCGCGCCACCGGTCAGCGCGACGGCCAGCAGGGCGGCGGACGCCACCCGCCACGCCGTCCGGCGGCCCGGAGCACGACCGTCCGGTGTGCCGACGGTCTGCTCGTCACTACTCGTACGCGGGCCCATCGCCCTCTCCTGGTTCGCCTGATGGTGGTCGGGATGACCGGCGCGGCCCGCCGTGGGGGAAGGGGTACGGGCCGTGCCGGTCGCTTTCGGGGTGCGGCTCAGTACGCGCGGCGCATCCGGCGGCGCCACCAGCCGACGACGGTGCCGAGCAGCAGGATTCCGGCCGCGCCCGCCGCCGCCGAACCGGCGATCAGCACGGTGTCGCCGGTGCCGCCCGTGGCCGAGGCCGGGCTCAGCGCGTCACCGAGCTGGCTCTTGACGTCGGCACCCGCGGTCGTGCCCTTGGCCAGCGCGCCCCGCGAACCCGCCGTGGGCTGGGCGACGTAGGGGAAGGACTTCTCGAACTTCTTGTCGTTGGCGTCCACCGCGTCGCCCAGGTCGTTCTTGGCGCCCAGCAGTTCGCCCTCGACGACCTGGAGGGCCTCGTCGATCACGTCGTCGGTGAGCCGGCGTCCGTTGGGGAAGCCCGCGTTGTCGCCGTCGAGCACGCCGAGCCGCTTGGGGTGCATGGCCGGCTTGATCGAGGTGTTCAGCCGCAGTTGCTCCGAAGGGCGCACCTTCGGGGGCTGGTTGAGACCCTTGACGCCCTTGAGGAAGACGTCGACCAGGTCGTTGCGCGGCTCGGCCGGGGCGTCGATCTTGTAGATGCCCTCGATGAGCTTGGGCAGCTCCGGGTTGGTGACGTTCTTCAGGAACTGGGCGTCGTGCGAGGGCTGGGAGGCGTTGAAGCGGTCCTTGTCCGCCTGCGGGTTGACCACCTCGTTGACCAGCGGGTTGCCGAGGCGGGAGACCTGGCTGTAGTAGCCCTGGGCGTTGCGGCGCTGGGTGGTGGACCAGATGCCGACGACCGGCTGGTCCGCCGACTGCCGGATCAGGTCGTTGGGGACCTGGAGGGCGATCGTGTTGACGTTGTAGCCCTTGAGGGTGTCCCGGCCGACCTCGCTGAGGTTGCCGCCGTACAGCAGGTCGAAGACGCGCAGGTCCAGGAAGAACGGGTCGTCCGCCTGGCCCGCGAAGGTGGCCGCACCGCCCGCCGTCTTGTACACCGCCTGGGAGCGCAGCTTGCCGTAGTCCGGCATGGACGCCTTGCCCACGTTGGACGGCGCCACCGGCACGTCGTCCGCCACCTTCGTCCGGGACATCGCGTGGCCGCCCTTCATGCGGACCAGCTCCAGGTCGTAGGTCTGGGTGATGTTGAGGTCGGGATCGTCCAGGCTGGTGACGGGCCCGGTGTTGTACAGGAACGTCTTCCCGTTCTTCGTCTTCGTCTTGAAGGTGTAGCGGAAGAGGAGGTCGTCCCGGGCGTCGCCGTCGCTGTCGATGTGCAGGTCGTACTGCGCGTCGTCGGCGAAGGTGTAGAAGTTCGGGCCGCCCGCCGGCTCCTCGAACGGTATCCAGTCGGCCACGATCGTCGTCGTGTCCGGCTTGTCGGGGCTGACGAACGCGTACAGATCGGTGTTGTCGTACTGCGGGGTGCCCGAGATCAGCGGGGCCTCCCGGTGGGAGGAGGCGGAGGCCGCCCCCGGCTCCAGCGTGGCGACACCGGCGGCCGCGAGCCCACCGGCGGCGAGCGCGCCGCAGATGAGCGGGACCAGGCCCTTGCGTGCCGTGCCGCTTCTGGCGAAGAGAGTCATGCCGTCCGTCCTCGAATCCGACTTGCTTGACGGACGGGTATACGGAGCGATCGGCGAGGGCGGATTGGCCGGAGCGGAACTTTCTTTTTCCTTTTTCCGGACCCGCGTTTTCGGCTCTCCGATCCGTATCAACCGCCGGAGGTGTGCGTTCGTGCGGATGCGAGGGGTCACAGGCAGGGCCGGGTGCGGCCACGGCGGCCGGGGTGAGGGGGCCGAAGCACTGCTGGTGCGCGTGGCGGCCGGCGACCATCAGGCGTTCGAGGAGCTGTACGGCCTGGTCTCCGGGCCGGTGTTCGGACTGGTCCGGCGGGTCGTGCGCGACCCCGCCCAGTCCGAGGAGGTCGTCCAGGAGGTGCTGCTCGAACTCTGGCGCTCCGCGGGCCGGTTCGACCCCGCCCGCGGGAGCGCCCTGTCCTGGATACTCACCCTCGCCCACCGCCGGGCCGTCGACCGGGTGCGCAGCGCCCGCGCGGCCGGCGAACGCGAGCAGCGCGAGGCCCTGCGTGCCGGGGAACCCGCCTTCGACCACGTCACCGAGGAGGTCGAGGCGGGACTGGAACGGGAGTGGGTGCGCCGCTGTCTGAGACGGCTGACCGACCTCCAGCGCCAGTCCGTCACCCTCGCCTACTACGACGGCTACACCTACCGCGAGGTCGCCGAACGGCTCGCCCTGCCGCTCGGCACCGTCAAGACCCGGATGCGCGACGGCCTCAACCGGCTGCGCGGCTGCCTCGGAGGTGCCGCGTGAGCGCACTCACCCGTCTTCTGCGCCGCGAGGACCCGCACTCGCTGGCCGCCCCCTACGCCCTGGACGCCCTCGACCCCGCCGAGCGGCGCCGGTTCGAGAAGCACCTCGCGGGCTGCGGACGCTGCACGGCCGAGGTCCGCGAACTGTCCGAGGACGCCGTCCGGCTGGCCTGGTCCACCGCCGCGCCCGCCCCCGCCGCCCTGCGCGAGCGCGTCCTGGCCGCCGTACGCGCCACCCCGCAGGAACCGGCACCGACCGGCCGGCCGCGCACCGCCCAACTGCCGCCGCACGTATGGGGGGTGCAGCCGCCGCCGGCCCGCGCCCGGCGGGCCGGGCCGCGTCCGCTGTTCGTGCCGTTCGCCACCGTGACGGCCGCCGCCGCCCTGGTCGTCGCCTCGCTCTTCGCCGTCCAGGCGCACCGCACCGAGGGACGGCTCGCCGCAGAGCGGGCGCGGGCACGTGACATCGCCCACGTTCTGGCCGCTCCCGACGCCCGCGCCACGGCCGGTACCGACGGACACGGCCGTGCGCTCGCCGTGGTCGCCTCGCCGTCCGAGGGCCGCGCCGTCGTCACGCTGAGCGGATACGGTAGCCCGTCCGGCGGCCGGGTGCATCAGCTCTGGCTCACGCGCCCCGGCGCCGGGCCCCGGTCCCTCGGGCTTCTCAGCGGCGACACGCCCTTGGCCGTCAAGGGGCTGGAGAAGTCCGCGGCGTCACTCGCGGTGACCGTCGAGCCGAACGGCGGTTCCCCACACCCCACTGGCCAGCCCGTTGTCCAACTCACCCTGAAATCAGTCGGATTCGGAGAGTAGTCAACTAGGGATGATCAACCGCCTTGTGGGGAAGGTGAATCCCGTGGCCGGGATACACGCATGCCCTATCGGGACGATAGGGTTACTCTGCCCGTGGGCCGGGTGGATTCGTACGGGTGGGGAGTGACATGGAGCAGATAGCAATGCGCAGCAGGGCCAGGGTCCCTGCGATCACCTGCGGCAGTGGTGCGACCAGCAGGCGTCTGGACCGCCACCTCGCGGTGCTCGGCGGACCCGCCATACCGCAGCAGAAGACGGTCGAGGCGACGTCGCTCATGCGCGAACTGACCGCGCGGGACACCGTGCGTCAGCGCAGCGACCGGCGCGTCCGCGTCAGCCGGGTCTCTCTCTTCGCCCCCTTGCGCCGGCTGCGCCGGTCGCTCTTCGGCAGTCACTGAGCCGTACCGAGCGGACTCCCCGGAGTCCCGCCCGGTCCTGGCCCGGCCCCGCCGAACAGGCGCCCCGCCCCGCAGTTCCGCGCGTCAACCCGCGCTCAGGCCGCCACACCGTCCCGGCGCAACGCCGCGATCTCGTTGTCCGTCATCCCCACGGCACGGAGCAGGGCGTCGGTGTGCCGGCCGAGCGTGGGCACGTCCCCCAGCCGCGTCTCCGCGCCGCCCGGCAGCGTGATGGGCGGCAGCAGCGCGCGCAGCGGCCCGACCGGCGAACCCACCCGCCGCCACCGCTCCCGCGCCGAGAGCTGCGGATGTTCCGCCAGCTCCGCCAGGTCCCTGATCCGCGCACAGGCGATGCCCGCCGCCTCCAGTCGCGCCAGCGCCTCGCCCACCGTCATCGCGCCCAGCGCCCCGGCGACCAGCGCGTCGGTCCGCTCCCGTCCGGCCACCCGCGCCGCGTTGGTGGCGTACGCCGGGTCGTGTGCCAACTCAGGTCTTTCCAGTACCAGTTCGGCCATCCGTCGCCACTCCCGGTCGTTCTGCACCGAGAGCAGCACCCGGCCGCCGTCGGTGGTGGCGTAGGAGTCGTAGGGCACGATGACGGCGTGCGCGAGGCCGGTGCGCGCCGGGGGTTCGCCCCCGTGCATCGTGTGGTGCAGCGGGTGCCCCATCCACTCGGCGAGCGCCTCCAGCATCGAGACCTCCACCGGGCCGCCCCGCCCGGTCGTGCCGCGCCGCACCAGCGCGGCCAGCACCCCGGAGAAGGCGTACATGGCCGCCGCGATGTCCGCCGCCGGGATGCCCGCCTTCACCGGACGCTCGGGCGTGCCGGTGACCGACACCAGCCCCGCCTCGCACTGCACGAGCATGTCGTACGCCCGCTTGTCCGCGTACGGCCCCGAGCCGCCGTAGCCGGAGATGTCCACGGCGATCAGGCGCGGGTCCGCCGCGCACAGGGTGGCCGCGTCCAGGCCGAGGCGGGCCGCCGCGCCGTACGCGAGGTTCTGCACGAACACGTCCGCGTCCGCGACCAGCCGCCGTACGACGTCCAGGCCGCGGGGGTCCTTGAGGTCCAGCGCGATGGACTCCTTGCCCCGGTTGCACCACACGAAGTGCGAGGCGAGGCCCGCGGCGGCGGTGTCGTAGCCGCGCGCGAAGTCACCGCCGTCGACCCGCTCCACCTTGATCACCCGGGCACCCAGATCGGCCAGCTGGCGGGTGGCGAAGGGCGCGGACACGGCCTGTTCGACGGCGACGACGGTGACGCCCTCCAGGGGCGGCGGCAGCAGATCCATGCCCGCGATGATCTCCCGGCCGGCCCCCGCTGTCACCCGTCGGCCCGTCAGAGCAGGGCGAACTGCCCCTCCGGTCCCTCCTCCTGGTGGTCCAGCACCGAGGCGGGACGGCGGGTGGGGGGCGCGGGTGGGAGAACTCCGGCCGTGCGCAGATCGGTTGCCGTGATCGGCTCCGACACCGGGCCCGTGCCGGGGAGTTCGGCCAGGAGGGTCAGCACCGTGATCAGCTCCAGCAGCTCCGAGGTCCAGCTCTGCGGCCAGGCGCGGGGGCCGATCGCGGCCAGGGTGCCGGGGGCGCCGGGGGCCGTGCGAGCCGTGAACCAGGCTTCCAGCGTGCGGACCCCGGCCACCTCGTGCTCCCAGGCCGCGCGCGGGACGGGGGAGACGCGGCCCTCGTCCAGGTACAGGGTCTCGTCCTCGGCGTCGTGGCGCAGGGTGCGCGGGTACGGCGGCAGCGGCGCGCGGACGTACGGGCGGCGGCCGCCGGGCAGCTTGGGGCGCTCCCCGTCCCGGCGCATCAGCCACAGCGCGCGCCGGCCCGCCTCCACACCCCGCGCCCACACCTCCCGGTCCCCGGTGAGCGGCACGGTGAGGTCCGCCTGGACGGCGGCCAGAATCCACGCCAGCACGTCCGCCGCCGCGGGCCGGGAGCCGAGCCGCACGGCCAGCTCGTCCGACAGCCCCGGCGCCAGGTTGGGTTCGGCGCCGCCGGGACGCCGGTACAACGGGCGGACACGGCCCGCCGCGAGGGTCGGCGGCAGCGAGGTCGCCAGCAGTCCGGCGCCCGCCTCCACCACGAACACCTGGTGCTCGTCCGCCACCCGCCACAGCTCCGGACGGGCGTGGTCGATCAGACGGTGGTCCGGGATCAGCCAGCGCTCGTCGAACGGCGCCGCGAGCACCCGCACCGGCTCCGGGCACGGCCCCGAGGCCCGCGCCAGCCGCTCCGTACCGGTGTTCCGCCCGGGCAGTTGGGCCACCGCCGAGTTGACGGTGCGGGACCGGGTCGGCTCGAACAGGGCCGCCCGCTCCGCCCCCTCGGCCGCCAGCAGGGCCGTCCACCGCGCCTTCAGGGACGCCGGGTCGGGTGCCGTCGGCCAGGCGCGGCCCGGCCGCAGCGGTGCGACGGACCACGGCATGAGGTCCGCCAGCGGCGGCGCGTCCTCGTACGTCACGCCCGGAATGCTACGGCCTCGGCCCCGGCGGGGGACGGGAACGGGGGTGGCGCTCAGGTCGCCTCCAGGGTGACGGTGAAGGAGAAGCGGTCGCCCCGGTACTGGATGACGGCCACGTCCAGCACCCGCCCCGCGGAGTCGTAGGTGACCCCCGTGTAGTGCAGGATCGGGCTCAGCAGCGGCACCTGAAGCAGTCGGGCGGTCTCCGGGTCGGCGAGCCTGGCCTCCACCGTGTCGGTGATCCGGCTGATGTCGGCGCCCACCACGTCCCGCAGCACCTTGGTCATCGGCCAGCGGGCCAGATCGGCCGGGTCGATCCGGTCCGCCAGCTCCGGGCGCACATGGTTGACGGCGTGGTTGGTCGGCTCGCCGGTCTTCGCGTCCCCGCGCAGCCGGTGGTAGACCGCCACCTCGGTGAGGTCCGGGAAGTGCTCCGCCCACAGGGGCGGCACCGCAACCCGCGCCACGTCCAGCAGTTCGGCGGTCATCCCGGACTGCTGGGCCACGATCGCGTCCACCGAGCCCAGCAGCCTCACCGGCGCCCCGCGCCGCACCCCCGGCTCGATGAAGGTGCCGCGCCGCCGGTGCCTGCTGATCAGCCCCTCGTCCTCCAGCTCCTTCAGCGCCTGCCGCATCGTCAGCACGCTCACCCCGTAGTGCCCGGCCAGCCGCTCCTCGGTGGGCAGCCGCAAGGGGTCCTCGGGGGAGCGGCCCAGGATGGAGGCCCGCAGCGACTGCGACACCTGGTACCAGAGCGGCAGCTTGCGGTTCAGGACGATCGAGTCCGGGGCGAAAGAGGTCACGCGGCTATCCGTACCTGTCCGGACCGGCCGGCGCAACGGAACGGTCGCACATCGGAGTTGTCACCCGGGGTGGTCGCCCCGAATCGTCATGAGGTGCGGAAGTGCGGTTCCAGTCCGCGCCACACGTCGTCGTAGCCCCGCTGGAGGTGGTCCGCGCGGGCCGCTTCCGGGGTGAGGGCGATCGGCCAGCGGGTCTCGAACATGAAGGCCAGCCCGTCGTCGATCCGCTGCGGGCGCAGCTCGGCCGCGCTCGCCCGGTCGAAGGTCTCCCGGTCCGGGCCGTGCGCCGACATCATGTTGTGCAGCGAGCCCCCGCCGGGCACGAACCCCTCCGCCTTGGCGTCGTAGGCGCCCTCGATCAGGCCCATGTACTCGCTCATCACGTTCCGGTGGAAGTACGGCGGCCGGAACGTGTCCTCGCCGACCAGCCAGCGCGGGGCGAACACCACGAAGTCGGCGCCCGCCAGCCCCGGAGTGTCCGAGGGGGAGGTCAGGACCGTGAAGATGGACGGGTCGGGGTGGTCGTAGGAGATGGTGCCGATCACATTGAACCGGCGCAGGTCATAGATGTAAGGCACATAGTTGCCGTGCCAGGCGACCACGTCGAGCGGGGAGTGGTCGTAGGTGGCCGTCCAGAGGTTGCCGCAGAACTTGTTGACCACCTCCACCGGGCCCTCGACGTCCTCGTAGGCGGCGACCGGCGCCCGGAAGTCGCGGGCGTTGGCCAGGCCGTTGGCGCCGATGGGGCCCAGGTCCGGGAGCCGGAAGGGCGCACCATAGTTCTCGCACACATAACCCCGTGCCGAGTCGTCCAGCAGTTCCACACGGAACCGGACCCCACGGGGGATGAGGGCCACCTGTGCGGGCTCCACATGGAGGCGGCCGAACTCGGTGTGCAGCAGCAGTCCGCCCCGCTCGGGGACGATCAGCAGCTCTCCGTCGGCGTCCGAGAACACGCGCTCCATCGAGGAGTTGGCGTGATACAGGTGCACGGCCATGCCGCTGCGCTGGGTCGCGTCGCCGTTGCCGCCCAACGTCCACAGGCCGGCCAGGAAGTCGGTGCCCGGCAACGGCTCGGGCAGCGGGCTCCAGCGCAGCCGGTTGGGGTCGGGCACGGTCTCGGTGAAGGGGGCGGTGCGGATCGCGCCGTTCGCGGTGCGGGTGAAGGCGGGGTGCGCGGCCGAGGGACGGATGCGGTAGAGCCAGGAGCGGCGGTTGTGGGCGCGGGGCTCGGTGAACGCCGTCCCGCTGAGCTGCTCCGCGTACAGGCCGAGCGGTGCGCGCTGCGGTGAGTTGCGGCCCTCGGGCAGGGCGCTGGGTACCGCCTCGGAGGAGTGTTCGTTGCCGAACCCAGTCAGGTACGCCAGCGCTTCGGCGGTCTTCCGCGCTCCCCCACGCTCGAACCCGCTCGCGCGGGAGGTACCCCCATCGGTCATGATCGCTCCCTTGCGGCACACTTCTCCGGCATTCCTATGGAGCACCGTAGGAATGCCGGAGGGTGTGCGCAAGAGGCGAACGCGCCCTTCACCCGGCCGGGGCGCGAGAACCGGCCGCCCGGAGGGCGTACGGGGGGCGTGCGAGGACTCCCCGCCCTTCTCGGCCTCCCCGTGGCGAGGCATCATGTGGCCGTGCCCCATGTGACATCCCTCCGCCGCGCCCCTGTCCAGCGGCGCAGCGCCGAACGGCTGACCAGAATCCTCGACGCCTGCGCCGCCCTCCTGGACGAGGTCGGCTACGAAGCCCTGACCACCCGCGCGGTCGCGGAGCGGGCCGGGGTGCCCATCGGCTCGGTGTACCGCTTCTTCGGCAACAAGCGGCAGATGGCCGACGCTCTCGCCCAGCGCAATCTGCGCCACTACGCCGAGCACGTCACCACCCGGCTGAAGGAGGCGCCCCCCGGCGACTGGCGGGCCGCGATGGACGTCGTCCTGGACGAGTACCTCGGCATGAAGCGCACCGCGCCCGGCTTCGCCCTGGTGGACTTCGGCAACCAGATACCGGTCGGCACCCGCGGCACCGCGCCCAACACCCGCGTCGCCGACCGGCTGGGGGTGCTCATCGCCGGCTACCTGGGCCGCGCCCCCGACGAGCACCTCCGCCGCGTCCTGCTGGTCGCCGTGGAGAGCGCCGACACCCTCATCCAGCTCGCCTTCCGCACCGACCCGGACGGCGACCCGGCGATCATCCACGAGACGCGGGAGCTGCTGCGGGCCTATCTGGGCCGCGTACTCGACTGAAGCCGGTACACGGGACTCCCCACCATGCCTACCGGTCGGTATGCTCGCCCGAGCCACCGGCGCCCTGCTGCTGCGGCCGTGCCGTCGACCCTCCGGGAGGACCCGTGCCCCGCACCGCCCTGCGAATCTGCCCCCTGTGCGAGGCCACCTGCGGCCTGACCCTCACCATCGAGGGCGCCCGCGTCACCTCCGCCCGCGGTGACCGGGACGACGTGTTCAGCAAGGGCTTCATCTGCCCCAAGGGCGCCTCCTTCGGCGCGCTGGACGCCGATCCCGACCGGCTGCGCACCCCGCTGGTCCGGGAGAACGGCGAGCTGCGCGAGGCCAGTTGGGAGGAGGCGTTCGACGCCGTCGCGCGCGGCCTGCGTTCGGTCGTGGAGGGTCACGGCGCCGACGCCCTCGGGGTGGTCCTCGGCAATCCCAACGTGCACACCATGGCCGGTGCCCTCTACCCGACCGTGCTGCTCGGCGCGGTCCGCACCCGCTCCCTGTTCACCGCCTCCACGGTCGACCAGATGCCCAAGCACGTCTCCAGCGGCCTGCTGTTCGGCGACGCCAACGCCATCCCGGTGCCCGACCTCGACCACACCGACCACCTCCTGCTGATCGGCGCCAACCCGTTGGAGTCCAACGGCAGTCTGTGCACCGCGCCCGACTTCCCCGGCAAGCTGAAGGCGCTCCGGGCGCGCGGCGGGCACCTCACCGTGGTGGACCCCCGCCGCACCCGCACCGCCCAGCTCGCCGACCGGCACCTCGCCATCCGGCCGGGCGCCGACGCCCTGCTCCTCGCCGCGATGACCACCGTGCTGTTCGAGGAGGGACTCGTCGACCTCGGGGACCTCGCGCCGCACGTCGACGGGCTCTCCGAACTCCGCGAAGCGCTGGCGGACTTCACCCCCGAGGCCGTCGCCGGAGCCTGTGACGTCGACCCGGACACCATCCGCACCCTCGCCCGAGAACTCGCCGCCGCCCCCACCGCCGCGGTCTACGCCCGCATCGGCAGCTGCACCGTCCCGCACGGCACCCTGGCGAGCTGGCTGGTCGACGTGCTCAACACCCTCACCGGCAACCTCGACCGCCCCGGCGGCGCCCTGTTCCCCCAGGCCGCCACCGACCGCACCCCCCGCCCGGCGGGCCCCGGCCGGGGCTTCTCCCTCGGCCGCTGGCACTCCCGCGTACGGCGGCTGCCCGAGGCGAAGGGCGAGTTGCCGCTCTCCGCGCTCGCCGAGGAGATCGACACCGCCACCCCCGACGGTGAGCCCCTGCGCGCGCTGATCGTGATCGCCGCCAACCCGGTGCTGTCCGCGCCCGACGGGGACCGGCTCGACAAGGCCCTGGGCTCGCTGGACTTCATGGTCAGCGTCGACCCCTACCTCAACGAGACCTCCCGCCACGCGCACGTCGTCCTGCCCCCGCCGCCGCCCGCGCAGAGCCCGCACCACGACTTCGCCTTCAACACCCTGGCCGTCCGCAACCAGGTCCGCTACACCCGGCCCGCCGTGCCGCTGGAGCCCGGCAGGATGGCGGAGACCGAGATACTCGCCCGGCTGATCCTCGCCGCGAGCGGCATGCACGGCGCGGACCCGGCCGCCGTCGACACCATGGTGATCGACCAGACCCTCGGCAAGGCCGTCCAGGAACCCCACTCCCCGGTCCACGGCCGCGACCCGCGCGAGCTGGCCGCGCTGCTCACCGGCGCCGACGGACCCGAGCGCCGCCTGGACCTGATGCTGCGCCTCGGCCCCTACGGCGACGGCTTCGGCGCCCGCCCCGACGGACTCACCCTCGCCCGGCTGCTCGACCACCCGCACGGCATCGACCTCGGCCCGCTCCGCCCGCGACTGCCGCAGCCGCTGAAGACACCCAGCGGAAAGGTCGAGCTGCTGCCCGCGCCCCTCGCCGCCGACCTGCCCCGGCTGCGCGAGGCCCTGCGCGAGCGGCCCACCGGGCTCGTCCTCGTCGGCCGCCGCCACCTGCGCTCCAACAACAGCTGGCTGCACAACGTGCCCGCCCTCACCGGCGGCACCAACCGCTGCACCCTGCACCTCCACCCCGACGACGCCGAGCGCCTCGGAGTGCGCGACGGCGAACCGGTGCGCGTCAAGGGCGCCGCGGGAGAGGTGACCGCGCCCGCCGAGATCACCGACGCCATCCGGCCCGGCGTGGTCAGCCTCCCGCACGGCTGGGGCCACAACCGCCCCGGCACCCGGCTGGGCCACGCGGGCCGCGAACCCGGTGTCAACGTCAACCAGCTCCTCGACGGCACCCTCCTCGATCCCCTGTCCGGCAACGCCGTGCTCAACGGCATCCCGGTCCGGGTCGGCCCCGCCGGCGTCCCGGCAGCCCTGGCGCCGGAAAACTAACGCCGCTAGTTTGGTGCGCCGGCGGGCACGCGTCCGCCGGGTACCTCCGGGCCACCGTCGCCCCAGCTTCCGAGGAGACCGCGCGCGATGACCGTACGAGCCGCCGTCCTGCCCGCCGTCGGGGCACCGCTGGAGATCACCGGGATCGAACTGCCCGAGCCGGGGCCCGGCCAGGTGCGGGTGCGCCTGGCCGCCGCCGGGGTCTGCCACTCCGACCTGTCGCTGTCCAACGGCACCATGCGGGTGCCGGTACCGGCGGTGCTCGGTCACGAGGGCGCGGGCACCGTGACCGCCGTGGGGGAGGGGGTGGCGGGGCTCGTACCCGGTACCCCCGTGGTCCTCAACTGGGCTCCGGCGTGCGGGGGTTGCCCGGCCTGTGCGCGGGGGGAGGTGTGGCTGTGCGGGCACGCGCTGGACGGCGCCGCCCGGGTCCACGCCCGTACCGCCGACGGCACCGAACTCCATCCCGGCCTCAACGTGGGCGCGTTCGCCGAGGAGACCGTCGTACCGGCCGCCTGCGCGCTGCCGCTGCCCGAGGGGGTTCCGCTCACCGACGCGGCTTTGCTGGGCTGCGCCGTCCTGACCGGGTACGGCGCGGTCCACCACTCGGCCCGGGTCCAGCCCGGCGAGACGGTCGCCGTGTTCGGCGTCGGCGGGGTCGGCCTCGCCACCCTCCAGGCGGCCCGGATCGCGGGCGCGGCCCGGATCATCGCCGTGGACGTCTCGCCGCGGAAGGAGGAGCTGGCCCGTGCCTGCGGTGCCACCGACTTCGTCCTCGCCGACGAGCAGACCCCGCGCGCCGTCCGCGCCCTCACCGGCAAGCAGGGCGTCGACGTCGCCGTGGAGTGCGCGGGCCGTGCGCAGAGCATCCGCGCCGCCTGGGAGTCCACCCGCCGGGGCGGCCGCACCACGGTCGTCGGCATCGGGGGCAAGGACGAGCAGGTCACCTTCAACGCCCTGGAGATCTTCCACTGGGGCCGCACCCTCACCGGCTGCGTCTACGGCAACTCCGACCCCGCGCGCGACCTCCCGGCCATCGCCGCCCACGTCCGTGAGGGCCGCCTGGACCTCTCGGCCCTGGTGACGGAACACATCACCCTGAAGGACATCCCGACGGCCTTCGAGGACATGCTGGCGGGCCGGGGCGGTCGGGCGCTGGTGGTGTTCTAGGGGAAGCCCCCCCCGGATGGTCTCCCTCCCCCGGGGACTCAGCGCACCCGGTCCGGGCCGGGTGCCGCGTCCGCCACCTGCGCGGGCGCCGTACGCCCCCGCGACCGGGCCACGGCCACGCCCGCCAGGCACAGCAGGCCGCCGCCCAGCATCACCGGCCCCGGCACCTCACCCAGGGCCAGCCACGACATCAGGACCACCAGTGCCGGAACCGCGTACGTCGTCGCGCCCAGCCTGGCGGCGCTCGTGCGGGCCAGGGCGTACGCCCACGCGGTGAAGGCCAGCGCGGTGGGGAAGACGCCGAGGTAGACCATGCCCAGCGTGGCCGACAGCGGGGCGCGGGACGCCTCGGAGACGAGTTGGCCGGTGAAGGGCAGGCAGGCCGCCGCGCCGATCAGGCAGCCGAACGTCGTCACCTGCAGGGCGCTCGCGCGGGCCACCGCGGGCTTCTGGGCGACCACGCCGGCCGCGTACGCGACCGCCGCGAGGAGGCAGGCCACCACGCCCAGCACCGAGGAGCCGCCGCCCCCGGCCGACATCGACAGGCCCACGATCACCGCGCCGGTGAAGGACACCGCCATTCCCGCCAGCAGCCGGGGCGGCATCGGGTCGCCGAGGAACCGGGCGGCGAAGAGGGCGATCAGCAGCGGGCCGACGTTCACCACCAGGGCGGCTGTACCGGCGTCCACGCGCTGCTCGCCCCAGTTCAGGGCCACCATGTAGAAGCCGAACCAGAGCACCCCGGACACCAGGATGCCGGGCCAGGCTCCGCGCGGCGGCCACCCCTCCCGCCGTATCGCGCACAGCACGGCCAGGGTGAGGCCGCCCGCGAGCAGCCGGCCGAGCGCCAGCGCGCCCGGTGAGTAGGCGTCCCCGGCCGTGCGGATCACCACGAAGGCGGACGCCCACAGCAGCACGGTGACCACGGCCGCGGCCGCGGGCAGCAGACGATGACGCGGACTCAGGTCCATCGGACTCCTCGATCGATTCGGTGAAAGGCAGGCGGTCTCAGAGAAGCGCGCGCTCGTCGATACCCAGCAGCTCCGCCAGCGCACGCGCCCCCTCGGGCGTCACCCGCAGCGCGCGTCCCGAGCCCACGCGGGCGCACCACCCGGCGTCCAGCGCGTGCCGGCACAGCGCCGCGCCCGCCGCGCCCCCGAGATGCGGGCGCCGCTCCGTCCAGTCCAGGCAGGAGCGGGCCAGCGGGCGGCGGGTGGAGCGGTCGACCGTGATGCCCGCCTCGCCGAACCAGGCGAGACCCTCGTCGGTCAGCGCGAAGCCGGTGTCCTGGCGCAGCAGCCCCCGCGAGGTCAGCGCGTCGGTGACCGCGATGCCCAGCCGGCCGGCGAGATGGTCGTAGCAGGTGCGCCCGCGCGCCAGGGCGGACTGGGTGCGCACCGCCCGCAGTGTGTGCGGGACAGTGACCACCACGTCCTGCGGCAGATGCGCCGCCAGATCCTCGACGAGCTGCGCGGCGCGCGGGTCGGCCAGCCGGACGTAGCGGTGCCGCCCCTGGCGTTCCGTCGCGAGCAGGCCGCCCGCGACCAGCCGGTTCAGGTGCTCGGTGAGGGTCGAGGGCGCGACCCGGACGTGCCGGGCGAGTTCCCCCGCGGTCCACGCGCGCCCGTCCAGCAGGGCCAGCAGACACCCCGCTCGCGTCTCGTCGGCGAGGAGCGCGGCGAGCGAGGCGAGGGCGGCGGCGCACGGTTCGCTGGCGGTCATGTGCACAGCATGCGGGACGGACGCTTCGGCGCCCACCGAATCATGGCCTGTGCTCCGGCTGCCCGTACTGCCCCGCGAGGCCGGCCAGCAGCGCCGCGAGGCCCACCTCGAAGGCCCGCTCGTCGATCTTCTCCTGCTGCTCGGCGAGGAGGTGGGCCTGCCCGAGGTGGGGATAGTCGGCGGGGTCGTAGGCGCTCGCGTCGTCCACGAAGCCGCCCGCGAAGGAGCTGAGCGCGGAGCCCATGACGAAGTACCGCATCAGCGCGCCGATCGAGGTCGCCTGGGCCGGGGACCAGCCCGCGTCGACCATCCCGCCGTACACCGCGTCGGCCAGCCGCAGCCCGGCCGGACGGCGGCCGGGGCCGCGCGCGAGGACCGGGACGATGTTGGGGTGGTCGCGCAGCGCGGACCGGTAGGAGACGGCCCAGTCGTGCAGCGCGGTCCGCCAGTCGCGCCCGTCCTCGAACATCGACAGGTCGACCTGCGCGCTCACCGAGTCCGCGACCGCCTCCAGGATCTCGTCCTTGGTGCGGAAGTGGTTGTAGAGCGAGGGCCCGCTCACCCCGAGTTCGGCCGCGAGCCGCCGGGTGGAGACGGCCTGCAGCCCCTCCGCGTCCACGAGGGCCCGCGCCGTCGCGACGATCCGGTCGGTGCTCAGAAGGGGCTTGCGCGGTCGGGCCATGGCGCACATAGTAGGGCTGCGAGCAGAAACTAGCACTGCTAATTTAAATGTACGTCTTTCAAGGGCCTTACGGGTTCCCGCCGAGGCCGTGTGGGGTGATCGCGTGGTGGACCTGGGCCTGAGCGAGGAACAGGCGGCCGTACGGCGACTGGCCCGTGACTTCGTGGAGCGCGAGATCGCCCCCCACGTCACCGCCTGGGACCGCGCCGAGGAGGTCGACCGGGGCATCGTGAAGAAGCTCGGCGAGGTCGGCTTCCTGGGTCTGACCATCGACGAGCAGTACGGCGGCTCCGGCGGCGACCATCTCGCGTACTGCCTGGTCACCGAGGAACTGGGGCGCGGCGACTCCTCGGTGCGCGGGATCGTCTCCGTCTCCCTCGGCCTGGTCGCCAAGTCCGTCGCGGCCTGGGGCGACGAGGAGCAGAAGCGGCGCTGGCTGCCGGGGCTCACCTCCGGTGAGCTGATCGGCTGCTTCGGTCTCACCGAGCCCGGCACCGGCTCGGACGCGGGCAACCTCGCCACGCGGGCCGTACGGGACGGCGACGACTACGTGCTCAGCGGCACCAAGATGTTCATCACCAACGGCACCTGGGCCGACGTGGTGCTGCTCTTCGCCCGCTCCACCGACGCCCCCGGTCACAAGGGTGTCTCGGCCTTCCTCGTCCCCACCGACACCCCCGGCCTCACCCGCCGCGCCATCCACGGCAAGCTCGGCCTGCGCGGCCAGGCCACCGCCGAACTGGTGCTGGAGAACGTGCGGGTGCCCGCCTCCGCGATGGTCGGCGCCGAGGGCAAGGGCTTCTCCGTCGCCATGTCCGCGCTCGCCAAGGGCCGGATGTCGGTCGCCGCGGGCTGCGTCGGCATAGCCCAGGCCGCCCTGGACGCGGCCGTCCGGTACGCCGGTGAGCGCGAGCAGTTCGGCACCTCCATCGCCCGGCACCAGCTGGTGCAGGAGCTGATCAGCGACATCGCCGTGGACGTCGACGCCGCCCGGCTGCTCACCTGGCGGGTGGCCGACCTGGTCGACCGGGGCGAGCCGTTCGCCACGGAGTCCTCCAAGGCCAAGCTGTTCGCCTCCGAGGCCGCCGTGCGCGCCGCCTCCAACGCCCTTCAGGTGTTCGGGGGTTACGGCTACATCGACGAGTACCCGGTGGGCAAGCTGCTGCGCGACGCCCGCGTGATGACCCTGTACGAGGGCACCAGCCAGATCCAGAAGCTGTTGATCGGCCGCGCGCTGACCGGTGTCTCCGCTTTCTGAGTACGGGTACTGAGTATCTCGGCGGATGTGGCAGGCGCCCCGTCCGCCGACACTCGTGCCATGAGCGACACACCCGTCAAGCAGCAGAGCACGGCCGCCTTCTACGGACAGGCCGTCGCCTCCTTCGCCGTCGCCATGACGGCCACCGCCATCGGCATCTACCGCCTGGACGCCAACGCCTGGGTGCGCGGCTTCCTCGCCATCGCCGTCCTGTATCTCGTCACCTCCGCCTTCACCCTCGCCAAGGTGATCCGCGACAGACAGGAGGCCGGTGAGATCGTGAGCAGAGTCGACCAGGCCCGCATGGAGGAACTCCTCACCTCCCACGACCCGTACCGCAAGACCCCAGGTCCGCAGCAGTCTCGCTAAGCGGCCGCTCACCTTCGGCGGTATGGTGGTGCCCCTGTCACCCGAGGAGGGGCGAGCGATGAGTACGGCTGAGGAGACGGTCGGCGGCGAGGCCGACGCGTGGGCCGAGGTCACCCCGGACGCGGCCCGGCGGCTGCTCGTCGCCGCCGTGGAAGCGTTCGCCGAGCGCGGCTACCACGCCACCACCACCCGCGACATCGCGGGCCGCGCCGGGATGAGCCCGGCCGCGCTCTACATCCACTACAAGACCAAGGAAGAGCTGCTCCACCGGATCAGCCGCATCGGTCACGACAAGGCGCTCGACATCCTGCGCACCGCCGCGCGCGGCGAGGGCACGGCCGCCGAGCGGCTCGCGGACGGGGTCAGCTCCTTCGTCCGCTGGCACGCCGGCCGCCGCACCACCGCGCGGGTCGTGCAGTACGAGCTGGACGCCCTCGGCTCGGACGCCCGCGCCGAGATCGTCGCGCTGCGACGCCAGGTGGACGCCGAGGTGCGCGGGATCATCGAGGACGGCGTGGCGGCCGGCGAGTTCGACGTGCCCGACGTGCAGGGCACCACCCTCGCCGTCCTGTCGCTCTGCATCGACGTGGCCCGCTGGTTCAGCGTGGACGGCCCGCGCACCCCCGAGCAGGTCGGCGAGTTGTACGCGGGCCTCGTCCTGCGGATGGTCGGGGCCCACTGACCCCGACGCCCGCCCACCGGGGTCAGAAGTAGTAGCGGGACACCGACTCCGCCACGCACACCGGCTTGTCGCCGCCCTCGCGCTCCACGGTGAAGGCGACCGACACCTGGACCCCGCCCGGCACGTCCTCCACGCCGGTGATCACCGCGGTGGAGCGCAGCCGGGAGCCCACCGGCACCGGCGCGGGGAAGCGGACCTTGTTGGTGCCGTAGTTGACGCCCATCCGCACGCCGTCGGCCGCGATGAGCTGCGGCCCGAACAGGGGGAGCAGGGAGAGCGTGAGGTAACCGTGCGCGATGGTCGTGCCGAAGGGGCCCGCGGCCGCCTTCTGCGGGTCCACGTGAATCCACTGGTGGTCGCCGGTGGCCTCCGCGAACAGGTCGATCCGCTTCTGGTCGACCTCCAGCCAGTCGGTGTGGCCGAGCTGCTCGCCCACGGCCGCCTTCAGCTCGTCGGGGGAGTGGAAGGTCCTCGGTTCTGCCATGATCCCGGCCTCTCGCGTCGTCAGTCTAAGCAACTGCTTAGCATGGTGGGGTGGGCGGCGCCTGTCAACGGCTCGCCCGGTCCGGCGGGTCGGTAGGCTCGGGACGGTGCCCCAGCTTCCCGAGAAGATCCACGAGCTGACCGTAGGCCAGCTGTCCGCGCGCAGCGGCGCCGCCGTCTCCGCCCTGCACTTCTACGAGTCCAAGGGCCTGATCAGCAGCCGCCGCACCTCCGGCAACCAGCGCCGCTACACCCGCGACACCCTGCGCCGGGTCGCCTTCGTGCGCGCCGCCCAGCGGGTCGGCATCCCGCTCGCCACCATCCGCGAGGCCCTCGCCGAGCTGCCCGAGGAGCGCACGCCGACCCGCGCGGACTGGGCCCGGCTCTCCGAGGCGTGGCGTTCGGAGCTGGACGACCGCATCAACCAGCTCAACCGGCTGCGCGACCACCTCACCGACTGCATCGGCTGCGGCTGCCTCTCCCTGGCCACCTGCGTACTGTCCAACCCGGACGACGTGTTCGGCGAGCGCAGGGCCGGCTCCCGCCTGATGCGGGAGGAGCGGGCGTCACGTGCGCAGCCCTGAACTCACCGCCGCGCTCGCGGAGATCGACGTCGTGTTCAACGGCGAGGCGAGCCGCGCCGAGTCCGGCTGCGCCCGCCACTGCTGCACGGCCGAGGACGCGGCGTATCTGCGGACCCCGCACACCCGCCTGCCGGCCGAGCTGCTGAACCGCTTCCTGCGCAAGTCGCCGCAGCACTTCGCCGACCACGCCGCCGCGATGCGCCGCCTGCTGCCGCAGTGCGCGCATGCCCTGGCGGACGGCATTCTGGAGGACGCCGGGTGGATGCCGCTCGGGCTGAGCCGGGTGGACTGGCGGTCCTGGCCGGGTCCCCGGGCGCGAGCGGTCGAGGCGTTCTTCGGAGCCTGGTGGCGGGCGGCCCTCGGTGCCGCCGAGCCGCCCTGCCCGGTCCGGGACATGTTCGAGATCTGCTGCTCCGTACTCGGTGCGGCGGCACCGCTGCTGGCGGTGTGGGAGGCCGGACCCGAGGCCGACGCGCATCTCGCGGACTGCGTGGAATGGTGGTCGGACGATCTTTTTGTCGACCGCTGGCCCTTCACGTGGTGGCGTCCGGACGACGAGCCCCGCGCTCGCGTGGAACTTCAGACCTGGCTGGGCGAGCACGCCTCCGCCCGCCTCCGGCTCCTCGGATCGACCGACCTCGCCGATCGCACGGCCCTCCTCGCACTGCCGTACGACGCTCGCTGGAACGCCCCCTACTGGTCCCGCTGAGAGCGGGTCCTCGATCCCCGGCTCGGGCTTCCGCCGACTCGCTCGCTCGCGACACGGTCAGTCCCAGGCGGGCCGGCCCCGGTGCGTGGTCGCTGACAACACGTCGCACCCCATGCTGTGGGCGGCGGCAAGCAGGGCGGAGCGCACCCGGTCCGCGTCCGCGGGCGGGAAGGCGATGCCGATCCGGTGTCCGGCGTCCGTCTCGTAGGTGACCTTCCAGCCGAGCGCGGTGGCGGCGAAGTGGTCCTGGCGGTACTCCCCTTGCGCGTAGCCGCCTCGGTCGGCCGTCGGGGAGAGGGCGTCCCTGAGGATTCGAAGGCGCTCGGGGTGGGTCCGCAGGCTGTCGGTGAGCTCGACGCTGATGTGGTCGAGCTCGCGGAACGGGTCGAACCATGGTGCGGTGACATGCTCGTTCGCAGCGAAGACAGTGGTGTCGAGCCGTCCGCTCAGCCAGCCGTGGAGGAAGCCGACCGCGCCGGTCTCGTGGGCGTCGTAGTACCACCCGCGCGGGTTCCACGCGACGACCGGCCATGTGTCCGGGTGGCCGCCGGTCACCCAGCAGAGCCGGTCGCCGTTGTCCGTTCCGGCCCATTCCAGCAGGCCACCGGCCTCCGGAAAGTAGGGGTAGGGGCACTTGTCCGGGTTCGCCGCACGGAACGGTCCTTCGCTCTCCAGCAGGTGCTGTGCCGACCGGAGCAGGAGGCTGTGACTGCCGAACGGTGTGAGGGGGGTGATGAAGTCGACGAACTGGCCCGAGCCGTAGAAGCCGACGAGGGACTTGAAATCGGAGGGAAGTTCCAGGCCGAGGGCATGTTCGACCCGCGCCCAGTCACCGCTCGCGTCCACGGGATTCGCCGGCGGGGGCACCAGGGCGATCAGGGCGTCGATCGTCGTCACGTGGCCAAGGCTATCCAGGGGGCCTTCTCGCACTGTCAGGCCGGGACTTACAGGCGGCCGGCCCCGTACTCCGCCAGCCCCGCCGCCACCAACCGGGCGTTGGACGGCGCGCGTCGGCCGCCCGGCAGGAACAGCGTGTCCTCCAGGCCGACGCGGGTCGCCAGTCCCAGCCGTCCGGCCAGCCGCAGCACCGGCCACGCGCCGCCGTCCTCGCCGTGCAGCAGGACGGGACGGCCGTGCGCCGAGCCCAGTTCGGTGAGCAGGGCGTGCGCCGACGCCTCGGCGGTCGCCGGGCCGGTGTCCGTCACCTCCGCCAGTACCCGCAGCACGCGCGGCCCCAGCGGCGAGACGGCGAAGCGCGCCGCGCCCTCGGTGCCGGACCAGACGCCCGCCTCGACCCCGACGCCCCGCGCCAGCAGCAGCGCGGCGAGTTCCTCCGCGCCCGGCTCGTGCCAGTTGACCGAGGCGAAGTCGGGCAGCACCGACCAGGAGCGCACCCGTTCCAGCCGTGCCGCCGGACCGGGTTCGGCCCAGGCGCCGGTGGTGACCCCGACCGGCACGCCGGCGAGCCCGCGCAGTGCCTCCACCACGGGCCCGACGACGCGTGCGGACAGGGACTCCCGCCCGCACGGCGTCCGGGGATGCACATGCGCCTCCGTGGCCCCGGCGGCGACCGCCTCCGCGGCCGACCGCGCCAACTCCTGAGGCGTCAGCGGGACATGCGCCCCGTCCGCCGCCGTTCTGCTCCCGTTCAGACAGACCTGCACCGCACCATGGTGCCGCACCCGGTCAGGCCGACATCAGCAGCCGCTCCCGCCGCGCCGAGGCCAGCGCGTCGTCGGTGAGCACCGGACGCGGCACCAGGATGCCGCAGTCCGCGCACACCGGCCCGGCGGACGGCTCGTGATCGAGGCCGTACCGCCACACCAGCCGCTCGCCGTCGCACACCGGGCACACCGACCCCGGCCGGCGCTCCAGGGCGCTGATGATCCGGTGCAGTACGTCGCCCAGCGGCTCACGGGGGTGCAGCCGCGGGTCGTCGCACCAGGCGACGCCGAAGCCGCCCCAGGTCATCCGGTGCCAGTCGTCGACACTGCCCGGCCTGCGCAGGCCGTCGTGCTTCTCCTTCTTCCGGCGTTCCGCGAAATCGGCCTCGTAGGTCAGCCACACCGCCCGCGCCTGCTCCAGTTCCACCAGTGCGGCCACGAGCCGCGCCGGGTCGGGGGAGCGGTCCTCCGGGCCGAAACCGGCCCGCCCGCACAGATGGTCCCACGTAGCCCGGTGCCCGTAAGGAGCGAACCGCTCCAGGCACTTGCGCAGTGAGTAGCGCCGCAGCGCCAGATCGCATCGCGGATCGCGCACCTGTCTCGCCAGACTTCGGAATCCGGCCATCGCCCTGCACCTCCGTCACACCTGTGTCCGCTCTTCGGTCACCTCGGCGTCGCCGTACGGCTGTCGCGCGACGTCGCCGGATAGACGTGTCGCGGGCCGATCCGGCTCCATCCGTTTTCCGATGCCCTCCCATAACGCGTTCCGTGTTGACCGCCGGGCACCGGCCCGAGGGACCGCGGAACTTGACGCATGTTCACCTTCGTTCGCGGGGATACCGGCGGTAACGTCCGGCCCACCCCCGTCGGGAGGAGCTGCCATGCCACGGCGCACCCCACGTAACGTGTTGTCCGACAGACTCAGAACTCCTCGCACACTCTCCGGGTTCCTGAAGACGGCCTCGATATGCGTCCTGATCGCCGGTTGTCTTTCACCGCTCGGTCAGGCGGCGGCCGCCACAAGCGCTCCCACCGCGACGAACGACTACTGTTCCGGCCAGTGTTCGGACATCCTTCCGCCGGGTGAGAACGGCAATGCCACCCTGGCGCAGATCCTGCTCAACCAGGCTTTCGGCACCCAGCCGGCGCACGCCGAGGACCAGCTCGGCCCCTACGCGAATCTGGCCACCGGTCACCCCGGCCTGACCGACGCGAAGATCAACGACTTTTTCAACGACGCCTCCTTCGGCGTCCCCGCCACCCAGGTCGCCTCCACCGAGAAGCCCGCCGGGCGCACCGACGTCACGATCGTCCGGGACAAGAAGACCGGAGTGCCCCACATCACCGGCACCACCCGCTACGGCACCGAGTTCGGCGCCGGTTACGCGGCCGGGCAGGACCGGCTGTGGCTGATGGACGTGTTCCGGCACGTGGGCCGGGGCCAGTTGACCGGCTTCGCCGGCGGCGCCCCCGCCAACCAGGGCCTGGAGCAGGAGTTCTACCGCCAGGCGCCCTACACCGAGGCGGACCTCCAGGCCCAGATCGACGGCGCCGTGGCCCGCAACGGCGAGCGCGGACAGCAGGCCCTCGCCGACGTCACCGCCTACCTGGACGGCATCAACGCCTACATCGACGCCTCCGACAGCGGCCGTTACTTCCCCGGCGAGTACGTCCTCACCGGCCACAAGGACTCCATCACCAACGCCGGCACCATCGACCACTTCAAGGTCACCGACCTGGTGGCGCTCGCCTCGGTCGTCGGCACGCTGTTCGGCTCCGGCGGGGGCGGCGAGGTGAACAACGCCCTCTCCCTGATCGCCGCCCAGTCCAAGTACGGCGTCGAGGAGGGCACCCGCGTCTGGGAGTCCTTCCGGATGCGCAACGACCCCGAGGCCGTCCTCACCCTCCACGACGGGCAGCGCTTCCCCTACGCCACCCGCCCCGACAGCCCTCAGGGCCGGGCCCTGCCCGACGCGGGCTCGGTCACCCAGGAGCCGCTGGTCTACGACCGCACCGGCAGCGCGGGCACCGCGAGCGCCAGGAGTTCCTCCACCGCCGCCGCCAGGGACACCCTCAGCTCCGCCCGGCGCGGCATGTCCAACGCCCTGGTGGTCAGCGGCAAGCACACCGCGAGCGGCCATCCGGTCGCCGTCTTCGGCCCGCAGACCGGCTACTTCGCCCCGCAGCTGTTGATGCTCCAGGAGATCCAGGGCCCCGGCATCAGCGCCCGCGGCGCCTCCTTCGCGGGCCTGAGCATGTACGTCGAACTGGGACGCGGCCAGGACTACTCCTGGAGCGCCACCACCTCCGGCCAGGACATCATCGACACCTACGCCGTCGAGCTGTGCCAGGACGACCACCACTACCTCTACCGGGGCACCTGCACCGCGATGGAGCAGGTCGAGCGGAAGAACGCCTGGAAGCCCACCGTGGCCGACGGCACCGCCGCCGGTTCGTACGCCATGCGCGTGTGGCGGACCAGGTACGGGCCCGTGCAGTACCGGGCGACCGTCGGCGGGAAGAAGGTCGCCTACACCACTCTGCGCTCCTCCTACCTGCACGAGGCCGACTCCATCATCGGCTTCCAGCTGCTCAACGACCCCGGCTATGTGAAGGGCCCCGAGGACTTCCAGAAGGCGGCCCAGCACATCAACTTCACCTTCAACTGGTTCTACGCCGACTCCGCGCACACCGCGTACTACAACAGCGGTGACAACCCGGTCCGCGCGGCCGGCGTCGACGCCGAGTTCCCGGTGTGGGCCCAGCCGGCCTACGAGTGGCGGAACTGGGACCCGGCCGCCAACACCGCCGACTACACCCCGGCCGGCGAACACCCCAACTCCGTCGACCAGGACTACTACATCTCCTGGAACAACAAGCAGGCCGAGGCGTACACCGCCGCGCCCTGGGGCGAGGGCTCGGTGCACCGGGGCGACCTCCTCGACGACCGGGTGAGCAAGCTGGTCGCGCAGGGCGGGGTCACCCGGACCAAGCTGGTCCAGGCGATGGCGGACGCGGCCCTGGCCGACCTGCGCGCCGAGGACGTACTGCCCGAACTGCTCAAGGTCGTCGACTCCGCGCCGGTGAGCGACCCGGCGGCAGCGGCGGCGGTGACCAAGCTCCGGACGTGGCTGGGCGCGGGCGCCAGGCGCACCGAGACGTCGGCGGGGTCGAAGAAGTACGCCGACGCCGACGCGATCCGCATCCTGGACGCCTGGTGGCCCCTGCTGGTGAAGGCCGAGTTCGAACCCGGCCTCGGCAGCGGCCTGTACGGCGCGCTCACCGCCAACCTCCCGGTGGACGAGGCACCCTCCGCCGGGCACGGCCCGACCGGCTCGCACGCCGGAAGCTCGTTCCAGTACGGCTGGTGGAGCTATGTCGACAAGGACATGCGGGCGGTGCTCGGTGAGCCCGTACAGGGCGGCCTCTCCCGGAAGTACTGCGGCGACGGCAGTCTCTCCGCCTGCCGGGACGCCCTGCTCGGCACGCTGAAGCAGGCCGCCGGGCTCACCGCCGCCCAGGTCTACCCGGGCGACGACCTGTGCTCGGCCGGGGACCAGTGGTGCGCCGACTCGATCCGGCAGCGCACCCTGGGCGGCATCAAGCACGGCAACATCAGCTGGCAGAACCGGCCGACCTACCAGCAGGTGGTGGAGTACACCGCGCACCGCTGACGGCCCGTGAGCGGCGGCTCCCGGTGCGGGGGCCGCCGCGCTCAGCGGTACATCAGGTACTTCGCCCGCGTCCGGCGGAACGCCGTCAGCTCCCCGTGCCAGGCGGCCGCCACCTCGTCCGCCCCGGCCCCGGCGTCGATCATCGTGCGCACCCGCTCCGAACCGGTCAGCTTGTCGATCCAGTTGTCCGGCCGCCAGGCGAACCCGTCCCACACCCGCCGTGCCGTCACCAGCAGGGTCACTCCGGTCAGCACCGGGTCGAAGGCCGCCGGATCGTGCACATGGAGCTGCACCCCGCCGACCGTCTTCCCCTGGAACTTGGAGAACGTCGGCGCGAAGTACGCCTCCCGGAACCGCACCCCCGGCAGCCCCGCCCTGTCCGCCTCCCGGGCCCAGCGCCCGTCGACGCCCTCCGCGCCGAGGAGTTCGAAGGGGCGGGTGGTGCCCCGGCCCTCGGAGAGGTTGGTGCCCTCGAACAGACAGGTCCCGGAGTACACCAGGGCGGTGTCCGGGGTCGGCATGTTCGGGCTCGGCGGCACCCAGGGCAGCCCGCAGTCGCCGAAGAACATCCCGCGCCGCCAGCCGGTCATGGGCACGGTCTCCAGGGGCACCGGCTTCTCCAGGAACTCCCCGTTGAACAGCCGGGCCAGCTCCGCCACCGTCATCCCGTGCGCCTGCGCGATCGGCCGCCGGCCGACGAACGTGGCGAACTCCTCGTGCAGCACCGGTCCCAGGGCGGCCCGTCCGGTCACCGGGTTCGGGCGGTCCAGCACCACGAACCGCTTGCCCGCCAGCGCCGCCGCCTCCATGCAGTCGTACAGCGTCCAGATGTACGTGTAGAAGCGGGCGCCCGCGTCCTGGATGTCGAAGACGACCGTGTCCACGCCGGAGGCGGTGAAGACGTCGGCGAGCGCTTGGCCGCTCTTCAGATACGTGTCGTACACCGGCAGCCCGGTCGCCGGGTCGTCGTAGCGGCCCTCCGAGCCGCCCGCCTGGGCGGTGCCCCTGAAGCCGTGCTCGGGGCCGAAGACGGCGGTCAGCCGCACCCGGTCGTCCGCGTGCATCACGTCCACGATGTGCCGCACGTCGCGGGTGACGCCCGTCGGGTTGGTGACGATGCCGGCCTTCTGGCCGGCCAGCTGCGCGTAGCCGCCGGCGGCCAGCCGCTCGAACCCGGTGCGCACCCGGTGCCCGGCCCCGGCGTCCGAGGCGGGGGCCGGGACCCCGGCCCCGACGGCGGCCGTGGCGGTGGTGGCGAGCATGCTCCGTCTGGACAGCGTCATACGGGACCTCCGTGAGCGCGGCGGGTGTCATGACCACGGGGACGCTAGCGCCTGGCGGGCCGCCAGGGAACGCGCCGGACCGGGGGCCGTCGCGGATTCCCCTTCCCTCCGGCATACCGACTGGTTAGTCTGGCGCCGCGGCGGCGGGACCGCCGCGTACAGCCACAGCTCGAAGGAGGCCGCTGGTGGAAGCCGTGCAGGACGCCGGAGTCGTCGTCACCGGGGCGGGCGGGGGGATCGGGGCGGCTCTCGCCCGCCGGTTCGCCGCCGAGGGCGCCCGGGTCGTCGTCAACGACCTCGACGCCGACAAGGCCAAGGCGGTGGCCGAGGAGATCGGCGGCATCGCCGTGCCCGGCGACGCCTCCGGCATCGTCGCCGAGGCCCGCGCGGCGCTCGGCGGCGCCATCGACGTGTACTGCGCCAACGCGGGCGTCGCCTTCGAGGACGGCACCCCGGGCGGTCCGCTGGACGAGCGCTCCTGGGCGGTGTCCTTCGACGTCAACGTGATGGCCCACGTCCGCGCCGCCCACGACCTGCTGCCCGAGTGGCTGGAGCGGGGCGGCGGCCGGTTCGTCTCCACCGTCTCCGCCGCCGGACTGCTCACCATGATCGGCGCCCCCTCCTACAGCGTCACCAAGCACGGCGCGCTGGCCTTCGCCGAGTGGCTCTCCCTCACCTACCGCCACCGGGGCGTCAAGGTGCACGCCATCTGCCCGCAGGGCGTACGCACCGACATGCTCTCCGCCACCGGCAGCGCCGGCGACCTGGTGCTCCAGCCGACCGCGATCGAACCGGCCGAGGTCGCCGACGCGCTGTTCGCGGGCATGGCGGAGGACCGCTTCCTGATCCTGCCGCACCCCGAGGTGGCCGAGTACTACCAGGCCCGCGCGGCCCAGCCGGACAAGTGGCTGGGCGGTATGAACCGCCTCCAGCGCGCCTGGGAGGACTCCCGCTGACCCGGTCCCGCCGGGGGATGGGAAGATCCTCCGGCGGGGAACCGTTCCCGCGCCAGTGACGACAGTCGGCGACCCGACGGAAAGGCAGGTGGCGGCAGTGCCCAGGACCACGGACGGAGACGCCACGCCCGTCCCCCGGCGGCTGCTGGACGCCGCGACCCGCCTCTTCGCCGACCAGGGGTACGACCGCACCTCGGTGCAGGAGATCGTCGAGGCCGCCGGAGTCACCAAGGGCGCGCTCTACCACTACTTCGGGTCCAAGGACGACCTGCTGCACGAGGTCTACGCGCGCGTGCTGCGCCTCCAGCAGGAGCGCCTGGACGCCTTCGCGGACGCCGACGAGCCGGTGGAGAAGCGGGTGCGGGACGCGGCCGCCGACGTCGTCGTCACCACCATCGAGAACCTCGACGACGCGATGATCTTCTTCCGCTCGATGCACCACCTGAGCCCCGAGAAGAACAAGCAGGTCCGCGCCGAACGCCGCCGCTACCACGAACGGTTCCGCGCGCTCATCGAAGAGGGCCAGCGCGAGGGCGTGTTCTCCACCGCCACCCCGGCCGACCTCGTCGTGGACTACCACTTCGGCTCGGTGCACCACCTCTCCACCTGGTACCGCCCCAAGGGGCCGCTCACCCCGCAGGAGGTCGCCGACCACCTCGCCGACCTCCTCCTGCGCGCCCTGCGCCCGTAGCGCCGACGCGCAAGGGGCGCCCGCGTCGGCGGGCGCCCCTTGTGACAGCGGTTCCGCTACAGGTACTTCCTCAGCTCGCGCCGGGCCAGCGAGCGCTGGTGCACCTCGTCCGGACCGTCCGCCAGCATCAGCGTGCGGGCACTCGCGTACAGCTCGGCCAGCGGGAAGTCCTGGCTCACCCCGCCCGCGCCGTGCAGCTGGATCGCCCGGTCCAGGATGTCCACCACCGCGCGCGGGGTGGCGATCTTGATGGCCTGGATCTCGGTGTGCGCGCCCCGGTTGCCGACGGTGTCCATCAGCCAGGCCGTCTTCAGCACCAGCAGCCGCAGCTGCTCCACCGTCACCCGCGCGTCCGCGATCCAGTTCTGCACCACGCCCTGCTGCGCCAGCGGTTTGCCGAACGCGGTACGCGACACCGCCCGGCGGCACATCAGCTCGATCGCCCGCTCGGCCATGCCGATCAGCCGCATGCAGTGGTGGATGCGCCCCGGACCCAGCCGGGCCTGCGCGATGGCGAAGCCGCCGCCCTCCTCGCCGACCAGGTTGGCCACCGGCACGCGCGCCTGGTCGAAGACGACCTCCGCGTGCCCGCCGTGCCAGTGGTCCTCGTACCCGAACACCTGCATGGCCCGCTTCACGGTCACACCGGGCGTGTCCCGAGGGACCAGCACCATCGACTGCTGACGGCGCGGGTCCTCGCCGTCCGGGTCGGTCTTGCCCATCACGATGAAGATCTTGCAGTCCGGGTTCATCGCCCCGGAGATGTACCACTTGCGGCCCGTGACGACGTACTCGTCACCGTCCCGCTCGATGTGCGTGGTGATGTTGGTGGCGTCCGAGGAGGCCACCTCCGGCTCGGTCATGGCGAACGCCGAGCGGATCTCCCCGGCCAGCAGCGGCTCCAGCCACTGCTTCTTCTGCTCGTCCGTGCCGAACTGCGCCAGCACCTCCATGTTCCCGGTGTCCGGCGCCGCGCAGTTCAGCGCGGTCGGCGCCAGCTGCGGGCAGCGGCCGGTGATCTCGGCCAGCGGCGCGTACTGGAGGTTGGTCAGCCCGGCGCCGTACTCGGCGTCGGGCAGGAAGAGGTTCCACAGGCCCTGCCGCCGCGCCTCGGCCTTCAGCTCCTCCACCACCGCCGGGGTGTCCCAGGGGGAGTCCAGCAGCGCCCGCTGCTCCTCGGCGGTCTTCTCGGCCGGGTAGACGTACTCGTCCATGAAGGCGAGGAGACGGGTGCGGAGTTCCTCGGTGCGCGCGTCGAACGCGAAGTCCATCTGCTCAGCCTTCCTGAAGTGTGGTCAGTCCGTGGTCGATGAAGACGGGCACCAGGTCCCCGATGCGGTCGAAGCCGCCGCCCACCGTCTGGCCGAGGGTGTACCGGTAGTGGATGCCCTCGAGGATCACGGCGAGCTTGAACCAGGCGAACGCGGTGTACCAGTTGACGTCCGAGACATCGCGCCCGGAGCGCTCCGCGTACCGCTCGATCAGCTCGGCGGGCGTGGGGTGGCCGGGGGCCTCGGCCGTGGTGGAGACGGGGGAGTGGGCCATTCCGAGCGGCTGGCTGTACATCACCAGCAGGCCGAGGTCGGTGAGCGGGTCGCCCAGGGTCGACATCTCCCAGTCGAGGACGGCCTCGATCCGGTCGCCCTCGCCGATCAGCACGTTGTCCAGGCGGTAGTCGCCGTGCACCACGGCCGGCGCCGGGGAGAGCGGCAGCGAGCGGCCGAGGGCCGCGTGCAGCTCGTCCACACCCGCCAGCTCGCGGTTGCGGGAGGCGGCCAGCTGCTTGCCCCAGCGGCGGAGCTGGCGGTCCAGGAAGCCCTCGGGACGGCCGAAGTCGGCGAGGCCCACCTCGGCGGGGTCCACCGCGTGCAGCTCGACCAGGGTGTCCACCAGCGACAGCACCGCGTTCCGGGTGCGCTCCGCGCCGAGCGGCGCCAGCTGGTCCGCCGTGCGGTACGGGGTTCCCTCGACGAACTCCATCACGTAGAACGGGGCGCCCAGCACCTCGTCGTCCTCGCACAGCAGCACCGGCCGGGGGACCGGCACACGGGTGGGGTGCAGGGCGCTGATCACCCGGTGCTCGCGGCGCATGTCGTGCGCGGTGGCCAGGACGTGGCCCAGCGGCGGGCGGCGGACGACCCAGCGGGAGGTGCCGTCGGTGACGGCGTACGTGAGGTTCGACCGTCCGCCCTCGATCAGCCTGCCGGTCAGCGGACCGGTCACCAGGCCGGGCCGCTCACGGTCGAGCAGCGCGCGCAGCCGGTCGAGATCGAGTCCGGGCGGGTGGTCGGCGCTCATACATCACTCCTACGAACGGGTGAACAGGATCGGGTCACATGATGCCGACCGGTCGGTATGCCGTCCAGTGTGTGCGCCGTAAAGCGTGTGCCGACGTGACCGGACACACGCCGGGCGGCGCATGGCCGGCGTGCTCGGAAGGGGGACTCGGCGAGTGGAGGCGCGTGACGACGCAGGGGCCGGGTGCGAACGCCGCGAAGCGCCCGGACCGGGACACAGGGGTTGCGCGGCCCGTGAACAACCTGGAGGGTCCAGATCATGAAGGCCATCAGCTACCGCCGCTACGGCGGCCCCGAAGTGCTGGAGTACGGCGAGGTCCCCGAGCCCAAGGTGGGCCCCGACGAGGTGCTGGTCCGGGTGCGCGCGGCCTCGGTCAACCCGGTCGACTGGAAGTGCCGCGAGGGGTACCTCGACCCGATCCTCAACACCGTCTTCCCCGTGATCACCGGCTGGGACGTCAGCGGGGTCGTGGTCCGCCCCGGCGCCTCCGTCGCCGAGTACGCGGAGGGGGACGAGGTGATGGGGTACGTCCGCGAGGACCTGCTCTCGCTCGGCACCTTCGCCGAGTACGTCGCCGCCCCCGTGCGCACCCTCGCCCGCAAGCCCGCCGCGCTCTCCTTCGAGGAGGCCGCCGGACTGCCGCTGGTCGGCCTGACCGCCTACCAGGTCCTCGTGAAGATCCTCGAGGTCAAGCGCGGCGAGACCGTGCTCATCCACGCAGCCGCGGGCGGGGTCGGCTCCCTCGGCGTGCAGATCGCCGCCCACCTCGGCGCCCGCGTCATCGGCACCGCCGGCGAACGCAACCACGCCTACGTGCGCGGCCTCGGGGGCGAACCCGTCGCTTACGGCGAGGGCCTGGCCGAGCGCGTACGCGGCATCGCGCCCGAGGGCGTGGACGCGGTCTTCGACACCGTCGGCGGCGAGACCCTGAAGGTCTCCGCCCAGCTCCTCGCCCCCGGCGGCCGCCTCGCCTCCATCGCCGATCCCGACGTCACCGAGTACGGCGGCCGCTACTGGTTCGTCCGCCCCGACGCCGAAGACCTCGCCCAGCTCGCCCGGCTGGCCGACCAGGGCGCCGTCTCCGTCCACGTCGACAGGACCTTCCCCCTGGAGCAGACCGCCGACGCCCAGCGCCTCAGCCAGGAGGGCCGCACCCGGGGCAAGATCGTCGTCACCGTCTCCGGTCAGGACGGCTAGGGGGCGCGGACGCGCGCCGGGTGGCCGGTCGCCGGCAGCGGTCCGGGCCGTCACCCGGTGCGGGGGGTCAGCCCGGCCAGGTACTCGTCCAGCAGCTCCACCTGCCGCTCGGGCGGGAACTGCGCCGGAGCGAGCAGAGCCTGCACCACCAGGCCGATGGCGAAGGACTGGGCTCCCGTCGCGACATCGGCCGGGTCGCCGGGGGTCAGCTCACCCAGAGCCTGGGCGGCCGCCACGCGTTCGGTCAGGCGGGTGCGGCCCTCCGCGTACCTGCGGGCGTGGCCCGCGCTCAGGGCGGGGTCGGACAGGGCGGTGTCCCAGGAGGAGACCCAGACGCGGTTGCTGTTCGCCGCCTCGGGCGTCAGCGGAAGGATGTCGAGCAGGGCGTCCCGCAGCGCCGCCAGCCCCGGCCCGCCGGAGCGGCGCGGGCGGGCGAGGGTGCGCTGTTCGAGCAGGTCGAGGGCGTGCTCGACCAGAGCCCGCTTGGTCGGGAAGTAGTGCGTGAGCAGTCCGGTGGTCGCGCCGAGTTCGGTGGCGACGGCGCGCAGCGTCAGCCCGGCGAAGCCGCGCGTGCCCATGACCCGCCAGACCGCCTCGGAGACCTCCCGCCGACGGGCCTCGTGATCTCCCTTGGTACGTGGCATGCCGCCACGGTACATTGCCATAACGCTTGTTATGTGAACGGGGAGGCCCACATGTTCCTGCTGCCGCTGCGCGACGGCGCGCACCTCGCTCCGCTGGAGCCCTGGCACGCCGAGGAGTTCGCCGGGCACCTGGACCGCGCCCGCGAGCACATCCGCCCGTGGGTCGGCGCCGGATTCGTCACCGAGGACGTGCCGGGCGCACGGGCCACGCTGGAGCGGTACGCGGCCCGTCAGGCCGCCGACGGCGGCCGCCTGTACGGCATATGGCGGGACGGCACCCTGGTCGGCGGCGTGATGTTCACCGACTTCAGCACGGCTCTCGGCTCGTGCGAGGTCGGCTGCTGGCTGGAGCCGTCCGCCGAGGGCCACGGCCTGGTCACGCCCGCCTGCACCGCCCTGCTCGACTGGGCCTTCGGCACCCGTGGCCTGCACCGGGCGGAGTGGCACTGCCGAGCCGACAACGACCGCAGCGCGGCGGTGGCTAAGCGGCTCGGCATGACACTGGAGGGCGTGCGGCGCGAGGCGTGGCCGTACGCGGGCACGCGGCACGACAAGCACGTCTGGGCGGTCCTCGCGCCGGAGTGGCACGCTCGGGAGCGGTGACCGACGCCCCCGCCGGGAGAGGAACCTCATGCACGAGCGAGTACGACGGGTCAGCACCGCCCTGCGGGAGCACGGCAGCGCCGCGCAGGTGGTCGAACTGCCCGCCCCCGCCCCCACCGCCGCCGACGCGGCCGCCCAACTGGGCTGCACCGTGGGCGCGATCGCCAACAGCCTGGTCTTCTCCGTGGACAGCACGCCCCTGCTCGTACTCACCAGCGGCGCCCACCGGGTCGACACCCGGCTGCTGGCCCGCCTGACCGGGGTCGGGCGCGGCAGGATCCGGCGCGCCGACCCCGCGTTCGTCCTCGAGGTGACCGGCCAGGAGGTCGGTGGCGTGGCGCCCGTGGGCCATCCCCGGCCCGTGCGCACGCTGGTCGACGTCGCGCTGCGGGGGCACGGGCAGGTCTGGGCGGGCGCGGGCATGCCGCACACCGTCTTCCCCACCACCTTCGCGGAGCTGGTGCGCATGACGGACGGCGAACCCGCAGTGGTGGCCGCGGACTAGGGCCTGCCGCGCGGGGCCCCAGGGGGCGTCTCCTCGATCTTCGTGGATCAGCCCGCGGCGTCTGGTGCGGTGCCTCGGCGTGCGGTCGAGTCGTCCTCGTACTGGACGTACTTGGGCGATTCGGCCGTGCGGCGAGGTGCCGTGCCAGGCGTCGCGGGCCCGCGAAGACCGGGGAGACGCCCCCTAGGCCACCAGCACCGCCGCGCACACCGCCAGCGCCACCGCGCACCCCGTCGCCGCCCCTACCAGGCGCGGGGTGAGCGTGGGCGGTTCCGGGCTCGTCGCCAGGGTGCGGATGCGCAGATGGGCCAGCGCGAGAAAGGCCAGCCAGCACACGGAGCACAGCAGCACCAGCACCGCCCCGGTCAGCGGACTGGACGCCCGCGCACCGGCCCGTATCGCCAGCACCGCGGTCACCGTGCCCGACAGGGTCGTACGCCGCCACGCCAGCCGGGTGCGCTGCGGCTGGAGCCCCGCGTCGCGGGCCGGAGCGGTCATCCCGCCCATCCGGCCAGCACCACCACGACCATCGCCACGGCGACCACCGCCACCAGCAGGCTCAGCACCGCGGGGAACCGGGACACCGGCAGGTCCTCGCCCCGCCGCATCGCCTGCTCGCAGCGCACCCAGTGGTGCACCGCCCGCAGCGCGCACAGCACCCCCGCGCCCAGCAGCGCCAGCGCCAGCCCCACCCGCCACGCCCAGCGCAGATGCGGCAGGAACTGGTCCACCGCGAAACCGCCGCCGATCAGCGCCAGCGCGGTCCGCAGCCAGGCCAGGAAGGTCCGCTCGTTGGCCAGCGAGAACCGGTAGTCCGGGGTGGTGCCCTGCTCCCGTACCCGCTCGGGTTCGAGCCAGAGCCGGACGTTGCGTACGAATTCGCTCACACGCCGGACCCTACCGGCGCGTCACCCGGCGGCCCGGAACGCCCTCAGCCGCTCGTGCGCGGCCAGCCCGTCCGGCACCCACTCCCACTCGCCGAGCCGCGCGGCGACCTCCTCGTCGGTGAGGAAGGCGTGCCACTGCACCTCCTCCACCTGCGGTCGCACCGGCAGGTCGCAGCGGACCTCGTACACCGCCGACCACCAGCCGAGCCCGGCCCCGCCCGCGCTCTCGTCCTCGTAGAGGAACTTGAAGAGGTACGTCGGCTCGGGCAGCCCGCTCACCCCCAGCTCCTCCTCCGCCTCGCGCAGCGCCGCCTCGTCGTAGGACTCGCCCGCGCCGACCACCCCGCCCACGAACAGGTCGTACAGCGCGGGGAAGACCAGCTTGCCGGCGGTGCGCCGGTGCACGAAGAGGCGGCCCTCGGCGTCGCGGACCTGGATGAAGACGCAGCGGTGGCGCAGCCCCCTGGCGTACGCCTCGCCGCGCGGGGCCTGGGTGACGACACGGTCGTGCTCGTCCACGATGTCGAGAATCTCGTCGGCGGGGTTCATCCCGCCATCCAAGCAGCTCAGTTGCGCTGAAGGTCCCGTACCGGCCGCTCCTCGGCCGTGCCGCACGGCATCGCCGGGTGCATCCCCAGCAGCACGATGCCCCCGACGATCGCCGCGAGCCCGGCCGCCTCCCAGGCCAGCGCCCCGGTGTCGGTGTGCAGCCGGTCGCCGAGGAAGCCGACCCCGCACAGGATGCCCGCGAGCGGCTGGGCGGCGGTCAGCGCGGGCAGCGACCTGCGCAAGGGGGCCGTCTCGAACGCGCTCTGCACCAGCAGCAGCCCGGTCACCCCGAGCGCCAGCACCGCGTACGGGTGCCCGCCGCTGAAGAGTTCGGTGAAGCCGCCCTCGCGGAAGCGGATGCTGCTCACCCGGGTCAGCGCGTCCTGCACGCCGTACAGGAGCCCGGCGGCCGTCGCCAGCAGCACCGGGCTCCAGGTGGTCCGCGAGCGTTTCGCCCAGCCGGCCAGCGCCAGCGCCACCCCCACCGTCACACCGAGGATCAGCCAGTGCCGCACCGGGTCGGTGACGGCGCTGCCGCCGCGCGGCCGGCCCGCCAGGATGAACGTGCTCACCCCGCCCGCCAGCAGCACCAGCCCCGCCCAGCCCTGCCGGCCCACCGGCTGACCGGTCTGCCGGCGGGACAGGGCGAGCGCGAACAGCAGGTTCGTGGCGAGCAGCGGCTCCACCAGCGAGATCTCGCCGTTGCCGAGCGCCACCGCGCCCAGCGCCATGCCGGCCACCATCAGCGCGGTACCGCCCAGCCAGCGCGGCACCCGCATCAGGTCGAGCAGCAGCCGGAAGGAGAGGAAGTCGCTCGGGGGCGCCTCACGCGCCACGTTCTGCTGGAGCACGAACCCGAACCCCAGGCACGCCGCGGCACTCACGGCGAGGAGGAGAACCAGAACGGACACGCTGCGTACCTCGATCATCGGCCGGGCCACGATTGCGTAGGCCGACTGTAGCGCCCCGCAAGGCCCGGACTGTGGAGAGTGCCCGGAACCGGACACGTTTCGGGGGAACCGTCCGGTCATGTTCCGTCTCCGCGCTCCCCGGCGCCATGGCGTACGCCACACCCGCCGCCCCCGGACCGGACTGACCGGCGCCGACCAGGGCACCTGTGCCCCAAGTCCCTCTGCTGCCGCGGTGGTTGGACGGAGCAACACTTCGATTCCGCTTGACGCAAACCTAGGCGGGGAGTTTGCTGTGAGTGATCGGCCGATGGCAGCCCGAAAAACAGGAAGTCCCGCGGTGCCCCTGACCCCGCCCCCGCCCGTCACAGACCGGGCCCCCTCGGACCCGCCCGGCGGCCTCGCCCCGGAGCACTCCGGCACCTTCGACGCCGCCCTCGGCGACGCCGAACTCCTCGCCGCGCGCGCCGCCCTCGCCCAGGGCCGCTGGCAGTCTGCCCGCTCCCTGCTGCTGCACACCGGCGACGAGTGGGACCGCCGGGGCCACCGGGTCACCGTGCTCGCCGCCGATCCCGGCGCCCACAGCCGGGCCGGGCAGTGGCTGCTCGCCGAACCCGGCTCCGCCGACGCGGCCACCCTGCTCGCCCTCGCCCTGGTCCACCGCGCGCTCGGCGGCGAGGAGGACCCCGAGCACGCCCGCGCCTCCTGCCGCACCGCCGCCGGACTGGCGCCCGCCGACCCCACGCCCTGGCTCGGTCTGCTCCTGCTGGCCCGCGCCCTCGGCCCCGAGGCGGAACTGACCGCCGCCTTCAAGGAGCTGCGCGCCCGCCACCCCGAGCACCACCACGGCCACCACCTGCTCATCGCCGGCCTCGCCGAACGCCCGCCCGGCGGCCCCGAGTCCCACGAGGCGTACGACACGGCCGAGCGCGCCGCCGCCGAGGCCCCCGCCGACTCCCCGCTCGCCGTCCTCCCGGTCGTCGCGTACGCCGAACGCCACCGCGTCCTCGCCGCCGCCGGTCTCGCCCCGGCCGTCCCCGGCCCGGCCCCCTGCGCCCACTGGACCGGCCCCCGCGCCCGCCGGGTACTGCGGGCCGCGTTCGACTGGTGGCTGGAGTGGGAGCACGACGAACACCCCCGGCGCCACCTCGATCTGAACCACCTGGCGTTCGCCATGTCCGCCGCCGGGCGCCCCGCCGAGGCCGCGGCCCTCTTCCACCGGATCGGCCCGCACGCCACCCGCGCCCCCTGGTCCTACACCGGCCAGGACCCCTGGACCGCCTTCCATCAGGCCCGTGCCCACGCCCTGGCCACCGGCTGACCCCGGCGGGCACTGGCCCCACGGCCCCCGGCCGTGCTCGAATGACGACGTGACCCCCCACCCGGACCGGCAGGCCCCCGATCCCGCCGAAGACCCCGACGCGCACGGCAGGCCCATCGGCCGCCGTCTCTTCCTCGGCACCCTCGGCCTGGGCGCGCTCGGTGTCGCCACCGCGCCCTGGCTGCAACGCGGCGCGGAGAGCGCGCTCGGCGCCCTCTCCGGCCAGGACCCCACCGGCCTGAGCGGCCTGCTCCCCAACGGCGGCGGCTTCCGGTACTACTCCGTCGCCGCCTCCGTCCCGCACAAGGGCCCGGCCGACTACCGGCTCACCGTCGACGGCCTGGTGGACCACCCCCGCGCCTACACCCTCGCCGACCTGCGCGCCCTGCCCCGCACCCGGCTGACCAGGGACGTCCAGTGCGTCACCGGCTGGCGTGTGCCGGGCACCCCCTTCGAGGGCGTCCGCCTGAGCACCCTGCTGGACGCGGCCGGTGTCCGCCCCACCGCCCGGGCCATCCGCTTCACCTGCTTCGACGGCACCTACACCGAGAGCCTCACCCTCGACCAGGCCCGCCGCCCTGACGTCCTGGTGGCGCTGGGCATGCAGGGCGAGGACATCGGCCACGACCACGGCGGCCCCGTCCGCCTCTATGTCGCCCCGATGTACTTCTACAAGTCCGCCAAGTGGCTCTCCGGCATCACCGTCAGCGACCACGTCAAGCCCGGCTACTGGGAGAGACTCGGCTACGACGTCGACGCCTGGGTCGGCCGCTCGAACGGACGGACCGATGACCCTACGAGCTGACACCCCGGCGCCCGCCGGTGCCCGTGTCCACCGCTTCACGCCCGGCGAACGCTGGGTCCACCGCACGAGTGCCGCCCTCATGGCCGTCTGCGTGGCCACGGCCGCCTGCCTCTACGTGCCCCAGCTCGCCGTCCTGGTCGGCCGCCGCGAACTCGTCGTACGCGTCCACGAGTGGGCCGGGCTCGCGCTGCCGGCGCCGGTGCTGCTGGGCCTGGTCTCGCGGGCCTTCCGCGCCGACCTGGGCGCGCTCAACCGGTTCGGCCCGCACGACCGGCGCTGGCTGCGCGCCGCCCTGCGCCGGGACCGGCGGTACGCGGAGCGCCCCGCGGGCAAGTTCAACGCGGGGCAGAAGGTCTACACGGCCTGGATCGCCGGGGCCGTCCTGGTGATGCTCGGCACCGGCCTGATGATGTGGTTCACCCATCTCGCCCCGCTGCTGTGGCGCACCTCGGCCACCTTCGTGCACGACTGGCTGGCCCTCGCCGTCGGCGTGGTGCTCGCGGGACACATCGGCAAGGCCCTCGGGGACCCGGAGGCACGGCGGGGACTGCGCACCGGCACCGTGAGCCGGGAGTGGGCGGAGCGGGAACACCCGCTCTGGCGCCCGTGAAGGCGCGCGCTCAGAGCACGCTCGTCATGCCGCCGTCGACGTAGAGCACCTGGCCGGTGACGAAGTCGGCGGCGGGGGAGACCAGGAACAGCAGCCCGCCCACCAGGTCCTCGGTACGCCCCCAGCGACCGGCCGGGGTCCGCCCCCGCACCCACGCGCTGAACTCGGTGTCCTCGACCAGCGGCCGGGTCAGCTCGGTCTCGATGTAACCGGGCCCCAGCCCGTTGACCTGCACGCCCCGCGGACCCCAGTCCGCGCACATGCCCTTGGTGAGCATCTTCAGCGCGCCCTTGGTCGCCGCGTACGGCGCGATGCCGGGGCGGGCCACCTCGCTCTGCAGCGAGCAGACGTTCACGATCTTGCCCCGGCCGCGCCCGGTCATCCGCCGGGCGGCCTCGCGGCCGGTGAGGAACGCGCTGGTGAGATTGGTGTCGAGGATGCGGTGCCAGTCGGAGTCGGTGAACTCCAGCAGTGGTGCCCGCAGTTGCATCCCCGCGTTGTTGACCAGGATGTCCAGCGGGCCCACCCGCTCCTCGACCTCGGCGATCCCGGCGGCCACCGAGGGGCCGTCGGTCACGTCGAACACCGCCGTGTGCACCCGGTCGCCCGGCAGTTCCGCCGCCGCCCGCGCGAGGCGCGCGCCGTCACGTCCGTTGAGGACCACGGTGCAGCCCGCCTCGGCGAGACCACGGGCCAGGGCGAGTCCGATGCCCCGGCTGGAACCGGTGACCAGGGCCGTACGGCCGCTGATGTCGAAGAGAGGGTGGGCCGTCATCGCCGTACCGCTCCTAGATGACCAGTGAGAGCAGCAGCACCAGGCCGCCGGCGACCACCGAGATGATGGTCTCCATCACCGACCAGGTCTTCACCGTCTGGCCGACGCTCAGGCCGAAGTACTCCTTCACCAGCCAGAAGCCGGCGTCGTTGACATGGCTGAAGAAGAGCGAACCGGCGCCGATGGCCAGCACCAGCAGGGCGGTGTGCGTGGTCGACATGTCGGCCGCGAGCGGCGCGACCAGACCGGCCGCCGAGACCGTCGCCACCGTGGCGGAGCCGGTCGCGAGCCGGATCGCCACCGCGATCAGCCAGGCGAGCAGCAGCGCCGGGATCGACCAGTCCTTGGAGATGTCCAGGATCATCTGGCCCACACCGCAGTCGATGAGCGTCTGCTTGAAGCCACCGCCCGCGCCGACGATCAGCAGGATGCCGGCGATCGGCATCAGGCCCTTCTCGACGGTCTGCTGGAGCCGGCCCTTGGTGAAGCCCGCGGGGCGGCCCAGCGTGAAGAAGCCGACGATCACCGCGGCGAGCAGCGCGATCAGCGGGGAGCCGACCACGTCGAAGACCCGCTGGGTCATGTTGGCCGGGTCGTCGATGACGATGTCCACCAGGGCCTTCGCCAGCATCAGCACCACCGGCAGCAGCACGGTGGCCAGCGTGGCGCCGAAGCCCGGACGGCGCTCGAGGCTCTCCGAGGCGCGCTCCGGGATCATCCGGTCCGGCGCCTGGACGTCCACCCAGCGGGCGGCGACCTTCGAGAACAGCGGACCGGCGATGATCACGGTCGGGATGGCGACCACGATGCCGAGGGCCAGCGTGACACCCAGGTTGGCCTTGACCGCGTCGATCGCGACCAGCGGGCCGGGGTGCGGCGGGATCAGGCCGTGCATCACGGACAGACCGGCCAGCGCCGGGATGCCGATCCGCATCAGCGAGTAGTTGCCGCGCCGGGCGACCATCAGGACGACCGGGATCAGCAGCACGATGCCGACCTCGAAGAACAGCGGCAGACCGATCACGGACGCGATGAGCACCATGGCCCACGGCATCGCACGGCCGCCCGCCTTGGCGAGGATCGTGTCGACGATCTGGTCGGCGCCGCCGGAGTCGGCGAGCAGCTTGCCGAGGATCGCGCCGAGCGCGATCAGCACACCGACACCGGCGACCGTGCTGCCGAGGCCGGTCGTGAAGCTCACGATCGCCTTGTCGAGCGGGGCACCGGCCACCGCTCCGAGCACCAGCGAACCGATGGTCAGGGCGAGGAAGGCGTGGAGCTTGAACTTGGTGATGAGAAAAACGATGACGGCGATGCCCGCCAGGACGGCTATGCCCAGCTGGGCGTGGCCGGCCGAGGTGATCGGCTGGACGGTGTCCGCTGCCAGCATCTCGACGCTGAGTCTGGTCACGGGATTCCCTTGCGGTTACGGGGATTCGGGGGACATGAGGGGGGTGGAGAAAAAGGGGTACTGCGGTACTGCGGTACTGCGGTACTGCGGTACTGCGGAGGGGGACTACGCGGCGGCGAACGCGGCCAGAGCCTCGGCCGCCCGCTCGGCGATCTCCTCGGGGGACCCGCTGACGTCGACGGCGACACCCGCCTCGTCCGCCTGGAGCGGCTGGAGCGTGGCGAACTGCGAGTCCAGCAGCGCGGTCGGCATGAAGTGGTTCTGCCGCTGGGCCATCCGGTTCTCGATCAGCTCACGGCTGCCGGTCAGGTGCACGAACACCACACCGGGGGCCTCGGCCCGCAGCCGGTCGCGGTACGACCGCTTCAGCGCCGAGCTGCTGACCACCCCGCCGAGCCCCACCCGGCCGTGCGCCCAGCGCCCGATGGCATCGAGCCACGGCCACCGGTCGGCGTCTTCCAGGGGGGTACCCGCCGTCATCTTGTCGATGTTGGCCTGCGGGTGGAAGTCGTCGCCCTCGGCGTACGGGACGCCCAGCCGGGCGGCGAGCAAAGGACCGATCGTGGTCTTGCCCGTCCCGGCGACGCCCATCACGACGACGACCTGGGGGGTGCGCATGACTGCCTCGCTGTCTTCTTCGACATCGACGCCGTACTCCGGCGTCGATGTACTGAAACCCATTAGGTACGACAAATTCAAGTGGGTGTGACATATAAGTCTGACTTTTTATGGCTGTGATCCAGGCCGTACGCTGAGTGCATGAGCACACCGGGCCGGGGGCTGCACGGCCGCGTACTGGACACCCTCGGCCCCGCGATCACGGCGGGCGAGTACCCGCCGGGCAGCGTGCTGCGCACCGACGAACTCGCCCAGCGGTTCGACGTCTCCCGCTCCGTCATGCGCGAGGCGGTGCGCGTGCTGGAGTCCATGCACCTGGTCGCCTCCCGCCGCCGCGTCGGCGTCACGGTCCGCCCCAAGCACGAGTGGAACGTCTACGATCCGCAGGTCATCCGCTGGCGCCTCGCGGGCGCCGACCGCCCGCACCAGCTGCGCTCGCTGACCGTGCTGCGCTCCGCGATCGAGCCCGTCGCGGCGGGCCTGACCGCCCGCAACGCCACCGCCGAGCAGTGCGCCGAACTCACCGAGTGCGCCCTCGGCATGGTCGCCAACTCACGCGGCCACAAGCTGGACCAGTACCTGATCCACGACATCGCCTTCCACCGGATCATCCTCACGGCCTCCGGCAACGAGATGTTCGCCCGGCTCGGGGACGTCGTCGCCGAGGTTCTCGCGGGCCGCACCCATCACGACGTGATGTTCGCCGACCCCGACCCGCCGGCCGTCACCCTGCACGTCCGGGTGGCCGAGGCCGTCCGCGCCGGCGACAGCGCCCGCGCGGAGGAACTGACGCGGGAGATCACCGTGGGCGCGCTCCAGGAACTCGACATCCTGGTGCCGTAGGGCGCGGTCAGTCGAGGAACTCCCCGTCGACGTACACCCACGCCCCGTCCACCCGCTCGAACCGGCTCCGCTCGTGCAGCGAACCGCCCCGGTAGGAGGCCCGGAACGTCACGGTCCCCGTCGAGTGGAAGGCGGACCCGCCCCCGGTGTCCAGGATCTCCAGCCCCGTCCACCGGGTACCGGGATCGAGCTCCAGCTCTTCGGGCCGCGTCCGCGGATGCCAGGTCCGCACCAGATACGCCACGTCCCCCACCACGAACGCGCTGTACCGCGACCGCATCAGCGCCTCCGCGCTCGGCGCCGCGGCCGCCCCCGAGTGGAACCGGCCGCAGCAGTCGGCGTAGGCCCCCGGCAGCCCGCAGGGGCAGGAGGCGGGAGCGGCGGTACGGGACGGCGTACGGGAGGTGCGACGGGCCATGCGCGCCATTGTGCCGGACCGCGCCCGGACCCCGGAAAAAGCAGAAGGGCCCCGGAAAAACAGAAGGACCCCTGATCGCCAGGGGTCCTTCAGTGGTGTCCGAGGGGGGACTTGAACCCCCACGCCCGATAAAGGGCACTAGCACCTCAAGCTAGCGCGTCTGCCATTCCGCCACCCGGACAAGGTGTCTGTCGTGCGGGGCGTTCCCCGCGGCGACGAAGGAAACATTACCAGGCTTTCGAGGGTGTCCGATCACCCCCCGGCCCCGGCCCCCGCCGTGTGAACGCCCTGTGGCGGGGTGGACGTGAACGGGCCGGGGAGGGGGAGGATGGGGGTGACCCACCAGCAGTGACAGCGGGAGGAAGCAGCGTGAGCGAGACGGACACGACCAGGGGCGTCACCGGTGAGGACGAGGTCGTGGACCTCTGCCGCGAGCTGATCCGGTTCGACACGAGCAACTACGGCGACCACTCCGGCCCCGGCGAGCGCGCCGCCGCCGAGTACGTCGCCGGGAAGCTCGCCGAGGTCGGCCTCGAGCCGAAGATCTTCGAGTCGCATCCGGGGCGCGCGTCCACCGTCGCCCGCATCGAGGGCGAGGACCCGTCCCGGCCGGCCCTGCTGATCCACGGCCACCTGGACGTCGTGCCGGCCAACGCGGACGACTGGACCCACGACCCCTTCTCCGGCGAGGTCGCCGACGGGTGCGTGTGGGGGCGCGGCGCCGTCGACATGAAGGACATGGACGCGATGACCCTCGCGGTCGTCCGCGACCGGCTGCGCAGCGGGCGCAAGCCCCCGCGCGACATCGTCGTCGCCTTCCTCGCCGACGAGGAGGCGGGCGGCACCTACGGCGCCCGGTACCTGGTCGACAACCACCCCGAGCTGTTCGAGGGCGTCACCGAGGCGATCAGCGAGGTCGGCGGGTTCTCCTTCACGGTGAACGAGCAGCGCCGGCTCTATCTGATCCAGACGGCCGAGAAGGGCATGCACTGGATGAAGCTGACCGTGGCCGGCACCGCCGGGCACGGCTCCATGATCCACCGCGACAACGCCATCACTGAGCTGTCCGAGGCGGTCGCCCGCGTCGGCCGCCACAAGTTCCCGGTACGGGTCACCAAGACCACCCGCGCCTTCCTGGACGAGCTCGGCGACGCGCTCGGCACCGAACTCGACCCCGAGGACATGGAGTCGACCCTCGCCCGGCTCGGCGGCATCGCCAAGCTCATCGGCGCCACCCTCAGCAACACCGCCAACCCGACCCAGCTGAACGCCGGTTACAAGGTCAACGTCATCCCCGGCGAGGCCACCGCGCACATCGACGGCCGGTTCCTGCCGGGGCACGAGGAGGAGTTCCTCACCGACCTCGACCGGCTGCTGGGCCCGAACGTGCGCCGCTCGGACGTCCATGCGGACAAGGCGGTCGAAACCAGCTTCGACGGTGCCCTCGTGGAGGCCATGCAGTCCGCACTGCTGGCCGAGGACCCGATCGCGCGTGCGGTGCCGTACATGCTCTCCGGCGGTACGGACGCCAAGTCGTTCGACGACCTCGGCATCCGCGGCTTCGGCTTCGCTCCGCTCAAGCTGCCGCCGGAGCTGGACTTCGCCGGGATGTTCCACGGCGTGGACGAGCGGGTTCCGGTCGACGGGCTCCAGTTCGGCGTGCGGGTGCTCGACCGGTTCATCGGCGCCTCCTGACCGTCCGGGCGGCCGCCGTCGCCGGTAATCAGGCAGGTGTACGAGATCAACTGAGAAGAGTGAATGCGACGATAAGCTCGTAGCCCGATTACTCCCTCCTCGTTACTCGTGATGTGACCCCGCACCTTGGGGCCGCGTTTCCAACTAGGAGGAATAATGATCAAGAAGGTCGTCGCTGCCGCGGTCGCCACCGGTGGACTGGTTCTCGCGGGTGCGGGCATGGCCGCCGCCGACGCCGGTGCCAGCGGTGCCGCCGTGGGTTCGCCGGGCGTCCTGTCCGGCAATGTCGTCCAGGTGCCGGTGCACGTGCCGGTGAACCTCTGCGGCAACACGATCAACGTGATCGGGCTCCTGAACCCCGCCTTCGGCAACACCTGCGTCAACGACTGACGTCAGCCGTTCACAAGGCGTCTTCAGCGAACCGTCGGCCCCGGAAGCGCGATTCCCGCGCTCCGGGGCCGACCGGTTACGCACCCAGTCGAAGCAGGGACATCCCAGGGGGGATCAGAACATGCGACAGGGCACCCGTAAGGGCCTGATGACGATGGCGGCCGCGACCGGAGTGATCGCGGCGGCCAGTGGATACGCGCACGCCGACGCGGGAGCGGCCGGCTCCGCCGCCCGCTCGCCCGGCGTACTGTCCGGCAACACCGTGCAGGTCCCGGTCCACGTGCCGGTGAACGCCTGCGGCAACACCGTCGACGTGGTGGGCCTGCTCAACCCGGCCGCCGGGAACGCCTGCGGCAACGGGGCGCGCGGTGCGTCGGGGGGCGCGCACGCGGGCGCCCACACCGCCGACTCACCGGGAGTGGGCTCCGGGAACACCGTCCAGGTGCCGGTGGACGTGCCGGTCAACCTGTGCGGGAACAGCGTCGACGTGATCGGCGTGGGGAATCCGGCGGGGGGCGAGCGGTGCGGGAACGGGGGGCACGGGCGGGAGCACGGAACTCCGCCGGGCCGACCCGGCCATCCGGGCACGCCGGGTCACCCCGGCCACCACGGGGACTGCCCGCCCGGCCATCACGGGCACCACCCCGGAAACCCCGGCACTCCCGGTACTCCTGGCAACCCGAGTACGCCCGGCACCCCAGGCAACCCCGGTACTCCTGGGAATCCGGGTACGCCCGGGAACCCCGGCACTCCTGGGAATCCCGGCAACCCCGGTACTCCCGGCAACCCCGGAACGCCTGCCAACCCCAGTCAGCCGGGCAACCCCGACACTCCCGCCACTCCGGGCCGGCCGAGCGCCCCCAGCACGCCCGCCACCCCCTCCACCGGCGGTGACCACACCCGGCAGGGGGCCTCCCAGGCCGGCTACGGCCACGCCTCGGGCGGGCAGCTCGCGCACACCGGTGACGACCTGCCCCTCGGCCTCGCGCTGTCGGCCGGCGCGGGCGCGGTCCTCGCCGGCGCGGTCCTGTACCGCAAGGCGCGCAACGCGGCCTGACCCGACGGGCCACCCGCGAGAACGGCCACCCGGAAGACGGAGCGGGCCCCTGCCGCAGGACGGCGGGGCCCGCTTCCGGTCATGTGCTCCCGCTCACCACGTGGCCCGCACCTGGCGGATGATCCGCCGGCGCAACCGCACCCTGCGGCTGCCGTCGCGCATGAGGCTCAGTCGGTCCAACTCCCAGTGTCCGTACTCGGCATGGTCCGTGAGTAGGCGCGTCGCCTCCTTGCGGGACACCCCGCGGGGGACGTACACGTCGACAAATTCGTATTCCGGCATCGCATCTATTGTGCGGGCTGGTGCCCGGTACGGATAGCGTCTGCACTATGTCTGATGCTGCGCAGCCCACCGCTGCCGAGGTACGCGCCGCCGCCGAGGCGGTCAAGACCGCGCTCGACCGCCACCTGGCGGCCGTCGAACGCAGGACGGGTGACGACGACCCGGCCGTCCACGAGGCGTTCAATCAGCTTGCGGCGGCCGGCGAGGTGTACGACGAGCTGCTCTACGACCGCTACGACGAGGTCACCCCCTTCGAGATCCCCGGAGCCGACGACTCGCTGCCGCCGTACACGGGACCGGAGGAGCCCCACGCCGTCAGCGTCCTGATCCGCCGCGACTACACGGTGGCCGAGCCCCAGCGCTTGCTGGCCCAGGCCCAGCGGGTGGAGGCCGCCGAGTTCGAGGACGCCCTCACCGAGGACGACACCGCGAACACCGTCCCCGGCGCGCTGGGCATCCTGTTCGGCGAGTTCGAGCCGGACGAGATCGCGTCCCGGCACCGTGAGTTCGGTCTCGCGGAGGGTGACTCCACGCTCTGGGTCACCGCGGCGGAGGAGGCGGCCGAGCCCGGTGAATGGCTGGAGGCCCCGTTCGAGGAGGCCGACCCGCAGCAGGTGATCTGCCGCTTCGACGTCAGCGCGGTCTTCGACCGGGACGACAGCGACGACGACGCCGACGTGCCGGGCACGCTCCTGGACGAGCTGGCCGACGACGATCTGGAGCCACTCGACCGCGACCGGTGAACGCACGGCGGTGCCCGTACCGGAGTGATCCGGTACGGGCACCGCCGTGTCCGCGCGGGCTCAGCCCGCCGGAGGGAGCTGCACCCGCAGCAGCGTCCGCAGCCGGGTCGTACGCGGCTTGGCCACGCTCTCCGCGACCGCCCTGGGCAGCGCCTGCTCCACGCCGTGGACGACCGACAGGTGCCGGTCCGCCCGGCCGAACGCGGTGTAGACCCACGGCCTGGACAGCACGTCCGCCGCGTCACCGGGGAGCACCACCACGGCGGCAGGCCAGCGGCCGCCCACCGCCTGGTGCGCGGTCAGGGCCCAGCCGTGCCGGACCCGGCTCTCCACCAGCTCCCTGGGGACGACCACGGGCGCGCCCGCGCACTCCAGGTGCAGCCCCTCCGCGTCCGCGCGGACCACGCGGCCCGGCACCGTACGGCCTGGTGCGGGGGAGTACACGATCCGGTCGCCGGGGTCGAAGCCGCCGAAGCGGCCGGGGCCGGGGTTCAGCCGCTCCTTCAGGACCGTGTTGAGTGCGCGGGTGCCGGCGGCGCCGCCGTGGCCCGGCGTGATCACCACGGTCTCCTCGGGCGGGACCCCGAACGCGCGCGGCACCGAGTCCGCGACCAACTGCACGGTGCGGTGCACCGCCTCGCCCGCGTCCCGGACCGGGACGATCACGATCTCCTTGCCGGGTGCCTCGACCTGGGCCAGCTCGCCCACCCCGATGCCCGAGACCAGTTCGCCGAGCGGGCCGGGGTCGGGGACGCGGGAGGCGACCTGCGGGCAGGCGGGGACGGCGAGCAGATCCGCGAAGACCCGGCCCGGACCGGCCGACCACAGCACCGCGGGGTCGCCGCTGAGCACGAGCCGTGCGCCGTCGGGCAGCGACTCGGCCAGCATCGCGGCGGCCTCCACGTCCAGCTGGGGCGCGTCCAGCACGATCAGCAGGTCCAGGTCCAGCGCGCCCTCCGCGTCGCGGCCGGGGCCGGAGGCGCCGGACAGCAGGCCCGCGACGGTGCCCACGGTTCCGCCGGGCTCCTCGCCCAGGTGCGCGGCGCAGCGCCGGGCGCCGTCGGGGGTGTGGCAGACCGCGAACGCGCGCAGGCCCGCCGCGCGGGCGGCGCCGAGCAGGGCGGCGGGTTCGGCCCGGGCCGCCTCGCCACCGGTGTGCAGGACCAGGCCGTGCCGGGCGACCTGGCGGGCGAGGTCGGCCGCGCCCCTGGTCAGCGCGGCCACGGCCGCCTCCCAGGGCTCCTCGGTCTCCTTGGGCACCGAGTTCACCAGCCGGGCCAGCGCGTCCGCGAGGCTCTCCTCGGCGAGGGCGTACCGCTCCAGACCGGCGAGGACGCGGACCGGGACCTCCTCCTCGTCCGTCTCGGCCGCGGCGGGCTGGGCCCCGGGTTCCTCCAGGGCGTCCTGGAAGACGAGGGCGTCGCCCTCCGCGAGCGCGCTCTGTACGGCCTCGTCGGGGTCCGGCACCGCCCGCTTGCCGAGAGCCTCGGTGAGCGCCGGGAGGTCCAGCGCGGTGTGCCCGGCGACGGCTGCCTGCTCCAGCAGCCACACCGTCAGCGCTCGCCCGCGCCGCTCGTCATCGGGACGGCACTCCGCGCCCAGCAGGGCCCGTGCGAACCCGTCCGCCTGCTCCGGCCGCACTCCCGCGACCCGCAACAACTGCCAGGGATCGGCGCGCAGCGTGTCCTCGGCACCGTCCCCGAGGGTGACGACCACCTGCGGGGCCAACGCCTCCGGGGCTCCACCCTCGGCAAGCACCGCCCGTACGGCTCCCACGGTCTCCGCGTCCGGCACGGCCGTCACCGGCACGGGCTCCGGTCGCCGCACCGGCTCCGGCGCGGGCCGCCGGGGCGCGGGCGCGGGCTCGGTGAAGCCGCGCGCGCTCACCTTCTCCCCGCTCTCCACGGCCCGCACGGCGGCCAGCAGATCAGCCGCCTTGCCGCTCAGCTTCCCCCCGCTCTCCACCGGCCCCCGCCGCTCCGCCTTACGCCGGGCGATCCGCTCCCGCTCCACCCGCTGAGCGGCCAGCTCGGCCTCGGCCTCGGAGGGAGCGCTCGCGCCGTCGGCAGCGTCCGGCGCACCCGCCCCGGCCGCGGGGCCGCCGCTCTCCGCGCCACCGGCGTCCAGTTCCGCTCCGCCGTCCCCGGAGACCGCGCCCGCGTCCTCGGCTGCCCCGGCGGACGGCGTCCGGGCCGGCCCGTCGGCATCGTCCGCGCGGCCACCGCTGCCCGGCTCACCGGCGTCCGGCGCCCCGGCGTCGTCCCGGCCGCCGCTGGCCGTCCCGGTACCGGACTCGTCACCGCCCGCGGACACCTCGGCCCCGCCGGCCCCGGCAGTCTCCGTCCCGGCTTCCGTCGCTCCGCCGGAGGTGCCCTCGGCCGGGGTGGGGGCCGGGGAAGCGGCCCCTTCCGTGTCGCCGGCAGGCGTCTGCTCCGTGGTCACAGGGTGCTCCAGTCGTGATCGGGGTAGCGGTGCACCGGGGCCGACACGTCGTCCAGCGCCCGGCAGATCTCGTCAGGAAGACTAAGCGCCTCCACCGACAACGCCGCCGCGAGCTGCCGTGCGTTGCGCGCTCCGACGATCGGGGCGGTGACGCCGGGTCTGTCCCGGACCCAGGCCAGGGCCACCTGGAGCGGGGTGACCGCGAGCCCGTCGGCGGCCGTGGTGACCGCGTCCACGATCCTGCTCGCGGTGTCGTCGAGATACGGCTCGACGAAGGGCGCCATGTGCTCGGAGGCACCGCGCGAGTCGGACGGCACACCGCCCCGGTACTTCCCCGTCAGCACGCCCCGGCCCAGCGGGGAGGAGGGCAGCAGCCCGACGCCGAGATCGAGCGCGGCGGGGAGCACCTCGCGCTCGGCGCCCCGCTGGAGCAGCGAGTACTCGAGCTGGGTCCCGGCCAGCCGGGTGCGGACGCCCGGCGCGGCGAGCTGCCAGGTGGCGGCCTTGGCCAGCTGCCAGCCGCAGAAGTTGGACACCCCCGCGTACCGCGCGCGCCCGCTGCCGACCGCGAGGTCGAGCGCCTGGAGCGTCTCCTCCAGCGGGGTGGAGGGGTCGTGGCAGTGGATGTGCCACAGGTCGACATGGTCGGTGCCCAGCCGCTCCAGCGAGGCGTCGAGCGCGGCGAGCAGATGTCCGCGGGAGCCGTCGGCCGGGCGGTCGGGATCGGGCACGCTGCCCGCCTTGGTGGAGATCACCAGGTCCTCGCGGGGCACCAGGGAGTCCGTCAACCGCCCGAGCAGATACTCGGCCGCCCCGTCGCCGTACACGTCCGCGGTGTCGACGAGGGTGCCGCCCGCTTCCCAGAACGCCTTCAGCATGTCCGCGGCGTCGTGCTCCTCGGTGTCCCGGCCCCAGGTGAGGGTGCCGAGTCCGATCCGGGACACGCGCAGGCCGGTACGGCCGAGATGCCTCTGCTCCATGAGCGCGAGATTACTGGCCAGAGCTGCTGCCGTGGGTTGCCTGTGGACAACGGGACCCGGCCGCGACGCCTGGCCTGGACACCCCCGTGACACCCCCGCCGGGGTGGGCCGCGCGGGAAAGGATCGCTAAGGTCGGCCACAGATACGTTACTTGCGAGTAAGGGGATCGGCATGCAGCTCGGGATCAACCTCGGCTACTGGGGCGCCGGGATGGACGGGGACAACCTCGCCGTGGCGCAGGAGGCCGACCGGCTCGGCTACAGCGTCTGCTGGGCCGCCGAGGCCTACGGCTCCGACGCCGCCACGGTGCTCACCTGGGTCGCCGCGCAGACGGAGCGGATCGACGTGGGCTCCGCGATCTTCCAGATCCCGGCCCGCCAGCCCGCCATGACCGCGATGACCGCGGCGACCCTGGACTCGCTGTCCGGCGGCCGCTTCCGCCTCGGCCTCGGCGTCTCCGGCCCCCAGGTCTCCGAGGGCTGGTACGGCGTCAAGTTCGACAAGCCGCTCGCCCGCACCCGCGAGTACGTGGACATCGTCCGCAAGGCGATGACCCGCGACCGCCTGTCGTACGAGGGCGAGCACTGGACGCTGCCGCTGCCCGGCGGCCCCGGCAAGCCGCTCAAGCTGACCGTGCACCCGCAGCGCGAGCACATCCCGCTCTACATCGCCGCCATCGGCCCGAAGAACCTGGAGCAGACCGGCGAGATCGCCGACGGGGCCCTGCTGATCTTCCCCTCCGCCGAGCACCTGGAGGACACCGCCGTCTCCTACCTGCGCGCGGGCCGGGAGAAGGCGGGCAAGACCCTGGACGGCTTCGACATCTGCCCCACCGTGCCGCTCGCGCTCGGCGAGGACGCCGACGTGACCCGGCTCGCGGACACCTTCCGCCCCTACACCGCGCTCTACGTCGGCGGCATGGGCAGCCGGCAGCAGAACTTCTACAACCGGCTCGCCCAGCGCATGGGGTACGAGAAGGAGGCCGCCGAGATCCAGGACAAGTACCTGGCCGGTGACAAGGACGGCGCCGCGGCCGCCATCCCGCACGACCTCATCGACAAGACCACCCTGCTCGGCTCGGTGGACCGCATCGCCGACCGGATGGCGGCCTACGCGGCGGCCGGCGTCACCACCCTCACGCTCGCCCCGGCCGGCTTCACCCTGGAGGAGCGGCTCGCGGCCCTGCGCGGCGGCGCCGAGGCCCTGGAGCGCGCCGGCCTCGCCTGACGGGGGCCGGGGGAGAGGTTCGCGGCCGTGGTGGGGGCTCGGGGGGTCTTCCCCGCCACGGCCGTCACGGGGAACAACGCGCCGGGCCGGACGGGGTTACGCCCCCACGCGTCCCTCCTTCGGCCCAGCGCGGATGTCCTCCTGTTGCGCGCCCCCTTGACCCGCATTTGACTACTTCTCTGCGGAATCGTGCAGAGAGGGGCCCGCGATGCTTTCGGCCAAGAGCCTGTTCCAGGAGATCCTCGACGACGACGCGTCCTTCCGGCTCTTCTGCTCCATCGCCGCCAGCGGCGAGTCCCAGGGCGGCTGGGAGAACGGCAGGATCGCCGCCCTGGTCCCCGAGAGCGCCCGCGGCCTCGCGCCCCGCATCGCCCGGCACGGCGCCGACGAGGACAAGCACGGCCGCATCTTCGAGGCCCTGCTGCGCAAACGCGGCCTGAAGCCCGTCGAGGTCCCGCCCGACACCGACTACACGATGCTCCTCGAACGCCACGGCATCGGGCTCGCCCACGACAAGCTGAAGGCGGACCGGCCGCTGACCGAACTGGACGTCGTCACCTACCTCGCGCACAGCCGGGTCACCGAGCAGCGGGCCTCCGAACAGATGCGGATGCTGCTCCGGCACTTCGGCGACCACCCCGACCTCGGGCGCGCGGTGCGCATGATCTCCCACGACGAGGACAACCACCTCGCCTACTGCCACGAGGAGCTCCTGCGCCTGGCCTCCCGGGGCCACGGCCGGACCATCCAGCGCGTCCTGCGGGAGAGCGCGCTCGCGGAGATCCGGATCCACCGGGACGTCAGCCTCGCCGTCATGGCCCGCATGGGCCGCGTCCTTGGCTGGTCCGCCGCGAGGAACGCGCTCCTCGCGGCCGGCATCCACGCCCTGTACGCGTGGGAGCGGGCCGTCGGCTGGCGCCGCATGGTCACCCTGGAGATGCCCGAGCGGCGCGACGCCCTCGGCGGGCCCGCCCCCAGGGCGACCGAACCGGTGTGAGCTACAACCAGCCGCGCCGCTTGAAGTTCCGGTACAGCAGCAGTTCCAGCACCGCCATCACCGCGACCACTGTGGGGTAGCCCCACACCCAGCGCAGCTCCGGCATGTGCTCGAAGTTCATGCCGTAGATGCCCGCTATCAGCGTCGGGATCGCGGCCATCGCCGCCCAGGACGAGATCTTGCGCATGTCGTCGTTCTGCCGCACACCCATCTGCGCCAGATGCGCGGAGAGGATGTCGGACACCAGCCGGTCCAGGCCCTCCACCGACTCGTTGACGCGCGTCAGGTGGTCGTTGACGTCCCGGAAGAACGGCCGCGCCGCGGGGTCCACGAACGGCACCGGGGTCGCGGACTGCCCCATCCCCGCCAGCCGGGCCATCGGCACCGTCAGCGGCACCGTCGCCCGGCGGAACTCCAGCACCTGCCGCTTGAACAGGTAGATCCTCGAAGCGGTGTCCCGCGTCCCGGCGTCGGACGGCGAGAACACGTCCGCCTCCAGCTCCTCCAGGTCGGTGCCCAGCTCGGTGGCGACCTCCAGGTACTGGTCCACGGTGGCGTCCGCCACCGCGTACAGGACCGAGGTCGGGCCGTGCCGCAGCTTGTCCGGGTCCCCCTCCAGCCGCTGCCGTACCTCCGGCAGCGGGGAGGAGTCGCCGTGCCGCACCGTCACCACGAAGGAGTCGCCGAGGAAGAGCATGACCTCGCCCGTGGTCACCGTGTCGCGCGCCGACTCGTAGAACACCGGCTTCAGCACCACGAACAGCGAGTCGTCGTACGTCTCCAGCTTGGGGCGCTGGTGGGCCTTCAGGGCGTCCTCGACCGCCAGCGGATGCAGCCCGAAGACCTTGCGGACCTCTTCGAACTCGTCCGCCGTCGGATCGTGCAGCGCGATCCACACGAACGCGTCGTCGGACGCACGCGCCTCCCGCAGGGCTTTCGCCGGATCGCCGGACGAGTCGGTCCGATGCCCGTCACGGTAGATGGCACAGTCGAAGATCACGGAGCGTATTCTCCCGCCGTCCTGCCCCGAACGCACTCGGGGCCCCCTCATTGTGCGCCCCCGGTCACCGCCCGGCGGCGCCGGTCTACGCTGGGCCGCATGCCCACCCTGATCCTCGTTAGGCACGGCCGTTCCACCGCCAACACCGCGGGGCTCCTCGCCGGCTGGACCCCCGGCGTCGCCCTCGACGAACGCGGAGCCGAGCAGGCCGCCGCCCTGCCGGGCCGCCTCGACGGCCTGCCGCTGGCCGAGATCGTCGTCAGCCCCCTCCAGCGCTGCCAGGAGACCATGCGGCCACTGCTGGAAGCCCGCCCCGGTCTCACCCCCCGCACCGACGACCGCATCGGGGAGTGCCACTACGGCGACTGGTCGGGCCGCAAACTGGCCGAGCTGAAGGACGAACCCCTCATGGAGGTCGTCCAGACGCACCCGTCCGCCGCCGCCTTCCCCGGCGGCGAATCCATGCGCGAGATGCAGACCCGCGCGGTCGCGGCCGTACGCGACTGGAACGCGCGCGTGGAGAGCGAGCACGGTCCCGACGCCGTGTACCTGATGTGCTCCCACGGCGACATCATCAAGTCGATCGTGGCCGACGCCCTCGGCCTCCACCTCGACCTGTTCCAGCGCGTCTCCGTGGAGCCCTGCTCGGTCACCGCGATCCGCTACACCCGGCTGCGGCCCTATCTGGTCCGCCTCGGCGAGACCGGCGACCTCGCCTCGCTGGCCCCCCGCGAGACGCCCCCGGACGACGACGCACCGGTCGGGGGCGGTGCGGGCGCACCGTGATCGCCGCCCGCAGTAGGGTGAGGCGGTCGGCCGCACGGTGTGCCCGCACGCCCGTACCGACCGCTTGAACCGCTCGAACGATCCCGAACCCAATGGAGACAGGACGTGTCCCGTCAGGTGTTCCTCTACGACCCGCCGGACCGCTTCGTGGCCGGCACGGTCGGACTGCCCGGACGCCGTACGTTCTTCCTCCAGGCCACCGCGGGCCCGCGGGTGACCAGCGTGGCCCTGGAGAAGGCCCAGGTCGCCGCGCTCGCCGAACGCATGGACGAGCTTCTCGACGAGGTCGTGCGGCGCAGCGGCGGCAACGCCGCGGTGCCCGCCGTCGCCCCCGTCGAGATCGCCGACACCGGCCCGCTGGACAGTCCGGTCGAGGAGGAGTTCCGCGTCGGCACCATGGCGCTCGCCTGGGACGGCGAGGAACAGCGCATGGTCGTCGAGGCCCAGGCCCTGGTGGAGCTGGACGCCGAGACCGCCGAGGACCTCGCCGAGGCCGAGGAACGCCTCCTCCAGGACGAGGAGAACGGGCCCCCGATGCTGCGGGTCCGGCTCACCGGCGCGCAGGCCAGGGCCTTCGCCAAGCGCGCCCTGGACGTCGTCAACGCCGGGCGGCCGCCGTGCCCGCTGTGCAGCCTCCCGCTCGACCCGGAAGGACACGTATGTCCGCGCCAGAACGGATACCGCCGGGGAGCGTGAGCGCCGCGGACACGGGAACCGACGCGGACGCCGCCGAACTGCTCGCCCACGGGGAGCTGACCGTACGCGGCCGCATCCGGGACGCCTCCAACGCCGCGCTGTTCTGCACCGTCGCCCTCGACGGCCAGGAGGCCACCTGCGTCTACAAGCCGGTCGCGGGGGAGCGCCCCCTGTGGGACTTCCCCGACGGCACCCTGGCCGGCCGCGAGGTCGCCGCCTACGAGGTGTCCAGGGCGACCGGCTGGGACCTGATCCCGCCGACCGTACTGCGCGACGGGCCCTACGGCGAGGGCATGTGCCAGCTCTGGATCGAGGTGAGCACCGACGCCGAACTCCTCGCGCTCGCCGAGGGCGAGGAGGCCGGGCCCGGCTGGAAGGCCATCGGTCTCGCCGAGGTGGGCGAGGGCCGTACCGCGCTGCTCGTGCACGCCGACGACGACCGGCTGCGCCGCCTCGCCGTCCTGGACGCCGTGATCAACAACGCCGACCGCAAGGGCGGCCACCTCCTGCCCACCGTCGCCGGGCATCTCTACGGGATCGACCACGGCGTCTCCTTCAACGCCGAGAACAAGCTCCGCACCCTGCTGTGGGGCTGGGCCGGCGAACCCCTCACCGAGGAGGCCCGGGAGGTCCTCGCCTCCCTGCGCGACGCCCTCGCCGAGGGCGGAACCCTGGCCGCTACGCTGGCCCCGCTGCTCACCCCGGCCGAGATCGACGCCACCCGCGCCCGGGTCGACGACCTCCTCGCCACCGGCCGCCACCCCGAACCCACCGGAGAGTGGCCCGCCATCCCCTGGCCCCCGGTCTGAGACCGGCGAGCACGGGAAAGCCACCTGGCGCAAGAGCGCCCATCCGGCCATCCGGCCGCCTTGGGCGTGATCCGGTTCGTAGCCCCAGCTCATGGCCGGTTACGCTCATGTACATGCATGCCTGGCCCGCTTCCGAGGTCCCCGCCCTGCCTGGTCAGGGCCGCGACCTGAGGATTCACGACACCGCGACCGACGGTCCGGTCACCCTCGACCCCGGTCCCGTCGCCCGGATCTACGTCTGCGGCATCACGCCGTACGACGCGACCCACATGGGTCACGCGGCGACCTACAACGCGTTCGACCTCGTCCAGCGCGTGTGGCTCGACACCAAGCGGCAGGTCCACTACGTCCAGAACGTCACCGACGTGGACGACCCGCTGCTGGAGCGCGCGACCCGGGACGGCGTCGACTGGGCCGACCTCGCCGTGCAGGAGACCACCCTGTTCCGCGAGGACATGACCGCCCTCAGGATGCTCCCGCCCCAGCACTACATAGGCGCCGTCGAGGCCATACCCGGCATCGTCCCGCTCGTGGAACGGCTGCGGGAACTGGGCGCGGCCTACGACCTCGACGGCGACATCTACTTCTCCGTCGACGCCGACCCGCACTTCGGCCAGGTCTCGAACCTGGACGCGGCCGCCATGCGCGCGCTGTCCGCCGAGCGCGGCGGCGACCCGGACCGGCCCGGCAAGAAGAACCCGCTCGACCCGATGCTGTGGCTCGCGGCCCGCGAGGGCGAGCCGAGCTGGGACGGCGGCACGCTCGGCCGGGGCCGCCCCGGCTGGCACATCGAGTGCGTCGCCATCGCGCTGGACCACCTGGGCATGACCTTCGACGTCCAGGGCGGCGGCTCCGACCTCGCCTTCCCGCACCACGAGATGGGCGCCTCCCACGCCCAGGTGCTCACCGGCGAGTTCCCCATGGCCAAGGCGTACGTGCACGCCGGCATGGTCGGCCTGGACGGCGAGAAGATGTCGAAGTCGAAGGGCAACCTCGTCTTCGTCTCCGCACTGCGCCGCGACGGCGTCGACCCGGCCGCCATCCGGCTCGCCCTGCACTCCCACCACTACCGCTCCGACTGGGAGTGGACCGACCAGGTGCTCCAGGACGCCGTGGACCGCCTCGGCCGCTGGCGCGCCGCCGTCTCCCGCCCGGACGGCCCCTCGGCCGACGCGCTGGTGGACGAGGTCCGCGAGGCCCTGGCGAACGACCTGGACGCGCCCGCCGCACTCGCGGCCGTGGATCGCTGGGCGGCCCGTCAGGAGGCGGAGGGCGGCACCGACATCGGCGCCCCCGGCGTCGTCAGCCGCACCGTGGACGCGCTGCTCGGCGTGGCTCTCTGAGCCGAGAGACAAGCGGGGGCGGTACCCGACCGGGTACCGCCCCCGCTTTCTCAGTCCTCCGAGCCGTCCGGCTCGTCGCCGCCCTCGGAGGCGCCCGGCGCCTCCGGCTTCGGCGGCTTGGGCGGACGGGTACGGCCGCTCGGCGTGTCCCGGCGGTACGGCCCGCTCTCCGCGCCGTCCGCCGTGGCGTGCCCACCGGGCCCGCCGACGTCCCGGCGCCGCAGGTACCGCTCGAACTCGCGCGCGATGGCCTCACCGGACGCCTCGGGAAGCTCGGCGGTGTCGCGGGCCTCCTCCAGCGTCTGCACGTACTCCGCGACCTCGCTGTCCTCGGCCGCCAGCTGGTCCACGCCCGTCTGCCAGGCACGCGCGTCCTCGGGCAGCTCGCCCTGCGGTATACGCAGGTCGAGCAGGTCCTCCAGACGGTTCAGCAGTGCCAGCGTGGCCTTGGGGTTGGGCGGCTGGGAGACGTAGTGCGGCACCGCCGCCCACAGTGACACCGCGGGCACCCCGGCGTGCGTGCACGCCTCCTGGAGCACCCCGACGATGCCCGTCGGGCCCTCGTACTTGGTCTCCTCCAGGTTCATCCGGCGCGCCAGGTCACCGTCCGAGGTGACCCCGCTGACCGGGACCGGGCGGGTGTGCGGGGTGTCGCCGAGCAGCGCGCCCAGGATCACCACCAGCTCCACACCCAGCTCGTGGGCGAAGCCCAGCAGTTCGTTGCAGAACGAGCGCCAGCGCATCGACGGCTCGATGCCGCGCACCAGCACCAGGTCACGGGGCTTGTCCCCGCCGACGCGGACCACCGACAGCCGGGTCGTCGGCCAGGTGATCTTGCGTACGCCGCCTTCCATGAAGACCGTGGGGCGGTTCACCTGGAAGTCGTAGTAGTCCTCGGCGTCCAGCGCCGCGAACACCTCGCCCTTCCACTCGCGTTCCAGATGCCCGACCGCCGTGGAAGCGGCGTCACCGGCATCGTTCCAGCCCTCGAACGCGGCCACCATGACTGGGTCGATCAGCTCGGGAACACCCTCCAGCTCGATCACCCAGTGCCTCCTTCCGACGTGCTCTCGCCTGACCACCCAACCTTACGGCGTCCTGCGGGAGCCTCAGCAGCCCCCTCGCAAGGGGCTGAACGGATCACTGCCCCGAACCCCGGCCCGGAACACCCTGCGGCGGAGCCTGCTCCCAGGCGCCGTCCACCGGACCGCCCTGGCCCCGCACCCCCGCCCCGCCGCCCGCCAGGTGCGACTGGAGCCGCAGGTGCCGGAACTCGAAGCACGCGCCCGACCTGCGCAGCACGCCCCGCCGGTGGGCGTCCTCCAGGAACGCCATCAGCCGCCACGGCAGCCGCCCGGTCACCGCCAGCCACACCCGCGCCACCGCGAACCGCCCCCAGGCGCTCAGCGCCAGCGCGGCCGCGCCCAGCGGCAGCCACAGCCGGGTCCCGACATGCGCCAGCCCGCCCCAGTCGCCGGGCAGCACCATCACCGGCACACAGACCAGTGCCACCAGCAGCGCCACCACCCCGGCCCGGGTGAACGACGCCGTCCGGTCGGTACGCAGCGACGAACCGGGGCCGGCCGCGCGCATGATGTCCGACGGCACGCTCAGCGCCCGGTACACCCCGCAGACGCAGCCGCCCACCAGCCCGATCAGCACCCCGACGGCCATGAAGGGCGGCAGACAGCGCACCAGCAGCCCGGTGGCCGGACCCTGGGTGAGCCAGCCACGGGCGGGCGCGGGCAGCACCGACCGCAGATTCGCCGGGTACGCCTCGGTCATGCCGCCGGCGAGCGCCAGCCGCACCACCACGACCCCCTCCCGCGACTCGAACGCCGTCCGCCGGGAGGTGAAGGGGCGGCACATACGGTCCTCGACCAGCGGGATCGTGCAGTCGGGGGGCTCGGCGTCGCCGGGGTAGGCGATGGGGCGGGCGCCGTCGCCGGGGATCAGCATCCGGCCGTGCAGCGGGCGCGTGGTGACCGCCGTACGCACCCCGTCCCGCGACGCGAACCGCCAGCCGTCGATCCGCCGGCCCGCGAGGTCCTCCACGCCGGCCGACTTCAGCACCGTCACCCCGACCGCGGCCAGTCCGGCGGCGGTGCAGGCGGTGATGCCGATCAGCAGGGCGGCCGCGGTGCCGCGTACGGCGCCGGCCGCGAAGCGCTGGCCGATCCGGCCCGCGCGTCCCGGATGCGGGCCGTCCGGCCGGTGAGTGCCGCTCACCAGCAGCGCGGTGCCCGCCGCCATGCAGGTGGTGCCGATCAGCGCGGTCCAGGGATCGCGCGAGGAGTCCAGCAGTACCGACCCCGCCGAAGCCGCGCCGCCCAGCAGCACGGTGGTGCCCAGCACCCGGGCCACCGCCCGGCCCGCCGCGCCGCTCCAGGGCAGGCTGAGCGGGGCCGGGCGCCGGGGGAGTCCCGCGATGCCGAAGAACAGCGTGAACAGCAGCGAGAACAGGCACCCGCCGAGCAGGTCCGGCATCCAGCCGTCGGTCAGCGTGCCGTAGCGGAAGCCGAACCGGAGGTCGTCGGTGCAGGCGAACGCCGCCCACAGCAGCCCGCTCACCAGCGCGGTGAGCAACGCCTGCCGCAGGATGAACCGTCTGCTCGGCAGGCCCCCGTCGCGCGGCAGCAGACAGGCGGCGCCGAAGGCGAACCCGAGGGTCTGGCCGAACAGCGTGGCGCCCACCGAGACGACGTCCTCCGTCCCGGCCTGCCCGCCCAGCACCCGAGCCGCCATCACCGGCAGCACCAGCAGGGCCTGCACCGCCAGCGCCAGCAGCCCCGGTGTGTACACCCGCAGGGTGGCCGGCAGCATCGACTCCAGCTCCCACCAGGCGAGCCGCCCGGTGTCGCGGTGCTGCAACGCCCGCGCCAGCACGGTGAGCCTGCGCTCCGCCTCCACCGCGGCCTCCGGCCCGGAACCGGCGAACGCGGCCGGGACGAACGCCCCGAGCAGATGCTCCTCCACCGAGGCCACCGTGGGGAAACGCTTGATGTCCAGCAGCTCCCGGGGATCGCCGGAGGTGTCGCCGTAGACCGCGCGGGCCAGCGAGACCATCAGGGGAGTGGTGAGCGCCCGCGCCGGGGCCGAGCCGGGACGCTCGCGGAGCTCCCGCAGGACGGGCGTCCACACCGTGGCCCGCTCGCCGTCCACCGTCGGCAGGGGACGGGCGGTGCGCTCCAGGTGGGCGGCGGCCTGCTCCAGGTCCAGGGGGAGCAGTTCGACCACCTCGGCGGCGGTGAGCACGTCACCCTCGGCCACCGCCGTCGCCCACGCCTCCTTCCGGCTGGTCAGCAGCAGCGGCAGGTCGTCGTCCAGCTCGGCGTTGACCCGCCGTACGGCCGCCGCCCGGCCGGGACGGGCCAGTTCGTCGAAGCCGTCCAGCACCGGCATGACCAGGCCCGAGTCCAGCAGGGCGCGGGCGAGCGTGCGCTGCCCGTCGGGGGCGGCCAGCGGGGGATAGTCGGCGGCCAGCCGCTCGGCGAGCCAGTCGCGCAGCGGGGTGCGCCACGGGTCCCAGCCGGCCAGCGGGAGGATCACCGGCACCGGTCCGCCCGGTGCCCGTGCCGCGAGCCGGCCGAGGACGAAGCGCAGCGCCAGCACGCTCTTGCCCGAGCCGGGCCCGCCCAGCACCACGACCCGGCGGCCGGGTGGTACCGGGAAGTCGTCGGGCACGTGCTCCACCGCCGCCTCGCGCGGGGCGGGCAGGGGCTGGGCGCGGCGGACGTTCTCCGGGTGGTCCGCCAGCCGCCGGTCGGCCGGGGCCCAGCGCACCTCCATCGGCATCGGGTCCCGCAGCCGCCGGAACCGCGCTTCCGCCGCCCACTGGTCGCGCACCGCCTCGGCCAGCGCGTCCGCCGCGCGGCGCCGGTCCTCGGCCGCCGACCGCAGGGGCGGGTCGGCGTCACCGCGCAGGATGTCGGCCACCAGAGCCACCACCGACACGAAGGCGCCGATCGCCGAGATCAGGACGCCCGCGACCGCCGCGTCCAGCCACCAGAACCGCAGGACCGCCGCGAGCGCGGCGAGCGCGGCGCCGCACGCACCGAGGCCGAGCCGCCGCCGCGCCCGCGCCGTGTGCCATCCGCCTCGCATATGACCGCTCCCCGCACCTGGGCCTCGCCCCGCTCTGCTCTCGCCGGCCCCACTGCCGCCGGGTCCAGTGTTGTCGGAAAGATCCGTTTTAGCCGTAGACAGGGTGGTAAACGCACACTTTGAAACACGTTCGAGGGAGCGCGCGGGAGTGTTCGGGGGCGGATGGAGTCACGGACACGCGGGAGGGGCGGTTCCGCCGATGCGGAACCGCCCCCGGGAGGCGTCTGTCACTGCTTCTTGTCGAGCACCTCACGCACCCGCGCGCGCACCTCGTCCGTGGCAAGGCCGCGGATGGTGAGCGTGGTGCGGCGGCGGAGCACGTCGTCCGGGGTCTCGGCCCACTCGTGGTCGCGGGCCCAGACCACCTGCGCCCAGATCTCCGGCGCCTCGGGGTGGACCCGCTCGGCCAGCTCCGGGTGCTCGTTGGCCAGGCGGGCGATGTCGAAGGCCAGCGAGCCGTAGTGGGTGGCCAGGTGGCGGGCGGTGTCGGCGCCCATGCGCGGGCCGGGCGCCGGACGGTCCACCAGCAGCCGGTGCTCGACCGCGCGCGGGTTGGCGACACCGGGCAGCGGCAGCCGCTTGGGCAGCTTCGACACCGGCTCGAAGTCGTCACCGAGCGGGCGGCCCGGCAGCTCCTCCAGCTTCTTCAGCACGGTCCGTCCGATGTGCCGGAACGTGGTCCACTTGCCGCCCGCCACCGAGAGCATCCCGCCCGGCCCCTCCGTGACCACGGTCTCCCGCTTGGCCTTCGCGGTGTCACCGGGCCCGCCCGGCAGCACCCGCAGCCCGGCGAAGGAGTAGGTGATCAGATCCCGCTGGAGCTGCTGGTCCCGGACGGAGAACGCGGCCTCGTCCAGGATCTGGGATATGTCCGACTCGGTGACCGACACGTCCGCCGGGTCGCCCTCGTACACCTCGTCGGTGGTGCCGAGCAGCAGCATGTCCTCCCAGGGCAGGGCGAACGTGATGCGGTACTTGTCGATCGGGGTGGCCAGCGCCGCCTTCCAGGGAGCGGTGCGCTTCAGGACCAGGTGGGCGCCCTTGGACAGGCGGATCGAGGGGGCCGCGTGCGGGTCCTCCATCCGGCGCAGGTGGTCGACCCAGGGGCCGGTCGCGTTCAGCACCAGACGGGCGTCTACGCCGAACTCCTCGCCGGTGAGCCGGTCCTTCAGCTCGGCGCCGGTGACCCGGCCGCGCGTGGTGCGCAGCCCGGTGACCTCGGCGTGGTTCAGCACGACCGCGCCCGCGTCGACGGCCGCGCGGACCGTCATCAGCGCCATGCGGGCGTCGTTCATCTGGTCGTCGCCGTACACGGCCACGGCCTTCAGGTTGTCGGTGCGCAGCTCGGGCACGTCCTGCGCTGCCTTGGCCGGGGAGAGCAGGTGCCCCACGCCGTCGCCGAACGCGGAGAGCGCGGAGTAGGCGAAGACGCCCGCGCCGAGCTTGGCCGCGCCGTGCGGGCCGCCCTTGTACACCGGCAGGTAGAAGGTGAGCGGGTTCGCCAGGTGGGGTGCCACCTGGCGGGAGACCGCTCGCCGCTCGAAGTGGTTCTCCGCGACCAGCCTCACCGCGCCGGTCTGGAGGTAGCGGAGCCCGCCGTGGAGCAGCTTGGAGGAGGCCGAGGAGGTGGCTCCGGCGAAGTCGCCGGCGTCGACCAGCGCCACCCTGAGCCCGGACTGCGCGGCGTGCCAGGCGGTGGAGATGCCCAGGATGCCGCCGCCGATCACTAGGAGGTCGTACGACGCCCGCGCGAGCTGCTCCCGGGTCTCGGCGCGGCTCGGGTTGGAGCCGGAGGCCGGGTGCGTGCCCAGGGCAGGTACGGACTGCAGGGTGGTGGGACTGGTCATGTCGGGTACTTCACTCCTCGTCGGAGCCGGACCTGGCGGGTCAGCTCTCGTCCTCGAGCCAGCCCATGGACCGTTCGACGGCCTTGAGCCAGTTCTTGTACTCACGGTCGCGGGTCTCCGCGTCCATGCGGGGGGTCCATTCGGCGGCCCGGCGCCAGTTGGCGCGCAGCTCGTCCGTGCCGGACCAGAAGCCGACGGCGAGACCGGCGGCGTAGGCGGCGCCGAGACAGGTGGTCTCGGCGACCATCGGGCGCACCACGGGGGCGTCGAGCACGTCCGCGAGCTGCTGCATCAGCAGGTTGTTCGCGGTCATGCCGCCGTCCACCTTGAGCGTGGTCAGCTCGACCCCGGAGTCCTTCGTCATGGCGTCCGCGATCTCCCGCGTCTGCCAGGCGGTGGCCTCCAGGACGGCGCGCGCGAGGTGCGCCTTGGTCACGTACCGGGTCAGGCCGGCGATCACACCGCGGGCGTCGGAGCGCCAGTGCGGGGCGAACAGGCCGGAGAAGGCCGGTACGAAGTAGGCGCCGCCGTTGTCCTCGACCGAGAGCGCGAGGGTCTCGATCTCGGCGGCGGTGGAGATGAGGCCCATCTGGTCGCGCATCCACTGCACCAGCGAGCCGGTGACGGCGATGGAGCCCTCCAGGGCGTACACCGTCGGCTTGTCGCCGATCTTGTAGCCGACCGTGGTGAGCAGGCCGGCGTAGGAGTTGATGATCTTCTCGCCGGTGTTCATCACCATGAAGGTGCCGGTGCCGTAGGTCGACTTGGTCTCGCCCTCGGAGAAGCAGGTCTGGCCGAACAGGGCCGCCTGCTGGTCGCCGAGCGCGGAGGCGACGGGGGTGCCGCCGAGCAGGTCGCCGAGGCTGCCGCCGGTGATCTCGCCGTACACCTCGGCGGAGGAGCGGATCTCGGGGAGCATCTGCTCCGGCACCCCGATGGACTCGCAGATCTTCTTGTCCCACTCCATGGTGTGCAGGTTCATCAGCATGGTGCGCGAGGCGTTGGTGACGTCGGTGACGTGCTTGCCGCCGTCGACACCGCCGGTCAGGTTCCAGATGACCCAGCTGTCCATGGTGCCGAAGAGGATGTCGCCGGCCTCGGCGCGCTCCCGCAGGCCCTCCACGTTGTCCAGCAGCCAGCGGGCCTTGGGGCCGGCGAAGTAGGACGCCAGCGGCAGACCGGTCTCGCGGCGGAAGCGGTCCTGGCCGACGTTGCGGCCCAGCTCGCGGCAGAGGGCGTCGGTACGGGTGTCCTGCCAGACGATGGCGTTGTGGACGGGCTCACCGGTGTTCTTGTCCCACAGCACGGTCGTCTCGCGCTGGTTGGTGATGCCGATGGCCTTGATGTCGTCCCGCGTGATGTTCGCCTTGGCGATGGCGGAGGCGACGACCTCCTGGACGTTCGTCCAGATCTCGTTCGCGTCGTGTTCGACCCAGCCGGGCTTGGGGAAGATCTGCTCGTGCTCCTTCTGGTCGACGGAGACGATCCGGCCGTCCTTGTCGAAGACGATGCAGCGCGAGGAGGTCGTGCCCTGGTCGATCGCCGCGATGAAGGGGCCTGCGGTGTGGGCGTCGGTCACTGTGTGCTCCTGGGAGATCCGAGGTGAGGTGGCGGTGTGTACGGCGCTTACTCGAATGATCGGTGCTTTTGGCGCAAATCGTTACTCGTCAAGCAAAAGCGACGTTGTAGATGCCCGCAGCGATCGCGCCGCCGATCAGAGGACCGACGACCGGCACCCACGCGTAGCTCCAGTCCGAACCGCCCTTGTTGGGCAGCGGCAGCAGCGCGTGCACGATGCGCGGTCCCAGGTCACGCGCCGGGTTGATCGCGTACCCCGTCGGACCGCCGAGCGACAGACCGATCGAGACGACCACCAGGGCCGTGATCAGCGCGCCCACCGGGCCCAGACCGTTGCCCTCGTTGTTCAGGCCCTGTGTGAGGACCGCCAGCACCAGCACGATCGTGCCGATGATCTCCGTCAGAAGGTTCTGCACCGCGTTCCGGATCTCCGGACCGGTGGAGAAGATGCCCAGTACCGGGCCCGCGGCCGCCTCCTCGGCCTCGACCGCCTTGACCGTGTCCTGCGCGCCGGGCCCGCCGACGATCTCCCGGTCGGTCAGGTGGGCGCGGAACTGGCCCATGTAGGCCACCCAGACCAGCGTCGCGCCGATCATCGCGCCCAGCAACTGGCCGCCCCAGTACGCGGGGAGCGTGCCGTAGTCGTGGTCCTTGATCGCGAGCGCGAGGGTCACGGCCGGATTGAGATGCGCGCCGGAGAGGGGCGCCGAGGTGTAGACGGCCGTCAGAACGGCGAAACCCCACCCGAAGGCGATGGCCAGCCACCCGGCGCCACGCGCCTTGGAGGCCTTCAGAGTCACGGCGGCACACACACCGCCGCCGAGCAGGATGAGAACGGCGGTACCTATGGTCTCGCCGATGAAGATGTCGGAGCTGGACACCCGCGACTCCTTTGTCATTTGGTCCAGGGAAACCCGGCCCTTGGCGCTGTCCCACCCTAAGGCGTAATACCGATAGGTGTTCGACAATGCCGACCGATGGACGGGAGTCTCGCTTTCGGCGCGCGCACGCGTCAAGAGTTCCGGGGGCGAAAAAAAGCACAGAACGCCGGATCGTTACGGACGGGGGCACAGCAGACCGGCCCACCGCGGAAGGCCGTGCTCAGAAGCGGGCGGCACCCAGGTCGCGGGAGACCGCGCGGGCGCAGTCCCGCACCGCCGCGACCAGCTCCGGACGCGGCTCGCCGTCCCGGCACAGCCGCTCCACGGCGCCGGCGATCCCCACCGCGCCCACCGGCATCCGGCGCCGGTCGTGGATCGGCGCGGCGATCGACGCCACGCCCTCCCAGGTCTCCTCAAGGTCGGCCGCGTACCCGCGCGCCCGCGTGAGGTCCAGGACGTGCTCGAACTCCTCCGGCGCGCACACCGTACGGTCGGTGAACGCCTTGCGGGAGGAGTCCAGCGCCTCGCTGTGGGCCACCGGGTCGTAGGCGGAGAGCACCTTGCCGAGCGCCGTGGAGTGCAGGGGCTGCATCGCCCCGATCTCCAGCACCTGGCGGCTGTCGTCCGGGCGGAAGACGTGGTGCACGATCAGCACGCCCTGCTGGTGCAGCACGCCCAGGTACACGCTCTCCCCGCTGGAGCGGGCCAGGTCGTCGGTCCACACCAGGGCCCGCGCCCGCAGCTCGTGCACGTCCAGGTAGGTGGTGCCCAGCCGCAGCAGCTCCGCGCCCAGCTGGTAGCGGCCCGACGCCTCGTCCTGCTCCACGAAGCCCTCGTGCTGGAGGGTGCGCAGGATGCCGTGCGCGGTGCCCTTGGCGAGGCCCAGCGACGAGGCGATGTCGGAGAGGCCGAGCCGCCGCTCGCCGCCCGCGAGCAGGCGCAGCATCGCGGCCGCCCGTTCGAGCGACTGGATGTTCCGTGCCATCGACGTCCTGCCTCCGTCCGCATCGGCCACCGCCGAGCCATCCCACACGCGTTCGGCAATGCCGAACATTACCGGTCCATGTCGATCTCCCGCCAATGAGCAGGGCCGCGCCGGAACAACCGTCGGGTTCCGGCCACCGCGCCCACCGGCCGGACTCCGCCATCCGCGTCCGTGTCGTGGACGCCTGTGCCCATCCAAGCCCACTGGCGGTTACTCTGGCGCCGTGCCCCACGCCCGGCCCCGGCCGGAGCGGGCGCATAGCCGACAGCCGTCGCACCCAAGGGAGCCCCTTCATGGCCTCGTCGCCGACGTCCCCTTCCGCCGACAGCCGGACCCGTGCGTCCGCGCTCCGTCAGGCACTCGCCACCCGTGTGGTGGTGGCCGACGGAGCCATGGGCACCATGCTCCAGGCCCAGGAACCCACGCTCGACGACTTCCAGCAGCTCGAGGGCTGCAACGAGATCCTCAACCTCACCCGGCCCGACATCGTGCGCTCCGTGCACGAGGAGTACTTCGCGGTCGGCGTCGACTGCGTCGAGACCAACACCTTCGGCGCCAACCACTCCGCCCTCGGCGAGTACGACATCCCCGAGCGCGTCCACGAACTCTCCGAGTCCGGCGCCCGCATCGCCCGCGAGGTCGCCGACGAGTTCACCGCCCGCGACGGCCGCCCCCGCTGGGTGCTGGGCTCCATGGGCCCGGGCACCAAGCTGCCCACCCTCGGCCACGCCCCGTACACCACCCTGCGCGACGCCTATCAGCGAAACGCCGAGGGACTCGTCACCGGCGGCGCCGACGCCCTGCTGATCGAGACCACCCAGGACCTCCTCCAGACCAAGGCCGCCGTCCTCGGCGCCTGGCGGGGCCTGGACGCCCTCGGCATCGACCTGCCGGTCATCGTCTCGGTGACCGTCGAGACCACCGGCACCATGCTGCTCGGCTCCGAGATCGGCGCCGCGCTCACCGCGCTGGAACCCCTCGGCATCGACATGATCGGCCTGAACTGCGCCACCGGCCCCGCCGAGATGAGCGAGCACCTGCGCCACCTCGCCCGCAACGCCCGCATCCCGCTGGCCTGCATGCCCAACGCCGGCCTCCCCGTCCTCGGCAAGGACGGCGCGCACTACCCGCTCACCGCCCCCGAGCTGGCCGACGCCCAGGAGACCTTCGTCCACGAGTACGGCCTCTCGCTGGTCGGCGGCTGCTGCGGCACCACCCCCGAGCACCTGCGCCAGGTCGTCGAGCGGGTCCGCGGCCTCACCCCCTCCGAACGGCAGCCGCGGCCCGAGGCGGGCGCCGCCTCGCTCTACCAGTCCGTGCCGTTCCGCCAGGACACCTCCTACCTCGCCATCGGCGAGCGCACCAACGCCAACGGGTCGAAGAAGTTCCGCGAGGCCATGCTGGAGGCCCGCTGGGACGACTGCGTGGAGCTGGCCCGCGAGCAGATCCGCGAGGGCGCGCACATGCTCGACCTCTGCGTGGACTACGTCGGCCGCGACGGCGTCACCGACATGGCCGAACTCGCCGGCCGCCTCGCCACCGCCTCCACCCTGCCGATCGTCCTCGACTCCACCGAGGTCGACGTCATCCAGGCGGGCCTGGAGAAGCTCGGCGGCCGCGCGGTGATCAACTCGGTGAACTACGAGGACGGCGACGGCCCCGACTCCCGCTTCGCCAAGGTCACCCGGCTCGCCCGCGAGCACGGCGCCGCCCTGATCGCGCTCACCATCGACGAGGAGGGCCAGGCCCGCACCCCCGAGAAGAAGGTCGAGATCGCCGAACGGCTCATCGACGACCTCACCGGGAACTGGGGCATCCGCGAGGAGGACATCCTCATCGACACCCTGACCTTCACCATCTGCACCGGTCAGGAGGAGTCCCGCAAGGACGGCACCGCCACCATCGAGGCCATCCGCGAACTCAAGCGGCGCCACCCGGACGTCCAGACCACCCTCGGCCTCTCCAACATCTCCTTCGGCCTCAACCCGGCCGCCCGCATCCTGCTGAACTCCGTCTTCCTCGACGAATGCGTCAAGGCGGGCCTGGACTCGGCCATCGTGCACGCCTCCAAGATCCTGCCCATCGCCCGCTTCAGCGAGGAGGAGGTGCAGACCGCCCTCGACCTCATCCACGACCGGCGCGCCGAGGGCTACGACCCGCTGCAGAAGCTGATGGCGCTCTTCGAGGGCGCCACCGCGAAGTCCCTGCGCGCCGGCAAGGCCGAGGAACTGGCGGCGCTGCCCCTGGACGAGCGGCTCAAGCGCCGCATCATCGACGGCGAGCGCAACGGCCTCGAAGCCGACCTGGACGAGGCCCTGGCGGACCGCCCCGCCCTCGACATCGTCAACGACACCCTGCTCGACGGCATGAAGACCGTCGGTGAGCTCTTCGGCTCCGGCCAGATGCAGCTGCCCTTCGTGCTCCAGTCCGCCGAGGTCATGAAGACGGCCGTCGCGCACCTGGAACCCCACATGGAGAAGTCCGACGCCGAGGGCAAGGGCACGATCGTGCTGGCCACCGTGCGCGGAGACGTCCACGACATCGGCAAGAACCTCGTGGACATCATCCTGTCCAACAACGGCTACAACGTCGTCAACCTCGGCATCAAGCAGCCCGTCTCCGCGATCCTGGACGCCGCCGAGGAGCACCGCGCCGACGTCATCGGCATGTCCGGCCTCCTGGTCAAGTCCACGGTGATCATGAAGGAGAACCTGGAGGAGCTGAACCAGCGCGGCCTGGCCGCCGACTACCCGGTGATCCTGGGCGGCGCCGCCCTCACCCGCGCCTACGTCGAGCAGGACCTCCACGAGATCTACGAGGGCGAGGTCCGCTACGCCCGCGACGCCTTCGAGGGCCTGCGCCTGATGGACGCCCTCATCGGCGTCAAGCGCGGCCTGCCCGGCGCGCGGCTCCCCGAGCTGAAGCAGCGCCGGGTCCGCGCCACCCCCGCCGCCGACCTCCCCGAGGAGACCCCGCAGGAGGGCCACGTCCGCTCCGACGTCCGCACCGACAACCCGGTGCCCGCCCCGCCGTTCTGGGGCACCCGGGTGGTCAAGGGCATCCAGCTCAAGGAGTACGCGTCCTGGCTGGACGAGGGCGCCCTCTTCAAGGGCCAGTGGGGCCTGAAGCAGGCACGCACCGGCGACGGCCCCTCCTACGAGGAACTGGCCGAGACCGAGGGCCGCCCCCGGCTGCGCGGCCTGCTCGACCGGCTCCAGACGGAGAACCTGCTGGAGGCCGCCGTCGTCCACGGCTACTTCCCCTGCGTCTCCAAGGACGACGACCTGATCATCCTGGACGAGGACGGCAACGAGCGCACCCGCTTCACCTTCCCCCGCCAGCGCCGGGGCCGCCGGCTCTGTCTCGCGGACTACTTCCGCCCCGAGGAGTCCGGCGAGCGGGACGTGGTCGGCCTCCAGGTCGTCACCGTCGGCTCCCGCATCGGCGAGGAGACCGCCAAGCTCTTCGAGGCCAACGCCTACCGCGACTACCTCGAACTGCACGGCCTGTCCGTCCAGTTGGCCGAAGCGCTGGCCGAGTACTGGCACGCCCGCGTCCGCGCCGAACTCGGCTTCGCCGGGGAGGACCCCGCCGACATCGAGGACATGTTCGCCCTGAAGTACCGGGGCGCCCGCTTCTCCCTCGGCTACGGCGCCTGCCCCAACCTGGAGGACCGCGCCAAGATCGCGGACCTGCTCCAGCCCGAGCGGATCGGCGTCCACCTCTCCGAGGAGTTCCAGCTCCACCCCGAGCAGTCCACCGACGCCATCGTCATCCACCACCCCGAGGCGAAGTACTTCAACGCCCGCTGACCGCGCTGACCAGGCCGATCGGCGGACACGCGCACACAACAGGCGCATCGGACGCAAGCGACGTATGCTGGTCGGTCCACCGCAGGCCGGTTCCCTTTCCGGGAACCGGCCTGATCGTCCCTCAAGGAGGTGCGCCCGGATGACCAGCACGGTCCCCGCGCCCGGAATTCGTACGGCCGAAGGGTCCGCCCTGCAAGCGGTCCTCCTCGACATGGACGGCACCCTGGTGGACACCGAGGGCTTCTGGTGGGATGTCGAGGTCGAGGTCTTCGCCGCCCTCGGGCACACCCTCGACGAGTCCTGGCGGCACGTCGTCGTCGGGGGCCCCATGACCCGCAGCGCCGGCTTCCTCATCGAGGCCACCGGCGCCGCCATCACCCTCGCCGAACTCTCCGTCCTGCTCAACGACGGCTTCGAGGCCCGCATCGGCAGCCACCTCCCGCTGATGCCCGGCGCCGCCCGGCTGCTCGCCGAACTCCACGAGCACGACATCCCGACCGCCCTGGTCTCCGCCTCCCACCGGCGCATCATCGACCGGGTGCTGGCCGCGCTCGGCCCGCACCACTTCCGCCTCTCCATCGGTGGCGACGAGGTCTCCCGCACCAAGCCCCACCCCGACCCCTACCTGCTGGCCGCCGCCGGACTCGGCGCCGACCCGGCCCGGTGCGCCGTCATCGAGGACACCGCCACCGGGGTCGCCGCCGCCGAGGCCGCCGGCTGCCATGTGGTCGCCGTGCCCTCCATCGCCCCCATCGTCCCGGCCGAACGGCGCACCGTCGTACCCTCGCTGGAACAGGTCGACCTGTCTTTTCTGCGCGGCCTGATGACGCTCACGCACTAGGCGTTCACCCAGCGTGCGAAATCAATGCTGACCAGGGGCGCAATTCTTCGGAGTTGCGCCCCGGCGGAAATTCCCCACCCGCCGAACCGGTTGAATTCCGGTATCCCGGACCGCAGTTGACACTGTGACGTTCGCCACTCGAATCGGCCTCGACAACACCGTGCCCGTGTGCAGAAAACGGCGCCGAACGCCCCCTCCGCAGGCCCATGTGTCCCGATTGATGGACCGTTGTACGAATCCTGCCGCTGTCGGTTTTTCGGTGCGTCCACACCCGGTTTCACTGCGTGATGAACCCTCAACTCAAGGGGCCGCGAACCGCCCTGCGGGCGCGGACTAATGTCGACGCGACAACATCGCAGCAACCCCCCGTGATCCGCCGCGCCCATCCGAAGCTTGCCGGGTTCACGGAATCGAACAGCTCTGGAGAACGTCCCGCATGAACCGCAAGACTCTGGTGCTGCCGGCAGTGGCCGGCCTGCTCACGCCGGTTCTCGCCGCGTGCGGCGGAACCGACAGCGGGGCCAAGAACGGCGACCCCATCGTCGTCGGCACCACGGACCGGTTCACGGCCACGAGCGACGCCCCGGCGCCCCTCGACCCCGCCTACGCCTACGACGTCGGCACCTGGAACATCCTGCGTCAGACCCTGCAGACGCTGATGACCCAGCCCAAGGGCGAGGGCAGCCCCGTCCCGGAGGCCGCCGAGAGCTGCAGCTTCACCGACACCGGCAACGAGCGCTACGCCTGCAAGCTGCGCAGCGGCCTGAAGTTCGCCTCCGGCGACCCGGTCACCGCCGCCGATGTGAAGTTCTCCATCGACCGCGCCATCAAGCTCCAGGCCGACAGCGGTGTCGCCGCCCTGCTGAACACCGTCGACACCGTCGAGACGCAGGGCGACCGCGAGGTCATCTTCCACCTGAAGACGGCCGACGCCACGTTCCCGTTCAAGCTGTCCACCCCGGTCGCGGGCATCGTGAACCCCAAGGTCTACGCCAAGGGCAAGCTGCGCGAGGGCTTCGAGGTCGACGGCTCCGGCCCGTACACCTTCAAGGCGCAGGTCAAGGGCGACGCCATGGTCAGCGCCACGTTCACCAAGAACGCCTCGTACAAGGGCAGTTCCGAGCTGAACAACGACAAGGTGGAGATCCGCTCCTTCGACGACGCCGACGCGATGGGCGCCGCCCTGGACCGCGGCGACATCGACGTCATGAGCCGCACCATGTCGCCGAGCCAGATCCAGAAGCTCGACGGCGGTTCCGACACGCACGCCGACCTCGTCGACATGCCGGGTCTCGAGATCCGCTACCTCGCCTTCAACACCGACGCGCAGACGGTCAAGGACAAGGCCGTCCGCCAGGCCATCGCCCAGGTCGTCAACCGCGGCGAACTCGTCTCCAAGGTCTACGGCACCCAGGCCGAGCCGCTGTACTCCCTGGTGCCCGCCACCCTGACCGGCCACTCCAACTCGTTCTTCAACAAGTACGGCGACCCGAGCACCGCCAAGGCCAAGCTGCTGCTCGCCAAGGCCGGCGTCACCGCCCCGCTCAAGCTGACGCTGCACTACACCACCGACCACTACGGCTCCGCCACCAAGCAGGAGTTCGAGGTCCTGCAGAAGCAGCTCAACGACAGCGGCCTCTTCGACGTCACCATCCAGGGCCACCCCTGGGCCACCTTCCGCCCCGCCGAGCAGAAGGGCCAGTACGACGTCTACGGCATGGGCTGGTTCCCCGACTTCCCCGACGCCGACAACTTCCTGGCACCGTTCCTCGACAAGGACAACTTCCTCGGCTCGCCGTACTCCAACGGCACGATCGAGCGGACGCTGATCCCCGAGTCCCGCCGCGAGGCCGACCGCCTCGACGCCGCCAAGAGCCTCACCGACATCCAGGACACCGTCGCCGAGGACGTCCCCGTGCTGCCGCTGTGGCAGGGCAAGCAGTACGTCGCCGCACGGGACGACATCACGGGCACCTCCTACGCCCTGAACTCCTCGTCGACGCTTCAGCTGTGGGAGCTCGGCCGTGGTGTGAGCGGCTGACGTCTCCCGTACCCGGAGCCGCGACGGCGGCTCCGGGCCACGAACCGACGACAAGGCACTGCTGTGAAGATGAGCACCCAGTGGCCGGTCCTGCCCGTGGTGGCGGGGCTGGCCTGCGGCCTGTTGACCGGCTGCGGCACCGGGACCGACGATGCCAAGGGCACCGGCCATGCCATGGTGATGGGGATGTCCGACGACGTCCTGGCGACCGACCCGGCATCGGGCTACGACCCCGGCTCCTGGCTCCTGTTCAACAACGTCTTCCAGTCGCTGCTCAGCTTCCCCAACGGCGGCACCCAGCCCGAGCCCGAACTCGCCAAGTCCTGCGCCTTCGGTGACACCCGGGCCACCCTCTTCACCTGCGAACTCAAGCCCGGCCTGAAGTTCAGCAACGGCGACTCCCTCACCTCCGAGGACGTCAAGTTCTCCTTCGACCGCCTGCTGAAGATCAACGACCCCGCCGGACCGGCCGTCATGTTCCCGACGCTGGAGCGGGTCGAGACACCCGACGCCAAGACGGTCGTCTTCCACCTCAACGCCCCCGACGCGACCTTCCCCAGCAAGATCGCCTCCGGCGCCGGCTCCATCGTCGACCACCGCCAGTACGACGCCGGCGCCCTGCGCACCGACAAGAAGGCCGTCGGCTCCGGCCCCTACAAGCTCGACTCCTTCGACAAGGGCCAGGCCGTCTTCTCGGTCAACTCCCACTACCGGGGCACCGCCGCCATCAAGAACTCCGGCGTCACCCTCAAGTTCTTCCACGGCGACCAGAAGGCCCTGAAGAAGGCCCTCCTCGGCGGCGGCATCGACATCGCCTACCGCGGCCTGAGCGCCACCGACATCACCGACATCGACGCCCAGGAAGGCACCAAGGGCATCGACGTCATCGAGGGCAGCAGCGCCGAGGTCCAGCACCTCGTCTTCAACATGAAGGACCCCGTCGCCGGAAAGCTCGGCGTACGCAAGGCCATCGCCCACCTGCTCGACCGCGACGCCCTCATCCACAACGTCTACCAGGGCACCGCCACCCCCCTGTACTCGATCATCCCGGCCGGCATCATCGGCCACAACACCGCCTTCTTCGACACCTACGGCGCCCGCCCCTCCAAGGCCAAGGCCGCCCAGGCCCTGCACGCCGACGGCATCACCGGCAAGGTGAAGCTGACCCTGTGGTCCACCCCGGCCCGCTACGGCCCCGCCACCGACGCGGAACTGCGCGCCGTCGCCGGACAGCTCAACGCCAGCGGCCTGTTCGAAGCCGACGTCAAGTCCGTCCCCTTCGACCAGTACGAGAAGGACATCGCCGCCGGCAAGTACGGCGTCTACGTCAAGGGCTGGGTGCCGGACTACCCGGACGCCGACAACTTCACCGCGCCCTTCTTCGGCAAGGGCAACGTGCTGTCCAACCACTACGACAACAGGCGCCTCACCGGCACCCTGCTCCCGGCCACCGCCGCCCAGAGCGACCGCGCCGCCACCGACAAGGACTTCGCGCAGGTCCAGGACATCGTCGCCGACGAACTGCCCATCCTCCCCGTCTGGCAGGCCAAGCAGTACGCCGTCGTCCGGGACGGCGTCTACGGCCTCGAGTACTGCCTCGACGCCTCCACCGTCTTCCGCTTCTGGGAACTCAGCAAGAGCTGAACCCCGCTCCGGAACACCGAGGGCGCCCCTCCGACAGGAAGGGCGCCCCGAAACCCTCCGCTACTGCGCGCCCGGCCGCACCAGACCGCTCTCGTAGGCGTACACCGCCGCCTGCACCCGGTCCCGCAGACCCAGCTTCGTCAGCACATGCCCCACATGGGTCTTCACCGTCGTCTCGCTCACGAACAGATCCGCCGCGATCTCCGCGTTCGACAGCCCCCGCGCCACCAGCTTCAGCACCTCCACCTCACGGTCCGTCAGCGTGTGCAGCGTGCTCGGCGCCGGCTCCTCGCCCGACGGCAGATGCGTCGCGTACTTGTCCAGCAGCCGCCGCGTGATGCTCGGCGCCAGCATCGCCTCACCCGCCGCCACCACCCGGATCGCCTGCACCAGCTCGTCCGCTGGAGCGTCCTTCAGCAGGAACCCGCTCGCCCCCGCCCTGAGCGCCTCCACCACGTACTCGTCCAGATCGAACGTCGTCAGCACCAGCACCTTCGCCGGACCGTCCCGCTCCGGACCCGTGATCTGGCGCGTCGCCTCCACCCCGTCCATCCGGGGCATCCGGATGTCCATCAGCACGACATCCGGCTGCAGCGCACGCACCTGATCGAGCGCCTGCAGACCGTCACCGGCCTCACCGACGACCGCCAGGTCCGGCTCCGCCTCCAGAATCATCCGGAACCCGGTACGCAACAGCGGCTGGTCATCGACCAAAAGGACGCGGATGGCCACCTGAGAACTCCTTCGCTAGACCGGCCCCATTCTGCCCGCGCCCTCCGCGCCCGACTCCGCCGCCCTCACGGGAAGCGGATACGGCGGGGGAGTACCCCCGAACTCCGGGCACACCGCCTGGTGATCGCACCAGCCGCACAGCTTCGTCGGCCGCGGCCGCCACACCCCCGACTCCGTCGCCTCCCGGATCGCCGCCCACAACGCCAGCAGCTTCCGCTCCACCCGCTCCAGATCCGCCGGCACCGGGTCGTACGTCAGCACATCACCACTGCCGAGATACACCAGCTGCAGCCGGCGCGGCACCACCCGCTTCAGCCGCCACACCACCAGCGCGTAGAACTTCATCTGGAACAGCGCGTCCTCCGCGTACTCCGGGCGCGGCGCCTTCCCCGTCTTGTAGTCGACGATGCGCACCTCACCCGTCGGCGCCACATCCACCCGGTCGATGATCCCGCGCAGCCGCAACCCCGAATCCAGCTCCGTCTCCACGAACATCTCACGCTCGGCCGGCTCCAGCCGCGTCGGATCCTCCAGCGAGAACCAGCGCTCCACCAGCCGCTCCGCCTCACCCAGCCAGCGCGCCAGCCGCTCACCCTCCGGATCACCCTCGAACAGCTCCGCGACCTCCGGCCGGCTCTCCCGCAACCGGTCCCACTGCGCCGGGATCAACGACTTCGCCGCCGGCGCCGTACGCTCCGCCGCCGGCACGTCGAACAGCCGCTCCAGCACCGCGTGCACCAGCGTGCCCCGCGTCGCCGCCTCACTCGGCTTCTCCGGCAGCCGGTCGATCACCCGGAAGCGGTACAGCAGCGGACACCGCATGAAATCACTCGCCCGCGACGGAGACAGCGACGACGGCGCCACGACGACCCGCGCGACACCCTCCGCGCCGGCCCCGCCACCCGAAACGCCCTCGGGGGCACTCTCCACACCGCTGCTCTCCATGACCCAAGACCATACGGCCCGGCACCGACAGCGACCCAGCCACGCACCTCACGCCCCCACCCCACCAGGGTGCCGGAGCGGACCGCGCCACCCCGGCCGCATACCATCGACCCGAGACCCTTCCGCCCGGCCACGCGCGGAAGACGCTTCGAACGAGGGGACACCGTGGACGTGACCGGCGGGAACGGGCAGCCGCGGCCGGACAAGAACCACCCGGCCGAGCACCCCCCAGCGCCTCCGACCCCGAACCCCGAACACGACCCGGAACACGAGTCCGCACCCGGCGAGGGCCACCCCGACAAGCCCGAACCCGGCGACACCGCCCACCGCACCGAGCACGAGCACCGCTCCCTCGCCCACGCCGGCATCGCCCGCACCGACCCGCCCCCCGAGCGCCCCAGGGAACCCGGCGGCGGCATCCTCATGGGCCGCCCCTTCGGCGTACCCGTCTACGTCGCCCCGAGCTGGTTCCTCGTCGCCGCCCTCATCACCTGGGTCTTCGGCGGCCAGCTCGACCGCGTCCTGCCCGAACTCGGCGCCCTGCGCTACCTCGTCTCCCTCTTCTTCGCGGTCGCCTTCTACGCCTCCGTCCTCGTCCACGAACTCGCGCACACCATCGCCGCCCTCCGCTTCAAACTCCCCGTCCGCCGCATCCAGCTCCAGTTCTTCGGCGGCGTCTCCGAGATCGAGAAGGAAGCCGAGACACCCGGCCGCGAATTCGTCCTCGCCTTCGTCGGCCCCCTGCTCTCCCTCGTCCTCGCCGGACTCTTCTACCTCGCCCTCCAACCCGTCGAGCCCGGCACCGTCCCCGGCGTCCTCCTCGCCGGGCTGATGATCTCCAACCTCATCGTCGCGATCTTCAACCTGCTGCCCGGCCTCCCGCTCGACGGCGGCCGCATGCTCCGCGCCGTCGTCTGGAAGATCACCGGCCGCCCCATGACCGGCACCGTCGCCGCCGCCTGGGTCGGCCGCGCCCTCGCCGTCTCCGTCCTCATCGGACTGCCCCTGCTCAACCAGTCCGGCACCCTCGGCGGCGACCAGGACGTCAGCGGCATGGACACCGTCACCGACGCCCTGCTCGCCGCGATCCTCGCCGCCATCATCTGGACCGGCGCCGGCAACAGCCTCCGCATGGCCCGGCTGCGCGAACACCTCCCCGACCTCCGCGCCCGGACCCTCACCCGCCGCGCCGTCCCCGTCCAGAGCGACACCCCCCTCTCCGAGGGCCTGCGCCGCGCCAACGCCGCCGGCGCCCGCGCCCTCGTCGTCGTCGACACCGACGGCAACCCCCTCTCCCTCGTCCGCGAAGCCGCCATCGTCGGCGTCCCCGAACACCGCCGCCCCTGGGTCCCCGTCAGCGAACTCGCCCAGGACCTCACCGCCGGCATGCGCGTCTCCGCCGAACTCTCCGGCGAGGAACTCCTGGACACCCTCCGCGCCACCCCCGCCACCGAGTACCTGGTCGTCGAGAACACCGGCGAGATCTACGGCGTCCTCTCGGCGGCCGACGTCGAGCGCGCCTTCGTCAAAGCCATGGCACGCCCCTCCTGACGCACACCCCCTGGCAGCACCGGGGAGCGTGGTCGGCGGCCCCCTCTCCTGCCGGTAGGCTGGTCACATGTCCGAACCGACCGGTGCCGCCCGCAGGCGCGGGCCCTTCAAGGTCGGGGACCAGGTTCAGCTGACCGACCCCAAGGGCCGCCACTACACGTTCACGCTCGAAGCCGGGAAGAACTTCCACACCCACAAGGGCTCCTTCCCGCACGACGAACTGATCGGCGCTCCCGAGGGCAGCGTTGTCCGCACCACCGGCAACGTCGCCTACCTCGCGCTGCGCCCCCTGCTCCCCGACTACGTCCTGTCCATGCCCCGCGGCGCCGCCGTGGTCTACCCCAAGGACGCGGGGCAGATCCTGGCCTTCGCCGACATCTTCCCCGGCGCCCGCGTCGTCGAAGCCGGCGTCGGCTCCGGCTCGCTCAGCAGCTTCCTGCTGCGCGCCATCGGCGACCAGGGCATGCTGCACTCATACGAGCGCCGCGAGGACTTCGCCGAGATCGCCAAGCAGAACGTCGAGCGCTACTTCGGCGGCGAACACCCCGCCTGGCAGCTCACCGTCGGCGACCTCCAGGACAACCTCTCCGACACCGACGTCGACCGCGTCATCCTCGACATGCTCGCCCCCTGGGAATGCCTGGAGGCCGTCTCCAAGGCCCTCGTCCCCGGCGGCATCCTCTGCGCCTACGTCGCCACCACCACCCAGCTCGCCCGGACCGTCGAGTCCATCCGCGAGATCGGCTGCTTCAACGAGCCGACCGCCTGGGAGACGATGATCCGCAACTGGCACATCGAGGGCCTCGCCGTCCGCCCGGACCACCGCATGATCGGCCACACCGGGTTCCTGCTCACCGCCCGCCGCCTCGCCGACGGCGTCGAGCCGCCCATGCGCCGCCGCCGCCCCGCCAAGGGCGCCTACGGCGAGGACTACGCCGGCCCCAACGCCGACGGCGGCGCGGGCCGCTGACCCGCACCCACCCCGCACCACACCAGGGCGCCGTCCCCCACCTCCCGCCACGGGAACCAGGGGCACGGCGCCCTCGCGTACCCCCTCGAAGACGCCAGGCGCAGGACACCACGCACCCCGCCGAATCCGCACCCGCCCCCGCCGTTCCCACCCACCGTGACGTGTGACACCATGCTGGCCACCCCTTCACCGGCACAGCCCCACAGGAGACCCTCCTAGTGCAGCAATCCGCCGTCCCGGAGCTCGCCCGCACGGACACCCGGCCCATCCACTGGGTCGCCACGGCCACCGCGGTCGCCGGCGTGATCGCACTGTCCTCCCTCGTACAGCCCGGCCCGGCCACCGCGGCCCAGCCGGCCACCACCACCGAGGCCAGACCCGCCCCCGCGCCCACCGCCACCACCCCGCCCGGCACCACCGGCGTCGCCTTCCCCCTCGACTGCGGCCCCGTCAAAGCCGTCGTCGCCCACAGAGCCGACGGCGACCTCGACGGCGACGGCAAACCCGAGACCGTCGCCGTCGTCCACTGCGACGCCGCCATGGGCACCCCGCCCGACGCCGTCTACGTCCTCACCCGCGACGCCACCGACGGCAGGCCCCGCGTCGTCGCCACCCTCGTCCAGCCCGCCGAGCGCCTCACCGCCACCGACCTCGCCCTCCGCGACCGCACCGTGACGACGACCCTGCTCGGCTACTCCACCGACGACATACCGAGCTGCTGCCCCGACGTGAAAAAGGCCGCGGCCTGGCGCTGGAACGGCCACGCCTTCCTGCGCTCCACCCCCGACGACACCCGAGGCGTCTGACCCCGAACGCACGAGACGCGCGCATGCCATCGCACGCGCGCGTCCTCCAACGGGGTCCGCCAGGGCTCAGTCCGCCTCCGGCCCGAACACCTCGACCCGGTCCGAAACCCGGCGCACATGGATGCACGCCCCCGGACACTCCTTCGCCGAATCCACCACATCCGTCAGCAACGGCAGCGGCACCGGCACCGTCGCCCCCACGGCCTGCAGCAACTCGTCGTCGGCGCCCTTCACATAGGCCAGCCCGTCGATGTCCAGCTCGAACACCTCCGGCGCGTACTGGGCGCAGATCCCGTCACCGGTACACAGGTCCTGGTCGATCCAGACCTCCAGCGCCTCGCCGTCCGGGGCCTCCTGCTGCACGCTCATCTCTCCTGACCTGGATTCACCGGACCCACATGTCCGGCGGCTGTCGAACACCCCGACCCTACCCCCGCCGCCCGCCTTCCCACCGTCCGCGCCCGCGCGGCCGACGGATCACCCGGAACAAGCGGCTTCCGCATCACGTTCAGTGGGTATCCCCTCCGTGCGAGAGGGAGCGCACCGGGTGACCGACGACACACCTTGACAGTCTTTGTGATCTAGGGGTTTCAATCGACACCCACCCAGGTAGGGTCTGGAAGCGTCCAGCTCCCCTTGGAGGAGGTGAGGACCGTGGCAGCCCACGACGACGACATCAACCGCGGCATCCGCTCGGGAAGAGGGTCCGACGACCCCGCCGGGCAGATCGCCTATCTTGAGCAGGAGATCGCCGTCCTGCGCCGCAAGCTCGCCGACTCTCCGCGGCACACGAGGATTCTCGAAGAGCGGATCGTCGAGCTTCAGACCAACCTGGCCGGCGTCTCCGCACAGAACGAGCGCCTGGCCAACACACTCCGCGAGGCCCGCGACCAGATCGTGGCCCTCAAGGAGGAAGTCGACCGGCTCGCCCAGCCGCCGGCCGGCTTCGGAGCCTTCCTTCAGGCCAACGAGGACGGCACCGCCGACATCTTCACCGGCGGCCGCAAGCTCCGCGTCAACGTCAGCCCGAGCGTCGAACTCGACAACCTCAGGCGCGGCCAGGAAGTCATGCTCAACGAAGCGCTCAACGTGGTCGAGGCCATGGAGTACGAGAGCGTCGGCGACATCGTCACCCTCAAGGAGATCCTCGAGGACGGCGAACGCGCCCTGGTACTGGGACACACCGACGAGGAACGCGTGGTCCGGCTAGCCGAACCGCTGCGGGGCATCACCATCCGGCCCGGCGACGCACTCCTCCTCGAACCCCGCTCCGGCTACGTCTACGAAGTCGTGCCCAAGAGCGAGGTCGAGGAACTCGTCCTCGAAGAAGTCCCCGACATCGGCTACGAACAGATCGGCGGACTCGGCGGCCAGATCGAAGCCATCCGCGACGCCGTCGAACTCCCTTACCTCTACCCCGACCTCTTCAAGGAGCACGAGCTGCGCCCGCCCAAGGGCGTCCTGCTCTACGGCCCCCCCGGATGCGGCAAGACCCTGATCGCCAAGGCCGTCGCCAACTCGCTCGCCAAGAAGGTCGCGGAAGTGACCGGACAGGCCTCGGGCAAGAGCTTCTTCCTCAACATCAAGGGCCCCGAGCTGCTCAACAAGTACGTCGGCGAGACCGAGCGGCAGATCCGCCTCGTCTTCCAGCGTGCCCGTGAGAAGGCCAGCGAGGGCACCCCCGTCATCGTCTTCTTCGACGAGATGGAATCCCTCTTCCGCACCCGCGGCTCCGGCGTCAGCTCCGACGTCGAGAACACCATCGTCCCCCAGCTCCTCGCGGAGATCGACGGTGTCGAGGGCCTCCAGAACGTGGTCGTCATCGGCGCCTCCAACCGCGAGGACATGATCGACCCCGCCATCCTCCGGCCCGGCCGGCTCGACGTGAAGATCAAGATCGAGCGCCCGGACGCCGAAGCCGCCAAGGACATCTTCGGCAAGTACCTCACCGAGCGCCTCCCGCTGCACTCCGACGACCTCGGCGAGCACGGCGGCGACAAGGAGATCACCGTCCAGAGCATGATCCAGACGGCGGTCGAGCAGATGTACGCGGAAACCGAGGACAACCGCTTCCTGGAAGTCACCTATGCCAACGGAGACAAGGAAGTCCTCTACTTCAAGGACTTCAACTCCGGCGCCATGATCGAGAACATCGTCGGCCGCGCCAAGAAGATGGCGATCAAGGACTTCCTCGACAAGAGCCAGAAGGGCCTCCGCGTCTCCCACCTCCTCCAGGCATGCGTGGACGAGTTCAAGGAGAACGAGGACCTGCCCAACACCACCAACCCCGACGACTGGGCCCGCATCTCCGGAAAGAAGGGCGAACGGATCGTCTACATTCGCACCCTCATCACCGGAAAGCAGGGCGCGGACACCGGACGGTCCATCGACACGGTGGCGAACACCGGTCAGTACCTGTAAAGGGCTCCAGCGGCTGCGGATGCCCGCCACGGGCATCCGCAGCCGCTCGCTTTTCAGGCCACGACCGGAGCAGTCAATGACGCAAATGATCTCCCCACCAGTGCAAAGGCGTTCTAGGCTCTTTCCTACCGCCGAGTCGCGCAGTGCGGGGACGGGCACCGCACACGCACCGGAGCGCCAGCGGTACGCGAGCGGCACCCAAGACAGAGGGTGCCGCCGGGCAAGGAGGGCCGCATGACCGTACGGCGAGTAATGGGCATCGAGACGGAGTACGGCATCTCCGTCCCCGGCCACCCCAATGCCAATGCCATGCTCACCTCGTCCCAGATCGTCAACGCCTACGCGGCCGCGATGCACCGGGCCCGCCGGGCCCGCTGGGACTTCGAGGAGGAGAACCCGCTGCGCGACGCGCGAGGCTTCGACCTCGCCCGGGAGGTCGCCGACTCCAGCCAGCTCACCGACGAGGACATCGGCCTCGCCAACGTCATCCTCACCAACGGCGCCCGGCTCTACGTCGACCACGCCCACCCCGAGTACAGCGCCCCCGAGGTCACCAACCCGCGCGACGCCGTCCTCTGGGACAAGGCCGGCGAACGCATCATGGCCGAGGCCGCCGAACGCGCCGCCGCGCTGCCCGGCGCCCAGCCCATCCACCTCTACAAGAACAACACCGACAACAAGGGCGCCTCCTACGGCACGCACGAGAACTACCTGATGAAGCGGGAGACCGCCTTCTCGGACATCGTGCGCCACCTGACGCCCTTCTTCGTCTCCCGCCAGGTCTTCGCGGGCGCCGGCCGCGTCGGCATCGGGCAGGACGGCCACGAACACGGCTTCCAGCTCAGCCAGCGCGCCGACTACTTCGAGGTCGAGGTGGGCCTGGAGACCACCCTCAAGCGGCCCATCATCAACACCCGCGACGAACCCCACGCGGACGCCGAGAAGTACCGCCGCCTCCACGTGATCATCGGCGACGCCAACCTCTCGGAGATCTCCACCTACCTCAAGCTGGGCACCACCGCACTGGTCCTCTCCATGATCGAGGACAACTTCATCGCGGTGGACCTCGCGGTCGACCAGCCCGTCCGCACCCTCCACCAGGTCTCCCACGACCCCTCCCTCCAGCACCTCGTCACCCTCCGCAGCGGACGCACGCTCACCGCCGTGCAGTTGCAGATGGAGTACTTCGAGCTGGCCCGCAAGTACGTCGAGGAGCGCTACGGCGCCGACGCCGACGACCAGACCAAGGACGTCCTCGTCCGCTGGGAGGACACCCTCACCCGGCTGGAGAACGACCCCATGAGCCTGGCGGCGGAACTCGACTGGGTCGCCAAGCGGCAGCTCATGGAGGGCTACCGCCGCCGCGACGACCTCGACTGGGACGCGCCCCGGCTGCACCTGGTCGACCTCCAGTACGCCGACGTCCGCCCCGAGAAGGGCCTCTACAACCGCCTGGTCGACAAGGGCCGCATGAAGCGGCTGCTGGACGACGCCGAGGTCGAGCGGGCGCGTACGAAGCCGCCGGAGGACACGCGGGCCTACTTCCGGGGGCGGTGCCTGGAGCAGTACGCGGACGACGTGGCCGCGGCCTCCTGGGACTCGGTCATCTTCGACCTTCCCGGCCGCGATTCGCTCCAGCGGGTGCCAACCCTGGAACCTCTTCGCGGAACGCGAAATCACGTCAAGGAGCTGCTGGACCGGTGCCGGACCGCTGATGAGCTGGTCAGGGTGCTGTCCGGCAATTGAAACCCCGGTCCGGGGCATTGATTCGGCTCCCTTCGCAGGGTGGAAATCCCGGCGTCAGGGAATCATCGAGATGGCCCCCGTACGTTCCTGGAACTACGGGGCCGATGTCGGACCCGGCTTGTAGGGTCTGATCATCAGCGAACGGCGAACTGAGCGGGGTGAGGGTTATGGCGACCAAGGACACCGGCGGCGGCCAGCAGAAGGCCACACGCTCCACCGAAGAGGTCGAGGAGCAGACCCAGGAAGCACAGGGCTCCGAAGACCTCAAGGAACGACAGGAAAAGCTGACCGACGACGTGGACTCGGTGCTCGACGAAATCGATGACGTACTCGAGGAAAACGCCGAGGATTTCGTGCGCTCCTTCGTGCAAAAAGGCGGCGAATAAAGGTCGGCTGGCGAAGTCGCCTTCGAAGTGAAGGGTGCGGGGGAATCGGGTGACTGCGGGATCGACCGCGAAACGCTGCGGGAAGTGCGAGCGGGAGTTGGCTCCCGCGGCGTTCGCGCGGGACCGGAACCGAGGCGACGGCCTCCAGCCGTATTGCCGGGAATGCGTGGCGAAATACAGTGCCTCGCATTACCGGCGCCGCCGTGAGGCCACGGGGAAGCCGGTCCGGGAGAGCGTGGACGTGCCGTCCGGGCGCAAGCTCTGCCGGGCGTGCGGCGAGGTGAAGCCGCACAGCGAATGGCATCGCAACGCGAGCGCCTCGGACGGCCTGTCCACCCGGTGCCGATCCTGCCGGGCCGCCTACGGTCGGCAGGATCACCTCAAGCGCAACTACGGCCTCAGCGAGTCCGAGCGGGACGCCCTGATCGCCTCGCAGGGCGGTGTCTGCTGCATCTGTCTTTCTGCTCCGCCCGCACATGTGGATCACTGCCATGAGACGGGTAGGGTCCGAGGCGTATTGTGCTTCAGCTGCAATGCCGCGCTGGGGCAGTTGAGGGATCGGCCCGATGCCATAAGGCGGGCTGCTGCATACGTGGAAGGAAACGCGTGGAAGCCAACACTCGTAGCACCGGGCGTCTGCCAGCTGCCTTCCTGACGCCTGGGTCGTCCTCCTTCATGGACTTCCTGTCGGACCACCAGCCGGAACTGCTGCCGGGCAAGCGGACGCTGCCGCCGGTGCAGGGCGTGATCGAGGCCCCGCACGGCACGACGATCGTGGCCGTGACGTTCCCCGGAGGCGTCGTCCTCGCCGGTGACCGCCGCGCCACCATGGGCAACGTCATCGCCCAGCGGGACATCGAGAAGGTCTTCCCGGCGGACGAGCACTCCGCGGTCGGCATCGCCGGCACGGCGGGCCTGGCCGTGGAGATGGTCAAGCTCTTCCAGCTGGAGCTGGAGCACTTCGAGAAGGTCGAAGGCGCGCAGCTCTCCCTGGAGGGCAAGGCGAACCGTCTGTCGACGATGATCCGCTCCAACCTCGGCATGGCCATGCAGGGCCTGGCCGTGGTCCCCCTGTTCGCGGGGTACGACCTGGACCGGGAGAAGGGCCGCATCTTCTCGTACGACGTGACGGGCGGCCGCAGCGAGGAGCACCACTTCGCGGCGACCGGCTCGGGCTCGGTGTTCGCGCGCGGTGCGATGAAGAAGCTGTTCCGCGACGACCTGACCGAGGACGAGGCCACCACCTTGGTGGTGCAGGCGCTGTACGACGCGGCCGACGACGACTCGGCGACCGGTGGTCCCGACGTCGCGCGCCGGATCTACCCGATCATCACGGTGATCACCGACGACGGTTTCCGCAGGCTGACCGAGCAGGAGGCGTCCGAGCTGTCGCGCGCGGTGCTCCAGCGGCGGCTGGAGGAGCCGGACGGTCCGCGGGCCGCCCTGCTCTGAGCGGGCGTGCTCGGTCTTCGCAGTGAGGTGATCCCAGTGACCATGACAGAAAGGGACGGATAACCGGTGTCGACGCCGTTCTATGTCTCACCCCAGCAGGCCATGGCGGACCGCGCCGAGTACGCCCGCAAGGGCATCGCGCGCGGTCGCAGCCTGGTGGTCATGCAGTACGCCGACGGGATCGTGTTCGTCGGTGAGAACCCGTCCCGTGCGCTGCACAAGTTCAGTGAGATCTACGACCGGATCGGCTTCGCGGCCGCCGGCAAGTACAACGAGTACGAGAACCTGCGGATCGGTGGTGTGCGGTACGCGGATCTGCGTGGTTACACCTACGACCGTGACGACGTGACCGCGCGCGGTCTGGCGAACGTGTACGCGCAGACGCTGGGCACGATCTTCTCCTCGGCGGCCGAGAAGCCGTACGAGGTGGAGCTGGTGGTGGCGGAGGTCGGTGGGACTCCGGACGGCGACCAGATCTACCGGCTGCCGCACGACGGTTCCATCGTGGACGAGCACGGTTCGGTGGCGGTCGGCGGCAACGCGGAGCAGATCAGCACGTTCCTGGACCAGCGGCACCGGGACGGGATGAGCCTGGCGGAGGCGTTGAAGCTGGCGGTGCAGGCGCTGTCGCGGGACACCAACGGCGGTGAGCGGGAGATTCCCGCAGAGCGTCTGGAGGTGGCGGTGCTGGACCGGACGCGGCCGCAGAAGCGGAAGTTCAAGCGGATCGTGGGCGGTCAGCTGTCGCGGCTGCTGGCGGCGAACGGCGCGGCGACCGAGGCGGAGAGCGCGGACGATCCGGACGAGGCGTCCGGCTCCGAGAAGGAGTGAGGCGCGCGCCGCGCGAGTCTGTTCAGGTGCCCTCGGCCGGTTTCCGGCCGGGGGCACTTCGTGTGGGGGTGTGGGTGGGCGTCAGAAGGGCCGTGGTGGGGCCGTGGAGGCCCGGGGGATGAGCTGGACGGGAATGTCCCCGTGTTCGGGCTCGCGGCCTTCCAGGACGGCGAGGAGGGCCTGCATGCCGCGTTCTCCGAAGAGTTCGGCGTCGAGGCGGACGGTGGTCAGTTCGGGGTCGAGGGCGGTGGCGAGGGCGAGGTCGTCGAGGCCGGTGACGGAGAGGTCGTCGGGGATGCGCAGGCCGAGGCGGCGGGCGGCCTTGTAGGCGCCGGCGGCGAGTTTGTCGTCGTCGCAGACGATGGCGGTGGGGCGGGGGCCGGGTGTGGTGAGGGCGGTCTCGGTGGCGGCGCGGGCGGCGTCGATGGTGATGGGCGCGTGGGCGGTGGTGAGCCGGGTGCCGGGGGTGGCGGCGAGCCGGTCGGCGAGTGCGCGGGCGCGGATCTCGAAGGTCCAGGAGGGGATGTCGGCGGCGAGGTGGAGGAGGTGCCGGTGGCCGAGGCCGAGGAGGTGGTCGGTGACCTGGCGGACGCCGTCGGTGATGTCGAGGTTGACGGTGGCGGCGCCGAGGCTGCCGGCGGGGTCGCTGTCGAGCATGACGAGGGGGAGCTGGTCGCCGCTGATGGCGGTGAGGGCGTCGGCGGCCATGGAGGAGGCGATGACGCCGTCGAGGGCGGCCTGGGCGCTGGCGAAGGGGTCGCGGGCGGGGCCGACGCCTTCGGGGGAGGGGTAGAGGACGACGCCGAAGCCGTGCCGGGCGGCGACGCGGGCGGCTCCGGTGTAGACGCCGGCGAAGAACTCGGTGGTGAGGGCGGGGACGACGAGGAGGACGGTGCGGGTGTGGCCGAGGCGGAGGTTGCGGGCGGCGAGGTTGGGGCGGTAGCCGAGGTCGGTGGCGGCCTGGCGGACGCGCTGGGCGGTGGTCTCGGAGACGCGGCCGCGCCATTTGTCGCCGAGGACGAGTGAGACGGCGGCCTGGCTGACTCCGGCCGCGCGGGCGACGTCACGGCTGGTCGGGCGCGTGCTGCTGCGTGCCACCGCGGGCGTGCTCCTTGGGGTGCTGTGTGGGCGGGGTGCTGTGGGTCGGGTGCCGTGTGGACGGTCGGACAGCGCACATGGTACGTATGAAAGCGTTAGTTATACGTAACACTTCGGGGACATCGCGACGGCGGTCGGGGGTGCCGGAGCGGCCGCTGAAGGGGCGGGACATGGCGACGGGTTATCTGGAGATCCTGCGGGCGCGGCATGCGCTGCGCCTGCTGACGGGGACGCTGGTGGGCCGGCTGCCCAACGCGGTGGCGCCGATCGCCATGGTGCTGTTCGTGCGCGCGGAGGGCGGTACGTACAGCCTGGCGGGCGCGCTGGCGGCGGTGTACGGGGTGGCGAACGCGGTGGGCCAGCCGCTGCTGGGGCGGCTGGTGGACCTGTACGGGCAGCCGCGGGTGCAGTTGCCGGCGGCGCTGGCGTCGGCGCTGGCGATGGCGGGGTTCGCGTTCTGCGGGATCGGTCCGCTGGGTCTGGCGTACGCGCTGGTGGCGCTGGCGGGGTTGTGCACGCCGCCGCTGGAGGGCGGGCTGCGGGCGCTGTGGCCGTCGGTGCTGCGCCGGGGGGACCAGGTGCACACGGCGTACGCGCTGGACGCGGTGGCGCAGGAGGTGATGTTCACGGTCGGGCCGCTGCTGGTGACGCTGTGCGTGTCGGTGTGGTCGGAGCGGGCGGCGCTGCTGGTGCTGAACCTGGTGGGGGTGGTGGGTGCGCTGTCGGTGGTGGTGTCGGCGCCGTCGCGGGCGTGGCGCTCGGAGCCGCGGGAGGCGCACTGGCTGGGGGCGCTGCGGTCGCCGGGGCTGCTGGCGCTGCTGGGGGCGTTCCTGTTCGTGGGGATCGCGATGGGGTCGATCACGGTGGCGTCGGTGTCGTACGCGGACGGGCACGGTGGTGACGCGGTGTACGGCTGGATGATGGCGGGGCTGGGGCTGGGCGCGCTGGCCGGCGGGACGGTGTACGGGGCGCGGCGGTGGTCCGGGGTTCCGGAGCGGCGGCTGAGGGTGCTGGTGGCGCTGCTGGCGGTGTGTTACCTGCCGTTGCTGTGGATGCCGGGGGTGGTGGCGATGGTGCTGCTGTCGGTGGTGGCGGGGGTGTTCCTGGCGCCGTGCATCGCGTGCGCGTTCATCATCGTGGACCGGCATGCTCCGGCGGGGACGGTGACGGAGGCGTTCTCGTGGCTGGTGACGACGTTCATGGTGGGCGCGTCGGTGGGGACGGGGCTCGCGGGGCCGGTGGTCCAGTCGGGTGGTGCGTCGTGGGGGTTCGCGTTGCCGGGGGTGGCGGGGGGTGTGTCGTTGCTGGTGCTGCTGGCCACGGGACGGGTGCTGACGGCTCCTGTCGGGGGTGGTGTGGTTGCGGCTTCATCGGAAAATGATCCAGATCGTGCTGCCGAACCCCGTTTCAGTTCAGGGGATCGGGCGTAATGTTCACTCATGGACCGCCGCATTTTCGGGCTGGAGAACGAGTACGGCGTCACGTGCACGTTCAGGGGACAGCGGCGTCTGTCTCCTGACGAGGTGGCGCGGTACCTCTTCCGCCGTGTCGTGTCATGGGGCCGCAGCAGCAATGTCTTTCTGCGGAACGGCGCTCGGCTGTATCTCGACGTGGGCTCACATCCGGAATACGCGACACCCGAGTGTGACAATGTGACCGAGCTGGTCACCCACGACAAGGCCGGCGAGCGCATTCTCGAGGGACTCCTGGTGGACGCGGAACGACGCCTGCACGAGGAGGGAATCGCGGGCGACGTCTACCTCTTCAAGAACAACACCGACTCGGCGGGCAACTCCTATGGTTGCCACGAGAACTATCTGGTGGCGCGGCACGGGGAGTTCTCCCGGCTCGCCGACATCCTCATCCCGTTCCTGGTGACCCGGCAGTTGCTGTGCGGGGCGGGCAAGGTGCTCCAGACGCCGCGTGGTGCGGTGTACTGCGTGAGTCAGCGGGCGGAGCACATCTGGGAGGGCGTGTCGTCCGCGACGACGCGTTCGAGGCCGATCATCAACACCCGGGACGAGCCGCACGCGGACGCCGAGCGCTACCGGCGGCTGCATGTCATCGTGGGCGACTCGAACATGTCCGAGACGACGATGCTGCTGAAGGTCGGCGCCACCGATCTGGTGCTGCGCATGATCGAGGCGGGCACGGTGATGCGGGATCTGACGCTGGAGAACCCGATCCGGGCGATCCGCGAGGTCAGCCACGACATCACCGGCCGGCGCAAGGTGCGTCTGGCCAGTGGCCGGGAGGCGTCGGCGCTGGAGGTGCAGCGCGAGTACTTCGACAAGGCGGTGGACTTCTGCGACCGCCGGGGCATCCGTACGGGCACGGTCGCGCAGGTGCTTGAGCTGTGGGGCCGGACGCTGGACGCGATCGAGACGGAGGACCTGGACCGGATCGGTACCGAGATCGACTGGGTGATGAAGTACAAGCTCATCGAGCGGTACCGTGAGAAGCACAACATGACGATGTCGCATCCGCGGGTCGCGCAGATAGACCTCGCGTATCACGACATCCACCGGCGTCGCGGGCTGTACTACCTGCTGGAGAAGAAGGGTCAGGCGGCGCGTATCTGCAATGACCTGAAGATCTTCGAGGGCAAGTCGGTGCCGCCGCAGACGACTCGGGCGCGGCTTCGCGGTGACTTCATCCGGCGGGCGCAGGAACAGCGCCGGGACTTCACGGTCGACTGGGTGCATCTGAAGCTCAACGACCAGGCGCAGCGCACGGTGTTGTGCAAGGACCCGTTCCGTTCGGTGGACGACCGGGTGGAGAAACTGATCGCCGGAATGTAGGAGCGGTCCCTCCGGCCGCGGCTTTTGGCGCCGTATTGCCTTCGAGCGCCACACGGGCGCCGTACGTTTCCCGTACGGCGCCCTTGTCACGCCGTAGAGTTGCGCGCACCAATCCGCAAGATCGACCGATTACGAGGCATCTCCCGTGCGCCGACGCTCACTCCTCCTGGCCGCCGTTCCCGCTGGACTGGTCACGCTCGCCGGGTGCGGCGACGGTGATGCGAAGTCGAGCAAGGCGACTGCGTCGCCGTCGTCTTCGGCCTCGTCGCCTCCGCCGCCGAAGATCGTGGACGGGCCGCTGCCGGCGATCACGGCGGGGACGAAGTTCGGGGAGAAGCCGACGGTCGCCAAGGGGACCGGGGAGCCGTCGAAGGACCTGGCGGTGCGTACGGTGATCGCGGGCAACGGCCGCGCGGTGGCGGAGAACGACTTCATCAAGGCGAACTACCTGGGCCAGATCTGGAGCTCGGGGAAGGTCTTCGACAACTCCTACGACCGCAGTCCGCTGGTGCTGCAGCTGGCGCAGGGCAGCATCATCGACGGCTGGCGGTACGCGCTGACGGGGAAGAAGATCGGCAGCCGGGTGGAGATCGCGGTGCCGCCGACCTGGGGGTACGGGCCGTCGGGCAACGAGCAGGCGGGGATCAAGGGCACGGACACGCTGGTGTTCGTGATCGACCTGCTGGACTCCTACAACACCAAGAGCTCGGCGAAGGGCAAGGAGGTCCCGCAGACGGACCCGGCGCTGCCCAAGGTGGCCACGAACACCGACGGCAACCAGCCGAAGGTGACGCTGCCGAAGTCGGACCCGCCGAAGAAGCTGGTGTCGAACTACATCCTGGAGGGCGACGGGGACGAGGTCACCAGGAAGCAGGCGGTGCTGTGCCAGTTCCAGGGGCTGGAGTGGCAGGGCGGCCGGACGTTCCAGAAGACGTACGGCTCGGGGCGCCTGAGCCAGTTCTCGGTGGAGCAGATGGAGCAGGTCGTCAAGGGTCTGGCGCAGGGGATCACGGGGAAGAAGGTCGGCAGCCGGGTGCTGATCGTGGTGCCGCCGGACCTGGGCTACGGGGACAACCCGCCGAGCGGGAGCGGTATCAAGAAGGGCGCCACGCTGGTCTTCACGGTGGACATCCTCGCGGCGATGTAGCGCGCGGGCGCCGGAGCTGCGGGGATGACAGACTGTCCATGTTTCGTTTCGTACACACGCAGGAGCTTTTGACGTGAGCATCGACAAGCCCGAGGTCGACTTTCCGGGCGGCGAGCCGCCGAAGGACCTTGAGAGCAAGGACATCTGGGAGGGCGACGGCGAGGTCGCCGAGGCGGGCGACGTCGTCAAGGTGCACTACGTGGGCGTCGCGTTCTCCACGGGTGAGGAGTTCGACGCGTCCTGGAACCGCGGCACGCCGCTGGAGTTCCAGCTCGGTGTCGGCCAGGTCATCCCGGGCTGGGACAAGGGCGTGCAGGGCATGAAGGTCGGCGGCCGCCGCCAGCTCGTGATCCCCGCGCACCTCGCGTACGGCGACCGGGGTGCCGGCGGCCGGATCGCGCCGGGCGAGACGCTGATCTTCGTCTGCGACCTGGTGGGCGTCGGCAAGCGCTGACCCGACGATCACACCTGATCGTTTGTGTAGGGAGTGGGGCCCGCGCCTGGTGCGCGGGCCCTTCTTCTTCGACCACCCTCGTCCGTAACGGCCCCCGTTCTTTGCTTCGGCTTTTGCCGCGCCACCCGGGAGCGGTACGGTCGACGGTCGGAAGCACATGAGGGAAGGCGTAGGCGTCGATGGCCATTGCCAAGGCCGAGCGGTTGATGAACCTCGCGCTGTGCCTGCTCGGCGCACGGCGGCCGCTCAGCAAGCGCGAGCTGCGCGGGTCCATCGAGGCGTACCTGGAAGCGGGGTCGGACGACTCCTTCAACCGCATGTTCGAGCGGGACAAGGACGACCTGCGCGAGCTGGGCCTGGTCATCGAGACCGTGGAGAACCTGGAGGGCGAGGTCGGCTACCTCGCCCGCCGTGACAGCAACCGGCTGCCCGCGATCACCCTGGACGCCGAGGAGGCCGCCGCCCTGGGCCTGGCCGCCAAGGTCTGGCAGCAGGCCCGGCTGGCCGGCGCGGCCAGTGGCGCCCTGCAGAAGCTGCGCGCGGCCGGGCTGCCCGAGGACGTCGACCCCTACGGCTCGCACGGCGCGCTGGAGCCCCGCATCCCCGTGCACGAGGCCGCGTTCGAGCCGCTGATGCTGGCCTGCCGGGACCGCCGCCCGGTGGTCTTCGACTACCGCAAGGCGTCCGCCGCGCACCCCGAGACCCGGCATGTCGAGCCGTGGGCGCTGGAGTGCTGGCGCGGCCACTGGTACCTGGCCGGCTTCGACCGCGAGCGCGGCGCCGAGCGGGTCTTCCGGCTGTCCCGGATCACCGGCAAGGTGCGTGCCCGCGGCACGGGCTTCACCGCGCCGGTGCCGGACGTGGTGACCGTGCGGGAGACCGTACGGGGCTGGGCGGGGGAGACCGCCGACCGCTCCGCGCTGATCCGGCTGCGGGCGGGCGCCGGCTACCCCTTGCGGGCCAGGGCCACCAAGGTGCGCGAACTGGGCGACGGCTGGGACGAGTTGGAGATTCCGTACGGGCACGGGCTGGATGCCTGGCTGGTGGAGTTCGGGCCGGACGTGGTGGTGCTGGAACCGGCCGAGCTGCGGGCGGACGTGGTGGACCGGCTGCGTGCCGTGGCCAAGGGCTGAGAGCGGAGCGAGACACCATGGCAGGCAAACCGGCGAGGCCCGTGAACGCCATCGACCAGACGCGGCGGATGCTGTCGCTGGTCACCTATCTGCGCGAGCGCCCCGGCGCCCGGATCGCGGACGTGGCCCGCGCCTTCGGCATCACCGAGGACGAACTCGTCTCCGACCTGGACGTGCTGCCCATGTGCGGCACCAGCTTCCGGGGCGGGGACCTGCTGGACATCGACACCGACGGCGAGCGGATCTGGTGGCACAACCCGGCCGCGCTCGGCGAGGACGCGGCCGAGCCGCTCCGGCTCGCCGCCGACGAGGCGACCGCGCTGCTGGTCGCCGCCCGCGCGGTGGCCACCCTGCCCGGCCTGCGCGAGAGCGACCGGCAGGCACTCGTACGGGCCACCGCCAAGGTGGAGACCGCCGCCGGTGAGGCGGCCGGGGCCAGCTCACGGCTGTCGGTGACCTTCGAGTCCGAGGGCGGGGTCTTCGCCGACGTCGACCGGGCCATCTCCGAGCGGCGCCGGCTGTGGGTGCGCTACTACTCCCCGGCCCGCGACGAGCTGACCGAGCGGGAGATCGACCCGATCCGCCTGGTCACCATGGGCCACACCTACGTCGAGGCGTGGTGCCGCCGCTCGGAGGCGCGCCGTACCTTCCGGCTGGACCGGGTCGCGGAGATCCGGATTCTCGACGAGCCGGCCGCGCCGCCCGAGATAGAACCGCGCGACCTGTCCGAGGGCCTGGTGCAGCCCGCCGCCGAGGACCCCGAGGTCGTGGTCGAGGTGGGCCCCGGCGGCCGCTGGGTCGCCGAGTACTACCCGCACGACACGGCCGAGGAACTGCCCGACGGCGGCCTGCGCATCACCCTGCGCACCCCCGACCCGGCCTCGCTGCGCCGGCTCGCCCTGCGGCTCGGCCCCGACGGCCGGATCGTGTCGCCGTCCGACCTGGCCGACCGGGCCCGCCGGGCCGCCCGCGAGGCGCTGGCCGCGTACGAGGGGCGGGAGCACACGCCGTGAACGAGACCTCGGTACCCGGAACGCGCGAGGTGACGGCCGCCGCCGCCTTCGCCGGGATGCGGCGCGTCGTGCCCGTGGTGTTCAAGGCGGCCTGCCCCGACTGCCGGGGCCGGTTCGAACTCGCCGCGAACGCGCTGCGGCTGGCCATCGGCGGCTCCAGCCGGACCACGTTCTACTCCTTCACCTGCCCCGGGTGCGACACGGCGGTGCGCAAACCCGCGGGGGACCGGATCGTGCAACTGCTCAGCGGGGCCGGGGTGCGGACCCTGCGGCTGCACTCCACCGTCTGAAGCCGGCTCCGGGACGGTCTAGGCTCGTCCCCATGTTCTGGCCGATGTTCGCGGTAGCCATGGGATTTCTGGGTCTCGCCGTACTGGGGGTGCTCGCCGTCCGCGTCTTCGCGGCCGCGCGGCAGCTCGGCCTCCAGGTCGCCGACTCCGGACGCCGCATCAGCCGTGCCGCCGAGGACCTGGAGCGGGCCGCGGTGAGCACCGCCCGCGCCGCCGACACGCTCTGACCAGCGGGGCGGGCGGGACGCCGGAAACGCCACAAGCGGTTTGCGTCACTTCGCCCTGTCATGCGGGACAGACGTACGGGTACGCTGCTGGTCGCGGTGCGAAGAACGAGGCGCGTACCGCGGACCGGGAGTACGCACGGGGATTGCCTCTCGTTTACCCCGGAGCGTTACGATCGCTGCCGGCACGACCATCCGGACGCTTGTCCGAGCGGTCGGACAGCACCCCCACCCCCGCCTCGGTGAGAAGGTACTAACTCATGATCGGAAGGCTCGGTCCTACCGAGATCATTCTCATTCTCGTCGTCGTCTTCCTGCTCTTCGGCGCGAAGAAGCTTCCGGACATGGCCCGCTCGCTGGGCAAGTCCGCGCGCATCCTCAAGAGCGAGGCCAAGGCGATGAAGGAGGAGAGCAACACCTCCACGCCTCCGGCCCCCGGCGAGCAGCCCCCCGCGCAGCGCACCATCCACGCCGCCCCCGGCGACGTGCACAGCGCCCGCCCGGTCAACGAGCCGACGGACACCACCCAGCGCTGACCCGCGGCCGCACCACCGGCCTGCCGCACGAGATGAGGACGTGGGTTGCTCAAGTCTGCCCGCAAGAAAGAGAAGGACCCCGAGGGGCGGATGCCCCTCGTGGAGCACCTGCGCGAGCTGCGCAACCGGCTCGCCAAGGGCATGTTGGCGATCACGGTCGTCTCCGTGGTGGCCGCCTTCTACAGCCAGGACCTGATGTCCTTCCTCTCGCAGCCGGTCCCGCGCTGCACCGGGGGCCTGGGTGAGTCCACCGGAGGCTCGTGCGCGGTCATCGCCTACACGGACCTGCTGTCGCCCTTCACCACCACGGTGAAGGTCTGCTTCATGGCGGGCGTGGTCCTCTCCAGCCCGGTCTGGCTGTACCAGCTGTGGGCGTTCGTCGCCCCGGGGCTGCACCGCAACGAGCGCCGGTACACCTACGGGTTCGTGGCCGCGGCGGTGCCGCTCTTCCTGGCGGGCGGCTGGCTCGCCTACACGATCCTGCCGATCTCCATGCGGGTGCTGCTGGGCATCACACCCGACGGCTCGGCGAACATCCTGCCGATGGACAAGGTCCTGGACTTCATCGTCCGGATGATCCTCATCTTCGGCGGCGCCTTCGAGCTGCCGCTGCTGCTGGTCATGCTGAACTTCGCCGGTGTGGTGACCGGACGCCGCATGGCCGGCTGGTGGCGCGGTGTGGTCATGGGCGTCTTCGTCTTCGGCGCCGTCGCCACCCCCACCACGGACCCCTTCGGCATGATCGCGCTGGCCGGCCCCATCGTGGTGCTGTACTTCATCGCCGTCGGCATCGCGCTGCTCAACGACCGCCGCCGTGAGCGCGCCGACGAGGCGGCCGAGCTGGACGACGACGAGGCCTCGCCGCTGGACCACCGGCCGGAGCCGGTCGCCGGCCCCGAGCGGCTGACCGCCGCCGTCCCCGAGCAGGCCCGCCAGACCGAGGCCCTCCCGCCGGGCCGGTACGAGGGCTACGACGACGTCACCTGAGCGGACCCGCACCCGTGAGCGAGGGGCCGGACGGATCTTCCGTCCGGCCCCTTCTCCATGGGGCGCCCGCCCGCGGGGCGGCTCGGAGCCGGGCATTCCGTTTCGCTGGGCGTGGGAAGCGATAATGATCGTCCTGTTGTCGGTGCGGGCCGGTACGCTCGAAAGCACGATGACAGAGGACCTCTCACCGGCCGAGCGGTACGCGGCGTCCCGAGTGCGGGCCGCCGAGCAGGCCACCGCGCTCGCGGGCTTCCGCGAGATGTACGACTTCGGCCTCGACGACTTCCAGGTGGAAGCCTGCTCTGCGCTCGAGAGCGGAAAGGGCGTGCTGGTGGCCGCCCCCACCGGCTCGGGCAAGACGATCGTGGGCGAGTTCGCCGTCCACCTCGCCCTGGAACAGGGCAAGAAATGCTTCTACACGACACCCATCAAGGCGCTGTCGAACCAGAAGTACGCCGACCTGTGCCGCCGTTACGGAGCCGACAAGGTCGGCCTCCTCACCGGCGACAACAGCGTGAACTCCGACGCCCCGATCGTCGTCATGACGACCGAGGTGCTGCGGAACATGCTGTACGCGGGCTCCCAGACCCTCCTGGGCCTCGGCTACGTGGTCATGGACGAGGTGCACTACCTCTCCGACCGCTTCCGTGGCGCCGTCTGGGAAGAGGTGATCATCCACCTGCCCGAGTCGGTGACCCTGGTGTCGCTGTCGGCCACCGTGTCCAACGCCGAGGAGTTCGGCGACTGGCTGGACACCGTGCGCGGCGACACCGAGGTGATCGTCTCCGAGCACCGCCCGGTACCGCTGTTCCAGCACGTGCTCGCCGGGCGGCGGATGTACGACCTGTTCGAGGAGGGCGAGGGCAGCAAGAAGGCCGTCAACCCCGACCTCGCCCGGCTCGCCCGGATGGAGGCCACCCGGCCCTCCTACCAGGACCGCAGGCGCGGTCGCGCCATGCGCGAGGCCGACCGGGAGCGGGAGCGCAGGCAGCGCCAGCGTGCCTGGACGCCGAGCCGGCCCGAGGTCATCGAGCGCCTGGACGCCGAGGGCCTGCTGCCCGCCATCACCTTCATCTTCAGCCGCGCCGCCTGCGAGGCCGCCGTCCAGCAGTGCCTGTACGCGGGCCTGAGGCTCAACGACGAGGAGGAGCGGGAACAGGTCCGCGCCCTGGTCGAGGAGCGCACCGCGAACATCCCGTCCGAGGACCTGCACGTCCTCGGCTACTACGAATGGCTGGAGGGCCTGGAGCGCGGCATCGCCGCCCACCACGCCGGCATGCTGCCGACCTTCAAGGAGGTCGTGGAGGAGCTGTTCGTCCGCGGGCTGGTCAAGGCCGTGTTCGCCACCGAGACCCTGGCGCTCGGCATCAACATGCCCGCCCGCTCGGTGGTGCTGGAGAAGCTCGTCAAGTGGAACGGCGAACAGCACGCCGACATCACCCCCGGCGAGTACACGCAGCTCACCGGCCGGGCCGGCCGCCGGGGCATCGACGTCGAGGGCCATGCCGTGGTGCTGTGGCAGCGGGGGATGAGCCCCGAGCACCTCGCCGGGCTCGCGGGCACCCGCACCTATCCGCTGCGCTCCAGCTTCAAGCCGTCGTACAACATGGCGGTCAACCTGGTCGAGCAGTTCGGGCGGCACCGCTCGCGGGAGCTGCTGGAGACGTCGTTCGCGCAGTTCCAGGCGGACAAGTCGGTCGTCGGGATCTCCCGGCAGGTGCAGCGCAACGAGGAGGGGCTGGAGGGCTACAAGGAGTCCATGACCTGCCACCTCGGCGACTTCGACGAGTACGCGCGGCTGCGCCGCGAACTCAAGGACCGGGAGACCGAGCTGGCCCGGCAGGGCGCCAACCAGCGGCGCGCCGAGGCCGCCGTCGCCCTGGAGAAGCTCAAGCCGGGCGACATCATCCACGTGCCCACCGGCAAGTACGCGGGCCTCGCGCTCGTGCTCGACCCCGGCCTGCCCGCCGGGCGGACCGGCGGCCCCCGCGGCTTCGACCACCACGACGGGCCCCGCCCGCTGGTGCTCACCGCCGAACGGCAGGTCAAGCGGCTGGCGTCGATGGACTTCCCCGTCCCGGTGGAGGCGCTGGACCGGATGCGCATCCCGAAGACGTTCAACGCCCGCTCCCCGCAGTCCCGTCGGGATCTCGCCTCCGCGCTGCGCACCAAGGCCGGGCACATCCCGCCGGAGCGCGCCCGCAAGAAGCGGGCGCAGGCCGCCGACGACCGCGAGATCGCCCGGCTGCGCACCGCGATCCGCGCACACCCCTGCCACGGCTGTGACGACCGGGAGGACCACGCCCGCTGGGCCGAGCGCTACCACCGGCTCCAGCGCGACACCTCGCAGTTGGAGCGGCGCATCGAGGGCCGCACCAACACCATCGCGCGGACCTTCGACCGGATCGTGGCCCTGCTGACCGAACTGGACTATCTCCGGGGCGACGAGGTCACCGCCAACGGCAAGCGGCTCGCCCGGCTCTACGGCGAGTTGGACCTGCTGGCCAGCGAATGCCTGCGCGAGGGCGTGTGGGAGGGGCTCGGCCCCGCCGATCTCGCCGCCTGCGCCTCGGCGCTGGTGTACGAGGCGCGGGTCAGCGACGACGCCATGGCACCCAAGCTGCCCTCGGGGCCGGCGCAGGCCGCGCTCGGGGAGATGGTGCGGATCTGGGGCCGGCTGGACGCGTTGGAGGAGGACTTCCGGATCAGCCAGACCGAGGGTGTCGGGCAGCGGGAGCCGGATCTCGGGTTCGCGTGGATCGCCCACCAGTGGGCCTCGGGGAGGGGGCTCGACGAAGTCCTGCGGGAGGCGGAGATGCCCGCGGGGGACTTCGTACGGTGGACGAAGCAGGTGATCGACGTGCTCGGTCAGGTCGCCGCGGCTGCTCCCGCGGAGGGCTCGACGGTCGCCAGGAACGCGCGGAAGGCTGTCGATCAGCTGCTGCGGGGGGTCGTCGCCTACTCGTCCGTGGGGTGAGTCCTCGGGCGGGTGCGGGCGGGGCGTGGCTTGTCGCGCTCGCGCGGCGGTAGCCGTAGATCGCCACACCCCCGCGCCCCCCTCAAGAGAAGGGTCGGCTTCGGCCGGCCCTTTTCGTATGCGCGGGTGGCGCTACTCCGCGTGTTCGAATGGGTGCCCGCTGTGCAAATAGGGGTGACGGTACTCCTGTTGTTCGGGGGATTTCAGGTGCTTGCCGAATATGACACGGGGGTGTCCCGGTCGGATTAGGCTCGCCCGCGGCGGACCCGGTTGAGATGGATTCGGGCGCCTGTTCCCCTATATACCGTTCTTCCCAGAAGGCATCCATGGTGAGTGTTCAGAAACCTCCCGGTGTCCGTGAACGTCCCTATGCGCAGGTGTTGTCACCGCCCGCCGTGGTGATGGCCGCGGTGACCGCGGCCGCCGTGTTCCTGGTGCCGGGCCCCGCCCGGATCGCCGTCGCCTGCTGCGGACTGGTGGCCACGCTGCTGCTGCTCGCCACCGCGAGCGAAGTGGTGCGGCGCGGGCGTCAACTCCGGGCCGCCGAGGCCGAGAACGCCCGGCGAACCGCGTATCTGGAGCATCGCATCGCCGCCCATGACGCGGAGATCGTCCGCCTCGGCTCCGAGGTGCTGCCCCTCGCGCTCGCTCGGCTGCGCGGGGGCGAGCGGCTGCGGGACGTGCTGCGCCACGTCGTCGACGAGGACCCCGACCTGCGTCACCTCCCGCCGTCCCAGCGCGAGTTGCTGCGAGTCGCGCTGCGCGGGGCCGAGCACGAGATCAACATGCGGGACGCCACCCAGCGGGCGTTCGTCACCACCGCCCGGCGCGTGCAGGCGATCGTCCACCAACAGGCCAAGGAACTGCGGGAGATGGAGGAGGACCACGGCCGCAACGCCGAGGTCTTCGACGACCTGCTGCGCGTCGACCACGGCACCGCGCTGATCGGCCGCCTCGCCGACTCCATCTCGGTGCTCGGCGGCGGCCGTCCGGGCCGCCAGTGGCCGGTGCCCGTCTCCCTCTACAGCGTGCTGCGGGGCGCGATGTCCCGCATCCTGGAGTTCCCCCGGATCAACCTCGCCTCGATCGTCAACATCAACATCAAGGGCACCTCGGTCGAGCCGATCATCCACGCCGCGGCCGAGCTGTTCGACAACGCCACCCGCTACTCGCCGCCCTCGACCAAGGTGCACGTCACCGCCTTCGAGGTGCAGACCGGCCTCGCCATCGAGATCGAGGACGCCGGGGTCAGCCTCAGCGAGGAGGGACGGGCCCGCGTCGAGCAGATGATCCTGGACGCCCGCGCCGACGACGACGCGCACAACCTCGGCGACAGCCCCCGGCTCGGCCTCGCCGTGGTCGGCCGGCTCTGCAACGCCTTCAACATGGACGTCTCGCTGCGCGCCTCCGCCTACGGCGGCGTCCGCGCCATCCTCGTCGTCCCCCGCGACATGCTCACCACCGAACCCGGAGTCGGCGCCGCGCACGGCATCGGCGCCACGGCCGTGCCGATGCCCGAACTCGGCGCGCTGGAGGGACCCAAGCGCCCGCCCAAGCGCCGCCGCCCCACCGCGCCCCGCGTCCCCGCCCCGGCCTCGATGGAGGACGACGCCCCCGAGGTCACCGAGTGGACGGCGAACGGACTGCCGCAGCGCCGCAGCCGGGTGACCGTACCGCTCAGCCAGCGCTACGCCGAACAGGCCGCCATCGAGCAGGCCGAGCGCGAGGGGCGCCCCACCATCTGGTCCCGGACCCGGCCCGAACCGGAGTCCCGGCCCCCGGCCGACCCCGAGCGGCAGAAGCTTCTCGACCGCGAACCGGGCATGTGGGTCGACGCCTTCTGGGAGGGCATGAAGAAGGGCAACGAAGGCGCCCACCCGACCGACTTCACCCGGAATCCGACCGCCTACCTGCATCTGATCGACGACTCGGCCGACACCGGCGCCGGCGACGAGGGGGAGCCCAAGTGATCCAGCAGCGTGCCAACTTCGACTGGATGCTCAAGCAACTGCACGACGGCGTACCCGGCATCGAGATGATCGTGGTGCTCTCCTCGGACGGCCTGCGCATCGCCCGCTACGGCGGCGACCCGGACGCCGCCGACCGGGTGGCCGCCGCCTGCGCCGGCGTGCAGAGCCTGGCCGGGGCGGTCGCCCAGGAACTGCCGGGCAGCAGCGGCGAGATGAAGCTCGTCGTCATCGAGATCGACGGCGGCTACTTCTATCTGATGGCCGCCGGGGACAACGCCTACCTCGCCGTCCTCGCCGACGTGGTCTGCGAGCCGGGCCGCATGGGCGGCATGATGCGCGACCTCGTCGTCCGGATCGGCGCCCACCTCACCTCTCCGCCCCGGCGCGGCGGGCAGGCCGTATGACCCCGCGCCGCAAACGGCGCCTGCCGCAGGAGGCGCCCTCCCCGCCGCCCCTCGCCCCGGACACGGGCGAGGAGGCGGAGGCCGGGAGCCCCGAGCGGCTGTACGCCGTCACCGGACTGCACGACGGCGGGCGCGCCCAGCTCGATCTGGTCACCCTGATCGTGGCGCGCTCGGCGCCCCCGCCGTCCGGCACCCCCGAGCAGGCGGCTGTGCTCCGGCTCTGCTCCGCCCCCCTGTCCGTGGCCGAACTCTCGGCCTACCTCGACCTGCCGTTCAGCGCGATGACCGCGCTGATCACCGAGCTGATCGGCGCCGACCTGGTGCAGGCCCGCGCCCCGATCGTCCGCCAGGCGCTCCCCGACCGGACCCTCCTCGAAGCGGTGATGCATGGACTTCAACGCCTCTGACGCCGTCCCCGCGATCCCCGGCCCGCGCACCGAGGAGCGGCTCCCGCAGACCGCCCAGGCCGCGGTGAAGATCGTGATCGTGGGCGGTTTCGGCGTCGGCAAGACCACCATGGTCGGCTCGGTCAGCGAGATCAGGCCGCTGACCACCGAGGAGACCATGACCCAGGCCGGCATAGGCATCGACGACGACTACGGCTCCGAGACCAAGACCGCCACCACCGTGGCCATGGACTTCGGCCGCATCAGCATCACCGAGAAGCTGGTGCTCTACCTCTTCGGCACTCCCGGCCAGGAACGGTTCTGGTTCCTGTGGAACCGCCTCTTCGAGGGCGCGCTCGGCGCGGTCGTCCTGGTCGACACCCGCCGCCTGGACGTCAGCTTCGACGTCATGGGCCGCCTGGAGGAACGCGGCGTGCCGTTCATCGTCGCCGTCAACTCCTTCCCGGACGCGCCCCGGCACCCCGTCGAGGAGCTGCGCGGCGCGCTCGACCTGGCCCCGGAGATCCCGATCGTCGAGTGCGACGTACGGCGCCGCGCCTCCAGCCGGGACACCCTGCTGACGCTGATGCACTTCCTGCACTCCCTCGCCCGGTCCGGCGCCCTGACCTGAGCGGGCGCGCGAACCCCACCAGCCGTTTCCGGAAAGCGATCACTGTGACGCCTGAACCCCAGACCCCGACAGGCACCCCCGACACCGCGCCCGGCCCGCCGCCGGGCTGCCCCGCGCACGGCACCGGCCCCGGCGGCCTGCACCGGCTGTACGGACCGGACGCGCTCGACCTGGACGACCTCTACGAGCGGCTGCGCGAGAAGCACGGCCCCGTAGCCCCCGTCCTCCTCCACGACGACGTGCCCATGTGGGTGGTGCTCGGGCACGCCGAGAACCTGCACATGGTGCGCAGCCCCTCGCAGTACACCCGCGACAGCCGGGGCTGGACCCCGCTGCTGGAGGGCATGGTCAAGCCCGACCATCCGCTGATGCCGCACATCGCCCGGCAGCCGATCTGCGCGCACGCCGAGGGCGACGAGCACCAGCGGCTGCGCGCGGCCGTCACCGCCGCCATGGGCACCATCGACCACCGGGCGCTGCGCCGCTCCATCAACAGCTCCACCCAGGAACTCGTCAACCGCTTCTGCGGGCGCGGCCGGGCCGACCTGGTCTCCCAGTTCGCCGAGCACCTGCCGATGGCCGTGATGTGCGAGATCCTCGGCATGCCCGAGGAGTTCGACGACCGGATGGTGCACGCCGCCCGGGACGCGCTCAAGGGAACCGACACCGCCATCCAGAGCCACGCCTACGTCATGGAGGCGCTCAGCGGGCTCACCGCCCGGCGCCGGGCCCGCCCCGAGGACGACGTCACCAGCCACCTCGTCACGCACCCGGCGGGGCTCAGCGACGACGAGGTCCGCGAGCATCTGCGGCTGCTGCTCTTCGCCGCGTACGAGACCACCGCCAACCTGCTGGCCAACGCGCTGCGCATGGTGCTGACCGAGCCGGGGTTCCGCGCCCGGCTCAACGGCGGCCAGATGACGGTGCCGGAGGCGATCGAGCAGTCGCTGTGGGACGAGCCGCCCTTCAGCACGGTCCTCGGCTACTACGCCAAGCAGGACACCGAGCTGGGCGGGCAGCGCATCCGGCGCGGCGACGGGCTGCTGTTCGCGCCCGCACCGGGCAACGTCGACCCCCGCGTACGCCCCGACCCGACCGCGCACATGAAGGGCAACCGGTCCCATCTCGCCTTCGGCGGCGGCCCGCACGAATGCCCCGGCCAGGACATCGGGCGGGCCATCGCCGACATCGGGGTGGAGGCTCTGCTGACCCGGCTGCCGGACATCCGGCTGGAGTGCGCCGAGGAGGACTTGCGCTGGCGGTCCTCCATCGCGTCCCGGCACCTGGTGTCGCTGCCGGTGCTGTTCGAGCCCAAGGCGAAGCAGGACGTCAACCGGGCGCCCAGCATGTCCTCCCTCCACCCGCACCGGGCCGAGGCACCGGTGCCGCAGCCGCGCGCGTGGGTGGAGGAGAAGGCGGCGCGGAGGGTGGAGCCGGCTCCGGTCCCGGCGCCGCCCGCCGAGCCGGCCGGGTCCTCGCCCGCGTCGTCGGAGAGCGCCTTGCCGAGCCGCTGGCAGCGCATGTGGCGGTGGCTGCTGGGGGAGTAGGCCCCCCGGTCAGGCGCCCGCCCAAGCCGAGGGCGACGCCCACGCCTGGAGTGTGCGCCCGCTGACGAAGCTGTGCCGGGCCCCGGTCAGCGGGTCGGTGAACTCCAGCCTGCGGGCCAGGAGTTGCAGGGGGCGGCGGAAGTCGCCGGGCGCGGTGACCGGAGCCACCTCCGGGTAGAGGGGGTCGCCGAGGATGGGGACGCCGAGCGAGTTCAGGTGCACCCGGAGCTGGTGGGTCTGGCCGGTCGCGGGCAGCAGACGGTACCGGGCCAGCCCGTCCCGCTCGCGGTGGGCGTCGATCTCCACCCGCGTCACCGCGTTGGGCTCGCCCGCCACCTCCCGCGCGGCCAGCACCCCGCGCTCCTTCAGGATCCGGCTGCGCACGGTCCGGGGCAGCTCCAGCCCCGGGTCGTGCGGGGCGACGGCCTCGTACTCCTTGTGTACCAGGCGGTCGCGGAACAAGCCCTGGTAGGCGCCGCGTTCACCGGGGCGGACGGTGAACAGCACCAGCCCGGCGGTCAGCCGGTCCAGTCGGTGCGCGGCGCCCAGTCCGGGCAGGCCGAGGTCGTGACGGAGACGGGCGAGCAGCGTCTGCCGGACATGGGAGCCGCGCGGGGTGGTGGCCAGGAAGTGCGGCTTGTCGGCGACGACGATGTGCTCGTCCCGGTACACCACCTCGACCGGGAAGGGCACCGGCACCTCCGGCGGCAGCTCGCGGTGGAACCACACGAACATCCCGGGCCGGTACGGCGCGTCCGGCGCCACCGGCAGCCCGTCGGCGCCCACCACCGCCCCGGCGTGGAACATCGCCTCCACCGCGCCCGGACCGGCGCCCGTCAGCCGGGCCACCAGATGCTCGCGCACCGTCGCCCACGCCCCGTCCACGGGCAGCCGCACCCGCACGGGGTCGACCCCCCGGCGCTGGGGGAGCGGGGCGGGCGGGGGCTGCGTACGGCGTCTCATCAGGTCTCCCAGGTTACGGGGGCCCCATCCGGTTGGCCCGCCGCCCGGTACTTGGCAGGATGCCGACATGCCGTATCTGACCAGCCCGGTGCTGCCCGAAGGAACCCTCTCCCACCGGCCGCAGCCGGAGATCCCGGCCGCCGCCGGGCTGCGCCTGCGCCCCTGGCGGGCCGAGGACGCGCCCGCCGTCCACGCGGCCTTCCAGGACCCGACGCTCAACCAGTGGCACGCCAGGGCCTGCGACTCCCCCGAGGAGGCCGCCGGCTGGATCGAGGACTGGCACGCCCAGTGGACGCGCGAGTGCGACGCCCAGTGGGCCGTGGTCCGGGTGGACACCGGTGAGCTGTGCGGCCGGGCAGCGCTGCGGGAGATCCGGCTGCGCGACGGGGTGGCCGAGGTGGCGTACTGGACGGTGGCGTCGGCGCGCGGGCGGGGCGTGGCCCGGCACGCCACGGACGCGCTGGTGCGCTGGTCGTTCGACGAGATCGGCTTCAACCGGCTGGAGCTGCTGCACGCCACCGCCAACGAGGCGTCCTGCCGGGTCGCCACCAAGGCCGGGTTCGCGGTGGAGGGCACCCGCCGCCGGGCGCTGCTGCACCCGGACGGCTGGCACGACATGCACCTGCACGCCCGGCTCAGGGGCGACTGACCCGCCGGTTCACGCGGCCGCGCTCTCCTGTTCGGCCTCGATCCGCGCGTTCCACTCCGGCTTGCTGGCCTGCCAGCCGTCCTCGTTGTGGCCCAGGCGCCAGTAGCCGGAGATGGACAGGTCCTCGCGCGGGATCCGCGCGTCGACCCGCAGCATCCGGCGCAGCTCCTTCACGAAGGACGCCTCGCCGTGCACGAACGCGTGCGGGCGGCCCTCGGGGAACTCGAGCGCCCGTACCGCCTCCAGCAGGGCCTCGCCGACCGGGCGGTCCCCGCGGTGCAGCCAGACGACCTCCACATCGGAGTCGATCTTCTGCTCCTCCTCGGGCCCGGACACCTCCACGAAGGCGCGCGCCATCGTGCCGGCGGGCAGGGTCTCCAGGGCGCGGGCGATGGCGGGCAGCGCGCTCTCGTCCCCGGCCAGGAGATGCCAGTCGGCCGTCACATCGGGGGTGTAGGCACCGCCGGGGCCGAAGAAGCGCACGGTCTCGCCGGGGCGGACCCGGGTGGCCCAGGGCCCGGCGAGACCCTCGTCGCCGTGGATGACGAAGTCGAGGGTCATCTCCCGGTGTTCGGCGTTCCAGGCGCGGACGGTGTACGTACGGGTCACCGGCCACTGCTCGCGGGGGAGTTCGGCCCGGATCGCCTCCAGGTCGAAGGGCTCCGGGTAGGTCATCCCGTCCACCGGGGCGAAGAGCAGCTTCACATAGTGGTCGGTCCAGGTGTCGGCCGAGAAGTCGGCCAGTCCGGCGCCGCCGAGCACGATCCGCTGGACGTGCGGGGTCAGCCGCTCGGTGCGTACCACCTGGGCGGAATGGAGCTTGCGCGGCTTTCGCCCCGGACGCTCTGCCATGACGGCCTCCTGCTGCCTTGGTTAGGTTTACCTAAGCTAGCACCTCACCCCGGTGTGCCTCCGGTGCCTGGGGCCCTTCGTCCGGGAATTTCCCCTGCCAACGGGCTCCTACTCAGGCCTCCAGGGTGGTCAGCAGCCGCTGGAGGGAGCTGCCCAGGCCCCAGCGGGCCGCGAGCGCGTCCAGGGCGGCGGGGTCGCGCGGGGCGTGCGGCAGCGCGATGTCCACCTCGGGCAGGGGGACGTCGTCGGCGACCCGGACGACCTTCGGGGCGACCGCGAGATAGGGGGCGGCCTCGGTCAGGCGCTTGCGCTGGGTCAGGGTGAGCTTCGCCTTCGGGTCGTCCACGGCGGCGACGATCCCGGCCAGGTCCCCGAACGCGGCGAGCAGCTTGGCCGCCGTCTTCTCCCCGACGCCGGGGACGCCCGGCAGGCCGTCGCTCGGGTCGCCGCGCAGCAGCGCCAGGTCCGCGTAACCCCGGCCGTCCACGCCGTACTTCTCGCGCAGCCACGCCTCGTCGGTGAGCTGGAGGGTGCCGACGCCCTTGAGCGGATACAGGACACGGATGTCACGGGCGTCGTCGACCAGTTGGTACAGGTCGCGGTCGCCGGTGACGATGTCGACCGGGCCGTCCGCGCGGGCGGTGAACGTGCCGATCACGTCGTCCGCCTCGTATCCGGCCACGCCCACGCGGGCGATGCCGAGCGCGTCGAGCACGTCCTCGATGACCGGGACCTGCGGGGAGAGGGTGTCCGGGACCTCCTCGGCGTCGGGGGCGCCCTCGTGCTCCTCGGCCACCCGGTGCGCCTTGTAGGAGGGGATCAGGTCGACCCGCCACTGGGGGCGCCAGTCCGCGTCCATGCAGGCCACCAGCTTGTCCGGGCGGTGGTCCTTGACCAGGCGGTCGATGAAGTCCAGCAGTCCGCGCACCGCGTTCACCGGGGTGCCGTCCGGCGCCCTGACCGAGTCCGGCACGCCGAAGTAGGCGCGGAAGTACAGGGAGGCGGTGTCGAGAAGCATCAGTCGTCCGGTCACGCTCGCATCATGCCGCACCGCACCGACAGCGGGCCGGTGCGCCGGGCCCGCGGGTGTGACCTGGGACACTTGCGTGTTTGGCTCAAATGCGACCGGGCAGGCGCCGCGCGCCGGAACGAGGCAATTGCTTATCAAGTGACAACTATCCCTCGTCTCCTGCTCCTTGCCGCCTAGCCGAGGGACATGCATGACCGCGAGAATCGAAGCCGAACATCTCTACAAGGTGTTCGGCAGACGACCGGACCGGGCCGTGGAACGGCTCGAACAGGGCGCCGACCGCGACGAGCTGCGCTCGGAGGGCAGCACCGCCGCCGTCATCGACGCCTCCTTCGCCGTCGAGCCCGGGGAGATATTTGTTGTCATGGGCCTGTCCGGCTCGGGCAAGTCCACCCTGCTGCGCACGCTCAACGGACTGCTCACGCCCACCGCGGGCCGGGTCCGCTTCGACGGGCGGGACCTCACCGCGCTCGGCGACCGCGAGCTGCGCGAGGTCCGGGCCGACAAGATCAGCATGGTGTTCCAGCACTTCGCGCTCTTCCCGCACCGCAGCGTCCGTGACAACGCCGCCTACGGCCTGGCCGTGCAGGGCGTGCCCCGCGCCGAGCGCGAACGCCGCGCCGACGAGGCGCTCGCCCTGTGCGGTCTGGCCGGCTGGGAGGACTCCTGGCCCGACGAACTCTCCGGCGGCATGCAGCAGCGCGTCGGCCTCGCCCGCGCGCTCGCCACCGACGCCGACCTGCTGCTCATGGACGAGTCCTTCAGCGCGCTGGACCCGCTGATCCGCCGCGACATGCAGGACCAGCTCCTCGAACTGCAGAAGAAGCTCCGCAAGACCATCGTCTTCATCACCCACGACCTCAACGAGGCCATGCGCCTGGGCGACCGCATCGCCGTCATGCGCGACGGCCGCATCGTGCAGACCGGCACCGCCGAGGACATCCTGCTGCGCCCCGCGGACGACTACGTCGCCTCCTTCATCCAGGACGTCGACCGCTCCCGCGTGCTCACCGCGTCCGCGGTCATGGACACCGAGGTGCGCGGCGACGAGGCCGACTGCGCCTGCGAGACCGCCGCGCCCGGCACACCGTTCACCGAACTGTGCGCGCTCAGCGCCCGGCTGAGCCACCCGGTCGCCGTCGTCGACGCCGACCGCACCCTGGTCGGCGTCGTGCCCGAGAGCCGCCTGGTCGGCTTCCTCGGCGACAAGCAGGGCGGCCCGATCGCCTGCGACCACCCCCGCGACGACAGGAAGGTGACCGCCCGTGCCTAGGCTTCCGCTCGGCGACTGGGTCGACTCCGGGGTCGAGTGGCTGGTCGGCCACCTCTCCTGGCTCTTCGACGCCGTCCGCGCCGTCCTGGAGGGCATGTACGACGGCATCGACGCCGTCCTCACCGCCCCGCAGCCCCTGCTGCTCGCCGGCATCCTCGCCGTGCTCGCCTGGTGGCTGCGCGGACTGCTCGCCGGTGTCCTCGCCTTCGCCGGATTCGCCCTCGTGGACTCCCTCGACCTGTGGGAACGGGCCATGTCCACGCTCTCGCTGGTGCTGGTCGCCACCATCATCGCGCTGGTCATCTCGATCCCGCTCGGCATCTGGGCCGCCCGCTCCCGCGCGGTGAGCGCCACCCTGCGCCCCGCGCTGGACCTCCTCCAGACCATGCCGTCGATGGTGCTGCTCATCCCGGCCATGCTCTTCTTCGGGCTCGGCACCGCGGCCGGTGTCGTCGCCACGCTGATCTTCGCGCTCGCCCCCGGCGTCCGCATGACCGAGCTGGGCATCCGCCAGGTCGACGCCGAACTGGTCGAGGCCGCCGAGGCGTTCGGCACCACACCCCGCGACACCCTGTGGCGGGTGCAGCTGCCGCTCGCCCTGCCCACCATCATGGCGGGCGTCAACCAGGTCATCATGCTCGGCCTGTCCATGGTCGTCATCGCGGGCATGGTCGGCACCGGCGGCCTCGGCGGCGCCGTCAACGAGGCCATCGGCCAGCTCGACATCGGCTACGGCTTCGAGGCGGGCGTCGGCATCGTCGTCCTCGCCATCTACCTCGACCGGGTCACCGGCGCGCTCGGCACCCACCTCTCCCCGCTGGGCCGCCGCGCCGCCGCCAAGGCCCGGCCCACCGCCTGGTCGTACCGGCCGCGCCCGGCCGTCGCCGTCGTCGCGGTGGTCGTGCTCGCGCTGGTCGCGGGCGGGCTCGGGGTCTTCGGGCCCGGCGCCGCCAAGTCCACCGCGTCCGGCACGGACATCGGCCAGGGCAAGGAGATCAAGCTCGGGTACATCCCGTGGGACGAGGGCATCGCGTCCACCTTCCTGTGGAAGGAGCTGCTGGAGCGGCGCGGCTTCAAGGTCAGCGTCACCCAGTACGCGGCCGGCCCCCTCTACACCGGCCTGGCCACCGGCCGCCTGGACTTCGAGACCGACTCCTGGCTGCCCACCACGCACGCCGAGTACTGGAAGAAGTACGGCGACCGGATGGAGGACCTGGGCCACTGGTACGGCTCCACCTCCCTGGAGCTGACCGTTCCGTCCTATGTGAAGGACGTGAACTCCCTGGCCGACCTGAAGGACCACGCCGCCGAGTTCGACGGCCGGATCATCGGCATCGAGCCCAGCGCGGGCATGATGGGCCTGCTCAAGGACAAGGTGCTCGACCGGTACGGGCTCAAGGGCCGCTACCAGGTCGTCGACGGCTCCACCCCGGCCATGCTGACCGAGCTGAAGCGGGCCTACGCCAAGAAGCAGCCCGTGGTCGTCACCCTGTGGTCCCCGCACTGGGCCTACAGCGACTACCGGCTGAAGAAGCTCAAGGACCCGGCCGGCGCCTGGGGCAAGGGCGACGCCGTGCACACCCTCGCCCGCAAGGGGTTCAGCCAGGACAACCCCGAGGTCGCCGAGTGGCTGAAGGACTTCTCGATGACCGAGAAGCAGCTCACCGGCCTGGAGGCCCGCATCCAGAAGGCCGGCAAGGGCAAGGAGCAGGACGCCGTCCGCGCCTGGCTCAAGGAGAACCCCGGGCTGGCCGACACCTGGGCACCGGCCGGCAAGGGCGGGCGGGAAGCCACCGGATGAGGTGAGGGGGCGGACGCCGGCCCGCGTCCGCCCCCGGGAGCCGGTCTCACCACCGTAGAGATCCGGCCAACCACGGAGCGCCATGGACCCCGCCTCGCGGGAACACCTGGGGACGCCCGAGCCTTGAAGCAGGTGAACGCCGCGGAAAGCCGGGGCAGGACCACGCGTCCGGCGGACCGCGGCACTGGCGCGAACCGTGGGGTACTCGCCCTGCGACGGCGCCGGATGTGAGAGGCGCGTGAAACGGTTTGCCGAACGTGCGTAGGGTGCAGACAACTCAGGACAGGGGCGCCCGGCACGGGGCGTCCGGGCAGCCGCGCCACGCGTGAAGGAGGGAGCCGCAGCCATGGGCGACCACAAGGAGCGACAGCCCGTGCGGGTCGGCGCGGCCGTCCGGCGGCGCCGCCGGACGCTCGAACTCACCCTCGCGGTCGTGGCCGAGCGCAGCGGCCTCTCGGTGCCCTTCCTCAGCCAGGTGGAGAACGACCGGGCCCGCCCGAGCCGCACCTCCCTGGAGAAGCTCGCCGACGCGCTGCGCACCACGGCGGTGGAACTCCTCGCCGCCGCCGACCCCGCGTGCAGCGTCGACGTCGTACGCGGTGAGCCGGCCGCCGAGGGCGACTTCACCGCCCGTACCCGCGCCCTGGTGCGCGGCCACCACCAGCTGCACGCCTCCGAGTTCACCGGCGACCACGACGCCGGCCGCGAGTTCCAGCACCGCAACGACGAGCTGATGTACGTGGCCGACGGCGCGGTCGAGATCGAGGCCGAGGGCCGCGCCTACCGGCTCGGCCGCGGCGACACCCTGTACCTGACCGGCGGTGTCCGCCACCGCTGGCGGGCCACCGTGCCGGACACCCGGGTGGTCGTGGTGGCCGTCGCCGAGCACATCGAGGCGGTCCAGGACCGGGCACGGTAGTTCCTGATGCGAGTCGTCTCCCTGGTGCCGTCCCTGACCGAGGCGGTCGCCGTGACGCTGCCCGGTGTCCTCGTCGGGGCCACCGACTGGTGCGAGCGCCCGGCGGACCTCGGTGTCGAGCGGATCGGCGGCACCAAGAACCCCGACACCGCGCGGATCGCCGCCCTCGAACCCGACCTCGTGATCGCCAACGAGGAGGAGAACCGCGCCCCCGACCTCGACGCCCTGCGCGCGGCGGGCGTCCCGGTGCTCGTCACCGAGGTACGGACCGTGCCGCAGGCCTTCACCGAGCTGGAGCGGGTGCTGTCGGCGTGCGGTGCCACGAGCCGGCCCGGCTGGCTGGACCGCGCCGAGCTGGCCTGGGCCGCGCTGCCCGAGTCGCGGCGGCCGCTCAGCGCCGTGGTGCCCGTCTGGCGCCGCCCCTGGATGGTGCTCGGCCGGGACACCTTCGCGGGCGACGTCCTGGCCCGCCTCGGCGTACGGCACCTCCACGCCGATCACGCCGAGCGCTACCCCCGCGTCCCGCTGGACGAGCTGAACGCGGCGGCCCCCGAGCTGGTCGTCCTGCCCGACGAGCCGTACCGCTTCACCGCCGACGACGGCCCCGAGGCGTTCCCCGGCCTGCCCTGCGCCCTGGTCAGCGGACGGCACCTGACCTGGTACGGGCCCTCGTTGCTCGAAGCTCCCCGCGTGCTGGCGGAGGCGCTGGCAGCAGCGCCCCGCTGAGCAGGCCGCGCACGGTACCGGCGGCCGCCGCGGCCCAGGCGAGGAGCAGCAGGGCGTACAGGCCGGCCGCGAGCGCCGCGTACACGTCCAGGCCGGTGTGCCGGGCCAGGGAGGCCGCGCCGGTGACGCACGTGCCGACCGGGAAGGTGAGCCCCCACCAGGTCAGCGCGAACCGCATGCCCCGCCGCCGCGCCCGCACCAGCTGCGCGACGGCGAACGCCAGCCACAGCAGCGCGAAGCCCATGACGGGCACCCCGTACAGCACGGCGAACACCGCAAGGCCCCGGTCGTACGGCGCCGGGACCACGCCCGGCGCCAGGTCCGCGATCGCACCGGTGGCGGTGGTCGACTGGCCCAGCGGGCCGAGGACCAGGAACAGGGCCGGGGTCAGCGCGAGCGGCAGCGGGCCGTGGAGCAGCAGGCGGGCGAGGAGCAGCGGGAGCATCAGCAGCGTGGCCAGCAGGCTCAGCCCGAACAGTGTCAGACAGCCCAGCAGCAGGGTCTCGCGGGGCTGGCCGGGCGGCAGATACGGCACCAGGGCGGGGCCCAGCGCGGCCGACACCATCGGCGCGACCAGCGGTAGCAGCCATACGGGGGTGGCGTCGGCGAGGGTGAGCCGGTGCCGGGTCACCATCAGGTACGGCACCGCCACGGCCGCAGCCAGCCCCAGCGCGGTACCGGCGCTGAACAGAACGGTGTCCAGGGCGACGGCCGCCCGGGTGCCGATCAGGTACCGGCCGGCCGAGAGCGCGCCGCCGCCGACCGCGAGGAGCGCCATGGCGGCGCAGCCGTGGAAGGGGGCCGTCGCCGGGTCGAGGAGGTGGTGACGGGCCTGGTCGCGGTGGTGGCTCCAGTGCAGGGCGCGGGCCGCGAGGAGGGCGAGCAGCAGGAGCAGGGAGAGGACCCACAGAGCGGCGCAGAGCCGGCGGACGGGGGCGGGGAGGACGGCGCCCGCCGAGCCGAGGATCGCCGTGCCCATGACGACGGCGTACCAGTTCGGGCCGAGGTGGCGGAGGCGGGCTGCGGTGACCATGGGACCAGCGTCCCGGCCCGGACCCGGTGCTGACCAGGGAGTCCGTTTCTATGGGGGCATAAGGTGGTCTTATGAGCGAAGAGCAGGCCGGGCGCGGTTCGCTGGCGCACCGGGTGCCCGATCTGGGCGGGCTGGAGCTGCTGCTGGCCGTGGCCCGGCTGGGCAGTCTGGGGGCGGCCGCGCGTGAGCTGGGCATCACCCAGCCCGCCGCCAGCAGCCGGCTGCGCTCCATGGAACGGCAGCTCGGCGTCGCCCTGGTCGACCGCTCCCCGCGCGGCTCCCGGCTCACCGACGCGGGCGCGCTGGTCACCGACTGGGCGCGGCAGGTCGTGGCGGCGGCCGAGGTGTTCGACGCGGGCGCGCAGGCGCTCCGGGCGACACGGGACTCCCGGCTGCGGGTCGCGGCCAGCATGACCATCGCCGAGTACCTGCTGCCCGGCTGGCTGCTCGCGCTGCGCGCCGGCCGGCCGGACACGGCGGTGTCGCTGCTCGCGGGCAACTCGGCCAAGGTCGCCGAACTCCTGCTCGCCGGCGAGGCCGACCTCGGCTTCGTGGAGGGGCTCACCGTCCCCGCGGGGCTGGACTCGGCCGTCATCGCCCACGACCGGCTCACCGTCGTCACCGCACCCGCCCATCCCTGGGCCCGCCGCCCCCGCCCCCTGACGACGGCGGAACTCGCCGCCACCCCCCTCATCCTCCGCGAACGCGGCTCCGGCACCCGCCAGGTCCTCGACGCCGCCCTCGGCACCCCCGCCCGGCCCCTCATCGAACTCTCCTCCACCACCGCCGTGAAGGCCGCCGTGATCAGCGGCGCGGGCCCCGCCGTCCTCAGCGAACTCGCCGTCGGCGAGGAACTCGCCACCCGCCGCCTGATCGGCATCCCGGTGGAGGGGGTCCCGCTGCGCCGGGACCTGCGGGCGGTGTGGCCGACGGGACACCGGCCCACCGGACCGGCGCGGGAGCTGCTGTCGCTGACGCGGAGCTAGGGGGTGTCTCCTCGATCTTCGTGGATCGGCCCGCGGCGTCTGGTGCGGTGCCTCGGCGTGCGGTCGAGTCGTCCTCGTACTGGACGTACTTGGGCGATTCGGCCGTGCGGCGAGGTGCCGTGCCAGGCGTCGCGGGCCCGCGAAGATCGGGGAGACGCCCCCTAGGACCCGGTTCCGCCCGCCGCGGCGACCAGCGCGCGCATCACCCGGTCGTCCGTGCCCATCTCCGGGTGCCACTGGACGCCCAGCGCCCAGCCCGCGGCGGAGGGGAGTTCGACGGCCTCGACCGTGCCGTCGGCCGCGTGGGCGGAGGGGGTGAGGGCGGTGGCGAGGTGCTCGATGGCCTGGTGGTGGTAGGTGGGGACGCTGGTGGCTTCGGGCTGGATGGAGGCGAAGAGGGTGCCCGGCACCGGCTGGACCGGGTGGGCCCCGAAGACGCCGACCGCCTCCGCGTGGCCGTCGAGATGCTGGACGAGGGTGCCGCCCAGGACGACGTTGAGGAGCTGCATGCCCCGGCAGATGCCGAGGAAGGGGACGTGGGCGGCCAACGCGGCCTCGATGAGGGCCAGTTCCCAGGCGTCGCGCTCCGGGGCGGGCGGACCGCAGCGGGGGGAGCGTTCGGCGCCGTAGCGGGCGGGGTCGACGTCGGGGCCGCCCGCGACGACCACGCCGTCCAGTCGGGCCACCACCTCCGGGGCCAGCGCCGGGTCGTCCGGGGGCAGCAGGGCGGACAGGCCGCCGGAACGGCTCACCAGACGGGGGTAGGCGGCGGGCAGGAGGGCCGCCTCCAGTTCCCAGACACCCCAGCGGGCGCCCGCCTCCAGATACGTACTCACACCGATCAGCGGCCGTCCGCCCATGTGCCCTCCAAAGGTGCTCACCCATACCTTTGCAGAGCCGGGGTCAGGCCAGGAAGCCCCGCAGGAGCGCCGCCGTGCCCGCGCAGTGCTCCCGGGCTATCTCCCGCGCCGCGTCCGCGTCCCTCTCCAGCACCGCGTCCACCAGCGCGGTGTGCTGCCGCTGGGAGTGCTCCAGGTTCCTCACCAGCAGCGGGATGCAGTCCAGCAGGTCGTTGACGCCCGCCCGGACCGCCGCGTACTGCGCCGCCAGCGACGGCGAGCCGCACAGCCCGGCCAGCGTCAGATGCAGCAAGGTGTCCCGGCGCCGGTAGTCCGCGAGCGGCGCGTCCCGCGTGTGGTCCAGCGCCCGCCGCAGCCGCACGACGCCCTCCCTGGACAGTCCGTGCGCCGCGCACAGCCCGGCCGCGCCCACCTCCAGCACCTCGCGGAAGCGCAGTACGTCCTCGATGTCGACCTCCGCCGTGCGCCGCCGCAGTTCGCCCTCGCCGGCCCCGTCCGCGCGGCGCAGCACGAACGTGCCGCCGTACCGCCCGCGCCGCGACTCCACCAGACCCTGGTCGTGCAGCACCCGCAGCACCTCGCGCAGCGTCACCCGGCTGATGCCCAGCCGCTCCGCCAACTCCCGCTCGGCGGGCAGCCGTTCACCGTCGCGGACGAGACCGAGCCGGACCACCTGGAGGATCTGCTCCAGCGCCTCCTCGAAGCCGTTGCCCGCCCGCACCGGGCGCAGCACCGCGCCCAGCCGGTCGCTGCCCGCTCCCGGCTCCCGCGCCCCCGCATTCCCGGCCATCCGGTCGCGCCCCCTTCCCAAGCAATGGTTCCCCGCCATACCTTATGGCTCCCCGCCGGACCGCGCGCAGCACGGCCAAAGGAGGCTCTCCCGTGGCAGACCGCACACCCCCGCTGAGTATCGAGGAACTGCGGGCGCTGGTCGCCGGCGGTGAGATCGACACCGTCGTCCTGGCCTTCCCCGACATGCAGGGACGGCTCCAGGGCAAGCGGTTCGCCGCCCGCTTCTTCCTCGACGAGGTGCTCGACCACGGCACCGAGGGCTGCAACTACCTCCTCGCGGTCGACACCGAGATGAACACCGTCGACGGCTACGAGATGTCGTCCTGGGACCGGGGCTACGGCGACTTCGCCATGCGCCCCGACCCGGCCACGCTGCGCCGGCTGCCCTGGCACCCCGGCAGCGCGCTGCTCATGGCCGACCTCGCCTGGGAGGACGGCGCCCCGGTCACCGCGGCCCCGCGCCAGATCCTGCGCCGCCAGCTGGAGCGGCTCGCCGGACTGGGATACACCGCCCAGGCCGGTACCGAGCTGGAGTTCATCGTCTTCCGGGACAGCTACGAGCACGCCTGGGACACCGGGTACCGGGGGCTGACCCCGGCCAACCAGTACAACATCGACTACTCCATCCTCGGCACCGGGCGCGTGGAGCCCCTGCTGCGCCGGCTGCGGAACGAGATGGCGGGCGCGGGGCTCACCGTCGAGTCGGCCAAGGGGGAGTGCAACCCCGGCCAGCACGAGATCGCCTTCCGCTACACCGAGGCCCTGCGCACCTGCGACCAGCACGCGGTGTACAAGACGGGCGCCAAGGAGATCGCCAGCCAGGAGGGGATGGCGCTCACCTTCATGGCGAAGTTCAACGAGAAGGAGGGCAACTCCTGCCACATCCACCTCTCGCTCGCCGACGAGGACGGCCGCAGCGTCATGGCCGGGGACGACGGCATGTCCGAGGTGATGCGGTACTTCCTGGCGGGACAGCTCGCCGCGCTGCGCGACTTCTCGCTGCTGTACGCGCCCAACATCAACTCCTACAAGCGGTTCCAGCCCGGCTCCTTCGCGCCCACCGCCGTCGCCTGGGGCCACGACAACCGCACCTGCGCCCTGCGCGTGGTCGGCCACGGCCCCTCGCTGCGCTTCGAGAACCGGCTGCCCGGCGGCGACGTCAACCCGTACCTCGCCGTCGCCGGACTCGTCGCCGCCGGGCTGTACGGGGTCGAGCAGCGGCTCGAACTGCCCGAGCCCTGCGCGGGCAACGCGTACACGGCCGATTACGCGCACGTGCCCACCACTCTGCGGGAGGCCGCCCAGCTCTGGGAGACCAGCCCGATCGCGAAGGCCGCGTTCGGCGAGGACGTCGTCGCCCACTACGCCAACATGGCCCGCGTCGAGCTGGCCGCCTTCGACGCCGCCGTCACCGACTGGGAACTGCGCCGCTCCTTCGAACGCCTGTGAACAGGCCGTCGCCTGTGAACACCCCTGAACCCGCGAACACCCGTGAACCCGCGAACACCCGTGAACTCGCCGACGCCCGTGAACCCGTGAACGCCCGTGAAAGGTGACACCTCCTTGACGGACCCGCACGAACTCCACGTGGTCAACCCCGCCACCGAGGAGACCCTCGCCACCGTCCCCGCCGCGAGCGCCGAAGACGTGGCCGCCGCCGTCGCCCGCGCCGTCCCCGTCCAGCGCGCCTGGGCCGCCCTCGCCCCCGCCGACCGCGCCCGGCTGCTGCGCCGCTTCGCCGACACCGTCGACGCGCACACCGAGGAACTCGCCCTGCTGGAGGTCCGCGAGGCCGGCCACACCCTCGGCAACGCCCGCTGGGAGGCCGGCAACGCCCGTGATCTGCTGCTCTACGCGGCGGGCGGCGCCGAACGGCTGACCGGCCGCCAGATCCCGGTGCCCGGCGGCTGGAACGTCACCTTCCACGAACCCCTCGGCGTGGTCGGCGTCATCGCCCCCTGGAACTTCCCGATGCCCATCGCCGCCTGGGGCTCCTTCCCGGCGCTCGCCGCGGGCAACGCCGTCGTCCTCAAGCCCGCCGAGACCACCCCCCTCACCGCGCTCCGCCTCGCCGAACTCGCCCTGGAGGCGGGCCTGCCCGAGCACCTCTTCCAGGTGCTGCCGGGACACGGCCACACCGCCGGACGCGCCCTGGTCGACCACCCCGGCATCGCCAAGATCGTGTTCACCGGCTCCACCCGCACCGGACACGAGGTCGCGGAGCGCTGCGCCCGCCTGCTCAAGCCGGTCACCCTCGAACTCGGCGGCAAGAGCCCCAACATCGTCTTCACCGACGCCGACCTGAAGGCCGCCCTCGACCCCTTCTCCTTCCTCGACAACGCCGGCCAGGACTGCTGCGCCCGCACCCGCGTCCTGGTCCAGCGCGAGGTCTACGACGAGGCCCGCGCCTTCCTCGCGGACGCCCTCACCGCCGTGGTCGTCGGCGACCCCGCCGACGAGAAGACGCAGATGGGCCCGCTGATCTCCCGCGCCCAGCTCGACCGCGTCCGCTCCTACGTCCCCGACGGCGCCCCCGCCCTGCGCGGCACCGCGCCGGACGGCCCCGGGCACTGGTTCCCGCCGACCGTGCTCACCGGAGCGGCCCCCGACAGCCCGGCCGCCCGCGAGGAGATCTTCGGCCCCGTGGCCGTCCTGCTGCCCTTCGACGACGAGCGGGACGCGGTCCGGCTCGCCAACGACACCCCCTACGGGCTCTCCGGCTCCATCTGGACCCGTGACCTCGGCCGCGCCCTGCGCGTCTCCGGGGCCGTCCGCGCGGGCAACCTGTCCGTCAACTCGCACTCCAGCGTCCGCTACTGGACCCCGTTCGGCGGCTTCAAGCAGTCCGGACTCGGCCGCGAACTCGGCCCGGACGCCCTGACCGCCTTCACCGAGACCAAGAACGTCTTCCTCAGCACGGAGGGGCCCGCCTAAGTGACCGAGACCGAAGCTCCCGTCTGCCGCCGCCTGGTCGGCCGCACCGCCGTCGTCACCGGAGCCGGCAGCGGCATCGGCCTGGCCACCGTCCGCAGACTCGCCGCCGAGGGCGCCCACGTGGTCTGCGCCGACATCGACGAGGCCGCCGGCAAGGCCGCCGCCGACGGGGTGGGCGGACTGTTCGTGAAGACCGACGTCACCGACCCCGCGCAGGTCGAGGCGCTGTTCCAGGCCGCCCACGACACCTACGGCAGCGTCGACATCGCCTTCAACAACGCCGGTATCTCCCCGCCCGACGACGACTCCATCCTCGACACCGGGCTGGAGGCGTGGAAGCGGGTGCAGGAGGTCAACCTGACCTCCGTCTACCTGTGCTGCAAGGCCGCGCTGCCCTACATGCGCCGCCAGGGCCGCGGCTCCATCATCAACACCGCGTCCTTCGTGGCCCGGATGGGCGCGGCCACCTCGCAGATCTCCTACACCGCCTCCAAGGGCGGGGTGCTCGCCATGTCCCGTGAACTCGGGGTGCAGTTCGCCCGCGAGGGCATCCGGGTCAACGCCCTGTGCCCCGGCCCGGTCGACACCCCGCTGCTCCAGGAGCTGTTCGCCACCGACCCCGAGCGGGCCGCCCGCCGGCTGGTGCACATCCCGCTCGGCCGGTTCGCGCGGGCCGACGAGATCGCCGCCGCCGTCGCCTTCCTCGCCAGCGACGACGCCTCCTTCGTCAACGCCACCGACTTCCTGGTGGACGGCGGCATCTCCGGCGCGTACGTCACCCCGCTCTAGTCGGGCGCGTACCCGGCCCCCTCCCCACGAAAGGTGTACGGTCCCCTTCCCATGCGACAGCTACTCGCCTGGTCCCTCGCCGCGGCCGCCGCCCTCGCGGCCGCCCCCGCCCTCGCCCCCACCGCAGTGGCCGCCGACACCAAGTGCCCTGAGCTGAGTACCAGTTGGTACGGCAGCAACCGCGCCCACCTGCAACAGGTCATCGACGCCCGCGGCACCTGTTCCGGACACCGGGGCGCGGTCGCCGCGTTCGACTGGGACAACACGGTCACCAAGAACGACGTCACCGACGCCACCCTCTCCTGGGCCCTGCGCCACGACGCGCTGCCCCGCCCCGCCCGCTGGAAGGACACCAGCGCCTGGATGACCGAGGCCGGGGACCGGGCGCTCACCGCCGCCTGCGGCACCGGCGCGGGCGTCTCCCTGCGCACCTCCGACCGGCCCGGGTGCACCGACGAGATCGTGGAGATCCGGGAGAAGGGCACCACGATGAGCGGCGCCGCCGCCTTCGCCGGCACCTGGAACCACCGGCGCACCGTCCCGCAGTACGCCTGGGTGCCCCAGCTCTTCGCGGGCCGCACCCCGGCCCAGCTCTCCTCGTACGCGGCCGCCGCCCGCACCGAGGCGCTGGCCGCGCCGGTCGGCGCCACCCGCACCCTGGGCACCCACACCGTCCCGGCCTACGTCCGCTACTACGACCAGCAGCGCGACCTCATCCGCACCCTCCAGCGGGCCGGGTTCCGGGTGTACATCGTCTCGGCCGGCTCCGAACCGGTCACCGAGGTCTGGTCGCGCGGGGTCGGCGTCGACGCCGCGCACACCATCGCCATCCGCTCCGTCCTCGACCACCGAGGCCGCATCACCACCCGCAACGAGGGCTGCGGGGGGACCGGGGTGAACAAGGGTGACGTCATCCCGTACATCGACGGCAAGCGGTGCTGGATCAACCAGGACATCTACGGCATCCACGGGCCCGCCGCCTGGCAGAAGCAGCCGTGGAGGAAGCGGATCGCCCTCGGCGGCGGCGACGCGGACACCGACGTCACCTTCGTCTCCGACGCCACCGGCGCCCACCTGGTCCTCAACCGGAACAAGGCCGAGCTGATGTGCCGGGCCTACGACGACGCGGACGGCCGCTGGGTGGTCAACCCGATGTTCATCGAGCCGCTGCCCCGCAGGACCGACCCGTACCCCTGCTCCACCACCGCCTACAACGCCCCCGACGGCGGCCGGGTCCCCGTGCTCCGCCCGGACGGCTCCGTGGTGCCGGACCAGGCGGACACGGTGTACTGAGGGACCGTCAGAGGAACGTGTGCCCCTCGCCCCGGTAGGTGGGCACGGTCGCGGTGACCGTGTCCCCCTCCACCAGGTGCAGCACGTCGAACCGCTCGCACAGCTCGCCCGCCTTGGCGTGCCGGAACCACACCTTGTCGCCGATCAGCAGATCGTCGGCGGGCGAGCCCAGCAGCGGGGTCTGCACCTCCCCGGCGCCCTCCTGCGGGTCGAAGCGCAGCCCCTGAGGCAGATACGGAACCGGCAGCCGGTCCCGGCCCGCCGCGCCCGACGCCGGATAGCCGCCGCCCAGCACCGTCACCGCGCCCACACCGGGACGCCGGACCACGGGAAGCGCGAACAGGGCGGCCGGACGGCCCGTGAACGACGTGTAGTTGTCGAACAGCCGGGGCACGTACAGCCCCGAACCGGCCGCGATCTCCGTCACCGCGTCCTCGGCCGCCGTGTGCTGCACACTGCCCGTACCGCCGCCGTTGACGAACTCCAGCTCCGGCGCCACCGCCCGCACCGCCCGTACGGCGGCCGCGCGCCGCTCCGCCAGCTCCTTCCGGGCCGCCGCCTGCATCAGCCGGACCGCCCGCGAGCGCAGCGGACGCCCGGCCACCGCGTCACCCACCCCCGCCACATGCCCCTCGTACCCCATGATCCCCACCAGCCGGAACCCCGGACGCCGGGCCACCGACCGGGCCAGCTCGGCCAGTCGGGCGGGGGAGTGCAGCGGGGAGCGGCGGGCGCCCACCCGCACCCGGCCGCCGAACAGCCGCAGCGAGGTGTCCAGCTCCAGGCAGACCCGCACCACCTCCCGCCCTCCGGCGCGGGCGGCGTCGATCAGGTCGAGCTGGGCCACGTCGTCCACCATCACCGTGACCGAGGCGGCCAGCTTGGGATCGGCCGCCAGCTCGGCGTACCCGGCGCGGTCGGCGGACGGGTAGGCCAGCAGCACGTCGTCGAAGCCCGAGCGCGCCAGCCACAGCGACTCGGCCAGCGTGAACGACATGATCCCGGCGAAGCCCTCCCGCGCCAGCACCCGTTCCAGCAGGGCCCGGCAGCGGACCGACTTGGAGGCGACCCGGATCGGTTTCCCGTCAGCCCGGCGCACGAGGTCGTCCGCGTTGGCGTCGAAGGCGGCCAGATCCACGAGGGCGAGCGGGGCTTCGTAGGCGGCGGTGGCCCGGTCGTACCGGGCCCGGTCGGCGGCACGCGCAGTCATGACGGCAGCCTGCCAGACGCGATTACCCGAGGGTAGGGGGATGTTCCGGGCAGATGCCCCGAGGGCGTCGGCCGGTTCCGTCCAGGCCGCCCCTAACCCGTAAAGTGACGCGCACGTACGGCGGAAAACACCCGGCCGCAGCGCTGAACCGGGATGCCGGTACAGCCGTACGGGTATGCGTGCCCGGACGGAACTCGTCCGACGGGCCGAGGCCGCCGACCAGGACGGCCCGCGTACGAGCAGTCGGCCCGGTCGCCAGGAAACGGGGGGTGCATGAGCACGGAAGCGCGCCGCGCCCCGTTCCCTCCGCGCCCCGCCGACGACCCCTCGCCCGCCGGTACGGAAGCCCCGACCGAGGACGAGCCCTCGGTGTTCGCCCCGCGCCGCCCCCTCCAACGCCCCCGCGAGAGCCGGCCCCCCGTCCCCGAGGCCCGGATCACCACACCGCCGCCGCCCCCGCCGGCCTCCGCCCGCTTCCCCGACACCCCGCCGCCCCGCACCCCGGCCGCGACGCCGACGGAGACCCCCACCCGGCCGGTACCGGCCGGCCCCGAGCCCGCCCCGCAGGTGCCGCCCCCGCCCGCCTGGAGCCCGGCGCCCGCGCCCGACCCGTCCCTCTCCTGGAACGCCCCCTGGCCGGTCGGCGCGTTCGGGCAGCCCGAGCCGTACGAGGAACCCGTGCGCGGCCCCGGCCCGCTGGCCCGGCTGCGCGGCCGCACCGGTGTCGCCGCCGTCTGCGTCGTGCTCGGGCTCGGCCTCATCGGGGGTGCGCTGGCCGGGAGTTGGCTCACCGGCGAGGACGGCGACCGCACCGCGGACAGCGGCTTCGCCGCCGCCGGATCGCTCTGGCACAACGTGCCCGTCGACCAGCTCTTCCCGCCCACCGTGCGGGGCACCGGCGCCGGACCCGGCGGAGCCGACCGCAGCTGGACCCGGATCGCGGTCGCCCCCGACACCGGCTGCGAAGGAGCCTTCGACCCGCTGCTGGCGCGCGCCCTCGCCCCCGTGGGCTGCGCCCGCCTGCTGCGCGCCACCTACACCGACGCCACCCGGACCCATGTCACCACCGTGGGGCTGCTGTTCACCAAGGCCGACCCCGCGGCCATGGCCGGGCTCGCCGCCCGCTTCAGGAACGAGCGCCTCGACCGGCGCACCGACCTGCTGCCCCTGCCCTACGCCGCCAAGGGCACCCCCGCCGCAGGGTTCGGCGCGAGGCAGCGGGCGAGCTGGACGGTCAGCGTCCTCACCGACGCGCCCATCGTCGCCTTCGCCGTCTCCGGCTGGGCCGACGGCCGTACCGTCGACACCCCCGAGCCCGCCCCGGACGCCGTGCGCTCCGGCGCCACCTCCGCACCCGCGCAGGCCGGTCTCGGCAACGAGGCCCAGGGGCTCGCCGACCGCGTCCAGCGCAAGCTCCGCCAGACCGTCAGCCCGGCCACGGAGAAACCGTCATGAGGCGCCGCACCCGCACCGCGTCCAGTCTGCTGCTCGCGGCCGGCCTCGCCCTGCTCCCGGCCGCCACCGCCCACGCCGACTCCATCCGCGCCCAGCAGTGGGGACTGTCCGCGCTCCATCTCGACGAGGCGTGGCGCACCACCCAGGGCCAGGGCGTCACCGTCGCCGTGCTCGACACCGGCGTGGAGGACGACCACCCCGACCTCGCGGGCAACGTGCTGCCCGGCAAGGACATGGTCGGCTTCGGCGCCGGGCCCGGCGACCGCGCCTGGGCCCGGCACGGCACCGCCATGGCCGGGATCATCGCCGGTCACGGGCACGGGCCCGGCGGCGGCGCCGGGATCATGGGCGTCGCGCCCCGGGCGAAGATCCTCCCCGTGCGGGTCATCCTGGAGGACAAGGACGCCGCCCGCGCCAAGGCCCGCGTCACCCGGGGCAACGCCCTCGCGGACGGCATCCGCTGGGCCGCCGACCACGGCGCCGACGTCATCAACCTCTCCCTCGGCGACGACTCCGACTCCGCGCACCCCGAGGCCGGCGAGGACGAGGCCGTGCAGTACGCCCTCGGCAAGGGTGTCGTGGTGGTCGCCTCGGCGGGCAACGGCGGCGACAAGGGCGACCACGTCTCCTACCCGGCCGCCTATCCCGGCGTCATCGCCGTCACTGCGGTCGACCGCTACGGCACCCGCGCCTCCTTCTCCACCCGCCGCTGGTACGCCGCCGTCAGCGCGCCCGGTGTGGACGTCGTCATCGCCGACCCCGACCACCGCTACTACGAGGGCTGGGGCACCTCGGCCGCCTCCGCCTTCGTCTCCGGCGCGGCCGCCCTGCTCAAGGCCGACCGCCCGAAGCTCTCCCCGGCCCAGGTCAAGAAGGTGCTGGAGGACACCGCGCGGGACGCCCCCACGGGCGGCCGCGACGACTCCCGGGGCTTCGGCATGATCGATCCGGCCGCCGCCCTCAAGGCCGCCACGACCCTCCAGCCGGACACCCTCCGCCCCGCCACCTACGCCAAGAAGTACTTCGGCGCGGGCCCGGACACCCCGGGCTCCGCCTCCTCCGGCCCAGGCTGGGCGGCCTGGGCGGCGGGCGTCACCGGCACCGCGCTCCTGATCGCGGCGGCCGTGGTGATCAGGCGCGGCCGCAGACCGGGCACCCTGGACTGATCAGGCATCGCCGGCGAAGGCCCGTACCGCCGCTCGCGCCGCCGACTCCACCAGGGCGATGCCCTCCGCCCGGCTCGACGTGCCCTCGGTGAGGACCGCCAGCAGGCGGTCGCCGTCGGCACCCGACGCCCGGCCGACGCTGTGCACGACCCAGCGCCCGGTCGCGTCGCGGGGGAACCAGCCGTTCTTCAGCGCGCCGGGGCCCACCGCCGAGACACCCCATCGCTGGTCGGGCACCACGGAGGCCATCAGGGCGGCCAGGCAGGCGCGCGAGGCCGTGGTGAGGACGGGGGAGGGGGCGAACACATGCCGAAGCAGGGTCAGTTGGTCCCGTGCCGTGGTGCGGGTCAGGCCCCAGTAGCCGTTCGTGCCGCCCACCGTCGCGGTGAGGCCGAGACGCCGGTGCGCCGCGTCCAGGCCGGGGGCGCCGCCGATGCCGTGCCACAGCTCGGTCGCGCAGTCGTTGTCGCTGCGGCCGATCATCCGCGCGGCCCGCTCCCGCTCCGCCCCCGTCAGCTCCCGGCCCGCGTCCTGGGCGCCGAGCAGCAGCGCGGCGAGGATGCCGACCTTGACCACGCTGGCCGTGTCGAAGGAGCCGTCGCCGTACACCGCGCTCCGTCCGGAACCCGGGTCGAGCACGCCCGCCGACAACCGGGCCCCCGCAGGCACCGCCACCTTCAGCGCGCGCATCGACGCCTCCCGTCGGCTCGGCCCCGTACCGCCCCCGATAGGGTCGGGAGCGTGGTGAACAAGAACATTCCCGACTCCGGGTTCTCCGACGACGACGGCTCCGCCGACCCCCGGCTGACCGCCGCGCTCGCGGCCTGGGCCGAGGACCGGACGGCTCTCGGGCCGGTACTGGAGGCGCTCAAGGGGGCCCGGCTGCTCGTGCCGGTCGTCGCCGTGCTCGGTGAGGTCGAGGTGGACGAGAACGGGCTGCGCAGGGAGAAGACCAGTGACATGGCCGTTCCCACGCTGAAGGCCGCCGGGCGCACCGCGCTGCCCGCCTTCACCTCCACCGCGTCGCTGGCCCGCTGGGACCCCGCCGCCCGGCCGGTCGCCGTACCGCTGCACCAGGCGCTCCAGGCCGCCGCCCACGAGAAGGCCGACACGGTCGTGCTGGACCTCGCCGGGCCGGTGCCGTTCGAGCTGACGGGGCCCGCGCTGCTCGCGCTGGCCGAGGGCCGTACCAGCGTGGACCCGCTGACGGACCCGGCCGTGGTGGCCGCCGTCCGCGCGGCCGTCGCCGCCGAGCCCGCCGTGCGCTCCGCGCACCTGGGCCCCGGCCAGGCCGACGGCACCCTGGCGCTCGTCCTCGACCCGGCCGTGCCGCCCGCCCGGGCCGCCCGCGCGATCGCCGAGCGGCTGGCCGCCGACGAAACGCTGAGGGCCCGCCTGGTGCGCGGCCTCGACCTGGCACTCCTGCCGGCCGGAACCACCCCTCCGGGCGAGCCCTTGTTCACGCGTGACTGACGACTAGCCGTAGACCGCCCCGGTGTACTTCTCACCGGGGCCCTGGCCCGGCTCGTCCGGGACGAGGGACGCCTCGCGGAAGGCGAGCTGGAGCGACTTCAGGCCGTCGCGCAGCGGGGCGGCGTGGAAGGAGCTGATCTCGGTCGTGCTCGCGTCCAGCAGGCCGGCGAGGGCGCTGATCAGCTTGCGGGCCTCGTCCAGGTCCTTGTACTTCTCGCCCTCCTCGCTCAGCCCGAGCTTCACGGCGGCCGCGCTCATCAGGTTGACGGCGACCGTCACGATCACCTCGACGGCGGGGACCTCGGCGATGTCGCGGGTCATGGCGTCGAAGTCGGGCGTCTCAGGGGAGGTCTCACTCATACCCCACACGATAGGCGCCGGCCCCCGGCCTCTCCCGACCGGACCCCGGCCGGTACGGCCGGAGGACCCGAGATTGGCTGCCGCGCGCCGCTCCTGCTAACCTGGTGTAACGACCGGCCGGACGAGTACGCCCACGCGGCGAGCACTCCGGCCACAAGTGGAGGCTTCGAGCTCCCACCCGACCACCCTCGCGGGCGGCGGGTCACCGGTCAGACGGATTCGTCGCCCAGGCGGCGGACCCCGTCCGAGAGCGCGCCCCGCGACCATCGCGGCGGTGTTCCGGTAGTTCGAGGAGCCCCGCATGTGATCGTCCGGGGCATTTTTTGTGCTTCGGCGCGGTTAGGTCTTACTGATACAGACGTTACGCGGCTGTCCGCCAGACCGTCGCGTGGTGCTACCGAGGAGGATCCATCAGCGCCGAGCCCCGCATCAACGACCGGATTCGCGTTCCCGAGGTGCGACTTGTCGGTCCCAGTGGCGAGCAGGTGGGCATCGTCCCCCTGGCCAAGGCACTGGAGCTTGCGCAGGAGTACGACCTGGACCTGGTCGAGGTCGCGGCGAACGCCCGTCCGCCCGTGTGCAAGCTCATGGACTACGGGAAGTTCAAGTACGAGTCGGCCATGAAGGCCCGTGAGGCGCGCAAGAACCAGGCGCACACGGTCATCAAGGAGATGAAGCTCCGGCCGAAGATCGACCCGCACGACTACGACACCAAGAAGGGTCACGTCGTCCGGTTCCTCAAGCAGGGCGACAAGGTCAAGATCACGATCATGTTCCGTGGCCGTGAGCAGTCCCGCCCCGAGCTGGGCTACCGACTGCTGCAGCGCCTCGCGGAGGACGTCCAGGACCTCGGGTTCGTCGAGTCGAACCCGAAGCAGGACGGCCGAAACATGATCATGGTTCTCGGTCCGCACAAGAAGAAGACCGAGGCGATGGCCGAGGCCCGCCAGGCGCAGGAGGCCCGCAAGGCCGACGCGAAGGCCAACCCCGGCCGCTCGCAGAACGCCGCGGACTCCGAGGACGTGGACGTCGAGACCGCCGAGAACGCGGACGTCGAGGCCCCTGCCGAGGCTCCCGCCGAGGCGTGATCCCGAGGGACCGAAAGGTCCCGACGGAACCAACCGATAGAAGAGCGACGCTCCACCGTGCCCGGTTTCACGACCGGGCACCGGAGCGCCACCGACGAGGAGATAACGGCGCTATGCCGAAGAACAAGTCGCACAGCGGTGCCAGCAAGCGCTTCAAGGTCACCGGCTCCGGCAAGGTGCTCCGTGAGCGCGCCGGCAAGCGCCACCTGCTCGAGCACAAGTCGTCCCGCGTGACGCGCCGCCTCACCGGCACCGCCGAGATGGCTCCGGGCGACGCCGCGAAGATCAAGAAGCTTCTCGGCAAGTGACGTAGCGGCGCCTTCAGCGCGCCCTACGTCGACACCGGGACCCAATCGTTTTCGGGTCGTGTGAGTCCGAGTCCACTCACCGGCCCCGCTACAAGGAGTTAAAAGTGGCACGCGTCAAGCGGGCAGTCAACGCCCACAAGAAGCGCCGGGCGATCCTCGAGCAGGCCTCCGGCTACCGTGGTCAGCGCTCGCGCCTGTACCGCAAGGCCAAGGAGCAGGTCACCCACTCGCTGGTCTACAACTACAACGACCGCAAGAAGCGCAAGGGTGACTTCCGTCAGCTGTGGATCCAGCGGATCAACGCCGCTGCCCGCGCCAACGGCATCACCTACAACCGCTTCATCCAGGGTCTGAAGGCCGCGAACATCGAGGTCGACCGCAAGATCCTGGCCGAGCTGGCCGTCAACGACGGCACCGCGTTCGCGGCGCTCGTCGAGGTCGCCCAGAAGGCGCTCCCGGCGGACGTGAACGCGCCCAAGGCCGCGTGACGCTGCGCTGGCCTTGAGCCGGTTGTCTTCAGGACCCGCAGGCTCTTTTGCTTGCGGGTCCTGTTGTTGGGGCGGGCGGGCGGTGGGTGTTGTCGGGTGCGGCGCCGTCGTGGCTGGTCGCGCAGTTCCCCGCGCCCCTGAACGACACCGCTTGCTGTTGGATTTCGGTTGAAGGTGATGAGGAACATGGGCTCCGGCAACCCTGAGTTGATCTCTCCCCGCTCCGCGCGGGTGAGTGCCGCGCGCCGGCTGGGGAGGCGGAATTTCCGGGGCAAGGAGCGGCTGTTCCTCGCGGAGGGGCCGCAGGCCGTGCGGGAGGCCGCCGGGCACCGGGTGGACGGGGAGTCCGCGCTGGTGGAGCTGTTCGCGACCGTCGAGGCCGCGGACCGGTACGCCGACATCGTCGCCGAGGCACGTGCCGCGGGGGCGCGGGTGCACCTCGCCGACGAGGACGTCATCGCCGACATCTCCACCACCGTCACCCCGCAGGGCGTCGTCGGCGTCTGCCGGTTCCTGGACACCCCGTTCGAGGACATCCTCGCCGCCCGTCCCAAGCTGGTCGCCGTCCTCGCCCACGTCCGCGACCCCGGCAACGCGGGTACGGTGCTGCGCTGCGCGGATGCCGCCGGCGCCGACGCGGTGATCCTCACCGACGCCTCCGTGGACCTGTACAACCCCAAGGCCGTACGCGCCTCCGTCGGCTCCCTCTTCCACCTGCCCGTCGCCATGGGCGTCCCCGTGGAACAGGCCGTGCGGGGGCTCAAGGACGCCGGGGTGCGCATCCTCGCCGCCGACGGCGCCGGGGACCGGGACCTCGACGAGGAGCTGGACAAGGGCGCCATGGGCGACCCCACCGCCTGGGTGTTCGGCAACGAGGCGTGGGGACTGCCCGAGGAGACCCGCGCGCTCGCCGACGCCGTCGTCAGCGTCCCCATCCACGGCAAGGCCGAGAGCCTGAACCTGGCGACCGCCGCGGCCGTATGCCTCTACGCGTCGGCGCGCGCCCAGCGCGCTCCCGGAGGCTGCCGTTCCGTCACCCGGAGCGAGTAGGGTGACCCACTCGGGGGCCCTGCGCAGGCGGAGAGGTGGGGTACGGGGATGAGTGTGGTCGGCACGAGTGCGGCGCCGGACGGGCGGGACGTGCGCGCGTTTCCCGCCGACGCGATCGACCCCGACCAGCTCCCCGACGGGCTCGTCGTCGCCGACGAGCACGGCCGGGTCGTACGGTTCAACGCCGCCGCCGCCCGGATCACCGCCGTCAGCCCCGCCGACGCCCTCGGCCGGCCGCTGGAGAAGGCGCTGCCGCTGGAGGACCTCGAAGGCCGCCGCTGGTGGCAGCTCACCGACCCCTACGGCGGCCTCGCCATCCGGGTCCGCCAGCCCGAGCGGAACCTGCTGCTGCCCGGCGGCCGCGAGGTGCTGGTCGCCGCCCGCTATGTACGCGACGAGCCCCTCGGCCCGCTGCGCCGCCTGGTCGTCACCCTCCGGGACACCGACGCCCGGCGCCGCACCGAGCGCAGCCACGCCGAGCTGATCGCCACCGTCGCGCACGAGCTGCGTTCCCCGCTGACCTCCGTCAAGGGCTTCACCGCCACCCTGCTGGCCAAGTGGGAGCGGTTCACCGACGAGCAGAAGCGGCTGATGCTGGAGACCGTCGACGCCGACGCCGACCGGGTCACCCGGCTCATCGCCGAACTCCTCGACATCTCCCGCATCGACAGCGGCCGGCTGGAGGTGCGCCGCCAGCCCGTCGACATCGCGGCCGCCGTCGGCCGGCACATCCAGGCCCATGTCGCCGCCGGCCAGCCCGCCGACCGCTTCCTGCTCCGGGTCGAGCATCCGCTGCCCGCCCTGTGGGCCGACCCCGACAAGGTCGACCAGGTGCTCAGCAACCTGCTGGAAAACGCGGTGCGCCACGGCGCCGGAACCGTCACAATCGACGTCACACCCGCCCCGTCACCGCGCGAGGGCGAGGAGACGGCCACGTCGGTCACGGTGAGCGACGAGGGGCCCGGCATCCCGGAGGAGTCCATGAACCGCGTCTTCACCCGCTTCTGGCGGGGCAGCAAGCGCGGCGGCACCGGCCTCGGGCTCTACATCGTCAAGGGCATCGTCGAGGCCCACGGCGGCACCATCACGGTCGGCCGCGCCCCCGGCGGCGGCGCGCGGTTCCGATTTACGTTGCCCGTGAGCGCCCCGGCCTACCTGGCCTGAGCGCCCGCGGGCCATTCGTCCAGCCCGTCCCCGTTAGACTCGGCCCCTGGCACCTTTGTGTCCGTACGCGGCCCGCCGGGACCCCCTCGGGCGGTGACGGGACCACCAGCCACCCAATCGGAAGCACGGGAAGAGATGTCGGCACCGAATAAGTCGTACGACCCTGTCGAGGTCGAGGCGTTGAAACCGGAAGCGATCGAGCGTATGCGGGACGAGGCGCTCGCCGCCTTCCGTGCCGCCGACTCCCTCGAGGCGCTCCACGAGGCCAAGGTCGCCCACACCGGCCCGGCCTCCCCGCTGTCCCTCGCCAACCGCGAGATCGGCGCCCTGCCCCCGCACGCCAAGGCCGAGGCCGGCAAGCGGGTCGGCATGGCCCGCGGCGCGGTCAACAAGGCGCTGGCAGCCCGCCAGGCGGAGCTGGAGGCCGAGCGCGACGCGCGGGTGCTGGTCGAGGAGGACGTCGACGTCACCCTGCCGTACGACCGCGTCCCCGCCGGTGCCCGGCACCCGCTGACCACGCTCTCCGAGCGCATCGAGGACGTCTTCGTGGCCATGGGCTACGAGGTCGCCGAGGGCCCCGAGGCCGAGGCCGAGTGGTTCAACTTCGACGCGCTCAACATCGGCCCCGACCACCCCGCGCGGGGCGAGGCCGACACCTTCTTCGTCCGCGACGAGAAGGGCGGCACCGAGTCCGGTGTCGTACTGCGCACCCACACCTCGCCCGTGCAGATCCGCTCCCTGCTGGACCGCGAGCCGCCGGTCTACGTGATCTGCCCCGGCCGCGTGTACCGCACCGACGAGCTGGACGCCACGCACACCCCGGTCTTCCACCAGGTCGAGCTGCTCGCCGTGGACGAGGGCCTGACCATGGCCGACCTCAAGGGCACCCTGGACCACATGGTCCAGTCGCTGTTCGGCCCGGACATGAAGACCCGGCTGCGGCCGAACTTCTTCCCGTTCACCGAGCCGTCCGCCGAGATGGACATGGTCTGCTACGTCTGCCGCGGCGCGTCCGTCGGCAACCCCGACCGGCCCTGCCGCACCTGCTCCAGCGAGGGCTGGATCGAGCTGGGCGGCTGCGGCATGGTCAACCCCAAGGTGCTGGCCGCCTGCGGTGTCGACCCGGAGAAGTACAGCGGGTTCGCCTTCGGGTTCGGCATCGAGCGGATGCTGATGTTCCGCCACAACGTCGAAGACATGCGAGACATGGTCGAGGGTGACGTCCGGTTCACCCGGCCGTTCGGGATGGAGATCTGATGCGTGTCCCGCTTTCCTGGCTGCGGGAGTACGTCGACCTGCCGGAGTCCGAGACCGGCCGTGACGTACAGGCCAAGCTGATCGACTCCGGCCTCGAGGTCGAGACCGTCGAGCAGCTCGGCGCCGGCCTCAAGGGTCCCCTCGTCGTCGGCCAGGTGCTGACGATCGAGGAGCTGGAGGGCTTCAAGAAGCCGATCCGCTTCTGCACGGTCGACGTCGGCACCGCCAACGGCACCGGTGAGCCGCAGGAGATCGTCTGCGGTGCCCGCAACTTCGCCGTCGGCGACAAGGTCGTCGTGGTGCTGCCCGGCGCGGTCCTGCCCGGCGACTTCGCCATCGCCGCCCGCAAGACGTACGGCAAGACCTCGCACGGCATGATCTGCTCCACCGACGAGCTGGGCATGGGCGACGACGGTACCCACGGCATCATCGTGCTGCCGCCGGAGACCGAGGTCGGCAAGGACGCCATCGAGCTGCTCGAGCTGGTCGACGAGGTGCTGGACATCGCCGTCACCGCCAACCGCGGCGACTGCCTGTCCATCCGCGGCGTCGCCCGCGAGACCGCCATCGCCTACGGCCTGCCGCTGCGCGACCCGGCGCTCATCGACGTGCCCGCGCCGAACGCCTACGGCTACCCGGTGAAGGTCTCCGACCCGATGGGCTGCGACCGCTTCACCGCCCGCACCGTCACCGGTCTGACCCCCGAGGCGCGGTCCCCGATCTGGCTGCGCCGACGCCTGCAGAAGGTCGGCATGCGCCCGGTCTCGCTGGCCGTGGACGTCACCAACTACGTGATGATGGAGCTGGGCCAGCCCCTGCACGCCTACGACCGCACCTCGGTCCAGGGCGCCATCGGGGTCCGCCGCGCCGAGGAGGGCGAGAAGCTGCGCACCCTGGACGGGGTCGAGCGCACGCTGCACGCCGAGGACCTCGTCATCACCGACGAGCGCGGCCCCATCGGCCTGGCCGGTGTCATGGGCGGCGCGAACACGGAGATCGCCGACCACGACGACACCGAGCGCTCCACCTCGGACGTCGTGGTGGAGGCGGCCCACTTCAACGCCGTCTCCGTCGCGCGTACGGCCCGCCGGCACAAGCTGTCCACCGAGGCGTCCCGCCGCTACGAGCGCGGTGTCGACCCCGAGGCCGCCGCCGCTGCCGCGCAGCGCACCGTGGACCTGCTGGTCCTCCTCGCGGGCGGCACCGCCGAGGCCGGTGTCACCGAGATCGTCGCGCCGTCCGCGCCGCGCACGATCGCCATCCCGGCCGACCACCCGGACAAGGTCGCGGGCGTCACCTACGGCCGCGAGACCGTCGTCCGCCGTCTCCAGGAGATCGGCAGCGACGTGTACGGGCAGGACGAGCTGATCGTCACCGTCCCGTCCTGGCGGCCCGACCTCACCGAGCCCAACGACCTCGCGGAGGAGGTCATCCGGCTCGAGGGCTACGAGAACCTGCCCTCCACGCTGCCCAGGCCCCGCTCCGGCCGCGGCCTCACCCACCGTCAGCGCCTGCACCGCCGGATCGGGCGTGCGCTGGCCGGCGCGGGCTACGTCGAGGCGCCGAACTACCCGTTCGTCTCCGAGCAGGTCTTCGACCAGCTCGGCCTGGACGCCGGCGACCCGGCCCGCCAGGTGGTGAAGCTGGCCAACCCGCTCAACGACGAGGAGCCCGCGCTCCGCACCACGCTGCTGCCCGGCCTGCTGGGCGCGCTGCGCCGCAACGACGGCCGGGGCTCGCACGACCTGGCGCTGTTCGAGACCGGCCTGGTCTTCCTGCCGCGCGAGGCCGCCGCCGTCGCCGGGCACCTGCCCGTCGACCGCCGGCCCACCGACGAGGAGATCGCCCGCCTGGACGCCGTACTGCCCGAGCAGCCGCGCCACGTGGCCGTCGTCCTCACCGGAGCCCGCGAGCAGGCCGGCTGGTGGGGCAAGGGCCGCCCGGCCGACTGGGCGGACGCCGTCGAGGCCGCCCGGACGGTCGCCCGCGAGGCCGGCGCCGAGCTGATCGTGCGCAAGGCCCAGTACGGCCCCTGGCACCCCGGCCGCTGCGCCGAGCTGGCGGTCGTGGTGGACGGCGCCGAGCGCGTCGTCGGCCACGCCGGCGAACTCCACCCGCGCGTGCTCAAGGCCCTCGGCCTGCCCGAGCGCACCTCGGCGATGGAGGTCGACCTGGACGCCCTGGAGGCGGCCGGCGACGACACCCCGCAGGCGCCCGCCATCTCCACCTTCCCGGTCGCCACGCAGGACGTCGCGCTGGTCGTCGACAAGCCGGTGCCCGCCGCCGACGTCGAGGCCGCGCTGCGCGAGGGCGCGGGCGAACTGCTGGAGTCCATCCGGCTGTTCGACGTGTACGAGAACCCGGAGCAGCTCGGCGAGGGCCGCAAGTCCTTGGCGTACGCGCTGCGCTTCCGGGCCGGCGACCGCACGCTGACCGTGGACGAGGCGTCCGCCGCGCGCGACGCCGCGGTGGCCGTGGCGAACGAGCGCACGGGCGCGGAGCTGCGCGGCTGACCCCGCGAGAAGCCGAAGGCACCGGCCGGTCACGGACTCGATCCGTGGCCGGCCGGCGCCGTTCCCGGCGCCCGCCGGGCCGGGTGCCCGGCCGCCGCCGCCGCGCGAACGCGAGGCCGGTGGCCCGAGGGCCCTGTCGGCGACGCGGTACCGGTTCCGCGCGGCGGCGGGAGTGCGGGGCTCCGCCCGACGCCCGGGGGCGCTCGGCCGGGCCGCCGCCTTGTGAGGGGGAGCGGGTGGCCCGGCCCGCCTCTGGTGAGGCGGGGACCCAAGTGAAGCGCCCCGGCCCCCGCGCCGGACAGTGCGCGCGGGGCGCGGATGCGCGCACTCCGTTCACACCCCGTGTGAACCCGTTCGCACTACGCTTACGGCACCACGCCACTCGGGGGGCCATCATGCAGCCCAACACTCTGCTCGACGCGATCCTGGACGAGGCGGGGATCTCGCACGCCGGGCTCGCCGCCCACGTCAACCAGGCGGGCCGCCGCCGGGGACTCGCCCTCAGATACGAACACACCGCCGTGGCCCGGTGGCTGAAGGGCCAGCGGCCGAGAGGCCAGGTGCCGGACCTGATCTGCGAGGTGCTCGCGGGACGGTTACGGCGCCCGGTCACGCTGGACGACATCGGTCTCGGCGTACCGGGTGAACCGGCCACCGCGCACGCCGGCTCGCTCTCCGGCTTCGTGGAGCGGGCCACCGCGCTGTGGCGCTCGGACGAACAGCAGCGCCCGCACGTCCTGGGCGCCCCCGCCGTCACCGGTACGCCCGCGGTGATGCCGGTGTGGGAGTGGGAGAACCCGCCGGAGGACGTCGACGTCTCGCGCGGCGGACACCTCCGGGTCACCGAGGCCGACATCGGCACCCTGCGGGCAGCCCGCGCCCACTACGAGCAGATGTACCGCAAGACGGGCGGGGTGGCGACCCGCACCCGCATCGTCGGCTTCCTCAACGCCGAGGCCGCGCCCCTGCTGCGCGGCAGCTACCCCGACGACACCGGCCGTCAACTGCACCGCGCCACCGGCGGGTTGGTCGCCATCGCGGGCATCTGCGCCTACGACTCCGACGCCCACGGCCTGGCCCAGCGCTACTTCCACCAGGCGCTGCGGCTGGCCAAGGCGAGCGGCGACCGGGGGCTCGGGGCATACGTGATAGCGCTGCTGGTCAACCAGTCGCTGTTCATGCGGGAGTACCGCCAGGCGGTCGCCTTCGCCGAGGCCGCGCTGCGCACGGCGGGCCGCCACATCACCCCGGCGCTCGCCTCCGACCTGTACGCGATGCAGGCCAAGGCGTACGCGCACCTCGGCGACGGGGGCGGCGCGCTGTCCTGCATCCGGCGGGCGGAGTCCGCGGCCGGGCAGATCCGGCCGGGCACCGAGCCGGACGAGACGGGGTACGTCCAGCCGGGCCTGGTGAACGTCCAGGTGGCCGAGGCGCTGCTGCGCCTCGGTGAGCTGTCGGCCGCGCGGGAGCACGCGGCGGCGGCCGTGGACACCCCGGCGCACGACCGGGGCCGGGTGCACCGGCTGGCGATGCTGAGCACGATCGAGCTGCGGCAGGGCAACGCCGACAAGGCGGTGGCGACGGCCGTGCAGATGGCCGAGCAGGCCCGCGGCATGGAGTCCCAGCGACTGCGCGACCGGCTCCGGGCGGTCCGCGAGTACCTGGTGCGCTGCGGCTCGGCCGGCACCGCGGACGCGGCCGAACTGATCGACGGCGCGCTGCGCGTCCCGCTGTAGCGGGCGGGGGGCGCGCGCCGCCGGAACGAGCGCCCTGTAGGCCGGGAATAGTCCCTGCTGCGATATTGCCACTTACTCGGCGGAAGGTGGCAGAACCGTGCAGTGGACGAAACAGAACGAACAAACTGTGTACGCGAATCGCTGGTTCAGCGTCAATCTGGCGGATGTCGAGCTGCCCAACGGCTCACATCTGGACCACTTCCTGATCCGGCTCCGTCCGGTCGCCGTCGCCACGGTGGTCAACGAGGCCAACGAGGTCCTGCTGCTGTGGCGGCACCGCTTCATCACCGACAGCTGGGGCTGGGAACTGGCCGCCGGGGTCGTGGAGGACGGCGAGGACATCATGGCCGCGGCCGCGCGGGAACTGGAGGAGGAGACCGGCTGGCGGCCGGGGCCTCTGCACCACCTGATGAGTGTGGAGCCGTCCAACGGCCTCACCGACGCCCGGCACCACGTCTACTGGTCCGATCAGGGTGAGTACACCGGTCATCCCGTGGACGACTTCGAGTCGGACCGCCGTGAGTGGGTCCCGCTCAAACTCGTCCCCGACATGATCGCCCGAGGGGAGGTCCCGGCCGCCAACATGGCGGCCGCGTTACTCCTGCTGCACCATCTCCGGCTCGCAGACGGTCAGTGAGCCAGCGCCTGCCAGACGGCGACGGCGAGCGCCCCCAGGGCGGTGAGCGCGGCCACCGAGGTCAGTGGCCAACGGGCGTGTTCGAGGGACTTCACCCGGGAGTTCAGCTCGTCCAGCTCCTTGGCGGTCTCCTCGGTACGGTGACTGAGCAGGGCCAGCCCGCCTTCGACGCGCGCGTAGGCGACATCGAGGCGGCGGCGTAACTCGGCCAGTTCTCCGTGAACCACGGCCTGCTCCGGTTCGACGGTCACGGGTCCACTCCTTTCCGTGGTCGGACGGGACGACTCCGCGTCCCTTGCATGCGCATGGAGAGTCAACCGCCCTGGTGGGCCCGTGGGGAGCGTGTGCGAACGGCATATGCGAGCCCCCGGCGCACACGGAGTGTGAAACACAGGGACCCGGCACTCATAGGAGTGCCGGGTCCCTGTGCGATCAGCATGTGTGCGATCAGCCTGTGTGGGATCACCACACAGCTAGCTCAGTACGAGTAGAAGCCCGACCCGGACTTCCGGCCCAGCCGGCCCGCCTCGACCATGCGCTGGAGCAGCGGGGGAGCGGCGTACAGGGGCTCCTTGTACTCGGCGTACATGGAGTTGGCGATCGAGACGATCGTGTCCAGGCCGATGAGGTCGGAGAGCTTCAGGGGACCCATCGGGTGGGCGCAGCCCATCTCCATGCCGTTGTCGATGTCCTCGCGGCTGGCGATGCCGGACTCGAACATGCGGATCGCGGAGAGGAGATACGGCACCAGCAGCGCGTTGACGACGAAGCCGGAGCGGTCCTGCGCGCGGATGGCGTGCTTGCCCAGCGTCTTCTCGGCGAAGATCTGCGCCCGGCTGAGCGTGCCCTCGGAGGTGGTGAGGGCCGGGATCAGCTCGACCAGGTTCTGCACCGGGGCCGGGTTGAAGAAGTGGATGCCGATCACGTGGTCGGGGCGCGAGGTGGCCACCGCCAGCTTGACCAGGGGGATGGAGGAGGTGTTGGAGGCCAGGATCGCGTCCGGGCGGGTCACCACCTGGTCGAGCACCTGGAAGATCTCCGTCTTCACCTGCTCGTTCTCCACCACGGCCTCGATCACCAGATCGCGGTCGGCGAACTCGCCCAGGTCGGTGGTGAAGCTCAGCCGGGAGAGGGCCGCGTCGCGCTCCTCCTCGCTGATCTTGCCGCGCTCGGCCGCCTTGGCGAGGGAGTTGTGCAGCCGGGTACGGCCGTACTCCAGGGCGTCGCCGGTGGTCTCGGCGACCTTCACGTCCAGTCCCGCGCGTGCGCACACCTCGGCGATGCCCGCGCCCATCTGGCCGCAGCCCACGACTCCGACGCGCGAGATGTCTCCGGCTCGGAAGTCCGTCACATCGTCCCCTTCGCTGGTTCTCCGGCTCGTGCAGGGCGTCCGGATTCGGTGCCTGCTCCGATCGTGCACGTTACCGCCAAGTATCGATGATCGATCGACGGGGTAGGGACAAGCCGTGCCTCCGGGACGGTCCGTCACGGGGCGGACTCGGAGCGTGGAGGTAGCGATGGCGGCTCGCGCGGTGACCGGGACGCGTACGGCGGTGGCGGCCGTCTCGCGGCGGACGCTCGCCCTGGGCGCGCTGGCCGCTCTGGCGGCGGCCGGGAGCACTCCGGCGTACGCGTCGGGGCGGCACCGCCGGGAGATGCGCGGGGTCTGGCTCGCCACGGTCGCGGGCCGGGACTGGCCCTCGCGGCCCGGGCTCCCGCCCGAGGAGCAGCGGGCCGAGCTGATCGCCCACCTCGACCGGGCGGTGGCCGGCCGGCTGAACACCGTGATCTTCCAGGTGCGCCCGACCGCCGACGCCCTGTGGCCCTCGCCGTACGAGCCCTGGTCCGAGTACCTGACCGGCACCCAGGGCCGCGACCCCGGCTGGGACCCGCTGGGCACCGCCGTGCGCGAGGCCCACGCGCGCGGCCTGGAACTGCACGCCTGGTTCAACCCGTACCGCATCGCCAACCACACCGACCCCGGCCGGCTCACCCCGGACCACCCGGCGCGGCTCCACCCGGAGTGGGTGGTGCCCTACGGCGGCAAGCTGTACTACAACCCCGGCCTGCCCGAGGTGCGGCGCTTCGTCCGGGTGGCCATGCTGGACGCGGTCGCCAGGTACCCCGTGGACGCGGTCCACTTCGACGACTACTTCTACCCGTATCCGGTCGCCGGGCAGACCTTCGACGACGACGCCGCCTACGACGCGTACGGGGGCGGATTCCAGGACCGGGCCGCCTGGCGGCGCGACAACACCGACCGGCTGGTGCGGGAGGTCGCGGCGGGCATCCGCCGGGTGCGGCCCGGCACCCGCTTCGGGATCAGCCCCTTCGGCGTCTGGCGCAACGCGGCCACCGACCCGCGCGGCTCCGACACCCGGGCCGGAGTGCAGACGTACGACGACCTGTACGCGGACACCCGGAAGTGGGTGCGCGAGCACTGGATCGACTACATCGTCCCGCAGATCTACTGGAACATCGGCTTCCCGGCCGCCGACTACGCCAAGCTCCTCGACTGGTGGGCGGCCGAGGCCGCGGGCACCGGGACCCGGCTGTACGTGGGGGAGGCGCTCTACAAGGTGGGCGCGGCGGGACAGCCTCCCGCATGGCAGGACCCCGCCGAACTGTCCCGGCATCTCACCCTGGCCGATGAATATCCGCAGGTGCGCGGGCATGTGTTCTTCGCCGCCCAGGACGTGGCCCGCGATCCGCTGGGCGCGATGGCGCGGGTGGTCGCCGACCATTACCGCCGGCCGGCGAGACCCCCGCGCTGACCCCGTTGTGCTTCCGCTAGCTCGTCTCGTCCTCGTGGTGGCGGACCTGGCAGTCCGGGCCGGGCGACATGATGGCTTCGTGCCCGTCCTCGAAGCGGACGCGGTAGGGCGGTTCGCCCTCCTCGCCGATCACTTCGACCACTTCGGTGACCTGATCGTGTTGGCCGACCACTCGTCCGTGCTGGACAAGGCGGTCGCCCTTGGACGCGTGCATTGTCAGGCCCTCCTCACGGTCACGACCGTTGGGTGACGGCGATGCACACGAGCACGGCGACCGCGGTCAGCGGTGCCGCCGCGGGGACGTGCTCGCCCAGTAGCAGTGCCGACCACACCAGTGTGAGCAGGGGCTGGGCCAACTGCAACTGGCTGGCCCGCGGGACGCCGACGGCCGCCATGCCCCGGTACCAGAGCAGCAGCCCGACGAACTGCGAGCCCACCGCGACCCACAGCACCCCGGCGATCCCGTGTGCGGTGAGCCGTACCGGTTCGTGGCCCAGTGCCAGCGCGGTGCCGAGCGCGCTCAGCGGCAGGCACAGCACCAGCGCCCAGCCGATGACCTGCCAGCCCGGCATCACCCGGGCCAGCCGCCCGCCCTCGGTGTATCCGGCCGCGCACACCAGCAGCGCCCCGAAGAGGTAGGCGTCCGCCCGGGTCAGCGCGCCGCCGCTCTGGACGACTGTGAACGCGACCACGGCCGCCGCGCCCGCCAGCGCGGCCGTCCAGAAGCGGCGCGAGGGGCGTACGCCGGTGCGCAGGGCGGACACCGCGGCGGTGGTCAGGGGCAGCAGGCCCACGACGACGGCCGCGTGCGCGGTGGTCGAGGTCTGGAGCGCGAGCGTGGTCAGCAGCGGGAAGCCCAGCACCGTACCGATCCCGACCATGGCGAGTCCCGGCAGATGGCGGGCCTCGGGCAGCGGCACGCGCAGAAGCAGCAGGCAGGCTCCCGCCACCAGGGCCGCGAGGACGCCCCGGACCGCCACGAGCGACCAGGGCCCGAAGCTCTCCAGACCCCAGGCGGTCGCCGGGAAGGTGAGGGAGAAGGCGACGACACCGAGGGCCGCCTGGCCGGTGCCCACGAGGAGGGGCTTGCGGGGTGCGGTGACTGCTATCGCGGTCGTATCGGTAGCGCTACTCTGTGCTCTCATGAACGAGCGTAGCAGTGTGCGCGAGCTGGCGGAACAGCTGCGCTTGGAGCTGGACCGCTACTCACCTGGTGGAAAGCTCCCGTCCAGCCGTGCGCTGGTCGAGCGGTTCCGGGTCAGCCCGGTCACCGTCTCCCGCGCGCTGGCCCGGCTCGCCGCCGAGGGGCTGGTCGTCACCCGGCCCGGCGCGGGCGCCTTCCGGGCGGGGCCGCGTGCCGAGACCCCGCCCGCCGGGGACACCTCCTGGCAGGAGGTCGCGCTGAGCGCCGACGCCGCCGGAGACGTCGTGCCCCGCACCGTGGACGCGTCCGGAGTCATGGTCTCGCTGCCCGCGCCGCCGCCCGGCGTGCTGGAGCTGAGCGGCGGCTATCCGCACCCCGGCCTCCAGCCCGAACAGGCCATGGCCGCGGCGCTCGCCCGCGCCGGACGGCGGCCCGGCGCCTGGGGGAGGCCGCCGCTCGAGGGGCTGCCCGAGCTGCGGGAGTGGTTCGCCCGGGGCATCGGCGGGTCCGTCACCGCGGCCGAGGTGCTCATCTCGTCCGGCGGTCAGTCCGCGCTGGCCACCGCGCTGCGCGCGCTCGCCCCGCCCGGCGCGCCGGTCCTGGTCGAGTCGCCCACCTACCCCGGCATGCTCGACCTCGCCCGGGCCGCCGGCCTGCGGCCCGTACCGGTGCCGGTCGACGCCGACGGCGTACGCCCCGACCTGCTGGCCGACGCCTTCCGTGCCAGCGGCGCCAGGGTCTTCGTGTGCCAGCCCCTGTTCCAGAACCCGACCGGCGCCGTGCTCGCCCCCGGCCGGCGCGCCGAGGTGCTCCGCATCGCCCGCGCCTCGGGCGCCTTCGTCATCGAGGACGACTTCGTGCGCCGTCTCGCGCACGCCGACGCGCCCCCGCTGCCCCGGCCGCTGGCGGCGGACGACCCGGACGGTGTCGTGGTGCACGTCGGCTCGCTCACCAAGGCGACCTCGCCCAGCTTCCGGGTGGCCGCCCTCGCCGCGCGCGGGCCCGTACTGGAACGCCTGCGCGCCATCCAGGTCGTGGACAGCTTCTTCGTACCCCGGCCGCTCCAGGAGGCGGCGCTCGAACTCGTCGGCTCACCGGCGTGGCCGCGCCATCTGCGGTCGCTGTCGGCCGAGTTGGCGGTACGCCGGGAGGCGATGACGGGGGCGCTCGGGCTGCATCTGCCCGAACTCGCCCTGCCGCACATCCCGTTCGGCGGCTACCACCTCTGGCTGCGGCTGCCGGAGGGCGTCACGGAGTCCGCGCTGACCGCCGCCGCGTTGCGCGCGGGCATCTCCGTCACCCCTGGCCGGCCCTACTTCAGCGCCGAACCCCCGGCGGCGCACATCCGGCTGAGCTTCGCCGCGGTGGCGAGCACGGGGGATATCGCGGAGGGGGTGCGGCGGCTGCGGTCGGCGTGGGACGAAGTACGGTGAAGCCCCTCAAGTCACAGCCCGAACGGGGGCGTTGAGACACCAGGGGTGGTGTTTTCCGGTCACCCTCGCAGCGGCCCGCGTGAGGGCCCTTGACCGGCCCCCGTCCGGGGATCACCATCACCGCATGCCACTTCGGGTGACGTTCGTGGCCGCAGCGCACGGTTCCCCGTCGCACGCGGAGCGGTTCCAGGACGACCGGCCGCTGGACCAGGCGGGCTGGGACGAGGTGCAGCGCGTCGTCGGGTATCTGCTGCCGCTGGCGGCCGCCGAGTTGCGCTACTGCTCCCCGACTCCGCGCAGTCGCGCCACCGGCGACGCGCTCGGGTACGCTCCGCTCTCCCAACTGGCCCTGCGCGACTGCGACATGGGGCGCTGGCGCGGACTGACCCTGGCCGAGGCGATGGCCCGCGAGCCGCAGGCGGTGGACGCCTGGCTCGCCGACCCGAGGGCCAGCCCGCACGGCGGTGAGTCGATGCTCGCCTTCATCTCACGGGTGGGCGGCTGGCTCGACACCCGGCCCGGCGACGACCATGCCCGCATCGTGGCCGTGGCCGAGCCGGCCGTGATCCGCGCGGCCCTGGTCTACGCCCTCCAGGCGCCGCCGTCCGCCTTCTGGAGCATCGACGTACGACCGCTCTCCACGATCACCGTCGCCGGGCGCGCGGGGCGCTGGACCCTGCGGCTGGACGCGGTGTCGCCTCAGCCCTCGCGCACGTAGTCCGTGGTGAGCACGAGGTCCTTCTCCGGGCCGCCGACCCGCCACACCGAACGCCAGTGGTCGGCGTCGGTCACCGTGAACTCGCCCCGGTAGAAGTCGGCCGCGCAGGGGTGCCCGGCGACGTGCCGTCCGCCGCGCAGGTCCAGGTCGTGGAAGGGGCGCCCGTCCGCGAACCGCACGTCCGCCGTGCCCGGCTCGGCGCCCGCCAGGAACCGCAGCGTCCGCGTCGCGGGCCGCGTCACGCCCTGCCAGGTGAACTCCCCGGCCTCCTCGTGCAGCAACCCGCCGTCCAGCGGGCCGAAGTCGGTGTGCCCGGTGAAGTACCCCTCGTGCGCGCCCGTGAGATCCCGCACGGTACGGGTCACCCGCCACCGCCCCGCGAGGAACCCGAGCGTGTCGGCCACCGGCCACCACTCGCCGTCCGTCACCGTGTCCTCCTGAAGGGCCCGTCGGGAGAGTCCGCGGGCGTCTTCCGCTCGGCCTCCGCCCGGATCTCCTGGTACGCGGCATGGCCGGTGGTCCGGAACGCCTCCTCGTACGCGGCCAGCACGCCCCCGGCACCACCCCGCCGCCGCACACGCAGAGCCAGCCAGGTCAGGGCTCCCAGCACCACCGCCAGCCCACCGCACAGCATCAGGTACGGCACCCACGCGTCCATGCCCCGAGCTTACGGTCCGCAGCCTCAGCCGGTCACCGCCCCCTCAACCGGCAGCCACAGCTCCGGGTCCGCCCCGGTGCCGACCCCGTCGCCGGGAAGATCCGGAGCGGCCGGCGACGGGGTCGCACCGCCACCCGCTCCCGATGGCGGCCAACGGGTCAGTGGCCGCTGACGGCCAGTTCGTAGTCGCCGGTCAGGTCGCCCAGGAGGGTACCGGCGGTGAGGTCGCTGGGCAGGTGGCCGGCCATGTAGAGGCGGGAGTAGAGGACCTCGGCGCGCATCCACTGGTAGTCCTGGGCGCGGTGCGGGGAGAGGGCGGCGAGGAAGGTGACGGCCGCGGCGGAGCGGCTGGCGTGCCGGGAGGGGTAGGAGTACGGGCCCTTCGCGCCGGGCTCGATGTGCTTCTCCGGGCGCAGGGTCGGGTCCAGGACGAACGGGGCCGACTGCTTGTCCTTGGCCGCCACCTGGTCGGTGATCGTCTTGGCGAGTTTCAGCGCGGCCTTGAGCCGGCCCTTCTCGGCCTCGCCCCGCGCTGCGGGCATCAGTTCGCGCTGGTCGTGGAGGTAGAGCTTCCAGATGTCCTGCTTGCCGTAGAGCTCCAGCCAGGTCGCGGCCTTCTTCCCTGCCGCCGTGCGGGTCCTGGCGAGCGCCTGGACCTGGTGGAGTTCGGCGGTACGCCGCTTCGCGGACGGTGGTGCCGGGACCTGCCGGGCGGCCCAGGCGGCGAACGCCTTGTCGTCGCGGGCCGTGCCGTGCGCGGTTTTCCACCGGGCGAAGAGGGCGTCCGCCTTCGCGCGCTGGGCTGCGGCCTGCTTGCCGATGGCGGCGATCTCGGCGTCGGTGAACAGCTTGGGCGGTGGGTTCTGCTCGACCCGTCGGGTGGCCCCGGGTTTCTTGCCGGAGGCGGCAGCGGTCGGGATCAGCTGCGGCCGCAACAGGCCGACGGCGACGGCGGCGACCGCGAGCAGTGCGATCACGGCGTAGGGCCATGTGATACCGCGCGGGGCGTTCATGCGGTGGGGGTCCTTTCGAAGAGCGGTTCGGCACGCGTCAGCGCCGTGAAGTGGGCACGGGCGAGACGGCGTACGTCGTTGTCGGGCAGGCCGGGAGTGAGAAGGGACTGGCCGATGACGTACTTGCTGAGGGAGATGGGTCTGGCGCCCAGGCGCAGCAGCAGCCGGTCGGCCGGTGCGGGCCGGACACCGCCCTTGGTCTCGACGAGCACGTGGCCGGGGTCGAGGGCGGCGCCGCGGCCGCCACGGTGGCAGGAGAGGGCGCCGTCGAGAGTGACGCGGGTGCCGTGATCCAGGTCGGCGAGGGCGGCGCGGACGTAGCGAACCTCCGCCGCGGGGATCAGGTCCTCGGCCGTGACGGGGATGCCACACCGCTGCAGCACGTCGTCCACGAACGCCGCGCCCCGCGTGTCGAGCCGGCCGTACGCGGTGGCCGGGGCCTTCAGGGCGTGCTTCACCGTGGCGCCCCGGCCGTCCTTGGTCTTCACCTCCACCCGGCACAGCCCGTCCTCCGCGTAGAGGCGGGTGCGGACCTTCCAGCGGCGTCGTCGGCCCTGGACGTGGGCGTGCCAGGCGCCGAGCCGCTCGGTGTCGAAGTAGGTGCTGAGGTAGTGCGTCGTACGGCGTCCCGCCAGGTCCAGTACGTGGTGGCTGTCGGCGAGCAGGCGGACGAAGACGCGCGCCTGGTGCAGCGGGACAAGGTACTTGCGGTCGGTGCGACGCTGCAGGGCCGCCACCGCGTCGATCTCGCCCAGCGCCGCGCCCCGCAGGGCTGACAGACCCAGCCCGGTCGCGAACGGGAACGCGGAGGTCATGGTGCCATCACCTGCTCACGCGGTTCGGCTTCCGCAGCGGTGCCGGATGCGGCCGGACCAGCCGGATAGCGGGCGGAGACGCGGGTGGTCTCGCGCACGTAGTCCACCTCGTCGACGACCACGGACAGCGGTTCCCGGCCGAAACGGAACGCCACGTCCGGGGCGATCAGGGAGGGGTCGTCGTAGATCCGGTCCAGGGTGAGTTTCACGGTCCGGGCCGGGGCATCGTAGGACCGGGGGTCGTCGACCACCAGCACGGCCACCAGCACGACCGCGTCGAGCGCGACCACGGGCCAGGTCTGGCGCTGGGGCAGCCCGGTGCACAGGGCGATCACCAGGGTGACGAAGGTGTAGGCGACATCCCGGAGGGTGAACGCGGCGCTGCGCAGCCTGACCAAGGAGAGGATGCCGAACAGCCCGAAGCCGACCCCGGCAGGGAACTTGCCGGCGCTCATGGTGCTCATCGCGGCGAACAGGCCGACGTTCAGTGCGGCCAGGACCAGCGGCATCGCGGGGGCGCTGGGGCGGCGCCGGTAGAGGAAGCCGACCAGGATCAGCAGGGCGATGACGTCGAGACCACCGCGGGCTATGAGGTCCATGGGGGCGACGTGGTCGGTGATGCCCTTGGCGGCGAGCAGCGTGACCGCTGCGTACATGGGGTTGTCCCTTCCGTCACGGCACGTCGGACGGCGGACCGGCCGCGGCCCGCGGAGCACCGCGACTCGTAGGAAGGTAGGGATGTCACATGAACAGACCATGAAGCCTTCCGGGCCGCAGGGGCCGACCGCGCGGGCGGTTAGCCTGACCGGCATGCACTGCCTGGTCGTCGACGACGAGACCCGCCTGACCGACCTGGTCGTCCGCTACCTCACCGAATCCGGTCACACCGCCGAAGGCCGTTACGACGGGCCTTCCGGTCTCGTCGCCGCCCGTGATCCCCGCCTGGACGCCGTGCTGCTGGACGTGATGCTGCCCGGCCTGGACGGCGTGGAGGTGTGCCGCACCCTGCGCGGCGAGGGCATCGACGTCCCCGTGATCCTGCTCACCGCGCGCGGCGCGGTCAACGAGCGGGTCGCGGGACTGGACGCGGGCGCCGACGACTACGTGGTCAAGCCCTTCGCCATGGAGGAACTGCTGGCCCGGCTGCGTGCGATATCCCGGCGCCGCCCCGACCCCGCCGGCCGGCTCCAGGTCGGAGACCTCGTCCTCGACCCCGGGCAGCAGCGGGTCTGGCGGGCGGACACCGAACTGGAATTCTCCCGGCGGGAGTTCGACGTCCTGCGGGTGCTGATGGAGAACGCGGGCCGGGTCGTGACCCGCCTCCAGCTGCTCGACGAAGTCTGGGACGGCGAGACCGACCTGCGCAGCAACGCCATCGACGTCCACGTCTCCAAGGTGCGCGCCAAGGTCGACCGCGCCTTCGGCCGTACGACCATCACGACCCTGCGCGGACGGGGCTACCGGCTGGAGACCACCCGGTGAACCCGCGGGACTGGTTGCGGCGGCTGCCCGTCGTCACCCGCCTCGTCCTGGCCGTCGCCGTCACCATGGCCCTCGTCCTGACCGGTGCCGCCGGACTGGTCTACTGGCGGGTCAGGACAGCACTGGACCAGCAGCTCAACGACGACCTCACCACCTACCAGCGCAGCCTCGACGCCGCCGTCCGCGCCCGGACGCCGCTCCCGCCCGGCCCCAGCGGAAGCCTCCAGCAGGTCCTCGACGCGCACGGCCGTGTCCTGCGCTCCAGCGACGCCCTCCGCCACCAGCCGCTGCTCGCCCCCGCCGAGCTGGACGCCGTCGCCCACGGTGCCACCGTCCGCCGGGACGTCGGCTCCCTCCTGCCCATCACCGCGGACACGCTGCGGCTGCAGGCCAGGCATGTCACGACGGGCGGGCAGCCTCGCGTCGTGGTCGCCGCCGTCCGGCGCGGACACCGCGACGAGGCGTTGCGCGAACTCCTCGCCCAGCTCGCTCTCGCGTCCGCCCTGACCCTGATCGCGGCCTCGTACGTCGGTTACCGCACCGCCCGCGGGGCCCTGCGCCCCGTCGAGCGTTACCGCAGCGGCGCGGCCACCCTCGCCGACGGCGTTCCGCACACGCGGCTCGACGTGCCCGCCGACCGCCATGACGAGATCACCCGGCTCGGGCACACCCTCAATCACATGCTCGACCGCCTTCAGGCCGCCGCCGAACGCGAGCGCCGGTTCGTCGCCGACGCCAGCCACGAACTGCGCACCCCGCTGACCCTGATGCGCGCCGAACTCGACGTCGCCCTGCACCGCCCCCGTACCGCCGGGGAACTGACCGACACCCTCCGCTCGGTCGACACCGAGGTCCAGCGCCTGATCGGCCTCTCCAACGCGCTCCTCGACCTGGAGGGGCTAGGCAGCGGCCATCACCTCACCCGGGCCCGGACACGTCTGGCCGACCTCGTCGAGGCCGCCGTCGCCCGGCACCGGCGCACCGCCGAGCAGGCGGGGCGGGTCCTGAGCGCAGACGTGCCCGACACGGCGATCGACGTCGACGCCCGCTGGCTGCAGCCCGCACTCGGCAACCTGCTCGACAACGCCCTGCGCCACGGCCACGGAACCGTCCGCCTCACCGCCACCGTCCACGAGGGCGGGCTGCGCCTGACCGTCACGGACGAGGGGCCCGGCTTCCCACCCGAGTTCCTGCCCCGGGCCTTCGACCGGTTCGCCCGCGCCGAGGCCAGCCGCACCAGCGAGGGTGCCGGCCTCGGACTCGCCTTCGTCCACGCCGTCGCCATCGCCCACGGCGGCACGGCGCACGCCGAGAACACCGCACACGGCAGCGCCGTCACGCTCGACCTTCCCTGCTGAGCAGCGCGCCGGGGACGGGATCGTCGCCGTGGCCCGCTTCGTCCAGGTGCCGCGCCGGCCTGCGGCACCGGAAGTGAGCGATGTCCGCGGCCACTCACCCTTCGGCCCTCGGACCGGGAACGGGCGACACCGAGCGTCGGCGGACGAACGCCGCCGCGAGGGCTCCGATGACCACGGCGAGCGCCCCGAAGCCATAGGTGAGCGTGGCGAATGACGCGACGGCGGCGACGAGCAGCGGACCGCCCGCGTCGCCCAGTTCCCGGCCCAGCTCGGCGGCGCCCATGGTCTGTCCCAGACGCTCCCGAGGTGTGCGCGCGGCCAGCGCGGCGAAACCGAGGGGGGTGATCAGCCCCGTGCCCGCGCCGATCAGGGCGGCCCCCAGGAGGATGCCGGTCAGCCCCGGCAGCATCGCGCAGACCAGGCCCGAGGCGGTGACCGACAGCCCTGCGGCCAGGCCCGTGCGGGCGGTCAGGCGCCCCTCGTCCAGAGCACGCCCCGCCCGCGGCTGGACGAGGGCCGCGCAGCCGGCGAGCACCGACACCGCTGCCCCGGTGGCCACCGTGCCCAGCCCTGCCGCCCGGCCGGAGACGGGCAGGAACCCGACGCCGGCCGACAGCGCCGCGGTGGCCGCGGCGAGCGCGGCAGTCGGGGCGAGGAAGACGGGGTCCGCCAGCCGGCGGCCGAGGTCGAGGAGGGTCTGCCGGACCTTGGGCAGCGGGGGCACGACGGGCACGGCGAGGGCGGCCCAGACGGCGACCGCCGCGCCGAGCACCGCGAGGACCGCGAACAGCAGGCGCAGCCCGCCGGCCCATACCAGCACGCCGCCGAGCAGCGGACCCAGGGTGTAGCCGACCGACTTGTAGAAACCGTAGCCGCCGAACGCCCGCCCGTGCTTCGCGGCCGGGTTGAGCCGGGCGACCAGCGCGGACGCGGACGGCGAGAAGGCGGAGGCCGCCGCTCCCTGGCCAAGACGCGCGGCCCACAGCCAGCCCGGGCTGTCGGCGACGACGTACAGCGCGGACGCGACGGCGAAGGCCACCAGCCCGCCAAGCAGCACCGGGCGGGGGCCGACGCGGTCGGCGAGGGTGCCGAAGACGGGCTTGAGGACCACCTCGGCACCGTCGTAGAGGGCGAGCAGCCCGCCCAGTACCAGCAGGGAGGTGACGGCGTCGTCGGTGCGCCCGCCGAGGGTGGCGGCGATGCCGTGCGCGCCGAAGGCGGTGGTGAACCCGGCCGCGTACAGCGGCCACATATGCCGGGCCGGGACGGGGCTCCCGGATTCTTCACTGGACACGAGAACGAATGTATCCGCGGCCCGCCGACCCGCCCCGGACTCTGCCGGAGCCCGGACCCGGAAAACAACGAAGGCAAGAGGTCACGCGCCTCTTGCCACTCTCAAGATATAGCGCACAGGGGGCCTTGCGGCAAGGCCCCCTCGGTGTCGCAGAATGGGCGGCCGCGGTCGGGAGTGAGGGAAATGGGGCGCTCGCGGAGTATGCCCCTGTCTGTCGGCCAGTGAGTGATTTCTTTGATGGGGCGGGTTGATGTTCGATGTGATCGTGGTCGGCGGCGGGCCGACCGGGCTGATGCTGGCCGGGGAACTGCGGCTGGCCGGAGTGGACGTGGTCGTGCTGGAGAGGCTGGCCGAGCCGAGCAGCCAGTCCCGCGGCCGCGGCCTGCACGCGCGTAGCGTCGAGGTGATGGACCAGCGCGGCCTGCTGGACAGGTTCCTCGCGGAGCGCGAGAAGTTCCAGGTCGGCGGCCTGTTCGGCGGCATCGTCAAGCCGTGGCCGGACCAGCTGGACACGGCCCACCCGTACGGCCTGGCCACCCCGCAGGCCGTCACCGAGCGCCTCCTCGGCGCGTGGGCCCGCGAGCTCGGCGCCGAGATCCGGCGCGGACAGGAAGTGGTCGCCCTGAGCCAGGACGCGGACGGGGTCACCGTGGGACTCGCCGACGGCACCGACCTCCGCGCCCGCTACGCCGTCGGCTGCGACGGCGGCCGCAGCACGGTACGCAAGCTGCTCGGCGTCGCCTTCCCCGGCGAGCCGGCCTCGGTCGAGACGCTGCTCGGCGACATGGAGGCCACCGAGGACCCGGCGGCCATCGCCGCGGTCGTGGAGGAGGTCCGCAAGACGCAGCTGCGGTTCGGCCTCTCGCCCGACGTGGACGGCCAGAAGGGGGTGTACCGCGTCATCGTGCCGGCCGACGGCGTCGCCGAGGACCGCGCCGCCCCGACCCTCGACGAGTTCCGGCAGCAGCTACGGGCGGTCGCCGGCACCGACTTCGGCGTGCACTCGCCCCGCTGGCTGTCCCGCTTCGGCGACGCCACCCGGCAGGCAGAGCGCTACCGCGTCGGCCGGGTCCTGCTGGCCGGAGACGCGGCCCACATCCACCCGCCGGCCGGCGGCCAGGGACTCAACCTCGGCGTCCAGGACGCCTTCAACCTCGGCTGGAAGCTCGCCGCCGAGGTGCACGGCCGGGCCCCCGGCGGCCTGCTGGACACCTACCACGCCGAACGCCACCCGGTGGGCGCCCGCGTCCTCGCGACCACCCGCGCCGCGATGACCCTCCTCGGCACCGACCCCGGCCCCACCGCACTGCGCGAACTCTTCGCCCGCCTCATGGACTTCGAGGAGGTCAACCGCCACATCACCGGCATGATCACCGCCGTCGACATCCGCTACGACCTGGGCGACGGGCACGAACTCGTCGGCCGCAGGCTGCGGGACGTCAAACTCAAGCAGGGACGCCTCTACGAGCACACCCACACCGCTCGCGGCCTGCTCCTCGACCAGACCGGACGCCTCTCGGCCGAGGGCTGGACGGACCGCGTGGACCACCTCGTCGAGACCAGCGACGAACTCGACGTACCGGCGGTGCTGTTGCGCCCGGACGGCCACGTCGCCTGGGCGGGGGAGAGCCAGGAGGAACTGCTCGTCCACCTGCCCAGGTGGTTCGGCGAGGCCGGGGTCACGGCGCCGGGTACTCCGCCAGCAGCGCCTCGCTCGCCTTCTCGCTGACCAGGTAGACCGCGGAGGCGATGAACAGGCCGGGGATGTCGGGGAACACCGACGCGTCCACCACCCGCAGCCCCTCCACCCCGCGCACCCGGAAGTCGCCGTCCAGCACCGCCAGCCGATCGTCCGCCGCGCCGATCCTGGCGGTGCCGCACGCGTGGTGCCCCCAGGACTGGGTCCGCGCCCACTCCTTCAGCTGGTCGTCGGTGCGCACCTCGGGCCCCGGCACCAACTCGCCCCGCACCCCCGCCTCCGAGGCGTTGCGGATCACCTCCCGGGCGATCCGCAACCCGTCCACCAGGCCGTCCAGATCCTCCTCCCAGCCCGGCGTGCCCTCGGAGAAGTAGTGGAACCGGATCTCGGGCGGTTCGGTGGGATCGGTGGACCGCAGGGTCACCGAGCCGCCCCGGTTCCTGGTGTGCCCCTTGAGCACGACCACGCCCAGCCGGTTGCGGCCGTGGGTGGCGTCCTCGGCGTAACCGGGGTAGTAGCCGTGGAAGTCGAGCGGCATCGCCAGCAGCATCAGGTCGGAGTCGCCGTCCGAGACGCTCGATCTGCCGATGAGGGCGGCGAGTTGGCCGTTGGTGCCGTAGGGGCCGCCCCGGTCGGCGTACCACTCGCCGATCAACTCGTCCTGTTCCTCGCCCGCGAGCGGCACGTCCAGCGACGAGCCCTCGAACAGCTGGTAGTCCCGGTCGAGTTCGGCCACCACCGACGCCTCGTACCGGTCGTGCAGATTGCGCCCCACACCGGGCGCCTCGACGCGTACGGGGATGCCGAGCCGCTCCAGTTCCTCGCGAGGTCCGACGCCGGACAGCATGAGCAACTGGGGGGTGTTGTAGGTGCCCCCGGCCAGGACGACCTCCTTGCGCGCGTACGCCGTCCCCTCGCTCACCGCGTCCTCGTCCCGGTCCGCCGCGTCCGGCCGCAGCCGGCACGTACGGTCCGACGAGGCGCCGTACGCCCGGTGCTGCTCGCGGTACGCGACCCCCACCGCTCGGTCGCCGTCGAACAGCACGCGCGTGACGAGGGTGTCGGTCCTGATCGTCAGCAGGTCCCCGACCCGGTGGCGTACGTCGAGCAGCCGCTCGCGGGTGCCGTTGCGGGTGCCGCCGTCGACCGAGACCGGGATGAAGCCCATGCCCTGGAAGTCCGGCGGGGTGTCGGCCGCATTGGGGTCGCGCGGGAGGGGGACGTCGTCGGGGATGCCGAAGCGGTCGCGGGCGGTGCGCTCGACGGCGCCGATGATGTCGAGGAAGCGAGGTTCGCGGGGGGCCAGGGAGGGTGCGGCGCGGGTCGTACCGAGCCAGCCCTCCCTGCCGTGCCGGGACTTGGCGTCCCGCTCGGCCGGGGTCTCGCCGGGAAGCGGCTCGGCGTCCTGGCCCTGCCAGTTCTCCAGGCGCCGGAAGCGTTCCCGCATCGCCTCCTGGCTCCACCCGGAGTCACCGGTCAGCTCCACCAGGCGCTGCCACTCCTTGCCCTGCGGGAACAGCATGATCAGCGCGTTGACCGTCGTACTCCCGCCGAGCGAGCTGCCGCGCGGGTACAGCACGCCGTCCTCGGCGCCGGTGGACTTGTGGTCCGCGCGCCGGGTCGCCGCGTCGTCCCAGTGGCGTACGAAGAAGCTCCACGCCATGTCGGGGTCCTCGCTGGCGAACGCCTGCATGATCGGGATCGAGTAGTACGGGCAGTCGTGTTCGTCGCCCGCCTCCAGCACCAGGACCCGGTGCCCGGCCAGGGCGAGACCGGCGGCCAGGGGGCCGCCGCCGGCGCCCGAGCCGACCACGACGAAGTCGAATTCCTGAGCGGTCTCCGGTGGCTGCTGGGACATCCCGTCTCCTCCGCGCGCTCCCCCCGGCCACTGTGCACCCCCGAGGCGGCACCCGCACATCATGCGGGTGACCGGCGCGGTGTCTACGTTGGAGAAAGGGACGTTCCCCCGCCGACCGCCCTGCCCCACGGAGGTTTCCCATGTCGGACGCGACCGCCCTGAGCAAGGACCCGGCTCCGGACCCGGCCGAGGACAACGCGTTCTTCCCGTCCCCGTACTCGCTGAGCAAGTACACCGCGCCGAAGACCGATTTCGACGGAGTCCAGCACAAGGGCGCCTACTCCGGCGGGCGGTGGAAGGTGCTGATGATCGGCACGGACGAGCGGTATCTGCTCACCGAGAACGGCACCTTCTTCTCCACCGGCAACCATCCCGTCGAGATGCTGCTCCCGCTGCACCACATGATGGAGGCGGGCTTCGACGTCGACGTGGCCACCCTCAGCGGCAACCCCGTGAAGCTGGAGCTGTGGGCCATGCCGGAGGAGGACAAGGCCGTCATGGAGACGTACGAGGCGGTCAAACCCCGGTTGAAGGAGCCGCTGAAGCTGTCCGAGGTGGTCGCGGACAGGCTCGGGCCCGAGTCGGACTACCTCGCCGTCTTCATCCCCGGCGGGCACGGTGCGGTGATCGGGCTCGCGGAGAGTGAGGACGTGACCGAGACGCTGGACTGGGCGCTCGCCAACGACAAGTACGTGATCACCCTCTGCCACGGCCCGGCCGCGCTGCTCGCCGCCGCCCGGGGCAAGGACAGGTCGCCCTTCGCCGGCTACTCGCTCTGCGTCTTCCCCGACGCCCTCGACACGGGCCCCAACCTCGAGATGGGCTACCTTCCCGGCCGGCTGCGCTGGCTGGTCGCCGATCTGCTGGAGAAACAGGGCGTCGAGGTCCTCAACTCCGAGATCACCGGCCAGACGCACCGGGACCGCGGACTCCTCACCGGCGACAGCCCGCTCGCCTCCAACGCGCTGGGGCTGCTGTCGGCGGACGTGCTGGTCGAGGCGGCGAAGGAGTGAGGCTCAGGGCAGCGCGAGTACGCAGAACTCCTGGCCCTCGGGGTCGGTGAGGCAGCTCCACGGCACGTCGCCCTGGCCGATGTCGAGGTCGGCTGCGCCGAGGGCCTTCAGCCGCGTGACCTCGGACGCCTGGTCGGCGCCGGGGCGCGGGAGCAGGTCGAGATGGACGCGGTCGGATGCCGTGTGCGCGGTGGGCGAGCGGAACAACTCCAGGTACGGACCGGTGCCGTCGGCCGACCGCAGCAGCACGAGGTCGGCGGTCGAGCGGTGCGCGGTCCAGCCCAGTGCCCCGCCCCAGAACCGGGCCATCGCCGACGGCTCCGCACAGTCCACGACCACCGCCGCGATCGGCCCGGTGTCCCGGTACCGCTCCCGGGGCTCCAGCACACAGAACTCGTTCCCCTCGGGATCGGCGAGCACCACCCACGGCACGTCCCCCTGCCCGATGTCGAGCGCTGTGGCGCCGCGCTCCTTCAACCGCGCGACCAACTCCGCCTGGTGGTCCAGGGAGGTCGTGGCGAGATCGAGATGCGTACGGTTCTTGGCCGCCGTCCTGGGCTCCGGCACGGGCACGACGTCCACCCCGATCACCACGGGGTCCGGCCAGACCAGCCCTCCGGCGGGCCCGACGTAGGTCGTCGCACCGGGACGGTAAGCGGTCCACCCGAGCGCCTCGGCCCAGAACCGCCCGACCACCGAGGCGTCAACGGCCTTGATGTTGACGTGCACAGGTCGCAGTCCCATGGCGGCGATCCTATGTCCGCGAGCGCGCGGCCGCCGCGCCCCGGCGGCGGCACCCGCCATGGCCGGAGCGGGGCTGTACGCGTGAAGTGAGCCCCTGACGCGGCCAGTTGGGCGCGCCCCGGTGTCGGCCCGCTGTGTCATCATGCGGACGCGTCCCAGGGGAGTGGGGCGCGGTTCACTGATCACCAAGGGGTGCGGGATGGGCGCGGGTACGGAGCCGGACGGTTCGTCCAGGTCGGACGAGGAGTGGGAGCGGTTCCTGCGCGAGTCGGTGGAGGGGACCGCCGACGCGCCTGAGGAGCCCTCGGCACGGGCCCGCGAGGTGGCGAGCCGGCTGCGCGCGGAGCCCGACCGGGGCCCGGACGGCCGGCGCGGCGCCCCGCCCGGGCGGCCCCGACGGCACGTGGGCCGGTACGCGGTCGGACTGCTGGCCGCGTCGGCCCTGCTCTTCGTGGCGCTCGCGCCCGGACGGGTGGTGGACCTCGTCACCGGTTCCGGCTCGTCGCGGCCGGACGCCCGGCGACCCACCGCCCAGGACCCGTTCCGTGGCTCACCGGCGGCGGCCTGGGCGAGCGGAGCGGCGGGGATCACCATGCCGAAGCAGGCCAGGGCGGTCGGCTGGATGAGCGCGGCCGAGGTCGACCGGGCCCTCACCCGCAGCCGGGACTTCCTCGTCGCGTCCAGCCTGGACCGGGGGGTGCTGCGGGGCGAGCATCCCGAGAGGGCGATCGCACTGATCAACCCGCACCAGAAGGACGTCCAGCACCTCCTGAAGACCGCCTTCCGAGCCCCGGGCGAGAAGAACGACCCCCTCCTCCTCTTCAGCCGCTTCCAGCCCGCCCGCGCCCACCTGGTCGGCGACGTCGTGAAGACGCGCGGCGCGCTCACCTACCGGGAGGGCGAACGCGGCGCCCTCCAGGTGACCGCCGACGTCACCTTCGTCTACCCGGTCGCCCCTACGGGCGGCGACGACGAGATCCTGCGCACGATCGTCCGCCGTGAACTGGTCCTGAGCTGGGACGACCCCGACAAGGTCCACACCGAGCCGGGCACCTTCTCGGTCACCTCGTACAAGTACGACATGACCAACGGCGGCTGCGGCACCCCCACGGGTTACTTCGTCCCACCCTTCGGCCCCGGCCGCCATGCGGACGCGTCCGGTGAGGAGGTCGACCCCTACGACCGGGACACGCCGTTCGGCCGGAGCGGGCCCGCCGGGGACGAGTGCGGGAGAGCCACGCGGTCCTAGGGGGCGTTTCCCTGTCTTCGCGGTCCCGGTGGCAGCCACGCCATCGGCAGCCCCTTCGTACACCTGATTGCATAAAACTGCGGCACTACGTATAGTCATGCCAGTTGAAGGAGGTTGGCATGGTGGTGCGTGTAGCGGTGGCCGGGGCCAGCGGGTACGCGGGTGGGGAGTTGCTGCGGCTGCTGCTCGGGCATGCCGGGGTCGAGGTAGGGACGCTCACCGGGCATTCCAGCGCGGGGCGGCGGCTGGGGGAGTTGCAGCCGCAGCTCGCGCCGCTGGCCGGCCGGGTGCTGGCGGAGACGACCGCCGAGGCGCTCGCCGGGCATGACGTGGTGTTCCTGGCGCTGCCCCACGGGCAGTCCGCCGCCGTCGCCGAGCAGCTCGGCCCGGACGTGCTCGTGATCGACCTGGGCGCCGACTTCCGGCTCGCCGACCCGGCCGACTGGGAGCGGTTCTACGGCTCCCCGCACGCCGGCACCTGGCCTTACGGCCTGCCCGAACTCCCTGGCGCGCGAGCCGCGTTGGAGGGCGCCAAGCGCATCGCCGTACCCGGCTGCTACCCCACCGCCGTCTCCCTCGCCCTCTTCCCCGCCTACGACGCCCAGATCACCGAGCCCGAGGCCGTGATCGTCGCCGCCTCCGGCACCTCCGGGGCAGGCAAGGCGCCCAAGGCGCATCTGCTCGGAGCTGAGGTCATGGGCTCCATGACCCCCTACGGCGTCGGCGGCGGACACCGGCACACCCCCGAGATGATCCAGAACCTCAGCGCGGCCGCCGGGGAGCGGGTGAGCGTCTCGTTCACCCCGACCCTCGCCCCCATGCCCCGCGGCATCCTCGCCACGTGCAGCGCCAGGGCCCGCGCCGGGGTCACCGCGGAAGCGGTCCGCGCGGTCTACGAGAAGGCGTACGCCGACGAGCCGTTCGTGCGGCTGCTGCCCGAGGGGCAGTGGCCGGCGACCGGGGCCGTGACCGGCTCCAACGCCGTCCAGGTGCAGGTCGCCCTGGACGCGGAGACCGGCCGGGTCATCGTGATCAGCGCCATCGACAACCTGACCAAGGGCACCGCGGGCGGTGCCGTACAGAGCATGAACATCGCCCTCGGGCTCGACGAGACCACCGGGCTTTCCACGATCGGAGTCGCGCCTTGAGCGTCACAGCGGCCAAGGGATTCACCGCGGCGGGCATCGCCGCCGGGATCAAGCAGAACGGCAACCCCGACCTGGCCCTCGTGGTCAACACCGGCCCCCGACGGGCCGCCGCCGGCGTCTTCACCAGCAACCGCGTGAAGGCCGCCCCGGTGCTCTGGTCCGAGCAGGTCCTCAAGAGCGGGCAGATCAGCGCGGTCGTCCTCAACTCCGGCGGAGCCAACGCCTGCACCGGCCCCCAGGGCTTCCAGGACACCCACGCCACCGCCGAGAAGGTGGGCGAGGTCCTCGGACGCGGCGCCATCGAGGTCGCCGTCTGCTCCACCGGCCTCATCGGCGTCACCCTGCCCATGGACAAGCTGCTGCCCGGCGTCGAGAAGGCCGCCGCCTCCTTGAGCGAGCACGGCGGCGAGAAGGCCGCCCTCGCCATCAAGACCACCGACACCCACCACAAGACCGCCGTGGCGAGCCGGGACGGCTGGACGGTCGGCGGCATGGCCAAGGGCGCCGGCATGCTCGCCCCCGGCCTCGCCACCATGCTCGTCGTCCTCACCACCGACGCCGAGCTCACCGACGCCGAGCTGGACAAGGCGCTGCGCGACGCCACCCGGGTCACCTTCGACCGGGTCGACTCCGACGGCTGCATGTCCACCAACGACACCGTCCTCCTGCTCTCCTCCGGCGCCTCCGGCATCACCCCCGGCTACGACGACTTCGCCGACGCCGTCCGCGAGGTCTGCGCCGACCTCGGCCGCCAGCTCATCGGCGACGCCGAGGGCGCCAGCAAGGACATCAAGGTCGAGGTGATCAACGCGGCCACCGAGGAGGACGCCGTCGAGGTCGGCCGGTCCATCGCCCGCAACAACCTCCTCAAGTGCGCCCTCCACGGCGAGGACCCCAACTGGGGCCGGGTGCTGTCCGCCATCGGCACCACCAGGGCCGCCTTCGAGCCCGACCGGCTGAACGTCGCCATCAACGGCGTCTGGGTCTGCCGGGACGGCTCGGTCGGCGAGGACCGCGACCTGGTCGACATGCGCTACCGCGAGGTGCACATCGTCGCCGACCTCGCCGCCGGCACCGAGACCGCGACCATCTGGACCAACGACCTGACCGCGGACTACGTCCACGAGAACAGCGCGTACAGCTCATGAGCACCCCCACGCGGAAGCACACCGCCCTGCCCAAGGCGCAGACCCTCGTCGAGGCGCTGCCCTGGCTCACCCGCCACCACGGCCGCACCGTCGTCATCAAGTTCGGCGGCAACGCCATGGTCGACGAGAGTCTGAAGGCCGCGTTCGCCCAGGACGTCGTCTTCCTGCGCCACGCCGGCCTGCGGCCCGTCGTCGTGCACGGCGGCGGCCCCCAGATCAGCGCCGCCCTCGACCGGCACGGCATCGTCAACGAGTTCAGGGCCGGCCTGCGCGTCACCACCGAGGAGGCCATGGACGTCGTACGGATGGTGCTCGCCGGGCAGGTGCAGCGCGAACTGGTCGGCCTGCTCAACCAGCACGGCCCGCTCGCCGTCGGCCTCACCGGCGAGGACGCCCACACCATCACCGCGACCCGGCACCGGCCCAGGGTCGACGGCGAACTCGTCGACATCGGACGCGTCGGCGAGATCACCGAGATCGACACCGGTGCCATCGAGACCCTGCTCGCCGACGGCCGCATCCCGGTCGTCTCCTCGATCGCCCGATCCCAGGACGACGGACATGTCTACAACGTCAATGCTGATACGGCGGCTGCGGCACTCGCTGCTGCGCTGGGCGCCGAAACCCTCATGGTCCTCACCGACGTCGAGGGTCTCTACGAGGACTGGCCGCACTCCGACGAGGTGATCAGCCGCCTCACCGCCACCGAGCTGGAGAAACTGCTGCCCGACCTCTCCTCGGGCATGGTGCCCAAGATGGAAGGCTGCCTGCACGCCGTGCGCAACGGCGTGCGCACCGCCCGCGTCATCGACGGCCGTGTCCAGCACTCGATCCTGCTGGAGATCTTCACCGACGAGGGCATCGGCACCATGGTCGTGCCCGACGAGCCGGACACACCGGGGGAGTCATGAGCAACGAGGAACTGACCGCGCGCTGGCAGGGCGCGCTGATGGACAACTACGGCACCCCGCGCCTGCCCCTCGTGCGGGGTGAGGGCACCGCCGTCTGGGACGCCGACGGCAAGCGGTACCTGGACTTCGTCGGCGGGATCGCCGTCAACGCCCTCGGACACGCCCACCCGGCGGTCGTCCGCGCGGTGAGCGAGCAGATCGGCACCCTCGGCCACGTCTCCAACCTGTTCGTCGCCGAGCCGCCCGTCGCCCTCGCCGAGCGCCTGCTGCGGCTGTTCGGCCGGGACGGCAAGGTGTTCTTCTGCAACTCCGGCGCCGAGGCCAACGAGGGCGCGCTGAAGATCGGCCGGCTCGCCGGGCGCACCCACATGGTGGCGACCGACGGCGGCTTCCACGGCCGCACCATGGGCGCCCTCGCCCTCACCGGCCAGCCCGCCAAGCGGGAGCCGTTCCGCCCGCTGCCCGGCGACGTCACGCACGTCCCCTACGGCGACCCGCAGGCGCTCGCCGCCGCCGTCACCCCGGACACCGCCATGGTGATCATCGAGCCCATCCAGGGCGAGAGCGGGGTCGTGGTGCCGCCGCCCGGCTACCTCAAGGCCGCCCGCGCCATCACCGCCGCCACCGGCGCGCTGCTCGTGCTGGACGAGGTGCAGACCGGCGTCGGCCGCACCGGCGGCTGGTTCGCCTACCAGGCCCACGAGGGCGTACTGCCCGATGTCGTCACCCTCGCCAAGGGGCTCGGCGGGGGACTGCCGCTCGGCGCCACCGTCGCCTTCGGCCGCGCCGCCGACCTGCTGCGGCCCGGCCAGCACGGCACCACCTTCGGCGGCAACCCGGTCGCCTGCGCCGCCGGACTCGCCGTCCTGGACACCATCGAGGGCGAGGACCTGCTCGCCAACGCCAAGCGGCAGAGCGAGGCCCTGCGCACCGGGATCGAGGCGCTGGACCACCCGCTGGTCGACCACGTCCGGGGTGCGGGCCTGCTGCTGGGTATCGTGCTCACCGGGCCGCACGCCAACGAGGCGCAGTCGGCGGCCCAGGAGGCCGGGTTCCTGGTGAACGCGCCCGCCCCCGACGTCGTGCGGCTCATGCCCCCGCTGAACCTGCGCGACGACGAGGTGGACGCCTTCCTCCAGGCACTGCCCGGCATCCTCGACGCACGCACCGAGGACGGACGACCCCGAGAATGAGACGACGATGAGCCAGGCGCAGGACCACGATCAGGCGGCGGGCGGACCCGCCGTACCGCAGACCCGGACGGCCCGACACCGCCGGATCGTGGACATCCTCAACCGGCAGCCGGTGCGCTCGCAGAGCCAGCTCGCCAAGCTGCTCGCCGACGACGGGCTGAGCGTCACCCAGGCGACGCTCTCCCGCGACCTGGACGAGCTGAACGCGGTCAAGATCCGCAACACCGACGGCGACCTGATCTACGCGGTGCCCAGCGAGGGCGGCTTCCGCACCCCGCGCGCCCCGCTGGGCGGCTCCGCCAAGGAGGAGCGGATGCGGCGGCTCTCCCAGGAGCTGCTGATCTCCGCCGAGGCGTCGGCCAACCTCGTCGTGCTGCGCACCCCGCCGGGCGCCGCCCAGTTCCTCGCCTCGGCCATCGACCAGGCCGAACTCCATGACGTCCTCGGCACCATCGCCGGCGACGACACCCTCATGCTGATCAGCCGCGACGCCACCGGCGGCCAGGCCCTCGCCGACCATCTGCTGCGCCTCGCCCAGAACGCGCCGTAGGCCGCCGGCAGGCCACTGGGGGTCCCGCTCAGCCCAGCCGGGCCGCCAGACCCCCCGTGCAGCGGACCTCGTCGCCCGCGGTGATCAGCAGTCCCTCCACGTCCGGGAGGGACTCCAGCCAGGCCAGGCCCGCCCGGGAGCCCATTGCGAAGGCGGCGGTGGCCCAGCAGTCCGCCCAGGTCAGCCGGGGTGCCACCACCGTCACGGCGACCAGGTCGGTCACCGCGGAGCGGCCGGTGCGCGGGTCCACGATGTGCGCGCCCCGCTCGGCCGTGCCCGAGGTCGCCACCGCCAGCTCGTCCGCGCCGGCCGCCGACACCACCGCCGCCAGCCCGCCCGGCCGGAGCGGATCGGCCACGCCCACCCGCCAGGCCCGGTGCGGCTCGGGCGCGCCCACCATCTGGACGTCACCCCCGCCGTTCACGCTCACTCCGCACACCCCGGGGACAACGGCCAGCAGGCGCGCGGCCCGCTCGGCGGACCATCCCTTGACGATGCCGGTCGGATCGAGCGTCCCCCGGTACCGGGTGCTGAACCAGCCGTCGCTCACCCGCTCCGCCTCGGCGGCCAGCGCCAGCACCTCCCGCACCTCGGGGGCGCACTGCTTGGGCGTCAGCTCCTCGCGGGCCAGCCGGGACACCTCGCTGTCCTCGCGGTAGGTGCTGAACACGTCGTCGGCCCGGTGCAGCCCCGCGACCGCCGTCTCCAGCGCCGCGCGCACCTCGCCGGGGTCGCCGCCGCGCACGTCGAAGGAGAAGACGGTCCCCATGACCTCCTCGGCGTGCCGCAGCACATGCGGTGTCCCCGCCCGCTCGGCCACCGTCTCAGCCACCGGCCTGGTCCAGCGCGGACTGGAGCGACTTCTTGTACCCGGTGCTGGTGTAGGTCGCCCCGGACACCGAGTCGATCTCCGCGCTGCCCGCCGCGACCGCCGACTGGTTCAGCCGGGGCACCGCGAGCGCGGTCTTCTCGTCGCTCGTCGGGCCCTTGGGCGCCTGGACGGCCTCCGCCTTGGTGATCTTCTTCCCGCTGAGCGTGACCCGCACCTGGACGGCCCCGTACGGCGTCTGCTCCGCGCTTCCGGTGACCGTACGCGCCTCGGCCGCACCCGGACTCCCGCCGCCGGAGCCCTTCTTGACCTGGTCCAGCGCGGACTGGAGCGACTTCTTGTACCCGCTGCTGGTGTACGTCGCCCCCGACACCGAATCGATGTCCGCGTTCTGCGTCGCGAGGACCGCCTGGTTCAGCCGGGGCACCGCGAGCGCGGTCTTCTCGTCGCTCGTCGGGCCCTTCGGCGCCTCGACGGCCTCCGCCTTGGTGATCTTCCCGCCGCTGACCGTCAGCCGGACCCGCACGGCACCGTACGGCGTCTGCGCCGCGTCCCCGGTGACCGTGCCGGCCCGGTCGGACGCCGGGGCACCGCCGCCGGACCCGCCCTGCGGCGACTCCTGCGCGGCCGCCGACGCCGGCGGGGCGGCCGCCGAGGCCGACGCCGGGTCGGACGCGGGCTTCAGCGACAGCAGCAGCACGACACCGGACACGGTGGCCGCGGTGGCCAGCATCACGCGGCGGATGGGGTGGCTCTTCCTCATGGCTTCTGGAGCTCCGCTCACATCTCGAACGACTCGTGATGGATGCGCCGGGCGGGGACCCCCGCGCCGCGCAGTGCCTCGTACACCGACTGCGCGAAGCCGGGCGGCCCGCACATGAACACGTCGTGGCGGTCGATGTCGGGCATCTTGCGGCGGAGGTTCTCCGCCGAGATGTCCGGCCGCTCGCCCTCGGGGCTGTTCACCGCGTACATCAGCCGGGCACCCCGCTCCTCGGCGATCGCGGCCAGCTCGTCCCACAGGGCGAGGTCCTGCGTGGTGTTGGCCCGGTACAGCAGGGTGATGTCACCGGAGGCGCCCGGCAGCGTCTCGAACAGCGCGCGCATCGGCGTGATCCCGACCCCGCCTGCCACCAGCAGCACCTTGCCCCGGCTGCGCCGCTGCGCGGTGAGCGCCCCGTAGGGGCCCTCCGCCCACACGCGGGTGCCCGGCTCCAGCTCGCGCAGCCGCGCGCTGTGGTCGCCGATCGCCTTCACGGTGATCCGCAGCATGCCCGGCCGGGGCGCCGCCGACAGCGAGTACGGGTGCGAGCTGAACCGCATCCCCGGCGCCAGGAACCGCCAGCGGAAGAACTGGCCCGCCTCCGCGCCCATCCGGTGCAGCTTCCGCCCGGAGATCAGCACCGACACGATGCCCGGCGATTCCTCGATCACCGCCTCCACCCGCATCCGGTGCCGCAGGTTCAGCCGGACCGGCACGATGACCCGGTACCACAGCACCAGCGCGGTCACCAGGCCGTACAGCACGTACCAGAACGTCTTCGCCATCGGCTCGACCGCGAAGTCGTTGCCGGTGGTGATCTGGTGCCAGAAGGTCAGGAACACCGCCGCGTAGGTCAGCAGGTGCACGTGGTACCAGGTGTCGTACGGCAGCCTGCGCCGGACCGCGCCGACGGAGGAGAGCCCGATCACCACGAACAGGCCGGTGCCGATGGCCGCCTTGCCCATGTCGGGGAGCTGGTTCACCGAGTCGACGGTCTGCTGGACGATGTCGCCGAGCGTCCTGCCCGCCTGGAGGGCGTACCCCCACATGATGAGGAAGACGTGCGCCAGGACCAGGCTGAGCGTGTAGCGGCCGCTCATCGCGTGCCAGCGGGCCACCCGGTCCGAGCCGACCCGCCGCTCCAGCGCCGGTACGCGCGCCATCTGCAGCACGACCAGCGCCATCAGGTACCCGGCCAGCAGCCCGGTGATCCGCCCGGCGTTCAGGACCCGGCCGGCGTTGTCGGCGATCGAGGGGGTGTTGTGCCACCAGAGCCACAGCACGGCCGCCGCGCCCGCCCACACCACGAGCAGCAGCGGGACGGCCGGGGAGCGGCGCGGGCGGATGCGGCGCATCGTCTGGCGGCGGGCGGCACGTCCGCCTGCGAGCGTGGTGGTCACGGTTCCTCCGGGGGACTTGACCCTTGGCCCACACATACGTGCGGTGCGGGCGGAGTGTTCAGCGTCCCGGCGGCCGAGCCGGCGAGGTCAGTGGCGGACGAGCGCGGTGGGCCCGCTCTCCGTGCCGATGGCGATGTGCGGATGCCTGGACGGGTCGGTCCAGCGCAGGATCTCCGCCATGGCGTCGGGCGGTACGGAGACGCAACCGGCTGTCGCCGCCTTGCCGTTGACGTGCAGGAAGATGCCCGCGCCGCGCCCGCGCACCGGATGGAGGTAGTTGAAGCCGATGACGAGGGCGTGGGCGTACTGGGTGGTGTAGGAGACCAGGTGCTCGGACTCCGAGGCGCGGCAGTCGGCGGGGAGGGGGTCGGTCCAGCGGTTGTAGGCGCGGGAGTCGTTGTCCTGGCACCACCAGGAAGTCCCGGCGACCGGGCGGTACTCGACGCGCGTCCCGGCCGGGGCGGCCTCGATACCGAAGCCGAACGGCAGGTCGTACAGCCCGGCCGGGGTCGTGCCGGTGCCCTGCTGCCGTGAGGTGCCCTCCACCAGGCCGCCGGCGCCGAACCGCGCGGGCGCCGTCCCGGCCGCCGTCCACCGTCCGTCCCGCAGGTCCCACCAGGTGAGGGTGCCGGTGGTGGAGCGGGCGTCCGGGGCCTCGGCGGTGATGAGCTGGGTGCCGCCGCCGGTGTCCGCGAGGCGCGCGGGCAACGGCGTGTCGGCCGGCGGCTCGGCGCGCGCGAGACCGAGCGCGCAGAAGGAGGCGGACACGAGGGCGGTGACCAGGCGGCGGCGCATGGCTCAGACCGTAGAGGGCGGCAGCGGCAACGGCAGGCCGGGCAGCCCGTCGATGCTCGTGGCTATGTGCTCCTTCCTGGTGAAGTACTCGCTCAGCGAGGCGTCGTCCTCGCGGGCGAAGCGCCGCCCGTGCAGATCGCGGTCCTCCTCGTAGACCATGCGGGGCACGGCGTACCCGCAGGAGTCGCGGACGAGGTCGGCGTGCACCACGATGACCGCCCGCAGCCCGTGCGGGGCCGGGTCGATGTCGGGGAAGGCGGCCAGCAGGCCGGGGAAGCGCGGGTCGTCGCGGAAGACCGGCTCGCCCCGGCCGTGCACGCGCACGATGTTCGGCGGGCCCTGGAAGGCGCACCACATCAGGGTGATCCGGCCGTTCTCCCGCAGGTGGGCCACGGTCTCCGCGGTGGAGCCCGCGAAATCGAGGTAGGCCACCGTGACCTCGTCCAGCACGACGAACGAGCCCTTGAGCCCCTTGGGGGAGAGGTTCACCGTGCCGTCGCCGGCCAGGGGCGCGGTCGCCGTGAAGAAGAGGGGCTGTTCCTCGATGAAGCCCCGGAGCCGGCCGTCGATGCGCTCATATGTCTTTCCCATGCCCGCTGCCTACCCCACCTCCGCGATTGACGAATCATGCGGAGTTCTGCATACTCATGCATATCAGCGAATGCACGTGAGGAGAGAACCCGTGACCGAGCGCGTCGTACTCGCCTACTCAGGCGGACTGGACACCTCCGTCGCCATCGGCTGGATCGCCGAGGAGACGGGCGCCGAGGTCATCGCCGTCGCGGTGGACGTCGGCCAGGGCGGCGAGGACCTGGACGTCATCCGCAAGCGCGCCCTCGCGTGCGGTGCCGTCGAGGCCGAAGTGGCCGACGCCAAGGACGAGTTCGCCGAGGAGTACTGCCTCCCGGCGATCAAGGCGAACGCCCTGTACATGGACCGCTACCCGCTGGTCTCCGCCCTCTCCCGGCCGACGATCGTCAAGCACCTCGTCGCCGCCGCGCAGAAGCACGGCGCGACCACGGTCGCCCACGGCTGCACCGGCAAGGGCAACGACCAGGTGCGCTTCGAGGCCGGCATCGTCGCCCTCGCCCCCGACCTGAAGTGCATCGCCCCGGTCCGCGACTACGCGATGACCCGGGACAAGGCGATCGCCTTCTGCGAGGCGAAGAACCTCCCGATCGCCACCACCAAGAAGTCCCCGTACTCCATCGACCAGAACGTCTTCGGACGCGCCGTCGAGACGGGCTTCCTGGAGGACATCTGGAACGCCCCGATCGAGGACATCTACGAGTACACCTCCAACCCGGCCGAGGTCCGCGAGGCCGACGAGGTCGTCGTCACCTTCGAGCGCGGCGTACCGGTCGCCGTCGACGGCCGCCCGGTCACCGTCCTCCAGGCCATCCAGCAGCTCAACGAGCGCGCCGGCGCCCAGGGCATCGGCCGGATCGACATGGTCGAGGACCGCCTCGTCGGCATCAAGTCCCGCGAGGTGTACGAGGCTCCGGGCGCCATCGCCCTGATCACCGCCCACCAGGAGCTGGAGAACGTCACCGTCGAGCGTGAACTCGCCCGCTACAAGCGCCAGGTGGAGCAGCGCTGGGGCGAGCTGGTCTACGACGGCCAGTGGTTCTCCCCGCTCAAGCGGGCGCTGGACGGCTTCATCACCGAGGCCAACGAGCACGTCTCCGGCGACGTCCGGATGACCCTGCACGGCGGCCGCGCCGTCGTCACCGGCCGCCGGTCCCAGTCGTCGCTGTACGACTTCAACCTCGCCACCTACGACACCGGCGACACCTTCGACCAGGCCGCGGCCAAGGGCTTCATCGACATCTACAGCCTGTCGTCGAAGATCGCCGCCAAGCGGGACCTCGCGTAGGCAACGTCGTTCAGCAGTAGGCCGACCGCCTCTCCGCCTGCCAGGGTGGGGAGGCGGTGGCACACCACGAGCTCGAGGAGCAACGCAGTGAGCAGCAACAGCGGTGACGTACGGCTCTGGGGCGGCCGTTTCGCCGACGGTCCCGCCGAGGCCCTGGCGAAGCTGTCCGCGTCCGTCCACTTCGACTGGCGGCTCGCCCCCTACGACATCGCCGGGTCCCGCGCGCACGCGCGCGTGCTGCACACGGCGGGCCTGCTCACCGAGGACGAGCTGACCCGGATGCTCGCGGGGCTCGACCAGCTCGAAGCCGACGTGGCCTCGGGCGAGTTCGTGGGCACCATCGCCGACGAGGACGTGCACACCGCTCTGGAGCGCGGGCTGCTGGAGCGGCTGGGCCCCGACCTCGGCGGCAAGCTCCGCGCGGGCCGCTCGCGCAACGACCAGGTCGCCACGCTCTTCCGGATGTACCTGCGCGACCACGCCCGGATCATCGGCGGCCTGATCGCGGACCTCCAGGACGCCCTGGTCGGCCTCGCCGAGGCCCACCCGGACGTGGCGATGCCGGGCCGCACCCACCTCCAGCACGCCCAGCCGGTGCTCTTCGCCCACCATGTGCTGGCCCACGCCCAGGCCCTCGGCCGCGACGCCGAGCGGCTGCGCCAGTGGGACGAGCGCACCGCCGTCTCGCCGTACGGCTCCGGCGCGCTCGCCGGGTCCTCCCTCGGCCTGGACCCCGAGGCGGTCGCCCGTGACCTCGGCTTCGAGCGGGGCAGCGCGGGGAACTCGATCGACGGCACGGCCTCGCGGGACTTCGCCGCGGAGTTCGCGTTCATCACCGCGATGATCGGCATCGACCTCTCGCGGATCGCGGAGGAGATCATCATCTGGAACACGAAGGAGTTCTCCTTCGTCACCCTGCACGACGCGTTCTCCACCGGCTCCTCGATCATGCCGCAGAAGAAGAACCCGGACATCGCGGAGCTGGCGCGCGGCAAGTCCGGCCGGCTGATCGGCAACCTCACGGGCCTGCTCGCCACGCTGAAGGCGCTGCCCCTCGCCTACAACCGGGACCTCCAGGAGGACAAGGAGCCCGTCTTCGACTCCTGCGACCAGCTCGAAGTGCTGCTCCCCGCCTTCACCGGCATGATCGCCACCCTCACCGTCCACCGCGAGCGCATGGAGGAGCTGGCCCCGGCCGGGTTCTCCCTGGCCACCGACATCGCCGAGTGGCTGGTCCGCCAGGGCGTCCCGTTCCGCGTCGCCCACGAGGTCGCGGGGGAGTGCGTCAAGGTCGCGGAGGCGGACGGCAAGGAACTGGACGACCTCACCGACGACCAGTTCGCCAAGATCTCCCCCCACCTCACCCCGGAGGTCCGCACAGTCCTGAACGTCAAGGGCGCGCTGGCGTCCCGCAACGGCAGGGGCGGTACGGCGCCGAGCGCGGTGGCGGTGCAACTGGCCGAGGTGAAGCGGGACTTGGCCGAGCAGCACGCATGGGCCACGGCCAGGGGAAGCGCCCTGTAGAGGGGTGGGGACCGCGCGACCAGCACAAACGCACCCGCAGCCGGTTACGTTGGTCGCGCGCCCCCCGGAGCCGACCGAACGGAGCCACGATGCCCTTCACCCGCCTCTCCTCCGCAACGACCCCCACCTGCCACCTGGGCCTCGGCCTGGCCGCGGTCGGCCGCCCCGGCTACATCAACCTGGACCGAGCCGAAGACCTCGGAGACGACCGGAGCGCCGAAGCGCTACGCGCCCGCACCCATGAACTCCTCGACGCCGCCTACGCCCAGGGCGTCCGGTATGTCGACGCCGCCCGCTCCTACGGCCGCAGCGAGGAGTTCCTCGCGGACTGGCTGAAGGCCCACCCGGAGGCCGACGACGTGGTGGTCGGCAGCAAGTGGGGCTACACCTACACCGCCGGCTGGTCCACCGAGGCCGACCGGCACGAGGTCAAGGACCACACCCTGCCCACGTACGAGCGGCAGCGCGCGGAGACGGCCGGACTGCTCGGCGACCGGCTGGACCTGTACCAGATCCACTCCCTCACCCCCGACAGCCCCGCCCTCGCCGACCGCGCCCTGCACGCCCGCCTCGCGGAGGCGGCAGCGGGCGGTCTCACCATCGGCTTCTCCACCAGCGGCCCCGCCCAGGCCGACACCATCCGGGCCGCCCTGGAGATCACCGTCGACGGCGCGCCCCTCTTCCGCACCGTGCAGTCCACGTACAACGCGCTGGAGACCTCGGCCGGCCCCGCGCTGGCGGAGGCGCACGACGCCGGGCTCACCGTGATCGTCAAGGAGGGCATGGCCAACGGCCGGCTCGCCCCGGAGCACGCGCCGGAGGCCCTGCGGGACATCGCCGAGGAGACCGGCCTCGGCACCGACGCCGTAGCCCTCGCGCTGGTCCTCGCCCGCCCCTGGGCCGGTGTGGTCCTGTCCGGTGCCGCGACCGTCACCCAGCTCGGCTCCAACCTCCACGCCGCCGCCGTCGACCTCACCGACGACCAGCGAGACCGGCTCGACACCCTCGCGGAGGACCCGCACACCTACTGGACGCGGCGCGGCGAGCTGCCCTGGCAGTGAGACCCGCATGCCCGTGCTGAGACACTCGTGTCTCACGCGAGGTATCCTTGTCTCATGGCTCTCGACCGTGACCACGTGCTGCGCTCCGCCGCCGCCCTGCTGACCCGCAAGTCCACCGCGACCATGGACGAGGTCGCGCGCGCCGCCGGGATCAGCCGTGCCACGCTCCACCGCCACTTCGCCGGCCGGGACGCGCTGGTCCGCGCGCTGGAGGCGCTCGGCATCGCGGAGTGCGAGGGGGCGCTCGACCGCGCCCGTCTCGACGAGGGTCCCGTCGCCGACGCCGTACGCCGTCTGGTGTCCGAGATCCAGCCGGCCGCCGGCCTGCTCGCCTTCCTCTACGGCGAGAACCAGCTCTGGGAGGGCGAGGGGCAGAACACCGGCTGGCTGGGCCTGGACACCCGGATCAGCGCCCTCTTCCAGCGCGGTCAGCGCGACGGTGAACTCCGCATCGACCTCACCCCCGGCTGGCTCACCGAAGCCTTCTACGGGCTGATCACCTCGTGCGCCTGGGCCGCGGTGGACGGCCGCGTGGCCTCCCGCGACTTCCCCACGATGGTCGCCGAACTGCTGCTCGGCGGCGCGCTGCGCAGGGCGGAATCATGACCAGCACCCTGCGGCAGCCCGTACCCGTCGACACCGAACCGCGTCCCGGCCGCTGGCTGGCACTCGCGGTGCTGGTCCTCGCCGTCCTGCTCGTCGCCGTCGACGCCACCGTCCTCGGCCTCGCCACCCCCTACATCAGCGAGGACCTGCACCCCTCCGGCACCGAGCTGCTGTGGATCGGGGACGTCTACTCGTTCGTCATCGCCGGACTGCTCGTCTCCATGGGCAGCCTCGGCGACCGCGTGGGCCGCAAGCGCCTCCTGCTGTGCGGCGCGGCCGCGTTCGGCGCGATCTCGGTGCTCAACGCCTACGCGAGCACGCCCGGCCTGATGATCCTGGCGCGGGCCCTGCTCGGCGTGGCCGGGGCCACCCTGATGCCCGCGACCCTCGCGCTGATCCGCAACCTCTTCCACGACCCGCGCGAGCGCAGCCTCGCCGTCGGCATCTGGGGCGCCACCGCCTCCGCCGGCACGGCCGTCGGCCCGATCGTGGGCGGCTTCCTGCTGGAGCACTTCTGGTGGGGCTCGGTCTTCCTGATCAACCTGCCGGTGATGGCGGTCCTGGTCCTGGTCGGCATCCGCACGCTGCCCGAGTCCCGCGACCCGGACCCGGGCCCGTGGGACCTGGCGAGCGTCCTGCTGTCCCTGGTCGGCATGCTCGCGCTGGTCTACGGGGTCAAGGAGGCCGCCACCCACGGCTTCGGTCCGCTCACCCTGGCCACCGGCCTGCTGGGCGCGGCCGCGCTGTACGGCTTCGTCCGGCGCCAGCTCACCCTGCCGGCCCCGCTGCTGGACATGCGGCTGTTCCGGCACCGGGGCTTCAGCGGGGCGGTGCTCGCGGATCTGCTGACCGTGCTCGGGATGTCCGGGCTGGTCTTCTTCCTGTCCCAGTTCCTGCAACTGGTCCAGGGCAGGCACCCCTTCGAGGCGGGTCTCGCCGAACTGCCCGCCGCCGTGGGCGCGGTGGTGGCCGGCCTGATCGCGGGCCGCGCGGCGCGCCGCTTCTCGGTACGCGCGGTGGTCTCCGGCGGCCTCGCCGCGATCGGCGTCTCCCTGGCCGTCCTCACCACGCTCGACGCCACCACCGGCTACCCCCTGCTCGGCGCCGCCCTGCTGGTCGTCGGCACCGGCGCGGGCTTCTCCTTCACCGTCACCTCCGACGTGATCCTCTCCGGCGTCGACAAGAACCGCGCGGGCGCGGCCTCGGCGGTCTCGGAAACGGCCTACGAACTGGGCGCGGCCCTGGGAATCGCCCTGCTGGGCTCCATCGTCACGGCGGCCTACCGCGACTTCACGGCCCCGCCGGGCACCCCGGAGTCCGCCCACGAGTCCCTGGGCGCGGCGGTGGAAGCATCGGCGGGGATGCCCGCCCCGACGTCACAGGCCCTGCTGGAAGCGGCCAGGGAGTCCTTCGTGCACGGCCTGCACCTGGCGTCGGGAGCGGGAGCAACGGTCCTGCTGATGACTGCGGTGGCGGCGTGGTTCCTGCTGAAGGGGCAGAGGCTGGAAAACGCAGCCTGACTGTGCCTGCTCAGGGGCGCGGGGAACTGCGCGACAAGCCCCGAAGCACCCGCACCCTGAAAACGGCCGAATCGCCGAAGGCTTACGCGGCCTTGGCCTTCGTGGCGTACATGTCCACGTACTCCTGCCCGGAGAGCCGCATGACCTCGGCCATCACGGAATCGGTGACCGCCCGCAGCACGTACCGGTCCCGGTCCATGCCCTCGTACCGGGAGAACTCCATCGGCTCGCCGAAGCGGACCGTGACCTTCCCCGGCCGGGGGAACCCCTTCCCGCCGGGCTGAAGCTTGTCGGTCCCGATCATGGCGAACGGCACCACGGGCGCCCCCGTCATGAGCGTCAGCCGGGCAATTCCCGTACGCCCCCGGTAGAGCCGCCCGTCGGGAGAGCGAGTCCCCTCGGGATAGATGCCGAAGACCTTGCCCTCCTCGAGAACCCGGCGCCCGGTCATCAGCGCCGCCACACCGCCGTTCGCGCCGTCCCGGTCCACCGGAATCATGCCGACGCCGGTGAAGAACCAGGCCATGGCCCGCCCCTTGATCCCCTTGCCGGTGACGTACTCGTCCTTGCCGATGAACTGCACCTGCCGCTTGGACACCACCGGCAGCACGATCGAGTCGATGAACGTGAGGTGGTTGCCCGCCAGGATCACCGGGCCCTCACCGGGGATGCGCTCAAGGCCCTCCACCTGGGGGCGGAACATCAGGCGCATGGCCGGCGCGAGCACTGCCTTGATGAGCGCGAAGCGGGACAACGGGTCCTCCATGCCGAGCCGACGATATGAGTCTGTGCAGGTGAGGACATTACTCGCGGCTATGGGAAAAGCGCACATCGGGCCGCGCGATTCACCGAGGTCTTACGTGTTGTTGACACGGGCTCATCCGCCGCGGAAAACCCCGGCGTGCCATCGGCCCGCACCCGCGCGTTCCCCCCGAGGTCTCCCCTCCGTCATGTCCACGCCCCTACGATCGGCGCGCACCCCAAGAGACACAGCACAGGTCAGACCCACGAAGACCTTCGTAACGACAGCGGGAGACGCGTATGGAAAGCGACCGGACCAACCAGCCCTCGCGCGCGACCGGACGGCGCGCGGTCCTCGGTGCGGCGGTCCTCGGCGCGGGCGGCGCGGTCCTCGGACTGCCCTCCGCCGCCCGGGCGGCGGACACCCGGACGGCCGGGTCCGGCGGACGCGGCCTGAAGAGCCTGCCGGTGCCGACGATCATCGGCCACCGGGGCGCCAGCGGCTACCGCCCCGAACACACCTTCGGCTCCTACGACCTCGCGCTGGAACTCGGTGCCGACATCGTGGAGGCCGGTGACCTGGTGCCCACCAGGGACGGACACCTCGTCTGCCGTCACGAGCCCGAGATCGGCGGCACTACCGACGTCGCCTCGCACCCCGAGTTCGCCGGCCGCCGGACCACCAAGGTGCTCGACGGCGTCTCCGTCACCGGCTGGTTCACCGAGGACTTCACGCTCGCCGAGCTGAAGACGCTGCGCGCCGTCGAGCGCATCCCGGCCAACCGCCCGCACAACACCCTCTACAACGGCCGCTGGGAGATCCCCACCTTCGAGGAGGTGCTGAAGTGGCAGGACGCCCGCACCCGTGAGCGCGGCCGCCAGGTGTGGATCTACCCCGAGCTGAAGCACCCCACCTACTTCCGCCGCCTCGGCCTGGACCCGGAGCAGCGGGTGGCCAAGCTGCTGCGCAAGTACGGCAAGGACACCCGGAACTCGCCGGTCGTCCTGCAGTCCTTCGAGCCGACCAGCATCCAGCGGCTCAACCGGATCGTCGACAATCCGCTGGTCGTCCTCCTCGACGCCGCGGGCACCCGCCCGTACGACTTCGTCGCCACCGGCGACCCCCGTACGGTGGCCGACCTGGTCACGCCGAAGGGGCTGCGCGAGATCGCGGGGTACGCCCAGGGCATCGGTCCCACCCTGGACCTGGTCATCCCGAAGAAGTCCGACGGCACCCTGGGCGAGCCGACCCGGCTGGTCGCCGACGCGCACAAGGTCGGTCTGATCGTGCACCCGTACACCATGCGCAACGAGAACCCGTTCCTCCCGGCCGAGTTCCGCAAGGGCGGCGACCCGGACGGCTACGGGGACGTGTTCGGCGCGTACCGCACCTACTTCGCGACCGGGATCGACGGCGTCTTCACCGACAACGCCGACACCGGGGTGCTGGCCCGCGCCGACTTCCTGGGCCACTGAGGCCGGGCGGAGCGTCAACACCGACGCCCCGCACCCGCTGATCCGGGTGACAGCGCGCCGTCCCGGAAACCCGCCTGCCGGGACGGCGCGTCTCGACGCATATGACCCATGACCTGCTGACCGACCTGCGCCCGCTCCTCGCCGCGGAGGCGTCCGCCGAGGCATATGCCTCCGGGAGCGAGCCCGGTGACCTGGAACAGGCCGTCTGGCTCCGGCTGCTGGAGCGGCTGCAGAGCCAGGGCCCGCCCCCGGACCCGTCCGGCTGGCTCCGCGACGCCGTACGCGACGAGGGCCGGCTGAGCCGCCGCACCCGCGGTGTGGAACGGCCCTACGACGACGAGCCCGCCGACGACACCCGGCCGGACCCCGAGCAGCTCGCCCTCAGCGCGGCCCGGCACCGGGTGGTGCGGGACGCGGTCCGCAGGCTGCCCGGCCGCTGTCCGCGCATCATGACGGCCCTGCTCTCCCCGCGCGATCTCACCTACCGCGAGATCGCGGGGGAGTTGGGCATCTCACAGGGCAGCCTTGGGCCGGAACGCTCCAGATGTCTGGGATGTCTGCGGCGAATGCTGACGGCGGAGGTTGCCAGCGCCGAAGCACGGGGATAGAGGTGGGGGACAACAGCGATCAGGTGAGCGGGAGGCATGCGCACATGGGCATGAGCGTGACCATCTCGGCGGCGGCCGAGCCGGACGCGGAGCAGATCTTCCGGCTCCAGTACCTCTGCTTCCAGAGCGAGGCAGCGCGCTACGGGAACTACCGCATCGACCCGCTGGTGCAGAGCCTGGACCAGGTCCGCGAGGAGGTCGCCGCCGACTGCGTCTTCGTCGCCCGGCTCGGGGACGAGGTGGTCGGCTCGGTGCGCGGCCGGCTCACCGAGGACGGCGCGGCCGCCATCGGCATGCTCTGCGTCCACCCCCGCCTCCAGGGCCACGGCATCGGCGCCCGCCTGCTGGGCGCGGCCGAGAAGGCGCTCGCCGAGCAGCGCGGCGCCACCACGTACCGGATGCGCACCGGGCACCGCAGCGAGAGCGGGCTGCGGCTCTGCCGCAAGCTGGGCTACCGGGCCGTGGGCCGCTCGCTGGGGGCCGACGGTGTCGAGATGATCGTCCTGGAGAAGCCGGCCGCCGCCTACGCGGCCACGGCCTGACGCGCCCGGTGGGCAGGCGGTCTCAGGCCGCCTGCCGCCGCCGCGCCGCGCGCAGCCAGTACAGCGCGGTCAGGGGCAGCAGTACGGGGATGAAGACGTACCCCATCCCGTAGTCCGACCACACGGTCGCGTCCGGGAACGCGGACGGCTCGACCAGTGTCCAGGTGCCCACGACCAGCACCCCGGCCAGCTCGGCGGCGCAGCACACCACCGCCGCCCGGCGGGCCGCCTCACCGCCCCGGACCAGGGTGTAGGTGATGAACCCGTACACCACGCCCGCGAGCGCCGACAGCGAGTACGCGAGCGGTGCCCGGTCGAACTCCGTGGCGATCTGGTAGACCGACCGCGACACGGCGCCGACCACCATCACGCCGTAGAACCAGACCAGCAGCATGCCCGGCCCGCTGATCAGCCGGGCCGGCTTGTCCTCCAGCGCCGTCATGTCAGCCTCCCCAGATGTCAAAGAGCCGTACTTCGAGAACGGCCAGCACCACGCCGCCCGCCGCGACCGTCACCGAGCCCCAGCGCGTGCGCTCGGCCAGCGACATGAAGCCCGCCGCCGGGACGCACGCCAGCGCGCCCAGCAGATACGCCACGAAGATCGTCGTGCCCTGGTCCGGCTTCTCGCCCCGGGCCAGCAGCACGATCCCGACGACCAGCTGGACCACGGCCAGCAGGGACACCACGGCCATGCCGATGAAGTGCCAGTCCTTGGTCGGCTGGTCCCGGTGTGCGGCCCAGCCGCACCAGGCCGCCAGCAGCAGCGCGGCGATCCCGGTCACCAGCGTCAGGGCATTGAGCATGCGGAGACCTTATTACGGCCGAATCGGACGCCCGTCGCCGCCCCCGGCGCGGGAGCGGGGGCCGTGGCGTTGGCCACAGCCGCCCGCCCCGCAGGGCCCTCCCGCCGCGCCCCTGCGACGCGCTCCCGCCCCGTGCCGGAGCGGGTGACCGGGCGCTCACCTGGGACGGCGCGTCTCACCGGCACCATCCACGGCTGTCCAGCATATGGACAGGTCCCTCGGGTTCGCGCGGCCGGTCTGGTTTACTGACCGCATGACCACGACGAGCAGCCGCACCCTTGCGACCGAGGCGACCCACACGCCCGGTGCTCGTTGTATGTGTCGCATGACGTGCCGAATGCGCACCTTCTAGAGGGCCCCCGCACCACCGACGAGCCTCGCGCCCCGAAGCGAGAGCCATGGCCCGGCCCGGCTCCGGAACACCGGCGTACCGGAGCCCGTGCCGTTCGCGCACACGCTGTTCTCCCCGGTTCACTCGCCACCGCGAGAACCGTGCCGCGTCCCTGAAATGCAACCCCATGCACCTGTGCCGCGCACACCCGCGCCCGGCACTCGACAGTGACGGAAACCCCCTGTGATCACCACCTCGGGCCTGACCAAGGTCTACCGCTCGCGCGGCCGCGAGGTCACCGCCCTCGACGGCGTCGACCTGCACGTCCGCGAAGGAGAGGTCTACGGCGTCATCGGCCAGTCCGGCGCCGGAAAGTCCTCCCTGATCCGCTGCGTCAACCTGCTGGAGCGCCCCACCGCCGGCACCGTGACCGTCGCCGGACAGGACCTCACCGCCCTCGCCGGCCGCGGACCGCGGGCGGGCAGGGAACTGCGCCGGGCCCGCAGCCACATCGGCATGGTCTTCCAGCACTTCAACCTGCTGTCCTCGCGCACCGTGCAGGACAACGTCGAGCTGCCGCTGGAGATCCTCGGCAAGTCCGGCAAGGAGCGCTCCCGCAAGGCGCTGGAACTGCTCGACCTCGTCGGCCTCGCCGACAAGGCGAAGTCCTACCCGGCCCAGCTCTCCGGCGGCCAGAAGCAGCGCGTCGGCATCGCCCGCGCCCTGGCCGGCGACCCCAAGGTGCTGCTCTCCGACGAGGCCACCAGCGCCCTCGACCCGGAGACCACCCGCTCCATCCTCCAGTTGCTGCGCGACCTGAACCGGCAACTGGGCCTGACCGTCCTGCTGATCACCCACGAGATGGACGTGGTGAAGTCGATCTGCGACTCCGCCGCGCTCATGGAGAAGGGACGCATCGTGGAATCCGGCACCGTCAGCGAACTGCTGGCCACCCCCGGCTCACAGCTCGCCTCCGCCCTCTTCCCGGTCGGCGGCGAGGCCAGTGCCGACGACCGCACCGTCCTCGACATCACCTTCCACGGCGAGGCGGCCACCCAGCCGGTCGTCTCCCAGCTGGCCCGCACCTACAACATCGAGATCTCGATCCTCGGCGCGGCCATCGACACCGTCGGCGGCCTCCAGATCGGCCGGATGCGCATCGAGCTGCCCGGCCGCTACGAGGACAACGTGGTGCCGGTCGGCTTCCTGCGCGAGCAGGGCCTCCAGGTCGACGTGGTCGACGCCGAGGGTGAGCCCGTTCTGGTGACGGAGGGTGCGAAGTGACCTGGTCCGAGATACAGCCGCTGCTGTCCCAGGCGTGTTCCGAGACGTTCTCGATGGTGCTCTGGTCCACCCTGATCGCCATCGCCCTCGGCCTGCCGCTGGGCATCCTCCTCGTCCTCACCGAGCGCGGCGGACTGCTCCAGAACGTCGTCGCCAACAAGGTGATCGGCCAGGTCGTGAACGTCGGCCGCTCGATGCCCTTCATCATCCTGATGGTCGCGCTGATGAGCTTCACCCGCTGGGTGACCGGCACCACCATCGGCACCACCGCCGCGATCGTGCCGCTCGCCATCGGCGGCATCCCGTTCTTCGCCCGGCTGGTCGAGACGGCCGTCCGCGAGGTGGACGGCGGACTCGTCGAGGCCGTGCAGGCCATGGGCGGCAACAGCTGGACCATCGTCCGCAAGGTGCTCATCCCGGAGGCGCTGCCCTCGCTGATCGCCAGCACCACCACCACGATCATCGCGCTCATCGGCTACTCGGCCATGGCCGGCACGGTCGGCGGCGGCGGACTGGGCGACCTCGCCGTCCGCTACGGCTACCAGCGCTTCGAGACCGGACTGATGTGGATCACCGTCGGCATCCTCGCCGTCGTCATCTCCCTCATCCAGTTCGCCGGCGACTTCGCCGCCCGCTCCCTGCACGGCCGCGGTGGCTCCGGCCCGGTGCCGAAGCTGCGCCTGCTCAAGGCCAAGGAGCCGGCCGCCGCCGACGTCTCCAAGGCCGCCTGAGCGCCCGCAGGCCCCCCAAGACTTCCCGGCCACCCAAGTCCGGGTTCGCACCACCTCTTAAGGAAAGGCACTTTTCGTGCGTAACGCCGCCAAGCTCACCACCGCCGTCCTCGCCGCCGGAGCCCTCACCCTCGGTCTCTCCGCCTGCGGCTCCGGAAAGGACTCCGGCTCCACCGACACCAGCGGACCGCTGATCGTCGCCGCGAGCCCCACCCCGCACGCCGAGATCCTCGACTTCGTCCAGAAGAACCTGGCGAAGAAGGCCGGACTCGACCTGCAGGTCAAGGAGTTCACCGACTACATCACGCCGAACACGGCAACCGAGGACGGCTCGGTCGGAGCCAACTACTTCCAGAACCAGCCGTACCTCGACGACTTCAACAAGAAGCGCGGCACCCACATCGTGCCCGTCGTCACGGTTCACCTGGAACCGCTCGGCCTCTACTCCCACAAGGTCAAGAAGGCCGACGAGCTCAAGAGCGGTGCGACCGTCGCCGTCCCCAACGACGCCGTCAACGAGGCCCGCGCGCTCAAGCTGCTGGCCGCCGACAAGCTGATCACCCTCAAGGACGGCGTCGGCTCCGAGGCCACCCCCGCCGACATCGCCAAGAACCCCAGGAACCTGAAGTTCAAGGAGGTCGAGGCGGCCCAGACCCCGCGCTCCCTGGACGACGTGGACGCGGCGGTCGTCAACGGCAACTACGCCATCTCCTCCGGCCTCAAGCCCGCCAAGGACGCCATCGTCCTGGAGTCCGCGAAGAACAGCCCCTACGGCAACTTCCTCGCGGTCAAGAAGGGCAACGAGAACGACCCGCGGGTCAAGAAGCTGGCGAAGCTGCTCACCTCGCCCGAGGTGAAGAAGTTCATCCAGGACAAGTACCAGGGTTCCGTCATCCCCTCCTTCTGATCCCGCTGACCCACCCGGCAGCCGGACCCCGACCGCTCTCGAGGGGATCGACCCATGCGCAAGACCACCTGGCTCGCGGCGGCCACCGCCGCGGCACTCTCGCTCGGCCTGACCGCCTGCGGCTCGGGCACGGCCACCGGCAAGGGAGGTGACGCCGACGGCCCGCTCGTCGTCGGCGTCACCCCCGTCCCCGCCGGCGAAGTGCTCCACCACATCGACGACAAGCTCGCCGCGAAGGCCGGACTCAAGCTGGAGATCAAGGAGTTCACGGACTACGTCCTGCCGAACACCGCGCTCCAGGAGGGCACGCTCGACGCGAACCTCTACCAGAACCAGCCGTTCCTCGACGACTTCAACAAGTCCAAGGGCACGGACCTGGTCTCGGTGGTGAAGGCGTACCTGCCGCCCATGGGGGTCTACTCCCACAAGGTCAAGGACGTCGCCAAGCTCCCCGACGGGGCCACCGTCGGCGTGCCCAACGACCTCACCAACGAGGCCCGAGCGCTGAAGCTGCTCGCCTCGGCGGGTGTCATCGAGCTGAAGCCCGGCGCGGGCGCCGACGCCTCCCCGGCCGACGTCACCGGCAACCCCAGGCACCTGAAGTTCCAGGAGATGGAGGCCGCCCAGCTTCCGCGCTCCCTGGACGACATGGACGCCGCCGTCATCAACAACAACTTCGCCCAGGACGCGGGCCTCAGCCCCACCAAGGACGCCGTCTACCTGGAGTCCGCGAAGAACAACCCCTACGCCAACCTCCTCGCGGTCAAGAAGGGCAACGAGGACGACCCGCGGGTGCGGAAGCTGGCGAAGCTGCTGACCTCGCCCGAGGTGAAGAAGTTCATCGAGGACAAGTACCAGGGGTCGGTCCTGCCCGTCAGCGGCAACTGAACCGGCGTACCGGGCCCGCCCCGCGCCACCCGGAACGGGCGGCGGGGGGCGGGCCCGTGCGTGCGTCGCGGTGCTGTCATGCTGCATGCTGGGCAGTTCAGCGGGGCCCTGACGGACCCTCACGAATCATCGAAGGTTACGGAGCGGCGCATGACTAGCACCTTCCCCAACATCTCCATCTCGACGGAGCGGTTGGGCCTGCGTCCCCTCGACGAGGGCGACCTGCCCGCCCTGGCCGAGATGATGAACGACGAGCAGGTGGCCGCCTGGACGGACGTGCCCCAGCCCTTCACCGAGGAAGGCGCCCGCCGCTGGATCACCCAGTACGCGCCCGCCGAACGCGCCGCCGGACGCGGCATCGACCTCGCCGTCACCGAGTTCCTCACCCAGCGCCTGGTGGGCGTGGTCCAGCTCGGGAAGACCAACTGGCGCATCCGGTCCACGGAGCTGTCGTACATCATCGCCCCCTGGGCGCGCGGCGAGGGCTACGCCTCCGAGGCCGCGCTCGCCACCGCCAAGTGGCTCTTCGGCGACCAGCGCTTCGAGCGCATCGAACTGCGCACCGCCGCCGACAACACCGCCTCCCAGCAGGTGGCCCAGAAGATCGGCTGCATCAGCGAGGGCGTGCTCCGCAACGCCTGCATAGTCCACGTGCGCACCGAGGACGGCACCTGGACCGACATGCGCACCGACTTCATCGTGTGGAGCCTGCTGCCGGAGGACCTGGAGGGCAGCGACGAACAGCTCGCCGACAGCCGGGGCTTCGGTTCCTACGCCCAGTGGAACTGACCCCGCCCCGCCGCCCCGCCGGGCCGGACCACCAGGTAACCTCACCAAGTCCGTACCTGGGCACCGACGACACACCGAGACCTGGAGACTGACGACGATGGCCGATCGGGTCACGGTGATCGGCTGGGACGGCTCGCCGCTGACCGAAGCGGCACGCGGCGCCCTCGGCGCCGCCACGCTCGTCGCGGGCGCCCCCCACCACCTGGCGCTCCAGGAGATCCCGGCCGCCGCCGAGCGGGTCCGCCTGGGCAGCGTCGGCCTTGCCGCCCGCCGGATCGCCGGCCACCGCGGCACCGCCGTCGTGCTCGCCGACGGCGACCCCGGCTTCTTCGGCGTCGTCCGCACCCTGCGCGCACCCGAGTTCGGCCTGGAGGTCGAGGTCGTGCCCGGCGTCTCCTCGGTGGCCGGCGCTTTCGCCCGCGCGGGCATGCCCTGGGACGACGCCCATGTGGTCGTCGCACACCCCCGCACCCTGCGCCGCGCGGTCAATGTGTGCCGCGCCCACAGCAAGGTCGCCGTCCTCACCGCCCCCGGCGCCGGACCCGCCGAGCTCGGCCTGCTCCTGGACGGGGTGCACCGCACCTTCGTCGTCTGCGAGGAGATGGGCACCGAGAACGAGCGCGTCAGCGTCCTCACCTCCGACAAGGCCGCCGACCACACCTGGCGCGACCCCAACGTCGTCATCGTCATCGGCGGCCCCCAGGCCGCGCTCGTGGGCGACGGCTGGATCGCCGGCCGCGACCCCGGCACCGGCCCGCGCGGCTGGACCCAGCCCGACGAGGCGTACGACGGCGTCCTCGGGGAGGGCGAGAACGAACTGCTCCGCGCCGCCCAGCTCGCCCGGCTGGGTCCGCGCACCGGCGACCTGGTGTGGGACATCGGCTGCGGCTCCGGCGCCTTCGCCGTGGAGGCCGCCCGCGCCGGTGCCGCGGTGCTCGCCGTCGACGCCGACTCCGACGCCTGCGCCCGCACCGACGCCGCCGCCCGCCAGTTCGGGGTCCAGCTCCAGATCGTGCGCGGCGAGGCGCCGCACATCCTGGAGAACCTGCCCGAGCCGGACGTCGTACGCGTCGGCGGCGGGGGAGCGGCCGTCGTCTCGGCCGTGGCCGACCGGCGCCCGCAGCGCATCGTCGCCCACGCGGCCACCCGGGACGCCGCGGAACTCATCGGCCGCGACCTCACCGAGCACGGCTACCGCGTCGAGTGCGCCCTCCTCCAGGCCGTCGGGCTCGACACCAAGTCCTGGACGGAGAACGAGCGGAGCGTCGTCTTCCTCCTCGGCGGCGAGCTGCCCCCGCGCGAGTCCGCGCGCTGAACCACCGCCGCCCTGCCGGACCGGTTCGCCCCGTGATCGGTTTGTCGTACCGCGCGCGGTAGGCTGGCCGATCGTTGTACCGCACCCGCGGTCCGGAAATTCGTTCGTCAATGTCCGGAAAGCTCGCCCGCTTTGGGGCGGTGGGTGAGGTACGGCAAAACCGGAGGACGCGCAACGTGGCGCAGTCCACAACGGGCTGTCGCGTGATCTCGCTGTCACGACGGCCGAACGGCCGCGAGAATGCCACCGAATGGCTTTGTCGCCATTTCCGGCGGGTCGTTCGTGCCGATGCGCACCGACGCTCGTTCTCACTACGGGGCGGTCGGTGCGCCGTTCCGGGTGAGCTGGTCGTAGGAGCACTAAACCGATGGGCGAGGGGTACGCATGACCGACACCGGCCAGGTCCCGGCCGAGGGACAGCCGGAGAGCGCAGGCATGGTGGAGCAGCCGGGCCTCGGGCACGGCGCGTACACCTACCTCGCCGAGGCGCCCGCCGAGGACGAGGATCTGCTGCTGCCGGGCGCTCAGGGCGCGTGGGGCAACGAACTGCCGCCCCCCGCCCCGGCACCGATCGTCGAGGCCGTCCACCAGCCCGACGCCCACGAGACGGCGGGCCGGGACACCGGCTCCGTCGACCTCGGCGGCGTACGGCTGCCCGAGCAGGGCCCCGGTCCGGCGCAGCCGCCGCGCCGCCCCCTGCACCTCGGTCCGCCCATCCCGGACGCCTCCGCGAGCCCGGTCCGCTCCCTCGCCGACCGCGGCCCCGCCGGAGCACCGGTACGGCCCTCGGCCGGCCCCGAGTACCTGGACGTGCAGGCGCTGCCCGACCCGGTCCCGCAGGCCGCCGCGCCGTGGGGTGCGGGACCGGTGGAGGGTGTGGCGCCGGCCGCCGAAACGGTTGTTCCGGAGGTTGTCCTGGAACAGGGCGCTCTTGAGCTGGGCGTTCCTGAGCTGGGCGTTCCTGAGGCTGTGGCGCCGGAGCAGGTCGTTCCCGAGCCCCTTGTTCCGGCGCAGGTCGCTCCCGAGGCCGTCGCCCCGGAGACGGTCCTTCCGGAGGCAGTCGCGCCGGACGAGGCCGCCCCTGAGGCAGCCGTCGCGGACGAGGCCGCCCCGCAGGAGGTGGTCCCGGAAGCGGCCCTGCCGGAGGCTGTCCTTCCCGTCGCCGAGAGCGCGCCGGCCGAGCCCGTCGAGCCCGCGGAGGCCGCGCAGGCCGCCGTGGACCGGCTGACCGCTCAGGCCGAGGCCGTCGTCGAGGAGGCGCCGCAGGCTCCCCTCGTCGTCGAGATCCCCGAGCCCGAGGTGGCCGGGCCGGTGCTGGAGGCCGTGCCCGACGCGGCTCCGGGACACGAGGCCGAGGCGGCCATCGAGGAAGCCCTGGTCGAGGTCGCGGAGGCTTCCGCCGAAATGGCGCCCGAGGCTGTGGCGGCCCCGGCCGCGGAGGACCCGCAGGCCGTGGGGCCCGAGGTCCCGGCCGCCCCGGTGCAGGAGGTCGTGGAGAGCCCCGTACCGGAGCCCGCTCCCGAGCCCGAAGCACCCCTTTCCGCCGAGGAGTTCCAGCTCCCCGGGCACGTGGCCGTCCCGCAGCCCCCCGCCTTCGAGCCCCCGGCCCCCGTGGATGCACACGAAGCCCTGTCCGGCCCGCAGCTCCAGGCCCCCGGGGAGGCGCCCGCCCCGGCGGAGCCGCTGCCCACCGGTCTGCCGCCGGAGCCGCACCCGGAGCCGCCGCTCGGCCGGTTCGTGGCCGTCGACGGACAGGTGCCCACCACCCCGCACCTCGCGCCCACCCCGCCGCGGCCGCTGATCCTCCCCGACCTGGACGCCGTCGCCGAGCAGAGCCCGGTGGCCGAGGCACCGGAGCCGGACCTCGTCCAGCACGCCGAGGACCTCGCCACCACCGACGCCGACCAGGGCGAGGACCCCGAGCCCGCCCTCCCGCCGGGCCCGGCCGCGCCCGCGTACAACGACGCCGAGCGCGAAGCGGTCCTGAAGGTGATCCGCGAGCGCCGCGACATCCGCAACGGCTTCCGCAGCGACCCGATCCCGCACGACGTGCTGCTGCGCGTCCTGGAGGCGGCCCACACCGCCCCCTCGGTCGGCCACTCGCAGCCCTGGGACTTCGTCGTCATCCGCTCCGCCGACACCCGGCGCGCGATGCACGACCTGGCCATGAGCCAGCGCGAGGCGTACGCCAAGTCGCTGCCCAAGGGCCGGGCGAAGCAGTTCAAGGAAATGAAGATCGAGGCCATCCTCGACACCCCGGTGAACATCGTCGTCACCGCCGACCCCACCCGCGGCGGCCGCCACACCCTCGGCCGGCACACCCAGCCGCAGATGGCGCCGTACTCCTCCGCGCTCGCGGTGGAGAACCTCTGGCTCGCCGCGCGCGCCGAGGGCCTCGGCGTCGGCTGGGTCAGCTTCTTCGACGAGCGGGAGATGGTCCGCGCGCTCGGCCTGCCCGAGCACCTGGAGGTCGTCGCCTACCTGTGCGTCGGGTACGTCGACGAGTTCCCGGACGAACCCGAGCTGATGCAGGCCGGCTGGTCCAAGCGCCGCCCGCTGTCCTGGGTGGTGCACGAGGAGACGTACGGCCGCCGCGCCCTGCCCGGAGAGGACCCCCACGACCTGCTTGCCGAGACCGTCGCACAGATCCGCCCGCTCGACGCCAAGGCGCTCGGGGAGGCGTGGGAGCGGCAGAAGCGCATGACCAAGCCGGCCGGCGCCCTCGGCATGCTGGAGATCATCTCCGCGCAGCTCTCCGGCCTGTCCCGGCAGTGCCCGCCGCCCATCCCGGAGCCCGCGGCCGTCGCCGTGTTCGCCGGTGACCACGGTGTGCACGCCCAGGGCGTCACCCCGTGGCCGCAGGAGGTCACCGGGCAGATGGTCGCCAACTTCCTGGGCGGCGGCGCGGTCTGCAACGCCTTCGCCAACCAGGTCGGCGCCGAGGTGTGCGTGGTGGACGTCGGTGTCGTCGCCGACCTGCCCGCCACCCCCGGCCTGCTGCCCCGCAAGATCCGTGGCGGCACCTCCGACATGACCACCGGCCCCGCGATGACCCGCGAGGAGGCGAGAGCCGCCATCGAGGTCGGCATCGAGACCGCCCGCGACCTGGTGGCCGCCGGGAACAAGGCGCTGCTCACCGGCGAGATGGGCATCGGCAACACCACCTCCTCCGCCGCGCTGATCTCGGTCTTCACCGGCGCCGACCCGGCCGAGGTCACCGGCCGGGGCACCGGCATCAACGACGAGACGCTGGCCCGCAAGACCGAGGTCGTCCGCCGGGCGCTGGAACTCCACCAGCCCGACCCGGCCGACCCGATCGGCGTCCTCGCGGCCCTCGGCGGCTTCGAGCACGCGGCCATGGTCGGCCTGCTGCTGGGTGGCGCCTCGCTGCGTACTCCGGTGATCCTGGACGGGGTGAGCGCCGGTGCCGCAGCGCTCGTCGCCCGTGCCATCGCCCCCGAGGTGCTGGCGGCCTGCATCGCCGGTCACCGCAGCGCCGAGCCCGGCCATGTGGCCGCGCTCAACAAGCTGGGGCTGCGCCCGCTGGTCGACCTCGACCTGCGCCTGGGCGAGGGCACCGGCGCGCTGCTGGCGCTGCCGCTGGTGCAGAGCACGGCCCGCGCGATGCACGAGGTGGCGACGTTCGACTCGGCGGGCGTCACCGAGAAATAGCGTCACCGAGAACAGCGTCACCGAGAATCAGCCGACGGCCACGGGCGGTCCGGTCCGGAGTTCACCAGCCGGACCACCCGTGCCCCACCAGGGGCCCAGACATTAAGATCCGCACGTCAGGGCCGCTCCGAAGGCGCGGCGCGCCCACCGCACACCGCACGAGGAGCCGCACCTCATGGCCGAACACCCCGCCTACCCCGTGGGCCTCCGCCTGACCGGTCGCCGCGTGGTCGTCCTCGGCGGCGGCCAGGTCGCCCAGCGCCGCCTCCCGGCGCTGATCGCGGCGGGCGCCGACGTCCTTCTCGTCACCCCGGAGGCCACCCCCTCCGTCGAGGCGATGGCCGACGCCGGCGAGATCACCTGGCTGCGCCGCCCGTACGCCGAGGGCGACCTCTCCGGCGCCTGGTACGCCCTGATCGCCACCGACGACGCCGCCGCCAACGCCGCGGCCTCCGCCGAGGCCGAGGCCCACCGCGTCTGGTGCGTCCGCTCCGACGACGCCGACCAGGCCACCGCCTGGACGCCAGCGACCGGCACCAGCGAGGGCGTGACCGTCGCCGTCCTCACCACCAGCGCGCGCGGCCGCGACCCCCGGCACACCGCCGCCATCCGCGACGCGGTCGTGGCGGGCCTGAGCGACGGCACCCTGGTCGCCCCGCACCACCGCACCCGCACGCCGGGCGTCGCCCTGGTCGGCGGCGGGCCGGGCGACCCCGACCTGATCACCGTCCGGGGCCGGCGGCTGCTCGCCGAGGCGGACGTCGTCATCGCCGACCGGCTCGGCCCGCGCGACCTGCTCGCCGAACTCCCGCCGCACGTCGAGGTCATCGACGCGGCCAAGATCCCCTACGGGCGGTACATGGCCCAGGAGGCCATCAACAACGCCCTGATCGAGCACGCCCAGCAGGGCAAGTCCGTGGTGCGGCTCAAGGGCGGCGACCCGTTCGTCTTCGGCCGGGGCATGGAGGAGGTGCAGGCGCTCGCCGAGGCGGGCATCCCCTGCACCGTGGTCCCCGGCATCTCCAGCTCGATATCGGTGCCGGCCGCCGCCGGGATACCCGTCACCCATCGCGGGGTCGCCCACGAGTTCACCGTGGTCAGCGGCCATGTCGCCCCCGACGACGCCCGCTCCCTGGTCGACTGGCCCGCGATGGCCCGCCTGAGGGGCACCCTCGTCGTCCTGATGGGCGTCGACAAGATCGGGAAGATCGCCGAGACCCTGATCGCCCACGGCAAGGCTCCCGAGACCCCCGTCGCCCTCGTCCAGGAGGGCACCACCGCCGCCCAGCGCCGGGTGGACGCGACGCTGGCCACCGTGGCGGAGACCGTACGCGCCGAGGCCGTGAAGCCCCCGGCGGTCATCGTCATCGGCGCCGTGGTGGACGTGACTCCGACCACCGAACAGCCCTGACCCCTCCGGAAGAACAAGGCAGCAGCACCCCGTGGCCCAGCTCATCACCGTCGACGACCCCGCCGACCCGCGCCTCGCCGACTACACGAACCTCACCGACGTGGCCCTGCGCCGCAGGCGCGAACCCGCCGAGGGACTGTTCATCGCCGAGGGCGAGAAGGTCATCCGCCGCGCGGGGAACGCCGGTTACGGCATGCGCTCGATGATGCTCACCCCCAAGTGGGTCGACACCATGGCCGACCTCATCGACGAACTGACCTGCCCGGTCTACGTGGTGAGCCCCGAGCTGGCCGAGAGCGTCACCGGGTACCACGTCCACCGGGGCGCCCTCGCCTCGATGGCCCGCAACCCGCTGCCCACCCCGGCCGAGCTGCTGGAGTCCGCCGGCCCCCAGGGCGCCCCGCGCCGGGTCGCCCTCTTCGAGGACATGGTCGACCACGCCAACCTGGGCGCCGCCTTCCGCAACGCCGCCGCCCTCGGCGTGGACGCCGTACTGCTCACCCCGCGCTGCGCCGACCCGCTCTACCGGCGCTCGGTGAAGGTCTCCATGGGTACGGTCTTCGCGGTGCCGTACGCCCGCCTGGAGTCCTGGCCGCACGACGCGGACACCCTCCGCGCGCACGGCTTCGAGCTGGCCGCGCTGTGCCTCTCCGAGGACTCCGTCGACCTGGACGAACTCGCCGCCCGGCGCCCGGAGAAGCTCGCGCTGATGCTGGGTACCGAGGGCGACGGGCTCTCGCCGGCCGCGCTCGCGGCGGCCGACGTCCATGTGCGCATCCCGATGGAGGCCGGGGTCGACTCCCTGAACGTGGCGGCGGCCTCGGCGGTCGCCTTCTACGCCACCCGTCCCTGACCGTCCCCCGGCAGGACGCCCCGCTGCACGCCCGTACGCTGCTCGCCGCCGTCCCCGCCCAGGCCGCGCGCCGGGCCGGAGCAGCCCTGAGCCACCGCGATGCCCAGGGCCACCAGCAGCGTCACCACCACGAACACGGTCAGCCGCTGCCGCAGCAGCCGGGGATTGGCCGGGCGGAGCTTGGTCCCCGTGGGACGAGCCGGACGGCCGGCGCCGCTGCGCGGAGCGGACCGGTTGCCGGTACCCCGCCCGGCCGGGCCCGGCCGGGTGCCGGGCCGGGACGCGACACCGCCGCGCGAAGGAGCCCCGCCCCGCGAGGGCGCGGCCCCGCGCGGCGGCGGGGTACCGGGGGCGGCCCGGCGCTGCGTGGTGCGCGGCTGGTCGGGTGAGGTGTCCGCGAGCCGCACCGAGGCCCGGTCCGCCACCGGCGTCCGCGGCCCGGGCGGCCGTACCTCACCGAGCCCCTGCGCCTCGCGGGCCGCGATCTCCTTGAGCCGCAGCGACAACTGGAGCGTGCTCGGCCGGTCCGCGGGGTCCTTCGCCAGGCACGCCCGCACCAGCGGCGCCAACGCGTCCGGCACCCCGTGCAGATGCGGCTCCTCGTGCACCACCCGGTACAGCATGACCTCGGAACTGCCGTGCCCGAAGGGGGAGTCACCGGTCGAGGCGTACGCCAGGGTCGCGCCCAGCGAGAACACGTCGGTGGCCGGGGTGACCGTGGCGCCGCGCACCTGCTCCGGCGCCAGGAAGCCGGGGGAGCCCACCGCCGTACCGACATGGGTGAGCGTGGAGGCGCCGGTGGCCCAGGCGATACCGAAGTCGATGATCCTCGGACCCTTGGGCGACAGCAGGATGTTGGACGGCTTGAGGTCCCGGTGCACCACACCGGCCTCGTGCACCGCCACCAGCCCCTCGGACAGGGCCGCGCCGATCGCCGCGGTGTCGGCCGCGTACAGCGGGCCCTCCTCGGCGACCTTGTCGTGCAGGGACGGGCCGGGCACGTACTGCGTGGCGAACCAGGGCCGCTCGGCCTCCAGGTCCGCCGCCACCAGCCGCGCCGTGCAGCCGCCCCGGATGCGCCGGGCCGCCGACACCTCGCGCGCGAACCGCGACCGGAACTCCTGGTCCTCCGCGAGATCGGGCCGGATCACCTTCAGCGCGACCCGCTGGCCCTTCTTGTCCGAGCCGAGATAGACCACGCCCATCCCGCCCGCGCCGAGCCGTCGGTGAAGCCTGAACGAGCCGACGACGCGCGGGTCCTCGCGCCTCAGGCGCATCATCGCCATGTTCATCCCCGCTGCCCGGTCCCTGTGACGTGCCCAGCTTACGTTTCCCCGGCCGCCCGCGCGCAGAGGCCGCGCCCTCTCGGGCCGATGGATTGCGCCTACCCCACGCCCGAGGTGAAACGCGGTCAGCGACACGGATCTTGCTGTGTGGTTGCTGTAAGGACGTCGTCAACCCTCTGACCAGGCGCGGACATTGACTTTTGGTCAACGGACAGCGGCCGTCCACATCCCGCCGGGCGGGGGAGGGACACCCCGCCGCCGCCGCGACGTCCGGCGGTGCCCTTCCTCCCGCCCGCCGTGCCCCTGGGCGGCCAAAGTGACTGAAGTCACGGCAATCCACCCCTGGGAGGAGACGCCGGGGCGCCCGCCCGCGACCCTTCCGGGAAGACCCTGAGACTCCCCCGTACGTCTCCACCCAGGGGAGTACGCGCGGACAGGAGGCTCATCCTCCGGGAGGCCCGCCATTCGGTACGAGGGCATGACGCCCGCCCGGCGCCGCGAACCTAGATTTGAGGTCAAGCGGCGGGCCCGGCGCTCGCCCCCCGAGGCCACACGCCCGCCGCTGCCAACAACCGAATCGGCCGGGAGAAGGAACCATGGCCCCCACGGCACCGAGGCGCGACACACTCCTCCGACGCCGCACGGGCCGCCGCCACCCCCTCGTGGCGACCCTGATGGCCCTTCCCCTGGCGGCCCTGCTCCTGCTCGTCTTCGACGGCTGGGAGACGGTGGCCACACAGGCGTCGTCCGTGGGTGCGATGCTGGGCCGCTGAGAAGCGGCCCAGGCCCGGAAGAGCGGTCCGGGTGGATCTCCCTTACATCCATAAAACCCCGTGGGGACGGGGGTGCGACGGACGGCACGCAATGCCGGCGCAGCTGGGGAGCTGCGCCGGCATTGCGTTTCCGCCGGCCCCGGTACGCTCGCCTCCCGTGACGACGGAAACGGCACCGGCGCTGTCGGCCCGGCTCAAGGCGGCTCTCCACCCCGGCGACGGGCCGTGCGCCTGCGTCCGCGGGACGCTGGCCGACCGCCCGGACGCCACCGTCGTCCGGCACGGCGCGAGGGTCGCCAAGGCCCACGCCCCGGACACCGACGCGGACGAGCTGGCCCACCGCCTCACCGTCGCCGCCCGACTCCCCGGCATCCTGCTGCCCCCGCACGCCCCGGCCCCGGCCCGCCTGGACGGCCGCCTCGTCAGCCACTGGCCCTACGGCGCCCCCGTCGACCGGGACGACCCCGACGCCGCCCCCTGGGAAGCCACGGCCACCCTCCTCGCCCGACTCCACCGCACCCCTCCACCCGCGGGCCTGCCCGCGATGCGCGGTCCCGCCAAAGCGGCCCTGGCGATGGCCCGCCTGCGCCGCACCCTGACCGACCACCCCTCCACCGAGGCGCCGGCCGTCCTGGCCGCCTGGGCCGCCCTCCCGCCCTGGGCCCGCGCCGAAGCCCCCGCCCCAGGCGCCCCGTTCCTCTGCCACGGCGACCTGCACCTCGGCCAACTGGTCCGCCACCCCGCGCCCGACGGACCCTGGCACCTCATCGACGTCGACGACCTCGGACTCGGCGCCCCCGCCTGGGACCTCGCCCGCCCCGCCGCCTGGTACGCCTGCGGCCTCCTCACGCTCGGCGAATGGCTCCGCTTCCTGACCGCCTACCAGGAGGCGGACGGTCCGGCCGTGCCCCGGGGGGCCGACCCCTGGCCCGTACTGGACGTCCCGGCCCGCGCGCTGACCGTGCAGACCGCCGCCCTCGCCCTCACCAAGGCCCTCACCGCCGGGCGGCCGCTGGACGAAGCGGAGCGGGCCGTCGTGGACGCCTGCGCGCGAATGCCGGGCGTACCCGCCCGGTTGGCCCGCGATTTCCTCAAATAGGCTGCAACCGGCCGGGGCAGCACGGAGTCTGTCCTGGGGAAACACCAAGCAGGACCCGACGGCGAGGAGTTGAGCCGAACCATGCAGTGTCCGAAGTGCCATGCGCCGATGCACACCTACAACCGCAACGGCATCCAGATAGAACAGTGCAACGGCTGCCGCGGCATCTTTCTCGACTACGGCGAGCTGGAGGCGCTGACCCGCCTGGAGTCGCAGTGGTCCCAGCCCGGCCCGCCGCCGCCCGCCCCGCAGGGCTACCCCGCCGCGCCCGCCCCCGCCTGGGGCGCCCCGCAGCACGGCGGCCACCACCAGGGCGGCCACTACGGCGGCCACCACCGCCACAAGAGCTTCGGCCACATGCTCTTCTCGAGCTGAGAGACGAAGAATCCCCCGGCCGTACGAGACGGCCGGGGGATTCCTCGGTGTGTGGACGATACTGGGATTGAACCAGTGACCTCTTCCGTGTCAGGGAAGCGCTCTCCCGCTGAGCTAATCGTCCTCGGGACCATGATCGATCGACGCCGGTCGACATCACTCCATGGAGTGGATCATGGGCACTGCGTGCGCGATACTGGGATTGAACCAGTGACCTCTTCCGTGTCAGGGAAGCGCTCTCCCGCTGAGCTAATCGCGCGGGATGGGACCTTCGAGAAGATCCAGTGGACGATACTGGGATTGAACCAGTGACCTCTTCCGTGTCAGGGAAGCGCTCTCCCGCTGAGCTAATCGTCCTTGGAGGTGGAGACGGGATTTGAACCCGTGTAGACGGCTTTGCAGGCCGTTGCCTCGCCTCTCGGCCACTCCACCAGGAGCGTAGGGATCGGGAAGACACCCTACTTCCTGCGAGCGGACGACGAGGCTCGAACTCGCGACCTCAACCTTGGCAAGGTTGCGCTCTACCAACTGAGCTACGTCCGCTTGTCGTTTCGGTCGGCTTACGCGTCCCGGCGACGTGTTGAACTCTAGCGGATTCCTGAGCCAGCACAAAAACGCGTTTGCGCAGCGTGCTGCGGTGCACCCGGAGGCCACCCCGGTCAGGGGTCCCCCCGGCCGCCCGTCCGGCTCGGCTTTCGGACACCCGGCCTAGACTCGGCCACGTGCTCCACCTCCCGGCCGCCGCCTCCTCCCGGACTCCCCTGGCCCGCTTCGGCGAGCGCCTCGCCACCGGTCTCCTCGACGTCACCAGTGACCCGGCCGCTCTCGACTCCACCGGCTTCTGGGCCGTCGTCGCCGACTTCGAGGGCGCGCTGACCTGCGCGCGCTTCGCCGACGTACGGCACGCGCCCGTCCCCGCCCCGGTCCCGGGCGCCTGGCAGGGTCCGGCCCCCGAGGACTGGACCACCTCCCTGGACCGCGCCGCCTACATGAGTGGCGTGCGGCGCATCCGGGAGCACATCGCGGCCGGCGACGTCTACCAGGCCAACCTCTGCCGGGTGCTGAGCGCGCCGGTCGGCCCCGAGGCCGACGTCGACGCCCTCACCGCCCTGCTGGCCCGCGGCAACCCCGCCCCCTACGCGGGCACCGTACGGCTGCCGGAGCACGGGGTGGAGATCGCCACCGCCTCGCCCGAGCTGTACCTGCGCCGGACCGGCCGCACCATCGAGTCCGGGCCCATCAAGGGGACCGGGCGCACCGAGGCGGACCTGCTGGAGAAGGACCACGCCGAGAACGTGATGATCGTGGACCTGGTCCGCAACGACCTCGGCCGCGTCTGCGCCACCGGCAGCGTCACCGTCCCCGAGCTGTGCGTCACCGAGAAGCACCCCGGACTCGTCCACCTCGTCTCCACCGTGCGCGGCGAACTGCGCGAAGGCACCGGCTGGCCCGAGCTGCTGGCGGCCACCTTCCCGCCCGGCTCGGTCACCGGCGCCCCCAAACCGAGCGCCCTCGGCATCATCGCCGCCCTGGAGACCGCCCCGCGCGGCCCGTACTGCGGCGGCATCGGCTGGGTCGACGCCGACCGGGGCACCGCCGAGCTGGCGGTGGGCATCCGCACGTTCTGGATCGACCGGTCCTGCGACGGCCCGGCAGCCCTGCGCTTCGGCACCGGCGCCGGAATCACCTGGGGCTCGGACCCGGCCGCGGAGTGGCGCGAGACCGAACTGAAGAGGGCCCGGCTGCTCGCGGTAGCGTCGGGGCAGAACCAGGAAAGTGGAAAGGCCCGCACATGAGCATCTGGCTGGACGGCGCCCTGCGGGACGCCACCACCGCGAGCGTCTCCGTCTTCGACCACGGTCTGACCGTGGGCGACGGCGTCTTCGAGACGCTGAAGGCGGTCGACGGCAAGCCGTTCGCGCTCACCCGGCACCTCGACCGGCTGACCCGTTCCGCCCGCGGCCTCGGCCTGCCCGACCCCGACCACGACGAGGTCGCCCGCGCCTGCGCGGCCGTGCTGGAGGCCAACCCCATGCCGCTCGGCCGGCTCCGGATCACCTACACCGGCGGCCAGGCCCCCCTCGGCTCCGAACGCGGCGAGCACGGCCCGACCATGGTCGTCGCCCTGACCGAGGCCACCCGCCGCCCCGACTCCACGGCGGTCGTCACCGTCCCCTGGATCCGCAACGAACGCGGCGCCCTCACCGGCCTGAAGACGACCTCGTACGCCGAGAACGTGGTCGCGCTGGCCCGCGCGCGCGAACAGGGCGCGTCCGAGGCGCTGTTCGCCAACTCCGTCGGACAGCTCTGCGAGGGCACCGGCTCCAACGTGTTCGTCGTCCTCGACGGCGAGATCCACACCCCGCCGGTCCCCTCCGGCTGCCTGGCCGGCATCACCCGCGCGCTGACCGTCGAGTGGACGGGCGCGAAGGAGACCGACCTCCCGCTGGACGTGCTGGAGCGCGCCGAAGAGATCTTCCTGACCTCCTCGCTGCGCGACGTCCAGGGCGTGCACCGGGTCGACGGGCGTGAACTGCCGGGCGCGTCGGGCCCGGTGACCGCCAAGGCCATGCGGATCTTCGAGGAGCGCTCGCGCGCCGACCTGAACCCGTGAGACGCCATCCGCCCGGCGGGCGCCGTCAATTGGGCTGAACCGGCGCCGCCGAGCGGGTACAACTCCCTTGATGACGACGACACTGCGGCCGACCGAGCCGCTTCAGCAGCACGCGGACGGCACCCGTTCGCGCCGCTTCCAGGTGTGCGTGAACAGCCGCCCGGTGGGTGAGGTCCGTCTGGACACCTCGCCCTTCCTCGGCCCCTCGGCGGCCCGGGTCACCGGTCTGCGGATCGACGAGCCGGACCGGCGCCGGGGCCGGGGCACGGTGGCCATGCTCGCCGCCGAGGAAGTGGCGCGCGGCTGGGGCTGCCGCCGGATCGACCTGACGCTCCCGGCGGAGAACGAGGCCGCGTCCCGTCTCGCGGACGCCCTCGGCTACGTCCTCCGCAACCGGGGCATGCGCAAGCCGCTCGGGGACGAGCCTCCGCGGCTCCCGCCCGGCAGCACCGCCCGCCCGATGACCGAGGGCGAGTTCACCGCCTGGCAGGAGGCGGAACGGGAGCGGTACGCGGGGGAGTGGATCGAGCGGGGCGTCCCCGAGGCCGAGGCCCACGCCAAGGCCCGGCGCGACCACGCCCACCTTCTCCCGGACGGGCTCGCCACCGACGGCGTCTGGTTCGGCGTGCTGGAGCACGAGGGGACCCCGGTGGGCCACGTCTGGCTGGGCCACCGCGAGGGCGAGCGCTGGATCTACGACGTCCAGACGCACGAGGCCCGGCGCGGCCGGGGCCACGGCCGCGCCCTGATGCTCCTCGCGGAGGCCCGCACGATCACCGAGGGCGGCCGCGCCCTCGGTCTCAACGTCTTCGCGGGCAACACCCCGGCCGAGCGGCTGTACGAGTCGCTGGGCTACGGGACGACGTACCGCACGCTGACCAAGCCGCTGCTGTAGCGGGCTCAGGCCCCCGCGCCGGCCAGCAGGCGGTCGGCGATCTCCTCGATCCGCTCGCGGAGCCCGTCCTGACTGCTGCCGCCGTCCAGGCGCTCGCCGCCGATGACGTAGGTCGGGGTGCCGGTGACGCCGATCGCCTTGCCCTCGGCCTGGTCGGCGTCCACGATCAGGATGTGCCGTCCGTCGATCAGGGCGACATCGAACTCCTCTGCGTCCAGGCCGAGTTCACGGGCGGTGTCCACCAGCACGGCCTCGCCGCGCCGGTCCAGCTCCTCGGCCCGCGCCAGCACCGCCTCGATGTACGGCCAGCCCTGCCCCTGCTCCACCGCCTCCTCGGCGGCCTGGGCGGCGGCGAAGGAGTGCTTGTGCTTCTCCAGCGGGAAGTGCCGCAGCCTGATCTCCAGCCGGTCGCCGTACCGGTCACGCAGGGCGTGCACGTCGTCCAGGGCGCTGCGGCAGTCGGGGCACTGGAGTTCGCACCAGATGTCGAGCACGACGGGCTCGGGGTGCGCGGGGGAGGTGTCGCTCATGCGGCCCAGTCTTCCAGGCGGGCCACCCCCGGCCCAATCCCGGCAGGGGACACCCTGCCTGGTGGGGACCCCGAGGGGGCCCGGGGGCATCCCTGAGAAGTCCCTGATCTCCGGACCGGGCCATGGCCCCGCCGGGGGCGGACGGTGCAGGATGGAAGGGGACGAAGCGCACCGCCGGTGCCCTCGTCGCATCCGGCCCGGAACACCGGACCGGGGGACCGACCGACCCGCCAGGAGGACCGGATGCTCGCCGAGACCGTCTGCTCCGCCGTGTCCGCGGCGGGCCTGGGCATCGCCGCGGTCACCGCCTACCGCAAGCGCTTCCTGGCCGCCCTGCGCACGGCCGCCTACTCCCTGATCCCGGTCGGCCTGGTGATGACGGGCGCCGTCGGCTGGCTGGCCGGTACCGCCTTCAGCCCGCTGGCCTGGGCCGGCTTCGGGGTGCTCGGCGCGTCCTGGGCACTCTTCGCCCTCGTCCGCGCCGTGGAGCACCGCCGGGGCACCCGCACCGCGCGGGCGGCCGCCGCCGACGGTCCCGCCCCGGTGAGCCCCTCGGCCTCGGCGCCCGCCCTGGGCCGGAAGGCGGGACAGGGCTCCCGGCCCGCCTCGGCACCCGCTGCTTCCCAGTCCTCCTCGGACGACTTCAGCGACATCGAGGCCATCCTCAAGAAGCACGGCATATGAACCACTGGCATATGCCAGCACGCATGACCTGCGCATGACGGGCCTGTCGCCACATACCGTCACCGCGCGTGCGAAACCGTTCACCACGCGGAGCGACGCGAAAGCTACGGTGCGAATTCGGCGCAGTCCCGCACTTTACGTGTGTGTTGATCGCGTACAGGGCCTGACCTGGGTCATCATCACCGCGAGATGGTCGACACGACACAGAGCGAGGCCGCGCCGCAGAAGGACGAGCCGCGCGGGTGCCTCTTCGCCCTTTCCCAGCCACCGCTGATGATCTTCCTGGCGGTGATCGGGTGTCTGATCCTCATGGCTGCGCTGCACGATCTGCTGTTGCTGTGAGCCGTACGCGCCCGTCCCGGCGTCACCCGCCGGGACCGGCGTCGACCGTGCCCGGCGCGACCCGGCGCGATCCCGGCCCGGCTCAGCCGGCCGCCTCCTTGCGGCGCGCCCGGTAGGCGGCCACGTGCAGCCGGTTCCCGCAGGTCCGGCTGTCGCAGTAGCGGCGCGAGCGGTTGCGGGAGAGGTCCACGAAGGCGCGCCGGCAGTCCGGGGCCTCGCAGCGCCGCAGCCGCTCCTCCTCGCCCGCCACCACGAAGAAGGCCAGCGCCATCCCGCAGTCCGCCGCGAGATGGTCGGCCAGCGAGGCGCCGGGGGCGAAGTAGTGCACATGCCAGTCGTAGCCGTCGTGGTCCGTCAGCCGGGGGGTGGTGCCCGCGGCCGCGACCAGCTCGTTGATCATCCCGGCCGCCGTGCGGGCGTCCGGCGCGGCGAAGATGCCCGCGAACCGGCTGCGGATCTCCCGCACCGCCGCCAGGTCCGGCTCCGACAGCGTGCCGATGTCACTGACGGCGTGACCGCGGGTGAACTCCGCCAGCGCCGCCACGTCCGGCAGTCCGTCCGCCGCCGTGTCGTCCTCCGGCGCGGTGTTCACCAGATCCACCACGGTGTCGAGCGCGCACCGGGTGTCGTGGGTGATCAGCACGTTTCGCTCCCTGGCCTGAGGGTCGGGCGGGCGCCCGCCGATGGGGGCAGATGGTAGCGACAACCGCGCCCTCCCCACCGGGCGCCGCCCGACGGCGGCTCCTGCCCCTGCAACGCCCGCTCCGCCGCCGGGGTTCCCCGGCCCCCCTGGGCGCCGCGTACGCGCACAGCGGCGCCGCCTCCGTGACTGCTCACGGTGACGACGCCGCTGGGTGCCCTATGCGGTTGTCTCAGCCCGCGCCGTCTCCCCGAGTGGACGGCGCCGGGCGGCTCGGTGGGGTGTCGGGGCCTAGTTCTCCGCCAGGATGTGCGACAGCTCCTGGTCGAGATCGAAGTGCCGGTGTTCCGTGCCGGGCGGCACGGCGGCGTCGGTTCGCTTCAGGAAGGACTCCAGGGCCCTTGCGGGGGCCTCCAGCAGCGCTTCGCCCTCCGGAGAGCTGAGGGCGATGCAGACGACGCCCTGACCATGGCTGCGCGATGGCCAGACGCGGACGTCGCCGGTGCCGGTGGGGCGGTGCAGCCCCTCGGCGAGGAGGTCGCGGGCGAACACCCACTCGACGGTCTCTTCGGCTCCGGTGTGGAAGGTGGCGTGCACGGCGTAGGGGTCGGCCGTGTCGTACCGCAGGCCTGCGGGGACAGGCAGGGAGGACTCGCTCGACACAACGAGGCGCAGGTGCAGCTCGCAGCTGACCGTGGTGTTCATAAGCGCCAGGGCCTTTCGCTCAGTGTGCGCTCGGGGATTCGCACGTCGGCGAAATCGACATGCCACCTACGGTGCCGTTGTAAACCCCTTCGAGGGTTTTGCGTGGCTTTAGGTACCTCTTCCGGCCGAGAAGTGATACGAGATCTGCCACCATTCCAGTGACCCATTCGCTCCGGTAGGGTTTGACCGTATGAATACGGGGAGTGACGAGCCGGGTGAGGTCGCCGTGGTGCCGGACGAGGCGGAGACGGGCGAGGGGCCGGCCGGTGACGGGCTGGGCTCGCGGGCGCCGGAGTTCGTCAAGCAGCGCAGGGCTCTGCACCTGAGCTGGCAGGTCGGCGTCTTCGTGATCGGCCTCGCGGTGGTCGCAGCGGGCATCGTCATGCTCCCGCTGCCCGGCCCCGGCTGGGTCGTGATCTTCGGCGGCATGGCGATCTGGGCGACCGAGTTCGTCTGGGCCCAGCTCGTGCTCCGCTGGACCAAGCGCAAGGTCACCGAGGCCGCGCAGAAGGCGCTGGACCCCAAGGTGCGGCGCCGCAACATCACCCTGACCGTGATCGGGCTGGTGATCATCGGCGTGCTGGCCGGGATCTACCTCTGGAAGTTCGGCGTCGTCGCGCCCTGGAGGATCAAGGACCAGTGAGCCGGTGCCGCAGGTGGTCACAGGCACCCGCTGACATGGGGTAATGTTCTTCCTGCGCCCAGGGCGATTAGCTCAGTGGGAGAGCGCTTCGTTCACACCGAAGAGGTCACTGGTTCGAACCCAGTATCGCCCACCCTGGTCCGAAGGCCCGTCTGCGAACAGCAGGCGGGCCTTCGGCGTGTGCACGTAAAAGGCGGCGGGGAAATGCGGACGATATTCCGATGGAAAGCGTCCGGATTTCGCGCAAGTGCGACAACATGCGAATTCGTCGCGCCGCCAAGTCCCCTTCGCATACGGTCTTCTGATTCCCGGTCACCCCCACCCGGCACCGCGCGCACGGCACTCGGGCGCTCCGGGGCGGGCGGTGACGGTTTGGACTCACCCCGCCGGGGCCTGTATGGTTCAGTGCGTTGCCGGGCGATTAGCTCAGTGGGAGAGCGCTTCGTTCACACCGAAGAGGTCACTGGTTCGAACCCAGTATCGCCCACCGGCACGAGGAGCCGGTCCGCACACAGCGGGCCGGCTCTTCCGCTGTCCGGGGCCGCGTACACCGACCCCGGCTACGCCGCCGCCGACAACTCCTGGCGCAGCGGCCACTCCGTGCTCACCAGCTCCGGCGACCCGCTGCGCGCGAACCACGCCTGGAGACCCCGCGCCTGCGCCGCGTGCCAGCCCACCTGCAACGCGTGCAACTCCGCGGGGGACAACCGCTCCAGCCGCGCCGCGAACCGGCGTCCCATCGCCCGCATCACGTCCAGCGCCGCCATCGCGTCCGCCGCCGCGTCGTGCGCGTCCCGCAGCTCCACCCCGTACTGCTCGCACAGGTCGCCCAGCGTGCGGCGGCCCTTGCGGTAGCGGTCCAACTGCTTGTCCATGACCCTCGGGTCCAGCACCCGCAGCGGCGCCGACTCGAACCAGCGGTCCAGCGACGACGCCCGGTGGCGGCGCAACTCCCGGTCCAGCAGCGTGAGATCGAAGGGCGCGTTCATCACCACCAGCGGCCGGCCCATCGCCGTGTGCTCCGCCAGCTGCTGGGCTATCTCGTACACCACCGGCGCCGGCCAGCGGCCGTTGCGCTGGAGGTGTTCCTCCGTCAGTCCGTGCACCGCCGTCGCCCCCTCGGGCACCGGCACCCCCGGACTGACCAGCCAGCGGCTCACCCGCGGCCGTGTCCCCGGCGCGTCCTGGACGACGACGGCGGCCGACACGATCCGGTCGGTCTCGACGTCCACGCCCGTCGTCTCCGTGTCGAAGGCGGCCAGCGCCCCTTCGTACCAGCACGTCATCCCAACCCAACTCCTCGCCCGCGCATGGCGGCTGACGTTCCGTCTTCTGCCCGTTTGGTGATACCCGGCCCGTTTGCGCCGTACGCCGGGAGGAGACAACAGGAGTACGGGTCTTTGCAGTTCAGCGGCCCGCAATGGGGAAACCCCCGGTTCGGAAGGCTGTTGTCCCATGGCCATGGCGCAGCCCGAGCGGGGCGGGCTGCTGCCCGACCGCACGGGTCACCTTCGCGGCACCCTCGCCACCACCGCCTGCATGGAGACCCTGCAGGTCGGCTATCTGCACGCGGTCGCCGCCGCGGCCGGCTGCTCGCTGTCCCAGCCGTTCCCCGACAACGGCATCGACTGGCACGTCAGCCACAGCGCCCCCGGCCACACCGTGGACGACGAGGTCACCATCAAGGTGCAGCTCAAGTGCACCTACCAGCTCGCCCCCCGGCCCCCCGGCCCCTCCTTCTCCTTCACGCTGGACAACGACCACCTGCGCAAACTCGCCCGCACCCCCGTCTCGGTGCACAAGATCCTCGTCGTCATGATCGTCCCGCGCTCCCAGGACGACTGGCTGCGCGCCGGACACGACCGGCTCGACCTCAGGCACTGCTGCTACTGGGTCAACCTCGCCGGACACCCCGTCACCGGACGCACCCGCACCACCGTCCGCGTCCCCACCGCGCGCATCTTCGACGACCGCGCCCTCTGCGAGATCATGACGCGCGTCGGCACCGGAGGCAGGCCATGACAAGCCCCGACGAACCCCTGCGTGTGCTCCGCCCCCACCCCGACGACTCCGCCTGGCACCGGCCCCCCGACCCCGCCCGGGTCGACCCCGCCGACCTCACCACCCTGCTCCGCCGGCACGGCTGGCACAGACGCGGCGGAGTCCCCGGACGCTACGGCCGCTGGACCCCGGCCACCCCCGCCGAGGGCCCCACCAGCCTCCTCGTCCCCGAGAGCCGCGCCTTCCCCGACGCCGACGACCTCCTCGGCGAGGCCCTGCACGCCCTGCACCGCAGCGCCGCACCCTCCGCCCGCGAGATCCTCATCGCCCTCGCCGTCCCCAGCGACGAGATCCGCTGGTACCGCGACACCCCCGCCGGACCCGTCGACGGAGCCACCCCCTGGAGCCTCGACGAGGGACTGCGCGCCGCCGCCCGCCAGACCCTCCTCGCCGCCGCCCTCGCCACCCGCGCCCGCAGCGGCTACCACGGTGCCCGGCACCGCGGTCCGGCCACCGCACTCCTCGGCGACGTCCTCCTCGGCCCCGGCGCCGAAGGCCGCGCCCTCACCGCCTTCGCCCCCGTCCCCGCCGGCCGCCCCCTCACCGTCCGTCTCCACCACGCCCTGCACGCCACCCGCGAGGCCATCGACTACCAGCGCGCCACCGGAAACACGGACGCCTTCGACGGGGCGGTGGAAGCCGGCGTCAGCCGCGAACTCACCGAGGCCCTCACCGCCCTCGTCCGGGGTACCGAGGGCGCCCGTGTCGCCATCGCCTGGGCCCCCGCGGCCGGCATCCCCGAGGGCTGCGCCGCCTCGGCCGGACCCGTCGAGTTCTCCCCCGGCGACCTCCCCGCCCTGAGGGCCGCGGGCGCCCGCTACCTGCGCGCCGAACCCTCCGAGAGCGTCAGCGTCACCGGTGTCGTCGTCCGGCTCCGCCGATCCGGACCGCGCGGCCCGGGCACCGTACGGCTGCGGGTGCTCGCGGGCGCCGAGGTCCCGCACCTGCGGCTCACCCTCGGCGAGGAGGACTACCGGACGGCGGGCCACGCGCACCTTGTCGGCCTCCCGGTCCGCGTGCGCGGCCGGCTGGAGCGCCGGGGCGGCTTCCGCAGGCTCACCGGCGCCACCGGGGTCGTCCCCGTACGGGTCGACGAGAGCGCACGCGACCGGCTGATGAAGTCCCTCCAGGAGAACCTCGACTTCTTCGGGGAGGCGTGCGGAGAGGCGTACGGGGACGGCGACGCAGAGTAACCGTTTCGCGGTCGGCGGGGGCGGGTCGGTACGATCCCTTGTGCGCGCGCTCCTGGTACGGCGCCGCACTCAAGCCTTCAGTCAGGAGAGACCGGTGTCAGACGTCCGTGTGATCATCCAACGCGATTCCGAGCGGGAAGAGCGCGTGGTGACGACGGGCACTACCGCCGCCGAGCTCTTCGCGGGCGAGCGCTCCGTCATCGCCGCGCGCGTGGCGGGCGAGCTGAAGGACCTCGCCTACGAGCTGTCCGACGGCGACGAGGTCGAGGGCGTCGAGATCTCCTCCGAGGACGGTCTCAACATCCTGCGCCACTCCACCGCGCACGTCATGGCCCAGGCGGTGCAGGAGCTGTTCCCCGAGGCCAAGCTGGGCATCGGCCCGCCGGTCAAGGACGGCTTCTACTACGACTTCGACGTGGAGAAGCCCTTCCACCCCGATGACCTCAAGGCCATCGAGAAGAAGATGCAGGAGATCCAGAAGCGGGGCCAGAAGTTCTCCCGCCGCGTGGTCTCCGACGAGGACGCCCGCGCGGAGCTGGCCGACGAGCCCTACAAGCTGGAGCTGATCGGCCTCAAGGGCTCGGCCTCCTCCGACGACGGCGCGGACGTCGAGGTCGGCGCCGGCGAGCTGACCATCTACGACAACCTGGACGCCAAGACCGGCGAGCTGTGCTGGAAGGACCTCTGCCGCGGTCCCCACCTGCCCTCCACCCGCAACATCCCGGCGTTCAAGCTGATGCGCAACGCGGCCGCCTACTGGCGCGGCAGCGAGAAGAACCCGATGCTCCAGCGCATCTACGGCACCGCCTGGCCCTCCAAGGACGAGCTGAAGGCGCACCTGGAGTTCCTCGCCGAGGCGGAGAAGCGCGACCACCGCAAGCTCGGCAGCGAGCTGGACCTCTTCTCCATCCCGGAGCAGATCGGCTCCGGCCTCGCCGTCTTCCACCCCAAGGGCGGCATCGTCCGCCGGGTCATGGAGGACTACTCGCGGCGCCGCCACGAGGAGGAGGGCTACGAGTTCGTCTACACCCCGCACGCGACGAAGGGGAAGCTCTTCGAGACCTCGGGCCACCTGGACTGGTACGCCGACGGCATGTACCCGCCCATGCAGCTCGACGAGGGCGTGGACTACTACCTCAAGCCCATGAACTGCCCGATGCACAACCTGATCTTCGACGCGCGCGGCCGCTCTTACCGTGAACTGCCGCTGCGCCTCTTCGAGTTCGGGACCGTGTACCGGTACGAGAAGTCGGGCGTCGTGCACGGCCTCACCCGTGCCCGCGGCTTCACCCAGGACGACGCGCACATCTACTGCACCCGTGAGCAGATGGCGGAGGAGCTCGACAGGACGCTCACCTTCGTGCTCGGCCTGCTGCGCGACTACGGCCTGACCGACTTCTACCTCGAGCTGTCCACCAAGGACCCGGAGAAGTTCGTCGGCTCGGACGACGCCTGGGAAGAGGCCACCGAGACGCTGCGCCAGGTCGCCGAGAAGCAGGGTCTGCCGCTCGTGCCCGACCCCGGCGGCGCCGCGTTCTACGGCCCGAAGATCTCCGTCCAGGCCAAGGACGCGATCGGCCGTACCTGGCAGATGTCGACCATCCAGCTCGACTTCAACCTGCCCGAGCGGTTCGACCTGGAGTACACCGGCCCCGACGGCTCCAAGCAGCGCCCGGTGATGATCCACCGTGCCCTGTTCGGCTCCATCGAGCGGTTCTTCGCGGTGCTGCTGGAGCACTACGCGGGTGCCTTCCCGGCGTGGCTGGCCCCGGTGCAGGCGGTGGGCATCCCGATCGGGGACGCGCACGTCGAGTACCTGCAGAAGTTCGCGGCCGAGGCCAAGCGGAAGGGTCTGCGGGTCGAGGTGGACTCCTCCTCCGACCGCATGCAGAAGAAGATCCGGAACGCCCAGCGCCAGAAGGTGCCGTTCATGATCATCGTCGGTGACGAGGACATGAACGCGGACACCGTCTCCTTCCGCTACCGGGACGGCTCGCAGGAGAACGGCATCCCGTTCGAGGACGCCATCGCCAAGATCGAGAAGGTCGTGGCGGAGCGGGTCCAGGTCTGACCCGGACGGATCCCGACGAACCCCCGAGGCGTCATCCCCGCCTCGGGGGTTCGTCGTCCTCCTCCCGCGCGAACACCTGCAGCAGCCACGAGGAGAACGACCCCGTCACCGCGCCCAGCAGGGCCAGGCCGCCCGCCATCATCGCCGCCGCGATGACCCGGCCGCCCGCGGTGACCGGGACGACGTCGCCGTAGCCCACCGTGGACAGCGTGGAGCACGCCCACCACACGGCGTCGCCGAAGGTCCGCATGTGGGAGGAGGGCGCACCCCTCTCCTGCTGGTAGACCGCGAGCGCGCCGGTGAAGCCCATCAGCAGGGTGGAGAGCCCCGAGTAGGCGATGACCCGCGCGTACAGCGGGAGCCGGGGCATGCCGCGCCGGTGCTCCACGGACTCGTAGATCCGCACGATCCGCAGCGGGCGCAGCAGTGGCAGGAGGAGGACGAGGGTGTCCAGCCAGTGGGTGCGGACGAAGCTCACGCCCTGGCCGCTGAGCCTCCAGCGCATGGCGTAGTCCACGGCGAACAGGGCCCAGCAGGCGAGCAGCAGCACCAGCCAGATGTCGTCCCAGGCGGTGCCGAGGCGGGGGGCGAGGACGAGGGCCGCGTAGGAACCGAGGAACGTCAGGGACGCCACGGTGAGCGGCATCTCGGCGTGGTGCTCCCAGCGGGTCATGGTGCTGTCGTGGTCCACCGGCTCAGCTTGTCCGCCGGGAGCCTTCCCGCCGCCCCGGCGACACGCCGCGAACGGGCGAAGCCATATGCTGCCTTGCATGACGAGTGAGCCGGAGCAGCAGATCGGAGTGGGGACGCAGGACGCGTTCCAGCGCCTGTGGACGCCCCACCGGATGGCCTACATCCAGGGCGAGAACAAGCCGAGCGGTCCGGGCGCGGACGACGGCTGCCCGTTCTGCTCGATCCCGGCGAAGTCCGACGAGGACGGCCTGATCGTGCGCCGGGGTGAGCACGTGTACGCGGTGCTCAACCTGTACCCGTACAACGGCGGTCATCTGATGACGGTGCCGTACCGGCATGTGGCGGACTACACCGATCTGACCGGTCCGGAGACGGCCGAGCTGGCGGAGCTGACCAAGCAGGCCATGACGGCGCTGCGGACGGCGTCCGGGGCGCACGGGTTCAACATCGGGATGAACCAGGGCTCGGTGGCGGGCGCGGGTATCGCGGCCCACCTCCACCAGCACATCGTGCCTCGCTGGGGCGGCGACACCAACTTCATGCCGGTGGTGGGCCAGACGAAGGTGCTGCCGCAGTTGCTGGGGGACACCCGCAAGATGCTGGCGGACGCCTGGCCGGCTGCCTGACCGGCTCGTCACGATCCGCTGGGCAGCCGGAGGACCTACGCGTCGTACAGGTCGGCCTTCCTCGGAGCCGGGTCCTGGACCAGGCCGCTGAGGAAGGCGGAGCGGGCGCCGAACTTCTCGGTGTCCACGCCGTTCTCCTTGAGCACCTTGATCGCGGCGGAGTGCACCACCCTGAGGACCGGGGTGGCGGCGCGCAGGGCGTCGTCGGCCATGAAGCGGTGGCGCCAGGGCTGGTCGGCCCAGGCATGCCGCAGACCGAAGGGCTCGGGCAGGCCGATGGAGCCGCCGAGCCAGTTCAGGGTCGGCGGGAACCAGGTCAGCGGGGCGCGGACGGCGAGCCGCACGACCTCGTCCGTGGGGACCAGGGGGAGCTTGACCGTGCGGTTCTCCCACGGCTTGAGGGTCTTGGCGACCTCCTTGGTGGGGGCGGCCGGCTTGGCGTGGAAGAGGGGGTTGACCGGGCCGAGGGCGTGGCCGGTGACCTCGATGCGCAGGGTCTCGTGGAGCACGGTCACCGTGATCATCATGGTGAGGACGAGCTGGCCGTCCCACAGGGTCCACTGGACGCCCAGATAGTGCCGGTCGCCGCTGCCGAACTGCTGCTTGTTGCAGATCTCCTGTATGGCGTGCGGCTTGACCTGGAACGCCTCGACGTCCGTGCCCTCGGGCCGGGAGACCGCGTCGGCCTTCTCACCGATCGGCGTGACGATCCAGTGCCTTATCGACGGCCGGGGGAAGCCGCCGGTGTTGAGGGGGCCGCGCTCCAGCAGGCTGAGCTGGTCGTGGATGGCGCGTATGACGTCCCAGCTCCGGAAGGGGTGGATCTCCCGCGGCGGATCGGCGGAGACCAGTTCCTCGGCGAGCTGCCAGGAACCCCAGCGGGTGCCCATGCCGAGGATGCCCTTGGGCCCGGCGTAGAAGACGGAGTTGGAGCGCTGCTCCGCGCCGAGCCGGGCGAGGGACTGGCGGAGCTGCTCGGCGGCGGTCTCGCCGGGGCTGCGGGGCACGGCCTCGGGGACCTTGGCGCCGACGCTGCTGCCGGAGAGCAGCCCGGCCCAGCGTTCGCGCAGGTCGGCGGCGGTGCGCTCGCAGACGCGGCGGGCCCAGAACCAGCCGAGGACGGGGACGACGACGGCGGCGCGGGTGTACCAGCCCCAGAAGCCGCCGAAGGGCAGCTTGAGCAGGAAGAGCACGGCGAGGACGCCGACTCCGGCGAGCAGCGCGGTGCCCAGCGCCCCGGCCCGGCCCTCGCGCTTGGCCAGGAACGAGCGGAGCAGGAAGACCAGGAGCCAGGCGAGGAGGCCGGGCAGGAAGATCAGGCCGCAGACGACCATCACCAGGGTCAGCTTGTTGTCGCGCTCGCGGCGGATGTTGTTGGCGGCCAGGCAGTGTTCGACGACGACCTGGGGGTCGGCGCCGAAGGACTGGATCAGGGGCTTGCGGCCGGGTGCGAGGAGGCGGTCGGCGACGGTGCGGGAGAAGGCTTCGCCCAGGTTGGGGCGGAACAGCGGGATGCGGCCGGCCTTGACGGTGGACGTGTGCCACTCGTTGTCGGCCTTCTTGATCTCGAGCATGGGGGTGTCCCGGTAGGCCGCCGAGGCCAGTGCGAGGGTCGCCGCCTGGCCCTCGTCCCCGGAGACGGGCACCTGAGGCCCGTCCCACTCCGTCCCTACCGACATTCCCGCCCCCATCGCCGCCGTGTCGCTCCTGCGGCCTTCCCGGCTTCCCCGCCGCGCACACCTGCCGAACCGGACATCGTTGCGATGTCCCGTGGCCACGGCGCCGGTTCGGCCGGTCCGGGGCCCGTCGGCCAGCGTATCGGCAGCGGTGCCCCGTGCGTCGGCGGACGGCCGAAGCCGCCCGCCGGCGCCGGGAGTCACTCGCTCTCGCCGTCCTGTTCGCGCAGCTTCTCCGCGACTTGGGGCGGCATCGGTTCGTGACGGGCGTAGGCGCGGCTGAAAGAGGCCGTGCCGTGGGAGAGGGAGCGCAGGTCGATGGCGTACCGGCCGATCTCGAACTCGGGGACCTCGGCACGGATCAGGGTGCGTCCGGCGCCGGTCTGTTCGGTGCCCAGGACCCGGCCGCGCCGGGTGGACAGGTCGCTCATGACGGCGCCGACGTAGTCGTCGGGCACCAGGACGGTGATCTCGGCGACCGGCTCCAGCAGGTGGATGCGGGCCTCGGCGGCGGCTTCGCGCAGGGCGAGGGCGCCCGCGGTCTGGAAGGCGGCGTCGGAGGAGTCGACGGAGTGGGACTTGCCGTCGAGCAGGGTGACGCGCACGTCGACCAGGGGGTGGCCGGCGGCGACGCCCTTGGCGGCCTGGGCGCGGACGCCCTTCTCGACGGAGGGGATGAACTGGCGGGGCACGGCGCCGCCGACGACCTTGTCCACGAACTCGATGCCGGAGCCGCCGGGCAGCGGCTCGACCTCGATCTCGCAGATGGCGTACTGGCCGTGGCCGCCGGACTGCTTGACGTGCCGGCCGCGGCCGGCCGCCTTGCCCGCGAACGTCTCGCGCAGCGGCACCTTGTGCGGGACGACGTCGACCTGGACGCCGTAGCGGCTGCGGAGCCGTTCCAGGGCGACGTCGGCGTGGGCCTCCCCGAGGCACCAGAGGACGACCTGGTGGGTGTCCTGGTTCTGTTCGAGGCGCATGGTCGGGTCCTCGGCGACCAGCCGGGACAGGCCGAGGGAGAGTTTGTCCTCGTCGGGCTTGCTGTGGGCCTGAATGGCGAGGGGGAGCAGCGGGTCCGGCATCCGCCAGGGCTCCATGAGCAGGGGGTCGTCCTTGGCGGAGAGGGTGTCGCCGGTCTCGGCGCGGCCGAGCTTGGCGACGCAGACGAGGTCGCCGGCGACCGCCCCGGTGACCGGGCGCTGCTGTCTGCCGAAGGCCATGGAGAGGGCGCCGACCTTCTCGTCGACGTCGTGGTCCTCGTGGCCCCGGTCGGCGAGACCGTGCCCGGAGACGTGGACGGTGTCGTCGGGGCGCAGGGTGCCGGAGAAGACGCGGACCAGCGAGAGGCGGCCCACGTAGGGGTCGGAGGAGGTCTTGACGACCTCGGCCACCAGCGGGCCCTCGGTGTCACAGGGGGCCAGCTCGCGGGGGGTGCCGTCGATGCCGGTGACGTCGGGCAGGGGGTGCTCGAAGGGGGTGGGGAAGCCTCGGGTGATCAGCTCCAGGAGTTCCACCGTGCCGAGGCCCTGGCGGGCGCCCTCGGCGGCGGGTGCGGCGGCGAGGACGGGGTGGAAGGTGCCGCGGGCGACGGCGCGTTCGAGGTCCTCGATCAGGGTCTTGACGTCGACCTGTTCGCCGCCGAGGTAGCGGTCCATGAGGGTCTCGTCCTCGCTCTCGGCGATGATCCCCTCGATGAGCCGGTCGCGGGCGCCGTCCAGGGTGGGCAGCTGGTCCTCGCCGGGTTCCGACTCCTTGCGTTCGCCGGGGGAGTAGTCGAAGAGCTTCCGCGAGAGCAGGCCGACCAGCCCGGTCACCGGCGCGTGCCCGTCGGGTCCGGCTGACCCGCGCAGCGGGAGGTAGAGGGGGAGGACCGCGTCGGGGTCGTCGGCGCCGAACGCCTCGGCGCACACCCGTGTCGTCTCCTCGAAGTCGGCGCGGGCCGACTCCAGGTGCGTGACGACGATGGCGCGGGGCATGCCGACGGCCTGGCACTCCTCCCACACCATCCGGGTCGCGCCGTCCACGCCGTCGGCGGCGGAGACGACGAAGAGAGCCGCGTCCGCCGCGCGCAGACCGGCCCTCAGCTCCCCGACGAAGTCGGCGTACCCGGGGGTGTCCAGGAGGTTGATCTTGATGCCGTCCCACTCGACGGGGACCAGCGAGAGCTGTACGGAGCGGTGCTGGCGGTGCTCGATGTCGTCGTGGTCGGAGACGGTGCCGCCGTCCTCGACACGGCCCGCCCGGTTCACCGCCCCCGCGGTGAGCGCGAGGGCCTCCACCAGGGTGGTCTTGCCCGATCCGGAGGGGCCGACCAGCACCACGTTCCGTACGGACGCGGGGTGGTCGGCCGTCACCGCTCTGCCGGCGGCTCCGGGGTGTGTGTGCGTCTTGTCGCCCATGGTTCTGCCTCCCGTGCACGGTGAGGTCATCGGGGACGCGAACGCGGCGGGGTCCCGCGTGGGTGCGGCGGCTCCGGCGGCGCCCGCGGTCCTTCGAGCTTTCCACTCCCGTCATGCCGCGTCCATACGACGGACCCCCGAGGCCGCGCGGCACCGTGTGGATGGTCACGGATCGTGCCGTGGCGGAGGGTACGCGCCCCCGTGCGCGGGCGCGCGTGGCTACGATGGGCCAGCCGACGGCCACCAGGGGCCACGGCGACACCGACCGTCTGGAAGGCCATGCTGAACAAGTACGCGCGTGCATTCTTCACGCGTGTCCTCACGCCGTTCGCCGCGTTTCTCATCCGGCGGGGGGTGAGCCCCGACACGGTGACGCTCATCGGCACCGCCGGAGTGGTCGCGGGTGCGCTGGTCTTCTACCCCCGGGGAGAGTTCTTCTGGGGGACGATCGTGATCACGCTCTTCGTCTTCTCCGACCTGGTCGACGGGAACATGGCCCGCCAGCTCGGCCGCTCCAGCCGCTGGGGCGCCTTCCTGGACTCCACCCTGGACCGGGTCGCGGACGGCGCGATCTTCGGCGGCTTCGCCCTCTGGTACGCGGGCAACGGCCAGGACGACGTGCTGTGCGCGGTCTCCATCTTCTGCCTGGCCAGCGGCCAGGTGGTCTCGTACACCAAGGCGCGCGGCGAGGCGATCGGGCTGCCGGTGGCGGTGAACGGTCTGGTGGAGCGGGCCGAGCGGCTGGTGATCTCGCTGGTCGCGGCCGGTTTCGCGGGCCTGCACAAGTTCGGGGTGCCCGGCATCCAGTACCTGCTGCCGGTCGCCCTGTGGATCGTCGCGGTGGGCAGTCTCGTCACCCTGGTCCAGCGGGTCGTCACCGTCCGCCGCGAGTCCGCCGAGGCGGAAGAGGCGGCCCGGCTCGACGCCGGGAGCGAGGCGGCCAAGTGACCGCCGCCGAACGTCTCACCGACGGGCTGTACGGGCTCGGCTGGAGCACCGTCAAGAAGCTCCCCGAACCGGTCGCCGCCCGGCTGGGCCGTACCGTCGCGGACGCCGCCTGGAAGCGGCGCGGCAAGGGTGTCCAGCGACTGGAGGCCAACTACGCGCGCGTGGTGCCGGACGCCTCCCCGGAGCGGCTGGCCGAGCTGTCCCGCGCGGGGATGCGCTCCTACCTGCGGTACTGGATGGAGTCCTTCCGGCTGCCCGCCTGGAGCCCGGAGCGGGTGCGCACCGGCTTCGACCCCAAGGGCGCCCACCATCTGACGGACGGCCTGGCCGCGGGCAAGGGCGTGATACTGGCGCTGCCGCACCTGGCCAACTGGGACCTGGCCGGCGCCTGGGTCACCACCACCCTCGGCATCCCCTTCACCACCGTCGCCGAGCGCCTGAAGCCGGAGACGCTGTACGACCGGTTCGTCGCCTACCGCGAGGGCCTCGGCATGGAGGTGCTGGCGCACAGCGGGGCCTCCGCGTTCGGCACCCTGGCCCGGCGGCTGCGCGACGGCGGCCTGGTCTGCCTGGTCGCGGACCGGGACCTGTCGGCCGCCGGCGTCGAGGTGGACTTCTTCGGCGAGCGCGCCCGGATGCCCGCCGGGCCCGCCCTGCTCGCCCAGCAGACCGGCGCCCAACTGCTCCCGGTCACCCTCTGGTACGACGACTCGCCCGTGATGCAGGGCCGGGTGCACCCGCCGGTCGAGGTGCCCGAGGCGGGTACGCGGACCGAGAAGACGGCCGTGATGACCCAGGCGCTGGCCGACGCCTTCGCCTCCGGGATCGCCGAGCACCCGGAGGACTGGCACATGCTCCAGCGGCTGTGGCTCGCCGACCTCGACCCGGCGAAGGGACCCGCGTGAGAATCGGGATCGTCTGCCCGTACTCCTGGGACGTGCCCGGTGGCGTCCAGTTCCACATCCGGGACCTCGCCGAGTACTTCATCCGCCTCGGCCACGAGGTCTCGGTGCTCGCCCCGGCCGACGACGACACCCCGCTGCCGCCCTACGTGGTCTCGGCGGGCCGCGCGGTGCCGGTGCCGTACAACGGGTCGGTGGCCCGGCTGAACTTCGGGTTCCTGTCGGCGGCCCGGGTGCGGCGGTGGCTGCACGACGGCGCGTTCGACGTGGTGCACATCCACGAGCCGACCTCGCCCTCGCTCGGCCTGCTCACCTGCTGGGCGGCGCAGGGGCCCATCGTGGCGACCTTCCACACCTCCAACCCGCGCTCCCGCGCCATGATCGCCGCCTACTCGATCCTCCAGGCCGCGCTGGAGAAGATCAGCGCCCGGATCGCGGTCAGCGAGTACGCCCGGCGCACCCTGGTCGAGCACCTGGGCGGGGACGCGGTGGTGATCCCCAACGGGGTCGACGTGGACTTCTTCGCCGACGCCGAGCCCAAGGCGGAGTGGCAGGGCGGCACCATCGGCTTCATAGGGCGCATCGACGAGCCCCGCAAGGGCCTGCCGGTGCTGATGCGGGCCCTGCCGAAGATCGTCGCCGCGCACCCGGAGACCCGGCTGCTGGTCGCGGGCCGGGGTGACGAGGAGGCGGCCGTCGAGGAACTGCCCGAGGAGCTGCGCTCCCGCGTGGAGTTCCTCGGGATGGTCAGCGACGAGGACAAGGCCCGCTTCCTGCGCAGCGTCGACCTGTACGTGGCCCCCAACACCGGCGGCGAGAGCTTCGGCATCATCCTGGTCGAGGCCATGTCGGCGGGCGCCCCCGTGCTCGCCTCCGACCTGGACGCCTTCGTCCAGGTGCTCGACCAGGGCAAGGCCGGCGAGGTCTTCGCCAACGAGGACGCCGGCGCGCTCGCCGGGAAGGCCGTCGCCCTGCTCGCCGACCCCGGGCGCCGGGCGGAGCTGCGGGAGCGGGGCAGCGCCCATGTGCGCCGCTTCGACTGGTCCACGGTCGGCGCGGACATCCTCTCGGTCTACGAGACGGTCACCACCGGTACCGCGGCGGTCGCCACCGACGAGCGGCCCGGCCTGTGGTCGCGGTTCGGCCTGGCCCGCGAGCGGGACGCGGAGACCGGCACCCCGTCCTCCACCGATAACCTTCGCGCGTGATCCCCACCCTCATCTGGATTCTCGTCGCACTGCTGGCGATCGGCGTCTACCTGAGCTGGACCGCCGGACGGCTGGACCGGCTGCACGTCCGCATGGACGCCGCCCGCGCCGCCCTGGACGCGCAGCTGCTGCGCCGGGCGTCCGTGGCGCAGGAACTCGCCACCTCCGGCGTCCTGGACCCGGCCGCCTCCATCGTGCTCTACGAGGCCGCGCACGCCGCCCGGCAGGCCGAGGAGGAGCAGCGCGAGGTCGCGGAGAGCGAGCTGAGCCAGGCGCTGCGCGCCGTGTTCGAGGACGCCCGCCAGGTGGAGGGCGTACGGGCCGCCCCCGGCGGCGAGGACGCGGCGCACGAGCTGGCCGAGGCGGTGCGCCGGGTGCCGATGGCCCGCCGCTTCCACAACGACGCCGTGGGCGCCGCCCGCCGCCTGCGCGAGCACCGCAAGGTCCGCTGGTTCCGGCTGGCCGGGCACGCGCCGTTCCCGCTGGCCTTCGAGATGGACGACGAACCGCCCGCCGCGCTGGTCGAACGGGTGGCCTGAGCGGGGTGCCACGGGGCACGCCGGGACAAAATGATCCACCGGCTTCCCATTGGCCCTTGATGTGGCCCGGCCCGGTCGCGTTTCCTCGACGGTGCAGAAACCGTCTTACCCACCAGTGAGGTCACGCGTGTCCATCATCGACAACCAGGGTCCCGAGACCGGCACCGCCCGTGTGAAGCGCGGCATGGCCGAGCAGCTCAAGGGCGGCGTCATCATGGACGTGGTCAACGCCGAGCAGGCGAAGATCGCCGAGGACGCGGGCGCCGTGGCCGTCATGGCCCTGGAGCGCGTCCCGGCCGACATCCGCAAGGACGGCGGCGTGGCCCGCATGTCCGACCCGGACATGATCGAGGGCATCATCGACGCCGTCTCGATCCCGGTCATGGCCAAGTCCCGCATCGGCCACTTCGTCGAGGCCCAGGTGCTCCAGTCCCTCGGCGTCGACTACATCGACGAGTCCGAGGTCCTCACCCCGGCCGACGAGGTCAACCACTCCGACAAGTGGGCGTTCACCACCCCCTTCGTCTGCGGTGCCACCAACCTGGGCGAGGCCCTGCGCCGCATCGCCGAGGGCGCGGCCATGATCCGCTCCAAGGGCGAGGCCGGCACCGGCAACGTCGTGGAGGCCGTGCGCCACCTGCGCCAGATCAAGGGCGAGATCGCCAAGCTGCGCGGCTGCGACCACAACGAGCTGTTCGCCGCCGCCAAGGAGCTGCGCGCCCCCTACGAGCTGGTCAAGGAGGTCGCCGAGCTGGGCAAGCTCCCCGTCGTCCTGTTCTCCGCCGGTGGCGTCGCCACCCCGGCCGACGCCGCCCTGATGCGCCAGCTCGGCGCCGAGGGCGTCTTCGTCGGCTCCGGCATCTTCAAGTCCGGCGACCCGGCCAAGCGCGCCGCCGCCATCGTGAAGGCCACCACCTTCTACGACGACCCGAAGATCGTCGCGGACGCCTCCCGCAACCTCGGCGAGGCCATGGTCGGCATCAACTGCGACACCCTGCCCGAGACCGAGCGCTACGCCAACCGCGGCTGGTAGGACCTGCACCCATGAACACCCCCGTCATCGGCGTCCTGGCCCTCCAGGGCGACGTACGGGAGCACCTCATCGCCCTGGCCGCGGCGGACGCCGTGGCCAGGCCGGTCAGGCGCCCCGAGGAACTCGCCGAGGTGGACGCCCTCGTCCTGCCCGGCGGTGAGTCCACCACCATCTCCAAACTGGCCGTCCTCTTCGGCCTGATGGAGCCCCTGCGCGCCCGCGTGCGCGCCGGGCTGCCCGTCTACGGCACCTGCGCCGGGCTGATCCTGCTCGCCGACAAGATCCTCGACCCGCGTTCGGGCCAGGAGACCATCGGCGGCATCGACATGATCGTCCGCCGCAACGCCTTCGGCCGCCAGAACGAGTCCTTCGAGGCGGCGGTCGACGTCAAGGGCGTCGAGGGCGCCCCCGTGGAGGGCGTCTTCATCCGCGCCCCCTGGGTGGAGTCCGTGGGCGCGGCCGCCGAGGTGCTCGCCGAGCACGAGGGCCACATCGTCGCCGTACGCCAGGGCAACGTGCTCGCCACCTCGTTCCACCCGGAACTGACCGGCGACCACCGTGTGCACGCGCTCTTCGTCGACATGGTCCGCGCGAACCGGACACCGGAGTCCTTGTAGGATCTGCGGCGGTACCCCTCAGGCTCTCCCAGCGCCCGGGGAGTCCGTATCGGATCGGGTTACGCGAAGGAGACAGGCAGATGTCCGGCCACTCTAAATGGGCTACGACGAAGCACAAGAAGGCCGTGATCGACGCCAAGCGCGGCAAGCTCTTCGCGAAGCTCATCAAGAACATCGAGGTCGCGGCCCGCATGGGCGGCGTCGACATCGAGGGCAACCCGACGCTCTACGACGCCATCCAGAAGGCGAAGAAGCAGTCGGTCCCCAACAAGAACATCGACTCCGCGGTCAAGCGCGGCGGCGGCCTCGAGGCCGGCGGCGCCGACTACGAGACGATCATGTACGAGGGTTACGGCCCCAACGGCGTCGCGGTGCTCATCGAGTGCCTCACCGACAACCGCAACCGTGCCGCCTCCGACGTCCGCGTCGCCATGACCCGCAACGGCGGCAACATGGCCGACCCCGGCTCGGTGTCGTACCTGTTCAACCGCAAGGGCGTCATCATCGTCCCCAAGGGCGAGCTGACCGAGGACGACGTGCTCGGCGCCGTCCTGGACGCCGGTGCCGAGGAGGTCAACGACCTCGGTGAGTCCTTCGAGGTGCTCAGCGAGGCCACCGACCTGGTCGCGGTCCGCACCGCCCTCCAGGAGGCCGGCATCGACTACGACTCCGCCGACTCCAACTTCGTCCCGACCATGCAGGTCGAGCTGGACGAGGACGGCGCCCGGAAGATCTTCAAGCTGATCGACGCCCTCGAGGACAGCGACGACGTCCAGAACGTCTTCGCCAACTTCGACGTGAGCGACGACGTCATGGAGAAGGTCGACGCGTAACGCCTCCGCGGGCTTCGCGGAACGGATCTACGGGCCGGCGGGACACATCCCGCCGGCCCGTCATCGTTGTCAGTGGCAGCGGCTAGCCTGGCGATATTCGAATGATCGCCGTCCACGGGCCGCGACCATCAATGGGGCGACCACGACGGTGCTCGGCCACCTCCGCGAGAGCGGCGGCGGTTTAGCCGCAAAGAGGGGGCGACAGGTGCGAGTGCTCGGGGTGGACCCCGGACTGACGCGGTGCGGGGTGGGCGTGGTCGACGGTGTCGCGGGACGGCCGCTCACCATGGTCGGCGTCGGTGTCGTCCGTACGCCCCCCGACGCCGAGCTGAGCCACCGGCTCCTCGCCGTCGAGCAGGGCCTCGAACAGTGGCTGGACGAGCACCAGCCGGAGTTCGTCGCCGTGGAGCGGGTCTTCAGCCAGCACAACGTCAGCACCGTCATGGGCACCGCCCAGGCCAGCGCCGTCGCCATGCTCTGCGCGGCCCGGCGCGGCATCCCGGTCGCCCTGCACACCCCCAGCGAGGTCAAGGCCGCCGTCACCGGCACCGGTCGCGCCGACAAGGCCCAGGTCGGCGCGATGGTCACCCGGCTGCTCCGGCTCAGCGCGCCCCCCAAGCCCGCCGACGCCGCCGACGCCCTCGCACTCGCCATCTGCCACATCTGGCGCGCCCCCGCCCAGAACCGGCTCCAGCAGGCGGTCGACCGGCACACGGCCCAGAAGACGGTCCAGAGAACAGCACCGCGCACCGCCCACGCAACGAAAGGCCGAACGGCATGATCGCCTTCGTCAACGGCACCGTCGCCGCCCTCGCCCCCGACTCGGCGGTCGTCGAGGTCGGCGGGGTCGGCATGGCCGTGCAGTGCACGCCCGACACCCTGGCGAAGCTCCGCGTCGGCCAGGACGCCCGGCTGCACACCTCGCTCGTCGTCCGGGAGGACTCGCTCACCCTGTACGGCTTCGCCGACGACGACGAGCGCCAGGTCTTCGAGCTGCTCCAGACCGCCAGCGGCGTCGGCCCCCGCCTCGCCCAGGCCATGCTCGCCACCCACCGCCCCGACACCCTGCGCCGCGCCGTCGCCACCGCCGACGAGAAGGCCCTCACCGCCGTGCCCGGCATCGGCAAGAAGGGCGCGCAGAAACTGCTGCTGGAGCTGAAGGACCGGCTCGGCGCCCCCCTCGGCGCCCCCGCCGTGGGCGCCCCGGTGAGCCAGGGCTGGCGTGACCAGCTGCACGCGGCCCTCATCGGCCTGGGCTACGCCACCCGCGAGGCCGACGAGGCCGTCACCGCCGTGACCCCCCAGGCCGAGGCCGCGGGCGGCGCCCCCCAGGTCGGCCAGCTGCTCAAGGCCGCCCTCCAGACCCTGAACCGCGCCCGCTGACCCGCGCGCATCCCGCTAGGAGCACCTGAAGTGAACTGGGACGACACGACGGACGGCGCCGCCGCGGAACGGCTGGTGGACACCGCCGCCGACCGGGAGGACCAGGCCGTCGAGGCCGCCCTGCGCCCCAAGGACCTCGGCGAGTTCATCGGCCAGGAGAAGGTGCGCGAACAGCTCGACCTCGTGCTGCGCGCCGCCCGCGCGCGCGGCGCCACCGCCGACCACGTGCTGCTCTCTGGCGCCCCCGGCCTCGGCAAGACCACCCTGTCGATGATCATCGCGGCCGAGATGGGCGCCCCCATCCGCATCACCTCCGGCCCCGCCATCCAGCACGCCGGCGACCTCGCCGCGATCCTCTCCTCCCTCCAGGAGGGCGAGGTCCTCTTCCTCGACGAGATCCACCGCATGTCCCGGCCCGCCGAGGAGATGCTGTACATGGCGATGGAGGACTTCCGGGTCGACGTCATCGTCGGCAAGGGCCCCGGCGCCACCGCCATCCCGCTGGAGCTGCCCCCGTTCACCCTGGTCGGCGCCACCACGCGCGCGGGTCTGCTGCCGCCCCCGCTGCGCGACCGCTTCGGCTTCACCGCGCACATGGAGTTCTACGAGCCGCGCGAACTCGAGCGGGTCGTGCACCGCTCGGCCGCCCTGCTGGACGTCGAGATCGACCCGTCCGGCGCCGCCGAGATCGCCGGCCGCTCGCGCGGCACGCCCCGGATCGCCAACCGGCTGCTGCGCCGGGTGCGGGACTACGCCCAGGTCAAGGCAGACGGCCTGATCACCGAGGACATCGCGGCGGCCGCCCTCGCGGTCTACGAGGTGGACGGGCGCGGCCTCGACCGGCTCGACCGGGGCGTGCTGGAGGCGCTGCTGAAACTGTTCGGCGGCGGACCGGTCGGCCTGTCCACCCTGGCCGTCGCGGTGGGGGAGGAGCGGGAGACGGTGGAGGAGGTCGCCGAACCGTTCCTGGTGCGCGAGGGCCTGCTCGCGCGTACCCCGCGCGGGCGCGTGGCCACCCCGGCCGCCTGGGCCCACCTGGGGCTCACCCCACCGCAGCGGCCGGCCACGGGAAACGGACAACAGGACCTGTTCGGGGCGTGAGAGCGGCGCATTGGCCCCAGGAGGAACCCAGGTGCCATGCTGAGCGTTGTTCCATGCGCGCGGACTCGCTTAGACTCCGCCGATGCCGCCCTTGTGGGCGACGCCGACCAGCCCCCTCCAACAGGCCGCTCACCGCGCGGTCACGCGAAGGAAATTCCGTCCCGTGAATGTCTATACCCTTCTCCCCTTCATCGTGCTCATCGCGGTCATGTTCCTGATGACGCGCTCGGCCAAGAAGAAGCAGCAGCAGGCCGCCAACATGCGGAACGAGATGCAGCCCGGTTCGGGCGTCCGCACGATCGGGGGGATGTACGCGACGGTCAAGGAGGTCACGGAGGACACCGTCCTCCTCGACGCCGGACCGGGCGTCGAGCTGATCTTCGCCAAGAACGCGATCGGCGCCGTCCTCTCCGACGACGAGTACAACCGCATCATCCACGGCGTCGAGCACGACCTGAAGTCGGACTCCGAGGTCGTCCCGGACGACGCCTCCTCCCTCACCGCCGCCGACGCCGAGCACAAGGCCGTCGACTTCGGCAAGAAGGACGCCGCCGAGGAGACCGCGGTGGCCGAGGACAAGACGCTCGCCGACAAGGCCGAGACCGTCGAGCCCGCCGCCAAGGACGACACCGTCGTGAACAAGGCGGAGACGGCCGAGCCGGCCGAGGCGCCGAAGAAGACCGACGGCGACACCGACGCGAAGTAGTCACGTCCCCGGGGCGTCCCGGCGCCTCTCACCGGGCGCGCGGCACGCCCCGGACGCCTCTGTTTCCCGCACGGAATCCCGACACCATGTCATGGCCACCGGCGCCCACGGCGCACCGGGCGGCCCGAGAGGGAGTACGAGAAGGTGGCAGCACCTAAGAAGGGCCGGGGCGCGAGTGCCCAGAGCAAGCCAGGGCGCTCGCTGGTCCTCATCCTGATCGCCATCGTGGCGATGACCGGCGGAATGTTCCTCGCCGGTCACACCACCCCGCGTCTCGGCATCGACCTTGCCGGCGGTACGAGCATCACGCTCAAGGCGAAGGCCGACCAGGGGTCGGCGATCAACAAGGCCAACATGGACACCGCGGTCGACATCATGAACCGCCGTGTCAACGGCCTTGGTGTCTCCGAGGCCGAGGTGCAGACCCAGGGCGACGATCACATCATCGTCAACATCCCGAAGGGCACCAACTCCAAGGAGGCCCAGCAGCAGGTCGGCACCACCGCCAAGCTGTACTTCCGCCCGGTCCTGGCCAGCGAGCCCAGCGGCGGCGCGGCCCCCAAGCCGTCGCCGAGCACCTCCTCCGGCGCCAGCGGCTCCCCGAGCCCGGCCGCCAGCCCCTCCGGCGACCAGAAGGCGACCTCGCCCTCCGGCGCCCCCTCGCCGAACGCCTCGGCCACCTCGCAGGGCCGCGCCGTCAGCGACGCGCTGAAGGCCGACGCCACCCCGTCGCCCACCGGCTCGGCGAGCGCCAAGTCCTCCGGCGCCCCGGCGAGCCCCTCGCCGACGCCGAGCGCGAACGCGGACGCCGCGAAGCTCCAGGCCCAGTACGCGGCCCTGGACTGCACCAAGCCCGCCGAGCGCGCCAAGGTCGGCAAGGCCGGCAAGCCCGGTGAGCCCACCGTGGCCTGCGGCGAGATCAACAAGGTCTGGTACAAGTACGTGCTCGGCCCCGCCGCCGTGGACGGCACCGAGGTGAAGAAGGCCCAGGCGATCTTCGACACCCAGGGCGCCTCCGGCTGGCAGGTGCAGATGACCTTCACCTCCTCCGGCGCAAAGAAGTTCGCCGACATCACCGGCGAGCTCGCCAAGAACCAGCAGCCGCAGAACGAGTTCGGCATCGTCCTCGACGGCGACGTGGTCTCCAGCCCGTACGTGCAGCAGGCCATCACCGGCGGCCAGGCCGAGATCTCCGGCCGGTTCACCCAGGAGGAGGCCCAGAGCCTCTCCAACATGCTGTCCTACGGCGCGCTCCCGCTCTCCTTCCAGGAGGAGACCGTCACCACGGTCACCGCGGCCCTCGGCGGCGAGCAGCTCAAGGCCGGCCTCCTCGCGGGCGCCATCGGCCTCGTGCTGGTCGTGATCTACCTCGTGGCCTACTACCGCGGTCTGTCGCTGGTGGCCATGGCCTCCCTGCTGGTCTCCGCGATCCTCACCTACGTGATCATGTCGCTGCTCGGCCCGGCCATCGGCTTCGCGCTCAACCTGCCCGCCGTCTGCGGTGCCATCGTCGCCATCGGTATCACCGCGGACTCGTTCATCGTGTACTTCGAACGCATCCGGGACGAGATCCGCGAGGGCCGCAGCCTGCGCCCCGCCGTGGAGCGGGCCTGGCCGCGCGCCCGGCGCACCATCCTGGTCTCCGACTTCGTGTCGTTCCTGGCCGCCGCCGTGCTGTTCATCGTCACCGTCGGCAAGGTCCAGGGCTTCGCGTTCACACTCGGCCTGACCACCGTCCTCGACGTCGTGGTGGTCTTCTTCTTCACCAAGCCGCTCATGACGCTGCTGGCCCGCCGCAGGTTCTTCGCCGAGGGCCACAAGTGGTCCGGCCTCGACCCGCGGAGCCTCGGCGCCAAGCCCCCGCTGCGCCGCACCCGCCGTCCCTCCGGTCCCACCACGGGCCCCGTCGACCCCAAGGGGGCGTGAGCGATGTCGAAACTCGGTAACCTCGGCGCGCGGCTGCACCGCGGCGAAGTCAGCTACGACTTCATCGGCAAGCGCAAGATCTGGTACGGCGTCTCCATCCTGATCACCATCACGGCCATCCTCGGCCTGGCGGTGCGCGGCCTGAACATGGGCATCGACTTCCAGGGCGGCGCCGTCTTCACCACCCCGACCAAGATGAGCGCCTCGGTCGCCCAGGTCGAGGAGTACGCCCACGACGCCTCCGGCCACGAGGCCGTCGTGCAGAAGCTCGGCAACGGCAGCCTGCGCATCCAGATCGCCGGCCTCGACACCGCCAAGTCCGACCAGGTCAAGCAGACCCTGGCGAAGGACCTGAAGCTCGACCCCGAGCGGCTCAACGCCGACCTGGTCGGCCCGAGCTGGGGCGAGCAGATCGCCAACAAGGCCTGGCAGGGCCTGGCGATCTTCATGGTGCTCGTGGTGATCTACCTGGCGATCGCCTTCGAGTGGCGCATGGCCATCGCGGCCCTCGTCGCGCTGATCCACGACATCACCATCACCGTCGGCATCTACGCCCTCGTCGGCTTCGAGGTCACGCCCGGCACGGTGATCGGTCTGCTGACCATCCTCGGTTACTCGCTCTACGACACGGTCGTCGTCTTCGACAGCCTCAAGGAGCAGACCAAGGACATCACCAAGCAGACCCGCTTCACCTACGGCGACGTCGCCAACCACTCGATCAACAGCACCCTGGTGCGCTCCATCAACACCACGGTGGTCGCCCTCCTCCCGGTGGCGGGCCTGCTGTTCATCGGCGGCGGTTTCCTCGGCGCGGGCACCCTCAACGACATCTCCCTGTCGCTGTTCGTCGGCCTCGCGGCCGGCGCGTACTCCTCGATCTTCATCGCCACGCCGCTCGTCGCCGACCTCAAGGAGCGCGAGCCGGCGATGAAGGCCCTCAGGAAGCGGGTCCTGGCCAAGCGTGCCCAGGCCGCCGCCGGAGAGGCCCAGGAGGAGTCCCGGTCCGCCACCGGAGAACCGTCCGACGGCGCGGCGCCCGCTGTGGTGGGCCCGCGCGACCAGTCCGCGACCCGCAACCGGGGCCGCGGCCGACCCTCTGGAAAGCGCCGATGACCTCCATCCAGGAGCTGCTGCTCAGCCGTATCCGCGACGTGGCCGACTACCCGGAGCCGGGCGTGATGTTCAAGGACATCACCCCGCTCCTGGCCGACCCCGCCGCCTTCACGGCCCTCACCGACACGCTGGCCGAACTCGCCACGGCCACCGGGGCCACCAAGATCGTCGGCCTGGAGGCGCGGGGCTTCATCCTGGGCGCGCCGGTCGCGGTCCGCGCGGGCCTCGGCTTCATCCCCGTCCGCAAGGCCGGCAAGCTCCCCGGAGCGACGCTGCGCCAGGCGTACGACCTGGAGTACGGCTCCGCCGAGATCGAGGTGCACGCCGAGGACCTGTCCGACGGTGACCGCGTGTTCATCGTGGACGACGTGCTCGCCACCGGCGGCACCGCCGAGGCCGCGATCAAGCTGATCGAGCGCGCCGGCGCGAGCGTCTCGGGCGTCGCCGTCCTCATGGAACTGGGCTTCCTCGAGGGCCGTGCCCGCCTGGAGGCGGCCCTGGACGGCGCGCCCCTGGAGGCGCTGCTCCAGGTCTGAGACGGACCGGGCGGACCCTGAGCGGCCGCGAGCGCACCGGGCTTTAGGGCCCGCGCTCGCGGCCGCTCCGCGTTCCGCGTCCTTCGGGGTCCGGCCTCAGGAATCCCTCACCCGTCCCACGTGTTCCACTGGTGGACCGTTCTCCCGCCGCCTGAAGGCGATGACGGGGCGCGGGATCGCTACCATGGGGTTTCCGGAGCCTGACCGGGGGACCCGGATCGCGCACTAGGAGTCCTCTTGCCAGACGAGGCCCAGCCACTGACCGCCGCCAAGCCGGAGTCCGCCTCGGCGCCCGCGGTGAAGCCCGCGCCGAACCCGTCGGACGACGCGAAGAACGACCGGCGCGGCTCGGTCGAGCACGCCCAGTCGGCGCCGGTGGAGAAGACCGCCGACACCGCGCGTCCCAAGCCCGCCCCCGTGCGCCCCGCGGCCGGTCAGACCGCGCCCCGCTCCGGCTCCTCCAACCGCGTCCGCGCCCGCCTGGCCCGGCTCGGTGTGCAGCGCGCGAACCCGTACAACCCGGTGCTGGAGCCGCTGCTGCGGATAGTGCGCAGCAACGACCCCAAGATTGAGAACGCCACGCTCCGCCAGATCGAGCGCGCCTACCAGGTGGCCGAGCGCTGGCACCGCGGCCAGAAGCGCAAGAGCGGCGACCCGTACATCACCCACCCGCTGGCCGTCACGACCATCCTGGCCGAGCTGGGCATGGACCCGGCGACCCTGATGGCCGGGCTGCTGCACGACACCGTCGAGGACACCGAGTACGGCCTGGACGACCTGCGCCGGGACTTCGGCGACGTGGTCGCGCTGCTGGTGGACGGCGTCACCAAGCTGGACAAGGTCAAGTTCGGCGAGGCCGCGCAGGCCGAGACCGTGCGCAAGATGGTCGTCGCCATGGCCAAGGACCCCCGCGTCCTCGTCATCAAGCTCGCCGACCGCCTGCACAACATGCGCACCATGCGCTACCTCAAGCGCGAGAAGCAGGAGAAGAAGGCGCGCGAGACCCTGGAGATCTACGCGCCGCTCGCCCACCGCCTGGGCATGAACACCATCAAGTGGGAGCTGGAGGACCTGGCCTTCGCCATCCTCTACCCCAAGATGTACGACGAGATCGTGCGGCTCGTGGCCGAGCGCGCCCCCAAGCGCGACGAGTACCTGGCCATAGTCACCGACGAGGTGCAGGCCGACCTGCGCGCCGCCCGGATCAAGGCGACCGTCACCGGCCGGCCCAAGCACTACTACAGCGTCTACCAGAAGATGATCGTCCGCGGCCGGGACTTCGCGGAGATCTACGACCTGGTCGGCATCCGCGTCCTGGTGGAGACCGTCCGGGACTGCTACGCGGCGCTCGGCACGATCCACGCGCGATGGAACCCGGTCCCCGGCCGGTTCAAGGACTACATCGCGATGCCGAAGTTCAACATGTACCAGTCGCTGCACACGACGGTCATCGGACCCAACGGCAAGCCGGTCGAGCTGCAGATCCGCACCTTCGACATGCACCGCCGCGCCGAGTACGGCATCGCCGCCCACTGGAAGTACAAGCAGGAGGCCGTGGCCGGCGCCTCCAAGGTGCGCACGGACGCGCCCAAGTCGTCCGGCAAGGGCAAGGACGACCACCTCAACGACATGGCGTGGCTGCGCCAGTTGCTCGACTGGCAGAAGGAGACCGAGGACCCCGGCGAGTTCCTGGAGTCCCTGCGCTTCGACCTGTCCCGCAACGAGGTCTTCGTCTTCACGCCCAAGGGCGACGTGATAGCGCTCCCCGCCGGTGCCACCCCGGTCGACTTCGCCTACGCGGTGCACACCGAGGTCGGCCACCGGACCATAGGAGCACGCGTCAACGGACGCCTGGTCCCGCTGGAGTCCACCCTGGACAACGGCGACCTGGTGGAGGTCTTCACCTCCAAGGCGCCCGGCGCCGGGCCCTCCCGCGACTGGCTGGGCTTCGTCAAGTCGCCCCGCGCCCGCAACAAGATCCGCGCCTGGTTCTCCAAGGAGCGCCGGGACGAGGCGATCGAGCAGGGCAAGGACGCGATCGTCCGCGCGATGCGCAAGCAGAACCTGCCGATCCAGCGCATCCTGACCGGCGACTCCCTGGTCACCCTGGCGCACGAGATGCGGTACTCGGACATCTCCGCGCTGTACGCGGCGATCGGCGAGGGCCACGTCTCCGCGCAGAACATCGTGCAGAAGCTCGTGCAGGCACTCGGCGGCGAGGAGGCGGCCACCGAGGAGATCGAGGAGCCGGTCCCGCCGACCCGGCGCAGCCGCAAGCGCCGCTCCAGCGCCGACCCCGGTGTCGTGGTCAAGGGCGTCGACGACGTGTGGGTGAAGCTGGCCCGCTGCTGCACCCCGGTACCGGGCGATCCGATCATCGGGTTCGTCACGCGGGGCAGCGGGGTCTCGGTGCACCGCAGCGACTGCGTCAACGTGGACTCGCTCTCCCGCGAGCCCGAGCGCATCCTCGACGTCGAGTGGGCGCCCACCCAGTCCTCGGTCTTCCTGGTCGCCATCCAGGTCGAGGCGCTGGACCGCTCCCGGCTGCTCTCGGACGTCACCCGCGTCCTGTCCGACCAGCACGTCAACATCCTGTCGGCGGCCGTGCAGACCTCCCGCGACCGGGTCGCCACCTCCCGCTTCACCTTCGAGATGGGCGACCCCAAGCACCTGGGCCACGTCCTGAAGGCGGTCCGGGGCGTGGAGGGCGTCTACGACGTCTACCGCGTGACCTCGGCCCGCAACCGGGGCTAGCGGCGGATACGCCGGAGGGGCTCCGTACGGTGCGTACGGAGCCCCTCCGGCGTATGCGGGCGGGGAGCGATCAGCCCCCGAACTCCTCAAGACCCTTCAGCGCCTGGTCCAGCAGCGCCTGGCGGCCCTCCAGCTCACGCTCCAGCTTGTCGGCGCGGGAGGTGTTGCCCTGGGCGCGGGCCTGCTCCACCTGGCCGCGGAGCTTGTCCACGGCGGCCTGGAGCTGACCGGTCAGACCCGCCGCGCGCGCACGCGCCTCCGGGTTGGTCCGGCGCCACTCGGCCTCCTCGGCCTCCTGGATCGCCCGCTCCACCGCGTGCATCCGGCCCTCGACCTTGCCCCGCGCGTCGCGCGGCACGTGCCCGATGGCCTCCCACCGCTCGTTGACCGAACGGAACGCGGCACGCGCGGCCTTCAGGTCCCGCACCGGGAGGATCTGCTCGGCCTCCTCGGCCAGCGCCTCCTTGAGCTTCAGGTTCTCGCCCTGCTCCGCGTCCCGCTCGGCGAACACCGAGCTGCGCGCGGCGAAGAACACGTCCTGCGCGCCCCGGAAGCGGTTCCACAGGTCGTCCTCGTGCTCGCGCTGGGCGCGGCCGGCGGCCTTCCAGTCCGCCATCAGCTCGCGGTACCGGGCCGCCGTGGCACCCCAGTCCGTCGAACCCGACAGCGCCTCCGCCTCCGCGACCAGCCGCTCCTTCAGGCGCCGGGCGTCCTCGCGCTGCGAGTCGAGCTGCGCGAAGTGTGCCTTGCGGCGCTTGGAGAACGCCGACCGGGCGTGCGAGAAGCGGTGCCACAGCTCGTCGTCGGACTTGCGGTCGAGCCGGGGCAGGCCCTTCCAGGTGTCCACCAGGGCCCGCAGCCGCTCACCGGCCACCCGCCACTGGTCGGACGCCGCGAGCTGCTCCGCCTCCGTGACCAGGTCCTCCTTGGCCTTGCGGGCCTCGTCCGACTGCTTGGCCCGCTGCGCCTTGCGCTCCTCGCGGCGCGACTCGACCTTCTCGACGAGCTTGTCCAGCCGGGTCCGCAGCGCGTCCAGGTCGCCCACCGCGTGGTGGGCGTCCACCTGCTCGCGGATGTGGCCGATCGCCGTCTGGGCGTCCTTCGCGGACAGATCGGTGGTCTGCACGCGCTTCTCGAGGAGGCCGATCTCGACAACCAGGCCCTCGTACTTGCGCTCGAAGTAGGCAAGCGCCTCCTCGGGGGAGCCGGCCGCCCACGATCCGACGACCTGCTCGCCCTCGGCCGTACGCACGTACACGGTCCCCGTCTCGTCGACGCGGCCCCACGGGTCGCTGCTCACAGCGCCTCCTCCACATGATGCCGGTGGGGAGCCTCCCGGCTCCCTGGCATCGTCCACAGTTTCGTCATCGCCAACATAGGCGACCGGCAGGGGGCCTGTCCGCATCCGGCGGCACCCAATTCCGCAGGCGACCGGCCCGCCGAGGCGGACCGGAACGCCCTGGCGGGGTCAGGACTTCGTGACCGTCGCCTTGTCGATCACGACCGTCGCGTTCGGGGCGCCGTCGCCCTGGCCGGTGTTCTCGCCCGCCTTGGCGATCTTGTCCAGCACCTTCAGCCCGGCCTTGTCGATCGTGCCGAAGGGGGTGTACGACGGCGGCAGCGGGCTGTCCTTGTACACCAGGAAGAACTGGCTGCCGCCGGTGTGCGGCTGCCCGGTGTTGGCCATCGCCACCGTGCCCGCCGGGTAGGTGTTCTTCTTGAGGCTCTTGTCCTTCAGGTTCTCGTCCGGGATCGTGTAGCCCGGTCCGCCGGTGCCGGTGCCCGTCGGGTCGCCGCACTGCAGGACGTAGATCCCGTTCGTGGTCAGGCGGTGGCACTTGGTGTGGTCGAAGAAGCCCTTGTCCGCGAGGTAGGAGAAGGAGTTCGCCGTGTGCGGGGCCGCCGACGCCTTCAGAGCGACCCCGATGTCGCCGCAGGTGGTGGCCAGCTTCATCGTGTAGTCCGCCGACGTGTCGATCGACATCGCCGGCTCCTTCTTCCAGGACTGCTTCTTCACCGAGCCCTTGGCCGGCTTCTCGCAGGGGTCGGGGGCCTTGCTGGGGCTCGCGGCCGCGCTCGGCGAGGACCCGGCGGCGTCCACCTTCTTGTCGCCGTCGTCCTTCATCACGCCCGTCGTGTACAGCGCCACACTGCCGATCACGATCACGCCGAGCACCGACGCGATCACCGAGTTGCGCATGCGCGCCTTGCGTCGCGAGTCCGTGCGCCGCTGCTGCTGCCGCAAGAACTTCTCCCGTGCGAGCTGACGCCGTCGCTGCTCCTGGCTGACCACCGGGTTTCTCCCTCATGCGTGTCGTATGCCGACCGGTACGTGTGCGTCCTGTGATCCGACAGGCGCGTGTAGCCCCGTACCGTATATGGGTTCGCTGAGGAAACGGCAGCGCCGGTAGGCTCTAGGGGGCTTCAGCACCACGGGTCCGCCCGCGCGCGAGCCCTCCCGTACCGACACAACGAAGGACGATCGTGCTCATTGCCGGGTTCCCCGCCGGGGCCTGGGGGACGAACTGTTATCTCGTCGCCCCCGCCGCCGGTGAGGAGTGCGTGATCATCGACCCCGGCCATCAGGCCGCCCCCGGCGTCGAGGAAGCGCTGAAGAAGCACCGCCTCAAGCCGACCGCCGTCGTCCTGACCCACGGCCACATCGACCACGTCGCCTCCGTCGTCCCCGTGTGCGGCGCGCACGACGTGCCCGCGTGGATCCATCCCGACGACCGCTACATGCTGAGCGACCCGGAGAAGGCGCTCGGCCGGTCCATCGGGATGCCGCTCATGGGCGAACTCACCGTGGGGGAGCCGGACGACGTCCGGGAGCTGACCGACGGGGCGAGGCTGGAGCTGGCCGGGATGGAGTTCTCCGTCGCCCACGCGCCGGGCCATACCAAGGGGTCGGTGACCTTCCGGATGCCCGAGAGCGCCGACGTCCCGTCGGTCTTCTTCTCCGGGGATCTGCTGTTCGCCGGCTCCGTGGGACGCACCGACCTGCCGGGCGGATCGATGGAGGACATGCTCGGGTCGCTGGCACGCGTGTGCCTGCCGCTCGACGACTCCACCGTGGTCCTGTCCGGCCACGGCCCCCAGACCACCATCGGCCAGGAACGCGCCACCAACCCCTATCTGCGGCAGGTGGCCGCCGGCCAGGGAACCGACCCGGCTCCCCGACGAGGAATGTGACGAGAGAGCTTACGTTGAGCACCTTCAAGGCCCCCAAGGGCACGTACGACCTGATCCCGCCGCAGTCCGCGCAGTACCTCGCCGTCCGGGAGGCCATCGCCGCCCCCCTGCGCAACTCCGGGTACGGCTACATCGAGACGCCGGGCTTCGAGAACGTCGAGCTGTTCGCGCGCGGTGTCGGCGAGTCCACCGACATCGTCACCAAGGAGATGTACGCCTTCGAGACCAAGGGCGGCGACCGCCTCGCCCTGCGCCCCGAAGGCACCGCCTCCGTGCTCCGCGCCGCCCTGGAGGCTAACCTGCACAAGGCGGGCAACCTCCCGGTCAAGCTCTGGTACTCCGGCTCCTACTACCGCTACGAGCGCCCGCAGAAGGGCCGTTACCGCCACTTCTCCCAGGTCGGCGCCGAGGCGATCGGTGCCGAGGACCCCGCGCTGGACGCCGAGCTGATCATCCTGGCCGACCAGGCGTACCGCTCGCTGGGCCTGCGCGAGTTCCGCATCCTGCTCAACAGCCTGGGCGACGCCGAGTGCCGTCCGGTGTACCGGGCCGCGCTCCAGGACTTCCTGCGCGGACTCGACCTCGACGAGGACACCCTGCGCCGCGCCGAGATCAACCCGCTGCGCGTCCTGGACGACAAGCGCGAGTCGGTGCAGAAGCAGCTCACCGGCGTCCCGCTGCTGCGCGACTACCTGTGCGACGCCTGCAAGGCGTACCACGAGGAGGTCCGCGAGCTGATCACCGCCGCCGGCGTCGCCTTCGAGGACGACCCCAAGCTGGTCCGCGGCCTGGACTACTACACCCGCACCACCTTCGAGTTCGTCCACGACGGCCTCGGCTCCCAGTCCGCCGTCGGCGGCGGCGGCCGGTACGACGGCCTCTCCGAGATGATCGGCGGCCCCGCGCTGCCCTCGGTCGGCTGGGCGCTCGGCGTGGACCGCACCGTCCTCGCCCTGGAGGCCGAGGGTGTGGAGCTGGACCTGCCGTCCGCCACCAGCGTCTTCGCCGTCCCGCTCGGCGAGGAGGCCCGGCGGGTGCTGTTCGCCAAGGTCACCGAGTTGCGCAAGGTCGGCGTCGCCGCCGACTTCTCCTACGGCGGCAAGGGCCTGAAGGCCGCGATGAAGGCCGCCAACCGCTCCGGCGCCCGCTACGCGCTGGTGCTCGGCGAGCGCGACCTCGCCGAGGGCCAGGTCCAGGTCAAGGACATGGAGTCCGGCGAGCAGACCGCGGTCGGCCTGAACGAGGTCGTCGCGGAGCTGGAGTCCCGGCTCTGAGCCGCCGAGCGCGGTGAGCGGCCACGGGCCGGACGGACTGCCGTCCGGCCCGTCACCGTTCGATCGCCTGTGCTGCCGTTCGGCCGGAACCGGCCGAAAATGGAGACAAGGTGCCCCGTCGGCCTCGAACTTATGCACAGCGAACGGTGCGCGAGGGCGCCTGTGCGGCACAATGACCGATGCCCGAAGCAGGTCCGATCTAGCGAGTGACGGAATCGGCGTGATGAGCAAGACGACAGTCAACGACGTCTCCACCCAGTCGGGGCCCGAGCGTTCTCGCGGCACGGCCCGCGCCGAGGGCGGCAGCCGCGCCTTCGCCCTGATGCTGGTGATCACCGGCGCGGCCGGACTGCTCGCCGCCTGGGTCATCACGCTCGACAAGTTCAAGCTGCTCGAGGCCAAGGTCGAGGGCAAGACCTTCGTCCCCGGCTGCAGCCTCAACCCCGTGGTCTCCTGCGGCAGCGTCATGGAGAGCAAGCAGGCCGCAGCCTTCGGCTTCCCCAACCCCATGCTGGGCCTGGTCGCCTACGGCATCGTGATCTGCGTCGGGGTGAGCCTGCTCGCCCGTGCCCGCTTCCCCCGCTGGTACTGGCTCACCTTCAACGCGGGCACGCTCTTCGGGGTCGGTTTCTGCACCTGGCTCCAGTTCCAGTCCCTGTACCGGATCAACGCCCTGTGCCTGTGGTGCTCGCTGGCCTGGGTCGCCACGATCATCATGTTCTGGTACGTGACCTCCTTCAACGTGCGCCAGGGCTTCCTGCCCGCCCCGCGCGCGCTGCGCTCCTTCTTCGGCGAGTTCACCTGGGTCCTGCCCGTGCTGCACATCGGCATCATCGCCATGCTGGTCCTGACCCGCTGGTGGAGTTTCTGGACGAGCTGACCGGCCGGTCCCGACCCGCGGCCGGGGTCGTTGTCAGTGGCGTGATTTAGGGTTTTCGATGTGGAAGCCGACCTGTTCACCGCCGCAGCCGAAGAACGCCAGGAGAAGGAGCCCGCGGGCAGTCCCCTGGCGGCGCGCATGCGTCCGCGCACCCTGGACGAGGTGGTGGGCCAGCGCCACCTGCTCAAGCCCGGCTCACCGCTGCGCAGACTGGTCGGAGAAGGCGGCCGGGGTCCGGCCGGACCCTCCTCGGTGATCCTCTGGGGCCCGCCCGGCACCGGCAAGACCACCCTCGCCCACGTCGTCTCCCGCGCCACCGACCAGCGCTTCGTGGAGCTGAGCGCGATCAGCGCCGGCGTCAAGGAGGTCCGCGCGGTCATCGACGGCGCCCGCCGCGCCACCGGCGGTTTCGGCAAGGAGACCGTCCTCTTCCTCGACGAGATCCACCGCTTCAGCAAGGCCCAGCAGGACTCCCTGCTCCCGGCCGTGGAGAACCGCTGGGTCACCCTGATCGCGGCCACCACCGAGAACCCGTACTTCTCGGTCATCTCCCCGCTGCTCTCCCGCTCCCTGCTGCTCACCCTCGAACCGCTCACCGACGACGACGTACGCGACCTCGTGCGCCGCGCCCTTGCCGACGAGCGGGGCCTCGGCGGGACGCTCACCCTGCCCGAGGAGTCCGAGGAGCACATCCTGCGGGTGGCCGGCGGTGACGCCCGCCGCGCCCTCACCGTGCTGGAGGCCGCCGCCGGCGCCTCCCTCGACAAGGGCGACGGCGAGATCACCCTGACCACGCTGGAGGAGACCGTCGACCGCGCGGCGGTGAAGTACGACCGAGACGGCGACCAGCACTACGACGTGGCCAGCGCCCTGATCAAGTCCATCCGGGGCTCCGACGTGGACGCCGCCCTGCACTACCTGGCCCGCATGATCGAGGCCGGCGAGGACCCCCGCTTCATCGCCCGGCGCCTGATGATCTCGGCCAGCGAGGACATCGGCGTCGCCGACCCGAACGCGCTGCCCATAGCCGTCGCGGCCGCGCAGGCCGTCGCGATGATCGGCTTCCCCGAGGCCGCGCTCACCCTCAGCCACGCCACCATCGCGCTCGCGCTCGCCCCCAAGTCCAACTCCGCGACCACCGCGATCGGCGAGGCCATGGGCGACGTGCGCAAGGGCCTCGCGGGCCCCGTCCCGCCCCACCTGCGGGACGGGCACTACCAGGGCGCCAAGAAACTGGGCCACGCCAAGGGGTACGTCTACCCGCACGACCAGGCCGACGGCATTGCCGCCCAGCAGTACGCCCCGGACGCCCTCAAGGACCGCGAGTACTACACCCCGACCCGGCACGGCGCCGAGGCGCGGTACGCGGACGCGGTCGAATGGACCAGGAAGCACCTGGGTCGAAAGCGGTCCTGAGCGCCCTGTAGACTGCCTCGAAGTGCTGAGTCCCGTGTCCGGGCCCCCGACGAGGGGGAACGGCTCACCAGAGCGGGACATCCAGCCGGAGAGTCCGGCCCCAGGGCGGGGTTCTCCAGGAGCGTCGCGCACCGTCGAAGGTGTCGCGGGCAGCCCACCACCCTCCGGCCAGCCGCCGGAACCGGTCGGTGGGCCACTCGCGTGCTGCACGTATGTGCCCAGTTCGGGGAACGGCTGCCCGGCCCGTCCGGCAAGGACAGGCAGGGTCTCCCCGGCTGCGGATGCGACCTCCCCTAACCCTGGTGAAGCCGTATTCGCATAAGAAACACGAGGTGTCGGTTCCATGGCGAACCAGTCCCGCCCCAAGGTCAAGAAGTCGCGTGCCCTCGGCATCGCGCTGACCCCGAAGGCCGTCAAGTACTTCGAGGCCCGCCCCTACCCGCCGGGCGAGCACGGCCGCGGCCGCAAGCAGAACTCGGACTACAAGGTCCGTCTGCTCGAGAAGCAGCGTCTGCGCGCGCAGTACGACGTGTCCGAGCGTCAGCTCGTCCGCGCCTACGAGCGTGCCGCCAAGGTCCAGGGCAAGACCGGTGAGGCCCTGATCATCGAGCTCGAGCGCCGCCTCGACGCGCTGGTCCTGCGTTCGGGCATCGCCCGCACGATCTACCAGGCCCGCCAGATGGTCGTCCACGGCCACATCCAGGTCAACGGCCAGAAGGTCGACAAGCCGTCCTTCCGTGTCCGTCCGGACGACGTCGTGCAGGTCCGCGACCGCTCCAAGGACAAGACGCTCTTCCAGGTCGCGCGTGAGGGTGGCTTCGCCGCCGACGGCGAGACCCCGCGTTACCTCCAGGTGAACCTCAAGGCCCTGGCGTTCCGCCTGGACCGTGAGCCGAACCGCAAGGAGATCCCGGTGATCTGCGACGAGCAGCTCGTCGTCGAGTACTACGCCCGCTGATCCCAGCCCCGGCGCAGCACCACGGCCCGTCGTCCCCCCGCCCTCCGGCGGAGGGGGCGGCGGGTTCGCGCGTTCCCGGCATCCCCGACGGAGCCCGGTAATCCGGTACGGAGCCCCACCGGTGGCGCGATAGGCTCGGTGCACGACTTTTTCGATGCTCAAGCACGTTTCAGGGAGCTGGTGCGCACAGTGTCCGGTGGAGAGGTTGCCGGGATCCTGGTGGCCGTCTTCTGGGCGATCCTGGTCTCCTTCCTCGCCGTAGCGCTGGCGAGGCTGGCCCAGACGCTCAAGGCGACCACCAAGCTCGTGGCGGACGTGACCGACCAGGCCGTCCCGCTGCTGGCGGACGCGTCCACGGCGGTGCGCTCGGCGCAGACCCAGATCGAGCGCGTCGACGCCATCGCCTCCGACGTGCAGGAGGTGACGTCGAACGCCTCCGCGCTGTCCTCCACCGTCGCCTCCACCTTCGGCGGCCCCCTGGTCAAGGTCGCCGCCTTCGGCTACGGCGTCCGCCGCGCGCTCGGCGGCCGCGACGAGGCCAAGCCCGCGAAGACGCCGCGCCGTACGGTGATCGTGGGCCGGACGGTCCCGGCCGCACGGCGGGGCAAGCGAAAGAAGGACTGAGGACCGCGATGTTCCGCCGTACGTTCTGGTTCGGCACCGGCGTCGCCGCCGGTGTGTGGGCCACCACCAAGGTCAACCGCAAGCTGAAGCAGCTCACCCCCGAGAGCCTCGCCGTCACCGCTGCCAACAAGGCGCTGGAGACCGGGCACCGGCTCAAGGACGCGGCGGTCGGCTTCGCACTCGACGTCCGCGACAACATGGTCCAGCGCGAGGCGGAGCTGGAGGAGGCGCTCGGCATCCACGAGAGCCCCGCCCTGCCGGAGCCCCGGCGGATCACCGCCATCGAGAACAACAGCAGCACAGTGAAGTACATCGAGAACACGACGTACTCGTACAACCGGAATGAGGACCACTGATGGAGTCGGCCGAGATTCGCCGCCGCTGGCTGAGCTTCTTCGAGGAGCGCGGGCACACCGTCGTCCCTTCGGCGTCGCTCATCGCGGACGACCCGACTCTGCTCCTCGTCCCGGCCGGCATGGTGCCCTTCAAGCCCTACTTCCTGGGGGAGGTCAAGCCGCCCTTCCAGCGCGCCACCAGCGTGCAGAAGTGCGTGCGCACGCCCGACATCGAAGAGGTCGGCAAGACCACCCGCCACGGCACCTTCTTCCAGATGTGCGGCAACTTCTCCTTCGGCGACTACTTCAAGGAAGGCGCCATCAAGTTCGCCTGGGAGCTGCTCACCAGCCCCCAGGACAAGGGCGGTTACGGCCTCGACCCCGAGCGCCTGTGGATCACCGTCTACAAGGACGACGACGAGGCCGAGCGCATCTGGCACGACGTCGTCGGCGTGCCCAAGGAGCGCATCCAGCGCCTGGGCATGAAGGACAACTACTGGTCCATGGGCGTCCCCGGCCCCTGCGGCCCCTGCTCCGAGATCAACTACGACCGCGGCCCCGAGTTCGGCGTCGAGGGCGGCCCCGCCGTCAACGACGAGCGGTACGTCGAGATCTGGAACCTCGTCTTCATGCAGTACGAGCGGGGCGAGGGCATCGGCAAGGACGACTTCGAGATCCTCGGGGACCTGCCGAGCCAGAACATCGACACGGGCCTCGGCCTGGAGCGCCTCGCCATGATTCTGCAGGGCGTGCAGAACATGTACGAGATCGACACCTCCATGGCCGTCATCCAGAAGGCCACCGAGCTGACCGGCGTGGCCTACGGCGACGCCCAGGCCTCGGACGTCTCGCTGCGCGTGGTCACCGACCACATGCGCACCGCCGTCATGCTGATCGGCGACGGTGTCACCCCCGGCAACGAGGGCCGCGGCTACGTGCTGCGCCGCATCATGCGCCGCGCCATCCGCAACATGCGCCTGCTGGGCGCCGAGGGTGCGGTGGTCAAGCCGCTGATCGACGTCGTGATCGCCATGATGGGCCAGCAGTACCCGGAGCTGATCACCGACCGCGAGCGCATCGAGAAGGTCGCCGTCGCCGAGGAGAACGCCTTCCTCAAGACGCTCAAGGCCGGCACCAACATCCTCGACACCGCCGTCACCGAGACCAAGCAGTCCGGCGGCAGCGTGCTCTCCGGCGACAAGGCGTTTCTGCTCCACGACACCTGGGGCTTCCCGATCGACCTGACCCTGGAGATGGCCGCCGAGCAGGGCCTCTCCGTGGACGAGACCGGGTTCCGCCGCCTGATGACGGAGCAGCGGGAGCGCGCCAAGGCCGACGCCCGCGCCAAGAAGACCGGCCACGCCGACCTCGGCGCCTACCGCGAGATCGCGGACGCCGCCGGCGCCACCGACTTCATCGGCTACAGCGACACCCAGAGCGAGACCACGATCGTCGGCATCCTCGTCGACGGCGTCTCCTCGCCGGCCGCCACCGAGGGCGACGAGGTCGAGATCGTGCTCGACCGCACCCCGTTCTACGCCGAGGGCGGTGGCCAGATCGGTGACACCGGCCGCATCAAGGTGGACACCGGTGCCGTCATCGAGGTCCGCGACACCCAGAAGCCGGTGCCGGGCGTCTACGTCCACAAGGGCGTCGTCCAGGTCGGCGAGGTCACGGTCGGCGCCAAGGCCCAGGCTTCCATCGACGCCCGCCGCCGCAAGGCCATCGCGCGCGCCCACTCGGCCACCCACCTGACCCACCAGGCGCTGCGCGACGCCCTCGGCCCGACGGCCGCCCAGGCCGGTTCGGAGAACCAGCCCGGCCGCTTCCGCTTCGACTTCGGCTCCCCGGCCGCCGTCCCGACGGCCGTGATGACCGACGTCGAGCAGAAGATCAACGAGGTGCTCTCCCGCGACCTGGACGTGCACGCCGAGGTCATGGGCATCGACGAGGCCAAGAAGCAGGGCGCCATCGCCGAGTTCGGCGAGAAGTACGGCGAGCGGGTCCGCGTGGTCACCATCGGCGACTTCTCCAAGGAGCTGTGCGGCGGCACGCACGTGCACAACACCGCCCAGCTCGGCCTGGTGAAGCTGCTCGGCGAGTCCTCCATCGGCTCCGGCGTACGCCGGATCGAGGCGCTCGTCGGCATGGACGCCTACAACTTCCTCGCCCGCGAGCACACGGTCGTCAACCAGCTCAGCGAGCTGATCAAGGGACGCCCGGAGGAGCTGCCGGAGAAGGTCTCCGCGATGCTCGGCAAGCTGAAGGACGCCGAGAAGGAGATCGAGAAGTTCCGCGCCGAGAAGGTGCTCCAGGCCGCCGCCGGTCTCGCCGGGTCCGCCAAGGACGTACGCGGTGTCGCCCTGGTCGCCGGTCAGGTCCCGGACGGCACCACCCCGGACGACCTGCGCAAGCTGGTGCTGGACGTGCGCGGACGCATCCAGGGCGGCCGGGCCGCCGTGGTCGCCCTGTTCACGGTGAACAACGGCAAGCCGCTCACCGTGATCGCCACCAACGAGGCGGCTCGTGAGCGCGGCCTCAAGGCCGGTGAGCTGGTCCGTACCGCCGCCAAGACCCTCGGTGGCGGCGGTGGCGGCAAGCCGGACGTCGCCCAGGGCGGCGGCCAGAACCCGGCCGCCGTCGGCGAGGCCGTCGACGCCGTCGAGCGCCTCGTCGCCGACACCGCGAAGTAGGCCGGGCCGTCATGCGCAGAGGACGCCGGCTCGCCATCGACGTCGGGGACGCCCGGATCGGGGTCGCCTCGTGCGACCCCGACGGAATCCTCGCCACGCCGGTGGAGACGGTCCCCGGCCGGGACATCCCGGCCGCGCACCGCAGGCTGCGGCAACTGGTCGAGGAGTACGAGCCGATCGAGGTCGTCGTCGGGCTCCCTCGCTCCCTCAAGGGGGGCGAGGGCCCGGCGGCGGTCAAGGTGCGCGCGTTCACCGATGAGCTGGCCCGGGGCATCAGCCCGGTGCCGGTCAGGCTGGTCGACGAGCGGATGACCACCGTGACGGCCAGTCAGGGACTGCGCGCCTCGGGCGTGAAGTCCAAGAAGGGCCGCTCCGTGATCGACCAGGCGGCCGCGGTGATCATCCTCCAGCAGGCGCTGGAATCCGAACGGGTGTCAGGTGCACCACCCGGTGAGGGCGTCGAAGTGGTCATCTGATCGCGGTGCGGTAACGTTCCGCGCGATGCGGCGGTGTTCGAACAGCCGCCGCACAGCAAGAGGCGGAAGGGAAGCCGGTCCTGGAGCCGGGCGACCGTCGGCCTCGCGGCTCTAGGGGATCGATGACTGAGTATGGCCGGGGCCCAGGCACCGAACCGTGGCATCCGGAGGACCCGCTGTACGGGGACGCCGGGTGGGGAGCGCAGGCGCCCCACGCGGGACAGCAGTACCCCTACGGCGGCCAGCCGCAGCACCCGCAGTACGACGGCTGGTCCCAGGACCAGCAGCCGCACTACGGGGGTCAGCAGTACCCCCAGTACGACGGTCAGGGCCAGCACTTCGATCCCCAGCAGACCGGGCAGCACCCGCATCCCCAGCAGCACCAGGGCGGCTGGGACGCCACGGGTACGCACGGCCATGTGCCCTACGCCGCCGATCCGGGCGACCCCTATGGGCAGCACCCCGTCGCCTACGGCGCCGAGCAGCCCGACCTCTACGGCACCGAGGACGCCTACCCCCCGCCCCAGCCCCCCGGCCACCGGGACCCGGAGCCCGCACACGAGCCCGGCTGGGACCCCCGGGGCGACGACGAGCACCCCACGCCCCCCGGGGACGACGACGGCACGGCGGAACCCGCCGAGCGGCGCGGCAAGGGCCGCAAGCCCGTCAAGAGCAAGAAGGGCCGCACCGGCTGCGCCCTGATGGTCGTCGTCCTCGTCTTCGGCGGCGGCCTCGGCGGCGTCGCCTACTTCGGCTACCAGTTCTACAAAAATCGTTTCGCCCCCGCCCCGGACTACGCGGGCAGCGGCAACGGCGAGGCGGTGACGGTCGAGATCCCCAAGGGTGCGGTCGGCGCCGACATCGGCCGCAAACTGAAGGAGGCCGGCGTCGTCGAGAGCGTCGACGCCTTCGTCTCGGCCCAGCTCGCCAACCCCAAGGGCAAGTCCCTCCAGGACGGCGTCTACACCCTCCAGAAGCACATGTCCGCCGCCAGCGCGGTGGAGCTGATGCTCAGCCCGAAGAGCCGCAACAACCTGATCATCGCCGAGGGCACCCGCAACGCGGCCGTCTACGCGCTGATCGACAAGCGGCTGAAGCTGGCGAACGGCACCACCCAGAAGGTGGCCGCCAAGGAGTACAAGTCCCTCGGCCTGCCCACGTGGGCGCTCAACCACCCCGGTCTGAAGGACCCGCTGGAGGGCTTCCTCTTCCCGTCCAGCTACGCGGTCGGCAAGGACCAGAAGCCCAAGGACGTCCTGAAGGCGATGGTCGGCCGGGCCAACGACAAGTACACCGCTCTGGGCCTGGACAAGAAGGCGCCGGACGTCGGGCTCGAATCGCCGTGGCAGCTCCTGACCGTGGCCAGCCTCGTGCAGGCGGAAGGCAAGACGCACGACGACTTCCGCAAGATGGCGGAAGTGATCTACAACCGTCTGAAGCCCGACAACACCGAGACCAACGGGCTGCTCCAGTTCGACTCGACCTACAACTACCTCAAGGGCGCGAGCAACATCCACATCTCCCTCAAGGAGATCTACGGGGACAAGAACCCGTACAACACCTACACCAACAAGGGTCTGCCGCCCGGTCCGATCGGAAACCCCGGTGACGAGGCGCTCGGGGCGGCGCTGGACCCGACGGACGAGGGCTGGATGTACTTCGTCGCGACCGACGGCATGAGCAAGACCGAGTTCGCGAAGACCAACGCGGAATTCCAGAAGCTGACGGAAAAGTTCAATGCAAACTCGGGCCACTGACCCCCGCCGCGCCGCGGTGCTCGGCAAGCCCATCGCCCACTCGCTCTCCCCGGTGCTGCACCGGGCCGCGTACGCGGAACTCGGGCTCGACAACTGGTCGTACGACCGGTTCGAGGTGGACGAGGCGGGGCTGGCCGGGTTCTTCGAGGGGCTCGGGCCCGAGTGGGCCGGGTTGTCGCTGACGATGCCGCTCAAGCGGGCCGTCATGCCCCTGCTGGACGAGGTCGGTGAGACGGCGGCCTCCGTGGACGCGGTCAACACCGTGGTGTTCACGGAGGACGGGCGCAAGATCGGGGACAACACCGACATCCCCGGCATGGTGGCCGCGCTGCGCGAGCACGGGATCGAGGAGGTGGAGTCCGCCGCCGTCCTCGGCGCCGGCGCCACCGCCTCCTCCGCGCTCGCCGCGCTCGCCCGGATCTGCCCGGGCGAGGTCGTCGTGTACGTCCGCAGTGCCGCCCGCGCCGCCGAGATGCGGGAGTGGGGCGAGCGCCTCGACATGGACGTCCGCACCGCCGACTGGGCGGACGCCGCCGAGGCCCTGCACGCGCCCCTGGTGATCGCCACCACCCCCGCGGGCGCCGCGGACGCCCTGGCCACCGCCGTACCCGAGCGCCCCACCACCCTCTTCGACGTGCTCTACGACCCCTGGCCCACCGAGCTGGCCGCCCGCTGGTCGATGTTCGGCGGGGCCGTGGTCGGCGGTCTGGACCTGCTGGTCCACCAGGCCGTGCTCCAGGTGGAGCGGATGACCGGTCGCACCCCGGCCCCGCTGGAGGCCATGCGCCGGGCGGGCGAACGGGCCCTCGCCGCCCGCTGACCGGCCGCCCGCCCTCCCCCCTGCCCGGGTCCCGAAATCCGGACCGAGGCCCGGATACCGGGCCCGGCGTGGGAGGATCGGAGGTGGCGGGCCGGGATCGCGCACCCGGCCGGGCCGCCGCCGTACGCGCGGACACGCGTAAGCGGGGCAGTGCCGGGCGCGAAATCTGAGGAGCAACGTTGAGCAGGCTGCGTTGGCTGACCGCGGGGGAGTCCCACGGTCCCGCACTCGTCGCGACGCTGGAGGGACTTCCCGCCGGCGTGCCGATCACCACGGAGATGGTGGCGGATCATCTGGCGCGGCGGCGGCTCGGCTACGGGCGTGGCGCGCGGATGAAGTTCGAGCGTGACGAGGTCACGTTCCTCGGCGGTGTGCGGCACGGGCTCACGCTCGGCTCCCCGGTGGCGGTCATGGTGGGCAACACCGAGTGGCCGAAGTGGGAGCAGGTCATGGCGGCCGACCCGGTGGACGAGGAGGTGCTGGCCGGCCTGGCGCGCAACGCCCCGCTGACCCGCCCCCGACCCGGCCACGCGGACCTCGCCGGCATGCAGAAGTACGGCTTCGACGAGGCCCGGCCGATCCTGGAGCGGGCCTCCGCGCGGGAGACGGCGGCCCGGGTCGCGCTGGGCGCGGTCGCGCGGTCGTACCTGAAGGAGACCGCCGGGATCGAGATCGTCAGCCACGTCGTGGAGCTGGCCGCCGCGAAGGCGCCGTACGGCGTGTACCCGACGCCCGCCGACGTCGAGCGGCTCGACGAGGACCCGGTGCGCTGCCTGGACGCGGACGCCTCCAAGGCGATGGTCGCGGAGATCGACCAGGCCCACAAGGACGGCGACACCCTCGGCGGCGTGGTCGAGGTGCTGGCGTACGGCGTCCCGGTCGGACTCGGCTCGCACGTGCACTGGGACCGCAGGCTGGACGCCCGGCTCGCGGCCGCCCTCATGGGCATCCAGGCGATCAAGGGCGTCGAGGTCGGCGACGGCTTCGACCTGGCCCGGGTGCCGGGCTCGAAGGCGCACGACGAGATCCTCAGCACCCCCGAGGGCATCAAGCGCGCCACCGGCCGCTCCGGCGGCACCGAGGGCGGTCTGACCACCGGTGAGCTGCTGCGGGTGCGGGCGGCGATGAAGCCGATCGCCACCGTGCCGCGCGCGCTGGCCACGATCGACGTCGCCACCGGCGAGGCCGCGCAGGCCCACCACCAGCGCTCCGACGTGTGCGCGGTCCCGGCCGCCGGCATCGTGGCCGAGGCGATGGTGGCCCTGGTCCTCGCGGACGCGGTCGCGGAGAAGTTCGGCGGCGACAGCGTGGCCGAGACCCGGCGCAACGTCCGCTCCTACCTCGACAACCTGGCGATCGGATGAGCACCGCGCCCGTGGTCGTCCTGGTGGGACCGATGGGCGTCGGCAAGTCCACCGTCGGACGGCTGCTGGCCGACCGGCTGGGCGCCGCGTTCCGGGACACCGACGACGACATCGTGGCCGCCCAGGGCCGCACCATCGCCGAGATCTTCGTGGACGACGGCGAGGACGCCTTCCGCGCGCTGGAGAAGCGCGCGGTGGCCGAGGCGGTCGCCGGGCACGCGGGCGTCCTCGCGCTGGGCGGCGGCGCCGTCCTCGACGCGGACACCCGGGCGCTGCTGACCGCGCAGCGGGTGGTCTACCTCTCGATGGACGTCGAGGAGGCCGTGCGCCGCACCGGGCTGAACGCCGCCCGCCCGCTGCTCGCCGTCAACCCGCGCCAGCAGTGGCGCGCGCTGATGGAGGCCCGCCGCCATCTGTACGAAGAGGTCGCCACCGCCGTCGTGCCGACCGACGGACGCGGCCCCGAGGACGTCGCCCGAGCCGTCCTGGACGCACTGGAGTTGAAGGAAGCATGAGCGAGGAAGTCACCCGCATCCAGATCGCCGGGACGGCGGGCACCGACCCCTACGAGGTCCTGGTGGGCCGCCAGTTGCTGGGCGAGCTGGCCGGACTGATCGGCCAGAAGGCCAAGCGGGTCGCCGTCATCCACCCCGAGGCGCTCGCCGGGACCGGCGACGCGCTCCGCGCCGACCTGGCGGAGCAGGGGTACGAGGCGGTCGCCATCCAGGTGCCCAACGCCGAGGAGGCGAAGACCGCCGAGGTCGCCGCCTACTGCTGGAAGGCACTCGGCCAGTCCGGCTTCACCCGCACCGACGTGGTCGTGGGCGTCGGCGGCGGTGCCACCACCGACCTCGCCGGCTTCGTCGCGGCGACCTGGCTGCGCGGGGTGCGCTGGATCGCCGTACCCACCACCGTGCTCGCCATGGTGGACGCGGCGGTCGGCGGCAAGACCGGCATCAACACCGCCGAGGGCAAGAACCTCGTCGGTGCCTTCCACCCCCCGGCCGGTGTCCTGTGCGACCTGGCCGCGCTGGACTCCCTGCCGGTGCACGACTACGTCTCCGGGCTCGCGGAGGTCATCAAGGCCGGTTTCATCGCCGACCCGGTGATCCTCGACCTGATCGAGTCCGACCCGGAGGCCGCCCGCACCCCGGCCGGTCCGCACACCGCCGAGCTGATCGAGCGCTCGATCCGGGTCAAGGCGGACGTGGTCTCCTCCGACCTCAAGGAGTCCGGCCGCCGGGAGATCCTCAACTACGGCCACACGCTCGGGCACGCCATCGAGAAGAACGAGCGCTACAAGTGGCGGCACGGCGCGGCCGTCGCCGTCGGTATGCACTTCGCCGCCGAACTGGGCCGTCTGGCAGGGCGGTTGGACGACGCGACCGCCGACCGGCACCGCGCGGTCCTGGAGTCCGTCGGCCTGCCCCTGCACTACCGCTACGACCAGTGGCCCAAGCTGGTGGAGGCGATGAAGGTCGACAAGAAGTCCCGCGGGGACATGCTGCGCTTCATCGTCCTGGACGGCCTCGCCCGGCCCACCGTGCTGGAGGGCCCCGACCCGGCCGTCCTCCTCGCCGCCTACGGCGAGGTCGGCCAGTAGGTCCCGTACCGCCCGGAGTGCCCGATTCCCCACCCGGAGCGGGCACTTCGCACCGCCCCCGGCCGTTTCACCAATCGACGGCCGGGGGCGGTACCGTTCGGTAGGGTGCGGGCTCCGTACCCGCCTTCCGGCGCCGAGTGTGTGTACGAGATGGAGTGGCAACGGATGCAGCACGCAGTGGGATCTCCGCTGCCGCCGCCCCACCAGCCGGGGCACGGGCCGCACACCACCTGGGCACCGGCCGCGGGGGCGCCCCAGGGCCCCGGCGTCCCGCCACCCGGTTTCTCGGGTCCCGTACCGCCCGCGCCGCCGGCTCTGCCCGCGCAGGCCCCGGTTCCACCGCACCCGGCCCCCCAGCACCCGGCCCCCCAGCACCCGGTGGCGCCGCCCGCGCCCGACGCCTCCGGGCATGTGACGCTGCCGCCGGGCGGCCCTGTCGGCGTCCCCGCGGCGCCGCCCCACATGACGGCGCCCGACCCCGGAGCCACCACGCTCGCCGTGCTGCTGATCGGTCCGGCGGGCGCGGGGAAGACCAGCGTGGCCAAGTACTGGGCCGACCACCGACGGGCCGCCACCGCCCACATCAGCCTGGACGACGTCCGCGAGTGGGTCCGCTCCGGCTTCGCCGACCCCCAGACCGGGTGGAACGACCACTCCGAGGCCCAGTACCGCCTGGCCCGCCGCACCTGCGGCTTCGCCGCCCGCAACTTCCTGGCCAACGGGATCTCCTGCATCCTCGACGACGCGGTCTTCCCGGACCGCCCGGTGGTGGGTCTCGGCGGCTGGAAGCGCCATGTGGGCCCCGGCCTGCTCCCGGTGGTGCTGCTGCCCGGGCTGGACATCGTCCTGGAGCGCAACGCCGAGCGCTCGGGCAACCGCCGCCTCACCGACGAGGAGGTGGCCCGCATCCACGGCCGCATGGCCGGCTGGTACGGCTCCGGGCTGCCCATCATCGACAACTCCCAGCTGGACGTCCCCGGCACCGCACGGGTCCTCGACGAGGTGCTGGCCCGCGCGATCGCCAGCCCGCCGAACTGGTAGGGACACCGGCCGCACCCCACTCGGCCCCCGCCAACCGGCACAAACCGGGCACAACTTCTACGCTCGTCTCATGTCAGAGGTGTACGCGACCCGCCGATCCCGGCTGAGGGAACGCTGCAACGCGGCCGGTACCGCGGCAGCGCTCATCTCCCGCCCCGCCAATGTGCGCTACCTGGCGGGCGCCGCGCCCCAGGGCGCCGTCCTGCTGCTCGGCAGGGACCAGGACCAGTTGGTGTGCCCCGTCCCGCCGGAGGACCGGCCCGCGGACGGGCGCCCCGACGAGTCCCTGGTCCTGCACATCCTGTCCGCGCCCGGCCGCGATCCGGCCGTGGCCGCCGCCGACCTGGCCGGGAGCCAGGGCAGCGAGGCCCTCGCCGTGGAGGAGCACCACCTCACCGTCGCCCGGTACCGGGCCCTGGACGCCGTGGCGCCCAAGGTGCGCCTCGCCGGGCTCGGTACGGCCGTGGAGCAGCTCAGGCTGATCAAGGACGAGGAGGAGATCTCCTGTCTGCGCATCGGCGCCGAGATCGCCGACCAGGCCCTCGGCGAGCTGCTGGAGTCCATCCTGGTCGGTCGCACCGAGCGCCACCTCGCGCTGGAGCTGGAGCGCCGGCTGGTCGACCACGGCGCTGAGGGGCCCGCCTTCCCGACCTCCGTCGCCACCGGCCCCAACTCCGGCCGCCCGGGCCACCGCCCCACCGACCGGCGGGTGGAGGAGGGTGACTTCCTCTCCGTCTGCCTGGGCGCCGCCTACCGCGGTTACCGGTGCGAGATCGGCCGGACCTTCGTCATCGGCACCTCGCCGGCCGACTGGCAGGTCGAGCTGTACGACCTGGTCTTCGCAGCCCAACGGGCCGGTCGCGAGGCCCTCGCGCCCGGTGCAGCCTGCCGTGACGTGGACCGTGCCGCGCGCCAGGTGCTGGACTCCGCCGGGCACGGCGCGGCCCTCCAGCCGGCCACCGGACACGGGGTCGGGCTCGAAATCGACGAGGACCCGCAGCTCGCCCCCGCGGCCATGGGTAAACTTGACGCTTGCGTGCCGGTCACCGTCGAGCCGGGGGTCCACCTTCCGGGCCGGGGCGGAGTCCGGATCGATGACACGCTCGTCGTCCGCCCCGAGGCGGACGGCGGACCCGAGCTACTCACCATCACGACCAAGGAACTGCTCGCCCTGTAGACAGGTGCGTGCGCCGGGGTCGTACGTCAGTCCAGGAGATTCCGCAACCGTGGCTTCCACGAACGACCTCAAGAACGGCATGGTGCTCAAGCTCGACGGGGGCCAGCTTTGGTCCGTCGTCGAGTTCCAGCACGTCAAGCCCGGTAAGGGCCCGGCCTTCGTGCGCACCAAGCTCAAGAACGTCCTCTCCGGCAAGGTGGTCGACAAGACCTTCAACGCCGGTGTCAAGGTCGAGACGGCCACCGTCGACAAGCGCGACATGCAGTACTCGTACAAGGACGGCGAGTACTTCGTCTTCATGGACATGGAGACGTACGACCAGCTCCACATCGACCCGAAGGCCGTCGGCGACGCCGCGAACTTCCTGATCGAGGGCTTCACCGCCGTCGTCGCCCAGCACGAGGGCGAGGTGCTCTTCGTGGAGCTGCCGGCCGCCGTCGAGCTGGTCATCCAGGAGACCGAGCCGGGCGTCCAGGGCGACCGCTCCACCGGTGGCACCAAGCCCGCCACCCTGGAGACCGGCCACCAGATCCAGGTCCCGCTCTTCATCACGACCGGCGAGAAGATCAAGGTCGACACCCGCACGAGCGACTACCTCGGCCGGGTGAACAGCTAACCGTGGCCGCCCGCAACACGGCCCGCAAGCGCGCCTTCCAGATCCTCTTCGAGGGTGACCAGCGCGGCACCGATGTCATCACGGTCCTCGCCGACTGGGTCCGGCTCTCCCGGAGCGACACCCGGCAGCCCCCCGTCAGCGAGTACACCATGCAGCTCGTCGAGGGGTACGCCGAGCGTGCCCGCCGCATCGACGACCTGATCGCCCAGTACGCGGTGGGCTGGACGCTCGACCGGATGCCGGTCGTCGACCGCAACCTGCTGCGCCTCGGCGCGTACGAGCTCATCTGGGAGGACGAGACCCCGGACGCGGTCGTCCTCGACGAGATGGTGCAGCTCGCGAAGGAGTTCTCGACGGACGACTCGCCGGCCTTCGTGAACGGCCTCCTGGGCCGCTTCAAGGAGCTGAAGCCCGGCCTGCGCCGGGACGAGGCGTAACCGGTACGACAAAGACGCCGGAGGCCCGCAGCACGCCTGCTGCGGGCCTCCGGCGTTCCTGTGGGGCATAGAAAGAACCGCCGGGGTGTCAGGGAAGGTCTCCCTGACACCCCGGCGGCACGTTTCTGCTGCTGAACCCCGCGGAGCGGCTAGCTGTCCTCGTGGGCGACCGCGCGGCGCGCGTCCGCGTCCAGGACGCCCCAGCTGATGAGCTGCTCGGTGAGGACCGAGGGGGACTGGTCGTAGATGACGGCGAGGGTGCGCAGGTCGTCCTGGCGGATCGACAGCACCTTGCCGTTGTAGTCGCCGCGCTGGGACTGGATCGTCGCCGCGTAGCGCTGGAGGGGGCCCGCCTTCTCGGCCGGCACGGTGGCCAGCCGCTCCAGGTCCAGGACCAGCTTCGGCGGCGGCTCGGCGGCCCCGCCCGGCGTGGTTCCCGGCAGCAGCTCCTGCACCGGAACGCCGTAGAAATCGGCCAGCTCGGCCAGGCGCTGCACGGTCACGGCACGGTCGCCGCGCTCGTAGGAACCGACCACCACGGCCTTCCAGCGCCCCTGGGACTTCTCCTCGACACCGTGGAGGGAAAGGCCCTGCTGGGTGCGGATGGCCCGGAGCTTGGCCCCGAGCTGTTTGGCGTATTCGCTGGACATATAGCTCCCCGGACACTGTGTAGACGCGGGCGGCAGGTGATCCCACCGCGCGGCTGGTAACTCACTGTGAGGTTACGCAGCGTGATTCTCCTGCGTCAAGCCGAATGGTCCACACCGACTCTTCCGTGGTAGTGGCCGCCCATTGGGCCAAGTGGGTGAAGAAGCCGCTCCGGCGACCTGCTAGGGTGGTTGGCGCAAATCCGACGTCCTTTAAGGTCCGTCCCGTGAGGCGGAGAAGGAGGTCCGTTTCGTATGGACACGCACGCCAATCCGCTGAACTCCGATGCCCGGCCCGTACTCGAAGGCCCGGACATCGCCCGCGTTCTGACCCGCATCGCCCACGAGATCGTCGAACGCGCCAAGGGCGCCGACGACGTGGTGCTCCTCGGCATCCCCACGCGAGGCGTCTTCCTCGCCCAGCGGCTCGCCGTCAAGCTGGAGCAGGTCACCGGCCGGAAGATCCCGGTCGGCTCGCTCGACATCACGATGTACCGCGACGACCTGCGCATGCACCCTCCCCGCGCCCTCGCCCGCACCGAGATCCCCGGTGAGGGTGTCGACGGCCGCCTCGTCGTGCTCGTCGACGACGTGCTCTTCTCCGGCCGCACCATCCGCGCCGCCCTCGACGCCCTGAACGACATCGGGCGCCCCCGCGCGGTGCAGCTCGCCGTCCTCGTCGACCGCGGACACCGGGAGCTCCCGATCCGCGCCGACTACGTCGGCAAGAACCTCCCCACGTCGCTGCGGGAGACGGTCAAGGTCCAGCTCGCCGAGGAGGACGGACGGGACACCGTGCTGCTCGGTGCCAAGTCTGCCGACCAGTAGCGCCGACGGGTGCCCGGCCGCTTCGGCGTGCCCCGGCGCACCCCGGTCCGCCCGAAACCTCCCGTATTAACTGCCTTACGGAGCCTGACAGATGCAGCGTCATCTCATCTCGGCCGCCGACCTCACCCGCGACGACGCCGTCCTGATCCTCGACACCGCCGAGGAGATGGCCCGGGTCGCGGACCGGCCGATCAAGAAACTGCCGACCCTGCGCGGCCGCACGGTCTGCAACCTCTTCTTCGAGGACTCGACCCGCACCCGGATCTCCTTCGAGGCCGCCGAGAAGCGCCTCTCCGCCGACGTCATCAACTTCGCTGCCAAGGGCTCCAGCGTCTCCAAGGGCGAGTCGCTGAAGGACACCGCCCAGACGCTGGAGGCGATGGGCGTGGACGCCGTCGTCATCCGGCACAGCGCCTCGGGCGCCCCCTACCGCCTCGCCAACTCGGGCTGGATCGACGCCCCGGTCATCAACGCCGGCGACGGCACCCACCAGCACCCCACCCAGGCCCTGCTGGACGCCTTCACCATGCGCCGCCGGCTGGTCGGCGCCGACGCCGGGCTCGGCCGGGACCTCGACGGCAAGCGCGTCACCCTCGTCGGCGACGTCCTGCACAGCCGGGTCGCCCGCTCCAACGTGGACCTGCTGCACACCCTGGGCGCCGAGGTCACCCTGGTCGCCCCGCCCACCCTGCTGCCGGTCGGTGTGGAGACCTGGCCCTGCGAGGTCTCCTACGACCTGGACTCCACGCTGCCCAAGTCCGACGCGGTGATGATGCTCCGCGTCCAGCGCGAGCGGATGAACGCCGCGTTCTTCCCCACCGAGCGCGAGTACTCCCGCCGCTACGGCCTCGACGGCGACCGCATGGCCAAGCTGCCGGACCACGCCATCGTGATGCACCCCGGCCCGATGGTCCGGGGCATGGAGATCACCGCCGAGGTGGCCGACTCCGACCGCTGCACGGTCGTGGAGCAGGTCGCCAACGGCGTCTCCATCCGCATGGCCGTCCTCTACCTGCTGCTCGGCGGCAACGAGCCCGCCGGCACCGCCCACCTTCGTACCGAGGAGAAGTAAGACCCATGAGCAAGATCCTGATCCGTGGTGCGAAGGTGCTCGGGGGCGAGCCGCAGGACGTACTGATCGACGGCGAGCTGATCGCGGCGGTCGGCACCGGGCTGAGCGCCGAGGGCGCCGAGGTGGTCGAGGCCGACGGCAAGGTGCTGCTGCCGGGCCTGGTCGACCTGCACACCCATCTGCGCGAGCCGGGCCGCGAGGACTCCGAGACCGTGCTCACCGGCACCCGTGCCGCCGCCTCCGGCGGCTTCACCGCCGTCTTCGCCATGGCCAACACCTTCCCCGTCGCCGACACCGCCGGCGTGGTCGAGCAGGTCTGGCGGCTCGGCAAGGAGTCCGGCTACTGCGACGTACGCCCCATCGGCGCCGTCACCGTGGGCCTGGAGGGCAAGAAGCTCGCCGAGCTGGGCGCCATGCACGACTCGGCCGCCGAGGTCAGCGTCTTCTCCGACGACGGCAAGTGCGTGGACGACGCGGTGATCATGCGCCGCGCCCTGGAGTACGTGAAGGCGTTCGGCGGGGTCGTCGCCCAGCACGCCCAGGAGCCCCGGCTCACCGAGGGCGCCCAGATGAACGAGGGCGTCGTCTCCGCCGAGCTGGGCCTGGGCGGCTGGCCGGCCGTCGCCGAGGAGTCGATCATCGCGCGGGACGTGCTGCTCGCCGAGCACGTCGGCTCCCGGCTGCACATCTGCCACCTCTCCACGGCCGGCTCGGTGGAGATCATCCGCTGGGCCAAGTCCCGCGGCATCGACGTCACCGCCGAGGTGTGCCCGCACCACCTGCTCCTGACCGAGGAGATGGTGCGCACCTACAACCCCGCCTACAAGGTCAACCCGCCGCTGCGCACCGAGCGCGATGTACGCGCCCTGCGTGAGGCGCTGGCCGACGGCACGATCGACATCGTCGCCACCGACCACGCCCCGCACCCGCACGAGGACAAGGACTGCGAGTGGGCCGCGGCCGCGATGGGCATGGTCGGCCTGGAGACCGCGCTGTCCGTGGTGCAGGAGACCATGGTGGAGACCGGCCTGCTGGACTGGGCCGCGGTCGCCGACCGGATGTCCTTCACCCCGGCCCGGATCGGCGGCGCCACCGGCCACGGCCGCCCGGTCGCCGCGGGCGAGCCCGCCAACCTCACCCTCGTGGACACGGCCTACCGTGGACAGGTGGACCCCGCGCGCTTCGCCTCGCGCAGCCGCAACACCCCCTACGAGGGCCGCGAGCTGCCGGGCCGTGTCACCCACACCTGGCTGCGGGGCAAGGCCACGCTCATGGACGGGAAGCTCACGTGACACCTGCACCTCACCTCGCCGCATCGCTCGCCACGGTCCTGGCCGACGAGAAGAAGTCGGCCGCGGTGACCGACTGGGCCGCCCGCCTGGGCTGGCTCGTCGGCCTGGCCCTCTTCGTCGCCCTCGTCTACTGGCTGATGCGCGAGGGCTGGAAGTGGCGCGGCACCCTCCAGAGCGACCTGCCCGCACTCCCCGAGGTGCCGGACGACCTCGGCCCGGCCATCCTGACCATGAGCGGGCGCTACCACGGCTCCACCACCGCCGGGCAGTGGCTCGACCGGATCGTGGCCCACGGCCTGGGCTCCCGCAGCCGGGCCGAGCTGACCCTCACCGACGCGGGGCTGGCCGTCGAGCGCCCCGGCGCCACCGACTTCCTCATCCCCGCCGCGGCGCTGCGCGGCGCGCGGCTCGACAAGGGCATCGCGGGCAAGGTCCTCACCGAGGGCGGACTGCTCGTGGTGACCTGGGAGCACGGCGAGAAGCTGATCGACTCCGGCTTCCGCTCCGACCACGCGGCCGAACACACCACCTGGGTCGACACCCTGAACCAGATGACCAACCACACGGAAGGCGCACGATGACGACCTCCACCAGGGGAGCCGCGAAGACTCCCGCCGTACTCGTCCTGGAGGACGGCCGCGCCTTCCGCGGCCGCGCCTACGGGGCCGTGGGGGAGACCTTCGGCGAGGCCGTGTTCTCCACCGGCATGACCGGCTACCAGGAGACCCTGACCGACCCCTCCTACGACCGCCAGATCGTCGTCGCCACCGCCCCCCAGATCGGCAACACCGGCTGGAACGACGAGGACGACGAGTCCGGCCGCATCTGGGTCTCCGGCTACGTGGTCCGCGACCCCGCGCGCGTGCCGTCCAACTGGCGCTCCCGGCGCTCCCTGGACGACGAGCTGACCGCCCAGGGCGTCGTCGGCATCAGCGGCATCGACACCCGCGCCCTCACCCGCCACCTGCGCGAGCGCGGCTCGATGCGCGCCGGCATCTTCTCCGGCGAGGCGCTCGCCCCCGACGCCGAACTGGTGGAGCGGGTCAAGGCCCAGCCGCACATGAAGGGCGCGAGCCTCTACGAGGAGGTCGCCACCAAGGAGGCGTACGTCGTCCCCGCGGTCGGCGAGAAGAAGTTCACCGTCGCCGCGATCGACCTCGGCATCAAGGGCATGACCCCGCAGCGCATGGCCGAGCGCGGCATCGAGGTCCACGTGCTCCCGGCGACCGCCACGGCCGAGGACGTCTACGCCGTGGAGCCCGACGGCGTGTTCTTCTCCAACGGTCCCGGCGACCCGGCCACGGCCGACGGCCCGGTGGCCCTGATGACCGCCGTGCTGGAGCGGAAGACCCCGCTGTTCGGCATCTGCTTCGGCAACCAGATCCTCGGTCGCGCCCTCGGCTTCGGCACCTACAAGCTGAAGTACGGCCACCGCGGCATCAACCAGCCGGTCCAGGACCGCACCACCGGCAAGGTGGAGGTCACCGCGCACAACCACGGCTTCGCCGTCGACGCGCCGCTGGACAAGGTCAGCGAGACGAAGTTCGGCCGCGCCGAGGTCTCCCACGTCTGCCTGAACGACGACGTGGTGGAGGGCCTCCAGCTCCTCGACCAGCCGGCCTTCTCCGTCCAGTACCACCCCGAGGCGGCGGCCGGTCCGCACGACGCCGCCTACCTGTTCGACCGCTTCACGTCTTTGATGAGCACCGTCCGGGAGGGCCAGCGTGCCTAAGCGCTCCGACATCCAGTCCGTCCTGGTCATCGGCTCCGGCCCGATCGTCATCGGTCAGGCCGCAGAGTTCGACTACTCCGGAACCCAGGCGTGCCGCGTGCTCAAGGCCGAGGGCCTGCGCGTGATCCTGGTCAACTCCAACCCGGCGACGATCATGACCGACCCGGAGATCGCCGACGCCACCTACGTCGAGCCGATCACCCCCGAGTTCGTCGAGAAGATCATCGCCAAGGAGCGCCCCGACGCCCTCCTGCCCACCCTCGGCGGCCAGACCGCCCTGAACACCGCCATCTCGCTGCACGACAGCGGGGTGCTGGAGAAGTACGGCGTCGAACTGATCGGCGCCCGGCCCGAGGCGATCCACAAGGGCGAGGACCGCGACCTCTTCAAGGGCGTCGTGGAGGAGGTCCGCAAGAAGACCGGCCACGGCGAGTCCGCCCGCTCGGTCATCTGCCACACCATGGACGACGTCATCAGCGGCGTCGACACCCTCGGCGGCTACCCCGTCGTCGTCCGCCCGTCCTTCACCATGGGCGGCGCCGGCTCCGGGTTCGCCCACGACGAGGAGGAGCTGCGCCGCATCGCCGGCCAGGGCCTCACGCTCTCCCCGACCACCGAGGTGCTCTTGGAGGAGTCCATCCTCGGCTGGAAGGAGTACGAGCTGGAGCTGATGCGCGACAAGAACGACAACGTCGTGGTCGTCTGCTCCATCGAGAACTTCGACCCGATGGGCGTGCACACCGGCGACTCGATCACCGTCGCCCCCGCGATGACGCTGACCGACCGCGAGTACCAGCTGCTGCGCGACGTCGGCATCGCCATCATCCGTGAGGTCGGCGTCGACACCGGCGGCTGCAACATCCAGTTCGCGGTCAACCCCGAGGACGGCCGGGTCATCGTCATCGAGATGAACCCGCGCGTCTCGCGGTCCTCCGCGCTCGCCTCCAAGGCCACCGGCTTCCCGATCGCCAAGATCGCCGCCAAGCTGGCCGTCGGCTACACGCTGGACGAGATCCCGAACGACATCACGCGGGAGACCCCGGCCTCCTTCGAGCCCACGCTCGACTACGTCGTCGTCAAGGCCCCCCGGTTCGCCTTCGAGAAGTTCCCGCAGGCCGACTCCACGCTGACCACCACGATGAAGTCGGTCGGCGAGGCCATGGCCATCGGCCGCAACTTCACCGAGGCGTTCCAGAAGGCGCTGCGCTCGCTGGAGAAGAAGGGCAGCCAGTTCACCTTCATCGGTGACCCCGGCGACAAGCAGACCCTCCTCGAAGAGGCGGTACGCCCCACCGACGGCCGGATCAACACGGTCATGCAGGCGATCCGCGCCGGTGCCACGCCCGAGGAGATCTTCGAGTACACGAAGATCGACCCCTGGTTCGTGGACCAGCTCTTCCTCATCAAGGAGACCGCGGACGAGCTGGCCGAGGCGCCGGAGCTGACCGCCGAGCTGCTCGCCGAGGCCAAGCGGCACGGCTTCTCCGACCTCCAGATCGGGGAGATCCGGGGCCTGCGCGAGGACGTCGTCCGCGAGGTCCGGCACGTGCTCGGCATCCGCCCGGTCTACAAGACGGTCGACACCTGCGCCGCCGAGTTCGCCGCCCGGACGCCGTACTTCTACTCCTCCTACGACGAGGAGAGCGAGGTCGCGCCGCGCGAGAAGCCCGCCGTGATCATCCTGGGCTCCGGGCCCAACCGCATCGGCCAGGGCATCGAGTTCGACTACTCCTGCGTCCACGCCTCCTTCGCGCTCTCCGACGCCGGGTACGAGACCGTGATGGTCAACTGCAACCCGGAGACCGTCTCCACCGACTACGACACCTCCGACCGGCTCTACTTCGAGCCGCTCACCCTGGAGGACGTGCTGGAGATCGTGCACGCGGAGTCCCTCGCCGGCCCCGTCGCCGGTGTGGTCGTGCAGCTCGGCGGGCAGACCCCGCTGGGCCTCGCGCAGGCCCTGAAGGACAACGGTGTGCCGGTCGTCGGCACCCCGCCCGAGGCCATCCACGCCGCCGAGGACCGCGGCGCCTTCGGCCGCGTGCTCGCCGAGGCCGGCCTGCCCGCGCCCAAGCACGGCACCGCCACCACCTTCGCCGAGGCCAAGGCCATCGCGGACGAGATCGGCTACCCCGTCCTGGTCCGCCCCTCCTACGTCCTCGGCGGACGCGGCATGGAGATCGTGTATGAGGAGGAGCGGCTCTCCGCGTACATCGAGGAGTCCACCGAGATCAGCCCGTCCCGGCCGGTCCTCGTGGACCGCTTCCTGGACGACGCCATCGAGATCGACGTCGACGCCCTCTACGACGGCGAGGAGCTGTACCTCGGCGGCGTCATGGAGCACATCGAGGAGGCCGGCATCCACTCCGGCGACTCGGCGTGCGCCCTGCCCCCGATCACGCTGGGCGGTTTCGACATCAAGCGGCTGCGCGCCTCCACCGAGGCCATCGCCAAGGGCGTCGGCGTCCGCGGACTGATCAACATCCAGTTCGCCATGTCGGGCGACATCCTCTACGTCCTGGAGGCCAACCCCCGCGCCTCCCGCACGGTCCCGTTCACCTCCAAGGCGACCGCCGTCCCGCTCGCCAAGGCCGCCGCCCGCATCTCGCTGGGCACGACCATCGCCGAGCTGCGCGCCGAGGGCCTGCTGCCCGCCACCGGCGACGGCGGCGAACTCCCGCTGGACGCGCCGATCTCCGTCAAGGAGGCCGTGATGCCCTGGTCCCGCTTCCGGGACATCCAGGGCCGCGGCGTGGACACCGTGCTCGGCCCGGAGATGCGCTCCACCGGCGAGGTCATGGGCATCGACTCCGTCTTCGGCACGGCGTACGCCAAGTCGCAGGCGGGCGCGTACGGCCCGCTGCCCACCAAGGGCCGCGCGTTCATCTCGGTCGCCAACCGCGACAAGCGCTCGATGATCTTCCCGGCCCGCGAGCTGGTCGCGCACGGCTTCGAGCTGCTGGCCACCTCCGGCACCGCCGAGGTCCTCAAGCGCAACGGCATCAACGCCACCGTCGTGCGCAAGCAGTCCGAGGGCACCGGCCCGAACGGCGAGCGGACCATCGTCCAGCTCATCCACGACGGCGAGGTCGACCTCATCGTCAACACGCCCTACGGCACCGGCGGCCGCCTCGACGGCTACGACATCCGTACGGCGGCCGTGGCCCGCTCGGTGCCCTGCCTGACGACCGTCCAGGCGCTCGCCGCCGCCGTCCAGGGCATCGACGCCCTCGGCCGCGGGGACGTGGGCGTCCGCTCCCTCCAGGAGCACGCGGAACATCTGAACGCGGCCCGCGACTAGCCGCGCCGAGGGGGACACCGGAAACGGTGTCCCCCTCTTCATGAGCCACGCCCGCCCCCGCCTTCGAGGACTCTCCCCATGTACAAGCTGTTCTTCCGGCTGATCTTCCAGCGGATGGACCCGGAACAGGCCCACCACCTCGCCTTCCGCTGGATCCGTCTGCTCGCCCGCGTCCCGGTCCTGCGCACCTTCGCCGCCGCCGCGCTGGCCCCCCGGTACGAGGAACTGCGCACCGAGGCCCTCGGCCTGCGCATGCACGGCCCCTTCGGCCTCGCCGCCGGCTTCGACAAGAACGCCGTCGGCGTCGACGGACTCTCCATGCTCGGCTTCGACCACGTCGAGATCGGCACCGTCACCGGCGAGGCCCAGCCCGGCAACCCGAGGAAGCGGCTGTTCCGGCTGGTCGCCGACCGCGCCCTGATCAACCGCATGGGCTTCAACAACGAGGGCTCCCTCGCCGTCGCCGCCCGCCTCGCCTCCCGGCGCCCGGTGTTCCGGACGGTCGTCGGCGTCAACATCGGCAAGACCAAGGCCGTCTCCGAGGCGGACGCGGTCGCCGACTACGTGAAGTCCGCCGAGCGGCTCGCCCCGCACGCCGACTACCTCGTGGTCAACGTCTCCTCCCCGAACACCCCCGGCCTGCGCGACCTCCAGGCCACCGAGGCGCTGCGCCCGCTGCTCGGCGCGGTGCGCGAGGCCGCCGACCGCGCCACCGGCGCCCGCCGCGTGCCGCTCCTGGTGAAGATCGCCCCCGACCTGGCGGACCAGGACGTCGACGCCGTCGCCGACCTCGCCGTGGAACTCGGCCTGGACGGCATCATCGCCACCAACACCACCATCGCCCGCGAGGGCCTCGGCCTGCGCTCCGCGCCCTCCGTGGTCAAGGAGACCGGCGGCCTGTCCGGCGCCCCCCTCAAGGCGCGCTCCCTTCAGGTGCTGCGGCGCCTGTACGCGCGCGTGGGGGATCGCATCACCCTGGTGGGCGTCGGCGGCGTGGAGAGCGCCGAGGACGCCTGGCAGCGCATCCTGGCCGGCGCCACCCTGGTCCAGGGCTACAGCGCCTTCGTCTACGAGGGCCCCTTCTGGACCCGCGCCGTGCACAAGGGCCTCGCCGCCCGGCTCAAGGCCAGCCCGTACGCCACCCTCGCCGACGCGGTCGGCGCCGATGTCAGGAAGCCCGTATGACCGAGCCCTTCGGTACCCGTCTGCGCCGTGCCATGGACGAGCGCGGCCCGCTGTGCGTCGGCATCGACCCGCACGCCTCGCTGCTCGCCGACTGGGGCCTGAACGACGACGTGGCCGGCCTGGAGCGGTTCGGCCGCACGGTCGTGGAGGCTGTCGCCGACCGGGTCGCCGTCGTGAAGCCGCAGAGCGCGTTCTTCGAGCGGTTCGGCTCGCGCGGTGTCGCCGTCCTGGAGCGCGTCGTCGAGGAGACCCGCGCGGCGGGCGCCCTGGTCGTGATGGACGCCAAGCGCGGCGACATCGGCTCCACCATGGCCGGGTATGCGGAGGCGTTCCTGCACAAGGACGCCCCGCTGTTCTCGGACGCGCTCACCGTCTCCCCGTACCTCGGCTACGGCTCGCTCGCCCCGGCGGTCGAGCTGGCCCGCGAGAGCGGCACCGGGCTGTTCGTGCTCGCGCTGACCTCCAACCCGGAGGGCCCCGAGGTGCAGCACGCGGTCCGCGCGGACGGGCGCAGTGTCGCCGCGACCGTGCTGGCCCACCTCGCCGCCGAGAACGCGGGCGCCGAGCCGCTGGGCTCCTTCGGCGCGGTCGTGGGCGCCACGGTGGGGGACCTCTCGTCCTACGACCTCGCCATCAACGGGCCGCTGCTCGCCCCCGGCGTCGGTGCCCAGGGCGCCACCCCGGCGGACCTGCCGGCGGTGTTCGGGAGCGCGGTGGGCAACGTGGTGCCGAACGTCAGCCGGGGCGTGCTGCGGCACGGTCCCGACATCGGGGCGCTGCGGGCGGCCACGGCGGCCTTCGCGGACGAGATCCGGGCCGCCGTCCCGGCTTCCTGAGCACCGCGGACGGGCTCGACCGGGGGTCCGAGAGGCGAATACATCCACGAATCGTGGGCAGTATGCCCGAAAAGTCCGGCCTCACGGAGGCTGACCAGGACTTTTCCGCTGTTCTCGCTGACTCCGGCGGACATGCCCGCTAGTCTCCGAGGCAGTGAGAGCGGGCGAGCGTGTTGCTCGTGGCTCCCCAGGTGTGGGGCGACTAGGTTCCTCACCGGTCCGTATCCGACAGTTCGACATCCGAGGTGACGTAGGCGTGGCTCTTCCGCCCCTTACCCCTGAACAGCGCGCAGCCGCGCTCGAAAAGGCCGCCGCGGCTCGCCGGGAGCGGGCCGAGGTCAAGAATCGACTCAAGCACTCCGGCGCCTCGCTGCACGAGGTCATCAAGCAGGGCCAGGAGAACGAGGTCATCGGCAAGATGAAGGTCTCGGCCCTTCTGGAGTCCCTGCCGGGCGTGGGCAAGGTCCGCGCCAAGCAGATCATGGAGCGTCTGGGGATCTCCGAGAGCCGCCGTGTCCGCGGCCTCGGTTCCAACCAGATCGCCTCTCTGGAGCGTGAGTTCGGCAGCACCGGCTCCTGAGTCCGGGCGCTGCCCGGACCGGAGTCCCGGACACTCCGGGATTGCTGGAATAATCGCTGCATGGCTGGAACATTCCGGGGGACGTCCCCCGTACCCCCGGACGCACGTCCGCGGCTGACCGTGCTCTCCGGCCCCTCCGGGGTCGGCAAGAGCACGGTCGTCGCCCATATGCGCAAAGAACACCCCGACGTCTGGCTGTCGGTGTCCGCGACCACCCGCAAGCCGCGCCCCGGCGAGCAGCACGGTGTCCACTACTTCTTCGTCAGCGACGAGGAGATGGACAAGCTGATCGCCAACGGCGAGCTGCTGGAGTGGGCCGAGTTCGCCGGCAACCGCTACGGCACGCCCCGCGCGGCCGTGCTGGAGCGGCTGGAGAAGGGCGAGCCGGTGCTGCTGGAGATCGACCTCCAGGGCGCCCGGCAGGTCCGCGAGTCGATGTCCGACGCCCAACTGGTCTTCCTCGCCCCGCCGTCCTGGGACGAGCTGGTGCGCAGGCTCACCGGCCGGGGCACCGAGCCGCCGGAGGTCATCGAGCGCCGGCTGGAGGCGGCCCGGACGGAACTGGCCGCCGAGCCCGAGTTCGACGTCACCCTGGTCAACACCTCCGTCGAGGACGTGGCCGGGGAGCTGCTAGCCTTGATGGACGTTGTGTGATCGTGACCGCCGTCCATGAACAGGGCCTACCGGTCACGGTGCTCCACACCGACTGATTCTTTCCCACCCATCGGAAGGCAGAGCGTGTCCTCTTCCATCACCGCGCCCGAGGGCATCATCAACCCTCCGATCGACGAGCTCCTCGAGGCCACCGACTCGAAGTACAGCCTGGTGATCTACGCGGCCAAGCGCGCCCGTCAGATCAACGCGTACTACTCGCAGCTCGGTGAGGGCCTCCTCGAGTACGTCGGTCCGCTCGTCGACACCCACGTCCACGAGAAGCCGCTCTCGATCGCGCTGCGCGAGATCAACGCCGGTCTGCTGACCTCCGAGGCCATCGAGGGCCCGGTCCAGTAGTTCCACCGCTCGCGGTCGTACTTTCAGATCGCGGTCGACTTTTCCACAGGCCCGGCAGTCATGCTGCCGGGCCTGTGGTGTGTCATGGGTGTCAAAGGTTCTCGAAGTCGGGGAGACGGTGGAGACGGTGGACAAGCCGAAGGTCGTGCTGGGCGTCAGCGGTGGCATCGCCGCCTACAAGTCCTGTGAGCTGCTCAGACGGTTCACCGAGTCGGGGCACGACGTGCGGGTGGTGCCGACCGCCTCCGCACTGCACTTCGTCGGCGCCGCCACCTGGTCCGCGCTGTCCGGCAACCCGGTCTCCACCGAGGTCTGGGACAGCGTCCACGAGGTGCCGCACGTCCGCATCGGGCAGCACGCCGACCTCGTGGTGGTCGCGCCCGCCACCGCCGACATGCTCGCCAAGGCCGCGCACGGCCTCGCCGACGACCTGCTCACCAACACCCTGCTCACCGCGCGCTGCCCGGTGGTCTTCGCCCCGGCGATGCACACCGAGATGTGGGAGCACCCGGCCACCCAGGAGAACGTGGCCACCCTGCGCCGCCGGGGCGCGGTCGTCATCGAGCCCGCCGTGGGCCGCCTCACCGGCGTCGACACCGGCAAGGGGCGGCTGCCCGACCCGGCCGAGATCTTCGAGGTGTGCCGCCGGGTGCTCGCGCGGGGCGTGAGCGGACCCGACCTCGCGGGCCGCCATGTCGTGGTCTCGGCGGGCGGCACCCGTGAACCGCTCGACCCGGTGCGCTTCCTCGGCAACCGCTCCTCCGGCAAGCAGGGGTACGCCCTCGCCCGGACCGCCGCCGCGCGCGGGGCCCGCGTGACCTTGGTCTCGGCCAACGCCTCCCTGCCCGACCCGGCCGGGGTGGACATCGTGCACGTCGGCACCGCCGTCCAGCTCCGCGAGGCGGTGCTCAAGGCAGCGGCCGACGCGGACGCCGTGGTCATGGCCGCCGCCGTCGCCGACTTCCGCCCGGCGGTCTACGCGAGCGGCAAGATCAAGAAGAAGGACGGCCAGGAGCCCGAGCCGGTCGCCCTGGTCCGCAACCCCGATGTGCTCGCCGAGGTCTCCGCCGAGCGCGCCCGCCCCGGCCAGGTCGTCGTCGGCTTCGCAGCCGAGACCGACGACGTGCTCGCCAACGGCCGCGCGAAGCTTGCCCGCAAGGGCTGCGACCTGCTGGTGGTCAACGAGGTGGGGGAGCGCCGGACCTTCGGCTCGGAGGAGAACGAGGCGGTGGTCCTCGGCGCCGACGGCACCGAGACGGCCGTACCGCACGGGCCGAAGGAGGACCTGGCGGACACCGTCTGGGACCTGGTGACGGCTCGGCTGGGCTGAGCGGCTGGGCCGTTCGGGGCGGTCCGTTTTCGGCCACCCGGAGTCTTTTTTTCATACCGGGATGGCGTGTGGCGGATCTGTTCAAGGCCGCGCTCCAGCGTGCAGAATGCCTGTGCCGCAGGTCACAGCGTTCTCGCTGGGCGAGAACGGGTGGCCCCGCGGCCAGGTGCGACCGATAAACTGTTCACGGACGACGTTGGGCGCAGCTCCCGACGTGGTCCTTCAATGATCAGCCAGCAGCCGCTGCAACCCCAGGGAGCGTTGTGTCCCGTCGCCTGTTCACCTCGGAGTCCGTGACCGAAGGTCACCCCGACAAGATCGCTGACCAGATCAGCGACACCATTCTCGACGCGCTGCTCCGCGAGGACCCCTCGTCCCGCGTCGCCGTCGAGACGCTGATCACCACCGGCCTGGTGCACGTGGCCGGCGAGGTCACGACCAAGGCCTACGCGCCCATCGCCCAGTTGGTGCGCGAGAAGATCCTGGAGATCGGTTACGACTCCTCCAAGAAGGGCTTCGACGGCGCCTCCTGCGGCGTCTCGGTGTCCATCGGCGCGCAGTCCCCGGACATCGCGCAGGGCGTCGACACGGCCTACGAGTCCCGGGTCGAGGGCGACGAGGACGAGCTGGACAAGCAGGGCGCGGGCGACCAGGGCCTGATGTTCGGCTACGCCTCGGACGAGACGCCGACGCTGATGCCGCTGCCGATCTTCCTGGCGCACCGCCTGTCCAAGCGCCTCTCCGAGGTCCGCAAGAACGGCACCATCCCCTACCTGCGCCCCGACGGCAAGACCCAGGTCACCATCGAGTACGACGGCGACAAGGCCGTCCGTCTCGACACCGTCGTGGTCTCCTCCCAGCACGCCTCCGACATCGACCTCGAGTCGCTGCTCGCGCCCGACATCCGCGAGTTCGTGGTGGAGCCCGAGCTGAAGGCCCTGCTGGACGAGGGCATCAAGATCGACACCGAGGGCTACCGCCTGCTGGTCAACCCGACCGGCCGCTTCGAGATCGGCGGCCCGATGGGTGACGCGGGCCTCACCGGCCGCAAGATCATCATCGACACCTACGGCGGCTTCGCCCGGCACGGTGGCGGCGCCTTCTCGGGCAAGGACCCGTCCAAGGTGGACCGCTCGGCCGCGTACGCGATGCGCTGGGTCGCCAAGAACGTGGTGGCCGCGGGCCTCGCTTCGCGCTGCGAGGTCCAGGTCGCCTACGCGATCGGCAAGGCCGAGCCGGTCGGTCTCTTCGTGGAGACCTTCGGCACCGCCAAGATCGAGCCCGAGAGGATCGAGAAGGCCATCGACGAGGTCTTCGACCTGCGTCCGGCCGCGATCATCCGCGACCTCGACCTGCTGCGCCCGATCTACGCCCAGACGGCGGCCTACGGCCACTTCGGCCGCGAGATCCCCGACTTCACCTGGGAGCGCACCGACCGCGTCGACGCCCTGCGCAAGGCCGCCGGCGTCTGATCCGCACCACGCGAACCGGGGCCCGGCCTCCCTTGGGGGACGCCGGGCCCCGGCACGTTCCCGGTGCCTCGGCGGGCGGTGCTGTCCGTGGTCTTTGGTAAGAATGCAAGCGTGAGCAGCGACAACGGGCCGGGGGACGGCGGGGCCGAGGGGCCGCCGCCGGAGCAGCTCGCGCTCATCCGGGAGAGCGTGCGCGGCGCCGACGTACCGCGCGCCAAGCCCCGCACCTGGCGGGGGGCCGCGCTCGCCAAGGACCGGCCGGTCGCGCGGGTGCTCGTCGACAAGGGTGTCCTGCACCTCGACCGGTACTTCGACTACGCGGTGCCCGAGGAGCTCGACGCCGACGCCCAGCCCGGCGTCCGGGTCCGGGTGCGGTTCGGCGCCGGGCGGCACCGGGTGCGCGACGGGCGGCGCGAGGGCGGCGGCCTGATCGACGGCTACCTGATCGAGCGGCGGGACGAGTCCGACTACGCCGGGCCGCTCGCCGCCCTCGCCCAGGTCGTCTCCCCGGAGCCGGTGCTCGGCGAGGAACTCCTCGGCCTGTGCCGCGCCGTCGCCGACCGGTACGCGGGCAGCCTCGCAGACGTGCTGCAACTGGCCGTACCGCCGCGCAGCGCCCGCGCGGAGAAGCGGGCCTCCCCCGAGCCCCTCCCCGCGCCCCCCGCCCCGGAGGCGGGCACCTGGGCCCGCTACGAGCACGGTCCCGCCTTCCTCGACGCCCTGGCCGCCGGCGGTTCACCCCGTGCGGTGTGGAACGCGCTGCCCGGACCCGGGTGGAGCGAGGAGATCGCCCGTGCCGTCGCCGCCACCCTCGCCTCGGGACGCGGTGCCCTGGTCGTCGTCCCCGACGGACGGACCGCCGCGCGGGTCGACGCCGCGCTGACCGGCCTGCTGGGCAAGGGCCGCCACGCACTGCTGACCGCCGACGCCGGCCCCGAGAAGCGGTACGCCCAGTGGCTCGCGGTCCGGCGCGGCTCCGTAAGGGCGGTCGTCGGTACCCGCGCCGCCATGTTCGCCCCCGTGCGGGACCTCGGGCTCGTGGCCATCTGGGACGACGGCGACGACAGCCACAGCGAGCAGCACGCACCCCAGCCGCACGCCCGCGATGTCCTGCTGCTGCGCGCCTCCCTCGACAAGTGCGCCTTTCTGGTGGGCAGTTGGAGCTGCACGGTGGAGGCCGCGCAGCTCGTGGAGAGCGGCTGGGCGCGGCCCCTGACCGCCGGACGCGACCAGGTCCGCCGGACCGCGCCGCTGGTCCGCACCGTCGGGGACACCGACCTCGCCCGGGACGAGGCCGCCCGTGCCGCCCGGCTGCCCAGCCTCGCCTGGCAGGCCGTCCGGGAGGGGCTCAGGACCGGCCCGGTGCTGGTGCAGGTGCCCCGGCGCGGCTACGTACCCCGCCTGGCCTGCGCCCAGTGCCGGGCGCCCGCGCGGTGCGCGCACTGCGCCGGGCCGCTCCAGGCGCAGGACGCGGGGGCGCTGCGCTGCGAGTGGTGCGGGCGGGAGGAGCACTCCTGGCACTGCCCCGAGTGCGGCGGCTTCCGGCTGCGCGCCCAGGTCGTCGGCGCACGCCGTACCGCCGAGGAGCTCGGGCGCGCCTTCCCCGCCGTGCCGGTGCGTACCTCCGGCCGCGAGCACGTGCTCGACACCGTGCCGGACGCGCCCGCCCTGGTCGTCAGCACGCCGGGCGCCGAGCCGGTGGCCGAGGGCGGTTACGCGGCCGCGCTGCTGCTGGACGGCTGGGCCATGCTCGGCCGGCCGGACCTGCGCTCCGGCGAGGACGCGCTGCGCCGGTGGATCGGCGCTGCCGCGCTGGTCCGGCCGCAGGGCGAGGGCGGGACCGTGGTGGTCGTGGCCGAGCCGACCCTCCGGCCGGTGCAGGCGCTCGTCCGCTGGGACCCTGTCGGGTTCGCGGTCCGTGAGCTGGCCGAGCGGGCCGAGCTCGGGTTTCCCCCCGTGTCCCGGATGGCCGCGGTGTCCGGGACGACGGAGGCGGTTGCCGAGTTCCTCGCGGCCGTGGACTCACCCCCGGACGCGGAGGTGCTGGGGCCGGTGCCGCTGCCGCCGACCCTGCCCGGCCGGCCCCGCCGCCCCGGCGCGCCCCCGCCGGGGGAGCAGTGGGAACGCGCGCTGATCCGGGTACCGCCCGGCAGCGGGTCCGCCCTGGCGTCCGCCCTGAAGACGGCCCAGGCTGCGCGGATGGCGCTGGGGAGTGGAGAGCCGGTACGGGTGCGGATCGATCCGCCGGACATCGGCTGAGGGTTCGGCCCGGCACACGAACGCCCTCCCGGTCGGTTGCCGGGAGGGCGCGGGTCGGGCGGTCAGCCGCTGCGGGGGCCGGGGAAGGCGGGGGGCCTCGGGTCGTCGCGGAGGGTGGGGCTGCCCGAGGTCGGCTGGGTCGGCATGGAGCGGGCCGCGGGGACGGTCGGCACGCCGGTGTTGATGGTGCGGGTGCCCGAGGGCTCGCCGGCCCGCTCGGCCTCGGCCGCGGCCTGGGCGGCGGCCCGGCGGGCGCCGTAACGGCGGTGCACGGCCTGCTTGGTGACGCCGAGCGCGGAGCCCACCGCGTCCCACGAGAAGCCGAGCGAACGGTCGAAGTCCACGGCCGCCGTCACCAGGGTCTCGACGCTGTCCCGGAGTTCCTGGGCGAGGCGGACCGTCGGGGCCGGGGCGCGTCCGTAGACGACGAAGCCGGTGGACGGGCCGGAGCGGCGGGGACGGTAGACGTTGCCGAGCTGGGCGGTGAGGGTGCGCAGCGCGTCCACCTGCCGGCGGACCCGCTCGATGTCGCGCACCAGCAAGTGCAGGCTGGCACGGGCCTGGGCGTCGTGCGTTGCGTGGTCGGCCATGAACAAGCCTCTCGAACCGGCGTTGAAAGGAAGTGGGCGGCCGAAGCGGCCCGAAGTGGTCAACTCTCTCTTGACCAACGCGTGGGCGCTCCGCTGGTCACGGGGTGGGGGCGCGCGGGGTGTGTCTGTACGCCGGGGTCCCCCACCCGCGCACCGCTCGTTCGCCGTCGGCGGGGAGAGGCTGGACGACATGTGGGGGCTGATGGCCGTCTGCCTCGGGCCGGGTGGGTGGCCGAGGCGGCCGGACAGCCCGGCGTCCGCGGGCGGGCAGTCCGGCGTCCGCCGGCAGTCATAGACTGGTCCGCTGCCGTCCGCCGTCGTCCGAGAGGCTCGTTCCTGACCATGAAGCTCGTCTTCGCCGGTACCCCAGAGGTCGCCGTTCCCGCTCTGGACGCTCTGATCGACTCCGGTCGGCACGAGGTGGCCGCTGTCGTCACCCGGCCCGACGCGCCCGCCGGGCGGGGCCGCAGGCTGGTCGCGTCGCCCGTGGCCCAGCGGGCGGAGGAGGCCGGGATCGAGGTGCTGAAGCCGGCCAGTCCGCGCGACCCGGCCTTCCTGGAGCGGCTGCGGGAGATCGGCCCGGACTGCTGCCCGGTCGTCGCCTACGGCGCCCTGCTGCCCCGCGTCGCCCTCGACATCCCCGTCCACGGCTGGGTCAACCTGCACTTCTCGCTGCTGCCCGCCTGGCGCGGAGCCGCGCCCGTGCAGCACTCGATCATGTCCGGCGACCAGATCACCGGCGCCTCCACCTTCCTCATCGAGGAGGGCCTGGACTCCGGCCCGGTCTACGGCACCGTCACCGAGGAGATCCGGCCCACCGACACCAGCGGCGACCTGCTCACCCGGCTCGCCTTCGCCGGCTCCGGGCTGCTGGCGGCCACCATGGACGGCATCGCGGACGGCACCCTCAAGGCCGTACCGCAGCCCGCCGAGGGCATCACGCTCGCGCCGAAGATCACGGTCGAGGACGCCAAGGTCGACTGGGCGGCGCCCGCGCTGCGCGTCGACCGGGTGGTGCGCGGCTGCACGCCCGCCCCCGGCGCGTGGACCGTGTTCCGGGGCGAGCGGCTCAAGCTCGTGCAGGTCGCGCCGGTGCCCGAGCGGACGGACCTCGCGCCCGGCAGGCTCGCCGTCGGCAAGAACAGCGTGCACGTGGGCACGGGTTCGTACGCGGTCGAACTGCTCTGGGTGCAGGCGCAGGGCAAGAAGCCGATGCGGGCCGCCGACTGGGCGCGCGGGGCGCGGATCGCCGAGGGCGAGGCGCTCGGCGGCTGACACCCCGCGAGTGGGGGGTGACGGTCCGCCGACGTACGCTGGTGACCGCACCCCCTTGACCACATCCGGAGCACCTTTCCCGTGAGCGAGCAGTCCCGTCGGCCGCACCGGCCCGCCAAGCCCTACCGGCGCCCCCAGAAGGACCCCGTCCGCATCCTCGCCTTCGAGGCGCTGCGCGCGGTGGACGAACGGGACGCCTACGCCAACCTCGTGCTGCCCCCGCTGCTGCGCAAGGCGCGGGAGAACGGGGACTTCGACGCACGGGACGCCGCCCTCGCCACCGAGCTGGTCTACGGCACGCTGCGCCGCCAGGGCACGTACGACGCGATCATCGCCGAGTGCGTGGACCGCCCGCTGCGCGAGGTGGACCCGCCGGTGCTCGACGTACTGAGCCTCGGCGCGCACCAGTTGCTCGGTACGCGCATCCCCACCCACGCCGCCGTCTCCGCCTCGGTCGAGCTGGCGCGGGTGGTGCTCGGCGACGGCCGGGCCAAGTTCGTCAACGCCGTGCTGCGCAAGATCACCCAGCACGACCTGGACGGCTGGCTGGAGCGGGTCGCGCCGTCCTACGAGGAGGACCCCGAGGACCACCTCGCCGTCGTCCACTCCCACCCCCGCTGGGTCGTCTCCGCGCTGTGGGACTCCCTCGGCGGCGGCCGCGCCGGCATCGAGGAACTCCTCGCGGCGGACAACGAGCGTCCCGAGGTCACCCTCGTCGCGCGGCCCGGCCGGTCCACCGCCGAGGAACTGCTGACCGAGGACGCGGCCGTGGCCGGCAACTGGTCCCCGTACGCGGTACGCCTCACCGAGGGCGGCGAACCGGGCGCGGTGGAGGCCGTGCGCGAGGGGCGGGCCGGTGTGCAGGACGAGGGCAGCCAGCTGGTCGCCCTCGCCCTCGCCGACGCGCCCCTGGACGGTCCCGACGAGAAGTGGCTCGACGGCTGCGCCGGCCCCGGCGGCAAGGCCGCGCTGCTGGCCGCCCTGGCCGCCCAGCGCGGTGCCACCCTGGTCGCCTCCGAGAAGCAGCCGCACCGAGCGGGCCTGGTGGCCAAGGCGCTGGCCGGCAACCCCGGCCCGTACCAGGTGATCACCGCCGACGGCACCCGTCCGCCGTGGCGCCCCGGAACCTTCGACCGCGTCCTGATGGACGTCCCCTGCACCGGCCTCGGCGCCCTGCGCCGCCGCCCCGAGGCCCGCTGGCGCCGCCGCCCCGAGGACCTCGAGAACTTCGCCCCGGTCCAGCGAGCCCTCCTGCGCACCGCCCTGGACTCCGTCCGCGTGGGCGGAGTGGTCGGCTACGCCACCTGCTCCCCCCACCTCGCGGAGACCCGGGCCGTGGTGGCCGACCTCCTGAAGCAGCACCCCGACGCCGAACTGATCGACGCCCGCCCCCTCCTCCCCGGCGTCCCCGACCTGGGCGAGGGCCCCGACATCCAGCTCTGGCCCCACAAACACGGCACGGACGCCATGTACCTGGCCCTGATCCGCCGCACGGCATGAAGGACTTGCGGCACGGCTGAAACCCCGCCCAGGGCAGCCACCCCAGGGGCGCGGGGAACTGCGCGACCAACCCCCACCGGCCCGGTACCCGAAGAACAACCGCACCTCCACCGGGCCGACGCCGCGCCCCCCGGAGGGGCATGGCAGGCTTGGTCCATGGCCGCGCAGATCAACCCCAGCATCCTGTCCGCAGACTTCGCCCGCCTCGCCGACGAGGCGAAGGCGGTCGAGGGGGCCGACTACCTCCACGTCGACGTCATGGACAACCATTTCGTCCCGAACCTCACGCTCGGCACCCCGGTGGTGGAGTCCCTGGCCCGCGCCACGGACATCCCGCTGGACTGCCACCTGATGATCGAGGACCCCGACCGCTGGGCCCCGCAGTACGTCGAGGCCGGAGCCTCCTCGGTGACCTTCCACGTCGAGGCGGCGCACGCCCCCATCCGGCTCGCCCGCGAGATCCGCGCCAAGGGCGCCCGCGCCGCCATGGCCCTCAAGCCCGCGACGCCGATCGAAGCGTACGAGGACATGCTCCCCGAGCTGGACATGCTGCTGATCATGACGGTCGAGCCGGGCTTCGGCGGGCAGGCGTTCCTCGACATCACGCTGCCCAAGATCCGCCGTACCCGCGAGCTGATCGCCAAGCACGGCCTGCAGATGTGGCTCCAGGTCGACGGCGGTGTCTCGGCCGAGACGATCGAGCGGTGCGCCGAGGCGGGGGCGGACGTCTTCGTCGCCGGATCGGCCGTGTACGGGGCCGAGGACCCCGCCGAGGCGGTCCGTGCGCTGCGCGCGAAGGCGGACCGGGCGATCGCCGATTCGACCTGGGCGTGCGGCCACTGAGCCACGCCGAGGTGAACGCTTGAGAGAAGGCCGCCCATCAGGGCGGATTCACGGCGCCGGATCTGCGAGGATGAACGGCGAATCCAGAGTGTGAACAGCAGTGAGGAGAGCGCCGTGTCGGGTATGTCGGCGGGCCGGTCAGCCATGCGGATGGGACCCGCTGAGCTGGTGCAGGCGGCGGCCATGGCCCGCCGCTTCTACCTGGAGGGCAAGTCCAAGATCCAGATCGCCGAGGAGTTCGGCGTCAGCCGCTTCAAGGTGGCCCGGGTCCTGGAGACCGCCCTCGAACGGGATCTCGTCCGCATCGAGATCCGAGTCCCGGCCGAGCTGGACGCCGAGCGCTCGGACGCGCTCCGGGCCCGGTACGGCCTCAGGCACGCCGTCGTGGTCGAGTCCCCGGCCGACGCCGAGGAGACCCCCGACCCGGAGAACCTGGGCGAGGTCGCCGCCGACCTGCTCGGTGAACTCGTCGACGAGGGTGATGTCCTCGGCCTCGCCTGGGGCCGCTCCACCATCCACATGGCGGCCGCGCTCGACCGGCTTCCGCCGTGCACGGTGGTGCAGCTGACGGGCGTGTACGACGCCGGGACCGCGGAGCGCGGCTCGGTGGAGGCCGTCCGCCGCGCCGCCCAGGTCTCCGGCGGGGACGCCCACCCCATCTACGCGCCGATGCTGCTGCCGGACGAGGCCACGGCCGCCGCCCTGCGCAACCAGACCGGGATCGCCCGCGCCTTCGAGTACTTCGACAAGGTCACGGTCGCCTGCGTCTCCATCGGTTCCTGGGAGCCAGGCATCTCCACGGTGCACGACATGCTCAGCGACGAGGAGCGCGCGCACTACGCCTCGCTCGGCGTCGCCGCCGAGATGTCCGCGCACCTCTTCGACGCCGACGGACGCCGGATCGGACGGGACCTGGGCGAGCGGTGCATCACGGTCAAGACCGACCAGTTGCGCCGTATCCCCGAGGTCGTGGCCATCGCGGGCGGGCAGCGCAAGGCCCCGGCGATCGACGCGGTGCTGCGCTCCGGGCTGGTCACCAGCCTGGTGACGGACACCTCGGCCGCGGACTACCTGCTCACCGCGGGTGCCGCGCCGAAGCCCGCGCTCAGCCGCGCCGACCCCGACGGGGTCTGAGTCCCCCCGGGGTCTGAGTCCCCCCGGGGTCTCGCGTCCCCCGGGGGGCTCGCGTCCCCACGGGGTCCGAGGCCGGAATCCGGCGGAACGCTGCCACGGCGGGCGGGCCGTGGCAGCATCTGCGGCATGCTGTCGCGGTCCGTCCCCCAGATCCTGAAGAGAAGCGGCGGCCGGGCGCGTCTGCTCGCCGGCGTGCTGGCCGTCCTCGGTGCCCTGCTGGCCGGCTGCGCCGGTACGGACGCGGCCACCGAGCCCCCGGCCGCCTCCCGGAACGCCGCCTCGGTCCCGGCCTGGGCCGCGGGCATGGCCACCGTCCCCGAGCCCCGGCTGCCCGTCGAGGCCCGGCGCACCCTCGCCCTCATCGACAAGGGCGGCCCCTACCCGTACGCGCGGGACGGGATCGTCTTCGGGAACTTCGAGGGCCGTCTCCCCAGGCACCAGCGCGGTTACTACCACGAGTACACCGTGCCCACCCCCGGCTCCGGCGGCCGGGGCGCCCGGCGCATGGTCACCGGTGACGGCGGGGAGTTCTACTACACCGATGATCATTACAACTCGTTCCGGGCGGTGCTGAGATGAGCGAAGACCTCGTCGACCGGGTGGCGGTCACCCTCGACCTCCAGGGGGTCCGCGACAAGGCCGGGCTGATGGACCGGGTGGTGGCCGCCCTGAACCTGCCCGACTGGTTCGGCCGCAACTGGGACGCCCTGCTGGACTCCCTGACCGACACCACCGTCTGGCCCCCGGCCGCCATCGAGCGCGGCCTGCTGATCGTCGTACGGAACTGGGAGCCGTTCGCCGAGCTGAACGGGCAGGAGTGGCGCATCGCGCGGGACGTGTTCTCCGAGGCGGTGGACCGCACCTCGTTCCTCGACGTGATGCTCGCCCTTGGAGGAACCTCCGAGCTGTGACCGCGGGTCCCTGGAGGTTCCGTGAGGGCATGACCAGGGCCCTGGCATGGGAGAATGAAGTACGTGCTCTTTCCCCCTGGCGCACCCGTCAGGGGGTCACCTCTGATCGACTGGGATGTGCGGCACGTGCGTTTCCTCAATGACATCCAGCCCGCCTACGACCTGACGTACGACGACGTCTTCATGGTGCCGAGCCGATCGGCGGTCGGTTCCCGGCAGGCGGTGGACCTCGGCTCTCCCGACGGCACCGGTACCACCATCCCGCTGGTCGTCGCCAACATGACCGCCGTCGCGGGACGCCGGATGGCGGAGACGATGGCCCGGCGCGGCGGCCTGGTGGTCATCCCGCAGGACATCCCGATCGACGTCGTCACCGAGGTCGTCTCCTGGGTCAAGAGCCGCCACCTCGTGCTGGACACCCCGATCGTGCTGTCCCCCCACCAGACGGTGGCCGACGCGCTGGCCCTGCTGCCCAAGCGCTCCCACAACGCCGGTGTGGTCGTGGACGCCGACCACCGTCCCGTCGGTGTCGTCACCGACCAGGACCTCAGCGGGGTCGACCGCTTCACCCAGCTCGAAGTGGTCATGTCCCGCGACCTGCTGCTGCTGGACGCCGGCATCGACCCGCGCGAGGCGTTCAACATCCTGGACGCGGCCAACCGCCGCTACGCCCCGGCCGTGGACGCCGAGGGCCGCCTGGCCGGCATCCTCACCCGCAAGGGCGCCCTGCGCGCCACCCTGTACACCCCGGCCGTGGACGCCGACGGCAAGCTGCGCATCGCGGCGGCCGTGGGCATCAACGGCGACGTGGCGGGCAAGGCCAAGCAGCTCCTCGACGCGGGCGTGGACACCCTGGTCATCGACACCGCGCACGGCCACCAGGAGTCGATGATCAGCGCGGTCCGCACCGTGCGCGCCCTCGACCCGCAGGTGCCGATCGTCGCGGGCAACATCGTCTCTGCCGAGGGCGTCCGCGACCTGATCGAGGCGGGCGCCGACATCATCAAGGTCGGCGTCGGACCGGGCGCCATGTGCACCACCCGGATGATGACCGGCGTGGGCCGCCCGCAGTTCTCCGCGGTGCTGGAGTGCGCGGCCGAGGCGAAGAAGCACGGCAAGCACGTGTGGGCCGACGGCGGTGTCCGCCACCCGCGCGACGTGGCCATGGCGCTCGCGGCCGGTGCCTCCAACGTGATGGTCGGCTCCTGGTTCGCCGGCACCTACGAGTCGCCCGGCGACCTCCAGCAGGACGCCGACGGCCGCCTGTACAAGGAGTCGTTCGGCATGGCGTCCGCCCGCGCGGTGCGCAACCGCACCTCCGAGGAGTCGTCGTACGACCGCGCCCGCAAGGCGCTCTTCGAGGAGGGCATCTCCACCTCCCGCATGTTCCTCGACCGGGCCCGGCCGGGCGTGGAGGACCTGGTCGACTCGATCATCGCGGGCGTCCGCTCCTCCTGCACCTACGCCGGTGCCGCTTCGCTGGAGGAGTTCGCCCAGAAGGCCATCGTCGGCATCCAGAGCGCGGCCGGCTACGCCGAGGGCATGCCCCTGCACGCGAGCTGGAACTGATCACCCGCTCGCTCTGGTACGGCCCCCGCTCCCCTCGCCGGGAGCGGGGGCCGTACGTGCGCGGGGCCGTCCCCGAGGCTCCTCGGCCGCCCGGACGTCACCGCGCGCAACGATCTCGCGCCGGGATGCGCTGAACGCAACGATCTTGCGGAGACGCGCAAGGTTGCTGCATTACGCCCGGGAAACCCGAACTCATAGGGTCAGGCGCTGTACACAGGCGTGGCGGGGACCCCGCTCGGTGGGTCCCGGCTGTCAGGGGTTCCGCCGGTTCTCGTCCTCTTCGACCGGCAGCGATGAAGGAGCCAGCGCGTGCTCGACCAAGGCGTACCCTCGCAGTCCCCACCCGGCACCGCCCCGTTCTCCGCGGGTCTCGGCGCGCGCCTCATGCGCCGTAAGCCGGTGGAACGCCTGGTGCAGGAGGGCGGACACGGTGAGGGAGGCTCGCTGCGGCGCTCCCTCGGCCTGTGGCAGCTCACCATGATCAGCATCGGTGCCACGCTCGGCACCGGCATCTTCGTCGTCCTCGGCGAGGCGGTCCCCAAGGCCGGACCCGCGGTCACCCTGTCCTTCGTCATCGCCGGCCTGACGGCGCTGTTCTCGGCCCTCTCCTACGCGGAGCTGGCCGGCACCATCCCGGTCGCCGGCTCCTCCTACTCGTACGCGTACGCGACGATGGGCGAGCTGATCGCCTGGATCTGCGGCTGGTGCCTGGTCCTGGAGTACGGCGTCTCCGTCGCGGCCGTCGCCGTCGGCTGGGGCGAGTACCTGAACGAGCTGCTCGACGGCACCATCGGCGTCACCATCCCGGACGCGCTCTCCGCGCCGCCCGGGGACGGCGGCATCTTCAACCTGCCCGCGCTGATCGTCGTCCTGCTCGCGATGGCGTTCCTGCTCGGCGGAGCCCGCGAGTCGGCGCGCGCCAACACCATCATGGTGGCCGTGAAGATCGCCGCGCTGGTGCTGTTCTGCGCGATCGGGGTCCAGGGCCTGCGCTCCGGCAACTACGAGCACTTCATGCCGCTCGGCATGGCGGGCGTCAGCGCGGCCGGCGCCACCCTGTTCTTCTCCTACATCGGCTTCGACGCCGCCTCCACCGCCGGCGAGGAGGCCAAGGACCCGCAGCGCGACCTGCCGCGCGCGATCATGCTCTCGCTCGTCATCGTGACCGCGCTGTACGTCCTCGTCGCGGCCGTCGCCGTCGGCGCCAAGCCCTGGCGGCAGTTCGGCGACTCGGAGGCCGCGCTCGCCGAGATCATGAAGGACGTCACCGGGCAGACCTTCTGGGGCACGCTCCTGGCGGCCTGCGCCGTCATCGCGATCGCCAGCGTCGTGCTGACCGTCCTCTACGGCCAGACCCGCATCCTGTTCGCGATGGCCCGCGACGGCCTGGTGCCCAAGGTGTTCGCCCGGGTCCACCCGAAGACCGGCACGCCCCGCGCCAACACGGTCATCGTCTCGCTGTTCTGCGGTGTCCTCGCCGCCGCGATCCCGCTCGGCCAGCTCGCCGACGCCACGAGCATCGGCACACTGTTCGCCTTCGCGCTGGTCAACGTCGCCGTCGTGGTGCTGCGCCGGACGCGCCCGGCCATGCGCCGCACGTTCCGGGTTCCGTTCGCTCCGGTGATGCCCGCGATCGGCTTCCTGCTGTGCCTGTGGATGATGGCCTCCCTCTCCGCCGTCACCTGGGCGGTCTTCGGAGTCTGGATGGCCGTCGGGCTCGTGTTCTACTTCAGTTACGGCTATCGCCGGTCCCGGATGGCGAACGCGGAAACCGCCGTCGCCGGGCGACCGTAGAACTCCCCCAGAAAAGTGAACCACCCGCAGTGCTGAACGATCTCGACGAACGCATCGTGCACGCCCTCGCCGAGGACGCCCGCCGCTCCTACGCGGACATCGGGCAACTGGTCGGCCTGTCCGCGCCCGCCGTGAAGCGGCGCGTGGACCGGCTGCGGGCCACCGGGGCCATCACCGGGTTCACCGTCCGGGTGGACCCGGCGGCCCTCGGCTGGGAGACCGAGGGGTACATCGAGATCTACTGCCGCAGCAACACCTCGCCGGAGACCATCCTGCGCGGTCTGGAGCGCTACCAGGAGGTGGTGGCCGCGTCCACCGTCACCGGGGACGCGGACGCCATCGCCCAGGTCTTCGCCTCCGACATGCGGCACTTCGAGCGGGTCCTGGAGCGGATCGCCGGCGAGCCGTTCGTGGAGCGCACCAAGTCGGTTCTGGTGCTCTCGCCGCTGCTGCGACGTTTCTCCTCGGGCGCGCCGGGCTGACCGGCTGCGGGGATGGTCGGGCTACCTACGGTAACCATTGCGCTCCACGGAGCGGTCCCGTAGGTTGTCCGGCACTTTCTACCGACTGGTAACCGGCAGGTGATCCATGCGTTGGCCCGTCGGACGTCCCCGGACCGTCCGCGCCCGGATCGTGGCCCTGGCCCTGGCCCCGGCTCTCGCCCTGACGGTGCTGTGGAGCTTCGCCATGGTCTCCGTCACCGGCGAACTACGGGCCCTGATCCGGCTCCAGGGGGTGTACGAGGACTACGGCACCCCCGTGGACACCGCGGTCGGACAGATCCAGATCGAGCGCCGCCTGTCCGCGGCCTATCTGGGCGGCCCGCGTACGACCGCGCCGGCCGCCGCCCTTCTCGCCCAGCAGCGTCGTACCGACCGCGCGGTCACCGCGATGCGGCGGGCCATGGCGAGCGGCGACCGGGACCGGCTCACCGCCCGGCAGCGGCGGGCCCTGGACGCCGTGGTCACGGCCACCGGGAAACTGGAGGCGCTGCGCCGGGACGTACTGGCGCGGCGGATCGTCTGGGACCGGGCCGTCACCGAGTACAGCGCCCTCGTCGAGCCCGGCTTCGCCGTCCAGTCCGCGCTCACCGCGCTCCAGGCCGGACAGCTCGCCCGCGAGGCGCAGATCCTCGTCGAGCTGGTGCGCGTAAGGGAGTTCGTCTCCCGGGAGGACGCCCTGGTCGCCGGCGCGCGAGCCGCGGACACCCTCACCCCGGCCCAGTACGCCCTGCTGACCGCCACCATCGAGGACCGCCGGGTCTTCGAGCGGACCTACGCCCCCGACCTGCCCGCCGACTCCCGCGCCCTGTACGAGGAGTTCCGCGACGACGGTCCGCACCGGGCGCTGGAACACGCGGAGGACGCGCTGCTCGCCGCCGGGGCCGGCGGCGCGGACGAGGCCGTCGCCGCCGACACCTGGCGGTCGGTCGCGGACCGGGCCGTGCACAGCTACATGCGGATGTGCTCCCGCGCGGCCGAGTACTCCGCCGCACGCGGACGGGCCTTCGCCTACCGGGAGTTGACCAAGGCGGCCGTCGTCGGCGCGGCCGGGCTCGCCGCCGCGGCCCTCTCCCTGTGGCTCGCGGTACGCGGTGCCCGGCGCGTCTCCCGGCGGCTGGAGAACCTGCGCGACGCGGCCGACCTGCTCAGCACCCGCCAACTCCCGGACGTGATGCGCCGGCTGAGCGCGGGGGAGCGGGTCGACGCGGTCGCCGAGGCCCCGCCGCTCACGGCCGGCGAAGCCGGCGACGACGAGATCGGACAGGTCGGCCGCTCCTTCAACGCCGCCCGGCTCGCCGCCGTGGAGGCCGCCGTCCACCAGGCCACTCTGCGCCAGGGTCTGTCGGCGGTCCTGCTCAACATCGCGCGCCGCAACCAGGCGCTCGTGCACCGGCAGTTGAAGCTCGTCGACACACTGGAGCGGCGCACCGACGACCCGGACGTGCTGGGCGAGCTGTTCCGGATCGACCACCTCACCACCCGGATGCGCCGCCACGCCGAGAGCCTGATCATCCTCTCCGGCGCCGCCCCCGGCCGCCGCTGGCGCGGACCGGTACCGGTGGCGGACGTGGTCGCCTCGGCGGTGAGCGAGATCGAGGCGTACACCCGCGTCGTGGTGCCGCCGATGCCGGGCGACGGGATCGCGGCCGACGCCGTCGCTGACGTAGTGCACCTGCTGGCCGAACTGCTGGAGAACGCCACCCTGTTCTCACCCCCGCACACCGAGGTCACCCTGCGCACCGGACACGAGGACGGCCGCCTCGTCCTGCGCGTCGACGACCGGGGCCTGGGGCTCGACGCCGGACAGCGCGAGGAGGCCGCACGCACCCTGCGCGACCCCGACGCCTTCGACCCCACCCGGCACGACCGGCTCGGCCTGTACGTGGTCGGCCGCCTCGCCGCCCGGCACGGCATCGAGGTCAGCCTCGGGGAATCCCCCTACGGGGGCACGACCGCCACGGTGCTGATCCCCGCCGGGGTACTGGCGGCCGTCGAACCCGCTCCGGCCCGCCCGGCCCCCGCACCCCCGAGCCCCCGCAGACCGGTGCGCACGCCCCTACCGGTGACTCCCGGCACCGCCGCGCTGCCCACCCGCACCCGGCAGGCGTCCCTCGCCCCGGAACTCCGCGCCGACCCGCCGCCCGCCGACGACACCCCGCTCGGCGCGGCCGACCCCGAGGAGATGCGCGCCCTGTTCGCCGCCTTCCAGCGGGGCCTGAGCGACGGCCGCAACGGCATTCCCGCCGACGTCAACGCAGACGAAGGGACGGACACCGACGATGTACGGTGACGATCTGAACCCGGAGAACCCGGCCGTGCCCGAGGGCGCGCCCGGTACCGACCTGGGCTGGCTGCTCGACGACCTCGTCTCGCGCACCGAACACGTCCGCCAGGCCGTGCTCCTGACCGCCGACGGCCTGCCGCTCAGCAGCTCCGACGGCATGCGCCGCCGCGACATCGAGCACCTGTCCGCCGTCTGCTCGGGCCTGCAGGGACTCGCCGACTCGGCGGGGGAGCGGTTCGCGGCCGGCGAGGTCCGGCAGACCATGGTCATGCTGGAGGACGCCTACCTCTTCATCACCCCCGCCGGACACGGCAGCCGGCTCGCCGTGCTGTGCGAGGCCCGCACCGACGTGGGGCAGCTGGCCCACGAGATGGCCCTCCTCGTCCGCCGCCTCGGCCGTCATCTGGACGCCGCGGCCCGCTCGGCGCCGTGACCGGCGGTGGACGAGGAGTACTGGTACGAGGAGGACACCGGGGCGATGGTCCGCCCCTACACCGTCACCCGCGGCCGCACCCGGCCCTCGGCACGGCACGCCATCGACCTGATGTCGCGGGTCACGGCGCTGGAGTCCGGCCCGGACCATCCCGGTGTCGACCACGCCCGCGCGGCGCTGCTCGGCCATGTCCGGCGCGGTCCGCGCCCCGTCGTCGAGCTGGCGGCCGACGCCGACCTGCCGCTCACCGTGGTCCGCGTCCTCCTCGGTGACCTGGCCGAACAGGGGCTGATCCGCATCGACGCGCCCCGCCGCCTCCCGGTCCACGACGGCGCCGCCGACCCGGAGCTGCTGCGGGAGATCGTGCGGCGGCTGCGCGAGCTGTAGCCGCTTTCTACGCGCGTGCACCGGTGGGTCGCGCAATGAATCGCCGTACAGGGGCTCGTCGACGCAACGAACCGCGCACCGGCGCGCAACGGGTGCTTCTTGTCCGGGTGAGCGCGCGGACCGTACCGTCTTACTGGCTCCCCGATGCCCCCGAATCCCCCTTTTTCCCGGTGAGGAACACCCATGCGCACCGCCCTGCTCCAGAGCTCCGGCCGCCCCGGTTCCGTCGCCGAGAACCTCAAGGTCCTCGACGAGGCCGCGGGCCGCGCCGCCGAGGCGGGCGCCGGGCTGCTGGCCGCACCGGAGATGTTCCTGACCGGATACGCGATCGGCGGCGAGATCCCGCACCTCGCCGAGCCCGCCGACGGCGACTCGGCCGACGCCGTCGCCGACATCGCCACCCGGCACGGCCTGGCCATCGCCTACGGCTACCCCGAGCGCGACGGCGAAGCGGTGTACAACTCCGCCCAGATCATCTCGGCCGAGGGCGCCCGGCTCGCGAACTACCGCAAGACCCACCTCTTCGGCTGCTTCGAGCGCGACCACTTCACACCGGGCGGCCGGCAGGTCGTCCAGACCGAGCTGCACGGCCTCACCGTGGGCCTGCTGATCTGCTACGACGTCGAGTTCCCGGAGAACGTGCGCGCCCACGCGCTGGCCGGCACCGACCTGCTGATCGTGCCGACCGCGCAGATGCACCCGTACCAGTTCGTGCCGGAGTCGATGATCCCGGTGCGCGCCTTCGAGAACCAGATGTACGTGGCCTACGTCAACCGGGTCGGCCAGGAAGGGGAGTTCGAGTTCGTCGGGCTCACCACGCTGGCCGGACCCGACGGGGTGGCCCGCGTCCGCGCCGGGCGTGCCTCGGCCGAGCTGGTGTTCGCCGACGCCGACCCCGCCTTCCTGGCCGCCTGCCGCGAGGCCAACCCCTACCTGAAGGACCGCCGCCCCGGTCTGTACGGCTCGCTCACCGCCTGAACCTCCCCCCAGTTCGTCGCAGTACTTCCGCGCAAGGAGTCCGTACCCCATGACGTCCACGGTGCCCAACGCCGTCGAGCACGCCGACGAGCAGCAGCCGCCGATCACCATGTTCGGCCCGGACTTCCCCTACGCCTACGACGACTTCCTCGCCCACCCGGCGGGGCTCGGCCAGATACCGGCGACCGAACACGGCACCGAGGTCGCCGTGATCGGCGGCGGCCTGTCCGGCATCGTCGCCGCGTACGAGCTGATGAAGATGGGCCTCAAGCCCGTCGTCTACGAGGCCGACCAGCTCGGCGGCCGGCTGCGGACCGTCGGGTTCGAGGGCTGCGACGAGTCGCTGACCGCCGAGATGGGCGCGATGCGCTTCCCGCCGTCCTCCACGGCCCTCCAGCACTACATCGACCTCGTCGGCCTGCACACCCGGCCCTTCCCGAACCCGCTGGCCGAGGGCACGCCGTCCACCGTCGTCGACCTCAAGGGCGAGTCGCACTACGCGGAGACCGTCGAGGACCTGCCGCAGGTCTACCGGGACGTCGCCGCCGCCTGGGGCAAGTGCCTGGAGGAGGGCGCCGACTTCTCCGACATGAACCGGGCCATGCGCGAGCGTGACGTGCCGCGCATCCGCGAGATCTGGGCGCAGCTGGTCGAGAAGCTCGACAACCAGACCTTCTACGGCTTCCTCTGCGACTCCGAGGCGTTCAAGTCCTTCCGGCACCGCGAGATCTTCGGCCAGGTCGGCTTCGGCACCGGCGGCTGGGACACCGACTTCCCCAACTCCATCCTGGAGATCCTGCGCGTCGTCTACACCGAGGCGGACGACCACCACCGGGGCATCGTCGGCGGCTCCCAGCAGCTCCCGCTGCGCATGTGGGAGCGCGAGCCGGAGAAGATCGTCCACTGGCCCTACGGCACCTCGCTGGCCTCCCTGCACGTGAACGGCGAGCCCCGCCCCGCCGTGACCCGGCTGAACCGCACCTCCGGCAACCGGATCACGGTCACGGACGCGGGCGGAGACATCCGGACCTACCGGGCGGCCATCTTCACCGCGCAGTCCTGGATGCTGCTCTCCAAGATCGCCTGCGACGACTCGCTCTTCCCGATCGACCACTGGACCGCGATCGAGCGCACCCACTACATGGAGTCCTCCAAGCTCTTCGTGCCGGTCGACCGGCCGTTCTGGCTGGACAAGGACGAGGAGACCGGGCGGGACGTCATGTCGATGACGCTCACCGACCGGATGACGCGCGGCACCTATCTGCTGGACGAGGGCCCGGACAAGCCCGCCGTCATCTGCCTCTCCTACACCTGGTGCGACGACAGCCTGAAGTGGCTGCCGCTGTCCGCGAACGAGCGGATGGAGGTCATGCTGAAGTCGCTCGGCGAGATCTACCCGAAGGTCGACATCCGGAAGCACATCATCGGCAACCCGGTGACCGTCTCCTGGGAGAACGAGCCCTACTTCATGGGCGCGTTCAAGGCCAACCTGCCCGGCCACTACCGCTACCAGCGCCGCCTGTTCACGCACTTCATGCAGGACCGGCTGCCCGAGGACAAGCGGGGCGTCTTCCTCGCCGGTGACGACATCTCCTGGACGGCCGGCTGGGCCGAGGGCGCGGTCCAGACCGCGCTGAACGCGGTCTGGGGCGTCATGCGGCACTTCGGCGGCGAGACCGACCCGACCAACCCGGGCCCCGGCGACGTGTACGACGAGATCGCGCCCGTGGAGCTGCCCGAGGACTGAGCCGGAGGGCTCGGGCGGGCGCGGGCGGCCGGGCTTCAGACCCCGGCCGCCCGCGCCTTCTCGTACAGCTCGGCGGCGGTGTCCTTCAGCTCGGCCGCGTCCCGCGCCTCGCTCTGGACGTCGAGGAGTACCTCCGCGTCCGGGACGATGCCGGTGTGGGCCGCGACGTCGGCCACGATCTGGTCGGTGGTGCCCTCGAACAGCGGGCGGTCCGTCCCGGTGTGCGGCTTGGCGGTCACGCGCGCGTTGACCCTGATGACGGTGCGGACCGGCTCCGTACGGCCGCTCTCCTCGGCCAGCTCCCGCAGGTCGCGCCACTGGGCGGCGAGCTGCTCGGGACCGTAGGCCCCCGGCAGCCAGCCGTCGGCCCGCTCCACCAGCCGCCGCATCGCCCGCCGGTTGGTCGCGGCCAGCAGGACCGGGACCGGCCGCACCGGCTTCGGGCCGACGACCGCGGAGGCGATGTCGGTGGTCTTGCCGTGATGGACGACCGGATCGGGACCCCACACGGCCCGGCACACCGCGATCACCTCGTCCAGCGCCGTGCCGCGCTCCTCGAAGGGGAGCACGCCCGAGGCCGCGTACTCGTCCAGGGACCAGCCGGTGCCGAAGCCCGCGATGACCCGGCCGCCGCTCACCGCGTCCAGCGTGGCCAGCGACTTGGCGAGCTGGAACGGCAGGTGCAGCGGGGCCACCAGCACGCTGGAGCCCAGCTCGGCCCGCGAGGTCGCGGTGGCGGCCAGGGTGAGGGTGACCAGCGGGTCGGCCACGCCCCGGTAGTACTCCGGCCAGGGCACACCCGGTATGCCGTAGAGCCCCTGGGTGGCGGGCTCCGGGACCAGGGCCCGCTCGAAGACCCACAGGCTGTCGTAACCGATCTCCTCGGCGGCGCGTGCCACGTCGGGCACGTCCCTGCCGAGGTCGTACTGGCGCATCTGGGGAAGGCCGAGGCCGAGCCTGGTCGTCATACCGGTGCTCCTTCGCGTCGGGATGCCCCTTCAACGCGCGGCCCTCGCCCGCCTGTTCCGCAGGTCACCCGATGGGGTGACTTCAGGCCACCTCGGTCCAGCTCGGGCCGCCTCAGTCACCGAGCGGGGTGAGCAGCATCCGCCCGGCGAAGCCGACCGCCGCGTCCAGCCGGGCCGTGAACTCCTCGGCCATGTCGCCGCAGCGGCGCAGCGCCCACAGCACCCGCGCCGCCGACCAGGTGGCGTCGCGGGCCCGCTCCAGGCTCCACGCGCCCAGCAGATGCGTGATCGGGTCGGCGATCTGGAGCAGGTCGGGACCCGGCATCAGATCCTCGCGGATGCGCTCCTCCAGCTCGGCCAGCAGCTCGCCCACCCGGTCGAACTCGTCCTCCAGCTCGGCCGGCGCACACCCCAGGGCCCGGCAGGTGTCCACCACGGCGAGCGCCAGGTCGTGCCCGATGTGGGCGTTGATACCGGCCAGCGCGAACTGCAGAGGCCGTACGCCGGGATGGCGGCGGAGCTGGAACAGCGGGCGCCAGCAGGCGGGCGGACGGCGGTCGTCCTCGACCGCGTCCACCGCCGCGAGGTACCGCTCGGCGAACCGGACGTCCAGCGCGGCCGCCGCGCACGCGTCCGGGAACTGACCGGCGTCCAGCCGCCGGTCCACCTCCTCGGTGACGGTGAGGTAGACCCGGTTGAACACGGCGACCCCGTCCCGCTCGGGCAGCGCCGCGTCGAGCGCGCGCATCCGGGTCAGGACGGCGTCCACGGGGGTGGTGGAGTATCGCGGCAGCACCATGGGGGAAGGGTGGCAGCCGCGCACCGGCCGGCGGGCCGACCGGCCCGGTGCTTCGCCGGAACGAGCGAACGCCGGGCCGGTACGCCCGCCGCTACGGCGTGCCGGACCCCTCGGCGCGGCCCTCGGCCGGCTTGTCGTACGACGAGGTGCCCTCGTCCAGCAGCGGCTGCTGGGTCTTCAGGTGGGCCGGGGCGAAGGCGCGCAGGGCGTGGTAGCCGGTGATGACGACCAGCGTGCCCAGCGCGATGCCGCTCAGCGAGAAGGTGTCGGTGAACTTCATGGTGACGTTGCCGACGCCGATGATGATGCCCGCGGCCGCCGGGACCAGGTTCAGCGGATTGCGCAGGTCCACCTTGCCGTGCAGCCAGATCTGGGCGCCGAGCAGGCCGATCATGCCGTACAGGATGACCGTGATGCCGCCGAGGACGCCGCCGGGGATCGCGGCCACCACCGCGCCGAACTTGGGGCAGACGCCGAACAGCAGGGCGAAGCAGGCCGCGGCCCAGTAGGCGGCCGTGGAGTAGACGCGGGTCGCGGCCATCACGCCGATGTTCTCGGAGTAGGTGGTGTTCGGCGGGCCGCCCACCGCGGTGGACAGCACCGAGGCGACACCGTCCGCCGAGATCGCGGTGCCGAGCTTGTCGTCCAGCGAATCGCCGGTCATCTCGCCCACCGCCTTGACGTGGCCCGCGTTCTCCGCGACCAGCGCGATCACCACGGGCAGCGCGACCAGGATCGCCGACCACTGGAACGCCGGTCCGTGGAAGGCGGGCAGCCCGATCCAGTCCGCCTTGGAGACGCCGGAGAGGTCCAGGCGCCAGTGGTCGGTGACCTTGCCGCTCGCGTCCGCCGAGTGGATCTTGCCGAGGGTCAGGTCGAAGATCCAGGAGATCAGGTAGCCGAAGACCAGGCCCAGGAAGATGGCGATGCGCGACCAGAAACCGCGCAGGCAGACCACGGCCAGCCCGGTGAACAGCATCACCAGCAGCGCCGTCCACTGGTCCTGCGGCCAGTACGTCGTCGCGGTCACCGGCGCCAGGTTGAAGCCGATCAGCATGACCACGGCGCCCGTGACGATCGGCGGCATCGCGGCGTGGATGATCCGCGCGCCGAACCGCTGCACGGCGAGACCCACCAGGAACAGCACCACACCGACCACGAGGATCGCGCCGGTCACGGTCGCGCTGCTGCCGCCGTCCGCGCGGATCACCGCGGCGACGCCCACGAAGGACAGCGAGCAGCCCAGGTAGCTGGGGACCCGGCCGCGCGTGGCGAGCAGGAAGATCACCGTCGCCACACCCGACATCATGATCGCCAGGTTGGGGTCCAGGCCCATGAGCACGGGGGCGACGAAGGAGGCGCCGAACATCGCCACGACGTGCTGGGCGCCCAGGCCCACCGTGCGCGGCCAGGTCAGCCGTTCGTCGGGGCGTACCACCGCTCCGGGTGCGGGACTCTTCCCGTCACCGTGCAGCTTCCAGCGCACGCCGAGGTCCATGGTGGGGTTTCGCTTTCTCTGTACTGAAGACGGTCCGCACCATTGTCAGGGGTACGGAGGTGCGCTTCGCGCCCGCGGTGCCTCCCGCGCGCCGGGAACGGGTGTCCGGGGACCCCGCCCTGACCAGCGGAGTTCCCTCCGAGAGGCGCTGAGCGGTCGCTTAGTATGGCGGGGTCCCGGGGCGCGCGCCGCCCCGCCCGCCGTGCCCAGGAGCCCCGCCCGTGACCGCCGAAGCCCCGACCACCCCCACCGTCCCGTACGGCCAACTCGTCCCCGTCGCCGTGCACTTCGACGACCTGGACGCGCTCGGGCTGCTGCACAACGCCCGCTACCCGCTGCTGGTGGAGCGCGCCTGGACCGAGCTGTGGAGCGCCCGCGGGGTCCGCTTCGACGGCGACTGGGCGGCGGCCGGGGACGCCTGCACCGCGGTCCGCGAACTCGTCATCGGCTATGAGGCGCCCGTCACCCGCCCCGGCGCCTACGCCGTCCACCTCTGGCTGGAGCGGCTCGGCACCACCGGCCTCACCTACGGCTTCCGGCTCTGCTCGGCCGACGGCGCCACGACCTACGCGCGCGGCACCCGCGTCCTGGTCCGGCTGGACGCGGTCACGCTGCGGCCCGCGCCTTGGAGCGAGGGGTTCAGGCAGGCGGGCCGGGAACTGCTGCGGCCCGCCGGCTGACCTCGCCGCCGCCCCCGCGCTCAGCGGTGCGCAGCACGCCCGCGAACCCGGCCAGGGCGCACGCCAGCACGGTCACCACGACGAACGACACGGTCAGACTGGTCGCCTGCGCCACCCCGCCGATCAGGCTCGGCGCGATCAGCCCCGAGGTGTAGGTGATCGTGGCCACGCCCGCGATGGCCTGGCTCGGGTTGGGCCCCGAGTGCCCGGCCGCCGCGAAGCACAGCGGGACGACCACCGCGATGCCGAGCCCCATCAGCGCGAAGCCGGTCATGGCCAGCGGGGGCCGGTCCGCGAGGACCACCAGCAGTCCGCCCGCTCCGGCGAGCAGGCCGCCCGCCCGGACCGTGCGCACCGCGCCGAAGCGGTTCACCACCGCGTCCCCGGCGATCCGGGCGATGGCCATGGTCAGCATGAACCCGGTCGTGGTCGCCGCCGCCAGGCCCGGCGAGCCGTCCAGCCGGTCCCGCAGGAACACCGCGGACCAGTCCAGGCTCGCCCCTTCCGCGAACACGGCGCAGAAGCCGACCGCGCCGATCAGCAGGGCCGAGCGGGGCGGCAGCGCGAACCTCGGCGGCGGCTCCTCGTCCTCGGCGGGCTGCACGTCCAGCACCCAGGCGCAGGCCAGCTGGCCCAGCAGGGTGAGGACGGCGGCGGCCAGCAGATGGTGCAGCCGGGCGTCCGAGCCGAGATGCGCGGCCAGTGTGCCCGCCGCCGAGCCGATCAGCGCGCCCGTGCTCCACATGCCGTGCAGCCCCGACATGATCGACTTGCCGAGCAGCCGCTCGATCTCCACGCCGAGCGCGTTCATCACCACGTCCGCCATGCCGGAGGCGGCACCGTAGGCGAACATCCCCAGGCACAGCGTGAGCAGGTTCGGCGCCAGCGAGGGCAGCACCAGGGAGAGCGTCCACAGCGCGAGCAGCCCCCGCAGGGCCGTACGACTGCCGAAGCGGTGGCTGATCCGGCCGGCCAGCGGCATCGCGCAGGAGGCGCCGAGCGCGGTGAAGGCCAGGGCGAACCCGAGCTGGCCCGCGCTCAGCCCGGCGTGGTCCTGAATCCAGGGCACCCGGGTGGCGAAGGAGCCCGTCACCGCCCCGTGCACGGCGAACACGGCCGCCACGGCGTACCGGGCGCGCCTGACCTCCCCGGCCGGCCGGCTCACGTCACCCATCTTCACGTCCCTCCCCAGGGAGTCGCCCGCTGTACCGTCCTCGGCACCCGCGCAAACTATCAGGGACCCTGCCTGATAGATAGAGTGCCTCCGGCAGCCCGCTTCTGGGAGGATTCCCGTCATGCCCGCATCACCGAGCACCGCACGGGCCATCAACGACCGGCTCGCCCTGCGGCTGCTGCAGCAGGAGGGCCCGCTGACGGCGGGTCAGCTCAAGCAGCTCACCGGACTGTCCCGGCCCACCGTGAGCGACCTCGTCGAACGCCTCACCGTCTCCGGTCTGATCCGGGTGGTGGGGGAGTCGGGGGAGCAGCGCCGGGGTCCCAACGCCCGGCTGTACGGCATCGCCGCCGACCGCGCCCATCTGGCCGCCCTCGACGTGCGCACCGGGGGAGTCCTGGTGCTCGTCTCCGACCTGGTCGGGCGGGTGCTCGCGGAGGTGGCCGTACCGATCGACGCCGGGGGCGGCACCGGGCCGGCCGTCGAGCAGGCGGTCGCGGCCGTGGAGGAGGCGGCGCGCACGGCGGGGCCGGACGCGTGGGCGGGGCTGCACACCGTCGGCATCGGCGCGCCCGGTCTGGTGGACCCCGCCACGGGTGACCTGCGGGACTCCAGCGGGCTGCCCGCGTGGCACCGCAGTCTGGTCGCCGCGCTCCAGCGGCACCTGCCGAAGGCGCGGGTCACCGTCGAGAACGAGACCAACCTGGCGGCCCTCGCCGAGCAGCGCGAGGGCGCCGCCCGGGACCGGGACACGTTCGTGCTGCTGTGGCTCGGGCACGGGGTCGGCGCGGCCGTCGTCCTGGACGGCCGGCTCCGCCGGGGTGCCTCCGGCGGTACCGGTGAGATCGGCTTCCTGCCCGTCCCCGGCACCGGCTCGCTGCCCTCCGCCACCGACTGCGACGGCGGCTTCCACGCCCTGGCGGGCGCCGCCGCGATCGGCGCCCTGGCCCGGGAACACGGCCTCCCGGCCGAGGTCCCGCTGGACGGGCCGGGCGCGGCCCGGCTGGTCGCCCGGGCGGTGGCCGCCGGGAACGAAGCCGCCACCCGCTTCCTCGACACCCTGGCCGACCGCCTCGCGATCGGCACCGCCGCCGTCACCGCCGTCCTCGACCCCGGCTGCGTCGTCCTCGGGGGCGAGGTCGGCCAGGCCGGCGGCGAACCCCTCGCGGCACGCGTCGCCGCCCGCCTGAAGCGCCTGTCCCCCCTGCCCACCGAGGTCCGGGCCGGCACGCTCGGCGGCACCGCCGTCCTGCGCGGCGCCCTGCTGACGGCCCGCGACCGGGCGCAGGACGACCTGTTCGCTCCGTAGCAGGGTTCAGTCGCGGTCCCGCAGGGCGCTCACGCCGTCGATGTCGCCGAAGTGGTGGAAGGCGTGGGCCCGGCGCCGGGCGTCGCGCAGCCCCCGCGTCGCCGCGGCCTCGATCCGCAGGGCCTCGGGGCTGCCGGGCGAGCGGCGCCGGTCGCGGCGGACCAGCACGGTGACCGACCACGCCAGGACCAGCGCCACGCCCGCCGACGCGACCACCACGCGGACCACCTCCTCCGTAGGCGCGCCGGGAACGCCCCCCAGGGGGACAACGTAGCCAGCGAGCGGCAGTCCTCGAAGAGCCGTTCACGTCACCCTTGGCCGCGCCACCTCTCCGGCGCACGGCGACCTCAGCCGAACCGGCGCGCCAGGTACTCCTCGAACGTCCCCTTGCCCACCGCCCGTTCCGGTGCCAGGTGGCCGCCCGCGCGGAAGGCGCCGTACGTCCGGCCGAACAGGGGGACCTCCAGCAGGCGGCGGTGTCCGCCCGTGGCGTCGAGGTAGGCACGGGCCAGGGAGGGGACGGAGCGGATCTCGGGGCCGCCCAGGTCGGGGACGCGGCCCGAGGGGGTGGCGACGGCCAGCTCCGCCAGGCGGGCGGCCACTTCGCAGACCTCCACCGGCTGGTCGGACAGGCCGGCCGGGAGGAGGGCCAGCGGGGGTGCGGTGAGTGTGCCGAGGAAGGTGGCCATCAGGTCGTGGAACTGGGTCGCGCGCAGCACGGTCCAGCCGGTCCCGGACTCCTCGATCCGGCGCTCCACCGCGAGTTTGGCGCGGTAGTAGGGCAGCGGTACCCGGTCCACGCCGACGATGGAGATGTACACCAGGTGCGCCACCCCGGCCCGCAGCGCGGCCGGGATCAGCCGGCCCGCGGCCTTCTCGTCGCCGCCGCCCGGCGAGCTGGCGCAGTGCACCACGGTCTCCGCACCCGCGAGGGCCGCGTCCAGCGCGGGCCCGCCCCTGCGCAGATCGACCGCGTGCGGCTCGCTGTGCCGGCTGAGCACCCGTACCTCGTGGCCGTCCGCCCGCAGCCTCTCCGTCAACAGCCGGCCGAGTGTGCCGGTGCCGCCCGTCACCAGGATCGTGGTCATCGCCGCTCGCCTTCCCGAAGGTCCCGGGCGGGCCGTCCGGCACGCCCCGCGACCAGGACGGCTGGGGCCCCGGCGGATGTGACATCGGCTGGGGTGACCCGGCGGCGGGCAAGGGCCTTCGTCACCGCCGCCGGGTCCGGTCGCACCATAAAAGGACTAGACCACTCCGGTCAATAGGTCCGGACCAAGCTCAATTCCCTGGCGAGGTGGGGGTGTTGTGCCGGTCGCTCACCCGAACGGTGTGCCTGTGAGGCAGCCCACACCGGCCCCCTGTATGGCCGACCGGCGGGCGTGGCAGACTTGCGGTGTACCAGAAGCAGCGCACTCCGGGGTCGGTGAAAGTCCGAACCGGCGGTTACAGTCCGCGACCCGGCCGCTTCCAGCGGCCGGTTGACCAGGTGAAATTCCTGGACCGACGGTTAAAGTCCGGATGGGAGGCAGTGCGCGGCGGGCGGGCATCACCATGCACGCCGCCGTATCAGGTCTCGTCCCTCGGGACGGGTCCCTCTCGGCGTCGTGACCCGGTGCATTCCCCTCGTCCATGCCGTCGTCATCGACCGGCCCCCGGAGTCCGTGCCCGAAGAGGCAGGAGGACCGGGGACGTGTTCACCGGAATCGTGGAAGAGCTGGGCGAGGTCACCGCCGTCGAGAACCTCGGCGACGCCTCCCGTTTCCGGCTCCGTGGCCCCGTCGTCACCGAAGGCGCGCGGCACGGCGACTCCATCGCCGTCAACGGCGTCTGTCTCACCGTGGTCGACCACGAGGGTGACGAGTTCACCGCCGACGTGATGGCGGAGACCCTCAAGCGCTCCAGCCTCGGCGCCCTCGCTGTGGGCTCCCGCGTCAACCTCGAACGCCCCACCGCCGTCGGCGCCCGCCTCGGCGGCCACATCGTGCAGGGCCACGTCGACGGCTCCGGCGAGGTGCTCGCCCGTACCCCGTCCGAGCACTGGGAGATCGTGAGGATCTCGCTCCCCGCCAGCCTCTCCCGCTACGTCGTGGAGAAGGGCTCCATCACGGTCGACGGCATCAGCCTCACCGTGGTCGAGGCGGGCCCCGACTTCTTCACCGTCAGCCTCATCCCCACCACGCTCGCCCTGACCACGCTCGGGCACAAGCAGCCCGGCGACCCGGTCAACCTCGAGGTCGACGTCATCGCCAAGTACGTCGAGCGGCTGCTCGCGGCCGGACGGGAGGCAGGCGCGTGAACTCGCTCAACACCGAGGCGTTCACCCTCTTCGGCCAGCACATCCTCTGGTCGGACATGATCGGCAACCTCTTCGGACTGGCCGCCCTCGCGCTCGGCTGGCGCCGCTCGCTCGTGACCTGGCCGGTCCAGTTCGTCTCCGGCCTGATCCTCTTCGCCGCCTTCTACGGCCACCTCGCCGGCAGCGCGGGCAAACAGGTCGTCGTCATGGCCGTCGCCGTCTACGGCTTCTGGCAGTGGAGCCGCAGCCGCGGCAAGGCGGCCGACGGCCACATCGCCCCCCGCTTCGCCACCTGGCGCGAACGCGCCGCCATGATCGTGGCGGCCGCCGCCGGCACCGTCGCCGTCGCGCTGCTCTTCACGGCGTACCCGTCCCTGTCCTGGGACCCCTGGCCCGACGCGTACATCTTCGTCGGCACCATCGTCGCCATGTACGCCCAGGCCAAGGGCATGGTCGAGTTCTGGATCGCCTGGCTGCTCGTCGACGTCGTCGGCGTCCCGCTGAACTTCGCCAACGGCTACGCCTTCTCCGGCTTCGTCTACGTGATCTACGGCGCGCTCGTCCTGTGGGGCATGCGCGACTGGTGGCTGCGCTCCCGCAGGAACGCGCGGCCCGTCCTGGAAGGAACGCCCGCATGACCTCGGCACCCCCGCTGCACCCCGGTGACAGCATCGAAGACCTCCGCCTCGACCCCGTCGAGCAGGCCGTCGCCGACATCGCCGCGGGCCGGCCCGTGGTGGTCGTGGACGACGAGGACCGCGAGAACGAGGGCGACCTCGTCATCGCCGCCGAGAAGGTCACCCCCGAGATCGTCGCCTTCATGATGAGCGAGTGCCGGGGCCTGATCTGCGCCCCCATGGAGGCCGCCGAACTCGACCGGCTGCGGCTGCCGCAGATGGTCGAGGACAACACCGAGTCGATGAAGACCGCCTTCACCGTCTCCGTGGACGCCTCGCCCGCGCACGGCGTGACCACCGGCATCTCCGCCACCGACCGCGCCACCACCCTGAAGCTGCTGGCGAGCGGCACCGCCCAGCCCGCCGACCTGGTCCGCCCGGGCCACATCTTCCCGCTGCGCGCCCGCGAGGGCGGCGTCCTGGTCCGCGACGGCCACACCGAGGCCGCCGTCGACCTCGCCCGCCTCGCCGGACTGCGCCCCGCCGGAGCCATCGTGGAGATCGCCGGGGAGGACGGCCGCATGCTGCGGCTGCCCGAGCTGATCCCGTTCGCCCGCAAGCACGGGCTGACGATCATCTCCATCGCGGACCTCGTCACCCACCTGCGCGCCCCCGAGGCCGAGGCCGAGGCCGAGCAGCCCGGGACAGCTCCCCTCGCCGTCGCGCCCACCGTCCGCCGCGAGGCCGAGACGAGCCTGCCCACCCGGCACGGCACCTTCACCGCCTACGGCTACCGGGCCCCGGACGGCGTCGAACACGTCGCCCTCGTCCACGGCGACATCGGTGACGGCACCGGCGTGCTCGCCCGCGTCCACTCCGAGTGCCTCACCGGCGACGTCTTCGCCTCCCTGCGCTGCGACTGCGGCCCCCAGCTCGACGCCGCCCTCGCCCGCATCCACGCCGAGGGCCGGGGAGTCGTCGTCTACCTGCGCGGCCACGAGGGACGCGGCATCGGCCTGCTGTCCAAGCTGCGCGCCTACGAACTCCAGGAGCGCGGCCGGGACACCCTCGACGCCAACCTCGAACTCGGCCTGCCCGCCGACGCCCGCGACTACGCGGCCGGCGCCCAGATCCTGGCCGACCTCGGCGTGCGCGACGTGCGCCTGATGACCAACAACCCCGACAAGACCGACGCGCTCACCCGGCACGGCATCCAGGTCACCGGCCGCGAGCCGATGCCGGTCCACGCCGACGAGCACAACGTCCGGTACCTGCGCACCAAGCGCGACCGGATGGGCCATGACCTGCCCTGGCTGGACACCCCCGCCGTGTCCACCTGCGGCAACCAGTAAGCGATCCAGCAAGCGACAACAGAGCGAACAGCGCGAAGGAGCAACGTGAGCGGCAAGGGTGCACCGGAACTGTCCGTACGCAACGTCAGCGACCTCAGGGTCGCCGTCATCGCGGCGCAGTGGCACGAGAAGGTGATGGACGGTCTGGTGAACGGCGCCCTGCGCGCCCTGCACGACCTGGGGATCGACGAGCCGACCCTGATCAGGGTCCCCGGCAGCTTCGAACTCCCCGTCGCCGCCAAGGTCCTGGCCGACCGCGGCTACCACGCCGTGGTCGCCCTCGGCGTCGTCATCCGCGGCGGCACCCCCCACTTCGACTACGTGTGCCAGGGCGTCGCCCAGGGCCTCACCCAGGTCTCGGTGCAGACCGGCGTCCCCGTCGGCTTCGGCGTCCTCACCTGCGACACCGAGGAGCAGGCCCTGGACCGCGCCGGCATCGAGGGCTCCAGCGAGGACAAGGGCCACGAGGCGGTCACCGCGGCCGTGGCCACGGCCGCCACGCTCCGTTCGGTCTCCGAACCCTGGCACTGAGACCCCGCCCGGACCGCGTAGGCTGAGGACCACCATGTCCAATAAGACGTTCGAGGAGCTCTTCACCGAGCTCCAGCACAAGGCAGCCACCGGCGACCCCGCCACCTCCCGCACCGCCGAACTGGTGGGCAAGGGCGTCCATGCCATCGGCAAGAAGGTCGTCGAGGAGGCCGCCGAGGTCTGGATGGCCGCCGAGTACGAGGGCAAGGAAGCCGCCGCCGAGGAGATCTCGCAGCTGCTCTACCACGTCCAGGTGATGATGGTCGCCCGCGGCATCTCGCTGGACGACGTCTACGCCCATCTGTGATCCGTCGCCCCGTACGCCGAACCCGTCGCACCACCCCGTCACACGAAGGAAGCCGACCTCATGCTGCGCATCGCCGTCCCCAACAAGGGTTCCCTGTCCGGACCTGCGGGGGACATGCTGCATGAGGCCGGCTACCGGCAGCGGCGGGAGTCCAAGGAACTGCGCACCGTGGACCCGGTGAACGAGGTCGAGTTCTTCTACCTCCGCCCCCGGGACATCGCGATCTACGTCTCCTCCGGGCAGCTCGACATCGGCATCACCGGCCGGGACCTGCTGATCGACTCCGGCGCCGGCGCGGAGGAGATCCTCCCGCTCGGCTTCGCCCGCTCCACCTTCCACTTCGCGGCCCGCCCCGGCACCTTCACCGGCACGGCCGACCTCAAGGGCCGTACGGTCGCCACCTCCTACGAGGGCATCGTCGCCCGCCACCTCGCGGACAACGCCATCGACGCCTCCGTGGTCCACCTCGACGGCGCGGTGGAGACCGCGATCGAGCTGGGCGTGGCGGAGATCATCGCGGACGTGGTGGAGACCGGCACCTCGCTGCGCAACGCCGGGCTCGAGGTCTTCGGCGAGCCCATCATGAAGTCCGAGGCCGTCGTGATCCGCCGCACCGGCGCCGACACCGACGAGCCCAAGGTCGAGCAGTTCCTCCGCCGCCTCCAGGGCGTCCTGGTCGCGCGGACCTACGTGATGATGGATTACGACTGCCGCGTGGAGCAGCTCGAGAAGGCCGTCGCGCTCACGCCGGGCCTGGAGTCCCCGACCGTCTCCCCGCTGCACAACGAGGGCTGGGTCGCCGTGCGCGCCATGGTCCCCACCAAGGACGCCCAGCGGATCATGGACGACCTCTACGCCATCGGGGCCCGGGCCATCCTGACCACGGCCATCCACGCCTGCCGTCTCTGAGGAACCGCGAGTCAGATGCCCGAGCTCTCCCAGCCCCCCGCCCAGCCCACCCTCCCGGTCACCTTCCGGCCGGAACGCACGCGCGTGATCCTGCTCACCGCCGGACTGGCGATCTTCGTGGTCGTCACCGCCGTCGCCCTGCTGCTGGACATGGGGCCGGGGGAGCGCCTCAGCTTCATCGTCACCGGCGCCCTGATGGCCTGGGTGCTGGCCCGGCTGGCGCGGGTGAAGGTCGTCGCCGACGAGTCCGGCGTCACGGTCGTCAACATCGCCGGCAGCCGCAAGCTGGCCTGGGCCGAGATCGTCGGGGTCAACCTGCGTCCGGGCGACCCCTGGGTGTTCCTCGACCTCAGCGACGGCACCAGCCTGGCCGCGCTCGGCATCCAGCCCGGCGTCGCCAAGCAGCGTGCCATCGCCGACGCGCGGAGCCTGCGCACTCTGGTGGAGCAGCAGGCGCCGCGCGATCCCGAGTTCCCCCGGAGCTGAGCCTCCGGCGGGCCGAGCGCGGCCTCCGGGGCCCCTCGGGGTCCCGTCTCGGGGGCCATTCAGGGGCGGTCACCCTTGCCGCACCTGCCCCGGTCTTGACTAATCTGTTGGCGGAGGCGTTTTACGACACGCCTCCGCCTCCGTCGTGCCACGCCCGGCGCGCGGAGGTTTTCCCTGCTATCCGAGGAGTGACCCTCTCCGGCGATGGACGGATCGTCCTGTAGTACCTGCGCCGCCCCCTGCCGACATACCGCGGACCATCCGGCCCGCGTGCACGCGGAGGCGGCGGCATCATGAGCATCCCCCTGCTGCTCCTAGGAGCGGCCTTCCTGCTGATCCTGGCCAACGGATTCTTCGTGGCCGCCGAGTTCGGCCTCGTCACCGTCGAGCGCCAGGACGCCGAGCAGGCCGCGGCCGAGGGCGACAAGCGCGCCCGTACGGTCGTGGAGTCCCTGAAGGAACTCTCCTTCCAGCTCTCCGGCACCCAGCTCGGCATCACCATCACCTCGCTCGTCGTCGGCATGCTCGCCGAACCGGCCCTCGCGGACCTGCTCGGCGGCCCCCTCGCGGCGCTCGGCGTCCCCGAGGGCGCCGCCTCCGGTGTCGCGGTGGTGGTCGGCATGCTGCTGGCCTCCGCGATCCAGATGGTCGTCGGTGAGCTGGTCCCCAAGAACTGGGCGGTCTCCAAGCCGCTCCAGGTCGCGCGGTTCGTCGCCGGCCCGCAGCACGTGTTCTCGCGGCTGTTCCGGCCGGTGATCTCCGTGCTGAACACCGTCGCCAACCGGCTGGTGCGCGCCCTGGGCGTCGAGCCCGCCGACGAGCTGGCCTCCGCCCGCACCCCCGGCGAGCTGGTCTCCCTGGCCCGGCACTCCGCCCGGGCCGGCGCCCTGGAGCAGGACACGGCCGACCTGTTCGTCCGCACCCTGTCCCTCGGCGACCTGACCGCCCAGCACGTCATGACCCCGCGGGTGAAGGTCAGCGCGCTCCAGGACTCGGCCACCGCCGAGGACGTCGTCAACCTCACCCGGGCCACCGGCCTGTCCCGCTTCCCCGTCTACCGGGAGAAGATCGACGAGATCGTGGGCATGGTCCACCTCAAGGACGCCCTGGCGGTCCCGGCCGCCGAGCGCCTGCGCACCCCGGTCGCCCGCATCGCCGGCAAGGCGCTGCTGGTCCCCGAGACCCTGCCGGTACGCCCCCTGCTGACCCGGCTGCGCAGCGAGCAGCCCATCGCGGTCGTCGTCGACGAGTACGGCGGCACCGCGGGCGTGGTCACGCTGGAGGACATCGTCGAGGAACTGGTCGGCGAGGTCCGCGACGAGCACGACCGCCAGGTCGTGCCCGAAGTCGCCCCCGCCCCGCCCGAGGACGGCCGCCCCGCGTGGGACGTGGACGGCGGCTGCCGTGTCGACGTCCTCACCCGCATCGGTCTGGACGCCCCCGAGGGGCCGTACGAGACCGTCGCCGGGCTCGTGGCCGATCTGCTGGGCCGTATCCCGGCCCCCGGTGACCGGGCCGAACTGCCCGGCTGGCGGCTCTCCGTGCGCCAGGTCCGCCACTACCGCGCCGAGCGCGTCCGCCTGGTCCGGACGGCGCCCGCCGCCCAGCCGACGGAGGCCGCCCGATGAGCGTCGTCCAACTCCTCTTCGCCGCGGTGCTCGTGCTCGCCAACGGATTCTTCGTCGGTGCCGAGTTCGCGCTCGTCTCCGTCCGGCGCAGCCAGATCGAGCCCGTCGGCACCGCCCGCGCCCGCCAGGTGCTGCACGGTCTGGAGCGGCTGCCGCAGATGATGGCGGCCGCCCAGTTCGGCATCACCATCTGCTCGCTGACCCTGGGCGCGGTCGCCGAGCCGACCGTGGCCCATCTGCTGGAGCCGGTGTTCGAGGCCGTCCATGTCCCCGAGGGTGTGATCCACCCGCTGGGCTATGTGATCGCCCTGGCCGCGGTGGTCTTCTTCCACCTGGTCATCGGTGAGATGGTGCCGAAGAACCTTGCCATGGCCGCGCCCGAGAAGGCCGCGCTGTGGCTCGGCCCCGGCCTGGTGTACTTCGCCCGGATCTGCAGGCCCGTCACCGTGGCGCTGGGCGCCTGCGCCCAGGGCATCCTGCGGCTCTTCCGGGTCGAGCCCAAGGACGAGGTCGAGGCCGTCGTCACCAGCGAGCAGCTCAACCGCCTGCTGGAGGACTCGGGCCAGGCCGGGCTGCTGGACCCCGAGGCGCAGGAGCGTCTCGAGGACGCGCTGGAACTGGGCTCCCGCCCGGTCACCGACGTGCTCCTCAAGCGCGAGACCCTCGTGACGGTGCCGCCCTCGGTGACCCCGGGGGAGATCGTCGAGCTCACCGCGCGCACCGGCTACTCCCGCTTCCCGGTGGCCGCGGGCGCCGGCGCCTTCATGGGGTACGTGCATGTGAAGGACGTCCTCGACCTGGAGGACTCCGACCGCGCCGTCCCGCAGCACGTCTGGCGTCCGATGGCCACGATGCGGGCGGAACTCCCGCTGGACGACGCGCTGACCGTCATGCGCCGGGCCGCCACGCACCTGGCCCAGGTGGCGGACGCCTCCGGCCGGGTGCTGGGCCTGGTCGCGCTGGAGGACGCGCTGGAGCTGCTGGTGGGCGAGGTCCACGACCCGGCCCACCCGGACACCCCTCAGCCCGCCCCGAGGACGGAACCGGTGTCCCTGCGCCCGTCCCCGGCCCGGCCGCGCAAGAGCGGGGACCCGGAGCAGGCACTGGCCACCTAGGGCCTCTCGTTTGGATCTTGCCGGGCTCGCGGGGTCCGGCACCGCGCCTCGCGGCGTTGTCGTCGGTTGCCATGGCTCCGCCATGGCGCCCTCCTCCGCCTTGCGACGCACGGCACCAGACCCCGCTCCCTGATCCGGCCTGATCCAAACGAAGGACCCCAGGCCGTGACCGCCGCGGGGCCCGTCACATCGCCGACGGGTCCTGCGGCGCCCGCCCCGACAGCACCTCGCCGTACGCCTGCATCAGGTCCGGCAGACGGAGGGTGGCCAGGTCCTCGCGGGAGAGGACGCCCGGACAGGTGGACAGCCGCAGATCCCGGTACGCGCAGCTCTTCTCGTACAGGGTGCGCAGGAACCTGCCGTTGCCCAGCTCGTCGATCCAGCCCTGGTCGACCACGTGCCCGGCGATGGAGCGCAGCTCGTCCACCGCCTCCTCGTCCCACGCGTCCCCGTTCTCCGCCGCCAGCACCCGGCCGATCTCGGTCAGTTCCTGGGGGCGGTAGGAGGGGAAGTCCACGCGGGTGGTGAAGCGGGACGACAGACCCGGGTTGGCGGCCAGCAGCCGGTCCATGCCCTCGGGGTACCCGGCGAGGATCACCACCAGGTGGTCCCGGTTGTCCTCGGCCCGCTTCAGCAGCACCTGGAGCGCCTCGTCGCCGTACGCGTCGCCCTTGCCGTACCCGGAGTTGGAGAGCGCGTAGGCCTCGTCCACGAAGAGCACGCCGCCGATGGCCGAGTCGATCAGCTCGTTCGCCTTCACCGCGGTCTGGCCCAGGTACTCGCCGACCAGGTCGGCCCGCTGGGCCTCCACCAGGTGGTCGCCGCCGAGCAGGCCGAGGGCGTAGAAGACCCGGCCGAGGATGCGGGCCACCGTGGTCTTGCCGGTGCCGGAGGGGCCGGAGAAGACGAAGTGCCGTTTCGGCGGCTGCACCGGGAGCCCCTGCCCGGCGCGCAGCCGGGCCATGTTCAGCTGCGCCGAGAGCGCCTTCACCTGGCGTTTGACGGGCTCCAGGCCCACCATGCGCTCCAGCTCCGCCAGCGCCTCCTCCAGTAAGCCCGGATCGGTCGGTCCGGCCGGCAGGTTGGAGGAGGAGAGCCCGCTCTTGAGGCGGACCGCGCGGTCGGGCGCCGAGGGCAGCGGGCCGGTGGGCAGGTCCGTCTCGGCGAACCTGAGGTCGCGGCCCTCGGTGCCGAAGAGGGGGTCGAGGCTGTCGGGACCGTCCATCGTGTCCTGGCCGGCACCGGACAGGGTGACCGCCGCGAAGTCGGCGGGGTCGTCGTACCCGTCGCCCTCGGCGATCGCGGCGAGCCGGGCGGAGGTGTCCATGAAGGCCGGGTCGACCCGGTGCACGGCCCGGTACAGCGGGAGCGCGGCGGCGCTGCGGCCGGTGCCCTCATGGGCGCGGGCCAGCCAGTAGCGCAGCTCCTTGCGCTGCGGCTGCTCGCTGCGGCAGCGCATCAGCGCGGTGGAGAGCAGCGGCTCGGCCTGCCCGTACGTCTCCAGCCGGACGCGGGCCATGCCGCCGAACAGGCCCGCCTCTATGCCGAGCAGCGGGTCGTCCAGCAGTGGGTCGGTGTGCCGGACCAACTGGTCCCAGTCCTTGACCAGGTAGGCCCGGCAGGCGTGCAGGAACCGCACCTGCGGATCGGTGTCCACGGGCGGCAGCCCGGCCAGCGCCCGGTCCAGTTCCGGCACATGGCGGCCGTCCAGCCAGTGCGAGGCGTGCGCCAGCAGCAGGTCGCGGGGGCTCTCCAGCACCGGCTGCACCCACCAGCCCAGCCAGTACCAGGAGTTGAGGGAGCGGCGGTGCCGGGCGCGTTGTTCGCCGAAGCGTTCGCGGTGCCGGAACATCCGCAGCAGCGCGGTGGTCGTGTCGACCCTGAGCGCGTGCAGCCCGAGCCAGGCGTCAGCCATCCCCGGGTCCAGCCGCGCCGCGGCGCGGAACTCCTCCTCGGCCTGCGGGTAGGCGCCCATCGTGTAGGCGTCCACGCCTCGCACCCAGGCGAGGTCGGCCGGGGCCTCGGGGCCCTGCGTGCCGAAGTCCATCACGTCCCCCACGAACCGTGCCCCCCGTTGGTTGCCCCGCCGGGCAGGCGCTCGGCGGTCGCCGCGGTCGAACCGCTGTACCGCGGACCGGAGTTGCCGGTGCGCGAGGCTGCTGCCAGAAGGTCGCACCGAGGGCATCGTACCCGTGGGGGCACCGGCTGCCGAAGGGTGCCGCAGAGGGCGTTTGACGAGGTGGGAGCATGCGGGGCGCATGGGGCGCGGTCACCGAGGGTGATCGAATCGGTGCGAGCGGCGCTCCGGAGCCCGGCCGAGGGCAGAACGAAGCCCCCGATCACGGGGGAACGATCGGGGGCTTCGTGTCCTGGCGACGACCCGCGAGGGGCCGTGTGTGGAGAACGTAAGACCTGTACGGGGGCCGGGTCAAGCAGAGTTGGGACCCTGAACGAACTTCCGAGGCGATAGGTCTTCACGAGTTCAGCACACAGCGGACGACTCGTCACCGTGAGTGAGAATCCGGGCCGGCCAAGCCCGGCCGGAGGGGGCTCGCGGGCCCTGGCAGCACCTCGTACCCCCCGGGTGCCGCGCGTACCGTCAGGTCCGCGTGGGGGCGCGAGGGGTCGGCGGCGAAGTGGGTGCGCTCCGCCTCGGTCCAGCCGTCCCAGAACGCGCGCTGGGCCTCGCCGTCCCGGCGGCGGCCGCGCGCCCAGGACTCCGGCGCGGGAAGCTCCATCCACAGCAGGGCCGCCAGATGCGGGCGCATGTCCCGGCGCCCGGCGCCGACACCCTCGACCAGGAGCACGGGAGCGGGCGGCAGGACGCGGACCGGGCCGAAGGCGCGCAGGGTCCAGTCGTAGGGGAAGTACCGCGCGCTCTCGCCCCGGCCCAGCGGCTCGATCACCTGGGCGGTCAGGCGGGCGGTCCAGGCGAACAGCTCCTCGTGGGTGGCGATGTCGTCCAGGTGCAGCACCGGGGCCCCGCCGAGCGCGGCGGCCAGGTGTCCGGCGAAGGTGGACTTCCCGGAGCCCGCGTGCCCGTCGACACCGATCAGCCGGACCGGCCCCAGGGACGGGGGAAGGGCGCGCAGCCGGCGGGCGAGGTCGTGAATGGTGATTCCCGAGGTGTGGTGCGGTGTGGGGGAGTTCTGCCGGAATCAGTCTAGTAGGGGGTGAGGGCCAGGTGCCCGACGGGCCGGAAAACGCGCCTTCCCGAGGCGTCCGCGGGCCAAGGGGCAAACGGTGGAGATTTTCCCCCGGAATCCGCCGACCGATATGTGAAATTCGGCGTTCCAGGTGTGTCGCCCGGTGAGTAAGGTGCGTCCTGCACAACTGCGACGCGTCGTATCGGGACGGACAGGGGAGCATGGCCGCGGAGTTATTCGAGGGGCAGTACGTCTGGCATCCGGCGGCCGACGACCGCGTCCTGGCGAGCGTATGCGTCGATGTGCGGGCGGGGCGTCACCGCTACGCCTGCGAGGCCCTGGCCGAGACCCGGTCCGACTTCGCCCTGCGCGCCCACCGCTCGCTGGTGCTGGCCTCGGAGGCGGCCGGTACCGACCTGGTGGAGCGCTGGCTCGCCGAGGAACCGTCGCCCGAGGCCGCGCTGATGTGGGCCCGGGTGGCCGTGCAGCGCGCGATGCGGGCCGCCGACGCGCGCGACGAACGCGCCGAGGCGCTGGAGCGGATAGCGCTGGCCGCCTGCGAGCGCGCCGCCGCCCTCGCCCCCGGCGACCCCACGCCCTGGGTCGCCAAGCTGACCATGACCCGGCTGCACCAACTGCGCGAACCCGCGCCGCAGGGCCTGCTCACCGCGCCGCCCGGCCCCTGGCGGCTGTTCGCCCACATCCTGTCCCTGGACCCCTGGCACCGCGAGGCCCACCACCGCTTCCTCTCCTTCTTCTTCACCCGGCACGGCGGCACGGTCAACGCCGCCTGGGACGTGGCCGCCTTCCTCAGCCAGCGGGCCCCCGCCGACTCCGCGCTCCGGTTGCTGCCGCTGGTCGCGCTGGTGGAGAGCTACAACCCGACCCAGCTGCTCGCCGACCGGGTCTGGGAGCAGCCGCAGTGGCGCTCCACCGCGCTGGCCGCCTACCGCAACTGGCTGCCCACGGTGGCCGGTTCCCGCTTCACTCCGGTGCTCGACCTGGCCTACCTCGCGCACGCGCTGGTGATGGGCCAGAGCGAGTTCGAGGCACGGGCGGTCTTCGCGGCGATGGGCCCGTACGCCTCCCGCATGCCCTGGAGCGCCTTCGGTGACCCCGCCGAGCAGCTCTCCCGCGCCCGGCGCGCCTGCGGGCTGCCCGTCCCCGGGCCCACCTGAGACCGCACCTCACGCGTCCACCCCCCAACAGAAAGGCAGATCAGTGTCGGAACGGATATCGCCGCCACGGGCCAAGGCTTCGGCGGCCGAGGAACCGGTCGTGCTCGACGACGACGCGACCCTGCATGCGATGGGTTATCCGCGCAAACTCACGCGCCGTTTCAAAGCGTTCGACAATTTCGCGATCTCCTTCACCATCATCAATGTCCTCTCGGGTATTTTCTCGTCCTTCGGATTCGGTCTGAACGCGGGCGGTCCCCGTATTCTCGTGTTCGGCTGGATCGGCGTCTCGGTGATGGTGCTCTTCATCGGAGCCGCCATGGCGGAGGTCGCCTCCGCCTATCCGACGAGCGGGGCGCTGTATTTCTCCGCCGGTAAACTCGCCAAGCGGCACAAGGGCGCCTGGTCCTGGTTCACCGGCTGGCTGAACTTCGTGGGGCAGATCGGCGGCACCGCCGCCACCGGATACGCGGCCGCCACCTTCATCCAGGCGTTCGTCGCCCTGCAGTGGTCCTCCTACGAGCCCACCGCCCACCAGACGGTGCTGATCACCGCGCTGATCATCGTGCTCCAGGGTCTCGCCAACACCTACACCGTCCAGCTCGTCGCGGTGCTGAACCGGATTTCCGTGTGGTGGCTGCTGATCGGACTCGTGGTGATCGTGGGCGCACTCATCGTGATTCCCGATCATCACCAGTCGGCGTCGTTCGTCACGCATTTCGAGAACAACACCGGCTTCACCAACGGCCTTTACGGCGGCATGCTGGGCCTGCTGGTCACGAGCTGGACCTTCACCGGCTTCGACGGCAGCTTCCACATGTCGGAGGAAACCGTCCAGGCGACCGTCAACGCCCCCAAGGGGATCACCCGCGCCATCGGCTATTCGGCGCTCACCGGCCTGATCCTGATGCTCGCGCTGGTCTACAGCATTAGCGACTACACCAAGGTGGCCGGCTCGGACGCCCCGCCCGTCCAGATTCTCATCGACGGGCTCGGCGTCGGCACCGCCAAGGTCATGCTGCTGATCGTCATCGGCGCCATGCTCTTCTGCGGGCTGGCCAACCTCACCAGCAACACCCGGCAGATCTTCGCCTTCTCGCGCGACGGCGCCATGCCCGGCTCCCGCTGGTGGCATTCCGTCTCCCCGCGCACCCGGACGCCCGTCAAGGCGGTCTGGCTCGCCGTGGCCTGCTCGCTCGCCCTGGTGGTCCCCGGCTGGTGGTCCCACACGGCGTTCACGGCCATCGTCAGCGTCAACGTGGTCGGACTGTTCCTCGCCTACGCGGTGCCGATCTTCCTGCGGCTCCGGCTCGGTGACGACTTCCAGCCCGGTCCCTGGCACCTGGGCCGCTGGGGCCGGCCGATCGGCTGGGTCGCGGTGGTCTGGATCCTCCTCAGCAGCGTCCTGTTCATGCTCCCGCAGGCGTCCCCGATCACCGTGGACTCCTTCAACTACGCGCCGATCGCGCTCGCGGCCGTGCTGCTCATCGCCACGGTGTGGTGGTTCACCACCGCCCGCCGCCGCTTCCAGGGCCCGGTCAGCTACGGCCGCCCCGACGAGGTCGCGGCGATGGACCTGGTCTGAGCCGCTGGACGACAGGATGGCGGCCTGCGGGTGACATGAGCCTGCCATGGCACGGCCCCGGTGTGCGGCGTCCCGCCCGCACCGGGGCCGTGCCATGCCGGGGCGCCGGTCGCCGCCATTGGCCAAGACCAATATTCATGGGCGCGGCATGCGCGGAAGTGCTGGCAGGGGCATGTCGGCTGCTCCATAGTTGGCGCACAACCGTGCACCCGAGTTGGCGCACGCCCGTGCACCTGAACCGTCCCGAACCGGACACCTGGGGGTAGTCGCGCCCATGAGCAGAGCCGAGCAGCCGTCCCGCCGAACCGTTCTCGCCGCAGCCGTCGCCGTCGCGGTGGCCGCCGGGACGGTACCCGCGGCCGCCGCCACCGCAACCGCGGCCGCCGACGCCGACGACGCGGGCCGCGCGCCCGCCCGTCCCGTCGACAACCGCGCCTGGACCACGTACCCCGACTGGCGCGGCGGCACCGGACGCGGTGTCCGGACCCTGGCCGGCCGGCGTCCCGGCATCACCATCGCCGTGCCCGAGGGCCGCACCGACTACACCGACCCGCACACCGGCACCACCGCCGCCTGGGAGTACGCCACCTGGACCTCCTCGGTCCACCGGCTCCAGGTGCCCGCCACCGAGCTGATCGCGTCCTGGAACGCCGACACCCCGGCCGGCACCTGGCTCCAGATCGAGCTGCAGGCCGCCTACTCCGACGGCACCACCGCCCCCTGGTACGTGATGGGCCGCTGGGCTGCTGGCGACGAGGACATCAAGCGGACCTCGGTGGACGACCAGAGCGACGGCAAGAGCTCGGTGTGGACCGACACCTTCGCCATCGACGACGCGAGCACCGGCCTGCGCGCGGTGGCGTACCGGCTGCGCCTCACCCTGTACCGGACGCCGGGCACCCGGCGCACCCCGACCGTGTGGCGGGTGGGCGCGATGGGCTCCGACGTCCCCGACCGCTTCACCGTCCCGGCCTCCACGCCCGGCCTCGCCCGCGAACTGTCCGTACCGCGCTACTCGCAGGAGATCCACAAGGGCCAGTACCCCGAGTACGACAACGGCGGCGAGGCGTGGTGCAGTCCGACCTCCTCGCAGATGATCATCGAGTACTGGGGCGGCCGGCTCACCCCGGAGCAGCTCGCCTGGGTGGACCCCTCCTACGCCGACCCGCAGGTCGACCACGCGGCCCGGTACACCTACGACCACCAGTACACCGGCTGCGGCAACTGGCCGTTCAACGCGGCCTACGCGGCCACCTTCCCCGGCATCCAGGGCGTGGTGACCCGGCTGACCTCGCTCACCGACCTGGAGACCCTGATCGCGGCGGGCATCCCGGCCATCACCTCCCAGTCCTTCCTCAAGACCGAGCTGACCGGCGCCGGTTACGGCACCTCCGGCCATCTGATGACGGTCATCGGCTTCACCGCCGACGGCGACGTCATCGCCAACGACCCGGCCTCGCCCAGCGACCCCGAGGTACGCCGGGTCTACGCCCGGCGCGAGTGGGAGAACATCTGGCTGCGTACCAAGCGGTACGACGCGAACGGCAAGGTCAAGAGCGGTACCGGCGGCGTCTGCTACCTGTACTTCCCGGCCCGCCCGACCCCGCGCCAGCTCCGCGCGCTCGCGGCGGTGGGCGTGCGCTGACCCGGCACGGGGGCGGCCGGGCTCCGGTCCGGCCGCCCCCTCTGCCATACTGCGCGGGTCCCGCCGAACGTCGAGACCAGGGCAGACTGTGAGTGTGCGTCAGCAACAAGCGGCCGTGCCCGCGCGTGGCACCGACCGCTCCGCGGCCCGCCGCGCCGAACTCCTCGCCATCGGGCGTACTTTGTTCGCGGACACCTCCTACGACGCGCTGTCCATGGACGACATCGCCCGCCAGGCCCATGTCGCCAAGGGCCTGATCTACTACTACTTCCACTCCAAGCGCGGCTACTACCTGGCGATCGTCCAGGACTCCGTCGCCGAGCTGGTCGCCTTCGCCGCCGGCGGCGCCGAACTCCCCGCCGTGGACCGCCTCCAGCGCACCATCGACGGCTACCTCCACTTCGCCGAGCACCACCAGGCCGCGTACCGCACCATCGTCAGCGGCGGTGTCGGCTTCGACGCCGAGGTGCACGCCATCCGGGACGGGGTGCGCGAGGCGATCGTCGCCACCATCGCCGACGGCGCGTACGGCAGGACCGACATCGGCCCGCTGGCCCGTACCGGCCTGTTCTCCTGGGTGTGCAGCGTCGAGGGCACCACGCTGGACTGGATCGGACGTCCGGAGCTGACCCGCGCCGCCCTGGGCGAACTGCTGGTCAAGACGCTCGGCGGCACCCTGCGCGCCATCGAGGAGCTGGACCCCTCCTGTCCGGCCCCGCCGCCCGCCCGCCGCGACGGCTGAGATTCCCCCGTACGGCCCCGTCCGCGCCCCGGCCGAAGGGGGTGCGGACGGCTCCGGCTGGATTCTTCGAGTAAGCGGTCGTTAACTGGTGACGGGAGGTCTCCGATCGGGCATACTCACGGCACAAGCCGCTGGTCAGCCGCCTCCGAGACCCGGAGGCGGGCCTCGGCGCCACCGGAGCGATCGCGCGGAGCCGCCCCACCCAAGGCGCACATCCGCCGATGTGCCCGCACAGGGAGGAGTCCGACGCCATGTCCGACCGCGAAACGCAGCCGGTGGAGCGTCAACTGCCCACGGACGAGGCGAGGGATCTGCTCGCCCTGGTCCGGGACATCGCACAGCGTGAGATCGCGCCCACGGCGGCCGAGGAGGAGGACGCCGGACGCTTCCCCCGCGAGGTCTTCACCCTGCTGTCGGAAGCGGGCCTGCTGGGCCTGCCCTACGACCCGGAGCACGGTGGCGGCGAGCAGCCCTACGAGGTCTACCTCCAGGTGCTGGAGGAGCTGGCCGCGGCCCGGCTCACCGTCGGTCTCGGCGTCAGCGTCCACACCCTCGCCTCGTACGCGCTCGCCACCCACGGCACCAAGCAGCAGCAGGTCGAGCACCTGCCCGCCATGCTCGGCGGCGGTCTGCTCGGCGCCTACTGCCTCTCCGAGCCGTCCTCGGGCTCCGACGCGGCCTCCCTGCGCACCAGGGCCGTCCGCGACGGCGAGGACTGGGTGCTCAGCGGCACCAAGGCGTGGATCACCCACGGCGGCATCGCGGACTTCTACACCGTGATGGCCCGCACCGGCGCCGACGGCCCGCGCGGCATCACCGCGTTCCTGGTGCCCGGCGACGCCGAGGGCCTGAGCGCGGCCCTGCCGGAGAAGAAGATGGGCCTCAAGGGCAGCCCCACCGCCCAGGTTCACCTGGACGGCGTACGCGTCCCGGACGAGCGGCGCATCGGCGAGGAGGGCCAGGGCTTCGGCATCGCCCTCTCGGCGCTCGACTCGGGCCGGCTCGGCATAGCGGCCTGCGCGATCGGCGTCGCCCAGGCGGCCCTGGACCAGGCGGTGGCGTACGCGACCGAGCGCCGGCAGTTCGGGCATCCCATCGCGGACTTCCAGGGACTGCGCTTCCTGCTGGCCGACATGGCCACCCAGATCGAGGCGGGCCGGGCGCTGTACCTGGCGGCGGCCCGGCTCAAGGACGCGGGCAGGCCGTTCGCCAAGCAGGCCGCCATGGCCAAGCTGCACTGCACCGACACCGCGATGCGGGTCACCGTCGACGCCGTGCAGGTCCTCGGCGGCTACGGCTACACCGCCGACTTCCCGGCCGAGCGCTACATGCGCGAGGCCAAGGTGCTCCAGATCGTCGAGGGCACCAACCAGATCCAGCGGATGGTCATCGCACGTCATCTGGCGGGGCCGGAGAGTCGCTGAACTGCCCCCTGCGCACCGTCGGGGCGGCCAGCTCGGCCCACTCCGGGTCGTGGCGCCCCGGCAGTGTGCGGCCCCGGTCGGCCCAGACCCGCATCAGCTCGGTGTAGATGGGCGGGTCCGGGGGCGGGGTCGCGTCCGCCGGCCGGGGCACGTAGACGCGGCGCTGACGCCCGGTGGCCGTCTGGGTGGGAGTCATGCCCGGCCAACGCGAGCGCGGCCGGGCAGGTCACCGGCGGGCGGAATCGAGCGTCAGTTCAGCGTCGTCCGCACCGCTCAGGCGGCGGCCTTGCCGCGCATGAACGGCACCTGCATCGGGCGCGAGCCCGGACCGCCCACGTGCGAGAACGGCTGGGTCCGCCAGTCCAGGCCCTGGGGGAGCGTCAGCAGCAGCGCGGTGTCCTGCTCCTGCGGCGCGAAGGACTCGTCGGCGGGGCGGGCGTCCGCCGCCGCGCGGCCCGTGCCGGCACAGGCCGTCAGGCCGAAGGGGTTCCACGGCGAGGCGCACAGCGCGTGCTCCGGCAGGGACTCCTCGTCCGCCAGCAGCGCGATGGCCTGCGCGCAGTCCGGGCAGATCACCCGGTACATCTCGAAGGTGTCGTAGTCGGCGTCGGGGCCGTAGGCGTCACCGGAGTCCGGTTCGACACCCTCCGGCTCGGGCTCGACGACGAGCTGCTGCCGCTTGACGGCAGAACGAACGGGGCGCTTGACACTCTGCATGGGATTCTCCCCCTAAGGCTGGGCCGTGAAGGCGCTGCGGCCTCGACCACAGCAAGCACTTCCCGCAGGTTCTCGGCGGTAACCGCGAGAACCTCACGCAGCGCGCTCACATGGTGTGGCGTTCGTCACAGGCTAACGGCGGATATCCGCCCAGATGCCGCGTGCCGCGCCATCGGAGCCCGCCGAAGTCGTCCCCCGCTTCCCCCGCGCGCACGCGCGCGGGGGCGCACGGTAGGTTCTGGCCCATGGAGGAGCTGGACCGTCAGATCGTGCAGTTGCTCGTCACGGACGGGCGGATGAGCTACACGGACCTGGGCAAGGCCACGGGCCTGTCCACGTCGGCCGTGCACCAGCGCGTGCGCCGGCTCGAACAGCGGGGCGTCATCCGCGGCTACGCCGCCGTCGTCGACCCCGAGGCCGTCGGCCTGCCGATGACCGCGTTCATCTCCGTCAAACCGTTCGACCCCAGCGCCCCCGACGACATCGCCGAGCGGCTCGCGGGCGTCCCCGAGATCGAGGCGTGCCACAGCGTCGCCGGGGACGAGAACTACATCCTCAAGGTGCGGGTGGCCACCCCGCACGAACTGGAGGAACTCCTCGCCAGGCTGCGCTCCCTGGCCGGCGTCTCCACCCGCACCACGGTCGTGCTCTCCACGCCGTACGAGGCGCGCCCGCCGAAGATCTCCTGAGCTCCCCCGTTCGCGAGCCCCGGTTCCGGGTGCCTCGCGGGTACGGGGGAGACTGGTGGGCATGAGTGAGCAGCCCGCCGGCCCCGAGACCGTCCTCCTGCGCCGGGGCGAGGTCCACAGTCCCGCCGACCCCTTCGCCACCGCGATGGTGGTGGAGCGCGGTCAGGTCGCCTGGGTGGGCTCGGAGGGCGCCGCCGACGCCTTCGCCGACGGGGTCGACGAGGTGATCGACCTCGACGGCGCCCTCGTCACCCCCGCCTTCACCGACGCCCATGTGCACACCACCGCCACCGGACTCGCGCTGACCGGCCTCGACCTCTCCGGCGCGCCCTCCCTGGAGGCGGCTCTCGCCCTGGTCCGGGAGTTCGCCGCCGCCCGCCCCGCCGACCGGGTCCTGCTGGGCCACGGCTGGGACGCCGCCCGCTGGCCCGGCGGTCGTCCGCCGGCGCGCGCGGAGCTGGACGCGGCCACCGGAGGCCGCCCGCTCTACCTCTCCCGCGCGGACGTCCACTCCGCCGTCGTCAGCACCGCCCTGCTGGACCTCGTCCCGGCCGCCGTGAGCCGCGCCGACGCCCCGCTCACCGCCGACGACCACCACGCCGTCCGCGAGGCCGCGCTCGGCGCGCTCGCCCCGGTCCAGCGCGCCGAGGCCCAGCGCGCCGCGCTCGCGCACGCGGCCTCCCTCGGCATCGGCTCGGTGCACGAGTGCGGCGGCCCGCAGATCTCCTCCGAGGACGACTTCACCGGCCTGCTCCGGCTCGCCGGGGAACTGCCCGGCCCCCGCGTCGTCGGCTACTGGGCCGAGCGGGACGTCGACAAGGCCCGCGAGCTGGGCGCGGCGGGCGCGGCCGGCGACCTCTTCGTGGACGGGGCGCTGGGCTCCCACACCGCCTGCCTGCACCAGCCGTACACCGACGCCCCGCACACCGGCACCGCCTACCTGGACGCCGACGCGGTCGCCGAGCATGTCGTGGCCTGTACCGAGGCCGGGCTGCAGGCCGGCTTCCACGCCATCGGCGACGCCGCCGTCACCGCCGTGGCCGAGGGTGTGCGCACCGCCGCCGAGAAGGTCGGCCTGGCCCGCGTACGGGCCGCCCGGCACCGGGTCGAGCACGCCGAGATGCTCACCCCCGACACCGTCGCCGCCTTCGCCGAGCTGGGCCTGATCGCCTCCGTCCAGCCCGCGTTCGACGCCGTCTGGGGCGGCGAGGACGGCATGTACGTCCGCCGCCTGGGCGCCGAGCGGGCCCGCACCCTCAACCCGTACGCGGCCCTGCTGCGCGCCGGGGTGCCGCTCGCCTTCGGCTCCGACAGCCCGGTCACCCCGCTCGACCCCTGGGGCACCGTCCGTGCCGCCGCCTTCCACCGCACGCCCGAGCACCGGGTGTCGGTGCGGGCCGCCTTCACCGCGCACACGCGCGGCGGCTGGCGCGCCATCGGCCGGGACGACGCGGGCGTCCTGGTGCCGGGCGCCCCCGCCGACTACGCGGTCTGGCACACCGGTGACCTGATCGTGCAGGCCCCCGACGACCGGGTGGCCCGCTGGTCCACCGACCCCCGCTCCGGCACCCCCGGCCTGCCCGACCTCACCCCCGGCACCGGACTCCCGGTCTGCCTGCGGACGGTGGTCGGGGGCCGGACGGTGTTCGTACGGCCGGGCGAGTGATCTCCCGGCCCGGCGGTGCGGCCGTACGGGTGGCACCGCTTCGTCGCCCGACCTGCGCATCCTCGCCTTTTTCCGGGCCCTGTCCGGCGTAGCCGCTGGCCAGGGGGCTGTTGACAGCCGACGGCAGGGGGCCGGTAGGTTCGGCCGAGTCCACCAACGGACGTTCGACCGGGGAGTGTTCACATACTCGTCGCGGCGCCACTGGGTCAGGACGGTGTGCCGTACCGGGGCGCCGTCGACGGCAGCCAGGCGCAGTGCTGGCGCCGACGAGGGAGCGCTCCGGCCGGTCGGCAAGGTGTGACCCGGATGGGGCCCGCGCGCTCAGTAGACAACGGCTCTCGGTCGATCCGCAGCCAGCGGGTCCCAGGTCGGCCCGAAGGGCGGCGCGGGCCCCCATCCGCCGAGCCAGACGCGACGGAAAGCGGGCTCCTGCCCCGCTCATCGGCTTCCGGCACCGCCCGAGCCCCGTGCCGCCGCGTCATCGCAGGCCGTGACCACTATGGTGGACGCCTGCGCACGACATGAAGGGGCAGCAGTGAACGACGGCGACGGGACCCTCTCGGCCAAGGCCGGAGGGCGGCAGTTCGGTCCGCTCGGCACGGCCTTGGTGATCATTCCGACCTACAACGAGGCGGAGAACATCAAGGCCATCGTGGGCCGGGTACGCAAGGCCGTCCCCGAGGCGCACGTCCTCGTGGCGGACGACAACAGCCCCGACGGCACCGGCAAGCTTGCCGACGAACTGGCCGCCACGGACGACCACGTCCAGGTGCTGCACCGCAAGGGCAAGGAGGGCCTGGGCGCCGCCTACCTCGCGGGCTTCCGCTGGGGCCTGGAGCACGGCTACGGCGTGCTGGTCGAGATGGACGCCGACGGCTCCCACCAGCCCGAGGAACTGCCCCGTCTGCTGACCGCCCTCAAGGGCGCCGACCTGGTCCTCGGCTCGCGCTGGGTGCCCGGCGGCCGGGTGGTGAACTGGCCCCGGTCGCGCGAGGTCATCTCCCGCGGCGGCAGCCTGTACTCCCGGATCGCCCTCGACCTGCCGCTCCGCGACATCACCGGCGGCTACCGCGCCTTCCGCGCGGAGACCCTCCAGGGGCTCGGTCTGGAGGAGGTCGCCTCGCAGGGCTACTGCTTCCAGGTCGACCTCGCCCGCCGCGCGGTGAAGGCCGGGTACCACGTGGTGGAGGTCCCGATCACCTTCGTGGAGCGCGAGTTCGGCGACTCCAAGATGAGCCGGGACATCCTGGTGGAGGCCCTGTGGCGGGTCACCGCCTGGGGCGTGGGCGACCGCGTCGGCAAGATCAAGGCCAAGGGCAGGTAGGAGCCGGTCCCGGCCGTACGGTCCCGGTCGGCGGGGATGAATCCACCCCTTATGCGGCACTGAGGCGGGCCCAGGCACACTGGGAGCATGACGACTGGCGCATCCACCCCTCCGCGGACCGGGCAGACCGGGCGGCCCAAGCGCTCGGCGCTGCGCAGGTACCTGCCGCTCGCCCTCGCCGCGTGGCTGGTGCTGGAGATCTGGCTGTTCACCCTGGTCGCGGACGCGGCCGGGGGCCTCGCGGTGTTCCTGATCCTGGCCGCGAGCTTCGTCGCGGGCGCGGTCGTGGTGAAACGGGCCGGCCGCCGCGCCTTCCGCAATCTGGACGAGGCCCTGCGGCGCGGTGCGGCCCCCTCCTCGGGCGGCGGCGGCAACGGCCTGCTGATGCTCGCCGGACTCCTGCTGATGCTCCCCGGCATGCTCTCCGACGCGGCCGGACTGCTCCTGCTGCTGCCCCCGGTGCAGAACCTGGTCCGCCGTCGCACCGAGCACGTGGTGAGCCGCAAGCTGCGCGGGGCCACGCCCGGTTCCCTCGGCGACGCCTTCCAGCAGGCCCGTATCCACCGCCCCGACGGCAAGGTGGTGCAGGGCGAGGTCGTCCGGGAGCGCCGCGACGACCCCTTCGGCGAACCCCGGCCGCCGCTGAACCGCTGAGCGGGCGGGTCCGGACAGCACAGAACCGCGGGCGCCGTACATCGTGATGATGTACGGCGCCCGCGGTTCTCTGTGCGCCAGGTCGGCGCAGCCCCTTGGGGCTACGCGGACTTGCGGCTGTCGCGCGGGTGTACCGCGATGTTCATCGCGCCCGACCGCAGGACCGCCAGACGCTCCTCGAGGACCTCTTCGAGTTCCTCGCGGGTGCGTCGTTCCATCAGCATGTCCCAATGGGTACGCGCGGGCTTGGCCTTCTTCTCCTCAGGGCCGTCGCCGTCGACCAGGAGTGCCTGGGCCCCGCAGACCTTGCACTCCCACTCCGGCGGAATCTCCGCCTCGACCGAGAAGGGCATCTCGAAACGATGCCCCTTCTCGCATGCGTACTCCACGGCCTGGCGCGGGGCCAGGTCGATGCCGCGGTCCGTCTCGTAGCTGGTCACCACGAGGCGCGTACCGCGAAGAGCTCGCTCACTCATGAATCGTGCCTCCCGGGCTTGTCGCCCACAGGACAGGTGTCGCTGTCGTCGTCATCCGGTCAACGTCCGGTCGGCGGTAAAGATTCCCGTTCCGAGTCCCGTTCCGGGTCGTGCGTCGCCGTCGTAGCCGCCCCTTGTTGTACCCACATGCGCCCGGTTTGTCACATCTCATCGCAGATATGACCCAGCGTTTCGCTTTCTTTGACGCGCAGTAACGGTACGCCTGGCAGGCCAAACGCGTACACTACCGCCCTTTCGTGTTGAACGCTAAATCCTCTCGGGGACCGGGTTCCCCGCCTCGCCGATCGCACGCCGGACCGGTACCCGCGCCAGCAGCACGAAGCCGATGACGAAGAAGGCCACCAGGGAGACGATCGCCGAGCGGTAGCTTCCGGTGAGCTGGTAGGTCACCCCGAACAGCAGCGGCCCGAGCCAGCTCATGCCCCGGTCGCTCATCTCGTACGCGGAGAAGTACTCCGCCTCCTTGCCCGGCGGGATCAGATGGGAGAACAGCGAGCGGGACAGGGCCTGGCTGCCGCCGAGCACCAGGCCGATCGCGGCCGCCAGCACGTAGAAGAACACCGGCGCCCCGGCGGGCAGGAAGTACCCGGCGGCCAGCGTGCACGTCCAGGCCACCAGGGAGCCGAGGATCGTGGGCTGGGCGCCGTAGGACCTCGCCAGCCGGCCCATCGCCAGGGCGCCCGCGACCGCGAGCACCTGCACCAGCAGGACCGCGCCGATGAGCGTGGACTGCTCCAGGCCGAGCTCCTCCGAGCCGTACACCGAGGCCTGGGTGATCACCGTCTGGATGCCGTCGTTGTAGACGAGGTAGGCCAGCAGGAAGGCGAGGGTGCGGGGGTGGCGGCGCATGTCCTTCACCGTGGCCGCCAGCTGACGCAGCCCGGTCGGGGCGGCGGCCGCCACGCGCGCGTGCCGGTCGCGCAGCCGGCGCAGCGGGATCAGCGCGAAGGCGCCCCACCACAGCCCGGCCGAGGCCAGGCATACCCGCACGGCCGCCGGCTCGGAGAGCCCGAAGGAGGCGTGGCCCAGGTACAGCACCAGGTTGACGACCAGCATCAGGGAGCCGGCCGCGTAGCCGAAGGCCCAGCCGCGCGAGGAGACCCGGTCGCGTTCGGCGGGCGGCGCGATCTGCGGCAGGTAGGAGTTGTAGAGCATCATCCCGACCGACTGCGCCGCGTTGGCCACCACCAGCAGAAGGCCGCCGAGCAGATACCGGTCGCCGTCCAGGAAGAACATGCCCGTGGTCGCGGCCGCCCCGGTGTACGCGGCCCCGGCCAGCAGCGGCTTCTTGCGGCCCGTGCGGTCGGCCAGGCTCCCCACGAGGGGCATCACCAGCACCGCGACGATCACGGACAGGGAGACCGTGTAGGCGAAGAACGAGCCCGCGCGCACCGGCAGCCCGAGCGGGTGCACATAGCCGTCGGCGTCGGCCGCGTGCCGGGCCACCGCGGTCAGGTACGGGCCGAGGAACACGGTGAGGACGCTCGTGGAGTAGACCGAGCACGCCCAGTCGTACCAGTACCAGCCGCGTTGCTCGCGCCGTGAACCCGCCATGTCGTCGGGCGCCCCCGCCCGCACGGTGTCGATACCCACCCCGCGCCCTCGCTTCCCCGCCGCAGTGCCGTGCCAAGGCGGGGGAGGCGTCGCGGGACCAGTTCAGACCCAGACGCCGCGGTCCTCCATGACCTCGCGCAACGTGTCGATGTGATCGGTCATGATGCCATCGACCCCCAGCTCCAGGAGCCGGTGCATCCGCCCGGGATCGTTGACCGTCCACACGTGCACCTGGAGCCCGCGCGCGTGCGCCGCCCGCACGAAGCGCCCGTCGGCCACCGGGACGCCCGACTGCGCCTGCGGCACCTGCGCCGCCACGGCCGAGCCGCGCACCGGGGCGGGCAGCCCCCAGGAGCGCAGCCGCAGCCCCAGCACGCCCAGGGTGCCGAGGGAAGTGGCCAGCCTGGGCCCCGCCAGCCGCTGCGCCCGGCGCACCCGCGCCTCGGAGAAGGAGCCCAGGCAGACGCGGTCCCAGGCATCCGTCCGCCCGACCAGTTCCAGGAAGGGCAGCAGGGCCGCCTCCGCCTTCACGTCCACGTTCCAGCGGACCTCGGGGAACGTCTCCAGCAGCTCCGCGAAGAGCGGCACGGGCTCCCGGCCGCCCACGCGGGCCTGCCGGACCTCCGCCCACGGCAGGTCGGCGAGGCGGCCGGTGCCGTCGGTCACCCGGTCCAGGGAGTCGTCGTGGAAGGCGACCAGCGTGCCGTCCGCGGTGAGGTGGACGTCGGTCTCGATGTAGCGGTAGCCCAGCGCGACCGCCCGGCGGAACTGCGCCACCGTGTTCTCCACCCCCTCCGCCGCTCCGCCCCGGTGGGCGAAGGCGATGGGGCCGGGGTGGTCCAGGTACGGGTGGCGTATCGGCTCGGTCACCGGCGCAGTATCGCGCGCTCCGGCTCGTGGGCGGCAACCACCCTGCTCGGTACGGGTGCCGGGCGCAGCGCGAAGACCCGCAGGAAGAACTGGGCGAGCGGGCCGATCGCCAGCGCGTACAGCACGGTGCCGACGCCGACCGTGCCGCCGAGGGCGAAGCCGGTCGCCACCACGGTGACCTCCACGCAGGTGCGGATCAGCCGGATCGAGCGGCCGGTGCGCCGGTGCAGGCCGGTCATCAGGCCGTCGCGCGGGCCGGGGCCGAAGTCCGCCGCGATGTAGAGGCCGGTCGCCGCGCCGTTGAGCACGACCCCCAGGACCAGCAGCGCGATCCGCGCGGCCAGGCCGTGCGCGCCGGGCAGCACGGACAAGGTGGCGTCCATCGCGAAGCCGATCACCAGCACGTTGGAGACGGTGCCCAGGCCGGGCCGCTGGCGCAACGGAATCCACAGCAGCAGCAGGGCCGCGCCGAGCAGGGTCAGCACCACGCCCATGCTGAGGCCCGTACGGGCGGCGAGCCCCTGGTGCAGCACGTTCCACGGCTCCAGGCCGAGGCCCGAGCGGACGAGCAGCGCCGAGCTCACCCCGTACAGCGCGAGACCGGCGTAGAGCTGGAACAGCCGACGGGCGAGACGGCCCGGAGTGGACATGGAATACCCCCTGGGGTGGAGACTGTGGCCTTGCCCGTGTCACTCTGTGGCGTGGGACGGAGAGCCATCCATGGCCAATCCGGGGAAGGTGGACTGATCTTCATGGCGCAGTGGACCTCGGCGGTGGGTGCCGCTCAGCTCGCCCGCCTCCTCAACTCCCAGCAGGAACGGCCCGGTGGCCCCGGCACGCGCCGTCCGCCCGCCTACCGCGCGCTGGCCGACGGCATCCGGCTGCTCGTCCTGGAGGGCCGCGTCCCCGTGGCCGCCCGGCTGCCCGCCGAGCGTGAGCTGGCCCTCGCCCTCTCCGTCAGCCGCACCACCGTCGCCGCCGCGTACGAGACGCTGCGCACCGAGGGATTCCTGGAGTCCCGGCGCGGCGCCGGCAGCTGGACGGCCGTCCCGGCGGGCAACCCGCTGCCCGCACGCGGCCTGGAGCCCCTGCCGCCCGAGGCCCTCGGCTCCATGATCGACCTGGGCTGCGCGGCCCTCCCGGCGCCCGAGCCCTGGCTCACCCGCGCCGTCTCCGGTGCCCTGGAGGCCCTCCCGCCCTACGCCCACACCCACGGTGACTACCCGGCCGGACTGCCCGCGCTGCGCGCCACGATCGCCGAGCGGTACACCGCCCGGGGAATCCCGACCATGCCCGAGCAGATCATGGTGACCACCGGCGCGATGGGCGCCATCGACGCCATCTGCCACCTCTTCGCGGGCCGGGGTGAGCGGATCGCCGTCGAGTCGCCGTCCTACGCCAACATCCTCCAGCTCATGCGGGAGGCGGGCGCACGGCTCGTTCCGGTCGCCATGGCCGAGGGGCTCGGCGGCTGGGACCTCGACCGCTGGCGCCAGGTGCTCCGCGAGGCCGCGCCCCGGCTCGCCTATGTCGTCGCCGACTTCCACAACCCGACCGGTGCGCTGGCCGACGAGGACCAGCGGCGCCGGCTCGTGGACGCGGCCCGCGCGGCCGGGACCGTGCTGGTCGCCGACGAGACGATGAGCGAGCTGTGGTTCGAGGAGGAGCTGGGCCGCGCCATGCCCCGCCCGATGTGTGGCTTCGACCCGGCCGGTTCGACCGTCATCACCGTCGGCTCGGCCAGCAAGGCGTTCTGGGCCGGGATGCGCATCGGCTGGGTCCGGGCCGCCCCGGACGTCATCCGCAGCCTGGTCGCCGCGCGCGCCTATGCCGACCTCGGCACCCCGGTCCTCGAACAGCTCGCCGTGCACTGGCTGTTCACCAGCGGCGGCTGGGAGCAGGCCGTGGCGCTCCGCCGCTCCCAGGCCCGCGACAACCGCGACGACCTGCTCGCCGCCCTCCGGCGCGAGCTGCCCGACTGGGAGTACGAGGTGCCGGCCGGCGGTCTCACCCTCTGGGTCCGCGCCGGCGGCCTCTCCGGCTCCCGCCTCGCCGAGGTGGGCGAGCGGGTCGGCGTCCGCGTCCCCTCCGGACCCCGCTTCGGCGTGGACGGCGCCTTCGAGGGGTATCTGCGGCTGCCCTTCACGGTGGGCGGCGCGGTGGCCGACGAGGCGGCGGCCCGCCTGGCCTCGGCCGCGCGGCTGGTGGAGTCGGGGGCCACCGGGGGCGGGGACGCGCCGGGGGCGTTCGTGGCGTGACGGGTTCCCGAAGATGCCTGCCGGATGGAGCCCGGCGAGGTGGGCAGCGGCAGGCTTCCCGTAGCGGGCAGCGATGCCCCGCCACTGCTCGGGGCGTTTGAAGCACCGCTCGCGTGAGCGGACTACTTGACGCCGACCCAGGTGTGCACGCCCGTCGAGTCGAGGTGGTGGGTATCGGGGGACTGGTAGGTGACGTACCAGGTACCGGTGCTGGTGTCCTTGGCGGTGAGGCTGTAGTGGCCGCGCGCGTCGGTGGTGGCCGTGGACATGAGGTGCCGGGTCTTGCTGCCGGACGGCTGGAACCACAGTCGCACGGGGGCGTGGCCGTAGGCATGCCATTCTCCCGCGGCAGACTGCTGGAGGCTCCCGGAGAAGGACAGCTTCTGATTGTGGCTCGCGTGCGTGGTGCTCGGTCTCCCGCCGGCGATCCGGGTGGGGGTTCGCCACAGGTGTACCGCGTTGCCGGTGACGGGCAGCCAGTCGCTGTTGCCGAGGAAGGAGACGCGCCAGTAGCCGTTGGCGTTGCCGCCCTGGCGGACGCCGCACAGGAATTCGTCCTTGCCGAGGCCCTGGCGTCCGACCGTGGTGGTAGCCGCGTTGCGCCAGCTCCTGCCGTCGGCGGAGTACTGCATCTGGACCGTGGTGCCAGGGGGCGGGGAGCCGGCCTGTCCCAGGGTGAGACGGCCGGCGATTCGGCCCTGGCCCGTGGCGTCCTGGGAGATGCTGAGACTGCTGAACTGGGCTCCGGGCTGGGGAATGTGGACGCGGACGCTTTCGACGGGGCTCTGCTGCAGGTAGTCCGTCGCCTCGCCACGGACCTGGTAGACGCCGGCCTGGGAGATCGGGATGGCGAAAGCTCCCCGGTCGTCGCTGAAGCCGGGCAACCACTCGGAACCGGTCTGCGGGCCTGACAGGTCGACAAATATGTGGGGAACGGGGAGCCAGGCGTCGCCGACCCTGCGCTCCACGACGCCGGTCACGGTGGCCGTGCCGGCGGCCGGAACATAGACGTCCGGTGGCGAGGTGAACCGGATCCGGGTGGGTTCGGGCGCCGGAAGGTCGGGATGGGAGAGGTACGCGTACGCACGGGTGTGGGTCCAGCTGTCCTCGCGGCCGGGGTCGTATTCGCCGACAGCCTGTATCGCACCGTCGGCGTCGAACGAGGTCGTGAAGGTGCCGTCGGCGGCCGTCGTCGCCTTCAGCGTAGGGCCGCCGGCGTTGCCGTAGACGGACACGGTGGCGCCTGCGAAGGGGCTGACCTGGCCGGTGCCCGGGTCGGTCAGGGTGAGGGACCCCTGGACGGTGACGGTCCGGTGGTCGAAGTCGAAGTTCGACGGGACGGTCTGCGTGTAGGAGCTGAAGTGAACGACCTGCTGGTACTCCACCGTCCCGCCTGCGGGCAGCGTGACGTCGTAGCCGTGGTCGTCGCGGACGTCCAGCGCAACCCGGTAGGCGCCGAAGGCCGGCAGCACGATCGGGGCCGCCGGCCGCCACACACCCGCCGCCACGTACTCGAAGTCCGTCACGGTGAGTACGGGTGCCGCGTCCGCGGGCGCGTGCAGCGGGTAGAAGCGGGCAGTGAGCGAGGTGACAGTTGCGCCGTTGCCGGACGACCGTGCGGAGACGGTGAAGTGGGCACGGTCATTGGTGTAGTCGAGGGGAGCGGCGGCTGCCCAGGGCAGACCCGGCACCGGTTTGGTGAGTGACACCGGCCCCTGGCCGTCCGGCGGAGCGGGGTCGGTGGCGATTGCGGCCGCTCCCGTGGCGTCAGCCGTCGACGTGTCGTCGGCCGTCACGGGCGCAGGGCTTGGCGCCGAGGTCTCGGCCAGGGCTTGGCCCGGCAGGGCCAGGCCCGCGAGGAAGCCGGCCGCGACCGACGTGGAGATGAACAGGCGTGGTCTCACGTGGAGGTCCCCCCGGACAGTGAGTTGCTGATCTGTCATGTGCAGATCGAGAGGGCACCCTATCGTTCGGTACTTCTCCGGCAGGCGGACCCGTCGGGTTCCGGGCTGGAACTCGCACGCGATCGCGCTGATCCAGACGAAACTGCCCAGTCGTACACGCGGAACGTGCCCGCTCCGACCCCTCGGAGCGGGCACGTCACGTACGTACGGAGGTCAGGCCCGGTCCGCCGGGACGGCGTCCGCCGGTTCGGCGGGGGAGACGACCTCTGTCGGGCGGGGCGGCTCCGAGGCCGCCGGCGTGGTGCGCCCGGGCAGCAGGGACAGTACGGCCTGGCGCTCCGGTTCCGGGGTCGCCTCGTCGTAGGGGTCCGGGGTGGCCGGCACCTGGAGGCGGTGGACCGGGCCGGAGCCGAGGCGGGCGTAGCCGCGGCCGGGCGGGGTGTGGTCCGGCGGGGTGGTGGGCGGCGGGGCGCCCAGGAAGGCGGCCACCTGCTGCGGGGAGGCCGGGCCGAGGACCACCCGGGCGCGGGTGTGCTGGCCGATCGCCTCGCTCAGGGTGTCCGCGCTGTCGAACTGCTCGGCCACCACCACCGTCACCCCGGCCGCCCGCCCGTGCCGCAGCGGGACCTGCAGCAGGGCCTGCGGGTCGGTCCGGTGCTCCGCCTCGGCGAGGTGGGTGAAGACGGTCGGCCGGTCCAGGAGGACCCACAGGGGACGCGTGGTGTCCTCCGGTGGCGGACCGCCCGCCTGCCGGGCCTGGTTGACCGCGAGGAGCCGCCGCTCGGTCTCCTGCGCGACCCATTCGAGACCGGCCACCGCCCCGGCCGGCGCGCACTCCACGGCGAGCACGCCCTCCCGGCCGATCAGGCAGGAGTACTCGCCGGTGCCGCCCCCGTCCACGATCATCACGTCACCGTGCCGCAGCGCCTGGAGGGCGATGGAGCGCACCAGCGTGGACGTGCCGCTGCCGGGCTGGCCCATGACCAGCAGATGCGGCTCCGGCGAGCGGCTGCCGGTGCGCCAGACCACCGGAGGCACGTCACACCGCTCCTCGCCGTAGGAGAGCGGAAGGGTGCGCTGCACCTCGTCGGGGTCGGTGAAGCCGAGCACCGTCTCGCCCGGCGCGGTGACGAAGTGCTGGGCGGTGATGCCGGTGGGCAGGGCGGCGAGGACGCTCAGCGTGAGCCGGTTGCCCTCCTCCTCCCAGGCGAAGCGGTACTCCCGGCCGCGGCCCGCCTTGGCGGTCAGCAGCCGTTCGACCCGCGCGCGGGACTCCGGGTCGCCGTCCGGGAAGTACGCCGGGTAGCGGATGACGATCTGCTCCAGCCGGCCGCCCTCGTCGAACTCGTGCTCGGTGAAGACCGCGTCCCACGCGCCGCCGTGCGCGTACAGCGGGGCCGGGTCGTCGGCGGTGGAGAAGCAGGGCACCAGCGCCTCGTAGAGCGACTGGAGCCGTTCGGCCCGGGCGGGGTCGGGGCCCTCGGGCGCGGCCGGGGCGTGGTCGCGCCCGTACCAGGCAGCCGCGACCATCAGGGACACGGCGGCCAGCAGCGGACCGTACGGCATGAGCGCGACCGCCATGACCACGGCGGCTGCCAGGAACAGCAGCGGGCCCCGCTTGTCCTTGGGGGTGGCCGCCACCTTGGCCCGGCCGGCCAGGGCCAGCCGGCGCAGGCCGCGCGAGATGGTGATCAGCGGGTGGAGGACGTCCGTGGCGCTGTCGGCCGCCGTCCGGGCCAGCTCCCGGCTCCGGGCGAGCTGGGTGCGGGCGAGCTGCGCGCTGTCCTTGCTCAGAATGCGGGGGAGTGGGCGCCGGGCCACTGCTGTCTCCTGGAGGTGGGTGCGGGCGTGGGGAGACTCCCCCTCGGACGGGACCCGCCGGTCCGCGTGGCCTCGGGGGAGGGGCTCGGTCAGAACTTGATGCCGCCGAGGAGGCTCGCCAGGCTCTCGCCGCCCGCCTTGATGCTGGGCGCGATGGCCGTGCTCGCCAGGTAGAAGCCGAACAGCGCCGAGACGACGGCGTGGGAGCCCTTGAGCCCGTCCTTGCGGAAGAACAGGAAGACGATGATGCCGAGCAGGACCACGCCGGACATGGAGAGGATCATTTGGGACCTCCTGGTGTCGAAGGGGGGACAGTCACCATGAGTACTTCCAGGATCACAGAATGTATCCATACGATAAAAGGTGCAACTGGGTGAAATTCGGCTTTTTTCCCACGGGTGGTGGAGCCGTCGGTCACCCGGCCGGGCAGAGCCCCCACGCCGGTGCGCGAGCCAGTACGCTGGCGATTCACCCGAACGGAAGTCATGAGAGGCGGTCCGGCCGATGAGCGAAGCCCCCGACCCGCAGGTCGTGGAGCTGGCGACCAAGATCTTCGACCTGGCCCGGCAGGGCCGGACCGGGGAACTGGTCGCCTACGTCGACGCGGGCGTCCCGGTCGGTCTCACCAACGACCGCGGTGACTGCCTGGTGATGCTCGCCGCGTACCACGGGCACGCCGACGCGGTCAGGGCACTGCTCCAGCGCGGCGCCGACGCCGACCGGGTCAACGACCGCGGACAGACGCCGCTCGCCGGAGCCGTGTTCAAGGGTGAGACGGCGGTCATCCAGGCGCTGCTCGACGGCGGCGCCGATCCGGCCGCGGGCACGCCCTCGGCGATCGACACCGCCCGCATGTTCGGCAAGATCGAACTCCTGGAACTGTTCGGCGCGCACTGACACTTCAAAGACCGGCCCCTTCGGGGGGCGGAGATCGACAGGGGGAGGCGGAGGGGGACCGCCGTAAATACGGTCGCGGCGGCACAAACCGCGGGTCATCATGACGACGTGATTCACGGACGTGATGGCCGGGCGGGAGATGCCGCACCACGCGGGCCGTGAAGCGGCCCGCCAGGGGCCCCGACGAGAGGCAGAGAGAAATGGGCAGCAGCAAGCAAGAGACGGCGGGCACTCCGACGTTGTGTCACGCGGCCAGGTGATGAGTGGTCCCCGGTTGCGTCGACGCTTGATGTGAGGCTGTTTCCCATGTTCGATCCGGTCATAGCGCCCAGCGGTACCCTGCTCGGCCTGCTCCAGCGGGGCCGGGGCGACGGCACCCTGCACGCGCTCACCGCCCCCCGCGCCGAGGCGCTCCAGGCCCTCGACCACTGCGTCCTCCACGACCCCCGCCACGACTGGCAGGTGGAGAACCGCTCCCTCTACTACGCCCGCCTCTATCTCGATCTCAACGGCGGCCTGGACGCCATCGAGGCCCACCTCCTCGACCCCGAGGACGCCCTCGACACCGACGAGTCCCGCACCGGGCTCGCCCTCGCCGTCCTCGGCCACCTCGCCTCCTACGGCAGGCTCGACGCGCTCGCCCTGCTGCGCCGGTACGCCGCCCACGGCGCCAACTGGGCCTGGGCGCTGGACGAGCTGGCCCTGCGTGACGACGACGCGGGCCTGCGCGCCCTCGCCGTCCCCGTGCTGGCCCGCTTCGGAACCGACCCGGCCGGCGAGGCCGAACTCGCCGCCGTCGTACGCGACGCCTTCGAGCCGCGGCCCTGGCGGCTGTGGGCCGACGACCCGCGCGAGTCCGTCTCCGCCCGTGTGCGCGCCGCCAGTGAGGCCGGCAGCTTCGACCGCTGGCAGCGGCAGCTACGGCCCACCGGACCCCGCCCCGGCTGGAGCGTGGACGCCGTCTTCGCATGGGCCCAGCAGGGCCTGGAGCGCGGGGCCGCCCTCCATGTCCCCGCCGCCCGCTGCCTGGTCGCCGTCGCCGCGCCCGAGGACCGGCCGGAGATCCTGGCCGCCGCCCGGTCCGGCACCGACGGCGCCCGCTGCACCGCGCTGCGCTATCTCGCCGACAGCGAGGCGCCCGAGACACTCGACCTGGTCGAGGCCGCCGTCGCGGACGGAGCCGGTGTCGTGGTGGACGCCGCGCTCGACGCCTTCGAGCGGATGCGGACCCCGGCCGCCGTCGACCGCGCCCGCCGCTGGGCCCAGCGGCCCGACGTGCTCGGCGCCGCCGCCGGCCGCGTGCTGGCCTGCCGGGGCGGCGCGAAGGACAGCGACCTCGTCCTCGGCGCCCTGCGCGAGGCCGTACGGGGCGAAGGCCCCGACGCGCCGACCCTGTGGACCCTGGTGGACGGCGCCGGACGCCTGGGCATCGCCTGCGCGGCGCCCGTACTGCGCCACATCTACCGGGAGACGGCCTCCTCCCATCTGCGCGGCCGCGCGGCCCGGGCCCTCGCGGCCACCGACCCCTCCTTCGCCGCCGGGTTCGCGGTCGAGTGCCTGTGGGACTGCGAGGAGACCACCCGCGAACTGGCCGCCCGCCACGCCGAGACCGGCGACGCCCGCGTCGTCGAACGCCTGCGCCGCCTGGCCGCCGACCCCGCCGAGGAGGACGAGGTCCAGACGGCGGTCCGCAGCCGCTTCGAACAGGACCCGCAGACGCTGTGAGCCGACGGGGCCCGCCCGATCAAGGGCGGCCCCGTCAGCGGCGTACGCGTACGAAGCGCAGGGGCGTGCCCGGCCTCGCCTGGGCCGCGCCCGGCAGGTCCGCCGGGTGGACCACCGCCGGGACGGGGTAGCCGCCCGTCGTGGGATGGTCGGCCAGGAAGACCAGGGGCAGACCGTCCGGCGGGACCTGGACCGCCCCCAGCACCATGGCCTCGCTGGGCAGTTCGTCCGAGCGGGCGCGCTCCAGCGCGGGCCCCTCCGTGCGCAGCCCGATGCGGTTGCCGGCCGGGGAGACGCGGTACATACGGGTCGTCAGGTCTTCGAGGGCCCTCGGGGTGAACCAGTCCTCGCGCGGCCCCAGCGTCACCCGGAGCACCAGCTCGGCCGGCGGCGCCGGCTGCGGGGCGGTGTCCAGGCGGGCCGGCGCGGCCGTCGGCGGGCCCAGCGGGAGCACCGTGCCGTCGGCGAGCGGTGGTGGGCCCAGGCCCGACAGCAGGTCCGTGGCCCGGCTGCCGAGCACCGGCTCCACCGCGACCCCGCCCGCGACCGCCACGTAGGACCGCACCCCCGCCACCGCGGCCCCCACCTCCAGCACCTCGCCGGAGGGCACCCGGACCGGTGCGCCCCAGGGCGCCGGGCGGCCGCCCACCCGCACCGGGCAGGGCGCCCCGCCCACCGCGACGGTGACCGCCGAACGGGCCCGCAGGGCACAGCCGTCGAGCGTCGTCTCCAGTACCGCGGCGTCCGGGGAGTTGCCGACCAGCCGGTTGACGAGCGCGGCGGCGGGCGGGTCGAGGGCGCCGGAGCGGGGGACGCCCAGGTGGGCGTGGCCGGGCCGCCCCCGGTCCTGCACCGTCGTCAGCGCGCCCGCCCGCACCACCACCAGCGCACGGTCCGTCACGCCGCCCCCACCGGGACGAAGCGCACCCGCGTGCCCGGTGCCAGCAGGGCGGCCGGTTCCCGCGCGGTGTCCCACAGCACGGCGTCCGTACGGCCGATCAACTGCCAGCCGCCCGGCGACGCACGCGGGTAGACCCCGGTGTAGGGGCCGGCCAGCGCGACCGACCCGGCCGGGACCGCCGTACGCGGGGTGGCCCTGCGCGGGACCTTCCGGTGCTCCGGCAGGCCGGTGAGGTAGCCGAAGCCGGGGGCGAAGCCGCAGAAGGCCACCGTGAACCCGGTGCCCGCGTGGATCTCGGCGACCTCGCGCGTGGACACGCCCCAGTGGGATGCGACCTCGGCGAGGTCCGGTCCGTCGTAGCGGACCGGGAGTTCGATCGGCGCGGAGGCGGCCTCGGGGGCGGACGGCGGCCCGGCGGCGGTCAGTTCGGCGGCCCGGCGTACCGGGTCGTCCACGCCGTCCAGCAGCACCGTACGGGCCGCCGGGACGATCTCGCGGGCGGACAGCGAGCCCGCCGCGCGCCGCCGCAGCAACTCCGCGTGCAGGGCGCGCGCCTGCTCGGCGGAGGCGACCTCCACCAGCAGGGCGTGCGCGCCCACCCGGAGCGCCCTCACGCGAACGCCTCCACCGGCACGCCCGCCGACGCCAGCCGGGTGCGGACCCGCCGGGCCAGCCCGACCGCGCCGGGGGTGTCGCCGTGCAGGCACAGAGAGCGGGCCCGTACCCGGACGCGGGCGCCGGAGAGCGCGGTCACCTCGCCGGAGCGGGCGAGTTCCAGCGAGCGGTCCACCACCGCCTCCGGGTCACTGACCACGGCGCCCTCCCGGTCGCGCGGCACCAGGGTGCCCTCGTCGGTGTAGGCGCGGTCCGCGAACGCCTCCGGGACCGCGCGGAGGCCCGCCTTCCCGGCCGCCTCCAGCAGGCGCGAGCCGGGCAGTCCCAGCACCGGCAGCCGCGCGCCGGCCAGGAGCACCCCCTCGACCACCGCGCCGGCCTGCTCTACGTCCCGTACGACGCGGTTGTAGAGCGCGCCGTGCGGCTTGACGTAGGCCACCCGGGCACCGGCGGCCCGCGCGAACACCTCCAACGCGCCGATCTGGTAAGCGACTTCGGCAGCCAGCTCGGCGGCCGGCACGTCCATCGCGCGCCGGCCGAAACCGGCGAGGTCGCGGTAGGAGACCTGGGCGCCGATCACCACCCCGCGCGCGGCGGCCAGTTCACACACCCGGCGCATGGTTGCCGCGTCCCCGGCGTGGAAGCCGCAGGCCACGTTGGCGCTGGTGACGACGGACAGCAGTCCCTCGTCGTCGGTCAGTTGCCAGCGGCCGAAGCCCTCGCCCAGGTCGGCGTTGAGATCGACCGGTCCGGTCACGGTCATCGGGTACGAACCTCCTCGGGTCACGCGGATCAGTCGACGCCGGCCACGCGGTACTGCTCGTCGCGCGCGTCGGTCAGGAACATCTGCCCCGGCGCGTGCGTGAGGGCGAACGGCGGCCGGGACGCCGTCACCGCCGCCTGCGGGGTCACCCCGCACGCCCAGAACACCGGGATGTCGTCGGGCGCCAAGTCCACCGGGTCACCGAAGTCGGGCCGCGCCAGGTCCGCTATGCCGAGGGCGGCCGGGTCGCCGCAGTGCACCGGGCCGCCGTGCACGGCCGGGAGCAGCCCGCTCTCCCGGATCGCGGCCCGCAGACGCTCCGGCGGCACCGGACGCATCGACACCACCATCGGCCCGCGCAGCCGGCCCGCGGGACGGCACCGGCGGTCGGTCACGTACATCGGCACGTTGCGGCCCTGCTCGACGTGGCGGATCGGCACGCCCGCCCCGGCCAGCGCCCACTCGAAGGTGAAGCTGCACCCCAGCAGGAACGCCACCAGGTCGTCCCGCCAGTACGCGCGCGCGTCGGACGGCTCGGCCACCAGCTCGCCGTCCCGCCACACGCGGTAGCGCGGGAGGTCGGTGCGCAGGTCGGCGCCGGGCGCGAGGTCGGTGGTGACCGCGCCCGCGTCCGTCACGTCCAGCACCGGGCAGGGGCGTGGGTTGCGCTGGCAGAACAGCAGCATGTCGTAGGCCCAGTCGGCGGGCACGGCGATCAGGTTGGCCTGCGTGTGGCCCGCGGCGACACCCGCCGTGGGACCGGTCAGGCCCGCCCGGAAGCGGGCCCGCGCGGTGCGGGGGCTCCAGTCGCGGGCGCCGGACTCGGCCAGGGCCACCGGACGGTCGCCGGTCGGGCCGGGGCGGGTCATGCCAGCTCCCGTCCGCGTGTCTCCGGCAGCCCGAACAGCGCCAGCGCCGCCAGCCCGTAGCCCGCCGCGCCGAACGCCAGGGCACCGCCGACGCCCCAGCTGTCGGCCAGGAAGCCCACCAGCGTCGGGAAGACCGCGCCCACCGCGCGCCCGGTGTTGTAGGTGAAGCCCTGTCCGGTACCGCGCACCGGTGTCGGGTACAGCTCGCTCAGATAGGAGCCGAAGCCGCTGAAGATGGCCGACATGCAGAAGCCGAGCGGAAAGCCCAGGACCAGGAGCAGGGTGCCCGCGCCGGGCGGGATGTTCGCGTAGGCCAGCACACAGACCGCCGACAGCAGGGCGAACAGCCAGATGGTGCGGCGCCGGCCCAGCCGGTCGGTGAGGAGGCCGCCGGTGAGATAGCCGAGGAAGGCCCCGGAGATCAGCAGCGCGAGATAGCCGCCGGTGCCGACCACGGAGAGGCCGCGCTCGGTCTTCAGGTACGTCGGCACCCAGGTGGCCAGGGTGTAGTAGCCGCCCTGCACGCCGGTGGAGAGCAGGCTCGCGAAGAGGGTGATACGCAGCAGCCCCGGCTCCTTCGCCGTGCCCGGCCGGAAGATGGCCGTGAACGAGCCGCGCCCCGGGCTGTGTTCCCGGGCCGCCGCGGCCTGCGGCGCGTCGTGCACCCGGCGGCGCAGCCACACCACCAGCAGGGCCGGGAGCGCGCCGGTCCAGAACAGCACCCGCCAGGCCAGGTCCTCGCCGACGAAGGAGAACACCAGCGTGTAGACGATCGCGGCCAGACCCCAGCCGACCGCCCAGGAACTCTGCACCACGCCGAGGGTGCGCCCCCGGTGCCGCGCGCTCGCGTACTCGGCGACCAGGATGGCCCCGACCGCCCACTCACCGCCGAAACCGAGGCCCTGCAGGGCGCGGAAGAGGAGCAGCGTCTCGTAGGTGGGGGCGAAGCCGCAGGCGACCGTGAACACCGCGTAGGTGACGACGGTGATCATCAGGGCCCGCACGCGGCCGACCCGGTCCGCGACCATGCCCGCCAGGGCCCCGCCGACGGCGGACACCACCAGCGTGACCGTGGTGAACAGCCCGGTCTGGCCACTGTCGAGGTGGAAGTACGCGGCCAGCGCGACCATGGTCAGCGGCAGCGTGAAGTAGTCGTAGGAGTCGAGGGCATAGCCCCCGAAGGCCCCGGCGAAGGCCCGCCGGCCGCGCGGGCCGAGGGCGCGGAACCAGCCCAGGGGGCCTTCCTCGTGGGCGGTCCGGTCTGGGACGGCGGTCAGCGGGGGCGGGGGAGTCGTGCTCATGGGCGGCACCTCGCAGAAGCGTGAAGGGGGGTGCGGTTCGTTGAGCCGTGCCGAGCACCGTAGAGGATCGTTCAACGATCCTTCAATGGGTACGTTGTCTCGTCCCCCGCTCTGCGGTTGAATTCCGGGCATGGCAGAGCAGTGGGGTCAACTGGCCGACGACCGCGCCCTCCTGGGCCGTACCAGCACAGCCGAACGCGTCTCCGACATCCTCCGGAGCCGGATCGCCGAGGGCTATTTCCCGCCGGGCACCCGGCTGTCGGAGGACAGCATCGGCGGCGCCCTCGGGGTGTCCCGCAACACCCTGCGCGAGGCGTTCCGGCTGCTCACCCATGAACGGCTGCTGGTGCACGAACTCAACCGGGGCGTCTTCGTCCGGGTGCCGAGCGTCGCGGACGTGGAGGACATCTACCGCACCCGCGCTTTGGTCGAGCGCGCCGTCGTACGCGGCCTCGGCGAACCCCCCTACGCCCTCGACGAACTCGCCGGGGCGGTCGCCGAGGGCGAGTCGGCCGCTCGGGAAAGTGACTGGAAATCGCTGGGGACGGCCAACTTCCACTTCCACCGCGAACTGGTCGCCCTGGCCCGAAGCGACCGCACCGACGAGCTGATGCGCAGCGTCTTCGCCGAACTCCGGCTCGCCTTCCACCACGTGGACCACCCGCGCCGCCTCCACGAGCCCTACCTCGCCCGCAACCGCCAGATCCTCGACGCCCTGCGCGCCGGCGACCGGGCCGGAGCGGAGGAACTGCTGTCGACCTATCTCGCGGACTCCCTCGAACGAGTGCTGGAGGTCTACCGCCGCCGGGTCGACGAGCAGTGAGACGCCTTTCGGCCAGGGGCTCTCGCGCCGCTGTGACGGCCGTCGCTTCCACACCGTTTGGGTGGTTGTCGGACCGAGGACCTAATCTGTGCACCGTGACTTCGCCTGCACCGACGGACAGCGTTCCGCCCCAGCTCAGCGCGGCGCCGCGCCCCGCACCGGGCCCGGCCGCCGACGAGGGGCTGGCGCGGCGGCTGCGCGCGCTCGCCTGCACGGCCCCGCTGCACGACCTGGACGCCCGCAAGGCCAACCTGGCCGGTGAGTACTCGACGTACGGCATGGCCGAGGTGGCGCTCGCCGCCATCGACCTGGTCACGCTCAACATGGACTTCGACACCGGCGCCGACCACGAGCAGATCGTCGCCCGGCTCGTCCCGCGCATCGCCGCCCAGGCCCCTGACCGCACCACCGCCGAGCACGAGCGGGTGGCCCGCTGGGTGCTGGAGAACCTGATCAACGTCGGCAGCGCCGACCGCGGCTTCCGCGCGGTGTACGGCACCTTCGCCTCCGACGGCAGCTACGTCCGCCGCGACTACGACTTCAAGCTCGTCGAAGAGGTCCCGGGCCCCGGCGGCACGGTGTACCTGCGGACCACCGACGAAGCCGTCAACGTCCTCGTCGGCGCCCTCGACACCGATGTCACCAGCGCCCAGATCGCCGCCGAGGTCAAGCTGGAGGTGTTGATCAACCGGGGCCGGCTGGCCGACGCCCAGCTCGCCGCCGAGCAGGCCCGCTACCGCACCGTGCAGTACTCCGAGACCCTGCGCCGCGCCCTGGACGCCACCCGGCGCAACGTCCGCGCGGTCGACTGGCTCAACTCCGTGCCCGACATGATCGCCGAGGCGCTGGACCACGTGGCCGACCGCTACCGCCACGAGAACGCGATCCTCACCAACATCCGCAAGGCCCGCGACGAGACGGAGGAGCCGGAGCACAAGCGGCGCGCGGCCGAGCTGGTCGACATCGTCAAGGACTGCATCCGCCGCCACACCCAGCTCCAGTCCCGGCTGCTGGAGGCGGGACCGCTGTTCCGCGCGGAGCAGGACCGGCAGGCGTTCGCCACGCCCACGGGGACCTCCGGCATGGACCTGTACGGGCATCTGGTCGCCCCCGTCCTGCCGTTGCCGCTCCAGCAGGCGATCCGGGTCACCGACGCGTTCTTCGGCAGCGGGGTGGGATTGCGTACGCCGGTGTCGGTACGGGTGGGGGATCTGGTCGACATCCTGCTGACGCCGCCGGTCGAGCGGGAGCATCTGGGCGCGGAGATGCCCGAGCCGGATCTGATCGCCACCCCGGACGACAGCCGGTTCTCGGAGCAGCAGGTGGCTGCCGCCAGGGCTCTGCTGGATCTGCCGGCCGACGCTCCTCGGAGGTTGTCGGGGCTGCTTGCGGAGGCTCGGGCTGCCGAGGGGTTCGAGTTGGCGTATCTGGTCGCGCTGATGGCTGTTCATGCGGCCAGTCCCGCTGTGGGGACCGCCTATCGCCAGGGAGAGGCGAAGCTGTTGTTCGCCGTCGATGACGGTACGGAGTTGGATGACCCCGACTTCGGTGGGGCGGATCTGATCGTGGGGACCGCTTTGTTGGACGCGGCGGGGATGGCCAGCGATCGGGCGGTGGCCGGGTGAGTGGCTTTCCGTTCGCCGTGGCTGGTCGCGCAGTTCCCCGCGCCCCTGGGTGGGCTGTGGTTGCCCCCCGTTCCAGAGTGAAGGAGTTTGCGTCGTGACCGAGCACGTCGAGTGGAGTGACGTCGAAGCGCCGGGGGCGCCGCCGGCCGTCACCCCCGCCGACGCCGCCGACGCGGCGCGGCTGGTGGCGTTCGGGCTGCAGCCGAAGCTTCAGCCCGCGCGGGACCAGGAGTACACCGAGCTGCTGCGGCGGTACCGGGAGGACGGGGCGTTCGCGCGGCTGGCCGATGCCGTGGCGACCGGGCTGGGGCTGGTGGTGCTGGAGGTGTCGCCACGGGCCGGGATGGCCGTGACGGCCGCCGAGGACTCGGTGTTCGCGGTGCGGATGGGCGACTACGCCCGCCGTACCACCGCCGACTCCGCCGACCGGTTCCTGCACGGCCTGGCCCACCTGGCCGTGGCCGCGCTGGCCTTCCCCCGGCCCGAGGACCTGGCCGACGACTCGTACATCGGGCGCGTCACGGTCAACGGCGTCGACGCCTTCGTACGGCAGGCGTGCCGCAGGCTGGAGGAGCGGGCCGAGCAGTCCGGGGAGAACACCGACCCGGTGACCGACGCCCCCGGTCTGGAGGCCGCCTGGCGGATCTGGGCCCGGCGCAGCGCCACCGGCGCCACCAAGGACGCCCGGCGCCCGGCCGCCTCCACCACCGGCATCGTCGCCAAGGCGCTCGGCTTCCTCACCGAGTCCGGGTTCCTCCAGCGCACCGGTGACGACCACGGCGGCACCTACCGCACCACCGCTCGCTACCAGTTGCAGGTGCGGGACATGGCGGGCGGCGCGGCGCTCAGCGAACTGCTGGAGCTGGGCGTGGTGACCGAGACCGGCGGCACCGCCACCCTGCTGCCCGCCGAGGACACCGACGACCTGGACCTGGTGGCCGACGCCGGACTGCCCTTCCACTCCTGACCCGCCCGCACCTTTTCGAAGACCTCACGAGAGTCCGCCATGTACGAGCTGTCCCGCGTCCGCCTCTACTCCATCGGGCCCGCCGGCGCGCGCTACGCCGACACCGTGCTCGACCTGCGCGGCGTGGGTGCCCCCGTGCCCGACCCGGCGCCCACGCAGGCGGAGTTCTTCGAGGAGGAGCCGGTCGGCCCGCCGCGCCGCCCCGCGCCCGCCGGTGTGCTCTTCCTGGAGAACGGCGGCGGCAAGTCCGTCCTGCTCAAGCTGATCTTCTCGGTGATGCTGCCCGGCCACCGCAACACCCTGGGCGGCGCCAGCTCCGGCGTGCTGCGCAAGTTCCTGCTCGCCGACGACTGCGGGCACGTCGCGCTGGAGTGGCAGCACGTGCAGACCGGCGAGTGCGTGGTCGTCGGCAAGGTCAGCGAGTGGCGCGGCCGTCAGGTCTCGGGCGACCCGCGCAAGTTCGCCGAAGCCTGGTACTCGTTCCGGCCCGGCCCGGGTCTGAGCCTGGACAGCCTGCCGGTCGCGGAGTCCACCGCCGTACGGCCGCTGGTGGAGGGCGCCTCCGGGGCGCAGGGGCGCCGGCGCACCATGAAGGGCTTCCGGGACGCCCTCACCGAGGCGGGCAAGAACTACCCGCACCTGGAGGCGCACTGGGAGGAGATCCACGAGCGCTGGACCGAGCACCTCGGCGACCTCGGCCTGGACCCCGAACTCTTCCGTTACCAGCGGGAGATGAACGCCGACGAGGGCGAGGCGGCCGGCCTCTTCGCGGTCAAGAAGGACTCCGACTTCACCGACCTGCTGCTGCGCGCCGTCACCGACACCCGCGACACCGACGGGCTGGCCGACCTCGTCGGCGGCTTCGGCGACAAGCTGGGCCGGCGCGCCGAACTCATCGCGGAGCGGGACTTCACCGCCGGCTCGGTCGACCTGCTCGGCCGGATCGTGGAGGCGGCCGAGGCCCGCGCCCGCGCGCGCGACGTGCACACCGGTGCCGAGCGCCGCACCCGCACCCTGGCCCGCCGGCTCTCCGCGCGGGCCGTGCGCGAGCGGGTCCGCGCCACCGACCTCGCCCAGCAGGTCACGGCCGCCGCCGACACCGTGACCCACGCCGAGGGCGCCCGCGGGCGCAGCTCGCTGATCGCGGCCGAACTCGCCTACCGGCACGCCTCCTTGGCCTTTGCCGCCGCGGAGAAGGCCGCCGCCGCGCAGAAGCGCGAGCTGGCCGACGCCCGTACCCTGCACGCCGCCTGGCAGGCCGCCGAGGTCGTGCTGCGCCACCGCGCCGCCGCCGACCGGGTCGCCCGTGTCTCCGCCGCCATCCAGGAGGCCGAGCGGGACGCCGCGCCCGCGCTCGCCGCCCGCGCCAGGGCCGCCGTCGACCTCGTCCGCGCCCTGCACGCCGCCGCCGGGAACGCCGAGGCGCTCGCCAACGAGGAGGAGGAGCGCTCCGCCGCCCTCCAGGAGGTCAGCGACGCCGCGTACCGCGACTCCACCTCCGCCGCGACCGACGCCCAGCGGGCCCGCAGCGAGATCGGGCACCTGCGCCAGCGCCTCACCGAGGTCGAGCAGGAGACGGCCGAGGCGGTCCGCGCGGGCTGGCTGGACGACACCGCCCCCGACGCCGACCCCGCGCGGGCCGCACTCGCCGCGAGCGACGCCGAGAAGACGGCCGTCGCCGCCTGGGACGCGGCCCGCGAGGCGGCCCGCGCGGCCGTCGAGCACGCCCGTGAGACGGCCGCCGCCGAGGCCCGCGCCGAACTCACCGCCGCCCGCGCGGCCGACGCGGCCACCGCCGCCGAGCGCGCCCACGCGGCCGAGCGCCGGCTCGCGGAGGCCCTGGCCGCCGAGGAACGCCTCACGGAGCTGCTCGGTCTGCCCGCCGCCGGCGCCGCCCGCTCCGCCATCCCGGCCCCGCGCGACGGCTCCGACGCCCCGGAGCCCGTGCGCGACGGCGCCGACGGGGGGCCGCTCACCGCCGAGGAGCTGGACCGCTTCGCCGACGAGCTGCGCGGCCTTCTGGACGACGCGGTGTCCGCCGCCGAGCGCACCCTGTTCGAGCTGCGCACCGCCGCCGCCGACGACACCCGCATCCTCTCCGCGCTCGGCGACGGCGGCCTGCTGCCGCCCGGCCCCGACGTGCTCGCCACCGTGGAGTACCTCGGCGAGCACGGCATCCCGGCGCTGCCCGGCTGGCGCTACCTCGCCCAGGCCGTCGACCCCGCCGACCACGCGCGCGTCCTCGCCACCCGCCCCGAGCTGGTCGACGGTGTGATCATCACCGACCCGGACACCCACGCCCGCGCCCGCGAGGCCCTGGGAGAGGCGGCCCTGCTGCCCCGCTCCGCCGTCGCCGTCGGCACCGCCGCCGCCCTCCTCGCCCCGGCCCCCGCCGCCGAGGCGCGGCCCACCGACGTCTTCCTGGTGCCGCCGAACCCGGCCATGCACGACGAGCACGCCGCCGACGAGGAACGCCAGGCCCTGCGCGCGCGGGCCACCGAGCGCGACGACGAGATCCGCGCGCTCGCCGCCCGCCTCGGCAAGGACCGCGAACTCGCCGCCCGGCTCGCCTCCTGGCGCACCGGCTGCCCGGCCGGCCGGATCGTCGAACTCGCGGCCGCCGCCGAGGAGGCCCGCGCCTTCGCCGACGAGGCCGAGGCCGAACTCACCGAGGCCCGCACCGCCCGCGCGGAGGCCGAGGAGACCGCCGCCGAGGCCACCTTGCAGCGCGACGAACGCCAGCAGGCCGCCCAGCGCGCCAGCCGCGTCGCGGACGCCCTCGCCGGTCTCGCCCACCGGCTGCGCGAACGCGCCACCTGGCAGGTCAAGCTCCGCGAACTGGCCGACGACGCCGCCGAGTCCGAGGCCCGTACCCAGTCCTTCCTGGAACGCGCCCGCGCCGCCGACGAGGACCGGCGCGCCACCCAGCGCGGCGCCGACGACGCCCGCCGCACCGCCCGCGCCCTGCGCGCCGAGCGCGCCGAGATCGCGGGCGCCCCCGACGACGTGCCCGAAGCGGAGGACGGCGCCCCGAAGGCGTCCCTGCCCGCGCTGCGGGAGGCGTACCGGGCCGCGTCGCAGGTGTACGAGAAGGTCGGCGTCGGCGCCGACCTGCGCGCCGAACAGGCCCGCGCGGAGAGCGACGAGAGCGCCGCCCGCGCCGACCTGGACCGGCTCAGCAACAAGGTCCGTACCCGCGCCGAACAGCTCCTTCAGTCGCCCGACGGGTCCGACGGCCCCTCCCGGCAGGCGGCCGCAGCCCGCGCCGAGGAACTGGTGCAACTGCTGGAGACCCGCATGTCCACGGCGAGCGAACAGCTCGGCCGGCTCCGCGGCGAGGCCGAGCGGCACGCCCCCGAGGACGGCGACGCCCACACCGAGCTGCCCGAGGACCGCCGGCCGCGCGACGCCGAGCACGCGCAAGCCCTGCTGCGCACCGCCACCGCCGAACTCGCCACCCACACCGAGGCGTTGGCCGAGGCCCGCGCCGCGCACGCCGAACTCCAGCAGGCGCACCGCACCGCCGAGGACGGCGCGGGCGGCTTCGACGAGATCGCGGCGATGCTCCGCGACCTGCTGCGCGAACCGGCCGCCGAGGACGAGCGGGAGGACCCCGAGCCCTACCCCGGCACCCTGGAGGAGGCCCGGCAGTCCGCCGCCGAGGCCCGCCGCTCGCTGCGCGGCTGTGCCGCCGACCTCTCGGCCGCCGACACCGCCGTCCGCGAGGCGAGCGACATCCTGGTCCGGCACGCCAACTCCACCCGCTACGAGCAGGTCCGCACCCCGGCCCGGCAGCAGATCCGCGAACTGCCCGCCGCCGCGCTGCCCGAGCACGCCCGGAAGTGGGCCGACGCCTTCGCACCCCGGCTGCGCGTCCTCACCGACGAGCTGGCCCAGCTGGAGCGCAACCGCGACTCGATCGTGGACCGGCTCCGGGGCCTGGTGGAGTCCTCCCTCGCCACCCTCCGCTCCGCCCAGCGGCTCTCCCGGCTGCCCGAGGGGCTCGGCGAGTGGTCCGGGCAGGAGTTCCTCCGCATCCGCTTCGAGGAGCCCGACCAGGCCACCCTCACCGAGCGGCTCGGCGAGGTCGTCGACGAGGCCACCAGGGCCGCCGTGAAGAAGAACTCCGACCTGCGCCGGGACGGCATGTCCCTGCTGCTGCGCGGGGTCGCGGCCGCGCTCCAACCCAAGGGTGTCGCGGTGGAGATCCTCAAGCCGGACGCGGTCCTGCGCGCCGAGCGGGTCCCCGTCGGCCAGATGGGCGACGTGTTCTCCGGCGGCCAGTTGCTCACCGCGGCCATCGCGCTCTACTGCACGATGGCCGCCCTGCGCTCCAACGACCGGGGCCGCGACAGGCACCGGCACGCCGGAACGCTGTTCCTGGACAACCCCATCGGCCGCGCCAACGCGACCTACCTGCTGGAGCTGCAGCGCGCCGTGTCCGACGCGCTGGGCGTCCAGCTGCTGTACACCACCGGCCTGTTCGACACCACCGCGCTGGCCGAGTTCCCGCTGGTCATCCGGCTGCGCAACGACGCCGACCTCCGGGCCGGGCTGAAGTACATCAGCGTGGAGGAGCACCTCCGGCCGGGCCTGCCGCAGCAGCGCCAGGACGGGGACGGCGTACGCAGCGAGATCACCGCGACCCGGATGTACAAGCGGCCGCCGGCGGAAGTGCCCTCAGTCTGACGCGGGCGCCGGCTCGGAGGTCTCGGTGGAGACCTCCAGCCGGTGCTCCGCCAGTACCCCCGTCCGGTGCCGCTGGACGAACCAGTAGTACGCGAAGCCGCCGCCCGCGATCACCGCGACGAACAGCACGGCGCCCCACCGGAGATACCAGTGGTAGGGCGCGCTCGCGTTGTACACCGCCGGGCGTGGCCAGATCAGGTTGAGGGTCATCCCCGCGCCCCACAGCACCGCGAGCACGTTGACGGCCAGTCCCCAGCGGCCGAGCGAGAACCGCCCCTCCCCGGCCGGGGTCCACCGGCCGCGCAGCCGTGCCACGAGCATCGGCGCGGTCACGCCCAGGTAGGCCAGGTAGATCATGATGATGCCGATGCTGGTGACCACGGTGAAGATCTGCGGCTGACGGATGTTCACCACCAGGATCGCCAGCGCCAGCACCCCGATCACCACGGCCGGCACCACCGGCGTCCGGAACCGCGGACTCACCCGGGCCAGCACCGAGGACGCGGGCAGGTTGTTGTCCCGCGCCATGGCGAACGCCAGCCGGATCGCCGCCGTGTGCACGGACAGCGCGCACACCGTGACCGCGATCAGCACGCACCACAGCATCCCCTTGCCGGCTGTCGGCCCGAGCACGTCCAGCACCACGTACTGGAGCCCGTCCGTGGACAGCTTGTCGCCCTTCAGGCTGGAGACGCTCATCAGCGCGAGCAGCAGCACCAGGCCGCCCAGCACGAAGGAGGCGATGATCGCCCGCAGGATGGCGCGGGGCGCGTTGCGGGACGGGTTCAGCGACTCCTCCCCGAGCGAGGCGGCGGTGTCGAAGCCGTACATCACGTACGCCGACGCCAGCGAGGCCACGAGGAACGCGCCGAGATAACCGGCGCCGTGGCCCGCGCCGGTGCCGTTGGTCTCCAGCACGACCTGCGGGCCACGGGTGATGTGGACGGCCAGCATGACGATGAGCACCACACTGGCGACCAGCTCGACGAACACCCCCGCGGTGTTGATCCGGGCCATCAGCTTCACCCCGAAGGCGTTCACCAGCGTGGTGAACAGGATCAGCACGGAGGCCAGGACCACCGCGTTGGCCGCCACGTCGTAGGTGCCGGTGCCGTCGCCGACGAACTGGAAGGCGGACGATATCTGCGGCAGCGTGAGCTGGTAGGCGAGCGCCACCGCCGCGATCGACACGATGGACGCGATCAGCATCATCCATCCGGCGAGCCAGCCGAGGTGCGGATTGCCGAGCCGCTTGGACCAGTTGTAGACCGAGCCCGCCACCGGATGCCGGGCCGCCAGCTCCGCGAAGCACAGGGCCACCGCGAACTGGCCGACGAACACCATCGGCCACGACCACCAGTAGGCGGGACCGCCGCTGCCGTAGCCGAAGTAGAACAGCTGGAAGGTGCCGGTCAGGATCGAGATGTAGCTGATCCCGGCGGCGAAGGTGTGGAAGTTGCCCAGCGTGCGCTTCAGTTCGGGCCGGTACCCGAACTCCGCGAGTTCGCTGTCGTCGTGCCCGGGCGTATCTGACGGCGGTGCTGCCTTGGTCATCGGTGTGACTCCTGGGGGCAGAGGGAAACGGGGGTGGCCGTGTCCTACCCCGCTTCGGCCCTCACGGAGCCTGTTCGCCCGGCTTCTCCCGCAGCCATCCACGCAACGCCCCGATGTGGCGCCCGGCATCTCGTGGCGCGGTTCCCGCTCGGTGGCCGGGCGCGGCGAGCTCCGCGCCCGGCGCGCGACCCGGCCGGGCCGCGGAGAGCGCCACGACGTGAGCCCGCGCGGTTCGCCCGCGACCTCAGGGGTGGGACAGCCGCTTCGCCCCGGCCCGCCTGGCTATCCGTTCCTGGTCCCGCCGCGCGGTGCGCTCGCGGCGCCGCGCCGCCCGCCGCTCCCGGCGGAGCTGCCGCGCGGTGCTGCTGGGCTCGGAGACCACTCCGTACCGCTGGTTCCACACCTGACGGGTAACCCAGACGTCGACCACCGCCCAGGTGGCCACCACCGTGCTCGCCACGCTGCTGATCACCATCGGGAACGCCGCCCAGGACCCGGCCAGCGTGCACAGGAACGCCACCATCGCCTGGATCAGCGTCACCGCGATGATGAGCACCGCCCGCACCGCCGCCGTACGCACCGGGTCCGCCATCCGGCGCCGCTTCGCGGGCTCCTCCACCCACAGCGGCCGGTACGCGGCCTGCTGCCGTCCGGCTCTCACACCATCCGGCGTGTGCGCCGGTATCCCGCGCTCCAGACCCCTCCGGCCCGGAATCCGTGCCGGGCGCTCCGCCACGCCCACCTCGGGCGCATCGCGCCGCTCAGCCGTGCCCATCACCGTGTCACTCCCCACCGCCGGCAGACCGCTCGCCCCGGAACCCGAAGGCCCCGACTCCCCAGTGGCTGCCCGGCTTGCGCTGTTTTACGCGGCCGGGTCGAAGGACGCGGCCGATGTGGCCGGTTCCCTCCCCGTATCCCCAGGTGAACGACGAACGAGGCGTCTCGAAGATTCCCGACTTGTGAAAATTTCCAGCCAACCGGTGTCCGTACTGTTTCGGCCCGCTTCCCCTGGGCCCCTCCCGGCACGGCCGCAATCTCCCCCAATGCCCGGACAACTCGCCATCTACCGCCTGCCATAAGGAAGTTCAGTCATCAGACGCGCCTTCGAGACACCTGTGGGGCGGTAGTAGGCTCACGCCGTTCCAAGTCGGACACACGTCCCCCGGGTGATGGGGTCGAGCTGGGGGAGGCCATGCGGTTTCGCGGGAAGTCGATCCGCCGGAAGATCGTGGCGCTGCTTCTCGTGCCGCTGGTGGCCCTGACCGTGGTCTGGGCGTTCGCCACCGTGCTGACGGGAAGTGAGGTCGCCCGGTCGCTGCGCGTCTCACGCGCCGTGAAGGACATCGGCCACCCCACCGAGGACACCGTCCGCGACCTCCAGCACGAGCGCCGGCAGAGCCTCGTCTACCTCGCCGACCCGCGCGCCGCCGACGCCCTCGCCGAACTGCACCGCTCCCGCACCGCCACCGACCGCGCACTGGCCACCCTCCGCGCCAACGCCCGCAACCCCGAGACCCGCGACGCGCTGCGCGGCGAGGACGGCGAACGCCTCACCACCGCGCTCGACGCCCTCGGCGGCCTGGAGTCCCTGCGCCGCAGCGTCGAGGAACGCACCGTCACCCGCGCCGGCGCCCTCGACCTCTACAACCGCCTGGTCGACCCCTGCTACGCCCTGGTCGCCGCGGTCGACGGCGTCGACGACGTCGAGATGGACAAGCAGGCCGGGGCACTCGTCAACACCGGCCGCGCCCGCGAACTCCTCTCCCGCGAGGACGCCCTCCTCGGCTCCGCCCTGGTGGTCGGCAGCCTCTCCCGCGAGGAGGCCCGCGAGGTCTCCGACCTCGTCGCCCAGCGCACCCTCCTCTACGATGTCAGCCTCCCCCTGCTGCCCGCCCCGGAACGCGGCCGCTACGAGAGCTACTGGCGCAACGCCACCACCGCACCCCTGCGGGCGGCCGAGCGCGAGGTCATCGCCACCGGCGCCGGCATCCCGCGCGGTGTCACCACCGCGAGCTGGCACGCCGTCGCCGGAGGCGTCCTCGAAGACCTCGGCACCATGGACGACCAGGCCGGCCACCGCTTCCGCGACCGGGTACGGCCCGTCACCTACGGCGTCATCGCCCAGGCCGCCGTCGCCGGCGTCCTCGGCCTCGCGGCCCTCCTGGTCTCCCTCGTGCTGTCCGTGCGCGTCGGCCGCCGCCTCATCCGCGACCTCAAGCGGCTGCGGACGGAGGCCCACGAGGCGTCCGCCGTCCGGCTGCCCCACGTCATGCGCCGCCTCTCCGCGGGCGAACCGGTCGACGTGGAGAGCGAGGTGCCCCGGCCCGAGTACGACCAGAACGAGATCGGCGAGGTCGGCCGCGCCCTCAACACCCTCCAGCGGGCCGCCGTGGAAGCCGCCGTGAAGCAGTCCGAGCTGCGCGCCGGGGTCTCCGAGGTGTTCGTCAACCTCGCCCGCCGCAGCCAGGTGCTCCTGCACAAGCAGCTCACCCTGCTGGACACCATGGAGCGCCGCACCGAGGACACCGACGAACTCGCCGACCTCTTCCGGCTGGACCACCTCACCACCCGTATGCGCCGCCACGCCGAGGGCCTGGTGATCCTCTCCGGCGCCGCCCCCTCCCGCCAGTGGCGCCGCCCGGTACGGCTGATGGACGTCGTCCGCGCCGCCGTCGCCGAGGTGGAGGACTACGAGCGGGTGGAGGTGCGCCGGCTGCCCCGCGTCGCCGTCGTGGGCCCCGCCGTCTCCGACCTCACCCACCTCGTGGCCGAACTGCTGGAGAACGCCACGCTGTTCTCGCCCCCGCACACCCATGTGCACGTGGTGGGCGAGCGGGTCGCCAACGGCTTCGCGCTGGAGATCCACGACCGCGGTCTCGGCATGACCGCCGAGGCGCTGCTCGACGCCAATCTGCGGCTCGCGGAGACCCCTGAGTTCGAGCTGTCCGACACCGACCGGCTCGGCCTGTTCGTGGTCAGCCGCCTCGCCCGCCGCCAGCACGTACGCGTCTCCCTCCAGCCCTCTCCCTACGGCGGCACCACCGCCGTCGTCCTCATCCCCGACGCGCTGCTGACCGACGATGCCCCCGACACCAACGGCATCGGCATCCGGCTCGGCGACCTGTCCAAGGAGACCCAGCGGACCAGGGAACGCGGGACCGCCCGGCCCGTGGAACGCGACGAGCCGGCCGGCCTGGGCGCCACGGTGGACCGCCCCGCCCTCGACGCGCCCGCCGGGGAATTCCCGAGCGTGCTGGCGGACGACGACGGCGAACTCGGCGGCATCTTCCGTGCCCGCAGCCTCGCCCCCGCCGACCTCCACGACCCGGCCGCGCTCGTCCCGCCGCCCCGGCGGGAGCCGCCCAAGCTGGTCAGCTCGCACGGCGAACCCGTCACCTCACGTGCCGAACCCTTCGGCGCCGAGCCCGACGGCCCGCCCCCGCTGCCCACCCGCCGCCGGGGCGACTCCGGCAGGCGCCCCACGCCCAGGACCGCCCGGACCGCCACCGCCGAACGGCCCGAGACCCCGTCGGCGGACGCCGACGCGCCGCCCCCGGAGCTGCCGCGACGGACCCGGACCGGCCCGGACACCCCCGACCCGATCAGCGCGGCGGCCGCCCACGGGCCCGCCGCCCCCGCCGGCCCGGCGCCCGACAGCACCGCCCCGCTGCCCAGGCGCGTACGCCAGGCCAACCTGGCGCCGCAGCTCAGGCGCGAGCCCGACCGGCGCCCCGAGAACACCTTCGAGCCCGCCGTACGCGACGCCGACGAGGTCCGCTCGCGGATGGCGTCGCTCCAGCGCGGCTGGGAGCGAGGCCGCGAGGAGAACGCTGAGGGCGACCGAGCCCACAGCGGCACAGCACCAGGAACGACTGAGGGAGACGGTCGATGACCGCACCGAACGCGACCGGCCACACGGACAGCAAGAAGAAGGAGCTGAACTGGCTCCTCGACGACCTGGTCGACCGGGTCGCCAGCATCCGCAAGGCCGTCGTCCTGTCCGGCGACGGCCTTGCCATGGGCGTGTCCACCGATCTGACCAGGGAGGACAGCGAGCACCTGGCCGCCGTGGCGTCCGGCTTCCACAGCCTCGCCAAGGGCGTGGGCCGTCACTTCGAGGCGGGCAACGTCCGGCAGACCGTGGTCGAGCTGGACGACGCCTTCCTCTTCGTCACCGCGGCCGGCGACGGAAGCTGCCTCGCCGTGTTCTCCGACGCGGACTCGGACGTCGGCCAGGTCGCCTACGAGATGACGCTGCTGGTCAAGCGGGTCGGCGTCCATCTGGGCAGTGCCCCGCGCAGCGAGCCGCCCGTGGGCGGGTAGTCGGACGACATGAGCGGAGAGGGTCAGAGAAGCGGCGGCCACTGGTTCGACGACGAGGCGGGTCCTGTCGTCCGCCCGTACGCCATGACACGTGGCCGCACCAGCAGCCCCGGCCAGCACGTCCTCGACCTGATCGCGGTCGTCGTCACCGAGCCGGACGCCGGCGACCCCGAGGAGGACCCGACGCTGGCGCCGGAGCACGTGGAGATCGCCGGCCTCTGCCGGGACGAACCGCAGTCGGTCGCCGAACTCGCCGCCGGACTCGACCTGCCCGTAGGAGTCGTACGCGTCCTCATCGGGGACCTCGTGCACGCCGGACTCGTCCACGTGACACGTCCGGTGCCCCCGGCCGAGCTGCCGGACGAGAGTATTCTGCGCGACGTGATCGACGGCCTCCGGGCGCTGTGACCAGCGCGGAAGCGGGGTAGTGACGTGACAGGCTGGGAGTTCTGGGTCGACCGGGGCGGCACCTTCACCGACATCGTCGCGCGCCGCCCCGACGGCGCTCTGCTCACCCGCAAGCTGCTCTCCGACAACCCCGCCCGGTACGCCGACGCGGCCGTGGCGGGGGTCCGCGAACTGCTCGGCGGCTCCCCGGAGGGCGTCGAGGCGGTCCGGATGGGCACCACCGTCGCCACCAACGCGCTGCTGGAGCGCAAGGGGGAGCGCACCCTGCTGGTGATCACGAGAGGTTTCCGCGACGCCCTGCGGATCGCCTACCAGAACCGGCCGCACCTCTTCGCCCGCCACATCGAACTGCCCGAGCAGCTCTACGAGCGCGTGGTCGAGGTGGACGAGCGGATCGCCGCCGACGGCACCGAACTGCGCGCCCCCGACCTGGCCGCCCTGGAGGGCGAGCTGCGCCGCGCGTACGAGGACGGCATCCGCGCGGTCGCCGTCGTCTGTCTGCACAGCCACCTCCACCCCGGCCACGAGCGGGCCGTCGGCGAGCTGGCCGGACGGATCGGCTTCCCGCAGGTCTCGCTGTCCAGCGAGGTCAGCCCGCTGATGAAGCTCGTCCCGCGCGGGGACACCGCCGTGGCCGACGCCTACCTCTCGCCCGTGCTCCACCGCTACGTCCGGCACGTCGCCGGCGAACTGCGCGACGTGCGGCTGATGTTCATGCAGTCCAACGGCGGGCTCACCGAGGCCGGGCAGTTCCGCGGCAAGGACGCCGTGCTGTCCGGGCCCGCCGGGGGCATCGTCGGCATGGCCCGCATGTCGCGACTGGCCGGGCACGGCCGGGTCATCGGCTTCGACATGGGCGGCACCTCCACCGACGTCTCGCACTTCGCCGGGGAGTACGAGCGCGTCTTCACCACCCGGATCGCGGGCGTCCGGCTGCGCGCCCCCATGCTGGACATCCACACCGTCGCGGCGGGCGGCGGCTCGGTGCTCCACTTCGACGGCTCCCGCTACCGGGTGGGCCCCGACTCGGCCGGAGCCGACCCCGGCCCGGCCTGCTACCGCGCGGGCGGCCCGCTCACCGTCACCGACGCCAACGTCATGCTCGGCCGCATCCAGCCCGCCCGCTTCCCCGCCGTGTTCGGACCCGAAGGCGACCAGCCGCTGGACGCCGGCGCCGTACGCGACGGCTTCGCTGACCTCGCCCGCGAGATCCGCGAGGCCACCGGCGACGACCGCACCCCGGAACAGGTGGCCGAGGGGTACCTGCGCATCGCGGTCGCCAACATCGCCGGCGCGATCAAGCGGATCTCCGTCCAGCAGGGCCACGACGTCACCCGCTACGCCCTCACCACCTTCGGCGGCGCCGGCGGCCAGCACGCCTGCCAGGTCGCCGACGCGCTCGGCATCCGTACCGTGCTGGTGCCCCCCATGGCCGGTGTCCTCTCCGCGCTCGGGATCGGCCTCGCCGACGTCACGGCGATGCGCGAGCAGTCCGTCGAGGCACCACTGACCGAGGCGGCGATGCCCGGCGTCCGCGACACCGCCGACGCGCTGGAGGCCGCCGCCCGCGCCCAACTCCGCGCCGAGGACGTGCCGGAGGACCGCGTCCGCACCGCACGCCGCGCCCAGCTGCGCTACGACGGCACCGACACCACCCTCACCGTCGACCTCACCGACCCCGACACCATGCGGCGGGACTTCGAGGAACGCCACCGCGCCACCTACACCTTCACCCTGGACCGCGGCATCGTCGTCGAAGCCCTCTCCGTGGAAGCCACCGGCCTCACCCCGCCCCCCGATCTCTCCGCCCTCGCCCCCTACGCGGGCACCCCCGCCGCACCCGGCACCGCCCGCCTGCACACCGGCGGCGCCTGGCGCGACGTACCCCTGCACCGCCGGGAGGACCTGCCGCCCGGCGACACCGTCACCGGCCCCGCGATCATCACCGAGGCCGGCACCACGACCGTCGTCGACGAGGGCTGGCAGGCCGCCCCGAACGACCACGGACATCTGGTGATGGAACGGACGGCCGTCACGGAGAGTTCCCGGCCCGACACGGAAGTGGACCCGGTCCTGCTGGAGGTCTTCAACAACCTCTTCATGTCCATCGCCGAACAGATGGGTGCCCAGCTGGAGTCCACGGCCCAGTCGGTCAACATCAAGGAACGCCTGGACTTCTCCTGCGCCCTCTTCGACCCGGACGGCAACCTGGTGGCCAACGCCCCGCACATCCCCGTCCACCTGGGCTCCATGGGCACCAGCGTCAAAGAGGTGATCCGCCGCCGGGGTGCGCGGATGCGGCCCGGCGACAGCTACGCCGTCAACGACCCGTACCACGGCGGCACCCACCTGCCCGACGTCACCGTGATCACCCCGGTCTTCGGCGGCGGGCCCGGGGACCCCGAGCTCCTCTTCCACGTCGCCTCGCGCGGACACCACGCCGAGATCGGCGGCATCGCCCCCGGCTCCATGCCGGCCGGCAGCCGCACCATCGAGGAGGAGGGCGTCCTCTTCGACAACTGGCTGCTCACCCAGGACGGCCGCCTCCGCGAGGAGGAGACCCGCCGGCTGCTCTCCGACGCCCCCCACCCCTCGCGCAACCCCGCCACCAACCTCGCCGACCTGCGCGCCCAGATCGCCGCCAACCGCAAGGGCGCCGACGAACTGGGCCGCATGATCGAGGAGTTCGGCCTCGACGTGGTCCAGGCGTACATGCGGCACGTGCAGGACAACGCCGAGGAATCCGTCCGCCGCGTCATCGACGCCCTGGACGACGGGGAGTACGCCTACGAGACCGACTCGGGCGCCGTCATCCGCGTCCGGGTGCGGGTCGACCGGGCCGCCCGCCGGGCCACCATCGACTTCACCGGCACCTCCGCCCAGCTCGGCACCAACTTCAACGCGCCCTCCGCCGTCGTGCACGCGGCCGTGCTGTACGTCTTCCGCACCCTCGTCGCCGACGACATCCCGCTCAACGACGGCTGCCTGCGCCCCCTGGACATCGTCGTACCGCCCGGCTCGATGCTCGCCCCCGAGCCACCCGCCGCCGTGGTCGCGGGCAACGTGGAGACCTCCCAGGCCATCACCGGCGCCCTCTACGCGGCGCTCGGCGTGCAGGCGGAGGGCTCCGGCACGATGAACAACGTCACCTTCGGCAACGACGACCACCAGTACTACGAGACGATCGCCTCCGGTTCGGGTGCGGGCGACACCTTTCCGGGCGCTGATGTGGTGCAAACCCATATGACCAACTCCCGGCTCACCGACCCAGAGATCCTGGAGTGGCGACTGCCCGTCCGGCTGGACGAGTTCGCGGTGCGGCGGGGGAGCGGCGGCGCCGGACGACAGCGCGGCGGGGACGGGGCGGTACGCCGCCTCCGTTTCCTGGAACCGATGACCGTCTCCACCCTCTCCCAGCACCGCCGCGTCCCCCCGTACGGTATGGCGGGCGGCGCACCCGGCGCCCTCGGCGCCAACCGGGTCGAGCACGCCGACGGCACGGTCACCGACCTGGGCGCCAGCGGCTCGGCCGAGGTCGGGCCCGGTGACGTACTCGTCGTCGAGACCCCCGGTGGCGGGGGCTACGGCAGACCACCGACCGACTCTTCCGACATCGACCCCCACACCGGCACCCGGCCCACCGACACCCACCGAGCAGGAGAAGCGAGCGATGGTCTTCGAGCGACGAGCTGAACGCGGCAAGCCCCCCGTCGAGCCCGTCACGCTCAAGATCCTGGTGGCCGGCGGGTTCGGCGTCGGCAAGACCACCATGGTCGGCGCGGTCAGCGAGATCCGGCCGCTGCGCACCGAGGAGCTGCTGACCGAGGCCGGGCGGCCCGTCGACGACACCGACGGCGTCGAGGGCAAGCGCACCACCACCGTGGCCATGGACTTCGGCCGCATCACCCTCCGCGCCGACCTGGTGCTCTACCTGTTCGGCACGCCCGGCCAGGAGCGGTTCTGGTTCATGTGGGACGAGCTGTCCGAGGGCGCGCTCGGCGCGGTCGTCCTCGCCGACACCCGGCGCCTGGAGGACTGCTTCGCCGCCGTCGACTACTTCGAGCGCCGGTCGATCCCGTTCGTGGTCGGCGTCAACTGCTTCGAGGGCGCCGCCCGTTACCCCGCCGAGTCGGTCCGCAAGGCGCTCGACCTCGACCCCGGCGTGCCCGTGCTGCTGACCGACGCCCGCGACCGGGAGTCGGTCAAGACCGTGCTGATCGGCGTCGTCCAGCACGCCATGGAACTGGCCGCCGAACGCCGCCGCGCCCTCGCCACCTGACCCCTGGGGCATCCCGCCCCACCCATCCCACCGGCACCCCGCGACACCCCCGCCGTGATCGGATACAGTCCGCGCGTGTCCGAGATTCAGCAGCCGGCCGCCAACTCCGGCCCCGGTTCCCACTGTTCGAGCTGCGGCGCGCCCTACGGGGACGGCGTCACCGGCTGGCCGCGCACCTGCCCCGCCTGCGGCACCACCGCCTACCGCAACCCGCTGCCGGTGGCCGTCGTGCTCCAGCCCGTGTACGACACCCACGGCGCCGCCCTGGTCGCCATCACCCGGACCGTCGCCCCGCAGCTGGGCGGGGTCGCGCTGCCCGGCGGTTTCATCGACGACCGGGAGGACTGGAAGCACGCCGCCGTCCGCGAGCTGCGCGAGGAGACCGGCATCGAGGCCGACGCCCGCGACCTGCGGCTGGTGGACGCCATGAGCTCACCGGACGGCCATCTGCTGCTCTTCGGGCTCCTCCCGGAACGCCCGGCGGACTCGCTCCCGGCCTCCGCCGCCACCGACGAGACCGAGGGCTGGCACCTGCTGCGCGGCCCCGGGGAACTCGCCTTCCCGCTGCACACCCTGGCCGTCCGGGCCTGGTTCCAGGGCCGCTACTGACCGGTGGCGGCCCCGCCGAGCCCCCGTACCCGCACCGGCCGGGACGGCTCGGCCGGGCCGCCGTCCGCCTCGCGGGTGACGACCACGCGCGTGCCGTCCCACCGGGTGGCGTACCGCTCGGCCTCCCCGGTGTCCGGGACCACCAGGCCGCCCCCGGCCCGCCCCGGCGCGGGCGCCCACACCTCCAGCGTCAAGGTGCCGTCCGCACCGCGCACCGGAACGACGGCACCCGCGCGAGCGAGCACCGGAATCCGCCCCCGCGGAGCCTCCACCAGCACCTGCCCCGGCCCCTCGTACGCCCGCTCCGTCACCGTGTCGTACCAGCGCCCCCGGGGCAGCCGCACCGCCCGCCGCTCGGTACCGGGGTCCAGCACCGGCGCCACCAGCAGGCTGTCACCCAGCAGGAACGCGTCCTCGCAGTCCCGCAGCGCCCGGTCCTCCGGCGCCCCCCACCACAACGGCCGCACAGCCGGCGCCCCCGTCCCCCGGGCCAGGTGCGCCAGCGTCACGAAGTACGGCACCAGGCGCCGCCGTTCCAGCAGCGCCACGCGCGCGTGCCCCAGCACCTCCGACCCGAACTCCCACGGCTCCCGCCCCGCATCCGCGCCCGTGCGCGTGCGGAACAGCGGCAGATACGCGCCGAGCTGGAACCACCGCAGATACAGCTCCGGCGACGCGTCACCGCCGGGCCCCCCGACGTCCGTGCCCGCGTACGGCACCCCGCACAGACCCAGCCCCAGCACCAGGGACAGCGACGCCCTGAGCGCCGGCCAGCCCGTCCCCACGCCCGGCGACCAGATGCCGCCGTACCGCTGTGTTCCGGCCCAGCCGGACCGGGAGAGCACGAAGGGCCGCTCCCCGGGCGCCAGTCCCCGCAGTCCCTCGTACGCCGCCCGCGCCATGCACAGGGCGTCCAGGTTGTGCGCCTCCCGGTGGTCGCCGCCGGCCCCGTCCAGGGCGTGCCGGGCCGAGCGCGGCAGCGGCGGCTCCCCAAACGCGTCTCCCGCGCGGGGCTCGTGGGCGCCGTGCCAGAACCCGGCGAACCCCTGCTCCAGCCGCTCCTCGTAGAGCGCGCCCCACCACGCACGCGCCCACGCGCGCGTGAAGTCCGGGAACACCGACTCACCGGCCCGCCCCTCACCCCGTACCGTCCGCCCCGACGCGTCCCGCACGAAGGCGTCCACGGCCGAGCCGCCCTCGTACACCGCGTCCCCCGGCACCACCCGTACCGCCGCGTCGACGGCCGACACCAGCCGCACGCCGTCCCGGCGCAGCTCCTCCGCGAGCACCGGCAGCTTGGGGAAGCGGTCCGGGTCGACGCTGAAGGGGCGTCCGCCGTCGTGGTGGCCGGCGTCCAGATGCACGGCGTCCAGGGGCAGATCGCGCTCCTGGTAGCCCGCGACGATCGCCCGTACCTCCTGCTCGCCGGCGAAGTCCCGCGCGTGCTGGTGTCCCAGCGCCCAGGCCGGCGGCAGCGCGGGCGCGCCGGTCAACGACGCCCAGGCGCCGAGCACACGCGCGGGGGTGCCCACGATCACCCAGCAGCGCAGCGGACCACCGGCCATCCGTATCTCGCAGCGCCCGGCCCGGTCGTGCCCCGAACCGGCGCCCTCCTCGCCCTCCCGCAGGACCACCGTCCCGTCCCAGGACGTGTCGTGGAACACCAGATGCGCCGAGGCGTCCGCCACCACGAGCTGCACCGGCACCGCCACGGACACCGCCCCGTTCCACAGCCGGTACGAGCCGTCGCGCAGCCGGGGCCCCGAGGGTTGTCCGCCCAGCCCGAAGAACCGGGCGTCCGCCGTCACCTCGGCCCGCTGCGTCCAGCGCGCCGCGCCCCCGCCGAGGGGCTCCCACCAGCGCGGCGGCAGTTCCCGGCGCAGCACCAGACCGCCGGGCGTACGGATCTCCACCGCGCCGTGCCGGGACACCGCGACGGTCACCCGCTCGGCCACCACCCGCCAGCCGCCGTCCTTGTCCGGCTCCAGCAGCGCCCGGGGATCGACCTCGGGCGCCCCACCGGCCAGCGCGTACGACGGCTCCGGACCCGCCCCGTCCCAGCCGAGGAACACCGCCCCGCCGACCGCCACCACGATCCGCAGCTCCGAGCGCGCGAACCGGATCAGCCCCCCGCCCGGCTCCGGCTCCGCGCCTACCACCTCACCCGGCACCCGCGCCCGCTCCGCGCCCCTCGGCGGGAGCCCCACGGCGTCGCTGCGCCTGCGGTGCCAGGCGGCCCGCACCGCCCGCATCGCCCGCGCGGCGCGCCCCGCGCCGACCCCGCCCCACGAACGCACCAGGTCACGACCGTCCATGCTGCTCACCCTGTCACTGTGCGTGCCACGCGCGTGTGCCGTTCAACTGCCGTTCACCGTGGTGGGACCACATCGTTGACACACGCACCATGTGGGGGCGTGCCCTGGTGCCGAAGTCGATCACATGGCATCGTCCCTGTCAGCCCTGTCCCGCGCACCCCTCAGCCGTGCGCGGACGACGCAACGACGCGTACAGTCCGGGAGCCGCATCATGTCCACCGAGCATCCGCAGCCGCTCTGGCAGCCCACCGACGAGCGGATCGCCCGTGCCCGCATCACCCGGTTCCAGGCCTGGGCCGCCGAGCACCACGGCGCCCCGGCCGAGGGCGGCTACCCGGCGCTGCACCAGTGGTCCGTAGCCGAGCCGGAGGACTTCTGGACGGCCGTCACCCGGTGGTTCGACGTCCGCTTCGCCACGCCCTCCGCGCGCGTGCTCGGTGACCGCGCCATGCCCGGCGCCGAGTGGTTCCCCGGCGCCACCCTCAACTACGCCGAGCACGCCCTGCGGGCCGCCGACGACCGGGCCGACGATCCCGCGCTGCTGTACGTCGACGAGACCCACGAGCCCCGCCCGGTGACCTGGGCCGAACTGCGCCGCCAGGTCGGCGCGCTGGCCGCCCGCCTCCGCGACCTCGGCGTCCGCCCCGGCGACCGGGTCAGCGGCTACCTGCCCAACATCCCCGAGGCCGTCGTCGCCCTGCTCGCCACGGCCGCCGTCGGCGCCGTCTGGACCTCCTGCGCGCCCGACTTCGGCGCCCGCAGCGTCCTGGACCGCTTCCAGCAGGTCGAGCCCGTCGTCCTGTTCACCGTCGACGGCTACCGCTACGGCGGCAAAGAGCACGACCGCCGGGACACCGTCGCCGAACTCCGCCGCGAACTGCCCACCCTGCGCGCGGTCGTCCACATCCCGCTGCTCGGCACCGACGCCCCCGAGGGCGCCCTGGACTGGGCCGCGCTGACGGCCGGCGACACCGAGCCGGTCTTCGAACAGGTCCCCTTCGGCCACCCGCTGTGGGTGCTGTACTCCTCCGGTACGACCGGTCTGCCCAAGGCCATCGTCCAGTCCCAGGGCGGCATTCTCGTCGAGCATCTCAAGCAGCTCGGCCTGCACTGCGACCTCGGCCCCGAGGACCGCTTCTTCTGGTACACCTCGACCGGCTGGATGATGTGGAACTTCCTCGTCTCCGGCCTGCTCACGGGTACGACGATCGTCCTGTACGACGGCAGTCCCGGCTACCCCGACACCGGCGCCCAGTGGCGGATCGCCGAACGCACCGGCACCACCCTGTACGGCACCTCGGCCGCCTATGTCATGGCGTGCCGCAAGGCGGGCGTCCACCCGGCCCGCGACTTCGACCTCTCCACCGTCCAGTGCGTGGCCACCACCGGCTCCCCGCTCCCCCCGGATGGCTTCCGCTGGCTGCACGACGAGGTCCGCGACGACCTGTGGATCGCTTCCGTCAGCGGCGGCACCGACGTCTGCTCCTGCTTCGCCGGCGCCGTCCCCACCCTGCCCGTGTACACCGGCGAACTCCAGGCCCCCGGCCTGGGCACCGACCTCCAGTCCTGGGACCCCGGCGGCGCTCCGCTGGTGGACGAGGTGGGCGAACTGGTCGTCACCAACCCCATGCCCTCCATGCCGATCCGCTTCTGGAACGACCCCGACGGCAGCCGGTACCGCGAGAGCTACTTCGACACCTACCCCGGCGTGTGGCGGCACGGCGACTGGATCACCGTCACCTCACGCGGCTCGGTGATCATCCACGGCCGCTCCGACTCCACCCTCAACCGCCAGGGCGTCCGCATGGGCTCCGCCGACATCTACGAGGTGGTCGAGCGCCTCCCGGAGATCAAGGAATCCCTGGTCATCGGCGTCGAACAGCCCGACGGCGGCTACTGGATGCCCCTCTTCGTCCACCTCGCCCCCGGCGCCGCCCTGGACGACGCCCTGCGGGACCGCGTGAAGAAGGCCATCCGGGAGCAGCTCTCGCCCCGGCACGTCCCGGACGAGATCATCGAGGTCCCCGGTGTCCCGCACACCCTCACCGGCAAGCGCATCGAGGTCCCGGTCAAACGCCTTCTCCAGGGCACCCCGCTGGAGAAGGCGGTCAACCCCGGCTCCATCGACGACCTGACCCTGCTCGGCTTCTACGAGCAACTCGCCCGCAAGCGCGCCTGACCCCGCCTCAGCCGCCGTAGGTGGCCTCGGACTCGCTCAGCACGGCCGCGAAGTCCGAGGCCAGCCGCACCGCCTCCGGCGGTTCCAGCTCCGTCGTCGTGATCCGCACCCCCGGCGCCGACGCCAGCCGGAACCGCGCCCCGGCCGCGACCCACCAGCCGCGCGACCGCAGCCCGTTCACCACCGCCGACTCGTCCCGCACCGGCACCCAGAGGTTCATCCCGCTCCCGCCTTGCGCGCAGACGCCCCGTTCGCCCAGCGCCTGGGCCAGCGCGGTCCGGCGCAGCGCGTACTCCGCCTGCGCGCGTGCCACCAGCGCGCGCGTGCCGGGGTCCGTGAGCAGACCGTGCACCGTCTCCTGGAGCAGGTGGCTGACCCAGCCCGAGGTCAGCAGCAACCGCCCGTCGTGCCTCGCCAGCGTCACCGGGTCGCACGCGGCCGCCGCCCACCGCAGGTCGGTGCCGAGGAACTTGCTCACCGTGCGGACGTGGGCCCAGCGGGCGAGCCCGGTCGTGGCCAGGGAACACAGGGGCACGGCGGAGATGTCCGACGCGTGGTCGTTCTCCAGCACCAGCACCTCCGGCGACTCCCGCAGCACCTCGGCCAGTGCGTCCCGGCGCGCCGGTGAGAAGGCCCCGCCGAACGGGTTCTGCGCCCGCGGGCTGAGCACCACCGCGCGCACCCCGGCCCGCAGCGCACCCCGCAGCTGCTCCGGGCGCATCCCCTCGCCGTCCACCGCGACCGGCACCGTGCGCAGGCCCAGCGCCGCGACGAGGTCCAGCAGATGGTGATAGCCCGGGTCCTCCATCGCCACGGCGTCCCCGGGGCGCAGCTCGGCCGAGAGCACCCGGCCGACGAAGTCCAGCGCCCCGTGCGCGAACGTCACCTGCTCCACCGGCACCCCGTCGGCCTCGATCCACTCGCGCACCGCGCTCTCCAGCCGCGCGAGCCGGGGACTCGCACGGTGCGAGCGGACACCGGGGGAGAGGCGGGAGGGCGGCACCAGCGCCGGCAGCAGTGCTGGATCGGGGTGGCCGCCCGCCAGGTCCCGCAGGCCCCCGGGCACCTTGGGCGGGCGCCGGGAGGCCACCGAGGGCGCCTCCGCCACGACCGTCCCGCCCCGGCCGAGGGTCACCACGATCCCGCGCCGCCGCAGCTCCTTGTACGCGGTGGCCACGGTGCCCGGACTCACCCCCAGGTCCCCGGCGAGCCGCCGCACCGGAGGCAGCGCCGCTCCGGGCGTCAACGCGCCCTCGGACACGCCCTGTTCGACGGAACGCGCAATCCCCTTGGCGGTCGTACCGCTGATCTCATATTGTGTTGCCACGTAGCTGATTATGTATCAGTACATAAATCGAGGCAAGGGGGACCCGTGGCCGCGAAGCCCGGCGCAGCCAACCACCGAGCACGCGTACCGGGAGGCCGCGACGGACGCCGGATGCTCGTCGTCACCCTCCTCGACCGCATCGGCAGCGGCCTGTGGGCCTCCGTCTCGGTCCTGTACTTCACCTACGTCTCCCACCTCTCCGCCGCCCAGATCGGCACCCTCGCCGCGGTCGCCGGCGCCGTCGGCATCGCGGGCGCACCTCTCGGCGGCCGCCTGGCCGACCGCTTCCGGCTCACCCACGTCCTCATCGCGCTGCAACTCCTGCGCGCCGTCGCCTCCTTCGCCCTCCTCACCACCGACCATCACGGCCTGCTGATCACGTACTCCGCGCTCGGCGCCCTCGGGGACCGCGCCGCCAACATCCTCACCAAGCTGTACGCCACCCGCGTCGCCGGACCCGAGCGCGTCCGCTACCAGGCCGTCAACCGCACCGCCGCCAACGCCGGCTGGGCCCTCGGCGGGCTCGCCGCGGCCGCCGCCCTCACCCTCGGCACCGCCGCCGCCTACCGCTGGCTCCTCACCGGCGACGCCCTCTCCTTCGTGCTCGTCGCCCTCCTCACCCTCACCTGCGCCGAACCCCCCTCCACGCGCCGCGTCGCCGCCAGCGCGGAGGACACACCCCGCGCCCGCCCCCGCACCCCCTGGCGCGACCGCACCTACCTCGCCTACGTGGGCACCGAGACCGTGCTCTTCCTCGACGACACCTACTTCAAGATCGGCCTGCCCCTCTGGATCACCCACACCCCGGGCGTCCCGCACGGCCTCGCACCCCTGCTGCTCGTGCTCAACAGCGCGCTGGTCGTGGCCTTCCAGGTGCCGCTCGCCCGCTTCGGCGCCACCACCGAAGCCTCCCGCCGGCTCCTCCTCCCGCTGGCCGCCGTCTTCGCCCTGGGCGGCCTCACCATGACCCTCTCCGCCACCGGCGACCCGATCCGCGCGACCTGCCTGCTCACCGCCTCGGCCACCCTCTTCACCCTCGCCGAGATGCTGCACGCCACCGTCTCCTGGGAACTCTCCGTCGCCCTCGCCCCCGACGACGCCCAGGGCAGCTACCTCGGCGTCCACGGCCTCGCCCAGGCCGCCCAGCGCTCCCTCGGCCCCCTCGCCATGACCGCCGCCCTCACCCTCGGCCCCCTCGGCTGGACCGCTCTCGGCGCCACCATCGCCCTGACCTGCGGAATGCAGCACCGCCTGGTCCGCGACCGGCTCCGCCCGCCCCCGTTGTCAGTGCCCCCGGTTACGGTGAGTGAGCACTGATCGACAGCGCACACAGGGGGAAAACCATGGCGCACACCGACCACCAGACCATGCGACGCGTCCTGCGCCGAGAGATCGCGGGCACCGTCGGCCTGCTCACCGACGAACACGACTTCCGCGCCATGCGGCGCTACCGCAGCTTCACCTTCGACGACCACACCACCTACCTGCGCCAGATGGAAGCCGTCCTCAAAGCCCGTGCCGCGCAAGGCAGCCACACCGCACTCGCCCTCTTCGACCCCGAGGAGTACGCCGAGTTCTGCACCGCCACCGGCATCGACCCGGAAGCCCCCGCCAGCCGCGGCCGCTTCACCGCCGAACTCGCCGCCCTCGGCCCCACCATCGCCTACGAGGGCGAACCCCTCACCGCACTCCTGCCCGCCCTCGTCGGCGAAGCCGTCCGCCAGGCCACCTGGGAGTACGCCACCACCCTCCTGACCCGTCTCGGCCCCTGCGCCACCTGCGGCGAGGACATCGGCCGGGCCGCCTTCATCCGCGCGTCGGCCCTGCTCGCCCGCGTCCTGGAGACCGCGCCGCCCGGCGCGCGGCACCTCGTGTGCAGCGTCGCCGGACCACCCGAAACCCTCGTCGCCGTACTCCACGCCGACGCCGGCGCCGACGGCACCGCCGAACCCGACCAGGCCGAAGCACTCGAATTCACCAGCGTCCTCGCCCTCGGCCTCGCCACCCGAAGCCCCGGCGGCCTCGTCATCCGCGTCAGCGCCCCGGACCGCCCCGACCGCGTCCACGGCTGGCGCCTGCGCGCCGGACACCTCCAGCCGCTCACCGCCTCCGAGGTCTTCGACGCCTACTGCACCGACATCGACACCGGCGACCTCATCGCCCCCGAATCAGGCGTGGACTACCGCGCGGCCCCCGACCTCACGGACGACGACCAGGACCACCGCGGACACCACCACTGAAACGCGCCAGGGGCGCCCCACCCGAAGGCTGGGACGCCCCTGACCACCACGAACACGCGCGCACACACGTATGCGCGCAACCGGCTACTCGCCCGACAGCACCGCCTGAGCCGCCGCCCGCGCCTCGTCCGCGCTGTCCGCCGCACGCGCGGCGGCCGCGGCCCGCTCGCACTGCGCCAGCGTGTGCTTCGCCAGCGTCGCCCGCACATACGGGATCGACGCCGCGCCCATCGACAAGGAGGTGACCCCCAGACCCGTCAGCACACACGCCAGCACCGGGTCGGACGCGGCCTCACCGCACACCCCGCAGCTCTTGCCCTCGGCACGCGCCGCCTCGGCGGACAGCGCGACCAGGTCCAGCAGCGCGGGCTGCCACGGGTCCTGGAGCCGCGACACCGCACCCACCTGCCGGTCCGCCGCGAAGGTGTACTGCGCCAGGTCGTTCGTGCCCAGCGACAGGAACTCGACCTCCCGCAGGATCGACCGCGCCCGCAGCGCGGCCGACGGGATCTCCACCATCGCCCCGTACTTGGCGTGCAGCCCGGCCTCCCGGCAGGCGTCCGCGAACGCCTTGGCGTCGGCACGGTCCGCCACCATGGGCGCCATGACCTCCAGGTGGACCGGCAGTCCCTCGGCGGCCTTCGCCAGCGCGGTCAGCTGCGTCCGCAGCACCTCCGGGTGGTCCAGCAGCGTCCGCAGCCCCCGCACACCGAGCGCCGGGTTCGGCTCGTCAGCCGGTGTCAGGAACTCCAGCGGCTTGTCCGCACCCGCGTCGAGCACCCGCACCACGACCCGGCCCTCGGGGAACGCCTCCAGCACCTGCCGGTACGCCGTCACCTGCTTCTCCTCGGACGGCGCGTTCTTGCTGTCGTCCAGGAACAGGAACTCGGTACGGAACAGACCCACACCCTCGGCCCCGGCCTCCAGCGCCGCCGGCACGTCCGCCGGACCGCCGATGTTGGCCAGCAACGGCACCTTGTGCCCGTCCGCCGTCACACCGGGACCGCTCGACGCGGCCAGTGCCGCCTTGCGCTCGGCGGCGGCCGACTCCAGCCGCGCCGTCGTCTCCCCGGTCGGGTTCACGAAGATGTCGCCCGAGCTGCCGTCGACCGCGATGACCGTGCCCTCCGGCAGCTCACCCGCGCCGGGCAGCGCGACCACGGCCGGCACCCCGAGCGCCCGCGCCAGGATGGCGCTGTGGCTGGTCGGCCCGCCCTCCTCGGTCACGAAGCCCAGCACCAGCGCCGGGTCCAGGAGCGCGGTGTCGGCGGGCGCCAGGTCACGGGCCACCAGTACATAGGGGTGGTCGCTGTCCGGCACACCCGGCATCGGCACCCCGAGCAGCCGCGCCACGATGCGGTTGCGCACGTCGTCCAGGTCCGCCACCCGCCCCGCCAGGTACTCACCGGCGTTGGCCAGCAGCTCGCGGTACGCCGCGAACGCGTCGTACACCGCGCGTTCGGCGGTGCTGCCGACGGCGATCCGCCGCTCCACGTCGGACATCAGCTCGGGGTCCTGGGCCATCAGGGCCTGGGCCTCCAGCACGGCCTGCGCCTCGCCGCCTGCCAGATTGCCGCGTGCCGTCAGATCGGCGGCCACGGCGTCCACGGCCTGCCGGGCACGGCCCTGCTCGCGCTCCGCGTCCTGCGGCTGGATCTGCTTGGCCGGCGGCTCCAGCACGGCCGTCCCCATGTGCCTGACCTCGCCGATCGCCACACCGTGGCTCACACCGACGCCTCGCAGCGTTGTCTCCATCTCACCGTCTCCGCTAGTGCGGCGGCCCCCGCCGCCGCGTTGGTTGTCGTACATGCCGTAGGACGGCCGAGCCGTCAGGACAACGAGATCAGGACCAGGAGAAGAGGCTGTCGCCGGTCTTCACGTCACCGCTCTCGCGCAGCTCGGCGAGGGACTCGGCCGTGGCCTCCAGCGCGACGACGGGACAGATGGGGGACTTGCCCGCGGTCTCGACCGCGGCCGGGTCCCAGCGCACGACGGCCTGGCCGCGTGCGACGGTGTCCCCCTTGTTCACGAGCAGCTCGAAGCCCTCGCCGTTGAGCTGGACCGTGTCGATACCGAGGTGGACGAGCACCCCGTGGCCGCTCTCGTCGACCACGACGAACGCGTGCGGGTGCAGGGAGACGACGACGCCGTCCACCGGGGACACGACCTCGGAGGGCTCACGCACGGGGTCGATCGCGGTGCCGGGGCCCACCATGGCCCCGGAGAAGACCGGATCGGGCACGTTGGCCAGTCCGATGGCGCGTCCGGCGAGGGGGGACGTCACGTTGGTCATGGGGGGCCTCCCGATGAGTGGGGTAGGTGGCGGTTCCCCAGAGAAGTTAGCAGCTAGTGGTCTAGACCACCATCCTCGGGGGTTTGCGTCGTCGCCAGGACTTGTGTACAGTCATCGTCCTGCCTGAGACCGGGCGGCGCGACAGCGCGCTCACCCTCGGCAGCACCCAAACTCGTCAGATCCTAACTCGGGATCAGTTCTCGCATGCTTGCGATCGACTGGTCAGGGACACGGAAAAACACTGCTAGAGTTTGGACCGCCGGAAGGGAAAAGCGGAAGCGGAAACGCCGAAGTGAAAACCTGGAAAGCACCGAGGAAATCGGATCGGAAAAAGATCTGATAGAGTCGGAAACACCGAAGGGAAGCCCGGAGGAAAGCCCGAGAGGGTGAGTACAAAGGAAGCGACCGTTCCTTGAGAACTCAAC
>NZ_SHKU01000009.1:0-138648 GCF_004217355.1 Streptomyces sp. BK022
TCCGACTCTATCAGATCTTTCCGATCCGATTTCCTCGGTGCTTTCCAGTTCTTCGCTTTCGCGTTTCCCTTTCCGGCGGTTCCGACTCTATCAGAAGCTTTCAGCGTCTGATTCCCAGTCGAAGGGGGATTGTCCTGGGCTTTTCGACTTTCGTCGTCCGGCCTTTCGACATTCACTACGCTAACCGATCTCCGCTGCTACTCATAATCGAGTCTCGCGGAGTCGGATTCGGACGTGCGGGCACGTCGAAATCGTCCCCGCCAGGGGAAGTCGTAGGTAGTGGGTGGCCGCTTCCGGCTGCAGGCGATTGCCGTACCCGGTTCAAGCGACTCGGGCTACATTACGCACCCGGCCGGGACGAGTCAACGTGACCTGCGTCTCGGGACGTGGGCCCGGTAGGGGCTCACGGTGGGGTCGTCCGCTACCCAGAAGCGCCAGGGGTGGACGCCGCCGTCGCCGGCCACTCCGGTCCGCGGGCCGCTGCGTACCTGCTCGGGCAGGACCGGCGTACCCGCGAGGACGCGGATCGCGGTGTCCCCCGTGGCGCAGGCGTCGGTGCCGTCAAGGGAACGGTCGACGTCCAGGGCGGTCGCCAGCCGGGCCGGGCCCTTGGCCAGTTCCTTGTCGTTGCGGGCCGAAACCCGGCGCTCGCGGGCCGGCTCGGCACCCTCGACGATCTCCCCTGCGCGCAGCAGCACACCGCTCGCGGTGCCCTCGGGGCCGCAGACGAGGTTCATGCAGTGCCACATGCCGTAGGTGAAGTAGACGTACACATGGCCGGGCGGGCCGAACATCACCTCGTTGCGGGGGGTGCGGCCCCGGTAGGCGTGCGAGCCGGGGTCGTTCGGGCCGTCGTACGCCTCCACCTCCGTGATGCGGAGGGATATCGGACCGTCGGGGGTCGTACGGACGACGAGGCGGCCGAGGAGGTCGGGGGCGACCTCCAGTACGGGACGGTCGAAGAAGTCCCGTGGCAGTGGCGTACGGTCCGGGGGCGTGATCATGCCCTCCGAGGGTAGTGCAGCCGAACTGTCGTCCCGGCGGAACCGGTCGCGGCCGGCTCGCGTTTGTACGGGTCGAGGGTCCATACGTAAAGGGAGAGTCAATGGCGTTCAAGAAGCTGCTCGCGAGCCTGGGGGCCGGGGGCGCCTCCGTCGAGACGGTGCTGACCGAGGTCAACGTGGTGCCCGGTGGCGTCGTCCAGGGTGAGGTCCGGATTCAGGGCGGCTCGGTCAACCAGAACATCGAGGGCCTGTCCGTGGGCCTCCAGGCGCGGGTCGAGGTGGAGAGCGGCGACCAGGAGTACAAGCAGGACGTCGAGTTCTCCAAGGTGCGGCTCGGCGGTGCCTTCGAGCTGCAGGCCGGTGCGGTGCACGCGGTGCCGTTCGGGCTGGAGATCCCCTGGGAGACCCCCGTCACGGTGATCGACGGGCAGGAGCTGCGCGGGATGCACATCGGGGTGACGACCGAGCTGCAGATCGCCCGTGCGGTGGACTCCTCCGACCTGGACCCGATCCGGGTGCACCCGCTGCCCGCCCAGAAGGCGCTGCTGGACGCCTTCATCCAGCTCGGCTTCCGCTTCAAGAACGCCGACATGGAGCGCGGCCACATCCGGGGCACCCGGCAGAAGCTCCCCTTCTACCAGGAGATCGAGTTCTACCCGCCGTCGCAGTACCGGGGCCTGAACCAGGTCGAGGTCAGCTTCGTGGCGGACGAGAGCGCGATGGACGTCGTGCTGGAGATGGACAAGAAGCCGGGGCTGTTCAGCGAGGGCTCGGACACCTTCCGCTCCTTCCAGGTGGGCCTGCACGACTTCCACGCCACCGACTGGGCCGGTTACCTCAACCAGTGGCTGTCCGAGGTCGGAAGCAAGCGGAACTGGTTCTAGGCTCGGAAGTCACGAACGGAACGATCAGCAGGAGGTATCGACGTGACCGAGCACAAGCGGCGGCCGCTCCCCCATGAGTTCCATCCGCCCGTGCCGTCGTTCACGGTGACGAGTGAGGACATCACCGAGGGCGCGACGCTGAAGGACGCCCAGGTGCAGTCGGAGGGGAACACCTCTCCCGAGCTGAGCTGGTCCGGCTTCCCCGCGGAGACCAAGAGCTTCGCCGTGACCTGCTTCGACCCGGACGCGCCGACCGGCAGCGGATTCTGGCACTGGGTGGTCTTCGACATCCCGGCCTCGGTGACCCAGCTGCCGGCGGGTGCGGGCAGCGGTGACTTCGCCGGGCTGCCCGAGGGTGCCGTCCAGGTGCGCAACGACTACGGCGAGCCGGGGTTCGTCGGCGCCGCCCCGCCGCCCGACGACGGTCCGCACCGTTACGTGTTCACGGTGTACGCGGTGGACGAGGACAAGCTGAGTGTCGGTCCGGACGCCACTCCGGCGGTCGTGGGCTTCAACCTGCGCTTCCACGCGCTGGCGCGTGCCCAGCTCATCGGGGAGTACGAGATCCCCGCGCGGGGCTGAGTGCCCTTTCGGTGTTTGCCCGCCCCTGGTCTTGGAATTGATCAGGGGCGGGCGCTTTTTATTTCGTTGTCCATCTCGATGCGTCCGTCCAGAGTTGATCCAGGTCCGCCGGGGGTGCGGACAGGCGCACGGGAGGTGGGCGGGATGCGTGGCACGTTGGTCCTGAACGCGAGTTTCGAGCCGCTGTCGACGGTGACGGTGAACCGCGCTGTGGTGCTGGTGCTCCAGGACAAGGCGGTGGTGGAGCAGGCGCACACCGGGCTGCGGATGCGCGGCACGGCGGTGGACATGCCGGCGCCGAGGGTGATCCGGCTGTGCAGATACGTAAGGGTGCCGTTCCGAAGACAAGCGCCGTGGTCGCGGCGGGGTGTGCTGGTGCGGGACCGGCACCGCTGCGCGTACTGCGGGCGGACGGCGACCACGGTGGACCACGTGGTGCCGCGGGCGCAGGGGGGTGCGGACTCCTGGCTGAACACGGTGGCGTCCTGCGCGGAGGACAATCACCGCAAGGCGGACCGGACGCCGCAGCAGGCGGGGATGCCGTTGCTGCGGCAGCCGTTCGAACCGACTCCGGCGGACGCGATGCTGCTGGCGCTGGGGTCGGCCGACTTCGCGTCGCTGCCGGAGTGGCTGGCGCCGCCGACGGCCGCGTAGACCGGTGGACGACAGTGGGGCCCGCTTTCCCTGGCCGGGAGAGCGGGCCCCTTGTCGTGCGGGGGTGGGCTCAGTCGATGGTCGGCCGCTCGCGGCGGTCGGTGCCGGTGGCCGTGCCCTTGTTCTGCTGGGGCACCGCGCCGCCGCCCCCGCCGAAGTTGCCGAAGTTGCCCATGGCGCCGGAGAGGCCCTTGAGGGCGTCGCCGATCTCGCTGGGGACGATCCAGAGCTTGTTGGCGTCGCCCTCGGCGATCTTCGGGAGCATCTGGAGGTACTGGTAGGAGAGCAGCTTCTGGTCCGGGTCGCCCGCGTGGATGGCCTCGAAGACGGTGCGTACAGCCTGGGCCTCGCCCTCGGCGCGGAGGGCTGCGGCCTTGGCCTCACCCTCGGCGCGCAGGATCTGGGACTGCTTCTCGCCCTCGGCGGTGAGGATGGCGGCCTGCCGGGTGCCCTCGGCGGTGAGGATGGCGGCGCGCTTGTCGCGGTCGGCGCGCATCTGCTTCTCCATCGAGTCCTGGATGGAGGTGGGCGGTTCGATGGCCTTGAGCTCGACGCGGTTGACGCGGATGCCCCACTTGCCGGTGGCCTCGTCGAGGACGCCGCGCAGGGCCGCGTTGATCTCCTCGCGGGAGGTCAGGGTCCGCTCCAGGTCCATGCCGCCGATGATGTTGCGCAGCGTGGTGACGGTGAGCTGCTCGATCGCCTGGATGTAGCTGGCGACCTCGTAGGTGGCGGCGCGGGCGTCGGTGACCTGGTAGTAGATGACCGTGTCGATGTTGACCACCAGGTTGTCCTGGGTGATCACCGGCTGGGGCGGGAACGGCACGACCTGTTCGCGCAGGTCGATGCGGTTGCGGATGGTGTCGATGAACGGGACGACGATGTTGAGGCCCGCGTTCAGGGTGCGCGTGTAGCGGCCGAAGCGCTCGACGATGGCGGCGCTGGCCTGTGGGATGACCTGGATGGTCTTGATCAGGGCGATGAAGACCAACACCACCAGAATGACCAGGACGATGATGACCGGTTCCATCGTGTTCCCCGTATCCCCTCTCCGCTTCGGTGCGCGCGGCGGATGCCGTGGCCTGTGAAAGATCTTGCCGGTCGAGTCTGACAGACCGTCCGGCAAGTCGTGTGCTGTTCGGTTCAGTTGAGTCGTGCGAGGTCAGATGACGAGCGCGGTGGCCCCGTCGATGTCGACGACGTCCACCTCCTCGCCGACGTCGTAGGCGCGGGCGGTGTCCAGGGCGCGGGCCGACCAGATCTCCCCGGCGAGCTTGACGCGTCCGCCGGTGCCGTCGACCCGTTCGAGGACGACGGCCTGTCTGCCCTTCAACGCGTCGATGCCGGTGGGCAGATGGGGGCGACGGCTGCTGTGGCGGGCCGCGATGGGGCGGACCACCGCGATGAGCGCGACCGAGACGATCACGAAGGTGAGGACCTGGACGACGATGCCGAAGCCGAGTCCGGCCGCGCCCGCGGCGACCACGGCTCCGACGGCGAGCATGCCGAACTCGGGCATGGCCGTGACGACGAGCGGGATTCCGAGGGCCACGGCGACGACGAGCCACCACACCCATGCGTCTATGGCGTTCACCCGGTCATGGTAGGTCCGGGGGCCGGGCCGCCGACAGGGTGCGGACGGACCGGTGGTGGCCGAAAGGGGCGGGTCAGCCCAGCGGGAGACCGCGCGCGGTCCAGCGCTCGCCGGCCTGCTCGACGACGAGCGGGAGGCCGAAGCAGCGGGAGAGGTTGCGGGAGGTCAGCTCCAGCTCGATGGGTCCGGCGGCGAGCACCTTGCCCTGGCGGATCATGAGGACGTGGGTGAAGCCGGGGGCGATCTCCTCGACATGGTGGGTGACCATGATCATGGAGGGAGCGATGGGGTCGCGGGCGAGCCGGCCGAGGCGGCGGACGAGGTCCTCGCGGCCGCCGAGGTCGAGTCCGGCGGCGGGCTCGTCCAGGAGGAGCAGCTCGGGGTCGGTCATCAGGGCGCGGGCGATCAGGGTGCGCTTGCGCTCGCCCTCGGAGAGGGTGCCGAAGCGGCGGTCGAGGAAGTCGCTCATGCCGAGACGGTCGAGGAAGGCGCGGGCGCGCTGCTCGTCGACGTCCTCGTACTCCTCCTGCCAGCCGGCAGTCATGCCGTAGGCGGCGGTGAGGACGGTCTGGAGGACGGTCTGGCGCTTGGGGAGCTTCTCCGCCATGGCGATGCCGGCCATGCCGATACGGGGGCGCAGGTCGAAGACGTCGACCTTGCCGAGGGTGTCGCCGAGGATGGTGGCGGTGCCCGTGGAGGGGAAGAGGTAGCTGGACGCGACGTTCAGGAGGGTGGTCTTGCCGGCGCCGTTGGGGCCGAGGATGACCCAGCGCTCGCCCTCCTTGACCGACCAGGAGACCTGGTCCACCAGAGCCCGGCCCTCACGGACCACGGATACGTCCTGAAGCTCCAGAACATCGCTCATGAGCGGCTTGTCTCCCCTTGCGTTGTGGCCGGTCTCGGCTGTCGCGTACGCCTGTGGCTCGGTCCGCCGCGCCGATGGGCGCAGCCCATATGAAATCTACGCCACGAGTGCCCCGCTCCATTCCATCGGTCCGGTCCTTAGGGTGGGGGCATGCTCACGGAACCGCGTTCAGGACGCCTCGCCGCTTGGGGAAATGCCCTATTGGCCGGACTTGTCTCGCCGGATGACGCCGTACTGGCCGCTGTCGGTGACGACGCGGTGCACCGGGTGGCCGGGCTGCCGGGCGAGAACGGGGTGGTGGGTCTCACGTTGGCGCTGGGCCGGCTGCGGGCGCTCGGGGTGACCGGACTGCGGGTGGCGCTGCCCGCGCCGGGGCATCCGCTGGGGCTGAGCGGTCCGCCGGACTTCAATACGCGCGCGCTGGCCGCCGGGGAGGCGGTGGTGTGCACGGGGGCCGCCTTCGGGCTGGTGCCGGAGGTCGCCGAGGCGGGCCCGGCGGGCGATCGGCACGTGGAGGTGGTGTGGCACGTGCTCCCGGTGCGGGAGGCGCCGCCGGCCGATGTGCCCTCCCTCGGTGAGGCGGAGCGGGAGCTGGCGGAGGCGCTGCGGGAGGCCACCGAGGTGCTGTCCCGGCTGGACGTGGCCGGGTCGGGGCCGGTGGCCGCGGCGGCGATCGACGCGTACCGGGCGCGAGCCGAGCGGGACGGGGAGGTGCTGGCGCCGGGGTATCCGCCGCGTGCGGCACGGGTGCTGGAGCTGGCGGGGCGGGTGGGGCTGCTGGTCTCGCTGGCCCAGGAGCGGGGGCACGGCGGGGCGGTGAGCGCCTCGGAGATGGGAGCCCGTACCGAGGCGCTGCGCCCGGTGGAGCGGACGGCGCGGCGGGCGCGGGTGGCGGCGTACAACTCGGTGGTGGAGGAGCGCGAGCGGCGCTGAGCTCCGGTTCAGTCGGTCATGCCGTGGCGTACGGCCCACAGGGCGGCCTGGGTGCGGTCGGCGAGGTCGAGTTTCATCAGGATGTTGGAGACGTGCGTCTTGACGGTCTTCTCGGAGAGGACCAGGGCGCGGGCTATCTCCCGGTTGGAGCGGCCGTCAGCGATGAGGCCGAGCACCTCGCGTTCCCGGTCGGTGAGCGAACCGCCCCTGCCCTGGCCCGAGTTGGCTTCTTCCTGGGTGAGCAGGGCGTCGGCGACCTCGGGCTGGAGCAGGATGTGCCCGGCGTGCACGGAGCGGATGGCGGCGGCGAGGGCGTCGGGGTCGACGTCCTTGTAGACGTACCCGGCGGCGCCCGCGCGCAGGGCGGGTACGACGGTACGGCGCTCGGTGAAGCTGGTGACGATCAGGACGCGGGCGGGGTTGCCCCGTTCGCGGAGCCTGCGCAGGGCTTCGATGCCGTCGGTGCCCGGCATGAGGACGTCCATCAGGATCACGGCGGGCCGCAGTTCCTCGGCGCGGGCGACCCCCTCGGCACCGTCGGCCGCCTCGCCGACCACCTCGATGTCGTCCTGCACCTCCAGGAACGTGCGCAGGCCGCGGCGGACGACCTGGTGGTCGTCGACGAGCAGCACCCTGATCGGCTCAGCCACCGGGCACCTCCATTTCGATCGCGGTGCCCTTGCCGGGCGCCGATTCCACGGTGAGCGTGCCGCCCGCGCCGTCGGCCCGGTCCCGCATGGAGACGAGGCCGAGGTGGCGGCCGGCCCGGCGGACGGCGGTGGGGTCGAAGCCGCGGCCGTCGTCGGTGACCCGCAGCACGGCTCCCCGGCCGCGCCGTGCCAGGTCGACGTGGACGTTGTCGGCGCCGGAGTGGCGCAGGGCGTTGTGCAGGGCTTCCTGGGCGACGCGCAGCAGGGCTTCCTCCTGGGCGGCGGGCAGGGCGCGCAGACCGTGGCCGGTGAAGGTGACGCGGGCGGTGTGGGCGCGGTCGAGGACCTGGATCTGGGTGCGCAGCGTGGCGAGCAGGCCGTCCTCGTCCAGCGCGGCGGGGCGCAACTCGACCACGGCGGCGCGCAGTTCGTCGGCGGCTTCGGCGGCGAGGGCGGCGACCTGGTGGAGTTCGTCCTTGGCGCGGGCGGGGTCGCGGTCGACGAGGGTGGCGGCGGCCTGGGCGGTCAGGCGCAGGGAGAACAGCTTCTGGCTGACGGCGTCGTGGAGTTCGTGGGCGAGGCGGGAGCGTTCCTCGGCGATGGTCAGCTCGCGACTGCGTTCGTAGAGGCGGGCGTTGGTGAGGGCGATGGCGGCGTGCTGGGCGAGGATGCCGAGCAAGTCCTCGTCCTCGGCCGTGAAGCCGCAACGACCCGGCGACCGGGGGCAGTTCTTGTTGGCGAGGAACAGGGCCCCGATGGTCTCGTCCCCGTCGCGTACGGGCAGGCCCAGGAAGTCGGCGAGTTCGGGGTGGGCGTCCGGCCAGCCCTCGAAGCGGGGGTCGTCGCGCACGTCGCCGAGGCGGACCGGGCGGCCCTCGCGCAGCATCGCGGCGAGGATGCCGTGCTGGCGGGGCAGCGGGCCGATGGCCTTCCACTGGGCGTCGCTGACGCCGTCCACGACGAACTGGGCGAAGCCCCCGTGGTCGTCCGGGACGCCGAGGGCCGCGTACCGGGCGTCGAGCAGTTCGCGGGCGGAGGCGACGATCGTCTTGAGGACGTCGCGCACCTCCAGGTGTCTGCTCATGGCCAGCAGCGCGGCGCTCACCGCGGCGAGACCGGACCGGGGACCTGGGTGCATGCCCTCACGGTACCGGCGTGGCGCGGGAAGGCCGCACGAGGAGGTACAACGCGCGCGCGGGCGGGCGGGCACGCACAGACATCAGGGTGTCCGATGCGTTTGCTAACGCAGAGAAGCGCGTGATGACCTCCGCGTGACATCGGCCCTGTACCGGTGTGAGCCCCCGCATAGGGCGCACATCACTTACGAACGGACATAGGAGACAGAGCACCCCGGTTTGAACGGGGCGGATATGCTGATCTGTCCCGTTTTACGTGGACCTGATCCACTACCCGGCTTCGTACGTCACATCATTGCCAGGGCATTTTGCGGCCGCTAAGAATTGCTCATGTCGCTCAGCGCCGCGGTTCACCCCGCGGCGTTCGTGCTGGAGGAACGGATTTCCCCGGCGGACGCGAGAGCGACCTCCGCGCAAACGAAGAGGTCCATCAAGCCATGCCCAAGAACGCCCTGAATCGTCGTCTCAGTCGCCCGCTCGAGAAGTTCTCCGCGCTGAACAAGCAGCACAAGATCGCCATCGCGGGTGTCAGCACCCTCGGCGCCGCCGCCATCGCCCTGTCCGCCGTTCCCGGCGGTGCCACGACCGTGGCCGGTGGTACCCCGGCCGTGGCCGCCAAGCCGGTGGCCGCCGAGCAGAGCCAGACCCGCGACCTGCACGCCACGCTCAGCAGCCCGCTGACGAGCGACAAGGTCAAGCTCGACGCCATCGCGGCCAAGCAGAAGGCCGCCAAGCAGAAGGCCGCCGACGCCGCGAAGAAGGCCGCCGCCGAGCGCAAGGCCGCCGAGTCGCGCTCCGCCAAGAAGGCCGCCGACCGGTCGGCGAAGCGTCCCCAGATGGAGACCGTCGCCGCGAAGACCTACAAGAACAACCTCGACGGCTGGATCCGCCAGTCGCTCGACATCATGCACGCCAAGGGCATCCCGGGCAGCTACCACGGCCTGCACAAGAACATCATGCGGGAGTCCTCCGGCAACCCCCGCGCCATCAACGGCTGGGACATCAACGCCATCAACGGCGTCCCGTCCAAGGGCCTGCTCCAGGTGATCCCGCCCACGTTCGCCACGTACCACGTGAAGGGCACCTCGAACGACATCTACGACCCGGTCGCCAACATCACCGCCGCCGCCAACTACGCGGCGCACCGGTACGGCTCGATCGACAACGTGAACAGCGCGTACTGAGGTCGGCGCGGACCTCTGAGACGACGCGGAAGGGCGGCACCCGAACGGGGTGCCGCCCTTCACGTGCGTCATCGGACAGCGAGCGCCGCTACTTGCGCATGACCTCGGGCTCGTGCCGCCGCAGGAAGCGCGAGACGAGGAAGCCGCAGGCCACCCCGAGCGCGATCAGCACGACCATGTCCAGACTCCAGGCCGCCGCCGAGTGGTTCCACAGCGGGTCGGTGCTGGTCGGGTCGTCGGTGTTCGGCGCGATGTTGTTGAAGTCCAGCGTGGTGCCGGCCGCGGCCACCGCCCAGCGGGACGGCATCAGGTACGAGAACTCGTTGACACCGGGCGTGCCGTGCAGGGTGAACAGGCAGCCGGTGAACACGACCTGGATGATCGCGAACATCACCAGCAGCGGCATGGTCTTCTCCGCGGTGCGCACCAGCGACGAGATGACCAGGCCGAACATCATCGAGGTGAAGCCCAGCGCCATGATCGGCAGGCACAGCTCGAACAGCGCAGAGCCGCCGAGGACGAGGCCCCGGTCCGGGATCTCCCGGCTGGCGAAGCCGATGAGGCCGACCATGAGGCCCTGGAGCACCGTGACGGCGCCCAGCACGACCACCTTGGACATCAGGTACGCCGAGCGCGACAGGCCGGTCGCGCGCTCGCGCTCGTAGATCACCCGCTCCTTGATCAGCTCGCGGACCGAGTTCGCCGCGCCCGCGAAGCAGGCGCCGACCGCGAGGATCAGCAGGACCGTCGTCGCCGTGCCGTTGGGCACGTGCAGACCGGTTCTGGGGTTGAGCGGGTTGACCAGCAGCCCCTTCTCGTGGTCGATGAGCAGGCTGACCGCGCCGAGCACGGCCGGCAGGATCACCGTCAGCGCCAGGAAGCCCTTGTCGGAGCCGATGACCGCCACGTACCGCCGGACCAGCGTCAGCAGCTGCGAGCCCCAGCTCTGCGGCTTGGGCGGCTTGACCGCCTGCGGCGGGGGCGCGGTGACGGACTGGGCGGCGACCGCGTCGAGGTCGGCGGCGTACATCTGGTAGTGCTGCGAGCCCTTCCAGCGGCCCGCCCAGTCGTAGTCGCGGTAGTTCTCGAAGGCGGAGAAGACGTCGGCCCAGGTGTCGTAGCCGAAGAAGTTCAGCGCCTCCTCGGGCGGGCCGAAGTAGGCCACCGCGCCGCCCGGCGCCATCACCAGCAGCTTGTCGCAGAGCGCCAGCTCGGCGACGGAGTGCGTGACGACCAGGACGGTGCGGCCGTCGTCGGCGAGACCGCGCAGCAACTGCATCACATCGCGGTCCATGCCCGGGTCGAGGCCCGAGGTCGGCTCGTCCAGGAAGATCAGCGAGGGCTTGGTCAGCAGCTCCAGGGCGACCGAGACGCGCTTGCGCTGGCCGCCGGAGAGGGAGGTGACCTTCTTGTCCTTGTGGATGTCGAGCTTCAGCTCGCGCAGCACCTCGTTGATCCGTGCGTCGCGCTCGGCGGGCGTGGTGTCGGCGGGGAAGCGCAGCTTGGCCGCGTACTTCAGCGCCTTCCTGACGCTCAGCTCCTTGTGCAGGATGTCGTCCTGCGGGACCAGGCCGATGCGCTGGCGCAGCTCGGCGAACTGCTTGTACAGGTTCCGGTTGTCGTAGAGCACCTCGCCCTCGTTCGCGGGGCGGTAGCCGGTGAGCGCCTTGAGCAGGGTGGACTTGCCGGAGCCGGACGGGCCGATGACCGCGATCAGGGACTTCTCGGGGGCGCCGAAGGAGACGTCCCGCAGGATCTGCTTGCCGCCGTCGACCGTGACGGTGAGGTGGCGGGCGGAGAAGGACACCTCGCCGGTGTCGACGAACTCCTCCAGGCGGTCGCCGACGATGCGGAAGGCCGAGTGGCCGACACCGACGATGTCGTCCGGGCCGAGGACCGCGGTGCCGCCCTTGGCGATGGGCTGGCCGTTGACGTACGTGCCGTTGTGCGAGCCGAGGTCGCGGATCTCGAAGCGGCCCTCGGAGGTGGTCTGGAACTCGGCGTGGTGCCGGGAGACCTGGAGGTCGGAGACGACGAGGTCGTTGTCGAGCGAACGGCCGATGCGCATCACGTGGCCGAGGGCGAACTGGTGGAACGTGGTCGGGCTGCGGTCCCCGTGGGCCGGCTGCTCCGGCCCGGCGGGGGTGCCGCCCTGCTGGTGCGGGAAGGCCGGGGCCTGCTGCGGGCCGCTGTGCCACTCGGCGCCCTGCGGCTGCGGCTGCGCGGCCTGCGGAACGGCCTGCGTCTGCTGGGCCCACGCGGCGGACTGGGCGGCGTACGGCTCGGCCTGCCGCGCGTCGGCCGCGGTCAGGTTCAGCCGCGGGCCGTCGGTCGCGTTGCCCAGGTGTACGGCCGTGCCGGCGCCCAGTTCCGTCCGGCCGACGCGGTGGCCCTGCACGTACGTGCCGTTGGTGCTGCCGTGGTCCTCGATGACCCAGGTGTGCCCGTCGAAACGGACCGTGGCGTGGCGCCACGACACCCTGGCGTCGTCGAAGACGATGTCACCCTGCGGATCACGTCCGAGGGCATAGGACCGGGACGGCTCCAGCGTCCAGGTCCGTCCGTTTGTTTCCAGTACGAGTTCCGGCACTCCATGCCCCACTGAGTTGTCCCCCGAATTGCCCCCGACACGGGGAGTCTAGGGATGTCGAACATCGTGGGGAACTATTCCAGGCGGGACCGCCCAACTGTTAGTCGGGCGGCCGCGCGCACCGGAGTTGGGGGTCCTATACCGGTGCGGAGGGGTCCAATCGACCGCGAGCGGGGCGGGCCGGGGTGCTGTCCGGGTGGCGGACCTGTCGGGCGGGGGGTCGTGGGGGGCGGATACGGTGGTGGGACCATGAGCGCTTCGCAGATCGTCGCTTCGCGGACCGGTGAGGTCCCCACTCTTCTCGTCAAGGTGTTCGGGAAGGACCGGCCCGGCATCACGGCCGGACTGTTCGACACCCTGGCCGCCTTCCAGGTCGACGTGGTCGACATCGAGCAGGTCGTGACGCGGGGCCGGCTGGTGCTGTGCGCCCTGGTCACGCAGCCGGCGGAGGGGCTGGAGGGCGACCTCCGGTCGACGGTCCACAGCTGGGCCGAGTCGATGAAGATGCAGGCCGAGATCATCTCCGGCCATGGCGACAACCGCCCGCGCGGTGTCGGCCGCTCCCTGGTGACGGTGCTCGGGCACCCGCTGACCGCCGAGTCGACAGCGGCCATAGCGGCGCGGATAGCCCAGGCAGGCGGCAACATCGACCGTATCTTCCGGCTCGCCAAGTACCCGGTGACGGCTGTGGAGTTCGCGGTGTCCGGGGTGGCGACGGAGCCCCTGCGCAGCGCGCTGGCCGCGAGTGCCTCGGCACTCGGTGTCGACATCGCCGTGGTCTCGGCGGGCCTGCACCGGCGGGCGCAGCGGCTCGTGGTGATGGACGTGGACTCGACCCTGATCCAGGACGAGGTCATCGAGCTGTTCGCCGCGCACGCCGGCTGCGAGGCGGAGGTCGCCGCGGTGACCGAGGCGGCGATGCGCGGGGAGCTGGACTTCGAGCAGTCGCTGCACGCGCGGGTGGCCCTGCTGAAGGGGCTGGACGCCTCCGTGGTGGACAAGGTCCGCGAGGAGGTCCGGCTGACGCCGGGCGCGCGGACGCTGATCCGTACGCTGAAGCGGCTCGGCTATCAGGTCGGGGTGGTGTCCGGTGGCTTCACGCAGGTCACGGACGCGCTTCAGGACCGGCTGGGGCTGGACTTCGCGCACGCCAACACGCTGGAGATCGCGGACGGGAAGCTGACCGGCCGGGTCACCGGTGAGGTCGTGGACCGGGCGGGCAAGGCGCGGCTGCTGCGCCGGTTCGCCGCCGAGGCGGGGGTGCCGCTGTCGCAGACGGTGGCGATCGGTGACGGGGCCAATGACCTGGACATGCTGAACGCGGCCGGTCTGGGCGTGGCCTTCAACGCCAAGCCGGTGGTCCGGGAGGCCGCGCACACGGCGGTGAACTTCCCCTTCCTGGACACCGTGCTCTACCTGCTGGGCGTCAGCCGGGAAGAGGTCGAGGCGGCGCAGACGCACGACGAGGACTGAGCCGGACACGCGCGGGGCCCGGAACCGAGGCGGTTCCGGGCCCCGCGCGTGTCCGGGCAGGTCACTCCGAGGGCGCCCAGTAGTCCACCAGCGTCGCCTTGCCCGGCTCCAGGTCCTTCCAGTCGCCGTCGAAGGTCAGCACGGCGAAGGCGGAGGTGGGGAAGCCGCGGCGGTTCATCCGCTCGCCGGCGTCGCCCTCCGCGGTCCCGGCGAGGATCTCGACCAGATGGTGCACGCCGGGGTTGTGGCCGATGAGGATCGCGTCGCGCACGTCGTCCGGCGTCTCGTTCAGCACGGCGATCAGCTCGCCGGGCGAGGCGTTGTAGACCCGGTCCTCGTAGACCGTTTTCGGCCGGTGGTCCAGCTCCGGCACGGCGAGTTTCCACGTCTCGCGGGTGCGTACCGCGGTGGAGCAGACGGCCAGATCGAAGGAGATCCCGGTGTCGGCGAGCCTGCTGCCGGCGACGGGGGCGTCCGTGCGGCCCCGGTCGGCGAGGGGGCGCTCATGGTCCGAAACCTGGGGCCAGTCGGCTTTCGCATGGCGGAAGAGGACGATCCTGCGGGGTTCAGCGACGCTCATGTCACCCAGCTTCGCATGAAACAGGCCACCCGGCGCAGGGAGTTGACATGCGGATTCACCGGTACGAGGAGGCCGGCCCTCAGTGGGCGGCGAGCTGCCGGGCGCGCTCGAGTATGTGCGCGAGCGCGGGGTCGCCGCTCGCCGCGTGCGCGTCGGCGGGGTTCATGATGAGCAGCAGCAGCGCGACGAACGCCAGTACCGGCAGGGCCAGCGCCCACCAGGGCAGCCGGGCACCGGCGGGGTGGGGCCGGGTGTGGGCGGGAACCGGCATGATCGCCTCCGTCGCTCGTGGGACCGCACGGGAATCCTTCTCCCGTACCCCTCGAAGCTACGCGGTCACCGGCCGTCAACCCATCCGGGCTTCCACCCACTTGACCCTGATCCCCGCCCCCTAGGGGATGGGGGGTAAACCCCCGCCGCCGGAGCGGACGCGGGTCAGGAGGGGGCGAGCAGCATCGCGACGATGCCGATGACGACGAAGATGGCGAAGAAGGAGCCGAAGACGATCAGCATCTTCTTCTGGCCGTTCTGGGGGTTCGGATCGAGCACAGGCTGCATGCGGCCAGTCTCCCACCCCCGCCGGGGCCGGAGGCCGCCGCCCCCGGCTTCAGCGCGCCTCGTCCTCCACGATCCGGTCGCGCCCGGCGAGGAACCCGACCGCCATCTGCGGCAGCATCAGCGCCGCCATGAGCGCGATCGGCACGCCCCAGCCCCCGCTGCGCTGGTAGAGCACGCCGACCAGCAGCGGGCCGGGGATGGAGAGCAGGTACCCGGTGCTCTGGGCGAAGGCGGACAGCTGGGCCACGCCCGGCCCGGTGCGGGCCCGCATGCCGACCATGGTGAGCGCGAGCGGGAAGGCGCAGTTGGCCACGCCCAGCAGCACCGCCCAGGCCCAGGCCCCGGCGGCGGGCGCGAGGTACAGCCCGGCGTAGCCGGCGAGGCCGCAGGCGCCGAGGACCAGCACGATGGGCCCCTGGTGGGGCAGCCGGCTCGCCACGCGCGGGATGACGAAGGCCAGCGGGACGCCCATCACCATGGTGACCGCGAGCAGCACGCCCGCCGTACCGGCCGGGACCCCGGCGTCGCGGAAGATCTGCGGCATCCAGCCCATGGTGATGTAGGCGGCGGTGGCCTGGAGGCCGAAGAAGACGGCGAGCGCCCAGGCGGTGCGGCTGCGGGCGATGCGCAGCCGGGGGCCCGCCTCCGCGCCCGGCACCGGCACCGGCGCGGGCACCCGCTCGCGGACCAGCGGCAGCCAGGGCAGCACGGCGATGGCCGCGAGGACCGCCCAGACCGCGAGCCCGGACTGCCAGTGTCCGCCGAGGGCGCCGGTCACCGGCACGGTGACGGCGGCGGCGACGGCGGTGCCGAGGGCCAGCGCCATCGAGTACAGGCCGGTCATGGTGCCGACGCGGTCCGGGAACCAGCGCTTGACGATGACCGGCATCAGCACGTTGCTCACCGCGATGCCCATGAGGGCGAGCGCGCTGGCGGCCAGGAACCCGGCGGTGGAGCCGATGTACGGGCGGATCAGCAGACCGGCGGTGATGGCGGTCATGCCCGCGCAGACCACCGCGCCGGGGCCGAAGCGGCGGGCGAGGCGGGGCGCGGTGGCGCCGAAGAGGGCGAAGCACAGCGGTGGCACGGAGGTGAGCAGTCCGGCGACGCCGCCGCTCATGCCGAGCCCGTCGCGGACCTCCTCCAGGAGCGCGCCCAGGCTGGTGATGGCCGGGCGGAGGTTGAGCGCGGCCAGCACGATGCCGACGATCACCACGCGCACGGCCCAGGCGGGCGGGGCGACGGCGGGCGTCAGGGGGGTGGTTGTCTCGGGGACGGCGGGCTTCCGCGCGGTCCGGGTCTCCTCAGCCATGAGACCCATCATAGAATCATGGGATGATTGGTTGTCCATTCCGGGGCAGGCTCCGTACGGGGCGTCCCGGTCCGGTCCGTTGGTACGGGCCGGAACTCACGTGCCAAGGTGGGCCATGCCTTTGAGCCACCCGCGCCGGTCGGCGCTGTCCGAACAGGTCATCGCGGAGCTGCGTGCGCAGATCACGTCCGGCGAGTGGCCGGTCGGCTCCCGCATCCCCACCGAGCCGGAGCTGGTCGAGCAGCTGGGCGTGGCCCGCAACACCGTCCGCGAGGCGGTACGGGCGCTCGCGCACAACGGTCTGCTGGACATCCGCCAGGGTTCCGGCACCTATGTGGTCGCCACCAGTGAGCTGGCCGGGGTGATGCACCGCAGGTTCGCCGACGCCGACCCCCGGCACATCGCGGAGCTGCGCTCCACGCTGGAGTCGTCGGCGGCGAAGCTGGCGGCGGAGCGGCGTACCGAGAAGGACCTCAAGCAGCTGGACGCGCTGCTGACCCGGCGCGAGGAGGCGTGGGAGGCCGGGGAGGCGGAGGCGTTCGTGGCGGCCGACGCCACCTTCCATCTGGCCGTGGTGTCCGCCTCGCACAACGACGTGATGACGGCGATGTACGCGGACCTCGGCGAGGTGCTGCGGGAGTGGCTGCGCGCGGACGTGGGCACCGAGCTGGAGCAGCGGGCGTACATGGACCACACCCGGCTGGTGGACGCGATCCGCACCGGTGACGCGCGGGCGGCGGCCACCGAGGCGGCCGGCTACCCCTTCCAGTGCCGTCCGGAGCGGGTCAGCCCGCCTTCTGGTGACTGATCCACACCACCCGGATCTCCTTCCAGCACCGCCCGGTCAGCTTCACCGTCAGCGCGGGCCCCGTGGCCACGGGCGCGCTGTCGGTGTCGATGTCCCACCACCGGGCGCACTCGACGTGCAGCCGCACCCGGTCGACGTGCACATACGGGTTGTGGCAGTAGGCCACCACCTCGGACCCGTCCACCTTGGTACGGCAGGACGCCCCGAAGAGGTCGGGGGCGTGCGGCTTGCCGTCACCGGCGCGCGCGACGCCGCCGGGCGGGGCGAGGACGAGTACCGCGGCCGCGGTCGCCGGGGTCAGGCTGCGGGGAAGACGCACGTAGGGGGACCTCCTCGGCCACGGCTGCGGAGGGGACGCGTACTACGAGGGTGCACCGCGGGAGCCGGGGCGGCCCGGCCGGTGATCCGAACGGTGGACGGAGCAGGGAGGAGGTTCACCCCCCTGCCACGGCGGGGGCCTCCCGCTCAGGTCGCGTCGCGGAGCATCGGGGCGTGCGGGGCCGTGACCACGCCGAGAGCCAGGACCGCGGTGGCCGCGAAGGCGGCGGGCAGGTGGTCCGGGGGCAGGAGGACGACCGTCCAGGGGTGGGGCCGGCCGGTGCCGCCGGTGTTGCCGATGAGCATCATCGTGATCACCCAGGCGACGGGGGTGAGGGCCGCCACCTGAAGACCCGCCGTCCGGCGGGCACAGAGCATCAGGCCGGCCAGGAAGGCGGTGTTGCGCCCGGCGGTGTTCGCGGTCGGGGCGTCGAGGAGCACGGCGACGGCGTACGCCACGACGACCGTGGCCAGGACGGTGGCGAGGATCAGCGCCTGGTCGAAGCGGGCCACCGGACGGCTGCCCGACGCCTCGGCGGCGGGGAGCCTGCTGCCGAGGCAGACCGCCAGCCCCATGCAGATCAGGAGCGGGGCGAAGAGCACCAGGGGCCGGGCGGCGTCGCCGCCCAGGGAGGGAAGGTCGACCAGCGTGTCACCGGCCGCCGCGGTCAGCGCGGTGTAGGCCGCGAGAGCGGCGGCGAGGACCGTGATCCATCGCGTTCTCAGCCAGATGCGCATCGGGTCACTCCCCTTCCGCGGCGACGGTCGGCAGGGTCTCCGGAGCGGGGCGGCACCGCTGGAGCAGCGCGACGTTGCGGGTGAACCACGAGAGCTGCTTGGCGGAGGACAGTTTCGTCTCCCTGTCCACCACGGACATCACCCGGGGGTCGGCTGCCAGTTTCTGGCTCCGCTGGCTCTGGATCTCGTCGACGCCCATGCCGGCCTTGACCATGAGCCAGGCGGCGAGCGTGCCCGCGTGGCCGGTGCGGACGTCGGAGGTCTCGGGGCACGGCGGCATCGTCGGCAGCGCCGACGCGGCGATGCTGGCCTTCAGGTCGACGTCGGTCATGTCGCGGTAGAGGAACAGCTTCCAGGTCCGGGCGTCGGTGCGGGCGGCGTCGGAGACGAACGCGAGCTCCTCCGGTGGCCGCATGCCCGCGTCGACCAGGCGCGGTACGACCTCCTTCGCGGCGCCGGACAGCGGCTTCAGGCTGGCGGCCGCTTCGACGGGCACGCAGATCCGGGGTGCGGCGCCCGCGCACACGGGCGGATCGGCGCGGGGGCGCGGCGGCGGGTCACCGTTCCAGTCGCGGACGGGCAGTACGGCCGAGACGGTGAACACGCTCAGACAGACCAGGGATGCGGCGGCCGCGGCGCCGACGCGTACGGCACGGGGGCGGCGCCACCGGGCGATCTCGGCACTGACCAGCACGGCGGCCAGGATGCCCGTGGCCAGCACCATCGGGACGGCGAGCGCCACCGGGTTCATGGTGATGGTGAGGTCGCCGTAGGGGGCGTCCAGCCAACCGGTCAGTTCCCGCAGCCACATCGGGTCGACGACCGTGACCGGCATGACGAGGCACAGGTAGTCGACGACGAGGATCAGCGGGGTCGCCAGGATGCGCGGGAGCAGCATGCCCAGCCCGTAGCCCACGACGGTGTGGACGGCGATGAGGTACCCGGCCATGGCGAGGACGCCCGGGTGCGGCCAGTCGTGTGCCGCGCCGGTCTCCAGGCGCACGGTCAGCAGGCAGGCCACGACCGCCGTCACCCCGAGGGCCACCACGGGCCACAGGGCGCCGAACGCGATCGCGTACCTGCCGCGCACCGGTGCCAGCCGGTGGACGCCCGCCCTTTTCAGCCGCCCGGCCTCCCATGCCGCGAAGGCCGCGCAGGCCGGGGCGTAGAAGGGCAGGGTGTGCCCGACCAGGGCGGTGTTGCCGGCCCAGTAGGCGGGTTCGTTCGCCGCCTCGTGGCTGCTGACCAGCCACACCCATGCGAGGACCAGGGGCGCGACCCAGACGACGCTGGTGGTGCGCAGCGCTGTCGTCACGCGCATGCGGTCTCCTCCTGCACCGTCTGGTAGTACGCGGCTTCCGCCAGACGGCCCGGCGCGGTGCCGGGCGGTGCCATGGCGTGGAACTCGCGCACGGCTCCGGCGAACCGGACGGTCCCGCCGTTGAGGACCACGACGTGGTCGTAGGTGTCCTCCAGGTCGGCGACGTCGTGGGTCGAGAGCAGTACGTGCTGGTCGAGTCCGGCGAGGATCTCGTGGAAGACACGCCGCTGGCGCGGGTCCATGCCGGCCGTCGGCTCGTCCAGGAGGAGGACTTCGGCCTGGTGCACCAGGGACTGCGCGACGCCGACCCGGCGCTGCTGCCCACCGGACAGCCGGTGCACCTTCCGGTCGGCGAAGTCCGCGAGTTCGACCCGCTGGAGCGCACCGAGGGAGGCGTCCCAGGCGTCCCTGCGGTTCATGCCCTTCAGCCAGCCGACATAGGCCACCTGTTCGCGGGCGGTCAGCCGGGGGACCGACTCGATGCGCTGCGGCAGCCACGCGATGCGCCGACGGTACTCGGCGAGGTCACCGCGCCGGCCGGTCCTCCGCCTCCCGTACGCGACGGTGCCGGAATCCGGCAGCAGCACGGAGGCGGCCAGGGACAGGACCGTCGACTTGCCCGCCCCGTTCGGGCCGAGAAACACGGTCCGACCAGTCGGAAAGACGAAGGTGAAGTCGTGGATGACCGGACTGCGGCGTCGATAGCCGAAGGCAGCCGAGTGGAAGCCGATGGGCATGGCGCGTGCTCTCTGACGGGGAAGTGGCCCAGCTTCACCTGTCGTTCACAGCGAGCGAAAGCGGATCGTGGTCGACGTGATCCAGTTGTGATCGACTTCTGGTCGCAACGACCGCGAGGCCCGCGCCCCTTGGAGGGGTGCGGGCCTCGGGTGTGGGCGGGGGGCGTCAGGCGCCGATGGCGTGGAGGCCGCCGTCCACGTGGATGATCTCGCCGGTGGTCTTGGGGAACCAGTCGCTGAGGAGGGCGACGACGCCCTTGCCGGCGGGCTCCGGGTCCTTGAGGTCCCACTCCAGGGGGGAGCGGGAGTCCCAGACCGAGGCCAGGTCGGCGAAGCCGGGGATGGACTTGGCGGCCATGGAGCCGATCGGGCCCGCCGAGATGAGGTTGCAGCGGATGTTCTGCTTGCCCAGGTCGCGCGCCATGTAGCGGTTGGTGGCCTCCAGCGCGGCCTTGGCCGGGCCCATCCAGTCGTACTGCGGCCAGGCGTACTGCGCGTCGAAGGTGAGGCCGACGACCGAGCCGCCGTTCTGCATCAGCGGCAGGCAGGCCATGGTCAGCGACTTCAGGGAGAAGGCGGAGACGTGCATGGCGGTGGCGACCGACTCGAACGGGGTGTTCAGGAAGTTGCCGCCGAGGGCGTCCTGCGGGGCGAAGCCGATGGAGTGGACGATGCCGTCGAGGCCGCCCAGCTCCTCACCGACGATGTCGGCCAGGCGCGCGAGGTGCTCCTCGTTGGTGACGTCCAGCTCGATGACCTTCGCCGGCTTCGGCAGCTTCTTGGCGATGCGCTCGGTCAGCGTGGGCCGCGGGAACGCGGTCAGGATGATCTCGGCGCCCTGCTCCTGGGCCAGCTTGGCGACGTGGAAGGCGATGGAGGACTCCATCAGCACGCCCGTGACCAGGATGCGCTTGCCCTCGAGAATTCCGCTCATGGTGTTCAGTGACCCATTCCCAGTCCGCCGTCAACGGGAATGACGGCTCCAGTGATGTACGAGGCGTCGTCCGAGGCGAGGAACTTCACCGCCGCGGCCACCTCCTCCGGCTCGGCGTACCGGCCGAGCGGTACCTGCGACACGATGCCCGCGCGCTGCTCGTCGGTGAGCGCCTTGGTCATGTCGGTGTCGACGAAGCCGGGGGCGACGACGTTGAAGGTGATGTTGCGCGAGCCCAGCTCACGGGCGAGCGAGCGGGCGAAGCCGACCAGCGCGGCCTTGGACGCGGCGTAGTTCGCCTGTCCCGCCGACCCCAGCAGGCCGACGACCGAGGAGATCAGTACGACGCGGCCCTTCTTGGCCCGCAGCATGCCCCGGTTGGCCCGCTTGACCACCCGGAAGGTGCCGGTGAGGTTGGTGTCGACGACCGAGGTGAAGTCCTCCTCGGACATGCGCATCAGCAGCTGGTCCTTGGTGACACCGGCGTTGGCGATCAGGACCTCGACGGGGCCGTGCCGCTCCTCGATCTCCTTGTACGCCTGCTCGACCTGCTCGGCGTCGGTGATGTCGCACTTGACGGCGAGGAAGCCCGCCGGGGGCTCGCCCGAGCGGTACGTGACGGCGACCTTGTCGCCGGCGTCGGCGAAGGCGCGGGCGATGGCGAGGCCGATGCCCCGGTTGCCTCCGGTGACGAGAACCGAGCGGCTCAACGGATCACCCTTTCATCAGCGGTCTACAACGTTCCGACAATCCGCCCGGACAGCCTGGTGACGGGCCTGACAGGCGGCTTCCCAAGAAACCTATCGGTCCGTCCGCGACCACGGACAATCGGGCACCGACAGTGACACATCCCTGCTCCTGTCGGATTCCTACAGATCAGGACTCCCCCGCCCCGCACTCCGCCCACACCGTCTTGCCGGGGCCGCTGCGGGGACTGGTGCCCCAGCGGGTGGCCACGGCGTCGATCAGGAGCAGCCCCCTGCCTCCCTCGGCGGTGGGATCGTGGGCCGGGAGCGCCGGATAGGCGGGGTGGGTGTCGGAGAGCTCGACGCGTACGATGCCGTCCCGGTGCCAAAGGCGCAGCTCGAAGTCCCTTCCCGGTACGCGGCCGTGCAGGACGGCGTTGGCGGCGAGTTCGGCGACGATCAGGGCGACGGCCTCGGAGAGGGGGGTGCCGTAGGGGTGGCCCCACTCGTCCAACTGGTGCACGGCCAGCATCCGCGCGAGGCGCGCACCCCGCCGGGTGGCGGAGAACCGCTGAGCGAACGTACGTACGGTGACTGCCTCTTGGGCGGGTGACGGCGACATGCGTCCAGCGTGGGGAGTCCCTCCGGGGGCCCAACAGGAACGAAGCCCATACAACTCCGCTTGTATCAGTGCACACTCTGGACTGGGTGGGTTACTCACCGTGACGATGAGCGGATCGGCCGGGTTGAGCGGGGTGCGTGAAAGGTGGGCGGCGATGGTGGCAGAGCACGGGGCGGAAACCTCCGGCAGCCTCAAGATGTTCGGCGCGGTACTGAAGTCACTGCGCGACCAAGGGCACCTGACTCAGGAGGAGTTCGCCCTCCGGATGCAGTATTCGGCGCCCTACATCGCCAAGATCGAGCAGGGGAAGCGGTTTCCTCCGGCGGACCTGCCCGCACGAGTGGCGGGCGTCCTGGGTGAGGACGCGGCGAAAGTCCTCACGGCGGCGGCCAAGACGCTGACGAGGCGGTCGGGGCTGGCGACCTGGTTTCAGCAGTGGGCGGGGATCGAGGAGGAGGCGATCTCGCTGTGGGCTTACGAATGCCGAGTGATTCCGGGGCTGTTACAGCCCGAGGGATACATCCGGGCAGTGTTCGACCAGCAGATCCCGCCCCTGTCCGAGGAGCAGTTCGAGCGGCAGGTGGCGGCTCGGCTGGAGCGGCAGCGAATCCTGGACGAGCGCCCGAACACCGCGTTCTCCTTTCTCATCGAGGAGGCAGTGCTGAGGCGCGGTCTCGGTGGCGTGGAAGTGACGCGAGACGTCGTCGCAAACCTTTTGGAGCAGGGCAGCCGACGGAACGTAGAGATCCTCCTCATGCCACTCCAGCAGGTGGACCACTGCGGTGTCGACGGCCAGATGTACCTCGCCGAACGCGACAGTCACCAGTGGGTCGGCTACATCGAAGGGCATGAGTGCAGCACCCTGCTCACCCAGCCCAAATTGGTGAGTTCCATGCTCCAGCGCTATGGAAAGATGCGCTCACAGGCCCTGAGTCACCTGGCCACCGCGGACGTTCTGAGAGACGTGCAAGGAGCGCTATGAGCACCGAACTGACATGGTTCAAGAGCAGCTACAGCGGCACCGGTGGCGGCAACTGTGTCGAGGTCGCCGTGCGCCCCGGTGCCATCCACATCCGCGACTCCAAAGACAAGCGCATGCGCCCCCTCGCCGTCACGCCGCAGGCATGGGCCGCGTTCGTGGGTCGTATCGTGCCCTCATGCCCGGTCACCTGATTCGCATCGTCTCCCGCAACTCCCCCATGGCGCTCGCCCAAGTCGAGCGGGTCAGAGCGGAGCTGGCCGTGCTCCACCCCGACGTCCGCACCGAGGTACTGCCGGTCACGACCACCGGCGACCGCTGGATGGGGGACCTTGCCCAGGTCGAGGGCAAGGGGGCCTTCACCAAGGAAGTGGACGCCGCTCTGCTGCGCGGCGACGCGGACCTCGCCGTGCACTGCATGAAGGACGTGCCCGGCGACCGCCCCATCCCGGCAGGGACCCGCTTCGCGGGATACCTCGCGCGGGACGACATCCGGGACGCCCTGGTCGACCCGCAGGGCCGCACCCTGGACCAGCTTCCGGCGGGGACCCGCATCGGCACCTCCTCCGTGCGCCGGGTCGCGCAGCTCGCCGCGTCCCACCCGCACCTGGACTGCGTGCCGATCCGGGGCAACGCGAACAAGCGGCTGGAGAAGATGGCGGCCGGGGCGGCGGACGCGCTGATCCTGGCCGCGTCGGGGCTGGAGCGCATCGGGCGGATGGACGCCGTCACCGAGATCCTGACCCTGGAGACCATGCTCCCCCCGATCGGCGCGGGTGTCCTCGCCCTCCAGTGCCGGGAGGACGACACCGAGACCGTCGACATCGTCAGCGACCTGGGCGACCCCGCCACCCACCGGGAGACCACTGCCGAGCGGATGCTGCTGCACGTCCTCCAGGGCCACTGCAACTCCCCCATCGCCGGGTACGCCCGTACCGAGCGCTCGGGTGAACTCTCGCTGCGCGCCGCCGTGTTCACGCCCGACGGCAAGACCGTGCTGCACGCCCACGAATGGGCCGGCCGTCTCGACCCGGCCACGCTCGGCACGTCCGTCGCCGTCGCCCTGCTCCGGCAGGGCGCGCGGGAGCTGATCGACGGCATCGCCCACTGACCCGAGACGGGCCGGGCCCCCGGGCGACGTATCCTCCTGAGCACCCCACCCCCGTGCAGGAGGAGCCCGCCCGTGGCCCGAGACATCGATCCTTCCTTCCTGGCGCTCCCCCTGCGGGCTCTCGCCGACGCGGCTCTCGCCCGTGCGCGCGCCCTCGGGGCCGAGCACGCCGACTTCCGGCTGGAGCGGGTGCGCAGCGCGTCCTGGCGGCTGCGGGACGGACGCCCCTCGGGGTCCTCGGACACCACCGACCTGGGGTACGCGGTCAGGGTCGTGCACGGGGGCAGCTGGGGGTTCGCCTCGGGGGTGGACCTGACGATGGACGGCGCCGCCAAGGTCGCCTCGCAGGCGGTGGCGATGGCCAAGCTGTCCGCGCAGGTGATCAAGGCCGCCGGGTCGGACGAGCGCGTGGAGCTGGCCGACGAGCCCGTGCACGCCGACAAGACGTGGATCTCGTCGTACGACATCGACCCCTTCACCGTGCCCGACGCGGACAAGTCGGCGCTGCTCGCGGAGTGGAGCGGGCGGCTCCTCGCGGCGCAGGGCGTCGACCACGTGGACGCCTCGCTGACCACCGTGCACGAGAACAAGTTCTACGCCGACACCGCCGGGACGGTCACCACCCAGCAGCGGGTCCGGCTGCATCCCGAGCTGACGGCCGTCTCCGTGGACGACTCCAGCGGCGAGTTCGACTCGATGCGCACCCTCGCCCCACCGGCCGGGCGGGGCTGGGAGTACCTGACCGGCACCGGCTGGGACTGGGACGCCGAACTCGAACAGATCCCCGAGCTGCTGGCCGAGAAGATGCGCGCGCCCAGCGTGGAACCGGGCCTGTACGACCTGGTCGTCGACCCCTCCAACCTGTGGCTCACCATCCACGAGTCCGTCGGCCACGCCACCGAGCTGGACCGCGCCCTCGGCTACGAGGCCGCCTACGCGGGCACCTCCTTCGCCACCTTCGACCAGCTCGGCAAGCTCAAGTACGGCTCCGAGCTGATGAACGTCACCGGCGACCGCACCGCCGAACACGGCCTGGCCACCATCGGTTACGACGACGAGGGCGTGGCCGCGCAGTCCTGGGACCTGGTGAAGGACGGCACCCTCACGGCGTATCAACTCGACCGCCGTATCGCGAAGTTGACCGGCTTCGAACGCTCCAACGGGTGTGCCTTCGCGGACTCCCCCGGCCATGTCCCGGTGCAGCGCATGGCCAACGTCTCGCTGCGGCCGGACCCCGCCGGGCTGTCCACCGAGGGGCTGATCGGGGGCGTCGACCGGGGCATCTACGTGGTCGGCGACCGTTCATGGTCAATTGATATGCAAAGGTACAATTTTCAGTTCACCGGCCAGCGCTTCTTCCGCATCGAGAACGGGCGGATCACCGGGCAGCTCAGGGACGTCGCCTACCAGGCCAACACCACCGACTTCTGGGGCTCGATGGCCGCTGTCGGCGGCCCCCAGACCTATGTGCTGGGCGGCGCCTTCAACTGCGGCAAGGCCCAGCCCGGCCAGGTCGCCGCCGTCTCCCACGGCTGCCCCTCCGCCCTGTTCCGGGGCGTCAACATCCTCAACACCACGCAGGAGGCCGGGCGATGAGCTCGCGGACCAGCAAGCCGTACGAGATCGTCGAGCGGGCTCTCGCGCTGTCCCGCGCGGACGGCTGTGTGGTCATCGCGGACGAGGAGTCCAGCGCCAACCTGCGCTGGGCGGGCAACGCGCTCACCACCAACGGCGTGACCCGCGGCCGTACCCTCACCGTGATCGCCACCGTGGACGGGCAGCAGGGCACCGCCTCCGGCGTGGTCTCGCGGTCGGCGGTGACGGCGGCCGAGCTGGAGCCGCTGGTGCGGGCCGCCGAGGCCGCCGCGCGGGCGGCCGGACCCGCCGAGGACGCCCAGCCGCTGGTCAGCGGGGTTCCGGACTCCCCCGACTTCCGCGACGCGCCCGCCGAGACCTCCTCCGCCGTCTTCGCGGACTTCGCCCCGGCGCTCGGCGAGGCGTTCGCCCGCGCGCGGGCCGGCGGCCGGGAGCTGTACGGCTTCGCCAGCCACGAGACCGTCTCCACCTACCTCGGCACCTCCACCGGCCTGCGCCTTCGGCACGACCAGCCGACCGGCACCCTGGAGCTGAACGCCAAGTCCCCGGACCACACCCGCTCGGCGTGGGCCGGCCGCTCCACCCGTGACTTCAAGGACGTCGACCCGGGCGCCCTGGACAGCGAGCTCGCCGAGCGCCTCGGCTGGGCCGAGCGCCGCGTGGACCTGCCGGCCGGGCGGTACGAGACCCTGCTGCCCCCGTCCGCCGTGGCCGACCTGCTGATCTACCAGCTCTGGTCCGCCTCCGGCCGGGACGCCGCCGAGGGACGCACGGTGTTCTCCAAGCCGGGCGGCGGCACCCGTACCGGTGAGCGGCTCAGCGAGCTGCCGCTGACCCTGCGCAGCGACCCCGACGAGCCGGGCCTCGGCTGCGCGCCCTTCGTCGTCGCGCACTCCTCCGGGGGCGACCGCTCGGTCTTCGACAACGGGCTGCCGGTGCGCGCCACCGACTGGATCAAGGACGGTGTCCTGGACCGCCTCACCACCACCCGGCACAGCGCGGCCCTGACCGGGCTGCCGCTCGCCCCGGCGATGGACAACCTGATCCTGGACGGCGGCGGCGACCGCTCGCTCGCGGAGATGGTCGCGGCCACCGAGCGCGGTCTGCTGCTGACCTGCCTCTGGTACATCCGCGAGGTCGACCCGGCGACCCTGCTGCTCACCGGTCTCACCCGCGACGGCGTCTACCTGGTGGAGAACGGCGAGGTCACCGGCCAGGTGAACAACTTCCGGTTCAACGAGTCGCCGGTCGGCGTGCTCGGCCGGGCCGCCGAGGCGGGCCGCACCGAGCAGACCCTGCCCCGCGAGTGGAGCGACTGGTTCACCCGGGCCGCGATGCCCGCGCTCCGCGTCCCGGAATTCAATATGAGCTCTGTCAGCCAGGGCGTATAACCTCGTACTCGGCTGTCATCCGACCGCCGCATGATCATCTAGGAGACACGAGAACCGTGACGGACATCGTCGACGAACTGAAGTGGCGCGGGCTGATCGCCCTCTCCACCGACGAGGACGCATTGCGCAAGGCGTTCGCGGACGGTCCTGTCACGTTCTATTGCGGCTTCGACCCGACCGCGCCCAGCCTGCACCTCGGCAACCTGGTCCAGATCCTCACCATGCGCCGCATCCAGGACGCGGGCCACCGCCCACTGGGCCTGGTCGGCGGTGCCACCGGTCTGATCGGCGACCCCAAGCCCACCGCCGAGCGCACGCTGAACGCGCCGGAGATCGTCGGCCAGTGGGTGGAGCGGCTGCGCGCGCAGATCCAGCCGCTGCTGGACTTCGAGGGTCCGAACGCGGCCGTGATGGTCAACAACCTGGACTGGACCCAGGGGATGTCGGCCATCGAGTTCCTGCGGGACATCGGCAAGCACTTCCGGGTCAACAAGATGATCGCCAAGGAGGCCGTCTCCCGCCGGCTGAACTCCGACGCGGGCATCAGCTACACCGAGTTCAGCTACCAGATCCTCCAGGGCATGGACTTCCTGGAGCTGTACCGGCGCTACGGCTGCACGCTCCAGACCGGCGGCAGCGACCAGTGGGGCAACCTCACCTCGGGCACCGACCTGATCCACCGGGTCGAGCCGGACGCGGTGGTCCACGCGCTGGGCACCCCGCTGATCACCAAGGCGGACGGCACCAAGTTCGGCAAGACCGAGTCGGGCACGATCTGGCTCGACCCGGAGATGACCACGCCGTACGCCTTCTACCAGTTCTGGCTGAACGCGGACGACCGGGACGTCTCCAAGTTCCTGCGGATCTTCAGCTTCAAGTCCCGCGAGGAGATCGCGGAGCTGGAGCGGCTGACCGAGGAGCGTCCGCAGGCGCGTGCGGCGCAGCGCGCGCTGGCGGAGGAGCTGACGACGCTGGTGCACGGCGCCGAGCAGACGGCTTCCGTGGTGGCCGCGTCCAAGGCGCTGTTCGGCCAGGGCGAGCTGTCCGAGCTGGACGAGGCGACGCTCGCCGCCGCGCTCTCCGAGCTGCCGCACATCCAGGTCGCGGAAGCGGGCCCGGTGGTGGACCTGCTCGCCGAGGTGGGTCTCGTGGCCAGCAAGTCGGCCGCGCGGCGCACGGTGAAGGAGGGCGGGGCGTACGTGAACAACGTGAAGGTCGCCGGCGAGGACGCCGTCCCGGCCGCCGAGGAGCTGCTGCACGGGCGCTGGCTGGTGCTGCGCCGGGGCAAGAAGAACCTGGCGGCGGTCGAGGTCACGGGCGCCTGAGGCACGGAGAGAGGGCGGCTTCCCTTCGCCGGGAGGCCGCCCTCGGTCGTACCCGCCGTGTCACACCCGTTCGTCGTACTTGCGCTTGCGGCGCTTGCCGAGCGTCGCGGTGTAGAGCTGGTCGACGAAGAACACGATGATGATCGCGGCGACGAGCTGGAAGATGTGCCTGCTCCAGTCGATGCCGCGTGTCTCCGCCACCCCGAGACCGCGCGCGATGGCGTTGCCCGCGAGGGCGCCCAGGATGCCGCAGATGGTGGTCAGCCACAGGGGGCTGTGCTGCTTGCCGGGGATGATCGCCTTGGCGAGCAGGCCCAGCACGAATCCCACGATGATCGCCCACAGCCAGCCCATGGCGGCCTCCTCGTCCGGTCCGACCTGATCGATCCGCTCGTCCTGGCCAGTCTGGGCGCGCCGTGGCCGCCCCGCATGCCGGAGCCATCCGGACGGTGGACGTTCCCGCAGGCCGGACGGCGCCCCGGTATCGAGCGCGGCGGCCCGGCGGCGTACCGTTGTGGGGTGTCCCGGTCCGGTTCGGGCCCGGACGCGGCTTTCGGGCCGGGGTCGGACCCATGCGGGCGGATGGTGGACTGATGGGCAAGCAGCGTGGCGAGGTTTTCCGGATCACCGGTGCCCGGACCGGCCTGGCCGAGGACGTGCGGGGCCGGCAGCGGCGGTACGTGATCTCGATGTCGATCCGGACGGTGTCCGTGATCCTGGCCGCCTCCCTGTGGAACGTGGAGCGGTACGTCGCCATCGTCGCGCTGGTGCTGGGCGCCGCGCTGCCGTACATCGCGGTGGTGATCGCAAACGCGGGGCGGGAACGGCCGCAGTCGCTGCCGTCGACCTTCGTCGTCACGCCATCCAAGCCGATGATCACACCGCCCCGTGACGAAGAGTCAGCGGATCGGTCGGATTCCGGCCCGGAACAGGCATCGTCGGGGCCGGGGGCGGAGTCGCGGGAGAAACGTTCCGACCGAGCCTGAGCAGCGTGGAAGCGGGAAAAGCGGAAGGCGACTTCCCGCCAAGCTCAGGAAAAGCTCAGTTCAATCATGCTGTTCTTGTGCCGGTCGGCCAGTGGTGCGTGACATACTTCGTACGCGCTCCGCATCCCCCGTCGGAGCGACAGACCGACGCCGGGCAGCTCCCCCCGTGGCTGCTCGGCGTCGCCTTGTTCGCAGCCGTTTCCGCGTGAATTCCCTCCGCTCCCGCCACGGCGATTCCCCTCCGGCCTCCTCCGCGAGACCTTCTGCTCGCCTCTGCGAGAATCTTTCCGTGAGTGAGACACCGATCTGTTCCGCGAAGGGCTGCCGGGCCGACGCCATCTGGGTGCTGGCGTGGAACAACCCGAAGATCCACACCCCGGAGCGGCGCAAGACCTGGATCGCCTGCGAGGAACACCGCGAGCATCTGTCGCAGTTCCTCGGCGTGCGCGGTTTCCTGAAGGACGTGGTCCCGCTCCGGGAGTGGGAGGACTCAGCCGCCGATCGCTGACATGGGGCGGTCCGGCTGGACGAAGGACGGGTCGTCGAGGCCCGCGCCCGCCTTCTTTCCCCACATCGCCTTGCGCCACAGCTCGGCGATCTCCTCGTCCGGTGCGCCGGAGCGCAGCAGGGCGCGCAGGTCGGTCTCCTCGGTGGCGAACAGGCAGGTGCGTATCTGGCCGTCGGCGGTGAGCCGGGTGCGGTCGCAGGCCGCGCAGAACGGACGGGTCACCGAGGCGATCACGCCGACCCGCTGCGGGCCGCCGTCCACCAGCCAGCGCTCGGCCGGGGCCGAACCGCGCTCGCCCTCGCCCTCCGCGGTCAGCTCGAAGCGGGTGCGCAGGGAGGCCAGGATGTCCTGGGCGGTGACCATGCCCTCGCGCTTCCAGCCGTGCTGGGCGTCGAGCGGCATCTGCTCGATGAAGCGGAGTTCGTACTCGTGCTCCAGTGCCCAGGCCAGCAGGTCCGGGGCCTCGTCCGCGTTCAGTCCCGGCATCAGGACCGAGTTGACCTTGACCGGGGTGAGGCCCGCGTCGGAGGCGGCGCTCAGGCCGTCCAGTACGTCCTGGTGGCGGTTGCGCCGGGTGAGGGTCTTGAAGACGTCGGGGCGCAGGGTGTCCAGCGAGACGTTGACCCGGTCGAGTCCGGCCTGCTTCAGGGCGGCGGCGGTGCGTTTGAGGCCGATGCCGTTGGTCGTGATCGACATCCGGGGACGCGGCCGAAGCGCCGCGACGCGCTCCACGATGCCGACCAGGCCGGGCCGGAGCAGGGGCTCGCCGCCGGTGAAGCGGACCTCCTCGATCCCGAGGCGGGTCACCGCGAGGTCGATCAGGCGGACGATCTCGTCGTCCGTGAGCAGATCCGGCTTGGCAAGCCACTGCAGGCCCTCCTCGGGCATGCAGTAGGTGCAGCGCAGATTGCACCGGTCGGTCAGCGAAACCCTCAGGTCGGTGGCCACCCGGCCGTAAGTGTCGATGAGCACGTGGGCCCCCTCCCTCGTCTCGGACCGCTTGTCTCCTGTCACCTGCGAGCCTACGCGAGACCTCGGACATCGACAGCGGCTGGTTTGCGGCCCGGTACGGACGCGGCCGCGCCGCGCGGGGGTCCTGCCCCCGCGCGGCGCGGCCGTGAGGTGTGCCGGGCGGGCGGCTCAGTGCGCCCCGGTGCCGGTCAGGGACCGTACCTCCAGCTCGGCGTACTTCTCCGCGTCCGGGACCTCCTTGGACAGCAGGGTGCCGACCGCTCCCAGCAGGAAGCCGACCGGGATGGAGATGATGCCGGGGTTCTCCAGCGGGAACCAGTGGAAGTCGGCGTCGGGGAACATCGAGGTCGGCCTGCCGGAGACCACCGGGGAGAACAGCACCAGGCCGACCGCGGTGACCAGACCGCCGTAGATCGACCACAGGGCGCCCGAAGTGGTGAACCGCTTCCAGAACAGGCTGTAGAGGATGGTCGGCAGGTTCGCCGACGCGGCGACCGCGAAGGCCAGCGCCACGAGTCCGGCCACGTTCAGGTCGCGGGCGAGGGCGCCCAGCACGATGGAGACGGCGCCGATGCCGACGGTGGCGTACCGGGCGGCGTTGATCTCCTGCTTCTCGGTGGCCTGGCCCCTCTTGATGACGTTGGCGTAGATGTCGTGGGCGAAGGACGAGGAGGAGGCCAGGGTGAGGCCGGCGACGACCGCGAGGATCGTGGCGAAGGCGACGGCGGAGATGCTGGCCAGCAGGATGGCGCCCCAGTTGGAGTCCACTCCCCCGAGGTGCAGGGCGAGCAGGGGGGCCGCGGTGTTGCCCGCCTTGTTGGAGGCGATGATCTCCTCCGGCTTGATCAGCGCGGCGGCGCCGAAGCCCAGGGCGAGGGTCATCAGGTAGAAGGCGCCGATCAGGCCGATGGCCCAGATCACCGACTTCCGGGCCGCCTTGGCGGTGGGCACCGTGTAGAAGCGGATCAGGATGTGCGGCAGGCCCGCGGTGCCCAGGACCAGGGCGATGCCGAGGGAGATGAAGTCCAGCTTGGAGGTGCCGGTGGCGCCGTACTTCAGGCCGGGCTCCAGGAACGCCTTGCCCTTGCCGCTGTTGTCGGCGGCCGAGCCCAGCAGGTCGGAGACGTTGAAGTCGAACTTGAGCAGCACCAGGAAGGTCAGCAGGATGGCGCCCGCGATGAGGAGGACGGCCTTGACCATTTGGACCCAGGTGGTGCCCTTCATGCCGCCGATGGTGACGTACACGATCATCAGGACGCCGACCAGGGCGACGATGCCGATCTTGCCGCTGTCGCTGGTGATGCCGAGCAGCAGGGAGACCAGGACGCCGGCGCCGGCCATCTGGGCGAGCAGGTAGAAGATCGACACCACGATGGTGGAGGTGCCCGCGGCGGTGCGCACCGGGCGCTGGCGCATCCGGTAGGCCAGCACGTCGCCCATGGTGTAGCGGCCGGAGTTGCGCAGCGGCTCGGCGACCAGGAGCAGGGCGACCAGCCAGGCGACCAGGAAGCCGATGGAGTACAGGAAGCCGTCGTAGCCGAAGAGGGCGATGGCGCCCGCGATGCCGAGGAAGGACGCGGCGGACATGTAGTCGCCGGAGACGGCGAGTCCGTTCTGGAAGCCGGTGAACTGGCGGCCGCCCGCGTAGAAGTCGGCGGCGTCCTTGGTCTGGCGGCCCGCCCAGACGGTGATGACCAGGGTCGCGGCGACGAACACCGCGAACAGGGAGATGATCAGACCTCTGTGCTCACTGGCCTCGCCGGCCGCGAGCCAGGTGTGCTGCGCGGCGATCGTGTGCTGAGCGGACATCATGCGCCGCCCTCCATCCGGGACTTGATGGCCTCGGCCCTGGGGTCGAGCTTGGCGGCCGCGTGTCGCGCGTACCACCAGGCGATGAGGAACGTGGTGAGGAACTGGGCGAGGCCCAGCACGAGGGCCACGTTGATGTTCCCGGCGATCTCGGTGCCCATGAAGCCGCCCGCGTAGCAGGAGAGCAGCACGTAGAGCAGGTACCAGGCGATGAAGGCGATCGTCAGGGGGAAGGCGAACGAGCGGTGGGCGCGGCGCAGTTCACCGAACTCCGCGCTCGCCTGCGCCTCGGTGAACTCCTCGGGGGAAGGAAGTGGGTGCTTCGCGGGGGGCGGTGTCTCGGTCGCCACTCAAGGTCTCCTCGCGTCACGGACGGGCGGTTGCCGACCTCACTGGAACGGAGATCACGTTACCGGGCGTCAACGCGTGACTCCCCGTTGTGATCATCCGGGGGGCGCGATCCGGCCGCGCCCCCTAGTTGACGCACACGGGCCGGCGCGGTCTCCGGTTCACACGGGTGCGGGCCTTTCGGAGTTCCGTGCCACCGGGATAGCTTCACCTTGTTCCACCCGTCATGTACCTGCCCGAGCGCCACCCGTGCCTCGGGCGGTTTCGTTTCCGGATGATGTGGAGATCCCATGGCTCATCTGCGCTCCCGGCGCCGGTTCGCGCCGGCCGTCCCGGTCGTGCTGTCGCTGACCGCCTCGCTCGGCTTCCTGCCGACGGCGGCTTCGGCGGCCCCGTCCACGGCCTCGACGACGCGGGCGGCGGAGGGTTCGGCCACCACGTACGACGGCCCGAAGCTGTCCTACGTGGTCAACACGAGAACGGACCATCGCACGATCGAGTCGGTGCGCCGCGCGATAGGACGCAATGGCGGCACCGTCGTGGCCAGTTACGACCGTATCGGCGTGATCGTGGTGCACTCCGCGAACCCCGACTTCGCCACGTCGATCCGCAAGGTGTCCGGTGTCTCCTCGGCCGGGGCCACCCGCAACGCGCCGCTGCCCGCGCAGTCCACCACCGACCTGGGCGCGCCGAAGCCGCTGACGGCGGCGGAGGTGTCCAGGGCCAAGGCGGCGGACGGGCAGGACCCGTTGGAGCCGCTCCAGTGGGACCTGCCCGCCATCAAGGCGGACAAGGCCCATGAGAAGACGCTCGGCAGCAGCAAGGTGACGGTCGCCGTCATCGACACCGGCGTGGACGACACCCACCCGGACATCGCGCCCAACTTCGACCGGGCGGCCTCCGTCAACTGCGTCTCCGGCGCGCCGGACACCACCGACGGCGCCTGGCGGCCGAGCGCGTCGGAGTCCCCGCACGGCACGCATGTCGCGGGTGAGATCGCGGGCGCGAAGAACGGCGTCGGCATCACGGGCGTGGCGCCGGGCGTGAAGGTGTCGGGCATCAAGGTGGGCAACCCGGACGGCTACTTCTACACCGAGGCCGTGGTCTGCGGGTTCGTCTGGGCGGCCGAGCACCACGTGGACGTCACCAACAACAGCTATTACACCGACCCGTGGTACTTCAACTGCACCGGTGACCCGGACCAGAAGGCCCTGGTGGACGCCATCACGCGGGCCACCCGGTACGCGGAGAGCAAGGGCGCGGTCAACGTCGCGGCGGCCGGCAACGAGAACTACGACTTCGCCGCCGACTCGATCACCGACCCCTCCTCCCCCAACGACGGCACGCCCTCGGACCGGACCGTCGACCCGCGCGAGTGCTTCGACATACCCACCCAGCTCCCCGGTGTGGTGACGGTCGCGGCGACCGGCGCGAAGGGCATCAAGTCGTCGTTCTCCAACTACGGCCTGGGCACGATCGACATCGCGGCGCCCGGCGGCGACTCGACCGCCTACCAGACCCCGGCCCCGCCCGCGGTCAGCGGCCTCATCCTGGGCCCGCTGCCCGGCGGCAAGTGGGGCTACATGGCCGGTACGTCGATGGCCTCCCCGCATGTCGCGGGCGTCGCCGCGCTGATCAAGTCGACCCACCCGCACGCCTCCGCCGCCGCGGTCAAGGCACTGCTGTACGCGGAGGCGACGGCCACGCCGTGCACCGACCCGTACGACATCAACAGCGACGGCAAGGTCGACGCGGTGTGCGAGGGCACGAAGAACCGCAACGGCTTCTACGGCTGGGGGATCGCGGACGCGCTGGCGGCGGTGAGCCACTGAGCCCTGGCGCCTCCTTGTCGGGGCAGGGCGGCTCATGCATAGTGCGGCCATGATCGATCCCATGATCAAGTCCGCCTGGGTCGCGCTGGGCGGCGATCGCGCGCTGCTCACCCGGCTGGTCTGCGTCGAGCGGCCGGGGGCCCTGATCGCCCGCCTTCCCGTGCAGCGGCTGGCGCGCGCGTGCGTAGGCACGTGCGCGCTGGCCGCCGCCGAGCTGGGCGCGGTGCGGGCCGGCCTCGGCACCGTGCCGCGCGCCGTGGTGGACGACGGCGCGGTCGCCACCGCCTTCCACAGCGAGCGGGTGCTGCGGATCGACGGCCGCGCCCCGGTCAACTTCGCCCCGTTGTCCCGCTGGTGGCGGGCGGCGTACGGCTGGGTGCGCACCCACGCCAACTACCCGCACCACCGGCAGCGCCTCCTCGGTGCGCTGGGCCTGCCCGACGACGCCGGCCCCGAGGACGTGGAGCGGCTGCTCCTCGAACGCTCCGCCCTGGAGATCGAGGAGGCGGTGTACGCCGCCGGGGGCCTTGCGGTGGCCCTGCGCACCCCCGGACAGTGGGCGGCACATCCGCAGGGTGCCGAGGTGGCCCGGCGGCCACTGGTGGAGCGCGGCCCGCTCGGCGCGCCCTCGGCACGCCGACTCCAGCCTCTGGAAAGGGAGTCGGGCCCCTTGCTGCCCGCCGCCGGGGTACGCGTCCTGGACCTCACCCGCGTCCTCGCCGGGCCCGTCGCCACCCGCACCCTCGCACTGCTCGGCGCCGACGTGCTGCGTGTGGACGCCCCCGGGCTGCCCGAACTGCCCGACCAGCACGCGGACACGGGCTTCGGGAAAAGGTCGGCCACCCTCGAACTCGGCGCCGACGAGACGGCGTTGAACGACCTGCTGGCCTCCGCCGACGTGGTCGTCACCGGCTATCGCCCCGGCGCCCTGGACCGCTTCGGCCTCTCCCCCGAGGCCCTGGCCGAGCGGTGTCCCGGCCTGATCGTCGCCCAGGTCTCGGCGTGGGGCGCGTACGGGCCCTGGGGCGGCCGGCGCGGCTTCGACAGCCTGGTCCAGGTCGCGACCGGTATCGCGGCCACCGAGGGCTCGACCATGGAGCCCGGCGCGCTGCCCGCCCAGGCCCTGGACCACGGCTCGGGCTACCTGCTGGCCGCGGGCGTCCTGCGGGCCCTGGCCGAACGCTCCCGCGACGGCCGGGGCCGCCTGGTGCGGCTCGCGCTCGCCCGTACCGCGCACTGGCTGACCGACGAGGCGGGACGGGACCCGCGTCCGGGCGGCCCGGAGCACGAGGGCCCGGACGCGTGGCTGGCCGAGCGGGACAGCCCGCTCGGCCGGTTGCGGTACGCCCGGCCCCCGGTGTCGTTCACCGGCGGGCCGGCCGACTGGGCCACCCCGCCCGTCCCCTGGGGGTCGAGCCCGGCCGCGTGGAGCTGACCGTTCAGCCGTTGGTGACGAGGACCTTCAGCGCGGTGCGCTCGTCCATCGCCCGGTAGCCGTCCGGGACGCCCTCGATGTCCACGGTCATGTCGAACACCGGGGAGGGGTCGACGGTGCCGTCCAGGACGTCGGGCAGCAGCTCGGGGATGTAGGTGCGGACCGGGGCCACGCCGCCGCGCAGGGCGATGTTGCGGTCGAACATGACGCCGAGGTCCAGCCCGGTGCCGCTGCCGTGGGGAACGCCGACGAAGCCGATGGCGCCGCCGTCACGGGTGATGTTCACGGCGGTGCTCATGGACTGCTCGGTGCCGACCGCCTCGACGACGGCGTGCGCACCCTGGCCGCGGGTCAGCTCGCGGACGGCCGCGACCGCCTCCTCGCCGCGCGCGGCGACGACGTCGGTGGCACCGAAGCGGCGGGCGATGTCGGTGCGCGCCTCGTGGCGGCCGAGGGCGATGATCCGCTCGGCGCCGAGCCGCTTGGCGGCCAGCACCGCGCAGAGGCCGACCGCGCCGTCACCGACGACGGCGACCGTGGCGCCGGGGCGGACGCCCGCCCCGAGGGCGGCGTGGTGGCCGGTGCCGAGCACGTCGGAGAGGGTGAGCAGTGCGGTGAGGAGGTGGTCGTCGGAGGCCGCCTCCTTGGGCAGCTTGACGAGGGTGCCGTCGGCGAACGGCACCCGTACCGCCTCGCCCTGGCCGCCGTCGTAGCCGACGGAGCCCCAGAAGCCGCCGTGCACGCAGGAGGTGGTCAGGCCCTCGGCGCAGTACTCGCAGGTGCCGTCGGACCACATGAAGGGGGCGACCACGAGGTCCCCGCGCCGCAGCGTGCCGACGTCGGAGCCGGTCTCCTCCACCACGCCGAGGAACTCGTGCCCGATCCGCTGCCCCGGCTGCCGGGCCGCCTCGCCGCGGTAGGCCCACAGGTCGCTGCCGCAGATGCAGGCGCGCAGCACGCGCACGACGGCGTCGGTCGGGAGCTGCACGATCGGCTCGGGCACGTCCGTCACCCGCATGTCGAACGGGGCGTGGATGGTGGTGGCGCGCATGACGGGGTCCTTCTCGTACCGGGAGGCGGGGGTGCCCGGAGATGTGCCGAGCGCACCCACGGTACGCCGTCGCGGAGCCGGTCCGCGCCGCGAGGGGGCCCGGACCAGCGGCGACACCGCCAAGGGCGTTTCCCCCGAACGGCCTTGGGGACGCACACCCGTGCGAGGTCCAACCCGGCCGGTGGTGCGGGAGCCCCTGGGCGGCCCGGCTGTCGGCGGTGACCCGTATCCTCATTGACCATGCTCGAAGACCCCGCGACCGCAGTGTCCTCGCCCACCCCGTGGCCGGCCGTGTATCCGAAGGGATACGCGGTCGTCGACGTCGAGACCACCGGGCTGGCCCGCGACGACCGGATCATCTCCGCGGCCGTGTACCGGCTGGACGCGCGCGGTGAGGTCGAGGACCACTGGTACACGCTGGTCAACCCCGAGCGGGACCCCGGCCCGGTGTGGATACACGGGCTGACGAGCGACGTGCTCGAAGGGGCGCCGCTCTTCGCCGAGGTGGCCGAGGAGTTCGCGGCCCGGCTGGCGGACCGCGTACTGGTCGCGCACAACGCGGTCTTCGACTGGCAGATGATCGCGCGGGAGTACGCGCGCGCCCGGCGGGAGCCCCCGGTGCGCCAGCGGCTGTGCACCATCGCGCTCTCCAAGGAGCTGCGTCTGCCGCTGCCCAACTTCAAGCTGGAGTCGCTCGCCGCGCACTTCGGGGTCGTGCAGCAGCGCGCGCACCACGCGCTGGACGACGCGCGGGTGCTGGCGGAGGCGTTCCGGCCGAGCCTCAGGGCGGCCGCCGCGGGCGAGGTGCGGCTGCCGCTGCTGGAGTGCCGTCCGCTCACCGAGTGGTCGGACGCCCCGCTGATCGGCCGTCAGGCGACCGGCGGTTACGGCGGCGGGCGCGGTCCCGGCTGGCGCCCGGCGCGCAAGCGGCCCGCGTGCCCCTACCCCAACCCGGGCCGGTACGAACCGGGCAAACGCCTCAAGCAGGGCATGCGGGTGGCCTTTTCGGGTGACACCTCCACGGAGCGCGAGCTGCTGGAGGACCGGGCCACCGAGGCCGGGCTGCACGTGGCCACCAGCCTCTCCCGGCTGACCAGCCTGCTGGTCACCAACGACCCCGACTCGGGCACCTCCAAGACGGCCAAGGCCCGCCAGTTCGGCACCCCGGTCATCGACGAGGCCGCCTTCGGACAACTGCTGCGCGACGTCGAGGCGGCCGGCTGACAGCCGTACGGACGGGTGATTCCCCGCGATTCGCGCCCGCGCCCGCTCGCCCGGCGGCCGGGTACGGCTCACCCTGAGGCGCATGGCGAGATGCGAAGTTTGCGGCAATGACTACGGAATGACCTTCGAGGTCCACGCACAGGGCGCGGTGCACGTCTTCGACTGCTTCTCCTGTGCCATCCACCGCATGGCACCCATCTGCGAGCACTGCCGGGTGCAGATCATCGGGCAGGGCGTGGAGGTGGAGGGCCACTGGTACTGCGGCGCCCACTGCGCCCGCGCCGAGGGGAAGGCGGGGGTGGTGGACCGGGTCTGACCCGGTACCCGCCCGAATGCGCCCCACGGCCCGGAGGTACCGTCGTGGGGTGCACCGTTACCGCTTCCTGCTCACCCGCCAGTGGGTGATCCTCACCCTCGTCGTGATCGCGCTGATCCCGACGATGATCAGGCTCGGTTTCTGGCAGCACCACCGGTACGAGGAGCGCACCGCCCGCAACGACCTGGTCGCGCGGGCCCTGCACGCCGATCCGGTGCCGGTGGAACGGCTGACCTCACCCGGCCGCGCCGTCACCCACGCCGACAAGTACCGCACGGTCACCGCGACCGGCACCTTCGACACCGCCCACGAGGAGGTCGTCCGGCGCCGCACCAACGCCGACGACGAGGTGGGCTTCCACGTCCTGACCCCGCTGAGGCTGGCCGACGGCCGGGTGCTGCTGGTCAACCGGGGCTGGATTCCGGCGAGCGGCGCCCAGACCGAGTTCCCGAAGGTCCCCGCGCCCCCGGCCGGGAAGGTCACGATCACCGGCCGGCTGAAGGCCGACGAGACCACCGCGGCCAGCGGCATCAAGCAGATCGCCGGCCTCCCGGACCGCCAGGTCATGCTGATCAACAGCGCCGACCAGGCGAAGCGCCTCGGCGCGCAGGTGCTCGGCGGCTATGTGGAGCAGACCGCGCCGGAGCCCAGGGGCGACACCCCGGAGCAGATCTCCAGCCCGGGGAAGGAGGACGCCCCGCTGAACTACGCCTACATGATCCAGTGGTGGCTGTTCGCCGCCGCCGTGCCCGTCGGCTGGTGGTTCCTGGTCCGGCGCGAGCTGCGCGACCGGGTGGCCGCGGCGGAGCAGGAGAGCGCGGCCGAGGCGGAGCCCGCCGCCGTGTGAGCCGGGTGTCACTCCCCCGGCGCACCACCTGATTGGCCGTCAGGCCACACGGGGAATCGCCAATCCGTGAACCCGCGCATCGAGGACTACGCCGTCATCGGCGACGAGCAGACCGCCGCCCTGGTCGGCCGGGACGGCTCGATCGACTGGCTCTGCCTGCCCCGCTTCGACTCCGGCGCCTGCTTCGCCCGGCTGCTGGGCGACGAGGACAACGGCTACTGGCGGATCGCGCCGAAGGGCGCCGGCACCTGCACCCGGCGCGGCTACCGCCCCGACACCCTCGTGCTGGACACCGAGTGGGACACCCCCGAGGGCACCGTGCGCGTCACCGACCTGATGCCGCAGCGCGAGAAGGTCCCGGACGTCGTACGGATCGTGGAGGGCGTCAGCGGCCGGGTCACCGTGCGCAGCAGGCTGCGGCTGCGCTTCGACCACGGCTCCATCGTGCCGTGGATGCGCCGCGCGGACGGTCACCGGGTGGCGGTCGCGGGCCCGGACTCCACCTGGCTGCGCTCCGAGCCGCATGTGCGGACCTGGGGCGAGGACCTGGGCACGCACTCGGAGTTCACCCTGGGCGAGGGCGAGCGGGTGGCGTTCGTGCTCACCTGGCATCCCTCGCACCAGCCGCGCCCCCGGCTGATCGACCCGTACCAGGCGCTCAGCTCCAGCGTCCACGACTGGCGGCGCTGGAGCGGGCGGTGCCGCTACGACGGGCCGTACCGGGACGCCGTGGTGCGCTCGCTGATCACCCTGAAGGCGCTCACCTACCGGCCCACGGGCGGGATCGTCGCGGCGGCCACCACCTCGCTGCCGGAGAAGCTCGGCGGGGTCCGCAACTGGGACTACCGGTACTGCTGGCTGCGCGACTCCACTCTCACCCTGAACGTGCTGCTCGCCGCCGGGTACCACGAGGAGGCGGAGGCGTGGCGCGACTGGCTGCTCAGAGCGGTCGCGGGCAGCCCCGAGGACCTCCAGATCATGTACGGGGTGGCGGGCGAGCGCAGGCTCCCGGAGACCGAGCTGCCCTGGCTCGCCGGGTTCGCGGGCTCGGCGCCGGTCCGTATCGGCAACAGCGCGGTGGACCAGCTCCAGCTCGACGTGTACGGCGAGGTGATGGACTCCCTGTGGCTGGCCCGGAAATCGGGGCTGTCGGCCCGCCCGCACATGTGGGCCCTGCAGTGCGCGCTGATCGACTTCCTCCGGGAGCAGTGGCGGCAGCCGGACGAGGGACTGTGGGAGGTGCGCGGCGGGCGCCGCCAGTTCACGCATTCCAAGGTGATGGCCTGGGTGGCGGCGGACCGCGCGGTACGCACCCTGGAGGAGCACCCCGAGCTGGAGGGCGACCTTGCCGGCTGGCGGGAACTGCGCGACGAGATCCACGCGGAGGTGTGCGCCAAGGGCTACGACCCCGAGCGCAACACCTTCACCCAGTACTACGGCTCCCGCGAGCTGGACGCCTCGCTGCTGCTGATCCCGCGCGTGGGCTTCCTGCCCCCGGACGACCCCAGGGTGATCGGCACGGTCGACGCGATCGCCGCCGACCTGGGCGACAGGGGCCTGGTGCGCCGCTACGACACCGAGGACCCCGAGGGCCCGGTGGTCGACGGGCTGCCCGAGGGCGAGGGCGCCTTCCTCGCCTGCTCCTTCTGGCTGGCCGACGCCCTGCACCTGACCGGCCGCACCGAGGAGGCCCGCGCACTCTTCGAGCGGCTGGCCGGGCTGGCCAACGACGTGGGGCTGCTGGCCGAGGAGTACGACGAGGAGGCCGGCTGCCAGCTCGGCAACTTCCCGCAGGCCTTCAGCCACATCGCGCTGGTGAACACCGCCCTCACACTGTTCGGCACCGAGGAGGCAGGATAGGAGCATGGATCTTGGACTGAAGGACCGGGTGTACATCGTCACCGGCGCGTCGCGGGGCCTGGGCAACGCGGCCGCGCGGCAGCTGGTCGCGGACGGGGCGAAGGTGGTCGTCACCGGCCGGGACGAGCAGCGGGTGGCGGACGCCGCCGCCGAACTGGGCCCGGACGCGCTGGGCGTGGCCGTCGACAACTCCGAGGCGGACGCTCCGGAGCGGCTGATCGCGCTGGCCCGCGAGCGCTTCGGCCGTTTCGACGGCATCCTCGTCAGCGTCGGTGGCCCGCCGCCCGGCTTCGTCGCGGACAACAGCGACCAGCAGTGGCGGGACGCCTTCGAGTCGGTGTTCCTCGGCGCGGTGCGCCTGGCCCGCGCCGCGGCGGCGGAGCTGGAGCCGGGCGGGGTCATCGGCTTCGTGCTGTCGGGCTCGGTCTACGAGCCGATCGCGGGGCTGACCATCTCCAACGGGCTGCGGCCGGGCCTCGCCGGGTTCGCCAAATCCCTCGCCGACGAGCTGGGCCCGCGCGGCATCCGGGTCGTCGGTCTGCTCCCGGCGCGCATCGACACCGACCGGGTGCGCGAGCTGGACTCCCTCTCCGCCGACCCGGTGGCCACCAGGGCGGCCAACGAGTCCCGCATCCCGCTGCGCCGGTACGGGGCGCCGGAGGAGTTCGGGCGGGTGGCCGCGTTCCTGCTGTCCCCGGCCGCGTCCTATCTGACGGGCGTGATGGTGCCCGTCGACGGGGGCATGCGGCACGGGTTCTGAGTCCTTCGCGAAGGCGGACCGTCAGCTCACCCGGTCCGCCTTGTGCCGTACCGCCCGCAGCCGCACCACGGTGGGCAGCGTCTCGATGCCCGTCGAGTCGCGGGCCGCGCCCAGGGGATGTGCGGCGAAGTCGGCCAGGGCGGCGGCCGGGGAGGCGCCGGGTTCCAGCCGGAGCCCGGCGCGCAGCGCGGGGGACGTACGGCGGCCGCTGAGCTGGGCGTCGGCCCCGGCCACGCCCGGCCGGCGGGCCGCATCGTCCGCCACCGCGGACTCCAGCGCACCGCCGCGCACCAGGGCGCCCCTGCCGTCGCCGCTGTCGAGGAGGATCTCGGAGAGCCGGTGCCTGCGCAGCACCGACACCAGCCACCACAGCCCGACGAGGAACAGCACGGCCAGCAGCGCGATCAGCGCGGGCCACCACCAGTCCTGGTCCCGCCACGCGGTGCGCTCGGCCCGGCTGAGCAGCACGTCGTGCCGGCCGGAGTGCGGCCACCAGGAGGGCGGGGGCGCGCCCAGGCCGACGGCCAGCACCGACCCGCCGAGCACGAACAGCACCAGTCCGGCGAGCGCCAGCAGGACGCGGTTGACGGCTCCTGAACGCATGCCGCTCATCCCTTCTTCCCTGGTCCCCTGAGGCGTACCGAAAGCTTGGGGCGCCGGGCCATGCCGAGGTCGGTCACGGCGCCGGCCAGCGCGGTGTCCAGGTCGCTCCGCACCTCGGCGGGGTCCCGGAAGTGCGAGATCACCCGCACGTCGGCCCGGCGGCGGCGCATCCTGACCCGCGCCTCGCGCACCCCGGAGACCTCCACGGCCCGGTCGCGCAGTACCTGGGCGGCCGCGTCACGGGTGAGCGCGGCGCGTACGTCGTAGCGCGGACGGAGCATGGGGAGCAGGTTGCGCAGGCCGGGGGTGACCGCGAGCAGGATCAGCCACAGGCCGAGAGCGGTGACGAAGGCGGCGCCCGCGAGCACCGGGATGTCGTCGAGGGGGCGCTCGGCCAGCTGGCGGGCGAGTTCGCGGCGCCAGTACATCGCCGGGTACCCGGCGCGGACGGCCACGATGTCGTAGAGCAGCAGGCCGGCGCCGCCCAGCGTGAGCAGGGCGACGAGCGCCGAGGGGACGCGGCGGGCGGACCAGAAGCGGCCGCTGCCGCGGGCGTCCGGGGAGAGGGCGGGTTGCCGCTCGGCGCCGGGGTGCTTCTCGGCGTCGGGGTGCCGCTCGGTGTCGGGGTGCTTCTCGGTGTCCACCACGGGCATCGGCCGGGTGGCGTCCTGCGGCGGCTCGCTCATACCGTCCTCCCCTGACGCTCACCGGGCAGCCGCAGCCGCTCCACCTCGACGACCACCTCGGGCACCTCCATGTTCGCCAGCTCGCCCACCCGCTCGGTGACCCGGCGTCGTACGGCCGCGCAGCGCGCGCCGATGTCACCGGGGTACTCCAGCTCCAGCGCCACCCGCACCCGGGCCGTGGCGAAGGGGCTGTCCTCCACCGGGCCGGTGCCGCGTGCCCGGGGACGGACGTTCACCGTGGCGTGCGGCGGGTCGAGATCACGGGGCAGCGGGGCGAGCGCCTCCCGCGCGGCCCGCGCGGCGATCTTGGCGACGACCCGGTCCGCGATCCGGGTGAACCCGCGCTCGCCCGGCGGGGTGCGGTCCCAGACAGCCGGCGCCGCCGCGCCGGTGTCCGTGCTCATCGCGGTCACCGGCGCCAGTCGCGCCGGTCGCCGCCGGTGCGGAACCGGTCGTCACGGGTGCGGTCGTCCCGGCGGCGGAAGAAGTCGCCGAGCTCCAGTTCACCGTCCATGAAGCGGCCGGCGAAGAATCCGACGGCCCCGAGGGCCGCCACCAGCACGAAGGCTCCGAAACCGCCGTAGAACCCGGCGAAGCCCAGCGCCATTCCGGCGATCATGCCGACTGCTGCCATGCTCATCTCTGCAGCGCTCCTTCAAGCGGGTCGGCTCGTCCGACCGAGTGATGTCAGCCGGTCCGGCCTCTTGTACGGGTACCCCCCGGCTCACTGAATACGGGGCTGCTCCGGCTCCACGTCGTCCTCCTCGTCGGGGAGGTGGACGTCGCTGACCGCGATGTTGACCTCGACGACCTCAAGGCTGGTCATCCGCTCCACGGCGGCGATCACGTTCTCCCGGACCGCGCGGGAGACATCGCCGATGGGATAGCCGTACTCCACGACGATCTCCAGGTCGAGAGCGGTCTGCACCTCGCCGACCTCGGCCTTCACACCCCGGGTGACGGCCTTGCCGCCGCCCGGCACCCGGTCGCGCACGGCGCCGAAGGTGCGGGAGAGGCCGCTGCCCATGGCGTGCACGCCCTCCACGTCACGTGCCGCCATTCCAGCGATCTTCTCGACGACCCCGTCCGCGATGGTGGTACGGCCTCTGGTCGCCGGGTCGCCGCCGCCGGACCGGGTCTGCCTGCGGGCCGAGGTCTGCGGCTCGTTGTCGCCGCCGTGGGTTGCCATCTCGCTCATCGCCACTGCTCCCCTTTTCGGTCGTCGTTCTCCGACCACGGTAAGCACGCCTGCGCCGTTGCGCGCCGTGGAGAGGGCAGGGTGGAGGAATGACGGCGGACTGGACACAGGCGGTACGGCAGCGACTGGCGCCCGGCAGACTGCTGCCGCTCGGCGGCAGCCGGGACGGCGCGTGGATGACGGAGCGGGCGGCCACCTCGGTGCTGGCCGGGGCGGCGGCGGCCGAGGTGCCGGGGGCGTGGCTGGGCACGCTGCGGATCGGTCCGGCCGATCCGCGTCAGGTGAGCGAGCCGGTCGTACCGGCTCCGCCGAGCGCGCTGTGGCCGGGGCCCCTCCGGGTGACCGCGGACTTCGCGGCGACCGCCGCCCGGCCGCTGCCGGTGACGGCGGAGCGGCTGCGGGAGGTGCTGACGGCGGCGGCCGGCCGGCTGGGGCTCACGGTGACGGAGGTGGACCTGCGGGTGACGGATCTGCTGGAGCCGCCCGCCGAACCGCCCCCGGTGTCCCGGGCGCAGCGGGCGCCGGACGCCGAGCGGACCACCGACCCCGACGAGGCGGCGGTGGCCGCGGCCGTCCTCACGGTGGCCGGGGTGGCCCGGCTGACGGCGGCCTTCGGCGACCGGGGTCACGCGGTCCGGGTCCAGCGGCGCGAGTCGGACGCGGCCCTGCCGCACCGGCATGTCTACGTGGAGGTCGCCACGGACTCCGCGCACCGGGCCACCGAGGTGGCCCAGCGGGTGCGCGCGGCGGTACGGGACACGCTGGAGGACCGCCCGACGGTGGCGGTCCTGGTGACCGGTGTGGAGTGAGCGCGACCGCGAGGGGGCTGCGGTGCGCTCAGTCCCCGATGCCCGCGAGGTCGCGCAGTCGGCGGGCCTGGGCGGCGCGCTCGGCGACGACCTGCTCGTCGAAGGAACGGCCGACGGCACCGCGCAGCAGCGCCTTGGTCTCCACCACGGCGTCGCGCGGCGCGGCCAGCACTGCGGCGGCGAGGTCGGTCGCGGCGCCGTCGAGTTCGGCGGCGGGCACGGCGACGCTGGCGAGGCCGGAGACGACCGCCTCCTCCGCGTGCACGAAGCGGCCGGTCACACAGATCTCCAGCGCGCGGGCGTAGCCGACGAGGCCGACCAGCGGGTGGGTGCCGGTGAGGTCGGGGACCAGGCCGAGGCTGGTCTCGCGCATGGCGAACTGCACGTCGTCGGCGACGACGCGCAGGTCACAGGCGAGGGCCAGCTGGAAGCCGGCGCCGATGGCGTGTCCCTGCACGGCGGCGATGGACACGATGTCGTTGCGCCGCCACCAGGTGAACGCCTCCTGGAACCCGGCGATGGCGGAGTCGACCCCGGCGTCGTCCCGGCGCGCGAGATCGACGAAGCTCGGCTCGCCCTCGATCCCCTCCGGCGTGAACATCTGGCGGTCCAGTCCGGCGGAGAAGGACTTGCCCTCGCCCCGCAGCACGACGACGCGGACGGAGCCCGGCAGCGCCCGGCCCGCCTCGGCCAGCGCCCGCCACAGAGCGGGGCTCTGCGCGTTGCGCTTGGCCGGGTTGGTCAGGGTCACCGTGGCGAGCGCGTCATCGACGGTGAGCCGTACGCCGTCCTTGTCGAGTACAGGAGCGAGGTCCTGGTCGGGCGAAGCCATGGGGCGCCTCCGGTGGGTGCGGTCATCGCGCGGTGCCGTACGGCACCGCGAAGTGACTGCACAGTAACCACCCGGACGATCAGGGGACCGACCGGGTGGCCACCATCGAAGCCGATGGGCCGCCCGGAGTCAGGACGACGCGGCCTTCTTGCCCCGCGTCGCACCCCCTCGCCCACGGAGCGTGACGCCCGACTCGCTGAGCATCCGGTGCACGAAGCCATACGAGCGACCGGTTTCCTCGGCCAGCGCCCGGATGCTCGCACCGGAGTCGTACTTTTTCTTCAGGTCTGCCGCGAGCTTGTCGCGCGCGGCGCCGGTAACCCGGCTGCCCTTCTTCAGAGTCTCGGCCACCCGGTCCTCCTCATGGGAAGTGCGCTCTGGTCTTCTCATGATCACCCCTTCTCGTCAGGTTGGCCACCCATTCGGCAAGGTCCGTGAGACGAGGTTGTGACGACAGGAGCGGGTCCGCACATACGGAATCAATGATTCCGAAGCGGCGCGCGCGTACCGCCGAACGGGTGGAATCGGGAAGTCCCAGGTCAGCGACGCGAGACGGCCGGTCCCCCGGTACCGCTCGGGTACGGGGGGACCGGCCGGAAAATCCGTGTAGGACACACCTCGGTATGAGGAGATCTCACTCAGATGGTGGATCACCGCTGGGCCGAATGATCGGGCCGAATGATCGCGCCGGGGTCAGGCGAGGGCCACCAGGTCGGCGTAACCGGAGCCCCACAGGTCCTCCACGCCGTCCGGAAGCAGGATGATCCGCTCCGGCTGGAGCGCCTCGACGGCGCCCTCGTCGTGGGTGACCAGGACGACGGCGCCCTTGTAGGTGCGCAGCGCGCCGAGGATCTCCTCGCGGCTGGCGGGGTCGAGGTTGTTGGTGGGCTCGTCCAGCAGCAGCACGTTGGCCGAGGAGACGACCAGGGTGGCCAGCGCGAGGCGGGTCTTCTCGCCGCCGGAGAGGACCCCGGCCGGCTTGTCGACGTCGTCGCCGGAGAAGAGGAACGAGCCGAGCGTCTTGCGGACCTCGACCAGGTCCAGGTCCGGCGCGGCCGAGCGCATGTTCTCCAGGACCGTGCGCTCGGGGTCCAGGGTCTCGTGCTCCTGGGCGTAGTAGCCGAGCTTGAGGCCGTGACCGGGGACGACCGAGCCGGTGTCGGGCTGCTCCGCGCCGCCGAGGAGGCGCAGCAGGGTGGTCTTGCCGGCGCCGTTGAGGCCGAGGATGACGACGCGGGAGCCCTTGTCGATGGCCAGGTCGACGTCGGTGAAGATCTCCAGCGAGCCGTACGACTTCGACAGGCCCTCCGCCATCAGTGGCGTCTTGCCGCAGGGGGCCGGCTCCGGGAAGCGGAGCTTGGCGACCTTGTCGGACTGCCGGACGGCCTCCAGGCCGGAGAGCAGCTTGTCGGCGCGCTTGGCCATGTTCTGCGCGGCGACCGTCTTGGTGGCCTTGGCACGCATCTTGTCGGCCTGCGAGTGCAGGGCGGCGGCCTTCTTCTCGGCGTTCTGCCGCTCGCGCCTGCGGCGCTTCTCGTCGGCCTCGCGCTGCTGCTGGTAGAGCTTCCAGCCCATGTTGTAGACATCGATCTGGGAGCGGTTGGCGTCCAGGTAGAACACCTTGTTGACCACCGTCTCGACCAGGTCGACGTCGTGGGAGATCACGATGAAGCCGCCGCGGTAGGTCTTGAGGTAGTCCCGCAGCCAGACGATCGAGTCGGCGTCGAGGTGGTTGGTCGGCTCGTCGAGCAGCAGGGTGTCGGCGTCCGAGAACAGGATGCGGGCCAGCTCGATACGGCGGCGCTGACCACCGGAGAGGGTGTGCAGCGGCTGGCCGAGCGCGCGGTCGGGCAGGTTGAGCGCGGCGGCGATGGTGGCGGCCTCGGCCTCGGCGGAGTACCCGCCCTTGGTGAGGAACTCGGTCTCCTGGCGCTCGTACTGGCGCAGGGCCTTCTCGCGGGTGGCGCCGGAGCCGTTGGCGATGCGCTGCTCGTTCTCCCGCATCTTGCGGATGAGCACGTCGAGGCCGCGGGCGGAGAGGATGCGGTCGCGGCCGAGGACGTCGAGGTCGCCGGTGCGGGGGTCCTGCGGGAGGTAGCCGACCTCGCCGGAGCGGGTGATGGTGCCGGCGGCCGGGATGCCGTCACCGGCCAGGCACTTGGTGAGGGTGGTCTTGCCCGCGCCGTTGCGGCCGACGAGGCCGATGCGGTCACCCTTGGCGACGCGGAAGGTGGCGTTCTCGATGAGGACGCGCGCACCGGCGCGCAGCTCGATACCGGAGGCGGAGATCACGGACATACTCCTGGGCGTACGTGGTTGACGGATGGGCGGCTGTCGAGGGCGTTCCCGCCGTCTAATGCGCGAGGAGAATGGCCATGGGCCCAGTCTAACGGGGGCGGGCAAGGCCTTTTCCTGCCCCGGGTGGCAGGTGTGCGGGCTTCCGGGGTACAGATGCCGCGTGAGCTGCGAGCCACGGTGCGACGGGGCGGCCGGAAGCTCGCGAAAGCCGATGGAAGCCGACAGAAGGTGACGGGCTGTGCAGTTCGACGACGACGCGAATCTGGACACCTCCGAGGTGCGGGACGTGCGCGGGAGCCGGCTGCCGGGCGGCCGGGCGACGATCGGCGGGGGTGTCGTCGGGCTGGTGGGGCTGCTGCTGGCGCTGTTCCTGGGCGTCGGCCCGGACCAGCTCGGGCTCTCCTCGGGCGGTGACGAGACCTCGTCCCAGCCCTCCTCGGTGAGCGAGGTCCAGCAGTCCTGCCGTACCGGCCGGGACGCGAACAGCCGCGAGGACTGCCGGGTGGTCGCGGTCGTCAACAGCGTGCAGGACTACTGGGCGGGCGAGTTCCGGCAGCAGGGCAAGCGGTACGCCCCGGCGGAGACGTATCTCTTCAGCGGGCAGATCCGTACCGCCTGCGGGGCGGCGACGGCGGCCGTGGGGCCGTTCTACTGCCCGGGTGACCAGCGGGTCTACCTGGACCTGGGCTTCTTCGACGAGCTGCGCACGAAGTTCGGGGCGAGCGGGGGCCCGTTCGCCCAGGCGTACGTGATCGCGCACGAGTACGGCCACCATGTGCAGGACCTGACGGGCACGCTGGGCCGGACCCAGGACGGGACGACGGGCGAGAACAGCAGCTCGGTCCGGGTCGAGCTGCAGGCGGACTGCTATGCCGGGGTGTGGGCGCACCACGCGACGACGGCGCCGGACGCCTCGACGGGCAAGCCGCTGATCACCAGGCTGACCCCGGCGGACATCAAGGACGGCCTGAACGCGGCGGCGGCCGTGGGCGACGACCGCATCCAGCAGGAGTTCCAGGGGAAGGTCACGCCCGAGACCTGGACGCACGGGTCCTCGCTGCAGCGGCAGCAGTGGTTCGACCAGGGCTACCGGACGGGCGATCCGGACCGGTGCGACACGTTCGGCTGAGGCGTTGCCTTACCGGCTGCGAGACTGAAGGGGACGAAGCGGGACGGAACCGTGCACGAGGGAGTGATCGGCATGGCGGACACCGGCGGGCGCCCCAGCGTGTACCCGACGCTGCTGTACGCGGACGCGCGGGCGGCGATCGCGCAGCTCACGCAGGCGCTGGGCTTCACCGAGCTGGCGGTGTACGAGTCGGAGGACGGTACGGTCCTGCACGCCGAGCTGACCCAGGGGAACGGCGCGGTGATGCTGGGGTCCAAGGGACGCGGCGGTGTCTTCGCCGAGGCGATGGGCGGCGGAGGCCCGGCGGGGGTGTACGTGGTGGTGGACGACGTGGACGCCCATCACCGGCGCGCGGTGGAGCACGGGGTGGAGATCCTGATGCCCCCGACGGACCAGGACTACGGCGCGCGGGACTACCTGGCGCGGGACGCCGAGGGCAACCTCTGGAGCTTCGGCACGTACGCCCCCGCGCTGCCTTCCTGAGCGGCGGGGGCGTTCCGGCGGGGGCCGCTCAGCCTCCGGTGTGCACCTGGAAGGCGGCCCGGCGCACGGCCTTGGCGAGGGCGGGGTCGGGGTGGGCGGCGGCGAGCGCGACCAGGACCTGCACGGTGCGGGGGTGTCCCACGGCCCGGACCTCCTCCAGCAGGGCGGGGACGGTGGGCTGGACCGCCGCCTCCAGGTGCCTGACGAGCATGTCGGTCTCACCGTGGTCGGCGACGGCGGCCGCGGTGTCGACCCACAGCCAGGTGGCCTCCTCGCGGGTGAGGACCTCGTGGGCGTCCTCCGGGTCGACGCCGTCGTACTCGGCGAGCCACAGCAGGGCGTAGGGGCGCAGCGCGGGTTCCGCCACGACGGCGCGCACCTCGTGCTCGGCGGGGGCGCCGACCACGCGGAGCGCCTCGAAGGCGAGGCCGCGCAGCAGGGCGTCGTCGCCCCGGGCGGCCTCCAGGAGCTGGCCGACGGCTCCGCCGACCGTGCGGGCGGCGAGCCAGGCGCGGTACTCGGCGCGGGCGGCGTTGGGACGGAGCTGGGCGCAGCCGCGCAGCATGTCCTCGGCGGACTGCTCGATGTTCCCGGCGGGGCTCTGCGCGGCGACGCAGATCTGCTCCAGCTTGACCCAGACCGCCCAGCTTCCCAGGGGGGTGAGGGTGGCGTGGCCGCCGCCGTGGGTGAGCGCGCCGACCGCTGCCAGCGCCTCCACGGCCCAGTCCAGGAGGGGGGCGAGGGGGACGTCCGGCGCGGGTGCGGTGAGGACGGGGGCCTCGACGGCACCGGGGGCGTAGGTGACCTCGCAGCGTTCGGTGCGCAGTTCGGTGACCCGCTGCTGGAGCAGGTCGAGCAACTGCTCCACCGGGACGGGTCCCGCGGAGAGCTGGAGGAAGGAGAGGACCTGGGGCATGGCCGAGACGACCTCGGCGACCGTGGCCGGCTCGTGGCCGTGCGGCTCGGGGCAGGCCAGCGACCAGGCGTCGAAGAGGGCGACCCAGCCGCGCAGGACGGCGCTGTCGTCCCGGTCCCAGGCGCGCAGGCGCCAGCCGGGGCGGGCGCTGTCGCCGTGCACCTCGACCAGGCCGGAGAGGCGGGCGGTGTCCCAGTCGGCGCGGATCTGCGCGGGGGTGAGGCCGAGGTCGGCGGCGGCGCGCTCGGCGGTCGCGTCGGAGAGGGTGGCCTTGCCGTCGGCGGTGGCGGCGTCGCTGCCGGGCCCCAGGGCGAGGTCGGCCCACCGGGCCACCCGGACCGCCCCGGCGAGGACGGTCCGGGCGAGTCTCGCCAGTTCGGCGGGGGCCGGCGTCCCCTCGGGCGGCCGGGGCACGGTGCGGCGCGTGCGCCGCTGGTTCACAGCTCTGGGGGCGGCGGCCAGGGGTCGCGGTCGGACGAGTCGAAGCCTGGAGTCGCGCGGGATACGGGACGTCACGGGTGCAGTCTTCCGGTTGACGGTCCGAAAACCCAAACGGGAAGTCACACGCGGCTACGGAGAGGGCCAGAACCGGGGGCTCCGGCGGGGGCCCGCGGGGCCGAGCCGCTACAGCAGCGGGGTCAGGAAGCGGCGCAGGAGGTCCTCGTACGGGGTGGGGTCCGTGTTCCACATGGCGGCGTGCGGGGCCTTGGGGACGGGGTGGAGGGATATGAGGCCGGGCTGGCGGGCGGCCAGGCGGCGGGAGTCGGCCCAGGGGGCGATCTGGTCGTCGGGGCCGTGGATGATCAGGGTGGGGACCTTGAGGGGTTCGACGCCCACGGCGTGGCGGGCCGTGCGCATGCCGGCCCGGCCCTGGGCGGCGCGTACCGCGAGGGGCAGCAGGGGGCCGGGGACGTGGCGGGCGCGGGCCAAGGCGCGCAGGGTGGTCTCCCAGCCGAGGACGGGCGAGTCGAGGATCAGCCCGGCGATCCGGTCCCGTACCGAGGAGCGTTCGGCGGCGTGCAGTGCCATGGTGGCGCCGGTGGACCAGCCGAGGAGGACGACCCGGCGGGCGCCGTAGCGGACCGCGTACCGGATCGCCGCGTCCACGTCCCGCCACTCGGTCTCGCCGAGGTGGCTCAGGCCGTCCGGGGAGCGCGGGGCGCCGATGTCACCCCGGTAGGCGAGGGCCAGTACGGGCAGTCCGAGCGCGTGCAGCATCCCCATGACGTTGAGGGTCTGCTCGCGGGTGGTGCCGAGACCGTGCACGGCGATGACCCAGGTGTCCCGGGGACCGGGCACGAACCAGGCGGGGAGCGGGCCGAGTTCGCCGGGGATGTCGATGTCGGCGTACTCGAGACCGAGGGCGGACCCGGGGTCGCCCACATACGCGTTGGGGGTGAGCCAGGCGGGGTCGCCGGGGGCGAAGGCGCCGTGGGTGAGGCGTTCGAGACGGCGTACGACGGTGTCCGGGCTCGGCTCCGCCCCCTCCAGCACCTCCCCGACGACCGCGTGCGAGCCGTTGCCCGCGAGGCCGTAGACGCCGGGGCGCCGGGAGGCGAGGTCGCGGGTGAGGGTGATCCGGCCGCCCTGAAGGCCGTGCACGGTGAGCCGGGGTTCGGTGGGCAGCGGGCGGCCGGGCGGCAGCTTCAGCGCGGCGCCGCTGGCCAGCCTTCCGACGGCCACGGACGCGGCGCCCGCGGCCAGCACGGCACCGATCGCGGCGGCGACTACGTGGACTTTGCGCACGCGTCCAGTGTCACGGGACGGGCGCGTCCCGGCCAGTGGAGTCCCCGCGCTCAGCGCTGCCCGTACCCCCGCAGCCGCTCCCCCGCCTCCGCCAGCTCCGCCTCCGTGAGCAGCGACGGGCTCAGCCCCGGCACGGAGGACGCCGCGAGCCAGACACGGCACATCCACTCCAGCTGGGCGGTGCGGTCGTAGGCGCGGTCCAGGGTCTCCCCGTGGGTGAGCGTGCCGTGGTTGCGCAGCAGGCAGCCGGAGCGGTCCTCGAGGGCCCGGAGCACGTGGGCGGCGAGTTCGGGGGTGCCGTAGGGGGCGTAGGGGGCGACCCGTACGGGGCCGCCGAGGGCGCCGGTCAGGTAGTGGACGGCGGGCAGCTCGGTGACCAGGGTGGAGACGGCGGTGGCGTGCACGGCGTGGGTGTGGACGATCGCGCGGGCGCCGGTGGTGCGGTACACCGCGAGGTGCATGGGGAGTTCGCTGGTCGGCACCAGTGACCCGAGCACCTGGCGGCCGGTGAGGTCGACGCCGGTGACGTCGGCCGGGGTGAGCCGGTCGTAGGGCACACCGGAGGGGGTGACCAGCACGGTGTCGCCCACCCGTACGGAGACGTTCCCGGAGGTGCCGACGACCAGCCCGTCGGCCACGGTCCGCCGGGCGGTGGCCACCAGCTCGTCCCAGGCCCGCGCCTCGTCGCCGTCCGCGTCCCGCCGCTGTTCCGCCATGCCGCGATCCTGCCAGGAGGCGGTCGCCCGCGTGCCCGCTTCGACCTCTTCCACGCGCCGCCGAACGGGCGAAACCGGCTGGAAACGCACGAAATAGTCACACTTCTGACGACCTCCCGGCTTTCACTGATCCCTCTTGCCCGCTGGACCACGTCTCGCCGGGGGACCGCATGGCCCGTGACCGCTCATCAACCCGTCGCCGCGCGGGCGTCCTCGCGGCGGCCCTGACGGCCCTCACCCTCACCGGGGCCCTCACCGCCGCCCATGCCCCCGTGGCCACCGGGTCCGACCTGCGCCGGACCCAGCCCAAGGGCCACGACGTCTCCTCGCACCAGCGGAGCGTCGACTGGCACACGGCCCGCGCCGAGGGCGCCCGGTTCGCGTACGTCAAGGCGACCGAGGCCACGACCTACCGCAACCCCTATTTCACCGGCCAGTACAAGGGCGCCCGCCGGGCCGGCCTGATCCGGGGCGCCTACCACTTCGCCCTGCCGAACCGCTCCTCCGGCGCCGCGCAGGCCGCGTACTTCGTCCGGAACGGCGGCGACTGGCGGGCGGACGGGATGACGCTGCCGCCCGCGCTGGACATCGAGTACAACCCGTACGACAAGCACCACAAGTGCTACGGGCTGAGCCGGACGCGGATGGTGCGCTGGATCAGGTCCTTCAGCGACGAGGTGCGCCGGGAGACCGGCCGCCGCCCGGTCATCTACACCACCACCCACTGGTGGACCGCGTGCACCGGGAACAGCCGCGCCTTCGCCGCCGACCACGCGCTGTGGATCGCGAGCCACGACTCCTCCGGCCCCGGCAGGCTGCCCGGCGGCTGGCGGTACTGGACCTTCTGGCAGCACGGCACCAAGGGAAGACTGCCGGGTGACCAGGATCTCTTCGGCGGCTCCACCACCCGGCTGCGGGCCTTCGCGCGCGGGCGCTGAACAGGCCCCGCAAGGCCCCCGCAGGCCCCCGGAATCCGGACCCCCGCTTCCGGCACCGAGGCGTCCGGCCCAGTTCACCTTCCGTTCACCCAGGTTGCCTACGTTCATGCTGCCAACGACTTCGAACGATTGCCTGGGTAAATGGAAAGCTTCTCGCTGATCCTCGCGATAGTGGTGATAACCGCACTCGCGTTCGATTTCACGAACGGTTTCCACGACACCGCCAACGCGATGGCCACCACCATCTCGACCGGCGCTCTCAAGCCCAAGGTCGCGGTGGCCATGTCCGCCGCGCTCAACCTGGTGGGCGCTTTCCTCTCGGTGGAGGTCGCCAACACGATCTCCAAGGGTCTCGTCGACGAGACCGGCATCCGTCCCGAGGTCATCTTCGCGGCCCTGACCGGCGCGATCCTCTGGAACCTGCTGACCTGGCTGGTGGGCCTGCCCTCCAGCTCCTCGCACGCCCTGATGGGCGGCCTGGTCGGTGCCACCGTCGCCTCGGCGGGCTTCGGCGCCGTCCACGGCGAGGTGCTGGTGACCAAGGTCCTGCTCCCGGCGGTGGCCGCGCCGATCGTGGCGGGTCTCGCCACGATGGTCGCCACCCGCCTCTCCTACGGCATCGGCCGGGACGGCGACACCCCGGCGACCCGCAAGGGCTACCGCGCCGGCCAGATCGCCTCGGCCGGCCTGGTCTCGCTGGCGCACGGCACCAACGACGCGCAGAAGACCATGGGCATCATCACCCTCGCGCTGATCGCGGGCGGTGCCCTCTCCCCCGGTTCCAACCCTCCCACCTGGGTGATCCTCTCCGCCGGCCTGGCCATCGCGCTCGGCACCTACATCGGCGGCTGGCGGATCATCCGCACCATGGGCAAGGGGCTGACCGACCTGGAGCCCCGTCAGGGCTTCGCCGCGCAGACCAGCGCCGCGACCGCGATCCTGGCCTCCTCGCACCTCGGCTTCTCGCTCTCCACCACCCACGTCGTCTCCGGCTCGGTGATGGGCGCGGGCCTCGGCCGCAAGGGCGGAGTGGTCCGCTGGTCCACCGCGACCCGGATGTTCGTGGCCTGGGCGCTGACCCTGCCGGCCGCCGCGCTGGTCGGCGCGGGCGCCGAGGCCGTGACCGGCCTGGGCGACTGGGGCACCGGGCTGGTGGCGCTCTTCCTGATCGGCTCCAGCTTCGCCATCTGGAAGATCTCCCGCCGCGAGGTCATCGACCACACCCACGTCACCGCCGAGGAGTACACCGAGCCGGCCGGTGTGGTGACCACCGCGATGGCCATGGTCACCCCGCCCCCCGTGGGCATCGTCGCGGAGGACCTCACGGCCACCATCCCGGCCGCCCCCGCCGAGTCCGCCCCCGCCACCACCGCGCCGTCCGCCCGGGTCTGACCCCCCGGCAACTGGAGGAACATCCCCATGAAGATCGACTGGGCGGCCCTCGGCTCCGTCTTCGGCGTCAGCCTCGTGGCCACGGTGGCCCTGGTGGGCCTGTTCACCCTCGGCGTGAGCGGGCTGGCCCGCCGCGAGCGCGCGGCGGCCACCGGCGGCTCGGCCCCGCTCGCGGTGACCGGCGCCTACGCCTGCTTCGCCGCCTGCGCGGCGGCGGTGGCGTACGGCTTCTACCTGATCGTCGCCTAGGGCCCGTCACTCGGAAGGCCCCCGCCCGGCATGTGCCGCGCGGGGGCCTTCCGCTGTTCCCACCGGTGCCGGTGTGGGGCTCCACACACTCTTCTCCCGCAGGTCACAGGCAGGTTGACGACCCTTCCGGGCACGTGGTGGACTTCGCGGGCCATGTACGGCGACAGCAGAGGAAGCCGGTGCGAATCCGGCGCGGTCCCGCCACTGTCACCGGGGAGAAGTCCCCGGGAGCCAGGAACTCTCGTCGCCGGTCTCGTCGAACCAGGGCGTGGACACCCTGAGTGAGGACTACCGTGATGCCCGGCCGCCGCCCGAGAACCCGCACCAGGAACACCGGCACGCCCACGGCGAGCTAGCCGATGGGCGCCGATCGCTCGTACGCGTACGGTGCCGCCGCCGGCCTCCTCGGTGATCTCCTCCTGGGCGATCCCCAGCGCATGCACCCCGTCGCCGCCTTCGGGCGGGCCGCCGGGCGTGTGGAGCGCGTGCTGTGGCACGACCACCGCGGCTGGGGCGCGCTGCACACCCTGGTGTGCGCCGGCGGGGCCACCGCGCTCGGTGCGCTGGCCGCACGCGCCGTACGTCCTCACCCCGCCGCCTCCGCCGCGCTGACCGCCGCCGCCACCTGGGCCGTCGTGGGCGGTACGTCGCTCGCCCGCGAAGCGTCCGCCGTCGGCCGCGCCCTGGAGCGCGGCGACCTCGCGGCCGCGCGCGCCCGGCTGCCGCACCTGTGCGGCCGGGACCCCGAGGCGCTGGACGCCGACGCGATCGCGCGCGCCGTCGTGGAGTCGGTCGCGGAGAACACCTCCGACGCCGTGGTGGGCGCCCTGGTGTGGGGCGCGGTGGCCGGGGTGCCGGGGCTGCTGGGCTTCCGGGCCGTGAACACGCTGGACGCGATGGTCGGGCACAAGTCGCCCCGGCTGCGCCGCTTCGGCTGGGCCTCCGCCCGGCTGGACGACGCGGCCGGCTGGCCCGGCGCCCGGCTCACCGCCGTACTCGCCGCGCTCGCCGGGGACGACCCGCGCGGGGCGGTACGGGCCTGGCGGGCGGACGCGCACCGGCATCCGAGCCCCAACGCGGGCCCGGTGGAAGCCTCGTTCGCCGGCGCGCTCGGCGTCCGGCTGGGCGGCACCCTCTCCTACGGCGGCCGCATCGAGCACCGGCCCGTGCTCAACGGCACCGGGCGGCCGGTCGAGGTCGCCGACATCGGGCGGGCCGTACGGCTCTCCCGACGGGTCGGTCTGCTCGCGCTCGGCGTCACCGTCGCCGGGCGCCTCATCGGAAGGGGACGGAGCAGGTGAGCGGTGGTCTGCTGGTCGCGGGGACGACGTCCGACGCGGGCAAGAGCGTGGTGACGGCCGGGATCTGCCGGTGGCTGGTCCGGCAGGGCGTCAAGGTGGCGCCGTTCAAGGGGCAGAACATGTCCCTCAACTCCTTCGTGACCCGGGAGGGCGCGGAGATCGGGCGGGCGCAGGCCATGCAGGCGCAGGCGTGCCGGGTCGAGCCGACCGCGCTGATGAACCCCGTGCTGCTCAAGCCCGGCGGCGAGCGCAGCAGCCAGGTGGTGCTGCTGGGGAGGCCGGTGGGTGAGCTGAGTGCGCGCGGCTATCACGGTGGGCGCCAACAGGCTTTGCTGGGAACGGTGCTGGAGTGCCTCGAGGAGTTGCGGGGCACGTATGACGCGGTGATCTGTGAGGGCGCGGGTTCGCCCGCCGAGATCAATCTGCGGCGCACCGACATCGTCAACATGGGCGTCGCGCGGGGCGCGGGGCTGCCCGTCCTCGTGGTCGGCGACATCGACCGGGGCGGGGTGTTCGCCTCCTTCTTCGGCACGGTCGCCCTGCTCTCCCCCGAGGACCAGGCGCTGGTCGCCGGGTTCCTGGTGAACAAGTTCCGGGGCGATGTGACGCTGCTGGAACCGGGCCTGGACATGCTGCGCGACCTCACCGGGCGGCACACCTACGGGGTGCTGCCGTTCCGGCACGGCCTCGGCATCGACGAGGAGGACGGGCTCCGGGTGTCCCTGCGCGGGACCGTGCGGGAGTCGGCCGTCGCTCCGCCGCACGGCGAGGACGTGCTGCGGGTCGCCGTGTGCGCCGTCCCGCTGATGTCCAACTTCACCGACGTGGACGCCCTCGCCGCCGAACCCGGCGTGGTGGTCCGCTTCGTGGACCGGCCCGAGGAACTGGCCGACGCCGACCTCGTGGTGGTGCCGGGCACGCGCGGGACCGTACGGGCGCTGCGATGGCTGCGCGAGCGGGGTCTCGCCGACGCGCTGGCGCGCCGGGCCGCCGAGGGGCGCCCCGTGCTCGGGATCTGCGGCGGCTTCCAGGTGCTCGGCGAGCACATCGAGGACGACGTCGAGTCCCGCGCCGGAAGCGTGCCGGGCCTCGGACTCCTCCCGGTACGGGTGCGGTTCCATCCCGAGAAGACGCTCGCCCGGCCCGTAGGGGAGGCTCTCGGCGAACCCGTCGAGGGGTACGAGATCCACCACGGCGTCGCCGAGGTGCTGGGCGGGACGCCCTTCCTGGACGGCTGCCGCACCGGCCAGGTCTGGGGCACCCACTGGCACGGCTCGCTGGAGTCGGACGGCTTCCGGCGCGCCTTCCTGCGCGAGGTCGCCACCGCCTCCGGGCGCCGCTTCGTCCCGGCCCCCGACACGTCTTTCGCCGCGCTGCGCGAGGAACAGCTCGACCTGCTCGGCGACCTGATCGAACACCACGCGGACACGGACGCGCTCTGGCGGCTCATCGAGTCGGGCGCGCCCGCAGGACTGCCCTTCATTCCACCGGGAGCGCCCGCATGAGCACAGTGTTGCTGCTGTCCACCGCCGACACGGACCTGCTGGCCGCCCGCGCCAGCGGCGCCGACTACCGCATCGGCAACCCGTCCCGCGTCGACGCGGCGGCCGACCTGCCCGCCCTGCTCGACGGCGCTGATCTCGCGGTCGTCCGGCTGCTGGGCGGCAAGCGGGCCTGGGAGGAGGGGCTCGCCGCGCTGAAGGCGTCGGGGGTGCCGACGGTGCTGCTCGGCGGCGAGAGCGTGCCGGACGCCGAGCTGATGGCCGAGTCCACCGCCCCGGCCGGGGTCGTCGCTGAGGCGCTGCGCTATCTGGTCGAGGGCGGCCCGGCCAACCTGCTGGAGCTGTCCCGGTTCCTCTCCGACACCGTCCTGCTGACCGGCGAGGGCTTCGAGGAGCCGCACCGGATGCCGGAGTTCGGAGTCCACGGCACCTACGAGCAGCGGCCCGGCCGACCCACGGTGGGCGTGCTCTTCTACCGGGCCCACGAACTCAGCGGCAACACCGCCTTCGTGGACACCCTGTGCGCGGCCATCGAGGAACGCGGCGCCAACGCCCTGCCGGTGTACTGCGGTTCGCTGCGCGACGCGGACGCCGGGCTGTACGAGCTGCTGGGCCGGACCGACGCCCTGGTCGCCACCGTGCTCGCGGCCGGAGGGGCGCACGCCTCGGCCGCCTCGGCGGGCGGTGACGAGGAGGCGTGGGACATCGGCGCCCTCGCCGACTTGGACGTGCCGGTGCTGCAAGGGCTGTGCCTCACCTCCACGCGGGCCGCCTGGGACGCCTCCGACGCGGCTCTATCCCCCATGGACGCCGCGATGCAGGTCGCCATCCCGGAGTTCGACGGCCGCCTGATCACCGTGCCCTTCTCCTTCAAGGAACCCGGACCCGACGAGGTCCCGGTCTACGTCGCCGACCCCGAGCGGGCGGCCCGGGTCGCCGGGATCGCCGTGCGGCACGCGGCACTCCGGCACAAGCCGAACGCCGAGAAGCGGATCGCGCTGGTCTTCACCGCCTATCCCACCAAGCACTCCCGCGTCGGTAACGCCGTCGGCCTCGACACCCCCGCGTCGGCGGTCCGGGTGCTGGACGCGCTGCGCGACGCCGGGTACGGGGTGAGCGAACACCCGACCGAGGGCGACGAGTTGATCCACCGGCTGATCGCGGCCGGCGGTCACGACGTGGAGTGGCTGACCGAGGAGCAGCTCGCCGCCGCACCGGCGCGGGTGCCGCTCGCGGACTACCGGGCCTGGTTCGACACCCTGGACCCCGAGCTGCGCGCCGCCATGCTGGAGGCGTGGGGCGAGCCGCCGGGCAGCCTGTACGTGGACGGCGACGACATCGTGCTCGCCTCCCTGCGGTTCGGGAACGTCGTCGTGATGATCCAGCCGCCGCGCGGCTTCGGCGAGAACCCCATCGCCATCTACCACGACCCCGACATGCCGCCCTCGCACCACTACCTGGCCGCCTACCGCTGGCTGGAGAACAGTTTCGGCGCCGACGCGGTCGTGCACATGGGCAAGCACGGCACCATGGAGTGGCTGCCGGGCAAGGGCCTCGGCCTCTCGCGCGGCTGCGCCCCGGACGCCGTGCTCGGTGAACTCCCGCTGATCTACCCGTTCATCGTCAACGACCCCGGCGAGGGCACCCAGGCCAAGCGGCGCGGGCACGCCACGGTGGTCGACCACCTGGTGCCGCCGATGGCCCGCGCCGACACCTACGGCGACCTCGCCAAGCTGGAGCAGCTGCTGGACGAGTACGCGCTCGTCTCCGACCTGGACCCGGCCAAGGCGCCGGCCGTGCGCGCCCAGATCTGGACGCTGGTCAAGGCCGCCGAGCTGCACCACGACCTGCGCGTGGACGAGCAGCCGGAGGACGACGACTTCGACTCCTTCGTCATGCACATCGACGGCTACCTCTGCGAGATCAAGGACGTGCAGATCCGCGACGGACTGCACATCCTGGGCGGCGGCCCGGAGGGCGAGCCCCGCGTCAACCTCGTCCTCGCCGTGCTGCGCGCCTCCCAGGTGTGGGGCGGCCAGGCCGATGCCCTGCCGGGACTGCGGGCCGCGCTGGCGCGGCACTTCGGGCTGGTGGAGAAGGAGCTGCTGGCCGAACCGGGCGCCCCGGTGAAGGTGCCGGTGGAGCTGACCGACCTGGCCGAGGGGCCGGCCCGCACCGGGGCCGACGCGGTCGACCTGCTGGAGAAGCTGTGCCGCGGCATCGCCGAGGGCCTGGAGGCGCGGGACTGGGACCGGGCGGCCGTACCGGCGGTGCTGGACGAGGTGCTGGGCTTCGAAGTGGCCGACGCCACGGCCGTGCTGGAGTTCGCCTGTACGGAGGTCGTGCCCCGGCTCGCCCGGACCACCGACGAGATCGGGCACATCCTGCGCGCGCTGGACGGCGGTTACGTCCCGGCGGGGCCCTCCGGGTCGCCCACGCGGGGTCTGGTCAACGTGCTGCCGACCGGCCGCAACTTCTACTCCGTCGACCCCAAGGCGATCCCGTCGCGGCTCAGCTGGGAGGTCGGGCAGTCGCTCGCGGACTCGCTGGTGCAGCGGTACCTGGCCGACACCGGGGAGTACCCCAAGTCCGTGGGGCTCACCGTGTGGGGCACCTCCGCCATGCGGACCCAGGGCGACGACATCGCGGAGATCCTCGCGCTGCTGGGCTGCCGCCCGGTGTGGGACGACGCCTCGCGCCGGGTCACCGGCTTCGAGATCGTGCCGCTCGCCGAGCTGGGGCGCCCGCGCATCGACGTCACCGTCCGCATCTCCGGCTTCTTCCGGGACGCGTTCCCGCACGTGGTCGGGCTGATCGACGACGCGGTGCGCGCGGTGGCCGGGCTGGAGGAGCCGGGCGAGTCCAACTACGTCCGGGCCCATGTGGAGGAGGACACCGCCGAGCACGGTGACCGCCGCCGCGCCACCGCCCGCGTCTTCGGCTCCAAGCCGGGCGCGTACGGCGCGGGCCTGCTGCCCCTGATCGACGCCCGCAACTGGCGCTCCGACGCCGACCTCGCCGAGGTGTACGCGGTCTGGGGCGGCTACGCCTACGGCCGCGGTCTTGACGGGCGAGCGGCGCGGGGGGACATGGAGACGGCCTTCCGGCGGATCGCGGTGGCGGCGAAGAACGTCGACACCAGAGAGCATGACATCGCGGACGCCGACGACTACTTCCAGTACCACGGCGGCATGGTCGCCATGGTCCGCCACCTGACCGGCAGCAGCCCCGAGGCGTACGTGGGCGACTCGGCCGTCCCCGACCAGGTCAGGACCCGCACCCTCGGCGAGGAGACCCACCGCGTCTTCCGCGCCCGCGTGGTCAACCCGCGCTGGATGGCCGCGATGCGCAGGCACGGATACAAGGGCGCCTTCGAGATGGCGGCGACCGTGGACTACCTCTTCGGGTACGACGCCACGGCGGGCGTGGTCGACGACTGGATGTACGAGAAGCTCGCCGGCGAGTACGTATTCGCGCCGGAGAACCGGGACTTCATGAAGCGCTCGAATCCGTGGGCCCTGCGGGGCGTGACGGAGCGACTGCTGGAAGCGGCGGATCGAGGGATGTGGGCCGAGCCGGACCAGGAGACCCTGGACCGGCTCCGCGCGACCTACCTCGAACTTGAGGGAGATCTGGAGGGAGACGAGTGAGCACGCGATTCCCGTTCACCGCGGTGGTCGGGCAGCAGGATCTGCAACTGGCCCTGCTGCTCAACGCCGTCGCGCCGAACATCGGCGGGGTGCTCGTGCGGGGCGAGAAGGGCACCGCCAAGAGCACCGCCGTACGCGCCCTCGCGGCGCTGCTGCCCCAGGTCGAGGTGGTCGCCGGGTGCCGGTTCTCCTGTGATCCGGCCTCCCCCGACCCGACCTGCCCGGACGGGCCGCACACCGGGGCGGTGGCCGGGGCGCGGGACGCGCGGATGGTCGAGCTGCCGGTGGGGGCGTCGGAGGACCGGCTGGTCGGGGCCCTGGACATCGAGCGGGCACTCGCGGAGGGGGTCAAGGCCTTCGAGCCCGGACTGCTCGCCGCCGCCAACCGGGGCATCCTCTACGTCGACGAAGTGAACCTGTTGCACGACCACTTGGTGGACGTGCTGCTGGACGCGGCCGCGATGGGGGCCTCCTACGTCGAGCGCGAGGGTGTCTCCGTACGGCATGCCGCGCGGTTCCTGCTCGTCGGGACGATGAACCCCGAAGAGGGGGAACTGCGGCCGCAGTTGCTCGACCGGTTCGGGCTGACCGTCGAGGTGGCCGCCTCGCGGGAGCCGGATCAGCGGGTGGAGGTCGTGCGGCGCAGGCTGGCGTACGACGACGATCCGACCGCCTTCGCGGCGCGCTGGGCGGACGAGGAGAGCGCCGTACGGCAACGTGTCGTCGCGGCAAGGGAGTTGCTGCCCAAGGTGCGGCTGGGCGACGGGGCGCTGAAGCAGATCGCGGCGACCTGCGCGGCCTTCGAGGTGGACGGCATGCGGGCCGACATCGTGATGGCGCGTACCGCGACCGCGCTGGCCGCGTGGGACGGGCGGAGCGACGTGCTGGCCGAGGACGTGCGGCAGGCCGCGCTGCTGGCGCTGCCGCACCGGCGGCGGCGCAACCCCTTCGACGCCCCGGGTCTGGACGAGGACAAGCTCGACCGGACGCTGGAGGAGTCGGCCGGGGACGACGACGATCCCGGTCCGGACGGTCCCGGTGGCGGCGGGCAGCCGTCGCCGGAGGAGGGGCCGCAGGGCGGGGACGCCGGTGCGCAGGCCGGGACCGGAGAGGACGGGGAGCCGCAGCCGGCCGCCGGCGGTGCGGGTGAGCAGGCGCCGGCGCGGGCGGCGGAGCCGTTCCGCACCAAGGCGCTGACCGTGCCCGGTGTCGGGGCGGGTGCGGCCGGGCGGCGTTCGCGGGCGCGGACCGAGCGCGGGCGGACCACCGGCGCGCTGCGGCCGCGCGGGGCGCTGACCAAGCTGCACCTGGCGGCCACCGTACGGGCGGCGGCGCCGCACCAGCGGGCGCGGGGCCGGTCGGGGCCGGGGCTGGTGCTGCGCCGGGACGATCTGCGGCAGGCGGCGCGGGAGGGGCGCGAGGGGAACCTCGTGCTGTTCGTCGTGGACGCCTCCGGTTCGATGGCGGCGCGGCAGCGGATGAGCGCGGTGAAGGGTGCCGTGCTGTCGCTGCTGCTGGACGCCTACCAGCGGCGGGACAAGGTCGGTCTGGTGACCTTCCGGGGCACGGCCGCCGAGGTGGCGCTGCCCCCGACCTCGTCGGTGGACGCGGCGGCGGCCCGGCTGGAGTCGCTGCCGACGGGTGGCCGTACGCCGCTGGCCGCGGGGCTGCTGAAGGCGCACGACGTGCTGCGGGTGGAGCGGCTGCGGGACCCCTCGCGGCGGGCGCTGCTGGTGGTGGTGACGGACGGCCGGGCGACCGGCGGGCCGGAGCCGGTGGCGCTGGCGGGACGCGCGGCGCGGCTGCTGGGTGCGGAGTCGGTGGCGTCGGTGGTCGTGGACTGCGAGTCGGGGCCGGTGCGGCTGGGGCTCGCGGGACGGCTCGCCGACGAGCTGGGGGGTGCGGCGGTGACGCTGGAGGAGCTGCGGGCGGACGCCATCGCCGGGCTGGTCAGGGATGTGCGGGGGACGACGTCGAGGAGGGCCGCGTAGTGCCGCAGGGGCAGCCGAGTGTGGTGCCGGACGACGGGTTGACGACGCGGCAGCGGCGCAATCGTCCGCTGGTGGTCGTGCACACGGGGATCGGGAAGGGCAAGTCGACGGCCGCGTTCGGGCTGGCGTTGCGGGCCTGGAACCAGGGGTGGCCGATCGGGGTGTTCCAGTTCGTCAAGTCGGCGAAGTGGAAGGTAGGCGAGGAGAACGCGCTGCGCGTGCTCGGTGCCTCCGGCGAGGGCGGGACCGTCGACTGGCACAAGATGGGCGAGGGGTGGTCCTGGGTGCAGCGGGACGCCCAGCTCGACAACGAGGAGAAGGCGCGGGAGGGGTGGGCGCAGGTCAAGCGGGACCTGGCCGCCGAGACGTACCGGCTCTATGTGCTGGACGAGTTCGCGTACCCGATGCACTGGGGGTGGGTGGACACCGAGGAGGTCGTCTCGGTGCTGCGGGAGCGGCCGGGGAATCAGCACGTGGTGATCACCGGGCGTAACGCGCCTGCCGCCCTGGTGGAGTTCGCGGATCTGGTGACCGACATGTCCAAGGTGAAGCACCCCATGGACGCCGGGCAGAAGGGGCAGAGGGGCATCGAGTGGTGATGTCCGTTCCTCGGCTGGTCGTCGCCGCGCCCTCGTCGGGATGCGGGAAGACGACCGTCGCCACGGGGCTGATGGCCGCGTTCGCCGCGCGGGGGCTCGCGGTGTCTCCGCACAAGGTGGGGCCGGACTACATCGATCCCGGCTATCACGCGCTGGCCACCGGGCGGGCGGGGCGGAACCTCGACGCGTATCTGTGCGGGCCGGAGCTGGTCGCTCCGCTGTTCGCGCACGGTTCTGGGGGCTGTGATCTGGCCGTGGTCGAGGGTGTGATGGGGCTGTACGACGGGGCCGCGGGGCAGGGGGAGCTGGCGTCCACGGCGCAGGTCGCCAAGTCGCTGCGGGCGCCGGTGGTGCTGGTGGTGGACGCGTCGTCGCAGTCGCGGTCGGTGGCCGCGCTGGTGCACGGGTTCGCGTCGTGGGACCCGGGGGTGCGGATCGGGGGTGTGATCCTCAACAAGGTGGGGTCCGACCGGCACGAGGCGCTGCTGCGGGAGGCTCTGGACGAGGCGGGAGTGCCGGTGCTGGGCGCGCTGCGGCGGGCTGAGCAGGTGGCCACGCCGTCTCGGCATCTCGGTCTGGTGCCGGTCGCCGAGCGGGGTGCTGCCGCGGTCTCGGCTGTGGCGGCGATGGGGGCGCAGGTTTCCGCCGGGTGCGACTTGGACGCGCTGATGGCGCTGGCCCGGAGTGCGGGTGCGCTGCCGGGTGGCGGGTGGTCTCCGGCTGAGGCCCTTTCTTTGCACACCCACGACCACCCGTCTCGGTTGGCCGGGCGGCGGGATGAGGGGTCCGGGCGGTCGGGCGGGGTGATGGACCGCGGATCTGCCACGCGCGAGCACTCCGTCGGCACCGTCGCCGCGGGTCAGCAACCCGCGCACGCCGCCGCCGGTGGGGCCACTGCGAACGAGCGTCCTGTCGTCGCCGGCGCCGAGAGCTCCTCCGCGAGCGAGCGTCCTGTCGTCGCCGTCGCCGGCGGAGCCGCGTTCACCTTCTCCTACGCCGAGCACGCCGAGTTGCTCGACGCCGCCGGGGCGGAGGTCGTCACCTTTGACCCTCTGCGGGACGAGCGGCTGCCCGAGGGGACTCGGGGGCTCGTCATCGGCGGGGGGTTTCCCGAGGTGTACGCGAGTGAGCTGGGGGCCAACCAGGCGCTGCGCGAGGAGATCGCGGAGCTGGCCCTCTCCGGGGCGCCCGTGGCCGCCGAGTGCGCGGGGCTGCTCTACCTGTGCCGGGAGCTCGACGGGGTCCCCATGTGCGGGGTGCTCGACGCGTCCGCGCGGATGGGCGAGCGGTTGACGCTCGGGTATCGGGACGCCGTGGCCGTGGGGGACAGCGTGCTCGCGGTGGCCGGGACCCGGATGCGGGGGCACGAGTTCCACCGGACCGTGGTCGACCCGGGGGCCGGCCCCGCGCCCGCGTGGGGGGTCGTCTCGCCCGCCCGGCGGGTGGAGGGATTCGTGCGGGGGGGCGTGCACGCGAGTTATCTGCATACGCACTGGGCGTCGGAGCCCGGGGTGGCCCGGAGATTCACGGAGAGGTGCCGGACTTCATGAGCAGCAGGCTGGTCGGGGTCGGAGTGGGTCCCGGGGACCCGGAGCTGGTGACGGTGAAGGGGGTCAACGCGTTGCGGGCCGCCGATGTGGTGGTCGTACCGGTGATGGACACCATGGAGCGGGGCCGGGCGGAGGCGACGGTGCTGCACCACGTGTCCGGGCAGAAGATCGTCCGGGTGGTGTTCGCGCTGAACGAGCGGACGGACCGCGCGCGCCGGGAGGCCGCGTGGGACGCGGCGGGCGCGCGGGTCGCGGAGCTGCTGCGGGAGCACGCGTCCGTGGCGTTCGCGACCATCGGTGACCCCAACGTGTACTCGACCTTCACCTACCTCGCGCAGACGCTCACCGCGCTGGTGCCGGAGCTGGTCGTCGAGACCGTCCCCGGCATCACCGCGATGCAGGACCTCGCGGCCAGGTCGGGCGCGGTCCTGACCGAGGGCACCGAGCCGCTGACGCTGGTCCCGGTGACGGCGGGCACCGCGGCGCTGAAGGAGGCGCTGGCCGGTCCGGGGACCGTGGTGGCGTACAAGTTCGGGCGGCACGCGGCCGAGGTGGCCCGGGCGCTGCGGGAGGCCGGGCGGCTGGAGGACGCGGTGTGGGGGTCGGCGCTGGGCCTGCCGGAGGAGTCCGTACGGCCCGCCGCCGAGCTGGACGGCGACGCGCTGCCGTATCTGTCGACGCTCATAGCGCCGCCCCGGCGCGAGGGCGGCCGGGGCGGGAAGCTGTGAGGGGGTCAGCCGCCGGAGAAGCCGACCACCAGCCAGATGAAGGCCGCGCCCGCGACGGTGCACAGCACGGTGGAGCGGGCGGGGTGGTCGTGGTGGGCCTCGGGGAGGATCTCGGCGGCGGCGAGATAGAGCAGCGCGCCGCCGAAGAGGCCGAGGTAGCCGCCGAGCAGCTTTTCCGGGATGTGCACGAGCATCGTGGACAGCGCGCCCAGCATCGGCGCGCAGGCGTCGGCGAGCAGCATGGCGACGGCCCGGCGGCGGGCGTTGCCGTACAGGCTGGTGATGGTGAAGGTGTTGAAGCCGTCGGCGAAGTCGTGCGCGATCACGGCGAGGGCGACGGACAGGCCCATGCCGTCGCCGATCTGGAAGGCGGCGCCGATGGCGACGCCGTCCATGAAGCTGTGCCCGACCATCGCGGCGGCCGCCGTGAGGCCGACCTCGGGCGCCCGGTGCGTGTGCTCGCCGGCGCCGTGGGCGGCCTGGCGGCCGGCGAGGAGACGTTCCACCAGATGGGCCAGCAGGAATCCGGCGACGAACAGCACGAGCGCCGCGGGTACGCCGAACACTTTGTGACCGGCCGCCTCCAGCGCCTCGGGAAGCAGGTCGAGGCCGACCACGCCCAGCATGAGGCCGCCGGCCAGGCCCAGGACCAGGTGGCGACGGTCGGTCACGCGCTGTGCCGTCCAGCCGCCGGCCAGCGTCATCAGGAACGCGCCGAGCGCGACAAGGACCGCCATAGGCCCTTGCTATCCGATGCGGGCCCCTGTGCGCACATCCTGCGGCCCGCGAACCACATCAGACCCTGACATTCACCACCGTTCCCCAGACCCCTCCCGGACCACGACCACGTGTCCGGGCCACCCCGTAGGAGAGGACCCTTCCCATGGCCGATGCCCCCGCCGGCAAGGTGACGTTCGTCGGTGCCGGGCCCGGTGCCGCCGATCTGCTGACGTTCCGCGCGGCCCGCGCGATCGCGGAGGCGGACGTGGTGATCTGGGCGGCCAGTCTGGTCCGCGCCGAGGTGCTGGAGCACGCCCGCGCGGACGCGGAGGTCCTCGACTCGGCGGCCCTCTCCCTGGAGGACGTGGTGGCCGTGTACCGGCGTGCCCGGGCGGAGGGCCTGAAGGTCGCGCGGGTGCACTCCGGCGACCCCTCGCTGTGGGGCGGCACGCAGGAGCAGGTGGACCGGTGCGCGGAGGTCGGGATCGCCACGGAGATCGTGCCGGGGGTGTCGTCGTTCTCGGCGGTGGCCGCGCTGGCGGGGCGGGAGCTGACCATCCCGGAGGTGGCCCAGTCGGTGATCCTGACCCGGCTCGGCGGCGGCAAGACGCCGATGCCGCCCGGTGAGGAGGTGCGCGAGTTCGCCCGGCACGGCACCACGATGGCGGTGTTCCTGTCGGCGGCGCGCAGCGGCCAGTTGGTGCGGGAGCTGCTGGAGGGCGGCTACCCGACGTCCACCCCGGTGGTGGTCGCCCATCAGGTGACCTGGCCGGAGGAGCTGGTGGTGCGGTGCACGATCGGCACGCTGGAGGAGACGGTCAAGGAGCACCGGCTGTGGAAGCACACCCTGTTCCTGGTCGGCGCCGCGCTGGACGCGCACGGCACCCGCTCGCACCTGTACCACCCCGGCCACTTCCACGGCTTCCGCAAGGCCGACCCGGAGGCGCGGCGGGCGCTGCGTGAGCGGGGGGCGAGCAGTTGATCACCGTCGTCGGCGCGGGGACGGGCGCTCCGCTCCCGCCGGACGCGCTCACCGGGGCGGAGCTGGTGGTCGGCGGGCAGCGCCATCTGGACGCGGCGCCGGTGCCCGAGGGAGCGGCGCGCGTGGTCCTCGGCCCGCTGGCGCCCGCCCTGGACGCGATCGGGAAGTACGTGGCCGAGCGGCGGCCGGTGGTGGTACTGGCCTCGGGTGATCCGGGCTTCTTCGGCATCGTGCGGGTGCTGGCGGAACGCTTCGGCGCCGGGCTGCTCGATGTGCGGCCGGGCGTGTCCTCGGTGGCGGGCGCCTTCGCCCGGCTGGGGCTGACCTGGGACGACGCGGTGGTGGTGAGCGCGCACGGACGGGACCCGCGTACGGCGGTGAACGTGTGCCGGGCGCGCCCGAAGGTGGCGGTGCTGACCGGGCCGGGCTCGGGTCCGGCCGAGCTGGGCGCCCGGCTGGACGGTACGGGCCGGACGCTGGTCGTGGTGAGCGCGCTCGGCGATCCCGAGCGGGAGCGGGTGGAGCGGGTGACGCCCGCCGAGGCCGCCGCGCGGGACTGGGGTCCGGCGGTGAGCGTGGTGCTGTGCCTGGACGGGACGCGGGACGGGGACGGTCCGCGCACGGTCGCCGGTCCGGGTGCCGGGCCCGCGCGATGGGCGCTCGCCGAGGGCGAGTTCGCGCACCGGGACTCGATGATCACGAAGTTCGAGGTGCGGGCGCTGGCGCTCGCCCGGCTCGGGCCGCGCCTGGGCGACCTGGTGTGGGACGTGGGCGCGGGGTCGGGCTCGGTGGCCGTGGAGTGCGCGCGGCTCGGCGCGGCCGTGATCGCCGTGGAGAAGACCGAGGACGGCGCCGGGCGGGTACGGGCCAACGCCCGCGCCCACGGTGTCGACGTGAGCGTGGTGCACGGCACCGCCCCGGAGGCGCTGGCCGGTCTCGACGAGCCCGACGCGGTGTTCGTGGGCGGCGGGGGGCGTGACCTGCCCGCCGTGGTCGGCGTCTGCGCGGAGCGGGCGCGGCGGACGGTCGTGGTGGCCGTGGCCGCGCTGGACCGGGTCGGCCCGGTGCGCGAGGCGCTGACGCGGGCCGGGCTGAGCTGTGACGGTGTGCTGTTGCAGTCCTCGCGGCTGGCGCCGCTGCCGGGTGACGTGACCCGGCTGGCGGCCGGCAACCCCGTTTTCCTGCTGTGGGGCGACCGCCTCCCGGCACGGAGTGAAGGAGGAGTCCAGTGATCGGCCTGATTTCCGCCACCGCGGCGGGGGCGGCGGCCCGCGACCGGCTGGCCGCGGCCTGGCCGGACCGTACGCGGGTGTACGAGGGCCCGGCCGGGGAGGCCGTACGGGCGGCGTTCGCGGAGTGCGACCGGCTGGTGTGCTTCCTGGCCACCGGTGCCACGGTCCGGCTGCTGGCCCCGCTGCTCGGGGACAAGGCCGCCGATCCGGGTGTGGTGTGCGTGGACGAGGGCGGCCGGTTCGCGGTGTCCCTGGTCGGCGGACACGGCGGCGGCGCCAATGAACTGGCGTACGAGGTGGCCGAGTTGCTGGGGGCGGAGCCCGTGGTGACGACGGCGACGGACGCGGTGGGCCTGGCCGGTCTTGACACCCTGGGCCTGCCGGCGGAGGGCGCGGTCGCGGCGGTGTCGCGGGCGCTGCTGGACGGTGAACCGGTGGCGCTGGAGGCCGAGTCGGCCTGGCCGCTGCCGCCGGTGCCCTTCGCCGCCCAGGGCGCGTACACGGTGCGGCTGACCGACCGGGCCGTACGACCGGGCCCGGACGAGGTGCTGTTGCGTCCGCCGTCCCTGGTGGTCGGGGTCGGCGCGTCCAGGGGTGCGCCCGTCGAGGAGGTGCTCGGGCTGATCGAGGAGGCGCTGCGCGAGGCGGGGCTCTCGGTGCGGTCGGTCGCCGAACTCGCCACCGTGGACGCCAAGTCGGAGGAGCCCGGCATCGTGGCAGCCGCGGAACGGCTGGGCGTGCCCCTGGTGGCGTACCCGGCCGGCGAGCTGGCCGCCGTGGCCGTGCCGAACCCCTCCGACGCGCCCCTCGCCGCGGTCGGCACCCCGTCCGTGGCCGAGGCAGCCGCGCTGCGGAGGGGCGGCGAACTCCTCGTGCCCAAGCGGAAGTCGGCCGCCAGCCCCGCCATGGCGACCTGCGCGGTCGTACGGCGTCCCGGCCGGGGGCGGCTCGCGGTGGTCGGGCTCGGGCCCGGCGCCCGCGACCTGCTGACCCCGCGCGCGGCCGCCGAACTCCGGCGCGCCTCGGTGCTGGTGGGCCTGGACCAGTACGTCGACCAGATCCGCGACCTGATCCGGCCCGGCACCCGGGTGCTGGAGTCGGGACTCGGGGCGGAGGAGGAGCGGGCCCGTACGGCGGTCGCGGAGGCCCGGAAGGGGCACGCGGTGGCGCTGATCGGCAGCGGGGACGCGGGCGTGTACGCCATGGCCTCCCCCGCGCTCGCGGAGGCGTCCGACGACATCGACGTGGTCGGCGTACCCGGTGTCACCGCCGCGCTCGCGGCCGGGGCGGTGCTGGGCGCGCCGCTGGGCCACGACCACGTCTCGATCAGCCTCTCCGACCTGCACACCCCGTGGGAGGTCATCGAGCGCCGGGTGCGCGCGGCCGCCGAGGCGGACATCGTGGTGACCTTCTACAACCCCCGTTCGCGCGGCCGGGACTGGCAGCTCCCCAAGGCGCTGGCCGTCCTGAGCGGCCACCGGGAGCCGGAAACGCCGGTCGGTGTGGTGCGCAACGCCTCCCGGCCGGACGAGTCCGCCCGGCTGACCACGCTCGCCGGACTCGACCCGGCGACCGTCGACATGATGACGGTGGTCACCGTCGGCAACACCGCCACCCGCAACATCGCCGGGCGCATGGTGACCCCGCGCGGCTACCGCTGGCAGCACGCCCCGGAGGGAGCCCGGTGAACCGTGTCGTCCACCCCATCGAGCAGGAGTCGTTCCGGCGGCTGCGCGCCCGCCTGGACACCTCCGGCTTCCCGCCGCTGACCCGTGCGGTGGTGGAGCGGGTCATCCACTCCGCCGCCGACCTCGACTACGCCACCGACCTCGTCACGTCCGAGGCCGACCTCCGGCGCGGGCACGCGGCGCTGCACGCCGGGGCGCCGGTCGTCGTGGACGTGGAGATGGTCGCGGCCGGCATCACCCGCCGCGCCACCGTCTGCCGGCTGCGGGAGGCCAGGTCCGGCCCCGGCCTGACCCGTTCGGCGCACGCCGTGCGGCTCGCCCACGAGCAGGTCGGTCCCGGCGCGCTGTGGGTGATCGGCTGCGCGCCGACCGCGCTGGAGGAGCTGCTCACCCTGGACGCCGACCCGGCGCTCGTCATCGGGCTGCCGGTCGGCTTCGTGGGGGCCGCCGAGTCCAAGGAGGCGCTGCGCGCGAGCGGGCTGCCCGCCGTGAGCAACATCTCCGAGAAGGGCGGCTCGGCGGTCGCCGCCGCCGCGCTCAACGCCCTGCTGTACCACCCGACCCACCCCGAGGAGACATCGTGACCACCCAGCCGCCCGCCCTGCTCATCGCCGGACACGGCACCCGTGACGAGGCCGGGGCCGAGGCGTTCCGCGACTTCGTGAAGGAGCTGGGCCGCCGCAACCCCGAACTGCCCGTCGCGGGCGGCTTCATCGAGCTGTCCCCGCCCCCGCTGGCCGAGGCCGTCACCGAGCTGGTGGAGCGGGGCGTACGCCGCTTCGCCGCCGTGCCGCTGATGCTGGTGTCCGCCGGGCACGCCAAGGGCGACATACCGGCCGCGCTGGCCCGCGAGAAGGAGCGCCATCCGGGCGTCACCTACACCTACGGCCGCCCCCTCGGCCCGCACCCCGCCCTGCTGCGGGTGCTGGAGCGCCGGCTGGACGAAACCCTCGCCGGTACCCCCCGCGAGGACGTGACCGTGCTGCTGGTCGGGCGCGGCTCCACCGACCCGGACGCCAACGCCGAGGTGTGCAAGGCGGCCCGGCTGCTGTGGGAGGGGCGCGGATACGCGGGCGTGGAGACGGCGTTCGTGTCGCTGGCGGCGCCGGACGTGCCGAGCGGCCTGGACCGGGTCGCCCGGCTGGGGGCGCGGCGGGTCGTCGTGCTGCCGTACTTCCTGTTCACCGGCATCCTCCCCGACCGGGTACGGCGGCAGACCGAGGAGTGGGCGGCCGCGCACCCGGAGGTGGAGGTGCGCTCGGCAGACGTGATCGGGCCCGAGCCGGAGTTGCTGGACCTGGTGATGGAGCGGTACGCGGAGGCCGTCGACGGTGATCTGCGCATGAACTGCGACTCGTGTGTGTACCGGATCGCGCTGCCGGGCTTCGAGGACAAGGTGGGCCTGCCCCAGCAGCCGCACTTCCACCCGGACGACGACGGCCACGACCACGGACACGGGCACGGGCACCACCACCACGGCGGCCACTCCCCCAGTCATGCGCACTGACAGCGGGCCCGATCTGCGCCACCACGGGGACGCCGAGGTCCGCGACGCGGGTGCGGGCCTGGTGGACCTCGCCGTCAACGTCCGCGCGGACACTCCCCCGCGCTGGCTGCGCGAGGAGATCGCCGCCTCGCTGACCACGCTCGCGGCCTACCCGGACGGGCGGGCCGCGCGGGCGGCGGTGGCGCGGCGGCACGGGCTGCCGGTGGAGCGGGTGCTGCTGACGGCGGGCGCGGCGGAGGCGTTCGTGCTGCTGGCCCGTGCGCTTCGGGTGCGGCGGGCGGTGGTGGTGCATCCGCAGTTCACCGAGCCGGAGGCGGCGCTGAGGGACGCGGGGCACCCGGTGGATCGGGTGCTGCTGAGCGGGCGGGACGGCTTCCGGCTGGACCCGGCCTCGGTGCCCGAGGACGCCGACCTGGTGATCGTGGGCAACCCGACCAACCCGACCTCGGTCCTCCACCCGGCCGAGGCGCTCGCCCGACTGGCGCGGCCGGGGCGGACGCTGGTCGTGGACGAGGCGTTCATGGACGCGGTGCCGGGTGAGCGGGAGGCGCTGGCCGGGCGGACGGACGTGCCCGGCCTGGTCGTGCTGCGCAGCCTCACCAAGACCTGGGGCCTGGCCGGGCTCCGGGTCGGCTACGTCCTCGCGTCCCCGGAGACGGTGACCGCCCTGGAACGCGCCCAGCCCCTGTGGCCGGTGTCCACCCCGGCGCTGACCGCGACCCGCGCCTGCGTGGCGCCCCGCGCCCTCGCCGAGGCGGCCCACGCGGCCCACCGCACGGCCGCCGACCGCGCCCATCTCCTCACCGGCCTGGCGGAGCTGGCGCCGTACGGTGTCAAGGTCACCGGTCCCGCCGAGGCCCCCTTCGTCCTGCTGGAGCTGCCGGACGCGCAGCGGGTACGGCACCGTCTGCGGGAGCTGGGCTACGCGGTGCGGCGCGGCGACACCTTCCCCGGACTGGGCCCGGACTGGCTCCGGGTGGCGGTGCGGGACCGGACGACGACGGCGGGGTTCGTCCGGGCGCTGGGCACGGCGCTGACTCAGGAGGGCTGAGGTGCCCACGGCCGCAGCTTCTCCGGGTTGCGCACCACCCAGATCCGGGTGACGCGGTCACCGTCGCCCTCGAAGGCGGCGACGGTGACCACCGCGCCGTCCCGACGGGCCACCAGGCCGGGCAGGCCGTTGACCGAGCGTTCCAGGAGTTCGAGGCCCGGGGCGCGGTCGGCGATGGCGGCCAGGTAGCGGGCGATGCGCGGGCCGCCCTCGACCGGCCGCAGGACGGTGCCGACCATGCCGCCGCCGTCGGCGGTCATCACGGCGGCCGGGTCGAGGAGGCCGACGAGGGCGGGGATGTCCTTGCTCTCCCACGCCTCCTTCACCCGCCGCACCACATCGGCCCGCACCGGTGCCGGAGCCCGCGCGGCGCTCACCCGCCGCCGCGCGGAGGCGGCCAGTTGCTTGCAGGCCGCCGGGGTCCGGCCGAGCACCTCGGCGATCTCCGCGAACGGGTACCGGAAGACGTCGTGCAGCACGAACGCGACCCGCTCGGCCGGTGTCATCGCCTCCAGCACGACCAGGAACGCCATCGCCACCGACTCGTCCCGCTCGATCAGGTCCGCGGGGTCGTCGTCGCCCGTACCCTCCCACTCGGCGCGGTCGGGCAGCGGCTCCGGCAGCCAGGCGCCGACGTAACGCTCCCGGCGGGCCCGCGCGGAGCCCAGCAGGTCCAGGCAGATCCGGCCGGTCACCGTGGTCAGCCAGGCGCCGGGGAGAAGGACCTTCGCCCGCCTACTGCACGACCCGCCCGTTCAGCACCACCCGGCGCGGCGCCGCGAGCACCCGGACGTCGGCACGCGGGTCGGACTCGTAGACCACCAGGTCCGCCGGGGCGCCCTCCTCCAGGCCGGGACGGCCCAGCCAGGCGCGGGCGGCCCAGGTGGTGGCGGCCAGCGCGTCGACGGGCGGGATGCCGGCGGTGACCAGTTCGGCCACCTCGGCGGCGACCAGCCCGTGCGGCAGCGAGCCGCCCGCGTCGGTGCCGACGTACACCGGGATGCCCGCGTCATAGGCGTCGCGCACCGTGTCGTAGCGCCGCTCATAGAGGCGGCGCATATGTGCCGACCAGCGGGGGTACTTGTCGTCGCCGCCCGCCGCCAGGTCGGGGAAGGTGGCGATGTTGACCAGGGTCGGCACGATGGCGACCCCGCGCTCCGCGAACAGCGGGATCAGCTCGCCGGTGAGGCCGGTGGCGTGCTCGACGCAGTCGATGCCGGACTCCACCAGGTCCCGCAGCGAACTCTCCGCGAAGCAGTGCGCGGTGACCCGCGCGCCCAGCCGGTGGGCCTCCGCGATCCCCGCCTCGACCGCCTCGCGCGGCCAGCAGGGCGCGAGGTCGCCGACGCCCCGGTCGATCCAGTCGCCGACCAGCTTGACCCAGCCGTCCCCGCGCCGCGCCTCCCGGCCGACGTGGGCGACGAGGTCGGCGGGCTCGATCTCGTGGGCGTAGTGACGGATGTAGCGGCGGGTACGGGCGATGTGCCGCCCGGCACGGATGATCTTCGGGAGGTCCGCGCGCTCGTCCACCCAGCGGGTGTCGGAGGGCGAGCCGGCGTCCCGGAGCAGCAGGGCGCCGGCCTCGCGGTCGGTGAGCGCCTGCTTCTCGGCGGTGTCCGCGTCGACCGGGCCCTCCGCGCCGAGGCCGACATGGCAGTGGGCGTCGACCAGGCCGGGCAGCGCCCAGCCCTGGACGGTTCGGATGTCACCGGCGCCGGCGGGGCGGTCATAGGTGATGCGGCCGCCGACCACCCACAGCTCGTCGCGGACGTCGTCGGGCCCGGCCAGGACCCGCCCCTTCACGTGCAGCACCGCGTGATCGCTCATGCACCGCACCTTAGTGAGGCGGCCCCGCGGGCTGAAGCCCCGGCCTACTTCTCCGTCTTGCCGGGTGCGTCCTCCACCTCGGCCATCGCCGGGTCCAGGACGCGGGAGAGGAAGTGCCGGGTCCGCTCGTTCTTCGGGTTGCCGATGACCTCCTCCGGGGTGCCCTGCTCGACGATGACGCCGCCGTCCATGAAGACGACCCGGTCCGCGACCTCGCGGGCGAAGGTCATCTCGTGGGTGACGACCATCATGGTCATGCCCTCCTCGGCGAGCCCCCGCATCACCGCGAGCACGTCACCGACCAGCTCGGGGTCGAGCGCGGAGGTGGGCTCGTCGAAGAGCATCACCTCGGGGCCCATGGCGAGCGAGCGCGCGATGGCCACCCGCTGCTGCTGGCCGCCGGAGAGCGAGGACGGATAGGCGTGCGCCTTGTCGGAGAGCCCGACCCGGGCCAGGTTCTCCGCCGCGACCTTCTCCGCCGCCGCCTTGTCCCGCCCGAGCACCCGGCGCTGGGGCAGCGTGAGGTTCTCGGTGACGTCGAGGTGCGGGAAGAGGTTGAACTGCTGGAACACCATGCCGATGCGCCGGCGTACGGCGTCGATGTCCACGTCCGGGTCGGTCAGCTCGGTGCCGCCGACCACGATGGTGCCCTGCTGGGGTTCCTCCAGCAGGTTGACGCAGCGCAGCAGGGTGGACTTGCCGGAGCCGGACGGCCCGATGACGCAGACCACCTCGCCCTGGCCGATCTCCAGGTCGACACCGCGCAGGACGTGGTTGTCGCCGAAGGACTTGTGCAGCCCCTCGACGCGGATCTCGGGAGTGCTCACCGGATCGCCTCCTGGGACTTGGACTCCATCCGGCGTACGACGAAGCCGAGCGGGATGGTGACCAGCAGATAGCACAGGCCGGCCACGAGGATGGGGGTGGAGTTGGCGGTGGTGCTGGCCAGGTCGTTGCCGAACTTGGACAGCTCGCGCTCCTCCAGCGTGACGCCGAGGAACAGCACCAGCGAGGAGTCCTTGAAGAGCAGGACGAGCTCGTTGGTGAGCGGCGGCAGGATGATGCGGAACGCCTGCGGGATGACGATGGAGATCATGGCCCGCGCGGGCGAGAAGCCCAGCGAACGCGCCGCCTCCATCTGCCCCTTGGGCACCGCCTGGATGCCCGCCCGGATCGTCTCGGCCATGTAGGCGGCCGAGACCAGGCCGAGGGCGACGGCGACCTTGCCGTAGGTGCCGCCCGGATACTGCACGTCCGGGAAGGCCAGCGGCACGCCGACGCCGACGAAGATGAAGATCAGCAGGGCGGGCAGGCCCCGGAAGATCTCGATGTAGATGCCGGCGAGCCAGCGGTACGGCCCCACGGAGGACAGCCGCATCAGGGCGACGACGACGCCCAGCACGAGTCCGACCACGAAGCCGGACAGCGTGTAGAGCACGGTGTTCTTCAGCGCCAGCGTGATGATGTCCGGGAACATCTGCTCGGCGATGGGCAGTTGCGCGAACTGGTTCTTCAGCCGTCCCCAGTCCGCGGAGAACGCGAAGGCGAGGACGGCGGCGACGAAGACGACGTACTGCGCGCCGCGTGAGAGCCTGCGCCGCTGCCTGCGGGTCAGGCCCTTCTTGCGGGGCTGGATGCGGGTGTCCGTGTCGGCCATCGGGTCAGGAGCCCGCGGAGGGGGAGGCGGCGGACGGGTCGTAGGGGCCGATCCACTTCTCGTAGATCTTCTTGTACTCGCCGTCGGACTTGGCGTGGGCCAGCGCCTTGTTGATCGCGGTGCGCAGGGCGGTGTTGCCCTTCTTCACCGTGAAGCCGTACTGCTCGCCGGTGTTGATGTTCTCCACCACCTGGAAGGCGGAGGCGTTGGCCTTGTCCTTCAGCCAGCCCTGGACCACCGGGTAGTCGATGACCACGGCCTGGACCTGCCCGGTGCGCAGGCCGTTGAGGACCGCGTCGGAGGAGTGGAAGGAGACCGGGTCGAGACCCTTGCTCTTGGCGAGGTCCTCACCGGTGGTCTGCGCCTGCGCGCCGAGCTTCTTGCCCTTGAGGTCCGCGAGCGACTTGATGCCGCTCTTCTTGTCGGCCAGCACGGCCTGGGTGGCCTCGAAGTAGGGGTCGGAGAAGTCGACGTTCTTCTTGCGCTCGTCGGTGATCGTCATGCCGGCCGCGGCGAGGTCGCACTGGCCGGAGTTGAGGAAGGCGCCGGTCTTGAAGTTCTCGAACGGCGTGTCCACGATCTTCTGCTTCACCCCCAGATCCTTGGCGACCAGGTCGATCAGGGAGACGTCGAAGCCCTGCACCTTGCCGTCGATCACCGACTGGAACGGCGGGTAGGGCAGGTGGGTGCAGACGGTCAGCGCCCCGGCGTTGGCGAGGTGGACCCCCTTGACGGTGGTCTTCCCGCCCCCGCCGCCCGAGGAGGAGCAGCCGGCGACGAGCGCGATCGCGGCCGTCGCGGTGATGGCTGCCAGCACACGCGGCCGGCGCCGAAGAAGGGTCTTCATGGGGGGAATCTCCCGATCGGGGGAACTGTGGGTTCCGATTATAAGGAGAGGTTTGGGCCTCTCAAATCAAACTGATGGCTTCGCGGCCGTCCAGCCTAAGATGTCGCCGGTCAAAACGGCACGGAGGCCGCCAGTTACCCTCGTCACCGTCGGCCCGCCGGGGCCGGCCCCGTGGACCTCGTGAGCGAAGAAGGCACCCGCCGTGACTCATCCCCTCCTCGACCTGCCCCCGCTGACCGCCGCGCGGTTCGCCGCCATCGAGGACCGGGTGGCCCGGCTGCTGGACACCCGGCAGGACGTGCTGGTCACCCAGGGCGAGGCGCTGCTGCCACTGGAGGGCGCGATCCGCGCGGCCGCCGGTCCGGGCACCGTGGCGCTGAACGTGATCACCGGCCCGTACGGCCAGACCTTCGGGGACTGGCTGCGCGACTCCGGCGCCACCGTGCACGACCTGGCGGTGCCCTTCGACTCGGCGGTCACCGCGGACCAGGTCCGGGCGGCGTTCGCCGAGCACCCGGAGATCGACTTCGTCTCCCTGGTCCACGCGGAGGCGGCCACCGGCAACACCAACCCGGTCGCGGAGATCGGCGAGGCGGTGCGGGAGCAGGGCGCCCTCTTCTACCTGGACGCGGTCGCCTCGGTCGGCGCCGAGCCGGTGCTGCCGGACGCCTGGGGCGTGGACCTGTGTGTGATCGGCGCCCAGAAGGCGATGGGCGGCCCCGCCGGGGTCTCGGCGATCTCGGTGAGCGAGCGGGCCTGGGAGCGGATGGCCGCCAACCCCGACGCGCCGCGCCACTCCTACCTCTCCCTGCTGGACTGGAAGGAGCGCTGGATCGACGGCGGCCGCAAGGCGCTGCCGCACGCCCCGGCGCAGCTGGAGATGCTGGCGCTGGACGCCTGCATGGAGCGGATCGAGGCGGACGGCCTGGACACGGTGATGGCCCGGCACCGCGACCTCGCGCGGGCCACGCGTGCGGGCGCGCTCGCCCTGGGCGGCGGGCTCGAGCCGTATGTGCGCGAGGAGCGGGACGCGGCGCCGGTGGCGACCACGCTGCGGGTGCCGGCGGGCACGGTGGCCTCGGAGCTGGTCGCGCGGGCACTGGAGAGCGACCCGGGGCTGCCGCTGGCCGCCGGTGGCGGGGCGCTGGCCAAGGAGATGATCCGGGTGAACCACTACGGGCCCGACGCCACGCCGCAGGTGGTGCGCCGCGCGCTGGTGGCGCTGGGCACGGCACTGGCCGGACAGGGGCTGGCGGTGGACCCGGAGGCGGCCGTGGCAGCGGTCGAGGCGTTCGCGCTCTGACCTACGGCAGCGACGAGCGGCCCGCGCGATCCCGCGCGGGCCGTTTTCCTTTCCGGCCCCCACTTCAGCCGCTTATCCATATGACGTAAATTCCCCTTGAATTCAGTCGAAGAAGCTCAGCCCTTTTCTCCTGCCCGGTTTTTGCAGAGCTAAACAACTTCGATTTCCAACGGGTTTCCATTCTGTGACACACTCCACACGGGGGGCTTTTTGTCCCGCTTTGACCTAGGTCAAAGCCGACATACCGCCGAGCGGTCCGGGCCCTACCGAGATCACCCCCGTGCATTTCGCAATTCACCTCGCTAAATTCAGGCCGCATGACTTCCGCATCCGCCGACCTGCTCATCGACAGACCCGCGGTCACCGACGGCGCCGCACTCTGGCGTCTCGCCAGGGACTCGAAAACGCTGGACCTGAACTCCTCGTACAGCTATCTGCTGTGGTGCCGTGACTTCGCCGGCACCTCGGCGGTGGCCCGTGGGGCGGACGGGGAGCCGGTCGGGTTCGTCACCGGCTACGTCCGCCCGGACCGCCCGCACACGCTGCTCGTCTGGCAGGTGGCCGTGGACGGCTCCCAGCGGGGCAGGGGCATCGCCGCCGCGCTGCTGGACGGGCTGACCGCGCGGCTCGCCGACGAGCAGGGCGTGACGGATGTGGAGACGACCATCACTCCCGGCAACACCGCCTCCGAGCGGCTGTTCACCTCGTTCGCCGAGCGCCACGGCGCCGGGCTGACCCGCGAGGTGCTGTTTCCCCGGGAGCTGTTCCCCGACGGCCCGCACGACCCCGAAGTGCTGTACCGCATAGGCCCGCTGACCCACGTCCCGGCGCACTGACGTCCCCCGAGGAGCGAATCACCGTGACCATCACCCAGCCCGACCTGAGCGTCTTCGAGACCGTGGAGTCCGAGGTGCGCAGCTACTGCCGCGGCTGGCCCGTCGTGTTCGACCAGGCGCGGGGCAGCAGGATGTACGACGAGGACGGCCACGCCTACCTCGACTTCTTCGCCGGGGCCGGCTCACTCAACTACGGCCACAACAACCCCGTGCTGAAACGGGCGCTGATCGACTATCTGGACCGCGACGGGGTGACCCACGGTCTGGACATGTCGACCACGGCCAAGCGGACCTTCCTCCAGACCTTCCAGGACCTGGTGCTGCGGCCGCGCGACCTGCCGTACAAGGTCATGTTCCCGGGCCCGACGGGGACCAACGCGGTGGAGTCCGCGCTGAAGCTGGCCCGGAAGGTGAAGGGCCGCGAGGCGATCGTGTCCTTCACCAACGCCTTCCACGGCATGTCGCTGGGCTCGCTCGCGGTCACCGGCAACGCCTTCAAGCGGGCCGGCGCCGGCGTCCCGCTGGTGCACGGCACCCCGATGCCCTTCGACAACTACTTCGACGGCACCGTGCCGGACTTCCTGTGGTTCGAGCGGCTGCTGGAGGACCAGGGCTCCGGCCTGAACAAGCCCGCCGCGGTGATCGTGGAGACCGTGCAGGGCGAGGGCGGCATCAACGTGGCCCGGCCCGAGTGGCTGCGCGCGCTGAAGGAGCTGTGCGAGCGGCAGGACATGCTGCTGATCGTCGACGACATCCAGATGGGCTGCGGCCGTACCGGTCCCTTCTTCTCCTTCGAGGAGGCGGGCATCACGCCGGACATCGTCACGGTCTCCAAGTCGATCTCCGGATACGGCCTGCCGATGTCGCTGTGCCTGTTCAAGCCGGAGCTGGACATCTGGGAGCCGGGCGAGCACAACGGCACCTTCCGCGGCAACAACCCGGCGTTCGTCACCGCCACGGCCGCGCTGGAGACGTACTGGGCCGACGGCGCCGCGATGGAGAAGCAGACCCGCACGCGCGGCGAGCAGGTCGAGCGCGAGCTGATCTCCATCACCGAGGAGAACCTGGCCGACGTGAAGGAGTACCGCGGGCGCGGGCTGGTGTGGGGCCTGGAGTTCCACCACGGCGACCGAGCCTCGCGGGTCGCCAAGCGCGCCTTCGAGCTGGGGCTGCTCATCGAGACGTCCGGTCCGCAGGGCGAGGTCGTCAAGCTGCTGCCCGCGCTGACCATCACCCCGGAGGAGCTGGACGAGGGGCTGAGCATCCTCGCCCGCGCCGTCCGCGAGACCGCCTGACACTACGAGGGCCAGACCGCCTGACCCGACAGACCGCCTGACCAGCTAGACCGCCTGACCAGCCAGACCGTCTTACCGGCTGGTGAAGAGGAGGAGACACCGTGATCGTCCGTTCGTTCAGGGACATCGAGGGCACCGACCGGCATGTGAAGGCCAAGTCGGGTACCTGGGAGAGCAAGCGCATCGTGCTCGCCAAGGAGCGGGTCGGCTTCTCCGTGCACGAGACGGTCCTGTACGCCGGGACCGAGACGTCGATGTGGTACGCCAACCACATCGAGGCCGTCGTCTGCACCGAGGGCGAGGCCGAGCTGACCGACCACGAGGACGGGCAGGTGTACACCATCACGCCCGGCACCATGTACCTGCTGAACGGGCACGAGCGCCACACGCTGCGGGTGAAGGAGGACTTCCGCTGCATCTGCGTGTTCAACCCGCCCGTGACCGGCCGGGAGGACCACGACGAGAACGGCGTCTACCCGCTGCTCACCGAGCCCGAGGAGGTGTGAGGACCATGACCACGCTCACCACCACCCCCACCGACCTCTACCCGAGCCGGGGCGCGACCGAGGTCCGCGTTCCGCGCCAGGACCCGGTCGTCTGGGGTTCCCCGGACACGCCGGGCCCGATCCGGGCGGCCGAGCTGGAGGGGTTCGAGCGCGACGGCTTCCTCACCGTCGACCAGCTCATCACCCCCGCCGAGGTGCAGGTCTACCGGCGCGAGCTGGACCGGCTGGTCGGCGACCCGGCGATCCGCGCCGACGAGCGCTCGATCGTGGAGCCGCAGTCCGGGGAGATCCGTTCCGTCTTCGAGGTGCACCGGCTCAGTGAGCTGTTCGCCAACCTCGTGCACGACGAGCGGGTGGTCGGCCGCGCCCGGCAGATCCTCGGCTCGGACGTCTACGTCCACCAGTCGCGGATCAACGTCAAGCCCGGTTTCGGTGCCAGCGGCTTCTACTGGCACTCGGACTTCGAGACCTGGCACGCCGAGGACGGCCTGCCCCACATGCGTACGGTGTCCGTCTCGATCGCGCTGACCGAGAACCACGACACCAACGGCGGCCTCATGATCATGCCGGGGTCGCACAAGACCTACCTGGGCTGCGCGGGCGCCACCCCGAAGGACAACTACAAGAAGTCGCTCCAGATGCAGGACGCGGGCACCCCATCCGACGAGGCGCTGACCGAGATGGCCGGCGAGCACGGCATCCGCCTGTTCACCGGCGCGGCGGGCTCGGCCACCTGGTTCGACTGCAACTGCATGCACGGTTCCGGCGACAACATCACGCCGTTCCCGCGCAGCAACGTCTTCATCGTGTTCAACAGCGTGGAGAACACGGCGGTGGAGCCGTTCGCGGCGCCGGTGCGCCGGCCGGAGTTCATCGGGGCGCGGGACTTCACTCCGGTGCGGTAGCCCCCGCCCGACCCCCTGTCACCGGGCCGGTGCCTCTTCGTGTGGGACGGGAGGCACCGGCCCGGTCATGTCCGGGCTCAGCCGGCCAGCGCGTCCAGCAGGCGGTCGACGTCCGCCTCGGTGTTGTAGAGGTGGAAGGACGCCCGCAGATTGCCCGCCCGGTCGGACACCTCGATGCCGGCGCGGCCCAGCTCCGGCTGGCGGGAGCCGAGGCCCGGCACCGAGACGATCGCGGAGCCCGGGGCGGGCAGCGCCTCGTGGCCCAGCGCGGCGAGCCCGGCCCGGTAGCGGTCGGCCAGCGCCGTGTCGTGCGCGTGGATCTCGGGCACCCCCAGCTCCTCGATCAGCTCCAGGGAGCGGCGCAGCGCGGGGTAGCAGAACAGGGCGGGGCTGAGGTCGAACCGCCGTGCGGAATGGGCGAGTTCGGCGACGGGGCCGTAGCAGCTGTCCCACGGCCGCTCGCCCGCCACCCAGCTGGCCAGCAGCGGGGTGAGGCCGCCGAAGTCCTCCGGGAGGACGAGGAAGGCGACGCCGTGCGGGCCGAGCAGCCACTTGTAGGACACCGACGCGGTGAAGTCCCACTCCCCCGCCTCCATCGGCAGCCACCCGGCCGCCTGGGAGAAGTCGACGTAGGTACGCGCGCCGTGGCCGGCGGCGGCCTCGCGCAGGGCGGGCAGGTCGGCCACCTTGCCGTCGGCGGACTGCGCGGCGCTGACGGCGACGAGCGCGGTGCCGGGACGGACGGATTCGGCGATCCGCTCCACGGGCACCGCGCGCACCTTGAGATCGCCCCGGACGTGGAACGGGGTGGGCACGGAGGCGAAGTCGTCCTCGGCGGTGAGGACTTCGGCGCCGGACGGCAGCGAGGCGGCGATCACCGCGCTGTGGGCGGCGACCGAGGCGCCGAGCGCGACCCGTTCGACCGGGACCCCGGCGAGCCGGGCGTAGGCGGCCCGGCACACCTCCACCTCGTCCCAGAGCGCGGTCAGCGGCTGTCCCTGCGCCCGCAGCAGCGCCGATTCGTGCAGGGCGGTGACGGCGCGGGCGGGCAGCAGGCCGTTGCTGGCGGTGTTGAGGAAGGTGCCGACCGGGGCGAACTCGGCGCGGACGAGGCTCTCGAACGTCTCCGTGGTCTCCATGACTCCACTGTGCGGCGCCCGGGTGCCGTCGTCCATCACGCATCTCTACAGGGTGTCCCCAAGCAACCCTTATGCGTCAGCCCTGCTGGGGCACCGCGCAGCCGTCGGGGCCACAGGTGCCGGCGTCGTCCCCGGTGACCGTCCTGAGCGGGGAGCGGTCGCCCCACGCCTGGGCGAGGGCCTGGGTGAAGACCTCGGCGGGCTGGGCGCCGGAGACGCCGTAGGTGCGGTCGAGGACGAAGAAGGGGACGCCGTTCGCGCCGAGCTGGGCGGCCTCGCGTTCGTCGGCGCGGACCTCGTCGGCGTAGGCGGTGGGGTCGGCGAGGACCGCGCGGGTGGCGTCCGCGTCCAGGCCGGCCTCGGCGGCCAGCTCCACCAGGTGGTCGTCGCCGCCGGTGAACACGGACTGCTCGTCGGCGAAGTTGGCCCGGTAGAGCCGGTCCAGCAGCGCCTCCTGCCTGCCCTGCTCCTTGGCGAAGTGCAGCAGGCGGTGCAGGTCGAAGGTGCTGCCGTGGTCGCGGCCGCGGGTGCGGTAGTCCAGGCCCTCGGCGGCGGCCTGGGCGCCGAGGTTGTCCTCGCCGGCCTCGGCCTGGGCCGCGCTCATGCCGTACTTGCGGGTCAGCATGTCGAGCACCGGCTGTACGTCGCCCTTGGCGCGGCCGGGGTCCAGCTCGAAGGAACGGTGCACGACCTCGACCTCGTCCCGGTGCGGGAACGCGGCGAGCGCCTTCTCGAAGCGTGCCTTGCCGACGTAGCACCAGGGGCAGGCGATGTCGGACCAGATCTCGACGCGCATCTTCAGGGCTCTCTTCCGCTCGTACCGGACGGGGACTCTCTCCGCCCGGTACGTGAACGTTCAAGCAGCTTGGTTCATTCCCCCGGCGGGGTCCAGCGCAGGAACAGGTGGTGGTCGTCCTCGGCGGGCGGCTTCGCCGGGTCGGGGACCCAGCCCTGGCGGGCGTAGAACGCCTGGGCGCGCCGGTTGTCGACGTGCACGTCGAGCACGGCGGCCCGCACGCGGTCGGCCAGCCAGCGCTCGACGCAGGCGGCGTGCAGGGCGGCGCCGAGGCCCGCGCGCCAGTGGTCCGGGGACACATGGAACTGGTACAGCTTCACCGTGTCCACCGGCTCGCCCTCCGGGGTGCGGAAGGAGGCGACGGCGACGATCTCCCCGTCCCGCACCCCGCACAGCACCTGGCCGTCGGGGCGCTCGATGGAGCCCCGCCAGGCATCCGTCCAGTCGAAGTCCGACGGAGGCAGCCCGTCCGGGTAGTACGTCGCACGGGCCCGCGCGTGCAGGGCGGCGATGATCTCGGCCTCCCCCGGCTCGGCCGGACGGATCACCAGGGCGTCCGCTGTCTCGTCACTGATCATGAGGTTCAGGACGTACGGGGCACACGCGCGGTTCCGCCCTCAGCTTCCGTCGCGCAGGTCCGCGGGCCAGGTGGGCCGGAATTCCAGGTGGTCGTAGGTCACCACGCAGCCCTCGCCGAGCGGTGACTGGGTCATGAAGCCGATCAGGGCGGCGCCGGTCTCCTTCTCGTCGCCGAGGGTGAAGAGGCGGACGAAGGTCCAGCGTTCGCCGTCGCGGGAGGCGTGGAACGCCAGCGCCCGGCCGGTGCGGCTCACCCGGAGCCAGACCGAACTGCCGGGCACGGTGAAGGAGTTGGCGTCGTCGGAGTGGCCCCGGGTGACCACCGTGCAGATGGTGGGCACGTCCGGGGAGTTCTCCAGGCAGAGCTTGGCCCAGTTCCGGTCGCCGACGTGGACGTAGAGCACCCCGGCGTCGAAGGCCGCGTTGAAGCCGACCGTGACGCGGGCGATCAGCTGGAAGTCGCCCTCGGGCGAGCCGAGCAGCCGGGGCGCGTCGGCGGCCGGGTCCAGCGCCTCTCCGGTCGGCGTGACGAACCGGTCCTGCCGGGGCCCGGCCCAGCCGGTGAGCACTCCCTTCTCGTACGACCAGTGGCCGTCCGGGCCGTACGTCCGCAAAGGGAAGGGGAGTTCGGGAAGCTCTATGTCCATCGGGCGATTCTCGCAGCCTGTTCGCGTCAGCGTTCGAGCACTCCGTCGTAACGCCGGGGCAGACGCAGCGGGTTGTCGTCCCGCAGCTCGGGCGGGAGCAGGGGCTCGGGGGTGTTCTGGTAGGCGACCGGGCGCAGCCAGCGTTCGACGGCGGTGCCGCCGACCGAGGTCGAGGTGGAGGTGGTGGCGGGGTAGGGGCCGCCATGGTGCTGGGCCGGGGCCACCGCGACCCCGGTCGGCCAGCCGTCGACCAGGACCCGGCCCGCCAGCGGGGTCAGCCGGGCCAGCAGCGCGGCCGCGTCCCCGGCCCCCGCCGCCTCGGCCGGGGAGAGCTGCACGGTCGCGGTGAGACTGCCCGGCAGCCGCTCCAGTACGGCGGTCAGCTCGTCCTCGTCCGCGTAGCGGGCCACCACGGTGACCGGGCCGAAGCACTCCTCCAGCAGCGGTTCGTACGCGTCCTCGGTGAGCCGGGCCGCGGGGACGGTGAGGAAGCCCGCGCCGACCGTGTGGGCTCCGGCCGCGCCCGGCGTGACGGGGGACTCCACCTCGGGCAGGGCCGCGCGTGCGCCGACACCCGCGAGGAAGGCGTCCCGCATGCGGTGGTCGAGCAGTACGCCGGGCTCGGTGTCGCTGACGGCGTCGGTGAGCGCCTTGACGAGGCCGTCGCCGTGGGTCCCGGCGGGCACCAGCACCAGGCCGGGCTTGACGCAGAACTGGCCGACACCGAGGGTCATGGAGGCGGCGAGTCCCGCGCCGATGTCCTGGGCCCGCTCGGCGGCCGCGTCCTCGGTGACCACGACCGGGTTGAGCGAGCCGAGTTCGCCGTGGAACGGGATCGGCACCGGGCGGGCGGCGGCCGCGTCGAACAGGGCCCGGCCGCCGCGCACCGACCCGGTGAAGCCCGCGGCGGCGACCAGGGGGTGCTTGATCAGGTCGACGCCCGCGGTGAAACCGTGCACCAGGCCGACGACGCCCGCGGGCAGCCCGTGCGCGGTGGCGGCCCGGCGCAGCACCTTGGCGACCAGCTCGGACAGCGCCGGGTGGTCGGGGTGGGCCTTGACCACGACGGGGCAGCCCGCCGCGAGCGCGCTCGCGGTGTCGCCGCCCGCGACGGAGAAGGCGAAGGGGAAGTTGGAGGCCGCGTAGACGGCCACCACGCCGAGCGGGATCTTCCAGCGGCGCAGGTCCGGCACGGGCGGGGTGGCGGCCGGGTCGGGATGGTCGATGACGACGTCCAGGAAGCCGCCCTCGTCGACCAGGCCGGCGAAGGCCCGCAACTGGTAAGCGGTGCGGGCGAGTTCGCCGGTGAGCCGGACCGGGCCGAGAGCGCTCTCGGCGTCGGCCACCTCGATCAGCAGCGCGCTCACCGTCTCCAGGCCGGTGGCGGCCTCGCGGAGGAAGGCGGCGCGCACCGCGCGGTCCGCGAGGGCACCGCGCGCGGCGTGCGCCTGGCGGACGGTGGCGTCCACCTCGTCGGCGGTGGCTTCCACCGCGACCTGCTCCCGGTGCTTCCCCGTACGCGGGTCGACACTCCAGACTGGTGCTGCTGTCACCGCGGTTCCCTCCAGACAAGGCCGCACTGCGGGGATTCGGCCATCGGCTCGTTCGATATGCTGAACGCCGTCTCCGATGGTGAATTGAGCTGTTCGGAGACTATAGGGGCGGGGGGCTTGCTCGACAGGGGTCCGGGGCCTTGGGACGACGGCCGAGCGAAGGGTCCAGGAGCGATGACGACAGCCGAGACGGGCGGCGGGGCGCAGGTCAAGTCCGCGGTGCGGACGGTGGAGTTGCTGGAGTACTTCGCGGGGCGGCCCGGCATGCACTCCCTGGCGGACGTGCAGGAGGCCGTCGGCTATCCCAAGTCCAGCCTGTACATGCTGCTGCGGACGCTGGTGGAGCTGGGCTGGGTGGAGACGGACGCGACCGGCACCCGGTACGGCATCGGGGTCCGGGCGCTGCTGGTCGGCACCTCCTACATCGACGGCGACGAGGTGGTCGCGGCGGCCCGGCCGGCGCTGGACCGGCTCGCGGACGACACGACGGAGACCATCCACCTGGCCCGGCTGGACGGCACCAACGTGGTCTACCTCGCCACCCGCCAGTCCCAGCACTACCTGCGCCCCTTCACCCGCGTCGGCCGCAGGCTCCCCGCGCACTCGACGTCGCTGGGCAAGGCACTGCTCGCCACGCACACCGACGACCAGGTACGGGCGCTGCTGCCCGAGAAGCTCCCCGCGCTCACCGAGCACACGGTGACCGACCGGGAGGAGCTGATCGCCGAGCTGCACCGCGTCCGCGAGCAGGGCTATGCCGTGGACCGCGAGGAGAACACCCTCGGCCTGCGCTGCTTCGGCGTCGCCGTGCCCTACCGCACCCCGGCCCGCGACGCCGTGAGCTGCTCGGTCCCGGTGGCCCGGCTGACCCCGGCGCACGAGCAGATGATCAGGGACGCGCTGCTGGACGCGCGGGACCGGCTGACGCTGGCGACGCGGCGGTTGTGAGCGGTCGCCGCGCACACGACACCGGCACGGTCGGCACTGAAAATCTGAACATGTGATGAGAACCGCGTCCCGGAGGGAACGGAACCGGTCGTCCCGGTCGTCTTCCCCTGCGCCATGAACAAGACGATCAGGCGCGCCGCCGTCTTCTCCCTGCTGCTCGTACTCGCCCTGCTGATCCGGGCGACCTGGGTGCAGTTCTACGACGGCAAGGCCCTCGCGGACGCCCCCGAAAACCGCCGGAACGCCATCGGCACCTACTCCCGCCCGCTCGGCGACATCGTCGTGGGCGGCAAAGCGGTCACCGGTTCCGGCCGGGCCGGCGGGAGCGACCTCGCGTACAAACGCACGTACACCGACGGCTCGCTGTACGCGGCGGTCACCGGTTACGCCTCGCAGGCGTACGCCCCCACGCAGCTCGAAGGCGTCTACGCCGACGTGCTCAACGGCACGGACACCCGGCTGCGCACGGTCATGGACACCGTCACCGGACGGCGGGCCGATCCGGGCAACGTGATCACCACGATCGACCCGGCCGTGCAGAAGGCCGGCGCCCGGGCACTGGGCGGCAACAAGGGCGGGGCGGTGGCGATCGACCCGAAGACCGGCAAGATCCTCGCCATGGTCTCGACGCCGTCCTACGACCCCTCGGCGCTGACCGCCGCGAACACGGCGGGGACGGCCTGGCAGAAGCTCACCACCGACACGGAGAAGCCGCTGGTCAACCGGGCGATGCGGCAGCCGCTGCCGCCCGGCTCGACCTTCAAGCTGGTGGTGGCGGCGGCCGCGCTGGAGGACGGGCTGTACCCGGACGTGGACCGGCCCACCGACAGCCCGGTCCCCTACACCCCGCCGGGCACCACCCGCGAGCTGCCCAACGAGAACACCGCGGCGCCCTGCGAGAACGCCTCGATCCGGGTGGCCCTGCAGTACTCCTGCAACAACGTCTTCGGCAAGCTCGCCGTCGACCTGGGGCAGGACAAGGTGCGGGCCATGGCGGAGAAGTTCGGCTTCGACGACGACAAGCTGGACGTCCCGGTGCGGGCCTACCCGAGCGTGTATCCGGCCCATATGGACAAGGCGCTCACCGCGTTGTCGGGCATCGGACAGTACGACGTCACCGCGACGCCGCTCCAGATGGCCATGGTGTCCTCCGCCATAGCGAACGGCGGGGAACTGGTCTCGCCCCATATGGTGTCTCAGCTCACCACGGGCGACGGCGATGTGTTGCAGGACTTCGGGGACGCGGACCGGAAGCGGATCGTCAGCGCCCGTACCGCCGAACAGCTCCAGTCCGCCATGCAGACGGTGGTGCGGGACGGTACCGGGCGGAACGCGCTCATCGACGGGGTGACGGTCGGCGGCAAGACCGGCACCGCCCAGCACGGACCCAACAACAGCGAGACGCCGTACGCCTGGTTCACCGCGTACGGCAAGTCGGACCGCACGGGCCAGGAGGTCGCCGTGGCGGTGATGGTCGAGCAGTCCGGCGCGGCCCGCTCGGAGGTCAGCGGCAACGGGCTCGCGGCTCCGGTGGCCCGGGCGATGATGGCGGCGGCGCTCAAGCGGAGCTGAGCGCCGCCGGGTCGGCGAACCGCGTCAGGAGACGAAGTACGTCGGGTTGGGCAGCTTGTACGTGCGGTCGGCGTAGCCGCCGTCCAGGTCGGAGTACTGGTCGCCGAAGTTGGCGATGATCTCGTACCCGAGGTCCTGCTCGATGTGCTTGCGGGTGCCGCCCTTGTACTGGACGGTGGTGCAGGTCCAGGCACCCGGCGTGGCGCAACCGGCCAGGTAGGCCGGCGGGTTGGCCTTGTCCTTGAGGAACATGTGGCCGGCGTCCAGGTTGACGTCGGCGCCGACCTTCTTCAGGTTCTCCACCGCGCCGGCGCGCTGGGACTCGCTCAGGCCGGAGTTGTAGAACACGGTCACACCCTGGGCGGCGGCGTAGCGCACCAGCTCCGGGCTGCCGAACACCTCGGGGCGGTCGGCGCGGTTCACGTAGTCGTTCCAGGTGGCGGAGTCGTACGTGTAGTTGTAGCGCTTCTCGTAGTCGAGGCTCAGCAGCAGGGTGTCGTCGATGTCGAACACCACGGCCGGCTTCTCGCCCCGGTGGTGGGCCTTGCGCGCCGCCTTGTCGATGTACCGCTTGGCGTCGTCGTCGATCCGCGCCAGGTCCTTGGCGTACGGGCTGGTGGGCGACGCCTGGTACTTGCCCGCACTGTCGGCGGTGGTGCCGTAGTAGGTGTCGATGTCCTTCACCAGGAGCCCGATGTTGTACGGCTCATGCGTGGAGTTCGCCGTCGACTGCCCGGCGGTGGCCGCCCCGGCGCCGTACAGCGCACCCCCGGCGAGCGCACAGGCGGCGGTGGCGGCCGCGATCCGCAGTGATTTATGCATGACAGGTGTTCTACGCGCGTAAGCGCTGCCGCGCGACGGGTGTTGCAGGATCGAGATCAAGCCAAGCCCTGCGGGGCTTGGCGGGGGTGTACACGGCAGGTGGGTCCAGGCGCACGGGGAGTACCCGCGGGCGCAACTCGGCTTCGCGCCGGGCCCTGTTCGGCGGGGACCGGGGCACGCTCCGCGCGGCGGCCGTCATGGCAAGGGCTCCGGAGAAGGCCGACCGGGCTCCTGAGTGTTTCCCCTACGCCCGCCACTGCGGGTCGCGGCCGCTCAGGCCCACCGCCCGGTCGAGGAGAGGAGCCTCCGGGGGGACGTCGATTACCGGGCCGAAGAGGCCGTCACCTCGGTCGGGGTCCTCGGCGGCCGCCAGGAGGAAGCCGTAGGCCGAGGCCAGGGCGGGGAGGTCGGGGGTGTACTCGAGGTCCAGGGCGCGGGACAGGTCCCAGCCGTGGATGACCAGTTCGTCGGCGGCCACGGCGCCCGCGATCTCGCCGGGGAGATCCACTCCGCCGGCGCGGGTCAGGCCGGTCCAGGCGGCGGGGTCGCGCCAGGCGTCGGCCAGTTCGTCCAGCGCCTTGGGGAGGTCCTCGCGCCAGCCGGGGGGCAGGTCGGGGACAGCGGCGTTGGGGTTCGTGTCGGTCGTGGCGCCCAGGTCCTTCCGGGCGGCGTCACGGAAGGCGACGGACAGGTGCAGCAGGTGCCCCAGCAGGTCCCGTACCGGGGTGTCGGGGCACGGCGTCGGTGCCGAGAGCTGCTCATCGCTCACGGTCTCGGCCAGGCGTGCCACGATCCGGGCCTGCGGGCCGAGGTCCAGGGTCGAGTCGGTCATGTCGGTCTCCTAGGGGGTGCGCACCGGGCGTACGAAGGGGAGACCGGCCGGCCGGCCGGAACTCATCGGCACCCGGCCCGCTCACCACCCCGCGAGCCCTTCCCGTACCGCCGCCAGGTCCGCGTCCGAGGCCAGGCCCGCGTGGTACAGCCGCAGCTCGTTCGCCCCCTCCCGCCGCGCACGCGCCGCGTCCGAGGCGAGGCGGGCAGGGTTTCCGCCGAGGCCCGAGACCACCGTCAGGTTGGCCGCCAGGACCGTCCGCTCCCCCGCGTGCTCAGCGAACGCAGCCAGGCGGTGTACGCCGTCCACACAGGGGACGACCACACCGTCCGCCCACGAGAGTATGTGCGCCGGGTCCACCCCCGCGTTCGCGCCGCAGTGGTACGGGACCGGGTCCGCGTGCAGCAGCACCCGGAAACCCTCGGGGGCGGCCTCGCGCACCGCGGTGATCGCCTCCTCCTGGAGCGTGCGGGCCGCCGACTCGCGCCACGCCCGCGCGGCCGCGGCCGGCTCCGCGCCGAGCGCCCGCTCCACGTACTCCCAGCCCCCGTCCCCCGCCCCGCGCCACACCGGCTCCAGCGCGGCCCGGACACGGGCGGCCAACTCCCCCGCGTCCACCCCGTACCCCTCCCCGCAGGCCGGACAGAAGCACAGGGACATCAGGTACTGCCCCGCCTCCCCCAGCCGCACCCCGCCGGTCTTGTCGTGGGCGTGGAGATGCGCGAGGCCGTACCAGCCGAGGGACTCCAGTTCCGTACCGGTGGCGCCGGGGCGCACCGCCGCCTCGGCGGCGAGAGCGGTGAGGTAGGCGCGGACGCCGGGCTGGGCGACGCAGGGGGCCCAGGGGTACCGGTCGCCGTAGGCGTTGACGACGGAGGTGTCCGGATGTTCCGCGCCCAACCGGGAGTTGTGCGCGAGGACGACCCAGCTGTGCACCTCCAGACCGGCGGAGACGAGGGCCGAGGCCGCCTCGCCGAAGGCGTCACCCGGGGCCCAGTCGCCGGCCGGGTGGGGCCGGAGATCGCGGCCGGCCCAGACGTCGCCGGGGGGATACAGCACAGCCGCGTACTCCGCCGTGACGATCCGGTGGCGAGGGTGTCGCGGGGTCAGCGCGCGGGTGGAGTGATAGGCGGCGGCCAAGGTCACCTGCGGGACCCCCAGCGAGGCGATCCGGGCCGGGGCCCCGGGGTCACCGTTGACGTCCCAGGGGTAGACGAACGCCGACGCCCGCACGTGTCCTCCTCCGGCGGCCCGACCGCACCACCAGGCAGCAGGCTGACCGGCGTCCGCATGCGTGAACGCTACGAGCCCCCGCCGAAGCGGTCAAGGCCACGCGCACCCCGTATCCACCAGCCAATTGACGGCTTCTCACCACCCACTTGACCCTCCAGGGCCCCCTCTCTAACTTCACCAGGTATGTGAACGCCCGTCATGGCCGGACCACGCGAGGAGACCCCCATGCCCGCCCCCCGCACCCTCCTGCTCACCGGCGCCGCAGGCGGCCTGGGCACCCTGATGCGCTCCCTGCTCCCGGCCCACGGCTACGACCTCCGCCTCCTCGACGCCCGCCCCGTCCCCGACGTCCCGGACGCCGTCACCGCGGACCTCGCCGACCTGGACGCCCTGCGCGAGGCGGTACGGGGCACGGACGCGGTGCTGCACCTGGCCGGCATCTCCCTGGAGGCCCCGTTCGAGAAGATCCTGAAAGCCAACATCGAGGGCACGTACCACCTTTACGAAGCCGCCCGGCTGGAGGGCGTACGCCGCGTGGTCTTCGCCTCCTCCAACCACGCGGTCGGCGGCACCCGCGTCCCGGCGCCGGGCGCCCCCCGCATCCCGGTGGACACCCCGCACCGCCCGGACACCTTCTACGGCCTCTCCAAGTGCTTCGGGGAGGACCTGGCCCAGCTCTACTGGGACCGGCACGGCATCGAGACCGTGTCCGTCCGCATCGGCTCCTGCTTCCCTGAGCCGACCAGTGTGCGGATGCTCTCGATCTGGCTCAGCCCCGCCGACGCGGCCCGCCTCTTCCACGCGGCCCTGACCGCGGAGGACGTGGGCCACACCGTGGTCTACGGCTCCTCCGCCAACACCCGCCTGTGGTGGGACCTCGCCTCCGCCCGCGCCCTCGGCTACACCCCCGAGGACGACTCCGAGCCGTACGCGGCGAAGCTCATCGCCGAGCAGGGCGCACCGGACCTCGCGAACCCGGCCCACGACCGCCTCGGCGGCCACTTCCTCACCGACCCGCCGATCTGGCCGTACTGACCCCGCCACCGAACGTCCCACGGCCGAAAACGATCGCGGGCGGGCACCAAACGGGCCCGACCGCGGTCGTGTTCGGGCACGCCCCGCGCCCGCTCCCACCCCGGACCCCGCTGCCACGCAGGTCCCGGGGCAGGCACGCCGGGGGGTGACCGGGCACACACGGGCAGGATCGGGCGCCTAACAGACCTGGTCAGCGCCGCGCGTGCGCTGTAGAACTTCCCCCAGGGCCCGAACGGGCATCCCAGCGGGCATCTCGATGACGAGAGCGGGTGACGACATGAACACCAGGACGGCCGAGGAACGCCAACGCGAGATCGTGCGCGCGGCGCGGGCCACCGGTTCCGTGGACGTCACCGCGCTCGCCGACGAGCTGGGCGTGGCCAAGGAGACCATCCGGCGGGACCTGCGGGCGCTGGAGGACCACGGACTGGTCCGCCGCACCCACGGCGGCGCCTACCCGGTGGAGAGCGCCGCCTTCGAGACCACGCTCGCCTTCCGCGCCACCAGCCACGTGCCCGAGAAGCGCAGGATCGCGGCCGCCGCGGCCGAGCTGCTCGGGGACGCGGAGACGGTCTTCGTCGACGAGGGCTTCACCCCCCAGCTCATCGCCGAGGCCCTGCCCACCGGCCGGGCGCTGACCGTGGTGACCGCCTCACTGCCCGTCGCGGGCGCCCTGGCGGAGGCCGAGAACGTGTCGGTCCTGCTGCTGGGCGGCCGGGTGCGGGCGGGCACGCTCGCCACGGTCGACCACTGGACGACCAAGATGCTGGCCGGCTTCGTGGTGGACCTCGCCTACCTCGGCGCCAACGGCATCTCGCGCGAACACGGCCTGACCACGCCCGACCCCGCCGTCAGCGAGGTGAAGGCACAGGCCATCCGGGCCGCCCGGCGCACGGTCTTCGCCGGGGTGCACACCAAGTTCGGGGCCGTGAGCTTCTGCCGGTTCGCGGAGGTCGGCGCGGTGGACGCGATCGTCACGAGCACCCAGCTCCCGGCGGCCGAGGCGCACCGCTACTCCCTCCTGGGGCCACAGGTCATCCGGGTCTGACACCGCACCGCACCACACAGCTTTCCGCACCACCACTTTCCCGAGGGCGTCCGCACGCGCGGCCATGCCCTGCTGTCCCCATACATCCAGGAGCGATCCATGCGCACCCCGAGCCGACGGAGGCCGCGAACCGCATTCGCCATGGCCGCCGCAGGGACGCTGCTCGCCCCGCTTCTCTCCGGCTGCTGGGCCGGCGCGGGCGGGACCGGTTCCGGCGGCGATTCCATCAACGTACTGATGGTCAACAACCCGCAGATGACCGAGTTGCAGAAGCTGACCCGGGCCCACTTCACCAAGGAGACGGGCATCAAGGTCAACTTCACCGTGCTGCCCGAGAACGACGTCCGCGACAAGATCAGCCAGGACTTCGCCAACCAGGCCGGCCAGTACGACGTGGCCACGCTGTCCAACTACGAGATCCCGATCTACGCCCGCAACGGCTGGCTGCACGCGATGGACGGCTATGTGGCGAAGGACCACGCGTACGACGAGCAGGATGTGCTCAAGCCCATGCGCCAGTCGCTCACCGGCGACGACGACAAGCTGTACGGGCAGCCGTTCTACGGCGAGTCGTCCTTCCTCATGTACCGCAAGGACGTCTTCGCGGCCAAGGGCCTGAAGATGCCCGCGCATCCGACCTGGCAGCAGGTGGCCGATCTCGCCGCGAAGGCCGACGGCGCCAGGCCCGGCATGAAGGGCATCTGTCTGCGCGGCCTGCCCGGCTGGGGCGAGGTCATGGCCCCGCTCACCACGGTGGTGAACACCTTCGGCGGCACCTGGTTCGACAAGGACTGGAAGGCCCGGCTGGACTCCCCCGAGTTCACGAAGGCCGTCAAGTTCTATGTGGACCTGGTCCGCGAGCACGGCGAGTCCGGTGCCGCGCAGTCCGGCTTCGCGGAGTGCCTGAACAATATGACCCAGGGCAAGACCGCCATGTGGTACGACGCCACCTCCGCGGCGGGACTCCTGGAGGGCAGCGGCTCCCCGGTCAAGGGCAAGCTCGGCTACGCCCCCGCCCCGGTGGAGCGGACCAAGTCCTCCGGCTGGCTCTACACCTGGGCCTGGGGCATCCAGCACGCCTCCCGCAACCCCGACCAGGCGTGGAAGTTCGTCTCCTGGGCCTCCAGCAAGCGGTACGAGCAGCTGGTCGGCGACACCAGCGGCTGGGCCGACGCCCCCGCGGGCAAGCGCGCCTCCACGTACACCAACCCGGAGTACCGCGAGGAGGCCGCCTCCTTCCAGGAGATGACCAGGGAGGCCATCGAGAACGCCCGGCCCACCGACCCCGGCGTCCAGCCGCGCCCCGCGCCCGGCATCCAGTTCGTCGGCATCCCCGAGTTCACCGACCTCGGCACCAAGGTGTCCCAGCAGATCAGCGCGGCCATCGCCGGCCGGCAGTCGGTCGACTCGGCCCTGCGCAAGTCCCAGCAGCTCGCCGAGCAGATCTCCAAGGAGTACGAGGGACGATGACAGCGACGACAACGGCCCCGCTCGCGGCCGACTCCGCCCCCGCGGTCCGGCGTCCCCCGGCCCGGCTGCGGGCCTGGGCCACCCGCGCCCCGCTCCTGCCCGCCCTGGTCTTCATGATCATCGTGACCCAGCTGCCGTTCGTGGCCACGCTGGTGATCTCGTTCTTCGACTGGAACGCGCTCTACCCCAAGGCCCGCCGCTTCACCTGGTTCGACAACTACCAGCAGGTGCTCACCGACGCCGACCTGCGCCACTCGGTGTGGGTGACCGTGCTGCTCACCGCCTCCGTGGTGGTGGCCAGCCTGGTCCTCGGGCTGGCGCTGGCGCTGCTGCTGGACCGGAAGTTCAAGGGCCGGGGGGTGGTCCGCACCCTGCTGATCGCCCCGTTCCTGGTGGTCCCGGTGGCCGCCGCCCTGCTCTGGAAGCATGTGCTCTACAACCCGGAGTACGGTCTTCTCAATGGGTTGCTGCACTATGTGGGCGGCCCACAGCCGGACTGGGTCTCCGACACCCCGCTGCTCGCGGTGGAGGCCTCGCTGGTGTGGCAGTGGACGCCGTTCATGATGCTGATCCTGCTGGCGGGACTGCAGAGCCGGGACCAGCAGCAGATCGAGGCCGCCCGGGTGGACGGGGCGAGCGACTGGCAGATCTTCCGCCACCTCACCCTCCCGCACCTGCGCCGCTACCTGGAACTGGGCGCCCTGCTGGGTTCCATCTACATCGTGCAGAACTTCGACGCGGTGTTCACGCTCACCTCGGGCGGCCTCGGCACCGCGAACCTGCCGTACACCGTCTACCAGAGCTTCTACCAGGCCCATGAGAACGGCCTCGCCTCGGCGGCGGGTGTCCTCGTCGTCATCGGCTCCATCGTCATCGCCACCTTCGCGCTGCGCGTGGTGTCGTCCCTGTTCCGCGAGGAGGTGTCCCGATGAGTTCCCCCACCGCCGCCGCGCGGCGCACCGGACGAGGCGGGCGCAGTGGGCTCGGGCTGGGCCTGGTGGCCTGGCTGGCCGGCATCGTCTTCTTCCTGCCCATCGCCTGGATGGTCCTGACCTCGTTCCACTCCGAGGCGGACGCGGCCACCAACCCGCCGTCCTTCGCCGCGCCGCTCACCCTGGACGGCTACCGCGAGTTCTTCGGCGCGGCCGGCGGCGCCAGCCCCTGGCCGGCGCTGATCAACTCCACGGTCGCCTCGCTGGCCTCCACCCTGTTCGTGCTGGTGCTGGCCCTCCCCGCGGCGTACGCGCTCTCCATCCGGCCGGTGCGGAAGTGGACCGACGTCCTGTTCTTCTTCCTGTCGACGAAGATGCTCCCGGCCGTGGCGGGCCTGCTGCCGCTGTACCTGTTCGCGAAGAACGCCGGGATGCTGGACAACATCTGGCTGCTGGTCGTCCTCTACACCTCGATGAACCTGCCGATCGCGGTGTGGATGATGCAGTCCTTCCTCGCCGAGGTGCCGGTCGCCGTCATCGAGGCGGCGCGGGTGGACGGGGCGCCGCTGCCGGTGATCCTGGCCCGCGTGGTCGCGCCGATCGCGCTGCCCGGCATCGCGGCGACCTCGTTGATCTGCTTCATCTTCAGCTGGAACGAGCTGCTGTTCGCCCGTGTGCTGACCGGTGTGGTCGCGGAGACCGCGCCCGTCTTCCTGACCGGCTTCATCACCAGCCAGGGCCTGTTCCTGGCCAAGGTGTGCGCCGCGTCGCTCGTCGTCTCCCTGCCGGTACTCGCCGCGGGGTTCGCCGCCCAGGACAAGCTGGTCCAGGGCCTGTCGTTGGGAGCCGTGAAATGAAGGCCGCCGTCATCGAGTCCGTGGGCCGTGCCGTCGTCACCGAGGTCCCCGACCCGACACCGGGTCCGCGCGACGTGGTCGTGGAGGTCGCCGCGTGCGGGATCTGCGGTACGGATCTGCACATCCTGCAGGGCGAGTTCGCACCCGAGCTGCCGATCGTGCCGGGGCACGAGTTCGCGGGCCGGGTGGTCGGGATCGGCAGCCAGGTCCGCGAGGTCGCGGTCGGCGACCAGGTCGCGGTGGACCCGTCCCTGTACTGCTACGAGTGCCGCTTCTGCCGCGACGGCCACAACAACATGTGCGAGCGCTGGGCCGCGATCGGGGTGACCACGGCGGGCGGTGCCGCCCAGTACGCGGTCGCGCCCGTGGCCAACTGCGTGAAGCTGCCCGAGCACGTACGCCCCCAGGACGCGGCCCTCATCGAGCCGCTGTCGTGCGCGGTGCGCGGCTACGACATCCTCAACTCCCGCCTCGGTGCCCATGTCCTGATCTACGGCTCCGGCACGATGGGCCTGATGATGCTGGAGCTGGCCAAGCGCACGGGCGCGGCGAGCGTGGACATGGTCGACATCAACCCGGCCCGGCTGGAGACGGCCAAGCTGCTCGGGGTCTCGGCCGCGGCGGCCGGCGCCGACGAGCTCGACCGGCCGCAGGGCTGGGAGATCGTGATCGACGCGACCGGCAACGCGGCGGCGATCCAGGACGGCCTGGGCCGGGTGGCCAAGGCGGGCACGTACCTCCAGTTCGGCGTGGCCGACTACGCGACGCGGGTGACGATCGACCCGTACCGCATCTACAACCAGGAGATCACCATCACCGGCTCCATGGCGGTGCTGCACAGCTACGAGCGGGCGGCGGAACTGTTCGCGAACGGTGTGCTGGACCCGGACGTCTTCATCAGCGACCGGATCGCCCTGGAGAACTACCCGCAGGCGCTGGAGCAGTTCGCGGCGGGCGTCGGCCGCAAGATCGTCGTCACCCCCTGAGCCGTGTCTTCCCGGCACCCTGACCCGAACGGGGGTCTCGGTGCCGGGTAAGGGAACGGCAAAGTGGGCTCGTTCGTTCACCCGGCATGACCGCTATGACCCCTGGCTCCAACGTCCCGCTTCCGGCCGCCCGTGTGACGGTGGACGTGGCCGCACCGGTGCGGCTGGACGTGTCGGGCCTGCTGCTCACCGCCGACGGCAAGGTGCGCTCCGACGACGACTTCATCTTCTACAACCAGCCGGCCGGCCCCGGCGTGACCTACCGCTCGGGCGGCGGGTCCGCGCCGGACTCCATCACGGTCGACACCGGCGCGGTGCCGCCGGACATCGAGAAGATCGTCGTCACCGCGAGCCCGGACGCGGCGGGCCAGACCTTCCAGGGCATCGAGCCGACGGCGACGATCCGGGACGCGGACGGCGGCGCGGTCGTCGCCTCCTTCACCCCGCCCGGCCTCGGCGCCGAGACGGCCCTGGTGATCGTGGAGATCTACCGGCGCAACGGCCAGTGGAAGGCGCGGGCGGTGGGGCAGGGGTACGCGAACGGGCTGGCGGGAATCGCGACGGACTTCGGCGTGACGGTGGAGGAGCCGCCCCAGCCGGTCGCCGCCCCTCCGGCCGCCCAGGCACCCCCCGCCGCCCAGGCACCGCCGGTCCCCCAGACGCCCCCCGCACCCCAGGCGCCGGCCCCGGGCGCCGGCAAGATCAACCTGGACAAGGGCCGGGTGAACCTCCAGAAGAACCAGACCGTGTCCCTGGTCAAGGGCGGCGCCCCCCTTCTCTCCCGCGTCCAGATGGGCCTCGGCTGGGAGCCCGCCTACCGCGGCAAGGACATCGACCTCGACGCCTCGGTCATCGCCTACGGCCCCCAGCGCAACGCCGTGGACAGCTGCTACTTCGGCAAGCTCTCCATCCTGAACGGCGCCATCAAGCACTCCGGCGACAACCTCACCGGCGAGGGCGGCGGAGACGACGAGGTCATCACGGTCGACCTCGGCCGCATCCCCCCGGAGGTCACCGGCCTGGTCTTCACCGTCAACTCCTTCTCCGGCCAGAAGTTCACGGAGGTCGCCAAGGCGTACTGCCGCCTGATCGACCCCGCCTCCGGCGAGGAACTGGTCCGCTTCGACCTGACCTCGGCGGAGCCTCAGACGGGCGTCCTGATGGCCAAGCTCATCCGCCAGTACTCGGGCGAGTGGGACATGACCGCCCTCGGCGACTTCGTCAAGGCCCGCACGGTCCGGAACATGGTGAAGCCGGGGGGCGCGGCGCTCTGAGCGTGGTCTAGGACGCGCGGCCGGGGCCCGTCGCCGCGACCCCGGCCTCGTAGAGCGCCAGCAGCCGCGCCGTGGTTCCGGCGGCCGCCGCCAGCAGCGGTGGCCGTACCGGGCCCGCCGGGAGGTTCAGGGCGTCGAGGAGGGCCTTCGCCGTCACCGTGCCCGGCAGGTCCGAGGCCATCATCGCCTCGGTCAACGGGGTGACGCGGGACTGGAGTTCGGCGGCCAGGGCCGTGTCGCCCGCGTCGAACGCCGCCAGGATTCCCGCCACCTGTTCCGGCACCGCGTTGGCGACCGTGCTCACACAGCCCGCCGCGCCCACCGCGTACAGGGGAAGGATGTGTTCGTCGCATCCCGCGTAGTACGCCAACTCCGTTTCCGCGAGCACCTTCTGGGTGCCGAGGAAGTCGTAGGAGCAGTCCTTGACGGCGATGATGCGCGGGTGTGACGCCAGGCGGATCATCGTCTCCGGGGCGATGCGGGTGCCCGTGCGGCCGGGGATGTCGTAGAGCATCAGCGGGAGGCCGCTCGCGTCCGCGACCTGGCGGAAGTGGGCCTCGACGGCGGCCTGCTGGGGCCGGCTGTAGTACGGGGTGACGACGAGGGCCGCGTCGGCGCCCGCCTTCTCGGCGGCGAGGGTGAGTTCGACGGTGTGCCGGGTGTCCGCCGTGCCGACGCCCGCGACCAGCGGGACGGCGGGGCCCACCGCGGCGCGGACCGCCGCGATCAGCTCCCGCTTCTCCGTGTCGGTGGTGGTGGGGGACTCGCCCGTGGTGCCGTTCAGGACCAGCCCGTCGCAGCCCCCGGCCACCAGACGGGTGGCCAGGCGGGCCGCCCCGTCCACGTCGAGCGCGCCGGCGGACGTGAACGGGGTGACCATCGCGCAGAGCGTGCGGCCGAAGGGTGCGTTCCGTTGCCTCATGGTCGTAGTCTCGACACCACGACCGTGAAGCTCCACTTAAATCTGCTACGAGATGCAGCTAAGCAGACCTGAAGAGTCAGGGGCGGAAGCGCAGCACCTGCGGGTCGTGGTCGCTGATCTGGTCGTGGAACTCCGAGTTGATGTGCACGCTGTCGTAGGCGAACGAGCCCCGCCGGATCGCCCTGCTGATCAGGATCTGGTCCAGCACCTGCGCGTTGCCCTGGTAGTCGTAGGTGTAACGCTCCCTGCGCGGCAGCGACTTGATCGCCGACCAGAGCTGGCCGTCACCCTCCAGGATCTTCGCGGTGTCGGAGAACTCGAAGTCGTTCATGTCACCGAGCGCGATGACCTCCGCGTCCTTCTGTGCCGCGAGCAGGGACTTCACGAAGGTGTTGACCTCCGTCGCCTGCGCGTGCCGCTGCGTCTCCGAACTGCGGACCACCGGCTGGTACTGCCCGGTCAACGGCTGGTCGCCGCCCTTGGAGTTGAGGTGGTTGGCGATCACGAAGACCGTACGGCCCCGGAACACGAACTCCCCGGCGAGCGGCTTGCGGCTGTTGGCCCAGGCGGCGTTCGCCGGGTCGACGCGGCCGGGCGACACGGTCAGCCGGGCCTTGCCGTTCTCCTTGGCGACGCCGACCGCCGTGGTGGAGTCGCCGCCGGGGCGGTCGGTGAAGGAGACCCGCTCGGGATTGAAGAGGAACACCTGCCGGATGTTGCCGCCCGGCTCACCGCCGTCCTGCTTGTCGACGGGGTCGATGGAGCGCCAGTCGTAACGGGGACCACCCGCGGCCACGATCGCGTCGATCAGCTTGCCGACCGTCGCGCCCGCGCTCACCGTGCCGTCGTCCTTGGCGCCGTTGTCGTCCTGGATCTCCTCCAGGGACACGATGTCGGGCGAGCGCAGGTTGTTCACGATCGCGGAGGCGTGGGCGTCGAAGGTCTTGTCGGACGGGTCGAGGTTCTCGACGTTGTACGTCGCCACGGCCAGCTCACCGGAAGCCTGCTTGCGGGTCGTCTCCCGCTCCAGGCCCCCGCTCTCCAGCGTGCCGAGGGCGCTCGCCACCAGCGTGTAGCCGCCGAACTGGTTGAAGTCCAGCGGTCCGGTGGTGGGGCCGGCGAGGGTGTCGCCGACGTTCGCCTGCGGGAAGTCCGCCGTCGCGCCGAGGGACTGGATCTGGAGGCGGCCGGTGTTCTGGGCGTCGTAGGAGCCGTACAGGGTGCCGCCGCGCTCGGTGCGGTGCTCCTTCGGCTTCACGGTGACCCACAGCTCGCTGTACGGGTCGGTGGCGGTGACCACGCGCGCGTCGCCGACCTGGACGTTCATGCCCTCCAGCGACTCGTAGTAGTCGAGGGCGTAGGTCGCGGGGGCGAGCGGCAGGGCGTTGACCGAGTTGTTCGCGGCCGGGTCGCCGGCCGGGGCGTATCGTTCCGGCACCGCGCGCCTGGTGATCACGACCGGCGCCGGGACCGGGTTGCCGGTGGAGAGGGTGGTGACGACGGGCTTGGTGATCTCGGTGACCGACTGGTTGCCGGAGGCGGTGCCGCCGGGCACGTACTCCGAGACGGTTCCCGTGACGGTCACCGAGTCGCCCACCGCGGCCTTCGGCGTGGAGCTGGTGAAGACGAAGACGCCCTCGCTGGTGGCCGGGTCGGCGTCCGGGTTCGGGTCCTGGAGCCAGAAGCCCTTGGACGAACCGTAGGCGCGCACGGCGGTGACCACACCGGGCACGTCGGCGACCTGCTTGCCGGCGTACGGCGAGAGGCGGGTGGTGCCCTGGATGTCGTGGACGCGCACCGAGTCGGCGTGCGCGGGCGAGGTGGCGACGACGGCGGACGCGGCGCCGCACACGGCGGCGACGGTGAGCGCGGCGAGACGCGCGGAAGTCCTGCTCGGCAAGGGGATTTCCTCCGGGAACGTGACGGAACGCCGGGACGGCAACGCACAGCAGCGTGCAGGGCTCGTCGCCCTCAGTGACACGCGTAGAGCCGAGTGAACAGTCGTTCCCCCACCTCTACGCGCGTCAATCTCCTGCCTCGCGCGGGGAGTTGTCAAGGTTTCGGCCACGTACGAGGGGCAGTGGCGACCGGAATCGGGCGGTGCGCGGGCAAAGCCGTCTACGCTGAGGGGTTGAGTGCTTTCCCGGTCCGAGGAGAACCAGCCGATGTCAGACAGCTCCCCCCTGCCGCCCGTACGGCTGCGTCCCGAAGCGGAGCTGGCGCGTGCCGCGCTGTCCACCCCGCTGCTCTCCCGCGCCGCCCGGCTGGCCCGCTGGGCGGGCCCCGACACCCGCGTCGACGGCGGCGGGAGCCTCGTCGAGGAGCAGTTGCCCGCCGCCGCGGAACTGCTCGGCCTGACCGGGGACGACGCCGCCGCGAACGCCGCCGAGGCCTGGGGCGTTGCGGTGGACACCGGCCTGGTCGAGATCACCGACGAGGAGGCCGGGACCGTGGCCCCCGGCGCGGACCTGGCCCTGCTGACCGGCGCCCCGCAGGACGTGCTGACGATCTGGCTGGCCGCGCTGGACACGGTGGTCGCGGACGCCGGGGTGCCGGACCTGGAGCAGCTGGCCGCCGCGCTGGAGGAGGGCGGCGAGGTCGATTTCTCGACGTTCGACTGGGACCCCGAGGGCGAGGCGGAGCTGCTCGACGGCGTGCTCGGCAACCTCTACCTGCTGACCGTCGGTGAGGACGGACCCGGCGAGAGCGCGGTGCCGCTGCCCGCGCTGGCCGCCTCCACCATCGTCCCCGACGACCTGGAGGAACCCAGCAACGACGTCCTGGAGCAGGTCTCCGAGGCGATGATGAAGCTGGACGACCAGTTCCGGCTGCTGGAGCCGATCGGCCTGGTGGAGTACCGGCCGGTGGACGAGGAGCTGATGGCCGGCACGGAGGAGGAGCCCGCCGAGCCGGTCGACGAGGACGACATCGCCCGCTACGGCATGGTCCGGCTGACCCCGCTCGGGCTGTACGGGCTGCGGGCGCGGCTGCTGGAGGCCGGGTTCGAGGCGCCGGCCGTGGGCGAGCTGGCCGACAAGGGCGCGGACGCGCTGCTCGACGGCACCGCCGGGTACGGGGAGTTCGCCGCGCGCGCGGAGACCGAGCAGTGGCTCGGGCAGCGCGAACCCCTCGCCGCCGCGCGGGAGTTGCTGGCGGCCGCGCGGGGTGCGGATGCCGGGGCGCCACTGCGGCGGCTGCGCTGCCAGCAGGCGCTGTCCCTGGTCGGCATGGTGGCCGAGCCCGCGCTGCGGGAGGTGCTGGACGATCCGGAGCTGGGCGGTCTGGCCCGGGTCTGGCTGAGTGAGCGGGGCGCGCCGGACGTGCCCGCGCCCTCGCAGGACCTGGTGTTCTGGCTGACCGTCGACACGATCGCCGCGCAGCTCCAGGCGGAGGGCAACTCCGAGGAGCTGCAGGCGCTGGTGGAGGGCCTGGCGGAGCAGCACAGCGGGTTCTTCTCGGCCGCGTGGCGGGTGGAGCACCCGGCTACGGCGGACGTGCTGGAGGCGATGGGGCGGCTGCACCCGGACAAGCGGGTGGCCAAGGAGGCACGGAAGGCGGCGTTCAAGGCGAGGTCGCAGCAGCAGGGGAACTGACGGGCCCGTTCGCCGGGGTGTACGGCAGCGGTGCCCTGCGCGCGGCCCGGTGTTCAGCTGCCGTTCAGCGGCGGGCGGGAGTGTTTCGGCCGAACGAGGCCCGCCACCCTCGCCCTCCGCCACGGGCGTCCCGACCGTCACAGGAGACACCATGTCACTCACCCGCAGGGACTTCGCCAGGACGACGGCGGTCACCGGTGCCGGGGTCGTGCTCGCGGGCAGCGTCGGCGCCCTCGCCACCGCCCCGCAGGCCCTCGCGGCCGCGGACCTCGACGGTGCCCGGGACGCCCACGGCCACCCCGGCATCGGGTACGGCCCGCTGATCCCCGACCCGGACGGCATCCTCGCGCTGCCCGAGGGCTTCTCGTACCGGGTGGTGACGTACAGCGGCCGTACCCGGCTGGAGTCGGGCGAGCCGACCCCCTCGAACCACGACGGTACGGCGGCCTTCGCCGGCCCGCGCGGTGCGGTGCTGCTGGTGAACAACCATGAGCTGAAGGGGCCGCGCGCGAACTGGGAGCACCCGGTGCCGCTCGCCGAGGACCTGGTGTACGACCCTGCCGCCTCGGGTGGCTGCACGGTGGTGGAGGTCCGCCGCGACCATGTCGCCGAGTGGGTGGGCATCGCCGGTACCTCCACCAACTGCGCGGGCGGCAGCACTCCGTGGGGCACCTGGCTGACCTGCGAGGAGACCGAGGACCGGGCCGGACAGAACGGCATGACCAAGGACCACGGCTACGTCTTCGAGGTCGACCCCGCCGACCGCCGCGCCAACCGCGCTCCCAAGCCGCTGAAGGCGCTGGGCCGTTACGCCCACGAGGCGGTGGTGGTCGACCCGAAGCGGGGCCACCTCTTCCTCACCGAGGACGCCTCCGGCCCCAACGGCCTGTTCTACCGCTGGACTCCGCCGGAGGGCTTCCACCACGGCCGGGGCCGGCTGCGCACCCTCGCCGACGACGCGGGCGTCCTCCAGGCGTTCCGCTGCTTCGACTCCGGCGGCCGTTTCGTGGACGACCTCTCGCGCGCTACGCGCACCGGCACGGTGTACGGAGTGGACTGGGCCGACGTCCCGGACCGGGACGCGCGCACGGTGCCGGTCCGCAAGCAGTTCACCGACGCTCAGGTGACGCGGGCCCGCAAGCTGGAGGGCATGTGGTGGGGGGACGGCGGGGTGTACGTCGTCTCGTCCTACGCCCGCGAGGAGAGCCCGGTACAGCACGACGGCCAGGTCTGGTTCTACGACCCCCGGCGGCGGACGCTGACCCTGAAGGTGCTCCTCGGGGTCAACCCGGACCCCTCCGCCGACGGCTCCTTCGACGGGCCGGACAACATCACCGTCTCCCCCTACGGGGGCCTGGTCATCGCCGAGGACGGCGAGGGCGTACAGCACCTCTTCGGCGCGACCGACGGCGGCCGTACGTACCCGATCGCCCGCAACGAGCTCAACCTCGGCACCGAGTCGGCCCCCGAGTACAGCGAGTTCACCGGCGTGACCTTCTCCCCCGACGGCCACACCCTCTTCGCCAACATCCAGGACCCGGGCGTCATGCTGGCGATCACGGGTCCGTGGAAGCGGCAGCGCCGGGACTAAACTCCGGGGGCAGCCCCCCGCCGAAGGAAGTGCCCGCATGTCCTACCCCCGGCCCATGCGGGCGGACGCCCGGCGCAACCGTGAACGCCTGCTGACCGCGGCGGCGTCGGCGTTCGCCGAACACGGTGAGGGCGCGTCCCTGGACGACATCGCCCGGCGTGCCGGAGTCGGCTCCGGCACGCTCTACCGCCACTTCCCCACGCGCCGGGCCCTGCTGGAGGCGGTGTACTCGGCCCGCGTCGACGCCTTGGGCGAGCGCGGCGAGGAGTTGTCCCGCGCCCTGCCCCCGGGCGAGGCGCTGGCGGAGTGGCTCCACGAGGTCTGCGTGGCGACGATCCAGGTCCGGGGCCTGAAGTCCCTCCTGGGCTCGGCGGCGTCCGACGCGCCCATGACGGCCTGCGGCACGGTGGTGAACGGCACGGCGACCCGCCTGGTCCGGTCCGCCCAGGAGGAGGGCACCCTCCGCCCCGACATCACCCCGGCCGAACTCCTGCGTCTCACGCACGGCATCGCGTCGGCGGCGGAGCTGGGCGGCGGGGAGGCGCGGGACATCGGGCGGTACCTGGGGTGGCTGCTGGACGGGATTCGCGTCACCGGAGATTGAGGGCACGGCGGGCCGCGGCGATGACATTCTGTGCTTCGGTGCCGTACACCGCCGACTCGTGGAGGGTGTGCCAGACCTTCGAGTACAGGGCGATGTTGTCGGCATCGTCCAACCACATCTCGGCGTGCCAGTCCTCCGCGACGACCACCCGCTCATCAAGGACCCAGAAGCCGTTGGCGGGCACGATCTTGACGGAGGCCGCGAAGGGGATGACGCCCAGCTCGACCGTGTCCATGCCGATCATGCCGGTCAGGCGGTCGAGCTGGGCGGCCAGCACGGAGGGCGGGCAGATCAGCGAGCGCAACGCGGCTTCCCAGATCAGGACGTGAAGCGTGCGGCCGGGCCGGTACAGCCACTCCTGCCGCCGCACTCGGGAGCGCACGGCGGCCTCGATGTCATTGGCGAAGCCCAGCAGTTCGGCGTACCGCCGGATGACGTGATGGGCGTACTCGGGGGTCTGCAAAAGGCCGGGGATCACCGACTCTTCCCAGATCCACATTTCCGAGGTCCGCTCGATCTCCGCGCTCAGCCCCTCGTGCATGGGCTTGAAGCCATTTGCCAGCGCCCTGCGCCATGACCTGATGTGAGATTCGAAGCCCGCCAGCCGCGCCGCAAGCTCGGCGTACACCTCGGGTTGCTCGGTCGCGTCGGCCCACGCCCTCAGATCCTCGGGGGTGGCCGTCTGCTTGCCGTTCTCCAGCTTGCTGACCTTGGAGCCCTGCCATCCGAGGCGCTGGGCAAGTTGCTGACCGGTGAGCCGGCCACCAGGGCATGAGAAGCGCAGCTCACGCAGCCGCGTCCCCAGGGCCGCCCTGGCTTGCTGGTAGTCAGTGCTCACCGGTCACACGCGCTATCCGACCGCAGCCACCTGCGCGGCGAACTCGTCCAGCGTGGCGACGTGGTGCATCGCCGCGTCACGCACGATGCAGTACCGGACGACCTCGGCGGGTTCGGTGATCAGCTCGATGTTAGTGATGTTGTCGGCGTCGTCGAAGTGCAGCAGCGCGACGAGCCGCGAGTCGAAGATCCAGAAGTCCTCGGCAGGCAGGTCGGTCGCGTCCTCGCGCCACAGGTAGCGGATGTCCTCGCCCACCGCCGCGTTGTGTCGGGCGTAGTCGAGCAGGAACAGTTGCTCGGTGGTGGGGGGTTTGTCCGCGACGCGCACGCGGCCGACCGTCTTGCCCGCCTCGGTCTGTGCCTTGATGTTGACGAACCAGGGTTCGCTGAAGTCGCACGGCGACGAGCCGGTGGCCAGGAACGCCTGGAAGTCGGGGTCCTCACGGTCCGAGGCGTAACCACGCCGGGTCTCCAGCCGCCAGGCGGTGTGCTTAAAGGTCTCGAAGAGACGGCGGAAGGTGGCCCGGTCCACGAATTCGGGCACCCGCTCCATCTCCTTCGGCCCCCAGTTCACGAGCAGTTCGCGCGGCACGGCCACCGCCGCATCGCCGGGCCCGAAGTGCCGGAGCTGCGCGAGGTCTTCAGGGTCAGTGACGGGCGTGCCCTGAACGATGACTTCACCGGTGCCCTCGTCAGTGTGCAGGGCGGGACATCCATCGACCTTGCTGTCTGTGCCGGTGAAGCGTAACTGACGGGCCATGGGCGCTCTCCGTTTCGGGGGATGTGGTCCACAGCATGGCCGGGGCACGCTCTCGTCACTACGGGTTCAGGCGGTGCGGAAGAGAAAACACCAGCAATGTTCGCGACCTGTCGAGCAAACCCAAGAAAACAGCGTACCGCCCGCCAACCTCCCAGTCCTAGCGTCCGGTTCATGGCAATCGAGGAAGAGCAGGACCCGTTCACGGCGGTAGAGACCCTCAAAACAGCCCTGGCCGGCGCAGGCATCGTCCTCCCCTCCCTCGCGGTCGACATCGCCTCACCGGCACTGAAGCTCGTGGAACTGGGACGCGTACGCGCCGACGTGGCCGCCCGCCTGGCCGACGCCCTACGAAAAGGCGGCCAGCAGTGAGCGAAAGAGTTCCGACAACACTCTGCACGGGCAAGCTCCCCTACCCTGCCGGAACCCTGGTGATGGACCGCATCTCAGAGCGCACGGGCCACCTGGTCTACGTCCTGGAGGAGCGCACCAAGGAGAAGTACAAACTCGTCAGCAGCCAGGCATTCATGCGCCCGGTCGGTGGCGGCATCGAGTGGGACGTGCCCTTGGACCGCATCAGGCCGGTGGTCGAGTAGCAGACTCCAACAGCGCCCCGACGTCGACTCGTTGACGTCGGGGCGCTTCCGTGTGCCGTGCGCTATCATCGGCGCTAGTGAGCGAAATGCTCCGCGCACCTGTGCGCCCCGGCTGCGAAACGGGAAGGCAGGGCAAGCCAGCCTAAGTGACTGGGCCTCGGTGCAACTAGGTCGCCGAGCCGACGATGTCAGTCAAGATCCCGGGTTGGCGGGTAGGGCAAGACCGCACGACTGTACAAACCCGGGTCAGCAATGACCCACCCGAGAACATTTGCGCGCCGCATCAGCGTAGGTGTCTCGGTCCCGACCGAAAGGGACGGATCGAGGCTGCCTATGCCACCGATTCCGACCCATGACAGGGAAGGTAAGGATCGGTGGACGGCACCGCCATCATCATCATTCTCGCCATCGCTGGCGTGGCTTCCGTGCTGCTCTTCGCTGTGAAGGGTCTGCTAGACCAGATTCCAGACGTGATCGAGTCCGCCGGAAAGGCGCGCGAGGCCTGGCAGCGCTTCAAAAAGCCCGATCAGCCGCACCGGACGGACGATCAAGAGCCGCCCATGGCCGCTTAGGCCCGCCCTGGGCCTGCCGTCACTCTCCATAGACGTGAGAAGCGCCCCGCCGGCACTCGCGTCCGGCGGGGCGTCTCTCTGCGGCCAGGTGGTCGCCGTTGATCAGTTGTGGCTGTGCAGGATGTCGTTCAGGCCGCCCCACACCGCGTTGTTCGGCCGGGCCTCCACCGCTCCGGTCACCGAGTTGCGGCGGAACAGGATGTTGGACGCGCCGGAGAGGTCGCGGGCCTTGACGATCTGGCCGTCGGGCATCGTGACGCGGGTGCCCGCGGTGACGTAGAGGCCGGCCTCGACCACGCACTCGTCGCCCAGGGCGATGCCCACGCCCGCCTCCGCGCCGACGAGGCAGCGCTCGCCGATGGCGATGATGACGTTGCCGCCGCCGGAGAGGGTGCCCATGGTGGAGGCGCCGCCGCCGATGTCGGAGCCGTCGCCGACGACGACGCCGGCGGAGATGCGGCCCTCGACCATGGAGGTGCCCAGCGTGCCGGCGTTGAAGTTGACGAAGCCCTCGTGCATGACCGTGGTGCCCTCGGCGAGGTGCGCGCCGAGGCGGACGCGGTCGGCGTCGGCGATGCGGACGCCCTTGGGGGCGACGTAGTCCGTCATGCGGGGGAACTTGTCGATCGAGGTGACCTGGAGGTGTAGCCCGTCGGCGCGAGCGTTCAGCCGGACCTTCTCGACGTCGTCCACCGCGACCGGGCCGAGCGAGGTCCAGGCGACGTTGGCGAGGTGGCCGAAGATGCCGTCCAGGCTCTGGCCGTGCGGCTTGACCAGGCGGTGCGAGAGCAGGTGCAGCCGCAGGTAGACGTCGTGCGCGTCGAGCGGCTTCTCGTCCAGCGAGGCGATGACCGTACGGACCGCGACCACCTCGACGCCCCGCCGGGCGTCCGGGCCGAGCGCGGAGACCGCGCTGTCGCCCAGCAGTTCGGCGGCCCGGTCGGCGGACAGCCGCTCGCTGCCGGACGGCCCCGGCTCGGCGACCAGCTCGGGCGCCGGGAACCAGGTGTCGAGAACGGTGCCGTCGGCGGCGATGGTGGCGAGACCGGCGGCGACGGCGCCGGTGGTACGGGAAGCAGTGTCGGTCATGCGGAAAACCTAACGTGGGAGCGGTGCGGGGGCCTAACCGGTGCGGCGCGCCGGGTACGCGAAGGCGGCGATGCCTCAGGGCACCGCCGCCTCGTTCCCGTGAAGGGGAAAAGCAGGTCTCAGACGTTGAACCCCAGCGCCCGCAGCTGCTCGCGGCCGTCGTCGGTGATCTTGTCGGGGCCCCACGGGGGCATCCAGACCCAGTTGATGCGGAGTTCGCTGACCAGGCCGTCGGTGACGGACTTGGCCTGGTCCTCGATGACGTCCGTCAGCGGGCAGGCCGCGGAGGTCAGCGTCATGTCGATCGTGGCGATGTTCGCGTCGTCGACGTGAATGCCGTAGATCAGACCGAGGTTGACGACGTCGATGCCCAGCTCGGGGTCGACGACGTCCATCAGGGCCTCGCGGAGTTCTTCCTCCGAGACCGGTTTCATCTCAGCGGTGTCGGTCATGCCGTCTTCCTTTCGGCGTCCGCGCCGGCCTCGCCCAGGGCCTGGGCCGTCGCGTCCTTCCACGCCATCCAGCTCAGGAGGGCGCACTTGACCCGCGCGGGGTACTTGGAGACACCGGCGAACGCGACCGCGTCCTCCAGCACCTCCTCCATCGCGTCGTCGGGCTCGATCCGGCCCTTGGACTGCATCAGCTCCAGGAAGGTCTCCTGGATCTTCTGCGCCTCGGGCAGGTCCTTGCCCACCAGCAGTTCGTTCAGCACGGACGCCGAGGCCTGGCTGATGGAACAGCCCTGGCCCTCGTACGAGACGTCCGCGATCGTCGTACCGTCGTACCGCACCCGGAGGGTGATCTCGTCGCCGCACGTCGGGTTCACGTGGTGCACCTCGGCGTCGCCATCCCGGAGACCACGCCCGTGCGGGTTCTTGTAGTGGTCCAGGATGACTTCCTGGTACATCGAGTCCAGCTTCACGGTGTCAGCCCACGCCTCTCAGCCGAAGAAGTTCCGTACGTGCTCCAGCCCCTCGACCAGTGCGTCGATCTCGCCGGGCGTGGAGTACAGATAGAACGACGCCCGGGTGGTCGCCGGAATTCCGTACCGCAGGCAGACCGGCCGCGCGCAGTGGTGGCCGACGCGCACCGCGATGCCCTGCTCGTCGAGGACCTGGCCCACGTCGTGCGGGTGGATGTCGCCGAGCGTGAAGGAGATCGCCGCGCCGCGGTCCTCGGCCGTGGAGGGGCCGATGATGCGCAGGTCGGGGACCTCGCCCAGCCGCTTCACCGCGTACTCGGTGAGCGCGTGCTCGTGGGCGAGGACCTTGTCCATGCCGATCGAGTTCAGGTAGTCGATCGCGGCACCGAGACCGACCGCCTGAGCGATCGGCGGGGTACCGGCCTCGAACTTGTGCGGGGCGGGCGCGTAGGTCGAGGAGTGCATCGACACCGTCTCGATCATCTCGCCGCCGCCGAGGAACGGAGGCAGGTCCTCCAGGAGTTCCTGGCGGCCCCAGAGCACACCGATGCCGGTCGGACCGCACATCTTGTGGCCGGTGAAGGCCACGAAGTCGGCGCCGAGCGCCTGTACGTCCAGCGGCATGTGCGGCGCGGCCTGCGAGGCGTCGACGCACACCAGCGCGCCGACCTCCTGGGCGCGGCGCACGATCGCCTCGACCGGGTTGACCGTGCCCAGGATGTTGGAGACCAGCACGAAGGAGACGATCTTCGTCTTCTCGGTGATGATCTCGTCCAGGTTGGACAGGTCGAGGCGGCCGTCGTCGGTGAGGCCGAACCACTTCAGCTTCGCGCCGGTGCGCTGCGCGAGCAGCTGCCACGGCACGATGTTGGAGTGGTGCTCCATCTCCGTGATGACGATCTCGGTCTCGTGGTCGACCCGGTAGGGCTCGTCGGCCCAGCCCAGCATGTTGGCCACGAGGTTGAGCGACTCGGAGGCGTTCTTGGTGAAGATCACCTCGTCGCGGCTGGGCGCGTTGATGAAGTCGGCGACCTTGTCACGCGCGCCCTCGTACAGCGCCGTGGCCTCCTCGGCGAGGACGTGCACGCCGCGGTGGACGTTGGCGTTGTAGCGCTCGTAGTACTCGCTCAGGGCGTCCAGCACCTGGCGCGGCTTCTGCGAGGTCGCCGCGTTGTCCAGGTACACGAGCTTGCGCCCGTCGTGGACCTCGCGGCCCAGGATGGGGAAGTCCTTGCGGATCGCCTCGGTGTCGAGGAGGCCCGGCAGCTCTGTCACGCGGATACGCCACCCTTCGTGTATGCCTCGTAGCCCTCGTTCTCCAGCTTGTCGGCCAGCTCGGGACCGCCGGACTCGACGATGCGGCCGCCGGAGAACACGTGGACGAAGTCCGGCTTGATGTAGCGCAGGATGCGCGTGTAGTGCGTGATCAGCAGGGTGCCGGTCTCGCCGGTCTCGCGGACGCGGTTGACGCCCTCGGAGACGATGCGCAGGGCGTCCACGTCGAGGCCGGAGTCGGTCTCGTCGAGGATGGCGACCTGCGGCTTGAGCAGCTCCAGCTGGAGGATCTCGTGGCGCTTCTTCTCACCGCCGGAGAAGCCCTCGTTGACGTTGCGCTCGGCGAAGGAGGGGTCCATGTGGAGCCGCTCCATGTTCTCCTTGACCTCCTTCACCCAGGTACGCAGCTTGGGGGCCTCGCCGCGGATGGCGGTGGCGGAGGTGCGCAGGAAGTTGGAGACGGAGACGCCGGGGACCTCGACCGGGTACTGCATGGCGAGGAAGAGGCCGGCGCGGGCGCGCTCGTCGACCGACATGGCGAGGACGTCCTCGCCGTCGAGGGTGACGGTGCCGCTGGTGATCGTGTACTTCGGGTGACCCGCGAGCGAGTAGGCGAGGGTCGACTTGCCCGAGCCGTTGGGGCCCATGATGGCGTGCGTCTCGCCCTGCTTCACGGTGAGGTCGACGCCCTTGAGGATCTCCTTCGTGGCGTTGTCGGCCTCGACGGTGACGTGCAGGTCTCGGATTTCAAGCGTTGCCATGGGTGCCTCAGGACTCCTGGGTGAGGGAGACGAGCACGTCGTCCCCTTCGATCTTTACGGGGTATACGGGGACGGGGCGCGTCGCGGGCGGGCCGGACGGCTTGCCGCTGCGGAGGTCGAAGCAGGAGCCGTGCAGCCAGCACTCGATCTGCCCGTCCTCCACTTCGCCCTCGGAGAGGGAGACGTTCGCGTGCGAGCAGATGTCGTAGATCGCGTACACCTCGCCCTCGGTCTTCACGACCGAGACCGGCGTGCCGTCGAGTTCCACCCGCTTGGGGGTGTCCTCCGACAGCTCGCTCAGTCCGCAGGCGCGCTGGAAGGTCGTCGTCATGCGACCGCGGCCTCCAGCTCCTCCTCGATCTTGACGAGCAGGCGCTCCTCGATGTCGGGGAGGCCGATCTGCTGGACCAGCTCGGCGAAGAAGCCGCGGACCACCAGACGGCGGGCCTCGTGCTCCGGGATGCCGCGGGCCATCAGGTAGAAGAGCTGCTCGTCGTCGAAGCGGCCGGTGGTGGAGGCGTGGCCGGCGCCGACGATCTCGCCGGTCTCGATCTCCAGGTTGGGGACCGAGTCGACGCGGGAGCCGTCGGTGAGCACCAGGTTGCGGTTCATCTCGTAGGTGTCGGTGCCCTCGGCCTTGGCCTCGATGAGCACGTCACCGATCCAGACCGCGTGCGCGCCCTCGCCCTGGAGCGCGCCCTTGTAGACGACGTGGGAACGGCAGTGCGGGGTGTTGTGGTCGACCAGGAGGCGGTGCTCCTGGTGCTGGCCGGCGTCGGTGAAGTACAGGCCGAACAGCTCGGCCTCGCCGCCGGGGCCCGCGTAGCTGACGCGCGGGTGGAGGCGGACGACGTCGCCGCCGAAGGTGACGACCACGGACTTGAAGGAGGCGTCGCGGCCGACCAGGGCGTTGTGCTGGGCCACGTGCACGGCCTTGTCGTCCCAGTCCTGGACGGAGACGACGGTCAGCTTGGCGCCGTCGCCGAGCACGTAGTCGACGTTGGCGGCGAGCACCGCGTCACCGGTGTGGTCGATGACGACGAGGGCCTCGGCGAAGGCGCCGAGTTCGATCACCTGGTGGCCGTAGGCGGTGCCGCCCTCGCCGTGCACCGCGATGCGGATCGGCTCGGTGAGGACGGTCTCCTTGGGCACGGTGACGACCGACGCCTGCTCGAAGGCGGAGTACGCCTGGGCGGCGACGCGGTCGACCGGGGTGCCGGCCTTGCCGAGCCGGGCGTCGTCACGGCCGACGTTCTCGACGGTGACGCCCTCGGGGGCCTCGACGACGACCTTCAGGCCCTCGCCCGTGGCGACGGCGGTGCCGTCGTGCAGGCCGCGCAGCCGCTCCAGCGGAGTGAACCGCCACTCCTCCTCCCGGCCGTGCGGGACGGGGAAGTCCGCGACGTCGTAGGAGGGGGGCGCGCTCATGCGCGTGGCGACGGTCGACTCCGCGGCGACCGCGATCGAGCCCGCGGTGGTGGACCCCACGGGGATGTTCTGCTCAGCCATGGCTGTCGGGGTGCTCGCTTTCTGGTGCGTAGGTGGCTGCGTGTGTGGCGTGACGGGGTACGGGCGGCGGGTCAGCCGACCGCGCCCTCCATCTGCAGCTCGATCAGCCGGTTGAGCTCCAGCGCGTACTCCATCGGCAGCTCCTTGGCGATCGGCTCGACGAAGCCGCGCACGATCATCGCCATCGCCTCGTCCTCGGAGAGGCCGCGGCTCATCAGGTAGAAGAGCTGGTCCTCGGAGACCTTGGAGACGGTCGCCTCGTGGCCCATGGAGACGTCGTCCTCGCGGACGTCGACGTAGGGGTAGGTGTCCGAGCGGGAGATCGTGTCGACGAGCAGCGCGTCGCACAGCACGTTGGACTTCGATCCGGCCGCGCCCTCACCGATCTCGATGAGACCGCGGTAGGAGGTACGGCCGCCGCCGCGCGCCACCGACTTCGAGACGATGTTGGAGGACGTGTTGGGGGCCATGTGGACCATCTTGGCGCCGGCGTCCTGGTGCTGGCCCTCGCCCGCGAAGGCGATGGAGAGGGTCTCGCCCTTGGCGTGCTCGCCCATGAGGTAGACGGCCGGGTACTTCATGGTCACCTTGGAGCCGATGTTGCCGTCGACCCACTCCATGGTGGCGCCCTCGTAGGCGACGGCGCGCTTGGTGACCAGGTTGTAGACGTTGTTCGACCAGTTCTGGATGGTCGTGTAACGGCAGCGGGCGCCCTTCTTGACGATGATCTCGACGACCGCGGAGTGCAGCGAGTCCGACTTGTAGATCGGCGCGGTGCAGCCCTCGACGTAGTGGACGTAGGCGTCCTCGTCGACGATGATCAGCGTCCGCTCGAACTGGCCCATGTTCTCGGTGTTGATCCGGAAGTAGGCCTGGAGCGGGATCTCCACGTGCACGCCCTTCGGCACGTAGATGAAGGAGCCGCCGGACCACACGGCCGTGTTCAGCGAGGCGAACTTGTTGTCACCGACCGGGATGACCGTGCCGAAGTACTCCTTGAACAGCTCGGGGTGCTCGCGGAGCGCGGTGTCGGTGTCCAGGAAGATGACGCCCTGCTCCTCCAGGTCCTCGCGGATCTGGTGGTAGACGACCTCGGACTCGTACTGGGCGGCGACACCGGCGACGAGGCGCTGCTTCTCGGCCTCCGGGATGCCCAGCTTGTCGTAGGTGTTCTTGATGTCCTCGGGCAGGTCCTCCCAGGACTCCGCCTGCTTCTCCGTGGAGCGCACGAAGTACTTGATGTTGTCGAAGTCGATGCCCGAGAGGTCCGAGCCCCAGTTGGGCATGGGCTTCTTCTCGAACAGCTTCAGGCCCTTGAGGCGGAGCTTGGTCATCCACTCCGGCTCGGACTTCTTGTCCGAGATGTCGCGGACGACGGCCTCGCTCAGGCCGCGCTTGGCCGAGGCGCCGGCTACGTCGGAGTCGGCCCAGCCGTATTCGTACTTGCCCAGACCCTCGAGTTCGGGGTGGGCAGTCTCCGTGGGGAGCGTCATGCGGGGTTCCTCCCGGCCGTGCTTGCGTGGTGGCTCTGATCGGACTTGTCGGTCTTGGAAATCTTGGGGATGAACGTCGTGCAGACGCCGTCGCCGTGGGCGATGGTCGCCAGTCGCTGGACGTGGGTTCCCAGCAGCTCGGCGAAGAACTCCGTCTCCGCCTCGCAGAGCTGGGGGAACTGCTCGGCGACGTGGGCGACCGGACAGTGGTGCTGGCAGAGCTGCTCACCCTGTTGCGGGAGGGGGGCACTGCGTGCCGTAGCAGCGTACCCGTCCGCGGTCAAGGCCCTGGCCAGGGCTTCGGCGCGGCGCTCGGGCTCCACTCCCTCGACGGCCTCGCGGTAGGTGGCGGCCTGGGCGGCGATGCGGGCCCGGGCGAACGCGGCGACGGCCTCGCCCCCGCCCTCGCGCTCGGCGATCCAGCGCATGGCGTCGGCGGCGAGCTGGTCGTAGGACTGGTCGAAGGCGTCCCGGCCGCAGGCGGTCAGGGCGAAGACCTTCGCGGGGCGGCCGCGGGTCCGGGCTCCGTACACCCGCTGTTCGCGTGCCTGCACGACGTCGTCGGCGGCCAGCGCGTCCAGATGCCGGCGTACGGCGGCCTGGGTGAGGCCCAGCCGGCCGGCCAGTTCGGCGACGGTCGACGGCCCGTGGTCCAGGATCGACCGCGCGACCCGGTTGCGCGTCGAACGCTCACCGGTCGCCAGCTCCTCCTGGGACCCCGTGGGGGTCTCCCGAGCCTCGTCGACGTTTTTCACAACGCTATTGTTGCGTAATTCCTCGGAGCCTGACAAGCCAGGCCCGGAGCGATCCACGGTGCCCTGCGTCACTTAGGCACACCTAACCTGACCTGCGGAAACGATCTCCGGGACGCCCATCGCGGCACCCCTCACCAGGCAAAACCGCTGGCGTCCGGCGCCTTGGCCGGGCAGACTCCGCGCCATGCCGACCCCTGTCCCGGCGGGCCCCCTTCTCACCCGCCCCACCCTCGCCGAGCAGCTCCTGAAGCTGGGTGTGGAGCCCGGCGAGACCCTGCTCGTGCACTCCTCGCTGAGTTCCCTCGGGTGGGTGAACGGCGGCGCCGTCGCCGTCGTCCAGGGCCTTCTCGACGCCCTCGGCCCGGACGGCACCCTGGTCGTCCCCACCCAGTCCGCGGACCTCTCCGACCCCGAGCTGTGGCGCGCGCCCCCGGTGCCGCCCGAGTGGTGGGAGACGGTACGGGCCACCATGCCGTTCTACGACCCCCGCACCACCCCCTCGCGCGGGGTCGGGGTGATCCCGGAGACCGTGCGCACCTGGCCCGGCGCCCGGCGCAGCTCCCACCCGCAGACCTCCTTCGCCGCGCTCGGCCCCCGCGCCGCCCGGATCACCGACGGCCACGCCCCGGACTGCCGGCTCGGGGAGCAGAGCCCCCTGGCACGCCTGGAGCGGCTCGGCGCCCGGGTGCTGCTGCTGGGGGCGGGCTACGACGCCTGCACCAGCTTCCACCTGGCGGAATACCGGATACCCGCGCCGACGGTGGAGGTCGGGCGGCCCGGCCCCGGCGGCTGGGAGACGGTGACCGAGGTGTCCATCACCTCCGACCGCTTCGACGAGCTGGGCCACGACTTCGAGCGGGACCGCCCGGTCCTGCGCGGCCGGGTCGGCGCGGCCATGGCCCGGCTGTTCCCGGTCGCGGACGCGGTGGCCTACGCCGAGCGCTGGCTCCCGCTGCACCGGCCCCGCGAGGCCGGTTTCCAGCACCCCCGCGCCTGAGCCCCGCCGCGCCTCCCTAGACTCTGGACCCATGCATAGTGACCCCGTGGTCCAGGTCCAGGCCCTGGTGAAGCGGTACGGGCGGAAGACCGCGGTGGACGGCCTCGACCTGGAGGCCCGGCCGGGCGTGACCGCCGTCCTCGGTCCCAACGGGGCCGGCAAGACGACCACCGTCGAGACCTGCGAGGGATACCGCACCCCGGACTCCGGCACCGTGCGCGTCCTGGGCCTCGACCCGGTCCGGGACGCCGCCGCGCTGCGCCCCCGGGTCGGTGTGATGCTCCAGTCCGGCGGTGTCTACTCCGGCGCCCGCGCCGACGAGATGCTGCGGCACGTCGCCAGGCTGCACGCGCACCCCCTCGACGTGGACGCCCTGATCGAACGGCTCGGCCTCGGCTCCTGCGGCCGGACCTCCTACCGGCGGCTGTCCGGCGGGCAGCAGCAGCGGCTCGCGCTCGCCATGGCCGTCGTCGGCCGTCCCGAGCTGGTCTTCCTGGACGAGCCGACCGCCGGCCTCGACCCACAGGCCCGCCGCGCCACCTGGGACCTGGTACGGGACCTGCGCGCCGACGGGGTCTCGGTGATCCTCACCACGCACCACATGGACGAGGCCGAGCAGCTCGCGGACGACGTGGCGATCATCGACGGCGGCCGGGTCATCGCCCAGGGCTCCCCGGAGGAGCTGTGCCGCGACGGCGCCGAGAACACCCTGCGCTTCGGCGGGCGCCCCGGACTGGACGTGGCCTCGCTGCTCAAGGCGCTCCCAGCCGACTGCACGGCCGACGAGCTGACGCCGGGCAACTACCGGGTGACCGGCAAGATCGACCCGCAGCTGCTCGCCACGGTCACCTCCTGGTGCGCGCAGCACGGGGTGATGCCGGACCGTATCTCGGTGGAGCGGCACACCCTCGAAGACGTCTTCCTGGAACTGACCGGCAAGGAGCTGCGCTCATGACCACCGCGCCGGGCACGTACGCCCCGAGGCCCGGAGCGGCCCCGCTCCCCCGCATGATCGGCGCCCAGGCGGCGCTGGAGACGCGGATGCTGCTGCGCAACGGCGAGCAGCTGTTGCTGACCGTGGTGATCCCGGCCCTGCTGCTGGCGCTGTTCGGCTCGGTCGACATCGTGGACACCGGGTCCGGCAAGGCGGTGGACTTCCTCACCCCCGGCATCCTGGCGCTGGCGGTGATGTCCACGGCGTTCACCGGGCAGGCCATCGCCACCGGCTTCGAGCGGCGCTACGGCGTGCTGAAGCGGCTGGCCTCCTCACCGCTGCCGCGCTGGGGCCTGATGACCGCGAAGACGGCCGCGGTGCTGGTCACCGAGGCGCTCCAGGTCGTCCTGCTGACCGTCATCGCCTTCGCGCTGGGCTGGTCCCCGCACGGCAACCCGGCCGCCGTACTGCTTCTGCTGGTGCTCGGCACGGCCGCGTTCTCCGGGCTCGGGCTGCTGATGGCGGGGACGCTGAAGGCGGAGGCCACGCTGGCCGCGGCCAACCTGGTCTTCCTGCTGCTGCTGGTCGGCGGCGGGGTGATCGTGCCGCTGGAGAAGTTCGGCTCCGCCGGGCAGCACGTCCTCGGGCTGCTGCCGATCTCCGCGCTCTCCGACGGTCTGCGGGACGTGCTCCAGCACGGCGCCCAGATGCCCTGGGGCGACGTGGCGATCCTCGCGGTGTGGGCGGTCGTGGGGCTCGCGGCGGCGGGCAGGTTCTTCCGCTGGGAGTAGGTGCCCACCCGGCTCGGGGGGGGCGCCCCTCGTGAATGCGTGCACAAGCGGGCGCCTACGATGGTGCGCGTGCCAAAGCTGACCCCCGCCGACGCCGCGACGGCCCTCCGCAACCCGCTCGCCTTCATCGCCGACCGCTGGACCCCGGACCCCCGGACCGTCCGCCGGGCCGCGCTCGCCGCTCTCGTGATGTCGGTGGTCATCGTGGTCACCGGCGGCGCGGTGCGCCTGACCGGCTCCGGGCTCGGCTGCCCGACCTGGCCCACCTGCACCGACGACTCACTGACGACCACCCGCGCCATGGGCGTGCACGGTGTCATCGAGTTCGGCAACCGCATGCTGACGTACGTGCTCTGCGCGGCCGTCGGCTGGGCGATCATCGCCGCCCGCTCCCAGAAGCCGTGGCGGCGCGACCTGACCCGGCTCGGCTGGGCGCAGTTCTGGGTGGTCATGGGCAACGCGGTGCTCGGCGGCATCGTGGTGCTGGTCGGACTGAACCCGTACACGGTCGCCGCGCACTTCCTGCTCTCCACGGCGCTGATCACCGTGGCCACCGTGATGTGGCAGCGCACCCGTGAGGGTGACGCCGAGCCGCGTCCGCTGGTCGGCGGGGCGGTACGGCAGCTCGTGTGGTCCCTGGTGGCCGCGGCCGTGCTGCTGATCGCGGTCGGCACGGTGGTGACCGGCGCCGGCCCGCACGCGGGCGACTCCTCCGAGGTGGCGCGCATCCCGCTGGACTGGGAGATGATCGCCAAGCTGCACGCGGTGCTGGCCTGGATCGTGGTCACCCTGACCTTCGCCCTGTGGTTCGTCCTCAAGGCGGTCGACGCGCCCAAGGGCCCCCTGGCCCGCACCCGCGACCTCTTCCTGATCCTCCTGGGCCAGGGCGTCATCGGCTACGTCCAGTACTTCACCCACCTCCCCGAGGCCCTGGTCGCCCTCCACATGCTCGGCTCCTGCCTCATGTGGATCGCCACCCTCCGCGTCCTGCTCTCCCTCCGCGAACGCCCGGCCACCCCGGCCTCCGTACCGGGCCCGGCCACGGAGGTCTCGGTGGGCACCCCGGCCTGAGTTCAGCGGTACCCGGCCACCAGCGCGTCGATGGCCGGCCCGAGGTAGGCGCGGGTCAGCCGGGCCCTTTGGTCCGGCGAGGGCCCGGGGCCGTGCTCCCCGTAGCGCCGTCGCGTGATGTCCTCGACGACCTCGCGCGGCGCCCCCAGTACGGGCAGCTCGGTGAGCGCCTGGCGCTTGGAGATCAGCCGCCCCTCGCGCAGGGTCACGGTGGCGCGGGCGAAGGTCAGCAGGCCGAGATCGACCCAGATGTCCTCCGTCCAGAGCCGCTCTCTGTCCACGGCCGGGCGCCAGAAGTCCCGCTGGTCGGCAGCGACGAAGTCCCGCAGCTCCCGGTCCGGCACGGGCGGCAGATACGCGGCGGGCGGCGCCCCGTGCAGCACCCGGCCGAACTCGTGCAACTCCCTCCGGGTCACCGGGGTGACCGGACGGCGCCTGACCCCGTCGTGCGCCCAGGTCACATGCGACCTCGCCGGATCGGCCGCGGTGCGCGGGGTCAGGTACGAGCAGTGCAGCTTGGCCGCCAGGGGTTCGGCGCGCAGCCGCCGGTGCAGTCCGAGCAGCCGGCCCACGGCAGCCGGGGTCAGCGGGCCGGGCAGCACCGCGATCAGGTCGAGGTCGCTGCGGCCCTCCTGGTAGTCCCCGCCGCCCAGTGAGCCGTGGGCCCAGACGGCGAGCGGGCGGAGGGGGGCGAGGTCGTCCAGGAAGCGGGAGACGAGCGCTTCGGTCGGCATGGGGCGAGTGTCGGGGACGGGGGGCCGCCCGTACAGAGGTCAGCGCAGCCCGTACACCCGGTGGGCGTTCTCGGACGCCAGGAGGTGGGCCACCCGGCGGGCGTCGGCCGGGCTGCAGGCGCCCTCGGTGAGCCAGGTGCCGAGGACCCGGTCCAGGGACTCGCGGAAGAGGTGGGCGCCCACCACGTGGAGTTCGGGCAGGGACTCGGCGCCGGTGGAGAAGAGGACCTTGCCGAAGGGGGCGAGTTCCAGGATGTCCGCGAGGATCGCGGCCGCGCGGGCGCCGGTACGGGCGAGGGCGGCGCCGGAGTCGGCGTAGACATGCGTGTGGGCGCCCGCCAGCCGGGCCGTGTACCGGTGGTGGAAGAGGCCGGGCAGCAGGACCAGGTCGGTGCCGAGGCCCGCGGTGGCCCGTACGAAGCCGGTCAGCGGGGCGGGGTCGGTGCCGAGGCCGGGCTCCTCGGGGCCGGCGTGCAGCTGGAGCGGGCGGCCCGTGGCCACCGCGGTCCACAGCAGGTGGCCCAGCAGGACGGGGTCGGTCAGCTCCTCCCCCACGCGCCGTCCGGCCAGCCAGCGGGCGGCGGCGCTCCGTACCGCGCCGGGTCCCGGCGGCTCGGGGGCGAGGGCGGCCCCCCGGCCGACGAGGGAGGCGGTGGCGGCGAAGGCGACGGCGTGCGTGGCGGCCCCGTGCACCGACTCGGCCAGATTGGCGAGGAACGAGGCGACCGTGCCCGAGGTGTCCGCGACCTGCTCGGCCAGCGGCTCCAGCCGGACCACCGCGCGCGCCTCCGCGTCCCCGGCGGCGGCCATCTCCTCGGGCCCGGTGAGAGCGTCGGGCAGCCCGCTGGAGACCAGGTAGGTGGTGATCCCGGACCCGCGCAGCAGCCTGCGCCCGGCCTCCAGCACGCCCAGTTCGCGGCGCCGGGCCAGATAGCGGGCGGGCGGGCAGTGCGGCTCCAGGCCGAGCAGCGGCGGACACCAGCGCCGCACCGCGAACCCCGTCTGCGTGTCGAACAGCGTGGTCCCCGGCGCGGCCGGCCCCTCCCCCCGCGCCAGCCGCGCCTCGAAGGTCCCGAGGCCCAGCTCGGTCCGAAGCACCCCATGGCAGTACTGATCCACGAGCGAAGGCGTGTCGATCATTCCGGCTCCCGACGAGGACGCTGTTTCACACGTCCTAACGGCACGAACCGGATTCAGGTGGCGCGGGGGCGGGACTCAGAGCTGAATCCCGGCCATCCGCTTCCACTCGTAGGCGCTGGTGCGGATCTTCGCCGCGAACTCCCCGTCGAAGTCGTCCCGGAGCTCCACTCCGGCCTTCTCCACCGCGCGGCGTCCGATCTCCACGCTGGGGGCCACGAGGTTGCCCCACTCGCCGTCCTCGCCCACGAGGGCGATACGGGCCCCGCGCTCGCCGAGGTAGGCCACGTTCCCCTCGGCGCCCCCGTGCGCCTTGGCGAACGTACCGATCTGGTGGGCGAGCCGCTTCACCTGGCGCTCGCTCTTCGCGTCAACCTGCTCCGTGTCAGCCATGACAGGGATGCTACCGACGAGTAGAGAAAAGGGCGACGGGTGGGGTCGGCGTCCGGGTCAGCGGAGGAAGGGGTCCACCGCGACGGCGACGAAGAGGATGGAGACGTAGGTGATCGACCAGTGGAACAGCCGCATCTCCTTCAGCTTGCCCCCCGTCACCTCGGCCTTGGCCCGGTTCTGCAGGCCGTGCGCCTCCCAGAGCCAGAAGCCGCCGGCCGCGAGGGCGACCACGGTGTAGAACCAGCCGGTGTAGCCGAGCGGGGTCAGCAGCAGGGAGACGGCGACCATCACCCAGCTGTAGATCACGATCTGCCGGGCGACCACCTTGTTGGAGGCGACGACGGGCAGCATCGGCACGCCCACGCGGGCGTAGTCCTCCTTGACCTTCATGGACAGCGGCCAGTAGTGCGGCGGCGTCCAGAAGAACATCACGAGGAAGAGGATGACCGGCGCCCAGGACATCGAGTCGGTGACCGAGGACCATCCGATCAGCACCGGCAGGCAGCCCGCGATACCGCCCCAGACGATGTTCTGCGAGGTACGCCGCTTGAGGATCAGCGTGTAGACGACCACGTAGAAGAGGAGCGCACCGAGTGACAGCCAGGCGGACAGCCAGTTGACGGTCAGCCCGAACAGCAGTGTCGAGACGACCGCGAGGGTGATGCCGAAGGCGAGGCACTCGCGCGGGCTGACCAGTCCGGTCACCAGCGGTCGCTGCGAGGTGCGGTCCATCAGCGCGTCGATGTCGCGGTCGATGTACATGTTGAGCGCGTTGGCGCCGCCCGCGGACAGATAACCGCCGACGCAGGTGAGCAGGACGAGACCCAGGTCGGGCACCCCCTGCTGGGCCAGGAACATCACCGGCACCGTGGTGATGAGCAGCAGCTCGATGATCCGCGGCTTGGTCAGCGCCACGAAGCCCTTGACACGGGCTCCGAACGACCGGTCAACCGGGCTCCGGCTCGTACCGGGACCGGCCTCCCCCAGAGCCTCGAGGGCCTGGGAAGTGCCGCCAGGACGGGATTCGACGGCCGTCACGCACACCCCTGACAGAGACATCAAGCGAGCATTCCCGTGTGAAAGCGGGGTAAAGGCTCGCGCGTACCACGCCACTTTAGACGTTGCCCATATCCGGTTTTTCGCCGGGGTCGGCTCGTGTTGGCGAGCCGTGCGACACGCCGCCCGTCCGAGGTCTCCCACAGCTCGGTTGAGCACTCGGACGAGCGGCTCCGTATTCATGTGCCAAGCGGCTTCCGGGCCGGTCGGGAGGCGGATCGCGACGAGTCCCGGCAGTCTGGAATGACTCGAAAAAACGCACGTCCCCTCGGGGGTAGGCTCGACAACGGCCGGTGGACACCAGTGCACCGGCGGCCGGCGGGCGCCACGCGCCGCGAACCGGCGACCGACATGTGGAGAGGAGCCCTGACCCAGGGTGAGCACCAAGCCGACCACCACAGACCTTGAGTGGACCGAGCTGGACCAGCGGGCCGTGGACACCGCCCGGGTCCTGGCCGCCGACGCCGTACAGAAGGTCGGCAACGGCCATCCCGGCACGGCGATGAGCCTGGCCCCGGCCGCCTACACCCTCTTCCAGAAGGTGATGCGGCACGACCCCGCCGACCCGCAGTGGGTGGGCCGCGACCGCTTCGTGCTGTCCGCCGGTCACTCGTCCCTGACCCTCTACACGCAGCTCTACCTGGCCGGCTTCGGCCTGGAGCTGGACGACCTGAAGTCCTTCCGCACCTGGGGCTCGAAGACTCCGGGCCACCCGGAGTACGGGCACACCAAGGGCGTCGAGACCACCACCGGCCCGCTGGGCCAGGGTGTGGCCAACGCGGTGGGCATGGCGATGGCGTCGCGCTTCGAGCGGGGCCTGTTCGACCCCGACGCGCCCGAGGGCACGTCCCCGTTCGACCACTACATCTACTGCATCGCCGGTGACGGCTGCCTCCAGGAGGGCATCTCCTCCGAGGCGTCCTCCCTCGCGGGCCACCAGAAGCTCGGCAACCTGGTCCTGCTGTGGGACGACAACCACATCTCGATCGAGGGCGACACCGAGACCGCCGTGTCCGAGGACACGATGAAGCGGTACGAGGCGTACGGCTGGCACGTCCAGCGCGTGGAGCCCAAGTCCGACGGCGACCTGGACCCGGAGGCGATCTACGCGGCGATCGAGAAGGCCAAGGCGGTCACCGACCGGCCGTCCTTCATCGCCATGCGCTCGATCATCGCCTGGCCCGCCCCGAACGCGCAGGACACCGAGGCCGCGCACGGCTCGGCCCTCGGTGAGGACGAGGTGGCGGCCACCAAGCGCGTCCTCGGCTTCGACGAGACGCAGAGCTTCGCCGTCGCCGACGAGGTCCTCGACCACACCCGCGGCGCCCTGGAGCGCGGCCGTCAGGCCAAGGCGGAGTGGGAGAAGGGCTTCCAGGTCTGGCGCGAGAACAACGCGGACCGCGCGGCCGAGTTCGACCGCATCAGCGCGGGCGCCCTGCCGACCGGCTGGGAGCTGAAGATCCCGGTCTTCGAGACCGGCAAGAGCGTGGCCACCCGTGCCGCCTCCGGCAAGATCCTCCAGGCGCTCGGCCCGGTCATCCCCGAACTGTGGGGCGGCTCCGCCGACCTCGCCGGGTCGAACAACACGACCATCGACAAGGACAGCTCCTTCCTCCCGGCGGGCAACCCGCTGCCGGAGGCGAACCCGTACGGCCGCACGATCCACTTCGGCATCCGCGAGTTCGCCATGGCCGCCGAGATGAACGGCATCACCCTGGCCGGGAACACCCGCGTCTACGGCGGCACGTTCCTCGTGTTCTCCGACTACATGCGCAACGCCGTCCGCCTGTCGGCGCTGATGCACCTGCCGGTGACGTACGTGTGGACGCACGACTCGATCGGTCTCGGCGAGGACGGCCCGACCCACCAGCCGGTGGAGCACCTGGCCGCGCTGCGCGCGATCCCCGGTCTGAACGTGGTCCGCCCGGCGGACGCCAACGAGACCGCGACCGCCTGGCGCGAGGTGCTCAAGCGCTGGACCAAGGAGTTCGGCAAGGGCGCCCCGACCGGCCTGGTGCTGACCCGCCAGGGCGTGCCGACGTACGAGCCCAACGAGGACGCCGCGCGAGGCGGCTACGTCCTGTTCGAGGCCGAGGGCGGTGAGCCCCAGGTGATCCTGATCGCCACCGGTTCCGAGGTGCACGTCGCCGTGGAGGCGCGCGAGCAGCTCCAGGCCGAGGGCGTGCCCACCCGTGTCGTCTCGATGCCGTCGGTCGAGTGGTTCGAGGAGCAGGACCAGGGGTACCGGGATTCCGTACTGCCGGCGTCGGTCAAGGCCCGCGTCGCCGTGGAGGCGGGCATCGGTCTGACCTGGCACAAGTACGTGGGTGACGCCGGCCGCATCGTTTCCCTGGAGCACTTCGGCGCGTCCGCGGACGGCAAGGTCCTGTTCCGCGAGTACGGCTTCACTCCGGAGAACGTGGCCGACAAGGCGCGGGAATCCCTCGCCGCCGCGCAGCGCTGACGCCCGTAAACGACACGTAGGAGATGCAATTTCCATGACAGACGCACTCAAGCGCCTCTCCGAGGAAGGCGTGGCGATCTGGCTGGACGACCTGTCGCGCAAGCGGATCACGTCCGGCAACCTCGCCGAGCTGATCGACCAGCAGCACGTCGTGGGCGTCACCACCAACCCCACGATCTTCCAGAAGGCGATCTCGCAGGGCGACGGCTACGACCAGCAGCTCACCGACCTCGCCGCGCGTGAGGTCACGGTCGAAGAGGCCATCCGCATGATCACGACGGCGGACGTCCGTGACGCCGCCGACATCCTGCGCCCGGTCTTCGAGGCCACCGGCGGCAAGGACGGCCGGGTCTCCATCGAGGTCGACCCCCGCCTCGCGCACAACACGCGCGCCACGCTGGCCGAGGCCCGCCAGCTCGCCTGGCTGGTGGACCGCCCGAACACGCTGATCAAGATCCCGGCGACCGAGGCGGGTCTGCCGGCCATCGCGGACACGATCGGCAACGGCATCAGCGTCAACGTCACGCTGATCTTCTCCCTCGAGCGATACCGCAAGGTCATGGACGCCTACCTGACCGGCCTGGAGAAGGCCAAGGAGCGCGGCCTGGACCTGTCCAAGATCCACTCCGTGGCGTCCTTCTTCGTGTCCCGCGTGGACTCCGAGGTCGACAAGCGGCTGAACGCGATCGGCACCGACGAGGCCAAGGCGCTGCGCGGCAAGGCCGCCATCGCCAACGCGCGCCTCGCCTACCAGGCGTACGAGGAGGTCTTCTCCACCGACCGCTGGAAGGCGCTGGAGAAGGCGGGCGCCAACAAGCAGCGTCCGCTGTGGGCGTCGACCGGCGTGAAGGACCCGGCGTACCCGGACACGATGTACGTCACCGAGCTGGTCGCGCCGAACACGGTCAACACCATGCCGGAGGCCACCCTGGAGGCCGTCGAGGACCACGGTGAGATCACCGGGGACAAGGTGACCGGCACCTACGAGCAGGCCCGTGCCGACCTCGACGCGATCGAGGCTCTCGGGATCTCCTACGACGACGTCGTCCAGGTGCTCGAGGACGAGGGCGTGGACAAGTTCGAGGGGTCCTGGAACGACCTGCTCAAGTCGACCGAGGCGGAGCTGAAGCGCCTCGCCCCCTCGGAGGGCTGATTTGTCACCCCTCAACGGTTCCGGAGCGAACCCGCTTCGTGATCCCGCGGACCGGCGGCTCCCGCGCATCGCGGGGCCGTCGGGCCTGGTGATCTTCGGCGTCACCGGCGACCTGTCGCGCAAGAAGCTGATGCCGGCCGTCTACGACCTGGCCAACCGCGGTCTGCTGCCGCCGGGCTTCTCCCTGGTGGGCTTCGCCCGCCGCGACTGGGAGGACGAGGACTTCGCCCAGGTCGTGCACGACGCGGTCAAGGAGCACGCGCGGACGCCGTTCCGCGAGGAGGTCTGGCAGCAGCTCATCCAGGGGATGCGCTTCGTCCAGGGCACCTTCGACGACGACGAGGCGTTCGAGCGGCTGCGCTCGACCATCGACGAGCTGGACAAGCAGCAGGGCACCGGCGGCAACTTCGCCTTCTACCTGTCGGTCCCGCCGGGCGCCTTCCCGGTCGTGATCCAACAGCTCAAGAAGAGCGGGCTGGCCGACCAGTCCAAGGGCTCCTGGCGCCGCGCGGTCATCGAGAAGCCGTTCGGCCACGACCTGAAGTCGGCCGAGGAGCTGAACAAGGTCGTGCACGAGGTGTTCGAGCCGGACCAGGTGTTCCGGATCGACCACTACCTCGGCAAGGAGACCGTCCAGAACATCCTGGCGCTGCGCTTCGCCAACACGATGTTCGAGCCGATCTGGAACCGGTCGTACGTCGACCATGTCCAGATCACCATGGCCGAGGACATCGGCATCGGCGGCCGCGCCGGGTACTACGACGGCATCGGCGCCGCGCGTGACGTCATCCAGAACCACCTGCTCCAGCTGCTGGCGCTGACCGCCATGGAGGAGCCGTCCTCCTTCGGGGCGGACGCGCTGGCCAGGGAGAAGACCAAGGTGCTCGGTGCCGTGCGGCTGCCGAAGGACCTGGGCGCCGGCACCGTGCGCGGGCAGTACGCGGCCGGCTGGCAGGGTGGCGAGAAGGTCATCGGCTATCTGCAAGAGGACGGCATCGACCCCAGGTCGAAGACCGACACCTACGCGGCGCTGAAGCTGGAGATCGACAACCGCCGCTGGGCGGGCGTCCCCTTCTACCTGCGCACCGGCAAGCGGCTGGGGCGCCGGGTCACCGAGATCGCGGTCGTGTTCCAGCGGGCCCCGCACTCCCCCTTCGACCACACGGCGACCGAGGAGCTGGGCCAGAACGCCATCGTCATCCGGGTCCAGCCCGACGAGGGCATCACGGTCCGCTTCGGCTCCAAGGTGCCGGGCACGTCGATGGAGATCCGGGACGTGTCGATGGACTTCGCCTACGGCGAGTCCTTCACCGAGTCCAGCCCCGAGGCGTACGAGCGGCTGATCCTGGACGTGCTGCTCGGCGACGCCAACCTCTTCCCGCGCACGGAGGAGGTCGAGCTGTCCTGGAAGATCCTCGACCCGGTCGAGGAGTACTGGGACGAGCACGGGCGGCCCGCGCAGTACAAGTCGGGCACCTGGGGCCCGGCCGAGGCCGACGAGATGCTCGCACGAGACGGACGGAGCTGGCGCCGGCCATGAAGATAGACCTGACCGACACCACCGCCGGTGAGATCAACAAGGCGCTGATGGAAGGCCGCCGCGCCATCGGCACGCCCGCCGTGGGCATGGTGCTGACCCTCGTCATCGTCACCGACGAGGAGAACGCCTACGACGCGCTGCGGGCGGCGAGCGAAGCCTCGCGGGAACACCCCTCGCGCACCCTGGTCGTCATCCGCCGGGTCTCGCGCACCCCGCGCGACCGCACCAGCTCCCGGCTCGACGCCGAGGTGCGGGTGGGCGCGGAGGCGGGCACCGGCGAGACGGCCGTGCTGCGGCTGTACGGCGAGGTGTCCGACCAGGCCGACTCGGTGGTGCTGCCGCTGCTGCTCCCGGACGCGCCGGTGGTGGTCTGGTGGCCGGTGAACTCCCCGATCGACCCGGCCGAGGACCCGCTGGGCGCGCTGGCGCAGCGCCGGGTCACCGACACCTACGCGGCCGAGCAGCCGGTGCGTGAGCTGGCGGCGCGTGCGGAGACGTACACGCCGGGCGACACCGACCTGGCGTGGACGCGGATCACGCCGTGGCGTTCGATGCTGGCGGCGGCCCTGGACCAGGTGGACTGCGAGGTGCGGTCCGTCGAGGTGGAGGGCGAGGAGTTCAATCCGAGCTGCGAGCTGCTGGCCATGTGGCTGGCGGACCGGCTGGGCGTGCCGGTGCGGCGGTCGCTGTCCTCGGGTCCGGGTCTGACGGCGGTCCGGATGGAGACGACGTGCGGGCCCATCGTGCTGGACCGGGCGGACGGTTCGCTGGCGAACCTGTCCATCCAGGGCCAGCCGGGCCGTGCGGTGGCGCTCCAGCGCCGGGGCACCGCCGAGCTGATCGCGGAGGAGCTGCGCCGGCTCGACCCGGACGACACCTACGCGGCGGCCCTGCGCTACGGCGTGGAGCGGCTGTCGGCGGGCGCGGACGCGGTGGCGGCGCTGGGCGGGGCTCCGGCCCAGGCGGCGGACAAGGCCGCGGAGGACGAGGCGGTCGCCGAGGTGGCTGTCGCCGAGTCCGAGGCGGGTACCGAGGAGGGCGAGGCCGAGCGGCCCACCCCGAACTCCCTCGCGAGGAAGGCGGCGTCGAAGTGAGCACTCCGCAACTGGTCGTGCACCGCGACAAGGAACTGATGGCCGAGGCCGCCGCCGCGCGGCTGATCACCAAGATCGTGGACGCCCAGGCGTCGCGCGGTCACGCCTCGGTGGTCCTCACCGGCGGCCGCAACGGCAACGGTCTGCTGGCCGCGCTGGCCAAGGCGCCCGCGCGGGACGCGATCGACTGGGGCCGCCTGGACCTGTGGTGGGGCGACGAGCGCTACCTCCCCGAGGGCGACCCGGACCGCAACTACACGCAGGCCCGCGAGGCCCTGCTGGACTCCGTACCGCTGGACCCGGCGCGGGTGCACCCGATGCCCGCCTCCGACGGACCCTACGGCGCGGACGTGGACGCGGCGGCCGCCGCGTACGCGGCGGAGCTGGCCAAGGCGGCCGGTCCCGAGGACCACGCCGAGGTGCCGGAGTTCGACGTGCTGCTGCTGGGCGTCGGCCCGGACACCCATGTGGCCTCGCTCTTCCCGGAGCTGCCCGCGGTGCGGGAGACCGAGCGCACGGTGGTGGGTGTGCACGGCGCGCCCAAGCCGCCGCCGACCCGGACCTCCCTGACGCTGCCCGCGATCCGCGCGGCTCGTGAGGTGTGGCTGCTGGCGGCGGGCGAGGACAAGGCCGAGGCGGTGGCGATCGCGCTGTCCGGCGCGGGCGAGGTGCAGGCCCCCGCGGCCGGCGCGCGGGGCCGGGCGCGGACGCTGTGGCTGCTGGACTCGGCGGCCGCGGCGGACCTGCCGCGGTCGATGTATCCGCCGGCCTCGCCGTGAGCTGAGCGCATGGAAAGGGGCGGCGGGGACTTCGTGGAGTCTCCGCCGCCCTTCGTGTTTTCTCAGCGGGCGGCGCTCACCTGCTCCGGGCCGCCCTGGAGCCGTCCGGCGCCGCGGAGTTCGGCGATGTCGGCGGCGAGCCGGTCGCGGATGTCCTTGCCGGTGCGCCGCCAGCCGAAGAACTCGCAGGTCTGTCTGATGAGTTCGTCCTCGGTCATGCCGGGGCACTCGGCGGCCAGTTCGTACAGGGCCACATGGCGTTCGCCGGGCGCGATGTGCACGACCTTGCGGGGGGTGTCGCCCTCGCGGGGGTGACGGGCCTTCAGCGGGCCGGGGTCCGCGAGGGTGTAGAAGCCGTCGGCGGAGGCGATCTTCCGGGAGCGCACCAGGGCGTCGGCGACCGCGCGGACGTTGTCCCGGATACGGCTGCCCGCCCGGCCGACGCCCCAGGCTTCCCGCGCCCGCTGCACCAACAGGTCCTCGTGGACCGGCCCTTCGGCCTCGATGATCCGGGTCAGCACCTCGCGCAGCGCGGGCCGCGCCTCGGCGGTGTGCAGTTCGTGGCGCGGGGCGACGGTGACGACACCGGGGGCGTACGGCGCGCTCCACTCGCGTCCGGTGCCGAGGTCGACGGGGACGCGCTCCAGCGGGATGTCCACGGGCTCGGTGCGCTGCTCGGGCACCGCGGCGACGGGCGCCGGACCGGTCACCGTGTTCAACGGGCCGCTCGCGACGGCCTGTTCGACGGCCTCGCGCAGCCGGCGCTCCGCCGCCGCCCGGCCCCGGTACCAGTCGGTGCCCCAGATGCGGTGCAGCTTCCAGCCGAGCCCGTTCAGCACCTGCTCGCGCAGCCGGTCCCGGTCGCGGGCGGCCTTGGAGGAGTGGTACATCGCGCCGTCGCACTCGATGCCGAGGGCGTACGCGCCGGGCAGCTCGGGGTGGCGTACGCCCAGGTCGATGCGGTACCCGGCGACGCCGACCTGCGGCTGGACCCGGTAGCCCCAGCCGCGCAGCACGGCGAGGACGGACTCCTCGAAGGGGCTGTCGGGTTCGGCGTCGGACTGGACCACGTCACGGGCGAGGACGGCGGGGCCGTTCTCGGCGTACTCCAGATATCGCTTGAGGTACTGCACGCTCTCATTGGCGCTGTCGGCCAGGCTGGTGCCCCGGAAGGAGGAGACGACCTCCATGCGGAAGCGGGCGCGGGTGACCGCCACGTTGAGGCGCCGCCAGCCGCCGTTCTTGTTGATCGGGCCGAAGTTGAGGCCGAGGCGGCCGTGTTCGTCGGGGCCGTAGCCGATCGACATGATCATCACATCGCGCTCGTCGCCCTGCACCGACTCCAGGTTCTTCACGAAGAACCCGTCGAGCCGGTCCTCGGTGAAGCAGTGGTCGAGGTCGGGCCGGGCGAGCCGGGCCTGCTGCACGGCCAGGTCGATCGCGGACGCCTGCGCCTGCGAGAGCGCGACGACACCGAGGGTCTTGCCGGGCCGGGTGTCGAAGTGGTGCAGCACCCGCCGGGCCACGAACTCGGCCTCGGCCCGGTTGTCCCGGCGCCCGCCCCGGTCGTAGACACCGTCGGCCGCCAGGAAGGCCACGCCCACGTCCTCGCCCTCGGCCACCGCGCCGGGGAAGGTGATCATCGAGTTGGCGTAGAACTCGCGGTTGCTGAAAGTGATCAGGTTCTCGTGGCGGCTGCGGTAGTGCCAGCGCAGGGGCAGCTCGCGCATCGCGCCCGCCTTGCAGGCGTGCAGCAGGGACTCGAAGGAGTCGGGCAGGTCCTCGGCGTACTCGTCGGAGTCGTCGTCCACCGCGGAGTCGAAGAACGAGGTCGGCGGGAGCTGCTTGTCGTCACCGGCGACGATCAGGGTGCGGCCCCGGTAGACGCAGTTCACGGCGTCGCTGGGCCGGACCTGGGACGCCTCGTCGAACACCACCACGTCGAAGTGGAAGTCGGGCGGCAGGAACTGGCTGACGGTCAGCGGGCTCATCATGAAGCAGGGCTTGACCGCCTGGACGACCTCGCGGGTGCGGCCCAGCAGCTCGCGCACCGGCATGTGCCGGGTCTTCTTCTCGGCCTCGCGGACGATGACGGCGCCGCCGCCCCCGGCGAAGTTGCGCGGGCGCCGCTTGTTGCACGCCTCCGTCACCGCACCGCCCGCCGCGGCGACCAGGCGCAGGTCGGCGGCGCGGAAGTCGGCCACGCGGGTGTCCAGGTCCTCCGCACGGGTGCTGCGCAGCCGGGGGTCGGTGGCGAGCAGGTCGTCCGCCCAGGCACGCAGCACCGCCTGCTCGGCCACCTCGGGCAGCCGCGCCGGATCGAGCCCGCGCTCGGCGGCACCGGTGACCAGCGTGTCGGCGCCGTGCCGGGCGAGCACGGCGACCCCGCCGACGTGGGTGTGCCAGACCTCGGGACCCTGCGGGTCGTTGAGCAGGGCGTCGACGGCCTGCCCGGCCTGGTCGAGGGGGCCGAGCAGGCCGGGCGAGAGCTGGGTGCGGCGGGCCGTGTCGAACTGGTCGAGCAGCTCGGTGACGGCCGCGTTCCAGCGGGCGGCGCGGGCGGTGGCGACGGCGCACCAGGCGGCGAGGGCGCCCCGGATCTGGTCCGCGAGCAGGGCGGGCAGCGGGTCGGGGTCGGCGTCGGCGGCGAGGCGGTCGGCCAGCAGGGCGGGCCGCTCGGCCGGGGCGCCGAGCACCGCGATCCGGTCGGCGGTGGCGAGGGCCTGGCCGGTGTCGGCGCAGGCCAGGAGGGTGCGCGGGGTGTACGGGCCGAGGAGTGCGCGGTGGGCCTCGGTGAGCCGAGCGACCTCGGCGGCGGCTTGGTGCCAGGCGAGGGCGTGGTCCAGCCGGGCGAGGAGGGCCTTGTCCCAGGTGCCGGTGCGGGTGAGGCCGGTGAGCTTGAGCCGGTCGGCCTTGTACTGCGCGGAGAAGCGGGCCATCAGCCCCTTGTGCTGCTCCCCGAACCGGGCGACCAGCTCCGGGAGTTCGGGCTCGGCGAGCACCTGCTCCCCGAACACGTCGGCGGCGGCCGCGCGGGCCTGCTCCTCGGCTTCGAGGGCGGTACGCAGCTCGGCGGCGGCGGTGTGCGCGCGGCGCAGTGTCCCGGCGTCGAACCAGTCGCGCGGCGGGCGGTGTCCGGCGGTGGTGAGCGCGGCCAGCTCGCACAGAGCGAACGCGGCCTCGGGCCGGTCCGGCTTGGGCATGCCGAAGAGGTCCGCGAGCTGGGCGGTCTGCGCGGTGATGTCGTCGGGCAGCGTCCCGTCGGCCGGTGCCGTGGTGCCGGGCAGCCCGGCGGCGAGGGTGCGGACGAGCTGCTGGAGTTCGCGGACCGTGCGGGGCTCGTCCACGGTGACGGCGAAGGGGCGGCGTCCGGCGGCGGTGACCAGGGCGCCGAGCGCGTCGGCGGCCTCGTCCACGGCCTGGTGCGGGGCGGTGCCAGTCAGACCGCGCCAGGCGAAGGCGTCCCCCTCGGCGGCGGGGCGCCAGGCACGGGCGACGGTACCGGCGGCGGTCAGCAGCTCCTGGAGCGCGGCGGCACTCAGGGTGCGCGCGGCCTTGGCGTTGCGCGAGCCGAGCGGGAGTTGCGGGGTCTCCGCCTGCTCCAGCAGCACCAGCCGGCCGAGCACGTCGTGCAGGGTACGGCCGAGGGGGTCGCGGGTCTCGTTCATCGCGGCCGCGTAGCCGGACAGCTCCTCGCGCAGGGCCCGGGCGCGCTCCAGCTCGTGGGCGGCGGCGCCGGTGACGCGGGCCTCGGTGGTGAGTACCCGCGCGAGTTCGGTGGCCACGGCCTTCTTGCTGGTGTCGCCGCTGTGCAGCGCCATCACGAAGTCACCGAGCCCGACCGCGCCCAGCCGGTTGCGCACGACGTCCAGGGCGGCGGCCTTCTCGCTGACGAACAGCACGCTGCGGCCGGCGTGCATGAGCGCGGCGATCAGGTTGGTGATGGTCTGGCTCTTGCCGGTGCCGGGCGGCCCGCTCATCACGAAGGACCGCCCGTCCAGCGCCGCCGCCACGCACTGCCGCTGAGAGGCGTCGGCGTCCAGGACGAGCGGGGTCTGCTCGGGGAGCTGGACCTCGTCGATGCGGTCGAGGCCGGGCGGCTCGAAGTCGACCAGGTCGGCGGGGAGCCCGGCGTCGGGACCGAGCGCGACGGCGCGGACCAGCGGGTGGGCGAGGATCTGCTCCTCGTTCTGCTGGAGGTCCTGGTACATCGCCTCGCGGTGGGAGGCGAACAGCCCGAGCACCGCCCGCTCCTGGACCGCCCAGCCCTCCTGCCGGGCGGTGACCTTCCGGGCGGCGGCGAGCACGGCACCCAGGTCGGCGGCGTCGGTGCCGGTGACGGGCGACCAGTCGACGCCGAGCCGGTCCGCCTTCACGGCGAGCGCCGGGTTGTGGATGCGCTCCTGCCCCTCGGCCGGGTGAAGCCGGTACTGACGGTTGCCGTCCCGGCGCAGCTCCACGGGGACGAGGAGCAGCGGGGCGGCGCTGCTCTCGTGGGCGCCGGGTTCGCGCCAGTCGAGCATGCCGATGCCGAGCCAGAGCACCCAGAGGCCGTAGTCGTTGAACATCTGGCCGGACTTCTGGCGGAGTTGGTACAGCGAACTGTCCAGCGCGGCCTGCGTGGTCTTCTGGGTGACCAGTCCGGGCCGGGAGCGCCGCGCGGTGCCGGTGTCACCGGCCTTGGCCAGCTCCACCCCGGCCTCCCGCTCGGTGACGGCGGCGAACTCCCAGCCCTTGGCCAGCTCCGCGAGCAGGGCGGCCGGGTCCGGTGCGGTGATCTCCAGGGTGGCGGTCCTGGTGTGCCGGAAGTTCAGCAGCCGGTTGCGGCCGCCCATGTCCAGCAGAGAGTTCCGCCATCCGTCGAGCACGGCCTTCAACAGGGTGTGCGGCTGATGGGCCATGTGGTGGGTACCTCCCGGAGCTGCGCAGGGGTGACCACCCTCTCCGGCCCCCCTGGAGGTATCTCCCTATCAGGTGCGTCCCGCCGCCACACCGAAGATCGACAACCTGATATGGATCTGTTGTGAAAGTACGGGGGAACTCTTGCGCGGTCAGGGTGCTTCCACTTGACCGGCGCCACCGGAATCTTTCCGGGGCGGGCGCGGCGGAGTCGAACTGCCCGCGCCCGCCTCAGGATCGGGTCAGCCGCCCATCTTCCGGTACTCGGCGACCAGTGCCCGCGTGGACGGGTCGAGGCCCGGCACGTCCGCGCCTTCGGTGAGGGCCGGTTCGATGCGCTTGGCGAGGACCTTGCCCAGCTCGACGCCCCACTGGTCGAAGGAGTCGATGTTCCAGACCGCGCCCTGCACGAACACCTTGTG
>NZ_SHKU01000010.1:0-131782 GCF_004217355.1 Streptomyces sp. BK022
GTGGGTGGCGCGCGCGGCGCGGGTGCTGGGCGCGGCTGATGGCGCGCTCCAATCGCGCGGTGGGGGAGGCGCGCCGCGCGGTCGGAGCGCGCGGCTGGAGGGGGAGGGCGCGCGAGCGGAGGCGCGCCGCGCGGTGGCCGCGCGCACCTAGGCGGGCGCGCGCGCCGACAGGGCGCGGTGCGCGGTCGACGGGGACGCGCGCTCGGGGTGAGGTGACGTGAGGTGGCGCGGAGCGCGCCGCGCGGGTGACGGGCGCGCCCGGAGGGCTCGGGCGCGCATCACGTCACATCACGTCAGGCGCTGGCGGGCGCGCTGTCGAGGTAGGCGGCGAGCTGCCTGTTGAGCGCGAGATCCGGGGTGCGCGCGTTGCGGTAGCTGTTGGCGAGCGCGGTCTGTCCGGCCTTCACGAGAGCGTCGATGGCGTCGGGCCGCTGCGCCTCGACGTAGTTCTTCAGCTCGATCAGCGAAGGGTCGCCGGCCTCGGTGATCGGCCCAAGGTGTTCACCGAGGGTGACGAACTTGAGGCGGGCCTGGGCGTCGGCTTCGGCGTACAGAGCGTTCAGCGCGACCTCTTTCGGCTTGTCCTTCTTCGTCGCTGCGGGCTTCGCCGCCTGCGGCCAGGTGACCGGCTTGTCCTGCGGCTCCTCGGCCGCGCTGGTGTCCTCGGGTTCCTCGGCGGGCGCGGACTCCTCGGCCTGCGGGTCCGGGGGCGGCGGCGCGTCGTCCTCGTCGGCGCCGGGCGGCTCCTCCACCTGCGCCCCGGCGTCGGTCTGCCCGGCGTCGCCCTCGGGGGCGGTCGGGTTCTCGGCGCTCGGCGGGGTGCCCTCCTCCGGGGCGTGCTCCCGGTCCTGCCCGGCCTGGGGCTCCGGGGTGGGGTCCTCGCGGTGCTCGCGGGCCCCGTCGTCCTGGGTGGCGTCGGGCGCGGGGGTGGAGCCGGTCTTCTCCCCGTCGTCTCCGCGCTTCTTGGCCTCCTCCTTGATGTGGTCCAGGCACCGGGTGATCAGGGTGTTCGCGTCCAGGTCGCCCCACGTCTTCGTGAAGGCCGGGATGGTGGTGAGGTAGCGGGTGCCCCACGTTTCCCGGATGTCGCGGAGGCAGGAGTCCGGGTCGGTCGGGTTGGTGAGGGCCTCGTGGATGAGCTTCACGGCGGCCTTGCTGCTCAGGCTGGGCCGGTTGTCCTGCCCCTGGCGCTGCTCCTGCCCCTGGCGCTGGTTGTTCTGCTGCGGGGCGGGGGCGGACGGCTGCTGGTCCTGCTCGTCCAGGTAGGCGCCGGGCCGGGTCTCGTAGACCTGCCGTGCGGGGGCGGCCTCCTCGAATCCGAGGCGGCGCAGCAGGGCGTCGATGCTGAAGTCGGGGAACGGCTCGCTCTGGCCGGGCTGGACGTCCCAGTGCAGGGTTCGTACGCCGGTGAGGTGCGCCTCGCCGAGCCCGTGGAGTTCCACGATCGCGTCGACGGCGGCCGGGAGGTTCTTCTCGGCCTTGATCTTGCGGGTCTTCTCGCGGGTCGGTCGGTCGTTCTCGAACGCGGTCACGATCTCCTGCCGTGCGAGGAGCACGGTGGGGCCGGAGTGGCGGCGCAGCACCCACAGGATCTCGCCCCACCGGTCCTTGGCCCGGTTCCACAGGTCGTTGTCGACGGTGATCGGGGTGTCGAGGGAGGGGGCGCGGCGCTTGTTTTCGCGGGCCTTGCGTTCGGCCCGGTGACGGGCGAACAGGGCTTGCTCGTCACTGAGCATGTCCCACAGGGTCGTCACGTTGTCGATCGTGATCATGTTCGGCTTGCCGTCGACGGGCGGCTGGGCGACGGCCCACCGGATGGCGTCGAGGATGTCCTGATAGCTGCCGTTGTGGGGAACGATCTCGTATCGCACGCCGGGGATGCGGCCGTAGTAGTCGGCGGTGCCCTCCGAGCCGCCTATCTCGATCCAGTACGTCATGCCGACCAGGTCGGACCGAGTGCCGAGGGCGGCCTCATAGCTCTTGCCGGACTTCTCCGGACCGGCCAGCAGGATCAGCGGGGGGTTGGGCCGGCCGGTCGGCTTCCGCGACTGGCGTTCGCGCATGGGCGTGAGGGTGTGCGGCACGGGTGTTCCTTCGTTCGCGGTGGGGTGCGCGGGTTGCTCTCCCGCGCAGGATGGAGCAGCGGAGGCGTTAACCTCTTGCTTCCGTCTGGTGTACCATCCTACCTCCCCGAAGGGGCTGATCAATCCCCGGCCAGTAGGTTCCTGACGGGAGTTGACGTCTGCGGGTCGTGGTCCTCGCGGTGCCGGTCGTACCAGGCGTCCAGCGCCTCGTACCCGTCGAGGACGCTGCCGGCATCCGTGGCCGCGCTCCACTCTGCGACGTCGTCCGCGTAGTCCGCTTCGACGGTGTCCGGGTCGCGGCGGCCCAGCGCGGCGGCCAGATCCTCCCAGCCTGTGCCTCCGAGGGCCTCGGCCAGCACGATCCGATCCACGTACTCGACAGCCAGCAGCCGCAAGCGGCGGGCCTGGTCGATGCGTTCGGCGGGGGTGGAGTCCTCGGCGATCGCACCGAGCGTCTGCCGGGCCAGGTCGGACAGGTCGCGGACGGTGCGGGCTGCGCTGACACGGGCCAGGATCTCGGGGGTCATGGGGCAGATCCGATCATGCAGGCGGCGGGCGCCCCGGCCGGGGGCCCGCCGCGGTGAGGGGTGGGGGGCGGAGGCGACTTATACCGTTACGGGCCGCGCCAGACGCGCCAGGTCCTCGACCGTGAACTTCGTGGGCACGTCGACGCCGCGTGAACTGAGATCGGCGGCGTAGCGGTTCAGGAGCCGGGTGCGGACCTTACGGCCGTTCCCACCGGACTGCTGGAGCAACTTCCCCATGCCCACACCGCACAAGTCGCCGCCCGGGGCGAAGCGGTCGACCTCGCCGGCCTCCAGCGCGGTGACGACGACCTCGTACAACTCGTTCTCCGTCATCGGCTCCTGGAGATCGTCCTCGCCAGGCGTCTCCTCGGCGTCCTTCTGCTGGAAGGACGGCTGAGGGGGCAGTGCCGGGGCGGCCTTCGCCTGAGGCGGGATGACGGCGGTCGGCCGCCGGGCAGGAAGCGCTGCCGGCGTCTCGGCGGGCTTCGTCTCCTCCGGCTCGGGCTCCGGCATCACCACCTCGGCGACGGGCGCCAGGGCGGGCAGCAGCTCCAGGGTGTCGGGGTCGATGTCCGCGGCTGCCAGGCCCGCCGCCGCGGTGTGCTCCAGGGGGATGCCGCTGCGGGCCAGGCGCAGCGGCAACAGGGACTCGACGGGGGCCTTGCGGCGCCACGCGCGCCCGTACCTGGCGTGTAGCGCAGCCGCGTAGACCAGCCGCTGCTGCTCCAGCCGGAGCACGGTCTCGTACGACTGCTGCTCCCACAACTTCATCCGCCGCCACAGCAGGAAGGTCGGCAGCGGGTTGAGGAACCAGCGGGAGAAGCGGACCTTGTCGAGCTTCTTGCGGCGGCCGGTGACGGCACCGATCCGCACGGCGTAGGTGTGCGCGGCGATCTCGGAGACGGCAGCCCACAGCAGGGACATCGAGCCGTGTGCGAACTTCGCCCACAGGGAGTCTCCGGAGGCCACGTTAAGGGCGCAGGTGACCAGGCTGAGCACCCACGGGACGAGCCGCGCCCACCACAAGGGCATGTCGAGCCGGATCAGCAGCAGATAGGCGCCGGTGAACACGGGGACGGCGGAGTCGATGGCGGTCGGCAGCACCCATGGGTCGGTGAATCCCCAGTGCGCGGCCGCCGTGGACACGGCGTCGAAGGAGGCGTAGAAGCCGAGCCCGCCGACGCCGGCACCGCCGAGGACGATGCCGGCCGCGCCGAGCCGCTCCCACCGGGTGAGCGGCGGGACCTTCGACACGGAGGTGAGTGCGGCCGGCTGGTCGGGGAGCGGCGGTTTCTCGGGAACCCGGCGGGTGCGGCGGGGCAACAGGCTCAAGGCGACGTCCTTTCGTTCGGGGTCCCACCGGACGACTTATGCTCGTCGCCGTCCGGGGTCGACCAAACGATATAGCGTCCTCCGCTCGACCGCGCGGATCTCCTCACGCGCTGTCAGGTATGCCCCCCTCTGGGAAGGTTCGGTTACCAGTCGAGCGGCCGCGCGGGCTTGCGCCGATCCGGGCCGAGCACCTTCACGAGGTGCGCGGACGACTCCAGCCGGGACAGCAGCCGCTCCCCGAGGATGTCCACCACCCCCATGGCGTTGGTCTGCGGGTTGCGGCGACTGCCCAGGTTCGTGGTGTAGGCGGTCGGCCGGCCCGACGAGATCCGCGCGTCGATCAGGTCGATGGTTTCCCGCCGTGCGAACTCGGTGGCGGTCACGTCCATCTCGCCGCACAGCTCGTCGAGGATCAGCAGATCGCACTCCACGAACATCTTGCGGATCTCCCACGCCTTCATGTTCCGGGGCGCGGAGTCCGGGCGACGCCACGTCAGATACGCCGAGTGCTTCACCAACAGCGTCCGCAGTCCGCGCTCCGCGGCTTCGTTGCCGAGCGCCATGACCGCGGTGGTCTTCCCGGTGCCGATGTTGCCCGGCACGATCAGGTTCAGCGTGCCGGGCCGGGCGCCGGTCTTCTTCGCCTCCACCAGGGAGCCCAGCCAGTTCCGCAGCGTGTTGGGCTTCTGGTTGGGGTCGAGGTCGTCGAACCGGAAACGCAGGTACTCCTCCTGCGCGGCGTCAGCCACGCTGATCTTCCAGGCGTTCCGCTTCGCGCGGGCCTGGGGGACGGCGACGTCCTCCCACAGGCCGTCCTCGCCGGGGGCGGGCGGCATGGGGACGTCGATCCGGGCCAGGTCGGCACCGTTGCGCTCCAGCACCTTGAGCAGGTGGTCGCTCAGCGAGCCGAGCCGGTTCAGGCCGCGCTCAGGGGCGGACACGGGGGCCTCCAGGGTGAGGGACATGCGTGGTCACACTCCTTCCGGGCGGGCGACCACGCCGAAGGTGGCGTCGTCGGAGTCGTTGTTGGGCACCTTGACGATCGCCGTGCCGGTGCCGGTGCCGGTGGTCGGGTCCTGGTCCTGGCCGCCCCAGGTCGCGGAGTCGCTGTACGCGACGCGGCCCTGCGGCCGGGTGGGCTGGATGTGGTTGGTGGCGACCCCGAGCGCGTTCTGCCACTGCTGCGCGGACGGGAAGTGCTGCCGGGCGTGGATGAGCGCCTTCGCGCAGTTCTGCCGGGTGTAACCAGCGTCGAGGGCGCGGTGCACCATCTTGCGGACGGCGACGAATGCATTCTTCTGGCCGGCGTACTTCCCGAGGTGCTTCTCGGCGTGTTCCCACCACCACTTGGTGACCTCATCGGCCTCCGCGTCGAGGAGCGCGTCCTCAACCTGCTTCTGCTCGGCGGCCGCCGCCTTCGCCTCGGCCTCGGCTGCCTTCTGCGCAGGGGTCTTCCGGGGGGCGCGCGGCTTCCGTGCGGCCGGAGTCTTCGCGGGCGGCGTCTTGGTCGGGGTCGGCACCGGCACCGGCACCGGCTCGTCCTCGACCCCGGGAGCATCGGCGGCCGGGCCATCGGGCGCGGCCGGCGCGTCGTCGGGGTCGGTGAATCCGTCGCTGCCCAGGGTGCCGTCCGGGTACTTCACTCGGAACGTGCCGTCCGGCTGCTGGACCACGGGGACGTCGAGCTTCTGCCCGAACGTCTCGTAGTCGGCGGCCCACTGTTCCACCGGGTGGTCGGAAACCGCGGTACCCATCACGGTCTTGCCGTCAAGGAGGCGGCGGCGCTCCAGCCGGTAGTAGCCGTACTTGGCCAACCGGTGCAACGACTTGCGGATGGCGTCGCGTCCTTCGCGGCCTTCCCCCTTGCTGAGCTGCTCGGAGCGGACCGCCCATTCCTGGCTCTGGTCCCACAGGTAGGTGAGCAGTCCGAGGTCGCAGTACCGCAGGCGGGTGTCGCGGACGGTGTCCGAGACGATGTGGACGTACGGGGTCTTCTGCTTGTGGCGAGGGCCCCCGGCTGTGCTGGTGCTCACGCGGCGGCCTCGGAAGTGGTGCTGGCGGGGAGGAGACGCACGTAGGTGTGCCAGGTCTTGCGGTTCTTCGAGTGCCGCTCGTAGCGGCGCTCGCGCTCGGCCAGGCCGACGCGGCGCAGCTCGGCGAGCGGCATCCGGATCTCGTGGGACTTCATGCCGACGGCGGTGGCGACGTCCTGGCAGGAGATCCAGTCGTTGTCGGGGCGCAGGGCGAGTACGACGTACAGACGGAATGCCCGGTCGGATATGTCGCTGGCAAGAACCGGGGTGATGGTGCTGGTGGGGATGGCCATAGGAGTGGTGTCCTCGGGGAGAAGAAGGGCCCGGCCGCCGGGAAGGCCGGGCCCAGGGCGGTCAGTTCTGGGCGTCCTCGGCGGACGGCTGCGGGGGCGGCATGAGCTGCGGGGTGCCGCGCAGCAGGTGGTCGTACTCGCCCCGCTGCCAGGCCCGCAGCAGCCGGTTCTGGCCGACTTCCTTCTTCTCCCAGGTGAAGGTGACCGTGCCGGTGGCCTGGCCGCCCGGCTCGTACATCAGGCCGGGGATCTCCTCACCGTTGCGCTTGTCGAAGAACCGGCCGGTCTCCTCGTCCCGCTCGGCGTACCTCAGCAGCGCCTTGTCCCACGACTGGCGGCGCCGGATCACGACCTCGGTGCCCTCGTGCCGCTCGGCGTACGCGTCGAGTTCGGCAACCTTGGCCGGATCGGGGTCGAAGACGATCTTCGGCTGGGTCTTGTTCACCGTGTACGTGCCGACGATTTCGTCTCCGGCCTTGATGACGACGCCGGTCTGACCGTGCTTCTCGTACGCGTCGACCAGCGCGCCCAGGGGGTCGTCGACGAGGGGCCCGAACACCGTCTTGTCCTGGCCCTCGCGGACCATGCGGGCCAGGGCGCCGAGCAACGCGCGTTCGTCGAGCTGAAGCGCGGGCGGCATGTTGGCGGTGCCGTCGTCGGTGACGTCGTGCGACATCGTGCGGTGTTCCTTTCTTTCCCCGGACACAGTCCCAGGGGGGCGGTTTCTCCCGGGCGGGGTGTTCGGGGCGTCGTAAGGAAGTACGACAACCGCCGAGATTTGTTACACCTAGGCCCAGGTAGCTGGGTTGCTCTCCCAACCACCTGAATAGTACACCACTCGGAACCTTGCTGGTAGTGCCCCTCAGTGAATGTTTTTCAACGGCGGAAAACCCGTCACCGGACACAAGGCGCCAGCACCCTCTACCTTCCCGCTCGGCAGCGCACCGACCGGAGACGTCACCGGCTCCGGGGCGCCGCCCCGGAGCCGCCCCAACCGGAACGAAGGCGGCCCCGGACCGACCAGGGGCGGGGATCGGCCATGACGGCATGTCCCGCTTGCGAGGCGGGATGCTGCGGTAGAAGTCCGCAGGCTCGCAACCCCCGCCCCCGGCCGGAACCACCGACCGCGAGAGGACCGCCAGCCCGTGACCGCCGAGACGATCGCCGCACCCCGCTACATCTCGTACGTGCCGCTGACCGACCTCACGCCGGCACCCCGAAACCCCAAGCGGCACGAACTCGAACTCATCATCGCCTCGATCGACATGCACGGCCTGGTCGAGATCCCCGTGGTCGACGAACGCACCCAGACGACCCTCCACGGCCACGGCCGCCGCGAGTCCCTGCTCGAAATGCAGGCCAGGGGAATGCGCACACCCGGCGGCGTCCTCGTCGACGAGGACGGCGGCTGGCTCGTCCCGATCCTGCGCGGCTGGTCCTCCAAGTCGGACGCGGAGGCCGAGGCCCTGGCCATCAAGCTCAACCGGCTCCCCGGCGAAGGCGGATGGGACGCCCGCGAGTTCGCCGAAATCCTCGAGGACTTGGCCACCAGCGACGCCGAGCTGTTCGACTCCCTCGCCATCCCTCACGACGAGATCGACCAGATGCTCCGCCAGGTCGACCCCGAGACCCTGCCCGGCGGCATCCGCGAGGACGAGCCGGCCACCCTCCACCTGCCCGACGACGGCGAACGCGACGGGCTCAGCCCGGACGACGACGGCCGCGACCCCCACACGTCCTGTCCCGCCTGCGGGCACCTGTTCACCCCCGGCCGCCGCTGACCCACCCCCGAGGTACGCGCATGTCCCGCCGTAAGCCCCGCCGCCCAGCCCGCATCGGCCGCCCCCGCCTGCTGTCCGAGGAGGTCGAGGCGCGCCTCGTCGCGGCCTCCCGCACCGGTGTCGCCGTCGAACTGGCCGCCGAGATGGCCGGGATCTCCCGCTCCAGCTTCCTGGCGTGGATGGCCCGCGGCCGCGCCGAGGTAGAGGCCCGCGAGGAAGGCGAGACGCCGGACCCGGACGAGGAGGAGTACGCGGCCCTGTACGAGAAGGTGCGCACCGCCCGGGCCACGGCCGGCGCCCGCGCCATGATGAACATCCGCCGCGTCGCCGACGGCGGGATCGTCACCAAGGTCACCACCCGACAGTTCAGGGACCAGGTCACCGGCGAGATCGTCACGGAGACCGTCGAGGACCGCACCGCCCCTGACTGGCGCGCGGACGCCTGGTACCTGGAACGGCAGCACCGCGAGCACTACGGCAAGGACGCCACCCTCGCGGTCGAGATCACCGGCCTCGGCAACCTCCCGGCCGCAGCCAACGAGGAGGACACCGTCGACATGGTCGCGCTCACCGAGCGGCTGAACGCGTCGCTGTTTGCCGTCGAGTACCCGGAGCTGGAGTCCGGGGAGATCGTGGACGCCGAGGTCGTGGAGTGACGTCGATGTCGGTGGCGTCCCCTACGGTCCGAATATGACGACCACAGACACCGCCATCGCGGCGACCGCCGCCGGGATCAGCGCAATAGCCGGGGGGCTGGCATGGCACGCCTCCCGCAAGGCGAATGCGACGGCCGCCGCCGTGGCGCGGATCGAAGAGGACCGCTGGCACACCGAGTTGGTGCCCAACATCCAGCTCACCCGGAATGGCGACACGCTGGAGCTGACGTATGTGGGCCCGCCCACGCTGGGGCCGCTGCGCATCCGCCCCGAGATCCGCGACGATCGGGACCGCTCGGTCGACCGCGTACTGGCCGGCGGCCCCACGCGCGAGGAGCTGGCAGAGGTCATCTGGGGGCCCTGCCGCTTCCGGCCGGGCAACGAGGGAGCCGACGAACGCGGGCGCACGACCGCGCCGTTCCGTCTCGAACCGGGGGACAGCCACAAGCTGGCCATCGACCCCTCGCCGCGGCCCTCGTGGATGGAGGGGGTCGATGGTGAACGGCGGTGGCGCAGGGACTACCAGTCCGCGCCGATACGACTGTGGCTGATCTGCGAGGCGGACGGCCACAAGCCGTGGCGCCTCCCCGTCGACGTACACCGCTTTGGAGCGGCCACCACGACCCCGGCCGACGGCACGACGCGACGCTAACCTCCGGCGCCCTGCACGGTGCTGCCTCCTTGCTCACCTGCACTGGAGGCAGCACCGGCCATGGCCATACCCACCCTGTACCCGGACGCGATCCGCGGCTCGCACTACTACGGCGACCGCTACCAGGGCGACCTGATGACGCCCAACGTCCTCGTCCTGCACACCACCGAGGGGACGGACATCGTCTCCTATAGCAACGGGGCCGAAGCCCCCAACCTGACCGCGAAGCCGAACTTCAAGACGAAGCGGTTCGACGTCTACCAGCACTTCCTCCTGAACCGGTCCGCGCGAGCCCTGGTCAACGCCCCCGGCGGAGTCGAGACCAACACCTGCAACGCCGCCCAGCTCGAACTGGTCGGCACGTGCGACCCCGCGCACAAGAACACCTGGGGGAAGCTCAAGGCCGGCGTCGACTACATCTACTGGCCCGACGCCCCCGAGTGGGCGTACGACGCCCTCGCGGACCTGATCGCGTGGATGCACCTCAACCTCGGCATCCCGCTCGTCGGTCCCGCCGACTGGCTGCCCTACCCGGCCTCCTACGGCGCCACCAAGGCCCGTATGAGCTTCGCCCAGTGGAACGCCTTCAAGGGCATCTGCGGCCACCAGCACGTCCCGGAGAACTTCCACGGCGACCCCGGCAACCTGCCGTTCGCCAAGATCCTCACCAAGGCCAAGGCGATCGTCGCCAAGATCCTCGGCAAGGGTGGCTCCGGCTCCGGGGGCGGCACCTCGACCAAGCCGAAGCCGAAGCCGGTCCCGCCGGCGTTCCCCGGCCGGGACAAGTTCGGCCCCGGCAAGACGAACAAGTACATCAAGCAGCTCGGCGAGCGTGTCAGTGCCAAGGGGTACGGTCGGTTCTACAGCGTCGGCCCCTCCGAGAGCTGGGGCACCGCCGACCGGAACGCGGTCCGCGCCTTCCAGCTCGACCACGCCGAGCTGCGCGGCGACGCGGACGGCCTGCCCGGCCCGGCCACGTGGAAGCTCCTGTTCTCCTGACCCGTTCCGGCCCGGCCCGCACACCCTGCGGGCCGGGCCCCACCCTGAAAGGCCCCCTGTGGCAGGCGAGACCGTCATCACCGTCATCGGCAACCTGGTCGACGACCCCGAACTGCGATTCACCCCCTCCGGAGCGGCGGTCACCAAGTTCCGCGTCGCCTCCACGCCCCGCACCTTCGACCGGCAGACCAACGAGTGGAAGGACGGCGAGAGCCTGTTCCTGACCTGCTCGGTGTGGCGGCAGATGGCGGAGAACGCCGCCGAGTCCCTCCAGCGCGGCATGCGCGTCATCGTGGAGGGCCGCCTCAAGCAGCGGTCGTACGAGGACCGCGAGGGCGTCAAGCGCACCGTGTACGAGCTGGACGTCGAGGAGGTCGGCCCCAGCCTGCGCAACGCCACCGCGAAGGTCACCAAGACGTCCGGCGGAGGAGCGGGCGGCGCGCAGCGGGCAACGGGCGGCCAGGGACGTCCGGCTGACGACCCGTGGACGACGGTGGCCTCGAACGCCGGGGCGGCGGCCCAGTCGTTCTCGGACGAGCCGCCGTTCTAGCCGACGTGCGACATGCAGTGAGGGCCCGGACGGCGTACCGTCCGGGCCCTCACTGCGTGCTCAGGACGCGACCGTCCAGGCGGAGTCGAGGAGGAGCAGGCTCTCGTCGTCCTGCCGGCCGGTGTCCGGCGCGGGCGGCGCCTGATCGGTGGGGGCCGGCGGGACGTTCGGGCTCTGCGGCGGCGCGCTGGAGTCGGCGGGTGCCGGTGTTTCCGGGGCCGGGGTGTTGCTCGGTACCGGCTCGGCTGGAGTCGGCGCCGTAGTGGTGCTCGGCGCGGTCGGAGCCGGTGTCTCCGGGGCCGGAGTGTCGCTTGGTACCGGCGCGGCCGGCGTCGGCGCCGCGGTGGTGCTCGGCGCGGTCGAAGCCGGGCTAGCTGGTGCCGTCGATGTGGCCGATGCGGTCGGCGCGGGTGCGCTGGTCGGCGCGGGCGCGCTCGACGTCGTCGGGGCCGGCGTCGGTGTGGGCGTGCTGGAACTGGCCGGAGCAGGCGTCGGCGTACCGGAGGTGGTCGGTGCCGGGGCGCTGGACGTGCTCGGCGCGGGGGAGCTGCTGCCGGTGGGGCTGGGCTGCGCCGTGGCGGTCGAGGACGGAACGGCCGTACCGGCGGGAAGGGGCAGGCTCTGGTAGGCGGGCAGCGTGCGGCCGGTGGGCTCGGGAGCGGGCGGGGCGCCCAGTTCGATCCCGGCGGCCAGGGCCACGATGTCCTCCGGGTCCTTGCCGTACGGCCCGGAGGGCAACGGAACGGTGTCCAGGCCCAGGACCATGCGGGCGGCGAGCGTGGCCGGTTCGGCGGCGGCGGCCGCGGGCTCGGCGACGATCTGCTGCACCTGGTGGCGGCTCAGGCCGAGGGTGCCCAGGGTGAGCGCGGCCAGCCGGGGCGGGAGCGGCACGGCGCTGCCCATCGCGCGGGGGGCGGCGGCGACGGCGGCCTGGTCCAGGAGGTCGCCGTATTCCTTGATCCGCTTGCGGTCGGTGCCCCACAGGATGTACCGGCCGTGGACGGTGAGGGTCGGGTACAGCCTCTTGGTGCCGTCCTGCTGGGCGAAGGTCCGCGCGCTGTCGGCGTCGCTGTAGATCCGCAGGATGATGCGCTCGTCCGCGTAGGAGAAGAAGAAGATCGTCGAGTCGGGGCCGACGCTGGCCTTGGTGGACATCACCACGCCGTCGGCGTCGGTGCACTCGGCGGTCAGCGCGCTGCCGGGCTCGCACCGTATGTTGCTGGAGTCGGCGAAGTGGCTGAAGGTGCTGTCGGTGAAGGGCCCTTGGGCCTTGCTGGGGGCGGGGCTGGGCGAGGCATCCGGCGCGGCCGCCGACGACGAATCGGCGGGGAAGAGTACGTCGGACCAGCGGCCCAGTCCCCAGCTCACGGCGAGTGCGGGCACCAGGGCAGCGGCGATCAGGATGCGCCGCCGCCGGTCGGTGTGGCGGGTCTGCTGGGCGGAGGGGATCTCCGGCAGGAGGGAGATCGGGTTGGCGCGGGGCGCCGGTTGCGCGGTGACGCCCAGGAGGTCGTCCAGGCTCTCCAGCTCGGGGCAGTTGTCGCGCACCAGGCGCTCGGCGGCCTCGTAGGGCAGGCCCGGCAGGAACTCCCGCACGTACCGTACTGCGGTCTCGAACGGCTGGTCCGGGCGCAGGTAGAGCTTGCGGAGGCCGTCCTCCTCGATGAGCGCACCGCCAGCCGGGTAGTCCGTGCTGACGGTGATTTCCAGGTGTTCGATGGACGGGTTGCTCAACGCTGGTGGTCCTTGTCGCGCGCTATGGCGGCGTGGGCCTCCACGGCGGCGTCGATCTGGGCGGGGGTGATCTCTTCCATGTCGGACAGGATGAGGCGGCCGCCGCCGGGCAGGGTGGTCTCCTCGCGGTGCAGGCGCACCTCCTCCAGGCCGTCGCCGGTGCCGGCGTCCTGACGGGTGTCCACGGGCGCGTTGGCACGGCGGAAGGCGTTCAGCATGGCGTCGCGGGTGGACTTGATCCGGGCGGGGCTGCGGGTGGTGTCGGGTGCCAGGGCGCCCGCGGCCGCGAGCATGCGCCGGGTCTCGGCGTCATGAGGGACCGGGCCGCCCGCCAGGGCGCGCTCTAGACGATCCGCTGCCTCAGTGAGTCGTCGCATGCTCGTCCCTTTCCACCGTTGTCCTGCCCGTCGTCGTTACACGGACTCCGACCACCTTCGCCCGGCCGCTCACCACCGTGAGCAGCTCCTCGATGAGCTTGGCGGAGGAATCCCCCGTGGGGAGCCCGGCCACGAACTTGGCCAGCGACCGTACCGTCAGCACGCGCACGGCGCCCGGACTCTTGCCCATAATCTGGCCGATTTCAGCCGGAGTAAGCCCCTCGAAGAATCGTAGCCTGAGGCAATCGCGCTGATTTGCGCGGAGCTTGCCGAGCTGCGTCTGTACGGCCTGGGCGAGCTGCTCGCGTTCCGCGCACTCGTGGGGGGTGAGGTCGGCGCGCGGCTGGTCGAGCTGCAGCAGGTCGGCGTGCAGCACCTCGTTGGGGCGGCGGCCCTGGGCGCGCAGGTAGTCGATGACCGTGTTGTTCGTGACGGTGTAGAGCCAGGCGGTCACGTTGGTGCCGGCCTGGTAGTGCTGCGCCTTCTGGGCGACCTTGAGCCAGACTTCCTGGGCGAGGTCTTCGGCGAGGTGGGCGTCGCGTACGCGCAGGCGGGTCCAGTTGTACACCTGCTGGTGGTGCTGGTTGTAGAAGTTCTCGAGCGCTTCTTCGTCGCCCTGTGCAGCCCGGACGAGGAGCTGGTCTGCGGATTGGCTGGTCACGGCGTGCTGGTCCCCCCTGGGTTGCCCATGGCGCGCCGTGCCGGGCGTGCGGAAGGTTCCGGGCGATGCCGGGACGATCTTCTTCCGCGTGGCGCGAGCGAAGCATATCCGGCCATCATCGGCACGAGAACGGCTGGAGACTCCCGTGCTGTTTTCCGTCTGGTGTACTGTGCGGGCTGTCGTCGTCCGCAGAGCGAGCGGGCGCCGGCGTACCCCGAACCGAAGGAGCACCCCATGCCTGCCCGCCTGTCCGCCGCCGCGGCCCCTGCGCCGGCGGCCGCGCACGTCAATCCGGTCGACGCGGTGCTGATGGGCCTGCCGTTCGGGCAGTGGGTGCCGATGCCGGAGGTGGCGCGCCGGGTGCGCGAGGCCGGGCTGGACGGGAGTCTGCTGACCGCGATGGTGCGCCGGCACCGCAGGCGGGGAGTGCTGCGCACCGACCGCCAGCCCACGATGACGTACGTGATGCGCGTCGGAAACCCGGGCTGACCTGCACCGGCATCCCTCCCGGCCGGTCCCGGACCGGCCTCCGCCGCCCCTCCGCCCGACCGTCGTAGATAACGGGCCACGGCCGCCTTCCCTTCTTGCTGCGGCGCCGCAGGCGCCTGAACTGCGCCGACGCGCTTGCGCGCGCACTTAGAGGGGAGGGACGGCCGTGGCCCGTTATCTACGACGGTTCGACGGAGCTGGCCCGTTATCGCCCCCGGTGGACATCCAGCCTGGCCAGCGCGTCGCTGAGCCGTGCCTGCGCGGTGACCGTCATCTCCGGGTCTCCGTCCCGAACCGCCACCACCACCAGCGCGGCCGCCGCCGCACTGGCGAGCTCCGGGTCCGACTCGATCGCAGCGGACATCTCCTCGACGCTCAACTGCCGGACGGCCTGGGCGGGCACGGCGCTGAACACGCGCTCCTCCAGCCCGGCCAGAACCGTCCGCGCGGAAGCGCACTCGCCGGCCAGCACCTCGTCTTCGCAGAACTCGGCGCCCACCACGTCCAGAGCGGACTGCAGCCCGGACAGGACCACCTTCATCTGCCCGGGACAGCGGGCCACCGCCAGGGCCGGGTGATCCCTCGTCGGCTCGTACGCCTTGACCAGGTGAGCGACCGCCTCGCCGAGATACTCCACGACGTCGAACCGCGCGTCAGTGGACCCGCCCAGCGGAGTCAGGAAAGGATAGTCGTGCCCCTCTGCGCCCTTGGAGAAGCGCGGCGAGCTGATGCCTAGCGACCGCATCCCGTAGACGAGGGCCAGCGAGTCGGCGGCGAAGCGCACGCGGTCGGAGGCGCTGGCGATGGCCTCGTCCATCCGCACCACGGTGCTGCGGCGCTCCCGCCCGCACGTCCTCGACTGCTCCAGCATCAGGGCCTCGTGCTCGGCCCCGAGGTTCTCGAAGACCGCGGTCAGCTCGGCCATCGCGGACCGAAGGCCGTCTTCGGCCGGGACCGGGGTGCATTGCTGAGTTGTCATCGGCATCCTCCGTGTCGACGCGGCGACGACAGGCCGCCTCGCCGTGTGCAGTGACGCGCCGGGCGGCTGCGCCACCGCGCCTAACCTGCGGTGCCACGGCTGAGACACGGCCTGTCCGCGTTGTCCTCAACCACCAGCCCCCGGCCTGCCAGATGTGGTCTGGCAGGCCGGGGGCTCTGCCTACTGGCGGCCGCACTCGTAGCAGCTCGTGCCCTTGATGAACGGATCGCCGTGTGTCAAGCACACGTCGAACTCGACGTCGTCCGGCCGGACCTCGCAGTACGGGCACGGGGTGTTCGGCTCGACGAACCGAGTACACAGCGGGCACCGGGGCCACCCCGCGCACTTGACGCAGTAGTCGGTGCCCGTGGGCGTAGTGATCGGGTCCCGGCACTCCTTGCAGTCGGGATGCGCGGTGCGGCGCAGCACCAGGTCGGCGGCGCTCTCCCCCGGAATCATGGGGTCTGCCTGGTAGACGCTCGCCCGCTTGGTCTCCTCGTACCGCTCCCAGTAGTCGAAGCCGCCCTTGGGGTCTCGTGGTTCGGGCAGGGCCATGCGGCGGGGGAGCGGGGTGGCCGCGAGTTCTTCCAGGCGCTTGGAGATCACTGCCCCTACCGACCGGGTTCTCTCGGGCAGCGGCCGCAGCAGCACGGTCAGGATCATGTCCCGGTCGTACTTCTCCAGCAGCAGGCCGTCGACTGTGCGGGCCTGGTCCTCCAGCACCTTGCCCGTCAGCAGCAGCTCCGGCTTCTCCCGCCCGAGGCCCAGCAGCAGATCCACGCCCGGCGTCCGCTGCACGGTCCTGGCTCGCTTCTTCTGGGTTCGGATATCGGGGGCGGGGCTGTCCGTCCGTCCCTCCTCGATGGGGTCAGGAGCGGTGCTGGAACCTACGGAGGGAAGGGGCGGGTCCATGGGGTGGGTTGTAGGGGAGGTTTGGGTGACTTCAAGTCGCCCCCCCTCGGACTTGTAGTCACCCCTCTCGGGACTTGAAGTCACCCCGTGACTTGTAGTCGCCCCCTTTTCGGGGTTTTCCACAGGGGTGACTTGCAGTCGCCCCCCTTCCGGGATGCCCTCTTCCCCAGGGGTGACTACAAGTCGCCCCCCCTCGGGGGCCTCCGGGGAATGGGCTGCCCCAGTGGCCTTCTTCGGCTTGGGCTTGCCCTTGTCGACGCGAGTCTTCTTCGGCGGGGCGGCTGCGATTGGGGGGCGGTCCGCGCGGGTGATCGGGCGGCGGCCGAGACGCGCGCGGAAGGTGTTCGTGCGCTCGATGTCCCGGAACCAGTCGTACGGGATCAGCAAGTCGTAAACGGTGGGCCGCCGGTGCTCCGGGATGTAGTGGGCCGCACGCTGGTCACCCTCGGCGATCAGCTTCCGCTCGACCATCGCGCCCAGAGCGCGCTGGACGGTCCGCGTGCTGATCTTGGCGTAGGCCGCGATGGTCTTCACCGCGGGGAAGGCGTTGCAGCCGTCTTCGTCGGCGGCCTCGGCGAGGCAGAGCAGGGTGCCGAACTCGTTGATGTCGATCGTGGGCGCGTCCTTCATCGCCCAGAGGATCGGGTCGAGGCTCACTTTTGGTGCTTCTCTCTGTTTCTGTAACAGAGAGGGAGGAACTACTCAGACGGGTCAGCGTTGATGAGTCGTACTACTCGTCATACGCCTGTATGCTCGCCTGTGAGCAGTGCCTACCCCCTGGCTTGGGATGGGTAGGAAAGAAGGGGCGTCGACCGGGCCAGGTTGGCGCCCCTTTGTCATGCGTGCCGCTACCGTCGGTGTTGGCGATCTCACCTTACACCCACGTATTACAAAGGGTAGGATGGTCCGTATGACGACGATGAACGTGTCGGGTGGGGGCACCCGAGAGCGAACCAGCATCACGATGGAAGGCGCGCTGATGCGCCGGGCCAAGTCGGCCGGCGGCGGCAACCTGTCGGGCTACATCGAGCAGGCCGTCAGGGAGAAGCTGATCAGCGACTCCATGCTCGAGGTCGCGCGGCTGCATCTACTGGACCCCATGGATGACGTGGCCGCCGCCGCTGAAGCTGACGCCGAGGCTGCCGCGTGACCGAAATCCAAAGGGGGTCGGTGTGGCGAGTGCCCACCGTGGGCCGTGACCGCACCGTCTTGGTCGTCCAGCACAACGCAGTCATCAAGCATCACCCCGGCGGTGTCGCCTGCCTGATCATTCAGGAAGTCGAAGACGCCCGCGACACCCTGCTGACCGTCGTGATCGAGGAGCCTGTGCGCGGCGCCGTCATGGCATCCGACGGGCACCAGTTCCGGCCCCTGCGGTTTGAGCAGGGAAAGTGCCTGGGGTACCTGTCTGCCGAGGACATGGAGCGGGTCAACACGGCGCTGCGCGCCGCCCTGGACCTGTAGTCCCCCGTCGACGTCGTCCCGCCCCCTGCCGTCCGGCCGGGGGCGTTGTCACGTCCGGGCAGGGATCGAGGCCCAGGTGACCCGGCCGCCGTCGTCGCCGGCGTACTGGCCGATGTCGTCGGCGGCCCGGTGGACGAGGTAGAGGCCCGGCTCGTCCTCGGGCGCCGGCAGTGCGCGGTCCATCTCGCTCACGGTCACCGTGACGTGGCTGCCGTCGAAGGCGACGCGACCTCGCAGGTCCACGCCGGCCCTGTACCGAGCGGTCACGTCGACCAGCTCGGTGAGCACGGCCAGCGCGTCCCCGCGCACCCAGTCGGCGTCGGGCAGGCCCTGAAGGAACCGCGCGAGCTGCGGGGCCACCACCGCGCGGGCCTGGTCCATGGCCTCCACGGGGGAGACCTCGGGGCCGATCACAAAGGAGGCCGCCTTCTCCACGCCAAGTTGACGGGGAGCCCCCAAGACGTCGATGTACAGGTGGTGCGGTGCAGCGTCGGAGATCGTCACGGTTGCTCCGTTCCGTCGGGTAACACGTTCTCGAATGCTAGTTCGAGACGAGCGGGGGCGTGGAATGAATCAGGCCAGCGGAACCGGAGCGGTGGGCGCGCGCGGGGCTGGAGCCGGGGTCGGGAGGGCGAGGCATGGAGACCTTCCAGGTGGTGCGGGGTACGACGGAACCCACATCTGGTGATGGTGTGGCGCCGGAGCGTGTTGTTCCGGGAGTAATGAAAGAGGGTGGAGGGTCTGCTAGTCAAACTATTGGTGGCCTAAATCTTCCCGGTGACCAACGATCGGTGGGGCGCGGTTATGGTTAGGGCTTCACATCCCGCCCAGGAAGACCACACTCACAGTGACCACTGAACCCGCGCCCGCCGCCATGCCCGAGTTCGTTCCGCCGCAGACTTTTGCAGACCGGCTGAACCTCCTCTTCGCGGCCAGCGCCCCCGAGAGCCCGCCGGGCTCCGGCACCTACGTCGAATACACAAACCCGCAGGTAGCAGCCGAGATCAACAGAGTCTTCGGCGAAGGGACGATCACCGGCGAGTACATCCGTCGCCTCCGCAGAGGGGAGAGCAAGTCCCCCTCTTTCTCGTACGTCGAGTACATCGCCGCGGCGTTCGAGCGCTTCTTCGGTTTCCCCGTCGACCTCGGTCTTTTCAAGGCAAACCTGTCCGACGCGGCCACCCGGACACTGGCCCAGGCCCAGAAGGTCGCCGCCGCGAAAAAAGGGCAGGGGGTCGGTTTCGAGCAGGCACTCGCGGCCATGCAACGATCTGCGGCTCCCGCGCGTCATACCGTGGATGAGAGCCAGGAACCCCCCGTTGCCCGTGTCCTGGCGCGGTCGACCCGCCGCCTGAATCCGGCCAACGTTCAGCGTCTGGCCGAGATGGCGGAGCGGCTGCAAGCCGTGCAGGACCAACTAGACGTGGTGCAGGACCTGGAAAACGACGCCTTGTCACAGGCTACGGAGCCAGGCAACTAACCCCCCAAGGTGCTCAGACTCCGGTGATACAGAACCCTCACGACCGCAAGATCCGCTCAGCTCTCGCGGCGTTCCCCGTCCCCAACCCGCTCACGGTCGACAGCCTGTTCGCCGTCATGCGCGACCGCTACCGACAGCGCTACCAGCGTTCCCTGGAGCTGAGGCGCGGCCCCACGCCGCTGCCCGGGCTCCAGGCGAACGCCCTGTGGGTGACCCGGCCGGCCGACGACGGCGACTTCGTCTGGCTCGACCCGTCCCTCCAGGGCTCGGCTGCCGTGCACAGCCTCTCCCACGAGAACGGGCACATCGAGCTGGGCCACACCCCGCTGGAGATCCCCACCACCGCGGCGCCGGCCGAACCCGAGCCGTTCGACATGCTCCCCGACGCCTTCGTCAGCGGCTGCCTCCTCGCCCGCGCACGCTCCACCGAGGGCAGCCACGACCCCGCCTACAAGCGGGTCGAGGACGAGGCCGAGCGGTACGCGTTCCTCCTGCGGCGCCGCGCCGACGACCAGGCCCGCGAGTCCCGCCACCGCGACCCCCTCGTAGGCCGCCTCCACCACAGCCTGTAATCCCTGCTGCCGAAAGCCACCCGTGCTCTCCACCGACGACCTCATTGACCTGTGCACCACAATCCCTCTCTGGATTGTGGTCGCCGTCCGCGCGTACTACTGGCCGAAGACGTCGGGCAAGCGCGCCATCCTCGCCACGTTCGCCGCGCTCGCCTTCGGCGCCACCCTGCGGCTGTCCCCGTTCGAACTCGCCCTCGCCGACGTCACCGGCATCGACGACGCCGCCGTCCTGCCCAAGCACCTGTCCGTCATGGTCGCCTGCACCCTGCTGGTCGGCTGGATCGAGTCCGTCGTACCGCCCAGCGCCACCGGGAGCGAACCGGCCTGGCGCCGCTGGTTCGCCTTCAAGCCCCGCATGGTGATCCTCGCCGTCACCAGCGCGGCCGCGGCCGTCGCCTTCCCGTTCGCCGCACCCTCGGTCACCGCCCCCGACGGCAGCCTCGACTTCGCCTCCGGCCAGTACGGCGACGTCGCCGGCACCACGCACCTGTGCCTCTACCTGATCAGCATGGGCGTGGCCCTCGCGCCCTCCGCGCTGCTGTGCCTCACCGTCGCCCGCCGCACCGACGACCGGCTGCTGCGACGGTGCATGCTGCTCATGGCCGCAGGCGCCGGAATGGGCGTCCTCTACCCCGTCTACCGGATCTCCTTCCTGGTCTGCGGCTTCACCCCGTGGACGTACCCGCTGGACGAGGGGGAGTTCCACCTCGGCGGCTCCCTGATCCAGCTCGTGACGATCCTCCTCGTCATCGTCGGCAGCTCCGTGCGCGCCATCGACCTCGCCGTACGCGCTATGCGCCACCGGCGCAGCCTGATCGCCCTGCGCCCCCTGTGGGAGGAACTCGTCGGCGTCCTCTCCGCCGACGTCATCACCGACCGCATGCAGCACACCCCCTCCGCCCGGGAGGAACGCCACCGCCTGCGCGGCCTCTACGAGCTGCTCGACCAGCGGGTTGTCGACGTCTCCGACGCCACCTTCAACCTGCTCCCCTGGGCCGACCACGACATGCCCCAACGCGCCCTGGACGCCGCGCACCGGGCCGGCCTGTCCGGCCGAGACGCCAAGGCCGCCCAGGAGGCCATGTGCATCCGCGCGGCCCGGCTGCGCTGCGTCGGCGGCGACGAGGAAGCCGCCCGCCCGGTCGTCTCCATGCTCACCTTCGACCACGACACCCGCGCCAGCGCGGCGTGGCTGTCCCGGGTGGCCCGCTTCTACAACTCCCCCGACCTCGCCGACGAAGCCACCCGCCTCGCCGGCCACCCCGTTCTCCAGGAAGCCGCATGAGCACCACCGCCCCGCCCACCCCTCCGGCTCCCGCGCGCGAGGAGAACCGGACTGCCCGCCTCATCACCGACGGCATGGACCCCGCCAAGGTGATCGTCGCGGTGAGCGTCGGCGTCGGCCTGGCCCAGGACAACCGCATCACCGGTGTCCTGTGGGCGGTCGAGGCCGTCGTGTTCGCCGCGGTGATACCGCTGCTGCTCATCGAGCGCGGCAAGCGGGCCGGGAAGTGGGACGACCGGCACGTAGGCCAGGTCCAGCGCCGGAAGACCCTGATCCCCGCCATCATGGCCTCCGTCGCTGTCGGCATCGGCGGCATGCTCGCCCTCGACGCGCCCCGGCAGATGGTCGCCCTGGCCGCCGCGATGGTCGCCACCCTCGCCGTCATCCTCGTCCCCACCTCGGTGTGGGACTGGAAGATCAGCGTGCACACCGCCGTGGCCGGCGGCGCCCTGGCGATGCTCGCCCTCACCTGGGGGCCGCTCGTCTGGGCCGCCTACCCGCTGGTCGCCGTCATCGCCTGGTCCCGGATCAGCCTCCGCGACCACACCCCCGCCCAGACCCTCGCCGGAGCCCTCGCGGGCACCCTCACCGCCGGCGTCGTCTTCGCGGCCCTCGCCTCATGACACTAAGACCGAAGCGGCGGTAGATCCCCGGCATGCAGACGACGCGCGCGACCGCGCCCACCGACGACACCCCCCGTCACATCAGCTTCATCGCTGACGGCAACCGGCGCTGGGCCGAACTCCACGGCACCACCCGCGAACAGGGCTTCCGCAAGGGCGCGGCCGCCGTCCACCAGGTCCTCGACCACTGCCGGAACCTCGGTGTCGAGACCGCGTCCGTGTTCCTGATGTCCGCCCGGAACTTCCACCGGGCGCCCGCCGAGGTCGCCGTCCTCAACGAGGTCATCGCCGACCTGGTCGACGCCGAAGCCGCCGCCGCCACCGGCCCGCTCCGCATCCTCGGCAGCCACCAGGTACTCCAGGACCACGCCAGCCCCCGGCTGATCAAGGCCATCAACGACGCCCGCCGCTCCACCGCCGACCTGACGGGGATGACGGTCTGTCTCGGCATCGGCTACGACGGCCGCACCGACATGCAGCAGGCCGTCGCCCGCGCCCTCATCGCCCCCGACTACGACGAGCGCGCCGAGCTGCCCGTCGACCGCTACCTGTCCACGGCCGGCCTGCCCGACCCCGACCTGATCGTGCGCAGCTCCGGCGAGCGCCGCCTGTCCGGCTGGATGCTCCACCAGTCCGCGGACTCCACCCTCGTCTTCGACGACCAGCGGTACTGGCCCGAGTACGGGCCCGACGCCGTCGACGACGCGATCGGCGTGCACAACGAGCAGCGGCGCACCTTCGGCTACTGACCAAGAGCCGGTTTGCACAATTGTGCAAGCGCTCCCGAGGCCCCGTACGGGTGACGTACGGGGCCTTACCACGTGCCTCTCCGGCGCCGATACGGGAGCGCCGCCCAAAACGGTCACCCGGTCTGACTATCGTCCCCCCATGACAGAAACCACCGCGGCCCCCACGATCGGCGCCCAGAGTGCGCGCTCGGAGCGGCCCGAGACCGAACAGGAACGGCCCGAGACCGAACAGGAGCGGCGGGAACGCATCCGTGCGGACCTGATGCAGAACCGTCCTGACGCCTGCCGCATCATCGCCATGTGCAACCAGAAGGGCGGTGTCGGCAAGACCACGACGACCATGAACCTCGGCGGCTCCCTCGCCGAGTATGGCCGCCGTGTCCTCCTCGTCGACGGCGACCCTCAGTGCAATCTCACCGAAGGCTTCGGCCTCAGGCCGCCTGGCCCCGACGACCTGACGCAGGCCCAAGTCGTCCTCGACGCCCTTGACCCCCTCGACCTCGTCCAAGAGACACAGGTGCCGGGGCTCTACGTCCTCCCGGCGAGCCTGGACATGGCCGGCCTCTCCAGCGACCTCCGCGACACGGGGACCGGGCTGACGCTGTACCGGGTGATGCTGGACAAGCTGCGCCCGTACTTCGACGATGTGCTCCTCGACCAGCGTCCCGCGCTGGACCTGGACACTGACTCGCAGATCGCCGGATCTGACGCCGCGATCATCATGACCGACGTCGACGAGTGGGCGATGAAGGGCCTCACCCGGCAGCTCGCCCAGCACCGGAAGGTCATGGCCCGCACCCAGCGGGATGACTTTGAAGTCCTGGGCTTGGTCATCGGCCGCATCCAGAAGCCGATGGGGAACTTCGATGCCGAGGTCTACAAGCTGCTGCAGAACCATCCCCGGGTGCGTTGCCTCGGCGAGGTACCCGTCCGGGCGGCGGACCTCAAGGAGGCCCGCAACAAGGGGCTTCCCGTGACCCACTACAAGAAGACGGCGCGCACGGACACGGCCAGTTTCTTCCGCAACATCGCCATGAGTGCCGGGCTGGTGAAGGCCGCATGAGCAGCGGATTCAACCTGGGCTGGGGCGACGAAGCGGAGCCCGAGGCAACTGCGGACACCCTGAACGCCGTCGACGCCACTCGGGACCAGCATCGCCAGCAGACCCACGCCGCCGAGATCGAGAAGGCGGTCGCCGATGCCGTCGAGGAGATCCGGCCCGGCCTGGACAAGGTCCCCGACCCGGTGGAGCCCGCCGGGGAGGGCGCGCTCACTGCCGAGGAGAGGGAGCGGCTCCGGCAGTGCAATGACGCCATCGACCTGCACGAGACCGCCTGGTTCATGCTGGGGAAGTCGCTGGACACCATGGCCACCGGCCGCCTGTTCCGCGACACCCGGCACAAGCTGGAGCCCGAGCGCTGCTACGAGACCATCGAAGAGTGGGCGGTGGTGGAGAAGGGCATCTCCGTCTCCAAGTGCAGCCAGTACCGGGCCGCCTGGGCGATCGGCGAGATCCTCAAGGCCCGCGGCCTCGACGCGAACCCCGGCCAGGTCCGCGAAATTGTGCCGGTGCGGAAGGCGTACGGCCTGAACGCTGCGGTCGGCGTGTACCTCCTCGTCGCTGAAGTGGCCGGCAAGGACAAGGTCACCGCCGAGCGGCTGCGGGAGACGGTCAAGCTCCTGCCCGGGGACCTGCAACTCATCGAGGACGACGACCCCGAGGCGATGGCCAAGGTCATCAAGGGCGTCCTTCTCGACGAGGCCCCCGCGCCCCTGCCAGCACTGTCCGCTCCGCTGCGCCGAAGCGTGGACCGGCGGGCCGTCGACCTGGCCGACACCCTGGGCCGCGGCCGCATCCCCCGCCAGGAGGTCACCGTGCACCTCCTGGAGGCGTTCGCCGACCCCAAGGACACGCGGATGTTCGATCTGCTCCGCGAGCGCATGGAAAAGGCCACGAAGAAGGCCAAGCGCAAGCAACTGCCGTAGGCGGTCTCGAGAACGCGTGGGCCCGGCCGAAGGGAACGGCCGGGCCCACGCGCGTGTCTGCGAGCCTACGCCCGCCTCCCCGGCCCACCAGCCCCAGGTACAGCGGAGGGCCCCAGGAACGGCGTCCTGGGGCCCTCCACGGCTCACTCTGGGCGTGAGCACATCGGCCGTTCGATCGTACGCTCTACCGGCCGCCTACCCTGAAGGTCACCGGGTGATCGTGCACGGCACCCGCAGCCAGAGAACCCGCCCAGCGGCGATCAGCGGCTCGAAGTCGTCGAGCGTCGCCATTGGTCCCGTGATCAGGACCACGCTGCCGGCGGCCTCGACCGCCACTGGCCAGTCAGGCGTTGTCGGCATCGTGCCGTCGTAGAACGCTCGGCCGCCGGGCAACTGGATGTGCAGCGCGTGCGTGGCCGGGTTCAGGTGGGCCGCCAGCTCCGGCACCGGGGGAGCGTCGAACGTGGGCGGGAGCGTGAACGGTCGCGCCCCGTGATGCTCCATCACAAACGCCACCGCGTCGGCAGCTTGCAGCTCGCCGTCCTTGCCGACCAGGGACACCGTGTCCGGCTGGACCATCACGATCACGGGTTCACCGCCGATGGTCGCCGACTGGGCTCGCAGCCTGGACGTCGGCGCCGTGGTGTGCACCCCATGGACGTCCCGCTCGTTCTGCCCGCTCACTCGGTTCTCCTCTACTCCTGGGGGATGACCGCTCCGACGGCACAGATCCCCGCTGACGGGGAGCAGCTTGGCGGCCACAAAGGGCTGGGCGATCCCCGCCAGCGCGGGGGCTACGCAGGGCAATGCCCATGCGGCTGAGACACCCCCGCTTCGGCGGGGAGCAGTGACGCGATCGTAGCAACGCCGGCACGACCGGAAGGGGCGATGCGGGACTCAGTGGTGCAGGCGAGCGTGTGCGCCGTGGTCGTTCGCCAGATGGGTGTAGCAGTCCACCTCGCACGCCAGGCCGAGGGAGGCGATCATCCAGCCGGCCGGGGCAGTGGTGGTGCCGCAGTGCGCGCAGTGCTTCGCGCCGCCCGGCGGGCACGGGACATCGCCGATGCGGGGGCGACGCGGCTCCGGCCGGTATGGCTCCCGCTCGTACTTGTACTGCTGGTACTCGCTGCGGGCGTCGTCGCGCAGGAAGTACCTGCCACCCCGGTCGTCGGGCTCCTCCAGCCCGCCGCCGTACGCCTCGACCTCCCACCAGGTGGCCGGAGCGCCATCGGAGAGCTGCGCGCTGATCTCCACCAGCCGCATCCGCTCCCCGTACGGGTTCAGGCCCTTGTCGTACAGCTCCTCCCGGCTGGTCACCTCCACGATGTCCAGCGCCTCGAACCGGGCCCGCAGGGCTTCGGCCGCCTCACGCTCCGCGACCTGCTTCACTGCGCGCGCCGCGTCCCGCTTCGCCTTGGCCGCCGCACGCTTCGCCTCCCGCTTCGCCTCGGCGGCCTTCTCTGCGGCCCGCTGCTCCGCTTCGGCCGCCCGCTGCTGCTCGTACTCCTCCAGCGACGGGTGATCGGCGCAGCGGCCCGTGTGCTGCACCTCGCGGCGGCCGGTGCCCTCACGCACGAGGACCACACGCGCGGTGCTCGGTGCAACAGGCACTCCGCACCGCCCGCACGGAGTGCCCACCTGCGCCAGGTCGGCGAGCGGACAGTGGCGGTTGTGCTCCAGCTCGGCCTCGGGGCCGTGCCCGACGATGACGCCGGCGTGCGCCGCGAGCTTCCCGCCGCACCACCGGCACACTCCGGCCTTGAGGTTCGGGCGGCCGGGGCCGGGGTCGGTGACGCGCACCGGCAGGTCCCCGACGGGTGGGTGCGCGGCGAGGTACTTGCGGAGCTGCTTCAGCGCGGCCGGACCGAAGGCGCCTTTCGCGGTCTTGAAGTGCCGCGCCCACAGGGGCTTGAGCCCGCCGTCGGCCTGGACCAGGAGGAGCTGGAGCGCCGCGTCCATCTCGGGGTAGGACTTCCCGCCGTGGTACGCCTGCGCCCATCCGGTGACGTGCTGGTCCACGACCAGGACCAGGGCGCCGGGCAGCGTCTCAACACCTGCGCCGTGCCCCACCTCGGGCCCGAGGACGGTGTCCCGGCCCGTCGTGGCCTTCTCGTCCACCCCGGTCAGCACCTGCCGCCACGACCGGTACACGTCCGCTTCGCTCGGTACGCGCGGGACGGTGATGCGTACTGCCTGTCTGGTCACGTCTCCTCCGTGAGTCTGCTCGCTGTGCGCGGCACGGGATACATCGTTCCGTTCGGCACCGACATCGCTCGGTTCTCCGGGGGTCGCCTCCGGCGAGGTGGCGGCCGGCCTGTCGTCGCACGCTCGCCGCTTCGCCTGCTCGTGGGCGTCGGCCAGGTCCGCGGCCTTCCGCATGATGGCCGTGCCGTCACGGTGGGAGTGCACGGCCTGCGCCACGTAGCCGCCCCACTCCTGCGCGCTGGCCAGCTTCGTCCGCAGCGCGGCGAGTTCCTCCAGGGCGGCCTTCAACTCCGCCTCCACGGTGGGGCAGTCGCAGCCGTCGATGTCCGGGTTGTCGACACGGGTCATGCACCCCGGCACCAGGAACCGGTCCCCGCTCGGGTCCTCCCACCAGTGGCAGCGCAGAGCCCCCCGAGTCTCCGAGACCTCAGGCTCACGCACCCGCCGTCCCCTTCCGTGAGTGCAGCACGACCATCATGGCATCGGCCGGCTGCGGGCCCTGCCCGGAGCACGGGGGGCAGAAGTCCTTGCCCGTCGGCGGGGTCCGCCAGCCGCGTGCCCGAGCAGCCGCGCGCGCTTCCTCTGCCGTGTGCGCGTCGGTCGTCAGGAATCCGGCACAGGCCGACTCCCGCCACACGGTGTTGCAGTGCAGCGTGATCCGGACGCTCATGACGCCACCGCGTACAGCATCCGGCGGTGATTCCCGCCGTTCCGATCGGCCGCCCACCGGTCGACGAACCACCGGCGGCTGTTCGGCCTGCGCCTGCGCGGGGTGATGTTCCACTGCATGTCTGCCTCCTCAGGCCACGTCGGTGATCGGGTGCGTGCTGGACGGGACGAGCCGAAGGTTGGGGCGCGCGGCCTTCGCCTTCGCCTGGGCCCGCGCCCGGCTGTTCTTCCGCTTGCGGTCCGAGGTGGGGTCCTCGTGCCTCCACCCCGCCGTGCCGGCGTCCAGCTCGGCCAGGTGCCGGGCCTGCTCCTCCTCGCTCCACCGTGGCGGCTCGGCCCGCGCCGGAGCGGCGGGCGGCGCCTGCGGGGGAGCCGGGCGACCGAAGCGGCCGGTCGGTATCGCCTCGGCCATCAGCCGTTCGTACGGCGTCATGTGCAACTCCACTCCCTGGGGCGCCGGGTCATGATGTGGAACGTCACGACCCGGCATCCTGTGACACCCGTCAGAACAGGCCGGACTGCCCGGCCGCCTCCAGCTCCGCCCGCTCCTCCGCCGCGCGCTCCTCGGCCTGCTGGCGGCGCAGCAGCTCCCGGACCGGCGCCTGCCGCTTGGCGGCCGCCGTCTTCCGGGCCTGCAACTCGTCGGACGTCGCCCAGCGCACCCGCACCTCGTTGTCGGCGAGCCCCGCCGCGTTGCCGTCGACGTGGCACTTCACGTACGGCTGCTCCAGGCGGTGCCGAACCTCCCGCAGGTTGGCGAACCAGTCGGGGCCGTACGCGGCGGCGATCACCACGAGCGTCCCGGTCTCGTCGACGGTCTGGCGCACGGAGAAGCCGTCGTCGTGCTCGGTCAGGGGACGGTCGGACGTCTGCTCGGCCTCGGTCAGCCCGAGGTCGTTCAGGCCGCCTTGGACCAGGTGCCGGCGGATGGTGTGGACGCGTGTGGGTCGGGACATGACGGGTGTTCCTTCGGTTCGGGGTGGGGCGGGGGCCGGTTGCTCTCCGGCCCCCTTGCGGTGCTGCGGTGCTGCTAGTGGTCGCCGGGGGCGTCCGGGTGGACCGGGCACGGCCCGTACACGCCGGGGCGGCCGGGGATCTCCGGGTGCACGTGCCGTTCACCGGACAGGGAGCACGCGGTGGCCGGGTCCTCGGCGCAGCTCACGACGCACAGGCACGTCCAGTCGCGCCCGATCCACTCCACGAGCGCCGCCCGGTACTGCTGCTCGGCCAGCGCGGCGACCTCGCCGAGCGCCCGGATACGCGGGTCGTGCAGCCCGATCGCCTCGGCGACCCACGGCACGGCGGCGACCTGCTCGGCCGTCCGGCGGTACAGCGCACCCTCCACGGTCTCCACGAGCTGCTCCAGCGGCATGGGCTTGCGGTCGGGGTCGGGCGACGGCTGGATCATGCCCAGGATGGCGGTCACGGCGTCCGTGAGCGTCTGCATGGCGGTCATGGTGGCGCCGTCCTCGGCGTACGTCTCGGCGAGGTCGACGCGCTCGCGTATCTGGGCGAACCGCTGGGCGAGCTTGCTGGTGGTGGACATGGGTTCCTCTCTCGGGTTGCCGGGGCGCCCACGGCGGGCGCCCCGGAAGTCAGCGGGGGTCAGGCGGTCAGGGTGAGGAGCTGCCGGTAGTCGGGCAGGGAGTTGAGCATCCGGTTCCGCCAGGCCAGGGCGTACTGCGGGCAGTTGCCGCAGTGCTGGTGTGTGCAGCCGGTCATGGGCTCGTGGTGGGTGGCATTGACCGACCAGGCCATGGAGTCGGAGGAGTACAGCAGGTGGGAGGCTCCGTTGCGCAGGCCGGTGACCTTGAAGCCGAAGCCGTGGAGGCGGATGCCCATGGACCACAGGGTCTCGATGATCCGGACGGCCTCCTTGGTGCCCTGGCGGCGGCACACGGAGCCGATCCCGACGACGGGCTCAAGGGTGAGGTCGACGCCGGCGCGCTCGTACAGGTCGACGCACCGCAGGTACTCGTCGAGGGTGAAGCCCTGCACCACCGGCATCCACGGCAGATCGGCGTCGAGGGTCATCAGGTTCAGGTACGAAGCCACCGTCTTGAGCTGGTGGTCCGCCACGGTCAGCCCGGTGTTGGTGAGGATCTCGTCCTCGCACATCCAGTCCTGGATGGCGCAGACGTCCATCAGGCCGACCTCGTCGTAGTACCGGCGGGCGTCGGCCGCGTAGGCGTACGGCGACACCGTCCACCGGCCGTGCTTCGACAGCTCCGTGAACCCGCCGGAGTCGAGCATCCACGGGGTGACGGCGCGCGGCAGCGTCTTCCGGCCGGACAGACGGTGGTTGGCGACGCACAGCGGTACGCAGTCCTCGGCGAACTCCGGGCGGGCGAGCCAAGACGGCTGATGGGTGCCCAGGTAGGTCACGCGGTCGACGTCGTCGTAGGAGCGGCGGCCAGGGTTCAGCGGCGCGGGCGGCAGCACGCGGTCGGTCGGGGCGGACGCGGGCAGGTCGAAGAGGGTGGCGGTCACCGGGAGGGTCTTTCAGGTGCGAGGTGAATGCCGGCCGCGCGCGGGGAGGGGCGCGGCCGGGCGGGGTCGGGCGGCTGCTACGCGTCGGGGTCGTGCCGTTCGACGATCGGCTCCAGGTCGATGTCCTCCACCATGGCCTTGAAGTCCAGCGCGCCGATCTCGTCGACGGGGTAGCCGTCGAACTCGTCGTCGTCGGGCTGCCAGGGGCCGATGAACTCGTCACCGCACAGGCTGATGGCGGGCGGCAGCGCCTCGTTGATGGCGGCCCGGTAGTCGGCCTGGATCTTCGCCAGGGCCCCGGTGCTCTCCAGCATGTTCTGCCAGTCGTTGGGGCCGCCGTTGACGTAGTCCAGCACGTCGGCGTCGGGGCTGGTGGAGTACGTGTTGACCTGGTTGCACCAGGTGCCGTACGAGGTGTTGGGGCGGTAGGCCATGGCGGGCGTGCCTTTCGCTTCGGCGGTGACGTTGGCGGTTGCTCTCCACCAACAAGAAGAACGGTACACCATTCGGAAACGTGCTGGCAAGAGGGCTAGAACAGTGCACCCACAGCCACCGGGAAGGTCACGGACGGGACCATCTCCAGCCCGGCCGGCCCCGGCGCGGCCGCACGGAACGCCGCGGCGACCTCCTCCGTCGTACGCCCGGCCCGGTTCCCCCACGCCAGGATCACCGCCCTGCGCTGCGCGTCGACCTCCAGCGGCCCCCCGTCCGGCGCCACCGGGCCGCCCGCCAGGTACTCGGCCATCAGCCGCACCGCGTCGCTCGCCTCCCGGTACGCCCCCCACTCGGGGTTCCGCTCGGACGGGAGCGGCTTCACCGCGCGTACGGCCCGCTCCAGGGCGTGCAGCATGGTGCACGGCGCCGTGTCGACGTACCCGGCCGGGTCGTGCGACTCCTCGCCCGGCCGGTGCCCGACCGTCTCCACGCGGATGGCCGCCCACTCCAGCACCCCGGCCGGCGTCCGCTCGCACGCCCGGACCCCGAGCCGCTGCACGGCGGCGTGCGCCCGTCCGGCGAGCACGGCGGCCTCCCGGAACGCCCCGGCCACCTCGGCGGCCGTACGCCCCTCCTCCATGCCCCACCGGTGCACCACGGCCCGGCGGTGCCGCTCCTCCGACCCCCAGGCGGTGTCGTGCACCACCGCGCCCCCGGACAGCAGGTCCGACAGCACATCGAGCGCCAGGCGCCGCGCGGCCTCGATCGCGTCGTAGTCGTACCTCCGGGAACTGCTCATCCGGCCGTCGCCCCCGGCCACGTCGAGCGCACCGAGGATGCCCGGCGTCAGCAGCCGGGTCGTCGTCCCGTGCGGGCCGAACTGCGAGCCGTCACGGCCGTCGTGGAACCCGCGGGCCTCGACGTGCGCGGCCGCCCACTCCAGCAGCTCGGGCGCGCTGACGGGGAGGATGGTGGACTCGACGCTGTACTGCATGTGGTGCCTCCAGGGCAGGGAGAGGGGTGCCGCGCCCGGCCGTACGACAGCCGGGCGCGGCAGGGAATGCGAGGGGGTTACGGGCGGCCGGTGGCGACGCGGATCGCCTTCGCGGCCAGCTCGGAGTAGTCACCGGGGTAAGCGGCTTCCATGCAGAAGCCCGCGGAGAACTCGTCGGCCCCCTCGGGGAACTCGGGCTCCTCGGGCAGATCGGTGACTCCGTCCCCGTACCAGACGCACAGCAAGTCGTCCTCGTCGACGGCGAACAGGAACGACAAGTCGTCGGGGCCGGTGAGTTCGGACTCGGTGCCGTAGCGGCGCACCCTGGCGGACCAGTCCGAGCCGAGCAGGCGGGCCGTGCCGGCGGCGATCTGGGGAACGGTGAGCGGCGCCTCGGCCTGTCCATTGGCGGCGTACAGGGCGGTCACGGTGTCGTGCGACATGCGGGGATGCCTCTTTCGGCTGGAGAGCGGGGGGCCCGGTCGGATGACCGGGCCCCGAGGGGATGGAAAGGTCAGGCGCGGGGCGGGCAGACGGTGCAGGTCTCGTCCTTGCAGCGCAGCACCCGGCGCCCCTTGGGCAGGCACTCGGCGGCCGCCTGCGGCTCGAAGTGCAAGTCACGCTCCACCAGGTGGGGGAGGCCGCTGCTCTGGCGGAACGACTCCAGCGCGGGCAGGTCGATGTACCCCCACTCACCGTCCCGGTCATCGATGCCGATCCGGGCCCAGCCGAACGCCTCGCCGCTCGCCGGGTCGACCTCGACGACGTACCAGTCACCCCAGGCGGCGAAGAAGTGCGCGTGCACCGTCTTGTGCTCGGCGGGAACGCCGTCCGTCTCGTACAAGGCGGGGATGCGGCCCATGACGCTCTTCGGCGGGTAGAAGGCGTGGCCGCGCTCGCGGCGCCACAGCTCGGGGGTGAGGGTGACGTCGGACTGCGCGGGCGTGTTCTGGGCGGCGCTCATGGGGCGTTCCTTACGTTCGGCGGTGCGCTGGCGGTTGCTCTCCGCCAACAAGAAGAACAGTACACCATCCGGAAACGTGCTGGCAAGTAGGGGTCTGAGCCCCGAGGAAGCCCAGACCCCACGGCCCGTCAGGCGGCGAGCGCGTACCGGCCACGCAGCAAACTCAGGCGCCCCACGTACATGGCGGCCGAGTACCGGCTGATCTCCCGGCCGATCGCCGTACCCGCCGGGGGCCTGGCGGCCGGCCCGTACTTCGCGTCCAGCTCGGCCGCACGCCGGATGATCTCCGCCATCGACAAGCCGTGCTTGAAGTCGGCCCCCACGACCACCTCGGTCCGGGCGTAGGCGGCCGCGAGCTCCGGCACCTGCCGCGCCCCGTTGATCAAGTCGTTGTTGCAGCCCAGCACGCAGAACACGCACGACAGGCGCCGGTTACCCCAGTCGTACGCCGGGTGGTACGGCAGACCCGACACGGCTATCTCCCGCCACACGGCCGCGTCGCTCCACGAGTGGATCGGCCGCCAGGTGGTGATGTGCCGCTTCCCGTTGCTCGCCCCGCGGTCGATCTCCACCTCGGCGAGCTGCGCACGCTGGCTGCTCTCCGCCGCGCGCTGCCCGATGCACGCCAGGATGCGCACCGGACGCCCCAGGTGCGCCAGCTCGGCCGTGAGCCGCGTGTACAGCCTGCGGATCGGGCCGCGCTTCACATCCGAGGTGCACCAGCGCGCTTGACTCGACGGCCACGCCGGCGCCACCTCCGCCGTCGCGGGGTCCTCGCCACGCTCGACGGCTTCCCGCTCGGCCTTCGCCTTCAGCTTCCCGTAGCGGATCTCGACCCGGTCGAGGAGATCGGCGCCCTCGGCCTGAACGACCTCGAACCGCTGCACCCCGAGCAAGCGGGCCTGCTCGGCGGCCAGCTCCCGCGTGCCGGCCCACTCGACCCGGCCCAGATCCGCATGGACGACGATGACCTTGTGCAGCATCCCGAGGGCCTTCGCGCGCCGCACGACGTACGACGCCATGGCCTGACTGTCCTTACCTCCCGACGACGAGATGACTACCCGGTCCGCATCGCGGATCAGCTCGTCGGGGACGGTCGTCCACGGGGTGAGGGGCACGGACGCGTGCACGGTCTTCCGCCGCGTCGGCTTGGGCTTCGGAGGGACGGGCGGCTCCTCGGCCTGGACGGCGGGGAGGTCGAACAGCATGGCGGCCTGCATGGCGGAGTCCTCGGAGTGGGGCAGGGGCAGGGGCGCGGGGTGCGGGGCGCGGATCGGTGTCCGCGCCCCGCAAGAGGTCAGAACTCGTCGTAGACCGTGGTGTCGTTGACGGTGACGAGCAGCGGCACGGTGTCGCCGGACAGGAGACCCGCAGGGATGCCGTCGGTGTCCACGTGCACGGACACGACGAGCTGCCCGCGCTCGGCGTCGACGTAGAAGTGCACGGCCGCGCCCGCGACCCGAATGGCGGGGTGCTTTCCGTTGGGCTCCAGGGTGGCGGCGAGGTTCAGTTCACGGGCGACGGCGGGACTGACGTTCACGGATGGCGCCTTTCAGCGGTACGAGGTGCGGTGGATGGTGAGCCGGGGCGCGGTGCTGCGCCCCGGCGGGGTGGAGCTGCTACGCGGGGACCGTGGCGGGCCGGGGGTGACGGGCCAGCAGGACGGGGCCCTCCTTGTCGAGCCAGCGGGCGACCGCCCACGCGGTGACGGCGGACTCCTCGACGGGCGTCAGACCCTCCGGGGCACGGAACACCTGGCCCTCGAAGTCGTCGGCCGGGGTGTAGAGCTGCACGCTCCACGGCTCGTCATGCGCGGTCGCGGCCCGGTCGGCGTACTCGTCCGAGCTGATCACCAGCCGCAGACCCGCATCCGCATCGGCCAGGTCGTCGGTGCGGTCGACGGCCACCAGGACGTGCGAGGCGCCCGCGTAGCGCTGGAGGAAGGCGGGGACGCCGTACGCGCGGAGAGCGGCGCACAGCTTGTCTCCCTCGGACGGTCCGGCGATCTCGGCGGCGGCCAGAGCAGCGGCGAGCGGGTACCGGCCCTCGGCTCGGACGCCCGGCGGGGTGAGGATGATCCGGGTCAACCGCTCGACGTCGTTCGGGCAGCCCTCTCGGTACTCCTGCACTCCCCACCCGGCGGCCCAGAACAGCCCGGCCCAGTCGAGGAGGAGGTCCTCCCTCGTCTCGCGGAGCGCCTTGTAGTCGATGGCGGCGCCCGGCTCGGCCGCGTCCTGCACGAGGTAGTCCATGACCACCTCGCCGGAGCGGGCACGCGGGTCCAGGTAGGCGCCGGCCTCGATGCACTCGTGGTGCTCGTTGAACACGGCGAGCGGCCGGTCAGCCTCCGTCAGGACCGCGATGGCCGCCCGGACCTGGGGGGACTTCAGGCTCGCGGGGAGCGCGCCGGTCGTCCGGAGGGCGGATGCGGGCGGGTTGAGCTGCATGGGGTGTTCCTTCGATTCGGGGTTGGTGCCAGCGGTTGCTCTCCGCCAACAGGAAGAACAGTACACCATTCGGAAACGCGCTGACAGGGGGAGTGCTGGGGAGTTTTCAGGGGTCGGGGCACGCCGTGACGCGCCCCGGCCGGTGAGGGAAGTGGCTAGCCGCGCGGGGCGGCGGGCTCCTCGACGGGGGCCTCCACAGCCCGGGTGACGAAGTCGTTGCCCTGGACGGTCCAGACGTCCTGCCGGTCGATGACCCCGCCGGACTTCCAGGTGCACAGGAACGACAGGGGGACGTGCCCGGCCTCGCGGACCTCGTCCATGTTCAGGACGGTCCCGGTCCACGAGTACACCGACCGGTCCGGGTGGCTGCCCCGGCCGAAGTCCAGGGATTCGAGACGGACGCGCATCCCGTCCTCGCGGACGATGTCGCCCTCGGTGAGTTCGCTGGACTTCTTGTAGACGAGCGTGGTGGCGGGGCGGACGTCGGCCAGCAGGGGGGCGTCGTTGTCGCCGTCCTCGAACTCGACACGGGCGATGACCTGTCCGGCGCCCGTCCATACGTCGCGCAGTCGGCCCCGACCGCCCGGCACGAAGTAGGGGCCCTCGGGGGACTCGACCGTGCGGCCGTCGTACTCGACCAGCGCGCCGAGCTGGAGTCCGGACGCCTTGATGGCGGCCATGACGTCCACCGGGGCGGAGGAGGGCGCGGGGGCGTTCTGGTTCATCGGTGGTGCTCCTTCGTGCGGGGCGCAGCAGATCGGGGGGGGAGAGTGCCGGGGCGCGGCGGATACGGTCGCGCCCCGGCGGGAGAGGTGACCGGACCGGTCAGATGACGTCGGTGACGTCGTAGAAGCTGGCCAGGCCGCGCGTGAACCGCTCCAGGGAGAGCGTCAGCGTGGGCTCGGCGAACTCGTCGCGGACGGCCTTCTCGTAGGACAGCTCGGCCAGGGCGAGGGTGCTGTGGTCGCTGGCCATGTGACGGTGGATCGACCAGTAGTCGACGGCCCAGCGGAGCTTCTGCGTGACCGGGTCGATGTACTCGACGCACCGGATGATCAGGTCGGCGTGCCCGTCCGCGCCGTTGATGACGGACTCGCGGATCTTCTTGCCGCCCAGCAGGTTGAACACGAAGGCGTCGGCCTGCTCTCGGGGGGTGTCGGCGGACCCGTCGGTGTTCACCACGGCGCGCATCGGCCCGTACTGGGCGTAGAGCTGCGCCTCGGGCTTGAGAGCCAGCAGGGCAGGGGTCATCGGGGTGTCCCTTTCGCTTCGGCGGTGACGTTGGCGGTTGCTCTCCGCCAACAAGAAGAACAGTACACCATTCGGAAACGTGCTGGCAAGGGGCCGATTCGAGGCACCTGTGGGGAACCGGGTCCCGCGCCCCTCCCCAGGGCACGGGACCCGGCATCCTCACGCGGCCGAAGCGAACACCCTCCGGCCGGCCGTCACCACCGGCCACACCACCACCGCGGCCCCACCGTGCCGGCCGGACCGCTCCACCTCCGGGAACAGCTCCAACTGCGCCCCGACGAACGGCCGCTCCGCCCCCACACGCCCGGCCTCCACGGACACGACCCGCTCCGCCTCCTCCACGGCCTGCCGACCAGCCTCCGGCAGCATCCGCAGCAGCCACGCGGCCACCAGCCGCTCATCCACGGCCACCAGGTCCACACCGCCCCCCTCGGCCCACACCTCCCCGGCAACCGCCTCGTACTGCTCCCACAGCGGCCGGGACGCATCCCGCGCCGCCACGCCCCGCTCACCGGCCCCCAGACCGCGCACCAGCGCCCGCAGAACGTCCGCACGGAACACCCGGCCCCTCGTCCGCATGGTCGACGCGTCCTCCCACTCCAAGAACGCCTCGGCCGCTATGGAGCGCCTCCACTGGCCGAACACCCGCACCGCGCGCGTCGCCAGCGCCTCCACCTCGCCCAACACCCGCTCCAGCGCCACCAGGTACCCGGCCAGCGCCCGCGCCGACCCGACCACCGACAGGCGCCGCACGTCCTGCCACCCGTACCGCTCCCCGTTCCCCCAGTTCTCCTCGTACACCGACCAGCGCGGATTCACCCTCCACGGAGTCGACGCCTCCACCCCGTGCACGCCGGCCAGCGCCCACGCCACATCGTGATGCTGCTGCGCCCGCCCCTTCGACCCCGCCGGGAACACCAACTCCACCGTGAACCGGCCCGGCGACCACTCGACAACGGACGGGACCTCGACATGAGCACTCATGCGCTCGCTACCTCTCCAGATACGGCGGACACCCTCCGCCACGGGACCCGACCCGCTCCCACGCGGACCAGGCAGACAACGGCCCCCGCACCACACCCGGCACACCGCCGACACAAGCCCCGCCCGACAACACCCCCCAGGAACGCCCTGGAAGAGGGCTGGGGGCTCGTTTACGGACTTGTTGGACCGTTCCATGCGCGCGTGTGTGCGAGGGGCTGTGGCGCCGCCCTGATGGCCTCGGGCGGCGCCACGGTGGTGGTGCTAGCGGCCGGCGTGCTCGGCGAGGGCCTCGCGGGCTGCTGCTGTGCGGAGCCGGTCGGCCTCGGCCGCGCGCTGCTCCTCGCTGAGCGGCTCCAGCCAGTAGGACGATTCGCCCGTGGTCGACTCCAGGTTCACGCCGCCGGCCTGGGCGCGGTAGCACTGCCAGTCTTCGCGTTCCGCCCATGCGATCAGGTCGAGGGCGGCGGCCCTGTCGACGATCTCGGTACGGGGGTCGCGGCCGAACACGCGGAAGTGCTTCATCCAGTGCTCGCCCTCGCCGAGGAGGGCGGCTGCGTTCTCGGCGGCGCTGCGGATCAGGGCGGGCGCGGTGCCGAACACGGAGTCGAGGGAGGCGCGGGTGACCATCAGGTGCATGTCCGGCGGGAAGGTGCTGCCGGTGGTGCTCTCGTTGTGGCTGCGGAATGTCCAGGTGGGGCGGACCCAGGGCGCGCCGGGGCCGGCGTAGGCGGTGACGGTGGCGACGGTGCGGGTCTGGCCCATGTGCGCGTGGATGACGTCCATGCCGGGGCGGATCATGTCGGCGCGGACGGGGAGCGCGGAGCCGTCGGCGACGGCGGCGAACGTCTCGGCGTAGTAGGCGGCGAGTCCCGCGTCGATGTCGCCGGTCAGCTCGGCGTCCGTGGGGCGCTCGGCCGGGGCGGGGAACGTGTCGCCGGGGGTGGCGGGGCGCAGGTACACGGTCCGGCCGTCGCGGTAGACGATGTGGGCGGTCGACTTGCTTGCGGACATCCGCTTGACGGTGCGCTTCACCTGCGGCTGCATCATCGCGGCGGTGATCTCGTCCAGGGCTTCACGGGTCGGAATGACCTCGGTGGGGCCGTCGTTGACGATCCGCACGTGCTGGCGCTCCTCGGCGGCCGGGGGGAGCGGGGCGTAGCGGCGGGTGTCGCAGTGGATGGCGCCCTGGTCGTCCTGGTGGATGAGGCGGCCCGCGCTGCGCCGGTTCTTCACGATGGTTCGGACGTGGGTGGCGGGGATGCCCGCGTGGGCCTGGCGGCCGTCGACGTACACGGCGTGGGGGGCGTCGACGACGTCTTCGGGCAGGGGTGCGGTGTCGCGGGCGTGCTGGGCGGCGTCGCGGCCCAGCTGCTGTACGGCGGAGGTGATGGCGGCCAGGGTGCGCATCTTGCGGGAGGCGACGGCGCTGGACGCGACGGCGTCTTCGAGGCGGCCGCGGGCGCCCTTCCGCTTGGCGACGGTCCACAGCATGGTGACGGTCTCGTTCTGGAGGGCGCGGCCCAGCTCGGTTCCGGCGTAGGCGGCGGGGACGCGCATGCCGATGCGGACGACGTGGCTGGTGAGGGTGTCGCGGTCCTGGCTGGTCACGGTCACGGTGAGGTCGTGGGCGAGCGCGAGGGTGACGATCTCGTCGGCGTTCTTGATGCCGGTACGGGGCTCAGCGGCCATGGGGTGTTCCTTCGTTCGGGGTGCGGCCCCGGTTGCTCTCCGGGGCGGGGTGGGGCGGTGCGCCCTGCGCCTGACACCGGGGAGGGCCGGTGTGGGGGGCGGGGCGCACCGCCCGCCGTTGTGTGGGCGGGCGGTGCGGCGGGCGGTCAGCCGTCGGTGAGGATGCGGCGGGCGAGTCCGGCGGCCTGGGCGGCGCTGATGGCGTACACGATGACGAGGGCGGTGCCGGGGACGTCGAGGGTCTGGAGCTGGAAGTCGAGCGACTGGAGGTCGCGTTCCACGGGGTGGGACGCGGCGCGTTCGACGGCCAGGAGGTCGACGGTGAGATCCGGGTGGGCGGGCGTCCACCGGCATCCGGTGTCGGCGAGGACGAAGTACTCCCCGGTGATCTTGCGGAGTTCCACGCGGTAGGCCGGGGCGCGGTCCATGTCTTCGGGGAGCGGCGGGGGCGTCTTGTCCAGGCTCACGGGCACGGGTGTTCCTTCGTTCGGCGGTGTGGCCCGGTTGCTCTCCGGGCCCGGCGGGAAGCGCTCCCGCCGAGAAGAACAGTACACCAGTCGGAACGATGCGCAACACCCTTCACAGACCAATAAAGCTGCTCTGATCAGTCCCGTTCCGAGTGGTGTACTTTTCCGGTGTGGTCATGTACTGTCGTCATCAGTCGGGGAGAGCAACCCCGACAACCACCGCCGAACGAAGGAACACCATGCGTCTGCGTGCCCTCTTCACCTGTCCCGCCGCCCTCCTCGCCGCCGGACTCGCCACCGCCACCGTGGCCATCGCCGCAGTGGCCGGCATGACCCCCACCGCCGCCGCGCCCCACCCGGCCCGCACCACCACCATCGCCGCCCCCACGGCCACCGCCGACACCGTCGCCACCTTCAACGACGGCTTCACCGACGGCCGCTCCGACGCCATCGGCGACGACAACCGGAACAACCGCGTGGAGCCCGGCGAGACCGGCTGGAGCTGCCGCACCACCCCCGCCGCCGACCTCGACCTCTGCCTCCAGGTCGCCGCCCAGCCCTCCTACTCCTGGCGCGCCCCCAGCGGCGCCACCATCGGCAACCCCAACGGCCGCGCCCTGATCGCCGACCTGGAGGTCAAGCCCGGCACCCCGCTGTGGACGGACACCCTGCGCGCCCTGCACGCCGACTACACCGCGCACACCCGCTGACCCCACCGCCCACCAGCCGGGGCGCAGCCGCCGCGCCCCGGCCCCCTCCCCACCCCCACGAAAGGTGCCACCCCATGGCCACGACGTTCGACCTCGACCCGTTCACGCGCCCGGTGCTGATGAGCGCCCGCCCGAACGACACGCACCCGTACGAGTACGACCCGGCCGCCGTGCGCATCGTCCGCGCCGACCGCGTCCAGCACGGCGACGTGGTGCTCGGCGAGGTGTACGGCCACGACCCCGGCCACGCCGCCACGGTCAGCTACCTGCCGTACGGCTGCATCCCCTACGCCGCCCGGCCGCGCCCCATGGACCCCGCGTGCCCCTGCGAGCTGTGCCAGCAGCACCGTTCCGACCCGTTCACCTACCTCACGGAGCCGGTCGCGCTCACCGTGTGGCCGCGCGACGAACTCGACCTCGACCCGGTGTGCCAGTTGAACAACGCCGACGAGCTGGTGATGGTCATCCCCGCCCACCGGCTCCCCGAGCGCCCCGTCGCCTGACCCTCCCTCGCCCTCGCCGGGGCGCAGCACCGCGCCCCGGCCCCCTCCCCCCCTGAAAGGCGCCCCCGCGTGTCCGTCCTGCCCCGCAGCACCCCCGCCCGCGTCCGCGACAGCCTCACCGCCGCACTGGCCGGCACTGCCGTTGAACTCACCGGGCCCGCCCCCCGCTCCGCCATCACCTTCCTCGCCAGCTACCGGGGCGCGCAGTGGAAGGTCACGTACATGGGGCTCGGCAACCTGTGGGGCGTGACCGGCCCGGCCGGGTCCGGTACTGAGCACTCCGTCCCCCGGTTCACGGACGAGATCGCCGCCACCATCACCGCGCCGTGGCCGCAGCCGGAGAAGGCGCCCGCCGACCCGCACCCCGGCGTCCCGCGCACCCACCTCGGCGTCGACGTGCCCGAGCTGGTCCGCGCCCAGTGGAAGACTCCGCTCGGCGACGGATGGCGCCTCGGGGTGCGCTGCGCCGTGGGCAAGCTCCCCGACACCCGCCCCCGCTAGAACCGCCCCCAGGGGCGCAGCACAGCCCCGCTGCGCCCCGCCCCGCCCGTACGACCACCTCAGGACTGGAGAACCCCTGTGGCTGCTTCTGGCGCCCCCCTGTACCGCGACTGGACCGCGATGCGTCCCGCCGACTTCGACCAGGAAAGGCCGGCCGAGCCGGAGCGCCTGATGGATGTGCGGCGGCCGGTGCTCGCCGAGCCGGACAAGTGCGGGACGGAGGCCCTGTTCGGGCAGGCCCCGCCGCCGCGCCGGAACCGGCAGGAGCGGCGCGGCGCCAGTGCGCCCGGTACGGGGGCCGAGACCCTGTTCTGACCGGTGCGCCGGGGGGCGGGATGTCCGGGCGTGAGTGGGTCGGCCAGGGAGCCTGAAATTAGTTCCCCTGGCCGCCTTGCCAGCGCGTTTCCGAATGGTGTACTGTTTTTCTTGTTGGCGGAGAGCAACCGCCAACACCACCGCCGAACGAACGGAACACCCGCCATGGCCTCCACCCGTGCCCGCGCCGCCGCCGCCGAACTCCGCAACCGCGCCCGCGCCGCCCGCGAACTCCGCACCGCCACCAAGGCCGTGGCCACCGGCACCGCCTCCGCCTCCAACCACCTGATGGCGGGCGGCGTCACCCCCCTGGTCGCCCACAACTACGCGGCCACCCTCACCCGCAAGACCAAGAGCATCGGCCGGACCCCGCTCGCCAGCCGCACCATCAAGAAGCGCCCCGGCAAGAAGGGCCTCACGGTCTCCCGCACCGGCGACCTCGCCCGCATGAAGCGGCACCGCGTCGTCCCCGTCGCCCTCTGGACCCTCGAAGACCTCCGCGCCCTCGCCCTCTCCGGCTTCCGCCCGAAGAACACGCAGGTGGCCGACTTCCTCGCCGCGCTCGCCCTCGGCCGCCCCGCCGCCCGCGCCGCCGCCTGACCGACCCTCAGACCGGCCCTCAGACCGGCCGGGGCGCAGCCCCCTCCCCCCTGCTGCGCCCCGGCCCCCCGGACACCACCACACCCGCGCCCCAGCGCGCCCTCGAACGGAGCCACCACGCCATGAGCACCGCCCTCGCCCCGCTGCCCAACGCCCTCGCCGCCGCCCACCGCGCCCGCACCATCGCCGACTCGATCCGCGAGCAGCCCAACCACGACGCCGCGCTCCCGCAGCTCCTCACCGCCGCCGCCGACGTGTTCGCCACCGAGCCGCCCCAGGTGTTCGACGGAACCACCGTCACCAACACCGTCCCCGCCGACGCCATGTTCGCGCTCTGGAAGGCCGACGAGATCGCCGCCGAGACCCCCAGCAGCGGCCTCCCCGAGAACTTCACGGACTACGTGCTCGCCCCCGTCTTCCGCCGCCCCCTGCCCTTCCCCGACGCCGTCCACGCCCGCAGCGCCCAGCTCGCCCGCCAGCAGCACGTCTTGCGGGACCGGCTCACCTCGGTACACGAGACGCTCAACGCCCACCCGCTCGACACCAGCGACCGCACCACGCACCTGATCCGTACCGCGCTCGCCCTCCACGCCGGGCTCGCCCACCTGGCCGACGTCATCCGGCTGGACAACACGCGCCCCTGCTACCGCCGCTGACCCACCCCCAGCCGGGCGGGCGTAGCAACCCGCGCCCGCCCGGCGTTCCCCCCGGTGAGAGCAACACCGGGACCCACCCCGAACCGAAGGAACACCCGCACCATGAGCACCGGCACCAGCCCGTACGTGTACAACCCCGCCCCCGGCACCGAGTACCCGTTCAGCATCAGCGACATCGCCCGCGCCGCCCGCACCCTGCTCGGCCCCCGATGGCTTGCCGAGTCCGGCCACTGGGGCACCACCGGCACCCTCTCCGCCGCCTACACCGCCGACTTCACGCTGAGCATCGACAGCGAGGGAGACCTCTGCATCGACTTCACCCGGTACACGGAAGACGGCTTCCCCGAGACGCCCGAGCTGCCCGAAGGCGTCGAGGACATGGACGGCGGCGTGTACCTCCCTGTCGCGTGCAGCGTCGACGGCCTGGACGAGCTGGCCGGCATAGTCGCCGCCGCGATCCGAGCCGTGACCGGCTGCCCGCCCTACACGCTCGCCGAGATCACTGCCCCGGCCGAGCTGGACTTGCTCCCCACCGTCGACGTGATCGCGGTACGCGACGCCGCCGAGAACGTCCTCCAGCGGCGCGGGGAGGAAGCGCTCCCCGGCATGGTTCACGCCGCCGTCCGTAAGTTCCTCGCCGACCAGCCGGACGCCCGCCCGCTGGGCGTCCGGTTCACCACTAAGTGCTACGACGACGGCTTCTTCTGGGACTTGGGGGACGCCCTCGTGAGCTTCCCGGACGGCACCTTCCGTGAGGTCGACTTGACGGGACGGGACGACGACCTGAAGGCGCTGAACGGCGCCCTGATCGATCACGCCAAGTGGGCCGGGGAGGTCGGCCCCGGCAGCACGCTCACCGTGCAGTTCGACCCGCCCGCGCTGGTCGCCGCGCTCTAGCCCCCCGCCCCCGTCCGGGGCCCCGTACGCCACCGCGCGCCGGGCCCGGCCGGGGGAGCCTCACCCCGACGCCCTACCGCACGAAGGACACGCCCGACCATGAGCACCGCCCCCTCCGTCTTCACCCTTCCCGACATCCTCGCCGCCCTGCACGCCGGGGTGGAGCTGACCGCCGACGAGTCCGGACTCGACTTCCTCGACGGCCGGTTCACCTGGCCGTACGCCGCGACCCTCGCCCGCCTCGACAACCCCGACACCACCTGGTCCCAGGTGAGCGACCGGCACGACAAGCTGCGCCAGCTCTGGTCGGCCGGCACGGACCTCCCGGACACCGACGACGACGCCCGGACGTACACCCGCGAGCAGGTGAGCACGGCCGTGAACTGGGCCGTGGACGAGGCCGCCGACATCAACCATCTGGGCGGCTGCGCCGACGACGTGGACAACTTCCTCGTCAACGCCGTCCTGACCCTGCTGGACGACCCCGACGCCGCATTCACCGACGTGGTCGACGAGTGCTACGGCGAAGACCCGGACCTTGTGTCCCGGTGGCTCCACGACGCCGCCTGACCTGCCGCCACCCTCGCCCGCAGCTTGGGGCGGTTCCGCCCCGAGCTGCGCCCCCTGGGACGCAAGCAGCGTCCCGCTGGCCCCATACGGCCGGAGAGCAACCGGCCGCCGTAACCCGAATCGAAGGAACACCCGCGATGAACACCCTCGCCGTTGCCCACGCCGCCGCCGCCACGGCCCTCGCGCAGCTCCTGCCCGCACGCCGTGGCGTCGCCTGGCAGCCCGGCCCCGCCGCCTTCCCCGTGCACCCCGACGCGCCGACCACCCGGCTCACCCAGCACGACCGCACCCTGATCGTCGCCGAGCACCAGGGCGCCATCGAGGTCTGGGCGGGCGAGCCGCAGACCGTGTTCTGCCGCCCGGCCGCCGTGGTCGACGCCAGCACCCCGGACGCCGTCGCCGTCCTGGCCGCCGAGGTACTGCGCAGCGTGCTCCCCGCCCTCGACAACGAGGCGGCCCGCTACACCGGCCCCAACCACGACCACAAGCAGGTGGTCCGCGCCAAGGAGCGGGCCCTCATAGAGCTGGGCTACCTGCTGCGCGACCTGGGCGCGGCCGACCTGGCGGGCCGCCAGCACATCGACGGGCCCGGCCTGCACTGGAAGACCAGCGAGGGCGCGGAGTGGGACGTGCTGTCCCTCGGATACCAGGGCACGTTCACCGTGGCGTACAACGGGCCGATCAGCGGCCTGCACGGGCTGCTGCCGTACCTGCTGCGCCCCACCCCGGGTGACGGCCACACCGACACGGGCAGCGCCTTCACACGCCACCTGGGCGCCCGATTCCCGCAGTTGGCCCCCGTCGACGCCCACGAGGTGGACTTCGGCCGCATCGACACCCCCGGTGGATACATCGCGCTGCCGTCCCTCGACGTGTGCCCGGACCACGCCGACGACTCCACGCGGGTCGCCTCGCAGATCGCCCACGTCGGTATCGACCTGCTGCTGGCCGCCGCCTCCGCGCTCGTCTGACCGTCCCGCCGCCGCCCGCCGCGCCCCTGCCCGTCCGGGGGGCGCGGCACCCCGAGAGGAACCCGCCTGATGACCACCAGCACCCCGGCCGGCCCGACGACCCCGGCCTCCGTACCGCCGTGCCCCGCGCTCACCCTCGCCGACCGGGTCGCCGCGCTGCTGCCCGCCCGTGACGGCGAACTCTGGGCCGTGCAGCCCTACCGGGCATGGTGGACGGTCCAGCCCGCCGCCCGCCTCGTCCAGGGCGGCCGAGCCCTGATCCTGTCCTGGCACCCGTGGAGCACCGGCGTGGCCTGGCAGCTCCCCGACCGGGAGCCGTACCAGCCCGACGCCAAGACCGACGAGATCGGCGCCCGGCATGTTGCCGACGTGCTGCTGCGCCACGTGCTGCCCGCCGTGGACGACGAGCTGGCCGGCCGGGACACCCGCGATGGCGCCGAGGTACGCCGCGAGCGCCTCGCCCGCATCGGACACGTCATGCGGAGGCAGGGTGTGGCCACCCTCGAACAGGCGGGCCCGTTGGAGTCCGCCGCGCACTGCACGTGGGGGACACCGTCCGGACTGCGGTACACGCTCACCCTGTTCGGCACCAACCCCGCCGGGCACCTCACCGTGGAAGGCCCCGTCGCGGCCGTGGAGGCGACGCTCGCCACGTTCCTGCCCGCCCGGCAGGACAAGACCCCTCGGATACCGCTGCGCCACGTACGGGGCCGTATGCAGCGCCGCATGGCCGCGTTCCTCGCCCGGCACACCGACGTGGAGCAGGTCGACTCCGGGGCGCTCGCCTTCGGCAGCGGGGACACCCCGTACGGGTTCGTCGCCACCCCCACCGACCCGGTCGCCCGCGTCCGGGACACCAGCCCCGTCACGGTGGAGCTCCACGGCCTGGGCGCCGACCTCCTCGCCTACCTCGCCCCCCAGCTCACCCGCTGACCCACCCCCTGGTGCGCCCCGTACGGCCCTCACCGCCGTGCGGGGCGCACCGTCCCGGAAGGACTCAACCCGTGCCCCTGAACAAGGCCACCGTCTCCGCGTTCGATGACGCGCTCGCCAAGCTGGCCACCGCCGCGCGCGCCCTGATCCCGATGATCGCCGAGACGCTGCACGCCCAGTTCCCCACCGGCGCCTACCTCGTACTCACCCGCTCCAAGGACCCCGGCCACGCCGACGACGTGCTCTTCCTGAACTCGGTACGCGACGCCAGCGGTGGCATCGTCTGCTGGCTCGACCCGTCCGGGGGCGCCCTCGACCCGCTCCCGGCCGTCCCCCCGGAGATCGCCGCCCGGTGGGGGGACAGTGACCCCCGGAGTCAGCGGGACCTCCTCGACCTGCTCCAGGCCGTCGACGCCGTCGACCGGTACACGTTCTTCGACTGGCTGCCCGATGAGGCGCGGCGCCCCGGCGAGAGCGACTACCGGGAGCCGATCGGGGTTCCCCTGCCGTGCCAGTGCCGAGTCAGCGGGGAGTGTGCGCCGTGCTGAAGCCCGCCGCCACGGAGCAGCTCGCCGAGCTGGCCGGCCACCTGGCCACCGCCCCGTCCGGCTCCATCGCCACGGCGATCGACGCCGCCGAGGTCCGCGCGGAGACGATGCGCGGACGGCACACCGATGAGGCGTTCGGCCGGTACTGCCGGTCCGCGCTGCCGCTGATCCTGCGCCGCCTGCTGGACGCGGAGTCCCAGCTCGCCGCGCTCCGTGCCCAGTCCGCCCGGCATGTGGCGGCGGCCGATCTCGGGGACGAGCCGTCCCCGGCCGAGCTGCTCGACGGGTACCGGCGCGCCGGGGTCGACCTGGCGGAGGAGATCGAGGAGGCGCGGGCCGAGCTGGAGGCGGAGGCTTACGCCTTTGCCCTTTCATGACCAGCGCCCCGCGCCCTGTGCCGAGCTGGCCGGGGCGCGGGGTGTAACAGGTCGGGCCGAACCGGCGTTCCCCTTCACGATCACCTGATCGCCGCCGTCCTCGCCGGAAGTGAGACCCGTACCGATGTCTAACCGTCATGACTCCCGTAGCCCGATCGCCCTCGTCCTCGCCGGAACCCTCGCCCTCGTCATCGGGGTCGGCATCATCATGGGCGTCATCGCTGGCTCGAAGGCGTTCGGCCGCTACCAGAGCATGTCCGACGCGAAGAACGAGGCGCAGATAGCCCTGGTCCACGCCCGGAACAAGGTCACCGTGACCGAGATCGAGATCCGGAACCAGAACCAGCGCATCCAGGTCACGAAGCAGAAGGCGCAGATCCGGTACGAGGAGGCCGTCGGCCTGCGCCACGCCCAGGACGAGGTGGCCAAGACCCTGACCCCGCTGTACGTGCAGATGGAGTACGCGCGGGCCCTGGAGGAGATCGCCAAGTCGGGCAAGAACAACAGCGTGGTGTACATCCCGACCGGTGAGGGTGGCGTGCCGCTGGTGTCCGGCGTGGCCGGCCAGCCGCAGGTCTCGCCCCGCAAGTAGGTTCGCGGCACCCACGCTTCGGGCGGACCCGCCCGAAGCGTGGGGTGTAACAGGTTCGGTCAGGCGGCCGTTCCCCACTGCACCAGGTGCGGTCGGGGAGCGGCCGCCACACGTTTGCCCGCCGAGGAGCCGTCCGCATGTCCCGTCACTCCCGCAAGAAGCCCACCCAGCACGACCGCGTCCACCGGCACGCCGCGCTCGACCTGCTGCTGCCCCGGCTGGAGGCCGGCCGCCTCACCGCCGAGGAGGCGAAGCTCCTGGCCGCGTACGTCCGCGAGGAGGTCCGGCTCGGGACGAAGGCCCGCAAGTCCCTGACGCGTACGAACCGGCGGCTGGCTGAGCACAGGGAGGCCGCGGACACGGCGATACGCGAGGCGGAGCAGCGCGCGGCCGAGCTGGAGAAGAGGCTGACCGAGGCGGAGGCCGTCAGGAACCAGGGCAGGTACCGGCATGTGTCCGCCCCGGCGGGCGTGGAGCAGGAACGTCTGGATGCGCGGCGTGGCTCGGCCCGGTGGATGATCGCGCAGCCCTCCCTGACGGTGGCCGACGGGATGAAGCTGCGCGAGCACTTCGACGCCGAGGCCGCCGAGCGGGACGGGTTCCGCTCGATGCTGTGGCAGGTGCTCGGCCTGCTGACCCCGGTATACGTGAACGGCAAGACGGCCTTCTTCGAGTGCAGGAACCCGGTGAAGCCGGATGCCGTGCGGTACTGGGAGGCGGCGCTGGGGCTGGGGGACGGGCAGTCGCGTTGGGCGCCGCCACTGGCTGACCACGCCGGCCTGACGAACAAGATGGCGAACGAGTACGGCGCACTCGCCCGCAAGCTGTGGGCCTCCTGACGGCTTCCCCGTCCTCAACCTGTCGGCCCCGGCGCCTGGTCGGGGCCGGCTCTCGTGTTGCCCCAGGTCGCACCGGGGAGGGGGGCCGGTCTCTCGGCGACTCCCGCCGTGGCGACGCTCGGCTCCCAGCTCACGGCCGAAACCGCGCTCAAGCAATCAGCGCATCGCTGACCAGCCTCATTCCGAATGGTGTACTATCGCGGTGTTGGTGGAGAGCAACCACCAGCACCACCGCGAAACGAAGGAACACCCGCCCGATGAGGACTCTCCCGGCCAAGGTCCAGACCGCCGTCCATGTCGCCACGCTCACCCGCAAGGCCGGTCTGCCCATCCCGGCGGAAGTCCTCACCGTCCTCGACGAAGCCGCCGCCCCGTTCCCCGGCCGCTGGCTCCTCGACCCTCTCCCCGGCGACCCCATCCGCGTGGTCGAGCTGTTCGCCGGCCCCGGCGGCTGGTCCGAAGGCATCGCCGCCGTCCTCGGCGTCAACGTCGACGCGGTCGGCATCGACATCTCCAAGGACGCCTGCGCCACCGCCCGCGCCGCCGGGCACCGTCGGATCTGCGCCGACATCACCACCCTCGACCCCGAGCACTACGCGCTGCGCCACACGCGCGGCCTGATCGTCTCCCCGCCCTGCCCCTCGTTCTCCCCGGCCGGGAAGCACACCGGGCAGGAGGCGGCGAACATCCTCACCCTGTGCCGCGTCCTCGCCCAGTGCTCCGAGGCGGGCGGGTTCCTCCCCGGCAGCGAGCTGGACGACTGGTGCACGGGCTGCGCCGTGTGCGACGAGCTGGGCTACCACGACGGCTACGCCCCCCGCTCCGGCCTCTCCTGGAACGACCTGCGCGCCCAGCTCGCCCCGCTCACCGACGCCCGTATCGGCCTCATGGCGGAAGTCCTGTTCTGGGCGTTCGGCCTTCAGGCGTCGGGCGCGCCGCTGGAGTTCGTCGCCATGGAGCAGTCGGCCCGCCTGCCCGAGCAGATCCTCAACGACCTCCGCCTGGAACTGTGCGGCGGGCAGGGCGAAGGCGAGTGGGCCGCCGCCACCTGGGGCGTCCTGGAGGCCTCCCAGTTCGGTCTCGCCTCCCGCCGCGAGCGCGTGTTCTTCCTCGCCACCCGCCGCTACGTCTCGCTACCCACCCCCGACCCGGAGACCCTCCCCACCTCCATGGCCGACGCCCTCGGCTGGGAGGAGGGCGAGCGGATCAACACCCGTGGCGTCCGGCCCGTCGACCCGAAGACCGGCCGCGCCAAGGGCGGCAACGAGTTCTCCGCCGACAAGCCGTCCAACTGCCTCACCGGCAAGGCCCGCACCTGGAAGCGCGTCAGCGACGGACTGCGCCTCACCATGCACGAGGCCGGACTCCTCGTCGGGTTCCGCCGCACCTACCCGTGGCAGGGGAGCCGCTCCAGCGCCTTCCAGCAGGCCGCCGACGTCGTCTCCCCGCTCATGGCCGCCCTCGTCCTCGGCGCCGCCCTCGGCGTCCGCCTCGGCAAGACCCTGGCGCGCGACTACCTCACCCAGCTCTACGCCATGGACGACATGCTCCGCCAGGACGACGACGCGCTCACCGACGACTACGACCTCGCCACCTAACCCCGCCCCGGCGCCCCGCCGCGCCCCGGCCTGCGGGGTGCGGCGCGGGCGCTTCGATGGCTGACAGCGGCTCTCCCCGGGGCGGACACCCCCTACCAGGCTCCCGAGGCCGGCGCGGATCACGTCCACCGGTCCGGGCCCACCCCGCGCCAGTCGATCAACGGCGAGCGGGCCACCTCCTCGGGCTCCAGCTCCAGGCCCGCACGGCGAAGGAACTCGACCAGGTCCTCGATGCGGTAGGCCGTCCCGAGGATCTCCCCGTCGACCCGTACCCGCCGCCCGCCTGAAGGGGACGGCGGGTACACCACGACCCGCAACGTACCAGCCACCCGGCCAGGGTCCCCCGCCCGGTGAAGGGGCGCAGCACGGGCTACGCCGATCAGCCATACCGGCCGCCACGTAAGATGACCCCGGACAGGAAACGGGAACCATGGCATACCTCTACGCCAGCGCCTCCATCCAGGTGCGGTACATGCACGGCATCGGTCCTACCGCGCTGGCTCTCCTCGCGGACACCGTCACCCGCCACCTGGTGCAGAGGGAACGGTTCACTGTGCACCTCGACGGATGGTATCCGCCAAAGTCCAGACACTTTCGCTGGATGAACGACAAGGAGAACGACCGAACGGTCAAGTCTCTGGAGGACACCGTCCGGAACAGGTTCCCCGGGCCCTTCGGCATCGACGTCGTCCAGACCGCCAAGTCGAATCTCCTGATCAGGTTCGTCCCGCACGATGAGTGGCACCCAGAACCGGCCGCCGCTCCCGGCCCGCCCGTTCTCGCCACCTCTGATGCCTCCTACCGCGGCCCGCACCATGCCCGCGCGGGCATAGCCGTCAACGGCACGGCGACGACGATCGACCTCGCGCCCGCCGGACATATTGACTCGAACGGATATGAATTCCTCGCTGTGTGCCTGGCCCTCCTCACGGCGGTTGGCGAACGCAGCCCGCTGACCGTACGCAGCGATTCGACCGAAGCGGTACGCGAAGGGCGGTTTCTCCGCGAGGGGCAGATGCCATCCTGGGTGTATCGGCATGGAAACGAAGTGGTGCAGCGAGTGGCCGCGTCAGCGATGTCTGCCAGCAGGCTGCGACCCGTACGCATCGAGCATGTACCCCGCGAGAATGTGGCCGCCGCGCACTATGCCGCCTTCAGCGCTGCCGGCGAGTGCCCAATGGCGATGCGAAGCTGGGCGACCCGGCAGGGGATGCCACTGTCCTGGGTTGACGCTCAACGTGGCCTGGACTCGCGCGCGCCATCTAAACCGGCGTTCGTAGAGCGAAGGACTGTTATTGCCGCCGGTCCGATCTGGGCTTGAGCACGAGGGGGCGCAGTACGGGCTCCGCCGACCCGGCCCGCCACCGGCACGTGCAGGCGTAACAGTGCGCGGCGCGCCCACGTTCCCCCGAGCATGAGCGATGTCATCCCGGCCGGCCATGAAGTGGCTGCCGCCTTCAGCGAGGACCCCGGACTGCGAGCCTTCTCCGAGTCGCTCGCCTGCGTGCAGGTGAGCGCCTCCCTGGCCGTGAACGGCCGGGTGATCAGCTACGAGCAGTCCCTCCCGCTCCATGAGTGGCGGACCATCTCCGACGACCTGGCCTGGCGCGAAGGCTACGAGCGGCACATCCGGCGCTGCCTCGCCGAGGCCCTCGTGGACGCCCTGAACCCGCCCGTGGTCGTACGGGCGCCGGACCCGGTCGATGAGGCCGTAGCGCGCATCTCAGCCGGGTGCCGCCCGGACCATCTCCAGGACGCGGCCGCGGGCGGAGCCGGTGCAGCCCGTCAGCAGCCCGAACTAGGCTCGAAGGCGTGACCACCGCCCCCGATGCGGACGCCGACGGCGCCCCGTTCGACCCGCACGCGTTCCCTTCCGACCTGCGCAAGGCTCAGCGGAAGGTGGACGACCTGTTCGCCCGGCTCCACGCACTACAGAGCACGCTCCCGTGGTCCCGCGAGCCGCACCCCGGGTGGCCCGCCGTCGACGAGCGGGCCAGGAAACACCCAGGACGGCCCGCTACGCCCGGCTGGACGGCCGAGCAGGCCGCCGAGTACGACGGGCTGCGCGCCGAGCTGCGGGACGCTGCAGAAGCCGTACGCGGCCACGAGTGGTGGAGGGAGTGCTGGCGCGCCGGGGTACGGGATGCCGCGCTGGTCGACGCCCGCCAGGCCCTCAAGCACGCCCCGTCCCCCGAGGACGCCTGACCTACCGCTCCCGGCGGGGCATGCTCCCCGCCTGGTCCCGCTCGAACGCCCTGGTGGGCTTCGCGCTGCGGCTGCCGTGCGCCATGCGCAGTCCCGGCTGCGGCCACTGGTACAGCCGGACCGTGATCGTGGTGTCTCCGAGGAGGTCCACCTCGACCTGGTAGCGGATCGTGCCGTCCGGCCACTCCTGCTTGGCGAGCACCGGGGCGTACCGCCAGCGGCCCGCCGACCACACGCCGAGCGCGGGCCGGTCCCCGGCCGGCCACGCCCACACCTCCGGTGCCGGGCCGTCGTCCGGGCGCCAGGGGCGGGACGGCTCGGGTTCGGGGACCGGCTCGGTGCTGCTCACCCCTCCGAGGGTAGGGGGCGGCCCTTCGTGACGCGGTCGGCGGGAGCCTCCCAGCGCAGTCGACCGACCTGGTCGACGCCGTGGGACTGCCGTGGACGGCTGGGGCAGTCCCAGCCCCTCCTCGGGGGGATCTGCGCCACGACCCGCCATCCGGCTCCGCGCAGGCTCGCCCCGCTCTCCCCGTCCTGCGTGTAGGTGATCAGCCGGGTGTAGCCGAGAGCTTGCGCTGCCCGCCAGGCCGCCCCGTACAGCAGAGAGTTCGCGTTGAAGGCGCCGTCCGTGGCCGTCCGGGTGACCTCCAGGGTCTGCCCGTCGTCGAGCATCCGGGCCACCGGCCGGCCGACCATGGCGACCGCGCGCAGCATCGCCGTGTCGTCAGCGGCGCCGACGCAGAACACCGCCCCGGCCGGCGGCTTGTGGTGGCGGTGCCACTCGGCGACGAACGCCTTGGCGTCCTTCTGCTTGACCGGAACCAGGTGCAGTCTCGGGTGGCTCTCATGGCGGGCGGTACGGGGGCGGGGCACAGCGGGTCTCCACGTGGCGGTCGGCGGCGCCGTGCTGCGCCTCCGGGGGACCGCACACCGTGAGTCCCCGGAGCGCCTTACGTCTGGATCACATCTCCGCTTGGGACGTGATGAGTTGAGATGTGATCAGTTGCGGGGCCGGGGTGTAACAGGTCGGGCCGGGCTGGCGTTCCCCTGATCAGCACGGCCGAGAGGCGGCCGTCATCCCGCCCGGAAGGCCCGCTCCGTGTCCCAGTCGCTCTCCCACAGCCCCCGCCGCGGCCCCGGCCCGCTCACGGTCGTCATGCTCGCCCTGGTTGTGTTCTTCGCCGTGATGGTGACCGCCTGCACCAGCCAGGCCGGCACCGACGACCACGACGGCACCCCCGTCTGCCGGGCCACGCACACCTCGACGGGCGACTACGTCCCGGCGGGACTGCGGCCGTGCACCCTGTACGGCTCCAGCCACTACTCCGGTGACACCGGGCACTACTCCGGCAGCTCCAGTCACGGCAGTACCAGCCGGACGGGAAGCGGCGTGAAGAAGCCCGCCCGGCCCGCCGCTCCGAAGCCGAAGGCGCCGTCGCTGGTGAAGCCGCCCACCATGCCGAAGCCCGCGGCCGCGCCGCCCCGGGTCTCCCTCTCCAAGCGGTGACCAGGCCCGGCCCGCGAGACGAGCCAGCGCCCTTCACTGTCCGAGCGGCGGGCTTCGTCGAGCCCATCCGGGACACAAGCCGGCCGAGCCCGTCATGGTCCGCTCGACCTTGCTCCCGCACTGAAGGAACCTCCGTGGCCGACACCTCCCTCTTGAAGTCCAACGAGGCACCCTGCGCGTCCTCCTGCCAGTCCGGCGAGCTGCTCGCCCGGCTGAACCACTGCATTTCCCTCCACGCCCTGTTGGCCGGACTGATCTCCCTCAACCTCGTTCTGACCTTGATCGGTATCGGGGTCGGGATCAGCCTGCGCGACCAGGTCGAGGCGCAGCCCCAGCCGAAGCCCACCGCGACCGCCCACCCGTCGCCGGGCGCCACGACGCCGACAGCGCCCAGCCCGGAGCCGACCCCGCAGCCCAGCGGCAGCTGCAACATGTTCGACCCCGAGTGCTCCGACGGCGTGTCAGCCGGTTCGACCGGCGGAACCGGCCCGACGTCCGGGAGCACGGACGGCACGATCTTCGGCGGCCAGACCGGCGGCGCGGACGGAGGAAGCGGCACGTAGCCCCCCCTCGCACACCACTGCGCCCCGGCCGGACGACTCCCCGGCCGGGGCGCAGTGCGTTCCGGAAGCGCGGACGGTCATCGGCGGCTGGAGCACCACCGGTGCCCGCAGTCGATGAGCCGCCGGTCCGGGGCTGGCAGACCACCGATACCAGCCGGGGGGAGCGCCGGGGCCGGGATGCCCAGTTCCCATTCCAGGGACCAGATCCGGCGCGGGTCGGCAGTGTCGTGGGTATCGCAACGCCGAACGAGACGGCGCAGCAGGGTCTCAAGCATGGCCGTGTTGTAGCAGGTCACGGGTGCTACGCCCCAGGGCCTATCGGACGCAAGCACTCCGGTTCGTGCAGGGTGCATCCGCTTTGCCCGTGGCGCGCTCCCGAGGCTGCCACCACGGCGGCCGCGCGCCGCCGGCGGAAGGGAGCTGCGTGCAGCCGCACGTCATACGAGCGCTTCACGACTGGCGCATGGCCTGGGCCGACCATGAGAGTGCCGCACAGGACGCGTTCACCGCGGCGTTCCCGGCGCTGAACACCTCCGACCCGCGATGCCAGTGCTTCGGCCCGACACTGCGCTGGGACGTCGACGGCGAGGGTACGGGGAAGGTGTGCCTGGACGGCCACGGGCGCGCCACCATGGCCTTCGAGAACGTCCCCAAGGCCGCGATCGGCAAGGCCATGACCGAGACCTGGGGGGCCGACTGGTTCGACGAGGGCCCCGGCGGGCTCGCGGCCGCCGAGCCCGGCCGCTACCACTACGAGGACGAGCAGACCTACGCGGAGTACGAGTTCGACGTGAAGGCGGACGGCACCGTCGACCTCGACATCGCGTACGTGAAGGTCGACGACATCGTGGCCATGCTCGACGCCCTCGAGCGCGCCCTCGCCGAGCTGCGCTGCGCGGCCTAGGCTGCGCGAGGTGAGGTGACGTGCCAGAGCGCTCTGGAACACGTCACCTCACCTCGCCGCGCATCATTCCTCGGAGCCGCCGCGCCCCCTGGCGATAAGCGCCGCAGCGACCATTCCCACCGTGGTGATTAAGGCCGCGATGATGGTGCTCATTTTTCCCCCTTCGGTTGGGACGCCGTGGTGCGTCCGAAATCACGATCGCACGTCCGCCGAAGGTCGCTGTCTAGCTCAACGCCGCTGGTGGGGAGGGGTGTCTACCCCGTCTTGGGGTGCGGGGCCGAAGGGGCGTTTTACAGGTCTGCGGCCGTTTCCGCGTAGGAATCCTGCGGGAAAAGCTGCTGCCGGGAACACCGGCGCGACGACCACCGGCAACACGTCCTCACCCGGTGCGCCAGGGGCTACCACTTTCTGAAGCTGATGCCTGGCACTTTTCCCCGCTCTCCCCTACCAGGTCCTACTAGACGGATTTCATCCCCGGCCGCGGGCGCCTACGTAGTTCGTACCAGGTGAAAGATCCGCCGCGAATTTCTGCGCGCAGCGCCGCGCGGGACGTACGGCGGGTCCGCCGGTTCCGGGGTTGTGCCCTTGCCGCCCTCGGTAGCCTGGCTCCCGGAGACCTCGCCGGACTCCCCCTCGTGGACCCGCAGTTGCGGGGATGCAGCCCGTTCCGGCCGGGCTGGTCACGCGCGCCTCGCGCCCCGCCCGCCACCGCTGAGGAGTCCCCCTGATGCCCGAACAGCAGCACGCCCTGGTCGCCCCCGAGTGGGACGGCGGCGCGTTCGTCTTCACTCACACCTACGGCAGCGGAATCTCCGTCTGGGCGCGGAACCTGGGCGCCGTCATCGCGGAAAGCCCCCGGCCCCGCGGTGTCGCCGCCCCGCTGTACGCCGGCACCATCGCCGACATGAAGGCCCTGGCGGACTTCGTGGCCGACTTCGTGGAGCACGCCACCGGCGACGAGGACGAGGGTCTGCGCCTCGGCCGTGTCCGCGACACCAAGCCCATCGTTCAGCGCACCCACAGCGACAGCCCGGCGAGCCGGATGCACTTCTCGTACCGCAGCATCCTGATGGACACCGTCGGGCCGTGGGACGGCGCCGCCGCCGAGCTGCTCCTCGCCCGCGTGCGGGGCGGGCACAGGGGGCACGTCGGGTTCTTCGCCACCGGCCTGCCCGAGTTCCCTGCCGACGCCCCCCTGGACGTCGTGCCCTACGGCCTGCCGAGGGCGGTCATCGACCGGGGCGCGGCCGCCGACCTTGCCGACTTTCTAAGCGAGCCGCCTGGCCGTGTGCTCCCCCGTGAGGTCGCCGATCGCTGTCGCTGACTCTGGGCGCGACGTAAGACGTCTAGGACGCACAGGGTCTCGCGTCCTCGCCGTTCATCAGGGTCCTCCGCGTGGCAGGCCCGGCGTGCGGGGGCGGGACGGAGAACCGCTGTGGATGAGCAGCAGCCGCCGATACGCGTCCTCCCTTGGTGTAACCGGCTGTACAAGGTCGGCCGCGCGAGGGTGCGGGTGTTGAAGGCGCCGCCGTTCGACGGCGACGGCATCACCGTGCGGGAATGGGAGTTGCTCGCGCTGCCCTACGAGGTCGGCTTCATGCTGATCTCCCTTGCGCCTCACGCGGAGTTCGGCCGGCGGGGGGCTCGCGCCCCGGGAACGTGGAAGCGGCTCTGGAACATCGTGCGAGAGGACACCGGGCGCATCCACGAGTCCTACTGCCAGGGGCGACCGCGCTCCTGGTGTGGTGTCGCTCTCCGTATCCCCTGCCTCCACATCTGGCTGACGTGGCGTACACCGCGGCAGCGGGCCGCTCTGTACGCGCACGGGCAAGGGCCCTGCACGGTGTGCGGGGAGACCAGCGGTGGGTGGAAGAGGACGGTCGGCGGCGACGCGACGTAAGCGGCGGCCGCCGCGCACTCTCCTCGCCTCGCCCCGGAAGCGGACTCCTGGGCCGCGCTCCCTGCGGCCCGGCGCGCCGGGGCAGGCAAGGAGAACGGCGCTGTGGCGCAACGAAAGACCGGCCCCACCGACGTGGTGAAGGTCATCGTCTACGACCGGGACGATGGCACATGCGTGCGCTGCGGGGCCCGGCATGACCTGACGATCCACCACCGCGTGAACCGGGGTATGGGCGGCGCCCGCGAGGCGTGGATCAACCAGGCCCACAACCTCCTGACCGTGTGCACCACGTGCAACGGCTGGTTCGAGGACCACCCGCGCGAGTCGTACGCGGCCGGCTGGAAGGTTCGGCGGCCGCAGCTCCCCGGCGAGGTCGAGGTGCGCTACCCGGACGGCTGCTTCTACCGGCTCACCCCGGACGGGGTGCGCTCGACGACCGTGGCGGCCGCGCGGTGACCCGGCGCAGGCGCAGGCGCAGATGGATCTCGGACATGTTCGACGCGGTGCTCGACGGGCTGATCGAAGCCCTGTTCTCTCGGGGGTGGAAGTGATGTTGCGGAAGCAGTGCCCGGCGCGGGCGGAGAAGGTTCTGGCCGGCGACTTGCAGTGCCAGCGGGCCGCCCGGCATGTGGGGGAGCACAAGGCGTCACCGAGGGCGGATTCGGCGATGCATCATTCGTGGTCGGAGGGCGCTGACCGGTTCGGCTACCAGTGGCTGCCCGGCAACGTCCGGTTCCGCAAGCGAGAGTGCCAGGCCCTCGACAAGGTGTCGTACGGCCTGGGCGGGCTCGTCGTGCGGGTGCTCATGTCCGCAGCGCTCTGGGCGAGCGGGAACCCGGGCGCCGCCGCGGTGTTCTTCGTCTTGGACATGCTGCTGTCCGTACGGCGGCCGCACTTCGTGGACGTCGGCCGGTTCACCGTGGGCGTGTTCCTGGCGGTTCCTCGAAGCAACTGCGAGCCGTTCTTCTCGATCGGCTTCACCCGGCACGGGCCCGACGCGGGCGCGCCGGCGAACGGCCTGTCCATCGGGTTCGGCCGCGTCGTGCTCATGGCGTGCACGCTGCTCCCGCGAGCCGAGTGGAAGGTGTTCCGGGCGGAGCAGGCCGAGCGGCGGGCGCAGCGGAAGGGGCCCCGAAGGGCGCTCCGGGTCCGGCGTCGGCTGCGTCGGCTCGTGGTGGCGGGGCCGAGGTCGCTGCGGGTGGGTTCGTGGATGCTGTGGTCCGGGCGGATGCCCGGGACGACCATCGGGGTCGGGCAGATCACGGTGGCGGACAAGCCGTCCGACCTGCGGCTGACGCGGACCGAGGACTGGCGGGGACACACGGTGGTCCTGTTCGGGCGGGCGTTCGCAGTGCTGCGGAGCCGGCCGGTCGAGGTTCGGCAGCTTCGCACCTGAGCACCATCAACCTGGGTGGTGTACCATTCCGGGCGTGGTGCCGACATGGGGTTACCCCAGTCGGTGCTGGGCGCAACACCGCGCCACGTCTCCGCTCACGGAGCCCCGCCATGCCCCGCATCGCCAACAGGCTGAACATCGAAGCTCCGGACTACGACGCTCTGCGCGAGAAGGCCGAGAGGGACGTCGTCCAGGCCCTGGACCGGGTCGAGCGCCTGGACGACCGCGTCCAGCTGGCTGCAGAGATCATCCAGCAGGCCGACATCGAGATCGCCACCTACGCCGACACCCGTAACGAGCTGCTCGCCAGTCTCTACCTGCACGATCTGATCGAGGGCGCGCAGCTCAGCCAGATCGCCGGCGTCAACAAGAACGGGCTGCGCAGGCTGCTGGGGTACGCCGTGTACGGCTCCGCGGCGAGGAAGACGCTCCCGGCGTACATGAGCGACGCGGACATGAACGCGCTCGCCAAGCAGATGAACGTCCGCCACATCAAGAAGTCCCCGGGGAAGCAGCTCCTGGAGGCGTCCCTCGTCATCGAGGAGGCCAAGGCCCGCCGCAAGGCCGCCCTGCCCGTCTTCCGGAGGACGGCTCTCGAGCTGGTGGAGAAGCACGACTGGGCGGTGCACCAGGTCGCGGCTCACACCGGGCAGACGAACAAGTTGATGAGCGAACACCTCAAGTTCGCCCGCAAGGCCCGGAAGTCCTGACGGCTTACCCGCCTCCAACTCGCCGGCCCCGACGCATAGTCGGGGCCGGTTCTCGTGTTGCCCCAGGTCGGACCGGGGACGGATTATCAGGCCCCGGTACCGGCGCCTGATAATCCGGCGCCGGTGAAACCTGCCACCGGAAAGCCGGGTCCCGGAGGATCAGGCGCCTTTAGTAACAAGATCAAGTAACACAATGAAGTAGTTCCGATGCCTTCGCTTCGCTCAGGCATCGGCGGGCATCTCGTCTCGCTTCGTCTCCGCGCTCCGGCGCCGAAGCGGCGCACCACAAGCAGCAGCAGGGGAGAGGTGTCGCAAAATCCGGGCGGGTGACGTTCCACCAGACATGACGATGAACACCACGCCTCCGCAGAACCTCGCCCGCCACTTCTACGACATCCATCGGGCCGACGTCGCCGATCAGGGCGGCCAGCTCCCGCACTGGTACCAGCTCCCGGCCGAGATCCAGGCCAACGTGCAGAAGGACGTGGACAAGTTCTGGACCGCGCTGCGCAACGCCGAGCAGGAGCAGCAGCAGGAGCGGGTCGAGCCGGAGGCGGTGCCGGACATCCGCGGAGTGCTGGAGAGCGCCGGAGCCGACCAGGCGGAAGGCCCGGAGAGCACCCCCTCGCCCGTCAACGCGTGCAACTGCCCCTCCTGCCTGCTGGAGGCCGTCCTGCGGATGCTGAACCCGCCGACCGAGGGTCCGCCCGCGCCGCCCGCCGAGCGGCGGGTCCGCCTGGTCCCGCTCGACGTCCGCCGCTGGGGTGTGACGCTGAGCGCCGACGAGGAGGAGAAGCTGGAGAAGCCCGCCCGGAGGGCGCGGCCAGCAGAGCTGGAGCTGATCGTCGCCCGTATCGACCCGGGCGTCCTCACCGGCGACGCCCCGGCCCCGCCGCCGATCATCGACTTCGGCACGCCGTGGATCACCGAGGCCGGCCTCGAACGAGCGTTCCGGGAGGAGATGCGGCGTGACCGGGAGCGGCAGCGCTGGGCCGCATGGGTCGGCGATTCCTTGAAGCGGCTCTCGACGGTGTCTGCGGGCACGGTGTAACAGAACCTGCCGCCCTGTCGTACTACAGGGTGAGGCCGGTTCCCCAACACCGGCCGCCTCTCGGGGTGACAGGCGCAAGCACCGCCTCCCTCCCCACACCGTGACGGCGCGCAGCCATCGCCCCGAGAGGCCCAGGCTTCCGGCCCGGACCGCCTCCCTGCACAGGGGGAGCGAGTCGTCTGCGGTCCCGCCGGAACACGCGGCCTGGCCACGGGTCTGGGCATGGACCCCAGGCCAGGCCGCGACACAAACCCCCCACGGACTGCACCTTCCGGGCCATGTCCCTACCGCAGTCCCCCGCCCGGCGGCGCGTGACGCCCTCCAGCGAGGCGCTGCGCAAAGCCCGCCAGCCCGGCGTCACCTCCAAGGACGCCGCGAACGTCGCCGACGTCCTGCTCCGCGCCCCCGCCAAGGCCCGCCGGCACGCCTTCAAGCACGACATGGGCGGCCGTGAGCGGGCGTACGTCATGCGGGAGGTCGAGCGGGCCACCGGCTCCATGTACGGGCTGTGGGCGGACACCCCGTCCGGGTTCATCGAGGACGTCCTCGGCGAAAGCATCTGGGGCAAGCAGCGGGAGATCGTCGACGCGGTCCCGTTCCACAAGCGGGTGGCCGTCCCCGCCGGATTCGGCGTCGGAAAAACGTGGATCGCGGGCAGGCTCGTCGCCTGGGCCGGGTCCGTCAACGCCCCCGGCACCATGGTCATCGTCACCACCGCGACCCGGTTCCGGCAGGTCCGTAACCAGCTCTGGCCCCACATCCGCAAGACGGTCGCCCGAGCCGGGTTGCCGGGCTACTGCGACACGACGCAGTGGAAGATGCCCGACCAGTGGGGCAACGACGTTCTCGTGGCGTACGGCTTCACCGCGCCGGACAACGACGAAGCCGCAATGCAGGGCATACATGGGACCCCGAAGCTGCTGATCGTCGTCGACGAGGCCGGCGGCATCGCGCGCATGATCGGCGCAGGCACGAACAACCTCCTCACCGGTGACGCGCGGATGCTGGCGATCGGCAACCCCGCGATGGACGACCCGCGGTCCTGGTTCGAGACCCTGTGCGAGGAAGGCGACGACCCCGAGGAACCGTCCACCGTCACCATCCCCATCGCCACGTTCGACTCCCCGGCGATCACCCGCGAACGCGTCCCGTTCTGCAACGACTGCCCCGACGGCGTACCCCGGCACTCCCTCGCCATCCACCTCCCCGACCAGGACTGGGTGGACCGCACCCTGCGCGAGTACGGCGAGGACCACCCGTACGTCATCGCCAAGGTGCACGCCAAGTTCCCGAAGGGCGGCGGCGGCCTGGCGATCCCCGTCACCTGGGTCGAGGACGCGCAGAACAACGACGACCCGACCGGACCCGGCTGGCACCGGATATGCGACCTCGGCCTCGAAGGCGAGACCGCCAAGCACACCGTGAAGGAAGGGGCCTGGGTCCGGTTGGGCGTCGACGTCGCCGCCGACGGCGGCGATGAGTTCACCATCTACCGGGTGGTCGGCGACGCCGTGGAGATGCGTCACGCCAGCTCCGGCACCGCCAACGACAACCAGGTGAAGGTCGCGGAGAAGGTGCTCGAGGAGATCCGCGCCGCGCAGCGCCTGGCGGATGCCCTGAAGTCCCCGCACCCCGTCCGCGTGAAGGTCGACAAGAACGGCATCGGCCACGGCGCGACCAGCATGCTGGAGGTCTGGGCCGACAACGGCACCCACCAGGCCCAGATCGTGGGCGTCATGGTGTCCGAGAGCCCCAGCCAGGACGACCCCGGCGCCGTGATGCGCCCGTACCGGAAACGGGACGAGATGTGGCTCGCCACCAGGGCGCTGCTGCAGCCGGACCCGTCCACCGGCACCGGACGGCTCCGGCTCCGCGTCGACCGGCAGGCCGGCATCCAGCTCTCCACGCCCAAGCTCGGGTCGAACACCGCCGGGTACAGCATCATCGAGTCGAAGAAGACGATGAAGGCCCGCGGCATGAAGTCCCCCGACCGTGCGGAGGCCGCGCTCCTCGCCCTGTACGAGCCCGATCCGATCAACCGCCGTCGCCGTCGCGGTCTGCTCAACTGACGGCGGCCGCCGCGCTACGATCACGCCACCCTGGGCACCGGCTGGTCCTCTCCCCGGCCCGTGCCCGAGGGCCTCGCACGACTTTCGGAGGGCACCTGTGTCACGTCGTACACGCCGTCACGGCAGCGGAGGCCGCACCGGGCAGCACTACAGCGCCACCCCGAACCTGCGGTCCTACAGCACCCCACCGGCCGGGCCGGTCACCATCACCCGCGCCGACGGCACCACGGACGTCGAGGCCCCGCAGAGGGCCGTGCGCAGCACCCCGCCCGCGCAGCGGCGGAAGAAGCCGCCGGCCGGGAAGAAGCCGAAGCCGCGTCTGATGCCCACGATGAAGCAGCTCCTCACCGTGGAGTGCACCGGCTGCGGCCGGCCGGTGGGGGAGCCGTGCACGATGCGGCAGGGGCACCGCGCCCGGGTTGAGCTGTACCGGGCGGTCAACGGGCAGAGCGACGCCACCCCCGATCAGGTGAAGGCCGCCGTGCAGAAGGGGGCCCAGGTCCGGGAGGAGAAGCTGGCCGCACGCCGTCGCCCCCCGACCGAGGCCGAGCGCGCCTCGCGGGCCGCCCAGTCCGAGGCCGCCAAGGAGAACAACCGGCGCAAGAGCAGCAACGGGAATCCTGGCTCCCCAACCAGGTCGGCGAACACCCGCGCGGTTCCGCCTGCGCTCGTCAAGGCCCGCGTCTGCCGCCGGTGCGGCGCAGCACCCGGCGAGTCGTGCAACGCTCGGTTGAAGGACGGCTCGGCCGCGTTCCACCAGGAGCGGGTGCAGGATGCCCGCCGCGACCTCCAGGCCGTGATCGACGGCTGACCGGGCACGGGCGAGAACGAGCCCATCCTGGCCGCACCTCCACCCGGGCCGACCGGACAAGGCACACTCTTGTGTCATGAGTTCGCCCGCCCACCGCCTCAACGCCGGCAGCGGCCGCCCCGACACGGCGGCCACGCTCACCGTCGTGCCCCCGCCCGCGACCGCTGTCGTCGAGCTGGAGCAGGTTGTCGGCCGGCTCCGACGGCTGCACCGGGCCTCGCCGCGCTTCCTGTCCGCCGCCCGGCTGCAGCAGATCGAATGGGTGGCCGCCGAACTCACCACCGCGCTCCCGCTCGGCCTGTCCGAGACCGCCGGGGAATCCCTGGCCGCTCTCCTCGCCGAGGACGCCGTCGGCGCCTACCTGGCCTACAGCCGCAGCGGCTTCCTGCGGACCATGCCCACCGTCTCCACCGACCCCACCAGCAGCGACGCCTCCGAACGCATCCGGATCTTCTGCCTGGACCTGATCGCCCGCGAGGCCAAGGTCCCCTTCACGATCCCCCCGGCCCTCCCGCAGAAGCTCAGCCGGACCCGTCCGGACTTCGCCGACCTCATCACCAGCCACCTGGACGAGCTGGCCGAACGGCATCTCGTCGAGGGCGGCGAGGAGTGGGTGGAGTCGTTCTCCTCGGAGTCCCTGGTCCGGGGCCGCGCCATGTGGGCGGTCATGCGACGCCTCAAGCCCCGCATCGGGGAACTGGAGGTGATGGGGACGACCGACTGCGTCGCGGACGCCAGCGGGCTCTACACGGTGACCGTGATCCGGATGCCCCAGGGCGGTAACCGCGGGGAGAGACCGGAAGCCGACACGGCCACCCTCGACGAGGCAGACAGCGCTCTGATGGGCGAGTGGCTGAAGCTGCGCACCGAGCTGATCACCCGACTGCGCGGCGGTGTCCCCGATCAGCTCTGGCTGGCCGTGCCGCCCGCCGCCGACTACGGCGTCCCCATCAACCGGCGCGGCATCAGCCGGTTCTACAAGAAGGTCGCCGACCAGATCCAGAGAAAGCAGGACGCCGCCGGCGTTCCCGAGGAAGACCTGATCCCCACCAGGTGGGAGACGTTGCGGCGCGCCCTGGCCGCACCCGACTAGGCGCGCCTGGAAGGCGCCTGAGCGCCCCCAGGACGCTGGTACGGTCCCCGCATGGATATCGCCTGTCCCGCACCGCTCTTCGCGTCCCTCACGGCCGCTGAACGCGTCGAGGTGGAGCGGGCGGCGGCCGTCGCCGGGCAGCCGGTCGAGGAGTTCGTGCGGGCCGCCGTGCTGGACGCGGCCCGCGATCCGTTCCTCGCCGCCCTCGACCAGGCCGTCACTACTGTCGTCACCCGAGACCGGATTCAGCACGACTACGCCCGCTGAGTCCTGTGGGGCCCGTAGGCTCCCACCATGGCAGAACTGACCTCCCTCGCCGACGCCTACGACCTCGAACGCGTACGTGAGGCGCCCGCCAGGGGGCGCGACGCCATGGCGCAGGTCGCCGCCTACGAGGAGCGGACGAAAACACACCCCGGCCGCAGGCACTGGTCGCTCGCCGACCAGAACGACCCGGGCGACACCGGCCCCGCCGAGGTCCTCGACGGCGACCTCGACCGGTGGAAGCGGCTCAAGAGCGGCCCAAACCGCGGCATGTGGCGCATGGTGGGCTTCCGGCCCGGCGACTACGAGGCCCGCGCCGGCGAAGACCAGACCTGGCAGCAGCTCGCTTACCACTACGGCCCGCTCACCGAAGCCGACAGCGAGGGCCGATGAACAGGGACCGCATCGACCAGGTGCTGGGCGCCGGATACGGCCGCCTGGCCGAGGCGCGGATGGGCGTGGAAGAGGCGTGCGCGGCAGTGGTCCAGATGGCCAAGGACGTGGACGACTTCAGGCCGCTCGGTACCGACGAACTGCCCGCCGCCATCGCAGCACTGGAGTCCTCCGAATACGTCGACGAGGACGACGCCGGCGCCCGCTGGGTCTCCCGCGCCTTCACCGCCACCCCGGCCAGCGCACGGACCGCCGGATGGGCTGCGCTGGCGTTCACCGGCTCCATGATGATCCTGCGGGCTGCCCTGGCCGAAGTGGACGCGGCGCTCGCCGCCATCCACCTGCCAGGTCCGACCGCGCCCGGCGGCACCTTCTCCGCCTGACCCCTGAAAGGCTTCCGTCCGTGGCACTGGCCTGGAACGTCGACCGCCTGGTGGCCGTCGACGACGAGTACGACCGCGAGTACGCCGACTTCCGTGGCGGCTCCCGATACGAGACCTACCTGAAGAAGAACCAGAAGCGGTTCGCAGCGTCCCAGTGGGACGACGAGATGGACCCCGTGCGGTTTGCGATCGACGCCTGGGCGATCGCCACCGGGCCCATCCTGAGCCCCGGCTACGTCCGGTTCCGGCCAGACCTGTTCAGCATCGCCCTGCGCCGCGACGATTGGGACGGAGCCCTGTACGCGGAGATCGAGCTACCGCTCCAGCAGCACCACCTCACCGGCCCGCGCATCCCGTACGAGTGGAGGGACTGGGAGACGGCCCGGTTCCAGAACGGCGTTGACGAGAACTTCCGCAGCCTCGCAGAGCCCGAGACCGATGGCAGCGTGACCAAGGCCATCCTCACCACGACTCTCGTGCGCATCCCCGGCCGAGACTGGGCCCTGGTCACCCCGACCGCCCTTGAGGGCCCCACCTTCTACGAGGAGGCCCGCCGCGCCCTCGCCCTGGTTGCGGACCACCTCAACCGTGAGGCCGCCCCCATCATCACCTCCCTCCGTGCGGGATAGCCTGACTGCCATGCCCTACATTCCTCGGCTCACCGCGGAGACCGTCCGCTGGCACTGGCATCCGGACGACCGGCGCAGCGAAGACACCGTCGAGGGCATCTGCTGCGAGTTGGCCGAGCTGTTCCGGACCACGTGGCGCACGGTGAAGTCCCGCGCCGCCGACAACCGCGCGACGGACCCGGCCCTGCACCGCCTGATGGCCAACCTGCGCCTTACGGGCCTGGACGTGACGGCGGACGGGTGCGTGCTCTCCCTGTGGGTGTCCGGCCGGGGGAGTCACGACCTCCTGCACGCCCGCACCGGGGAACGCATGACGGCCGCCCTGACCGAGGAAGCCCGTACCGAGGTGCGGGTCGCCGACTGTGACAGTCGCCTGCGATGGACGAACGGCATCCCCTGCTCCGAGCAGGCCCCCCTAGCACGACCCGTTCCGCCTGACCCGGAGGCCGTCCGCGCCTTCGAGGCCCACCTGGACGCCGTGGTGGAGGGCATCGTGGTGGAGGACGGCCCGCAGGCCGGCAGTGAGCGGCTGCTGCTCGCCCTGGAGCGCCGACTGGGGTTCCGCCCAGGCGCGTACTGGGGCATGCGCCCCGACGGCATGGTCACCCTGCGCTGCGCGCCGGACGAGGCCCGCCGCCTGCTCGCCCTCGGCGTGCCCGCGAAGCCAAGCCTGGACGGGGGCTTCGGAGTGGTCGTCGCCTTCACGCTCACCGACCGACAGTGCCGTGAGTTCGCCGACGTGGTGGCGGCGCACTCCTAGTCGAACCCCGACGGCGCGCCCGCGCGCGAGGGGGCGCAGAGGCGCGAGGCGCTACCTGATGTCGGCCGCTTTCGGTATGGTGCCAACTGCACGGCCACGCACAGGCCCAAGCCAGCCTCAGCCCATGACTGGGAGCGATCTGAGGCGAAGGTGCCAGGACAGACGGTCCCAGCGCATCAGTGCGGAGCACCATCACCTCGTCTTCGACGACGTACCTCCGTATGCCCGCGCAGGTCCACCGAGTTCTCCGCGTGCAACGGGTCATGGGTAACCGCTGCGCGCCACCGAGGAGAGACTCGTGGTCAAGAAGCACGGCAAGAAGCAGCGCGCGAAGCAGCGTTCGCGCCGTACCGGAGCGGCCCACGCGTCGGCGGCCGCCAACACCCTGCACAACCATCCCGAGCCGGACACCGGCCTGCTGGCGGGCATGATGCCCTACGTGCCCGGTTGGGAAGCTGACGACGCATTGGCCACTCGGCTCGTCGCCGCGTGCTGGGCCGCCTGCATGCCATGCCAGAAGTCGATCGGGAAGCAGGTCGTCGCGCACCGGGCCACCCTCGCCGGACTCGCCGGCACCATGTTCCTCACCCAGCCGGACGCCGTCCGCACGCCCACCCCACTTACCGGGGGAGCCGCCCGAGAATGGATCGACCAGGCGCACGGCAAGGCGTTCACGGCCGGCGCAGAGACGGCACTTCGGGCGGTGCAGGAACTGGAGGAGACGGCGGCCGCCGATCTGCTCGATGCGACGCTCGACCTCTGGGCCATGTCGGGGACAAGCCGCCCCGGCATCGGCCTCGCCGACCGCCTCACGCAGGCACCACCGCGCCAGCGCCCCGCCGACCCCATGGACGCGTTCCGCAAGGCGGGGATCAACGTGGTGACGCTCGATGACCTTGACCTGGGTGACGTCGACGCCTACCACTTGGCCCCGAACTACGGCGTGATGCCGATGAAGACGACCGGGCCGGACGGTCATCCGATGCCGATGCTCCTGCTGTACCCGGAAACCGAGGACGCGGGAATCGAAGACCTGGAGGCCCGCACCGACTGGGAGCACTGGGGCCTGCACGGGATGCCGCACATGGACCCGTTGTGGCGGGTGCGCGCCCGGATCGCCGACCGGTCCTTGCAGGGCCTCGTTCATGTCGGGCCGGACGGCGACGACGCCGTCGAGCTGTGGCGGGCGGCCGAGTCCGTGAGCCTCCCCGCGGCCTGGTGGGACCTGCTCGACCGCGTCCAGCACGTCCTGGTCGTCGGCCCGGTCCCCGAACCCGAGACCCCCGGTGCGCTGAAGGCCGAGGCCAACGCGGGCAGGCTGCTGGCTGTCGTCGCGCGTGTGGCGTTCGCCTGATGGCCGCCGGAACCCGGCGCCCGCGCCGCGACCGTGACGACCGCCAGGAGGACCGGGAGACGCTGCCCGGCATCGCCGAGGTGCGGCTTCGCGCCGACGAGAACACCGCGAAGGTCGTGATGGACGTCCTGCGCGCCAACTTCACGGTCACCCGAGCACGCGACTATCCCGGTGACCGCTGGTACTTCGCTCTCGACACCGGCAACACCGCCCTGGACCTCGATGGACCGGAGACCCCCTCATGACGCCGTTCTTCCAGTTCGCGGCAGCCCGGATCACGCCGTACACCGCCGCCGGTCAGCCGTCCGACGAATACCTCGACCTGTCCGTGCACGGACTCGCCCTCGTCGTCGCCGACGCCGACGCCCACGGCGGCGAGAGGTACATCCTCCGCCTGGCCGACGAGAAACTGCCGGTCCTCCCGCCCACCTCGGAGCGCGGCTACGACCTGCTGCTGTGGGACCCCTGCATGCCCGCGCGGCTGCCCCGATACAAGGAGGCGTGGCTGCATCGGGTGACCCTGTCCCCCGCCCCTCCCGGCCCTGGCTACGTCAGCTTGGCCGGCCCCGCCTGGGGCCGCACCTTCCACCTCGAAACGGAGCCTCCCGTCCCGTTCGCCACCACCGCGCCGCCGGGCCTGGAAGTTCTGACCCACGACCTGCCCGAAGGGAACTGACCATGAGCGACGAGCTGTACGAGACCCCCGCCGAGGCGGACACCAGCGACCTGCGGGCAGGCAAGCGGATCACGGTCACCGAGGCCGCCGTGGAGCTGGCGGCGATCGACCTGCGCCTCCGCCAACTGGCCCGTGCCCTGGAAACCCCGGAGACGCCGGTCGAACTGGACTCGCTCATCGAGAGCCTGCGCGGCCATGCCGGAAGCCACCGTGGGCAGGCCGAGCGCATGGCTCGCCTCGCCCGGATCGTGGACGGCGGCATCCCGCTCGCCAAGCACTTCCCCCACCGCGGCGAGGGATGGGGCGCGGCCGCGCGGGACAGCGACCGCGAGGACTTCGGTGGCCCTGCGATCATTCCCACCGAGAATCAGCTCGACCTGCTCGCCCGGGAGGGGGCCCGCCTAGTCAAGAAGGGCGAGGAGACCACCACCTTCCCGGAGGCGATGAAGGGCGTCGGGCTGGGCTGGGAGTCCAAGGCCGCCAGTGCGCGGCGCCGCCGCGAGCGGGACGCCGAGGTCGACAAGCAGGTGCTGCGCACGAAGTGCGAGACCCCGACGTGCCAGGCGGGCGACGGGGAACCGTGCCGTACGAAGCACGGCCGGATCTCCGAGCAGCCGCACACCGGCCGTCTCCGCGAGGCCGAGGCCACCGTCGACGCCCGACTCGGCTACCTCGGAGACAACCCGGTAGCCGTCCTGGACGCCTGACGCCGACAAGGCCCGCACGTTGCCGTGCGGGCCTTGCGCGAGTCTGCCTACGCCGAGGGTTCCTGGGCGTCCGGGTCGTAGATCGGGACCTTGGCGAACCGGTTCCGGTTGGCGTCCTTGGCCGCGCGCACGTAGATCCGGGGCATGCGAGAGCCCCGCCGCCAGCGGCCGGCGTCCTCCAGCTCCTCCTCGGTGGCGTTGTTCATACCGAGGTCGGTGGCCCCGCCGGCACGCAGGCTGTGGGAGGACACGGGCCGCCCGTCCGTCACCAGTCCGGCGGCCTTGAACCACAACTTCACACGCTCGTTGACGGTCTGCGGGCGCAGGTAGTCACCGCGCTTGGTGGCCGTCTTGGCGCGGGTCTCCGACGAGGCGACCTTGCCGCTCCGCTTGACCTCCCGGAACAGCGGGCCGCTGGTGATGCCCTGCTGCTGGAGGTAGCCGAGCCAGCGGCGCAGCCGGAACACCAGCCGCAGGTCCGTCCGGTCGTGCAGCACGATCGTCTGCTCGTCGTCGTGCGTCTTGTCCTCGGCCAGCCAGACGATCACCCGGTCGTCCAGGATGGTGAGGTCTTCAATGTCGAAGTCGACGTCCTCAACGCTTCGCCCGAGGAACTGGTACCCGAAGGCCATCATCGCCGAGTCCCGCCAGGCGATCGGCCGGTCGGCCGCGTCGGCCTTGGCCAGCATCGGCATGAGGTACGCCAGCGTGATCGGGAAGGCTTCCTTGCGGCGCAGCGCCCGCTTGTTCTTCTTCCGGTACTGCACCATCAGGGACTTGAAGATGCTCTTGTCGGGCCGCTTCCCCGGCGGCATCGACGTCATGATCAGCGACATGTAGTTGTTGATCGTGGTGACCTTGAGCTGCTTGCGCATCAGGTGGCGGCCGTACTCGGTGTACGTCGCCGTGGTGCACGGCTTCGCCACTCGCCCCTCCTGCGCGCACCACGCCTCGAACAGGCGCATGGCCGTACGCCGCGGCGGCGACTCCTCCTCCCGCGCCTTCTTGATCGCCTCGGCGGTCTCCTCGCTGACGTGCAGATCCCGCTCGCTGTACGTCACACCCGGCGTGTCGGTGGTCGGGATCTCCTCGCCGGGGAACAGCACGGTGTGCGCGTCGACGAGCGGCCGCGGCGCCGGTTCCTCGATGACCGCCAGGGCGCCGCCGTCGTCGACGATCTCGGCGGTGACGATCTCCTCATCGTCCGGGGTCACGCTTCCGCCCACTGAACTTGGAGGATGGACTGCCCCTCCATGACCCGGAAGGCGTGGCCGCAGGGCGTGAGGGTGAGGAGGCGCCCGGCGATCTGATGACCGGGCCACAGGCTCCGCGGTCCGTCGAGGATGGGGGCGTAGGCGACGATGTTGTCCTGGGCCATCGCCGTGGTGGTCTCCTGGCACTGGGGGCACCATGCCTCGGTTACCGGCCCGTCCTTGATGCCTACGGCCTTTACGGGGCCGGGCAGGTCCGGCGCCTGCTCATAGCGGAAGACCAGATCCTCGTCCGCCGAAAGCTCCAGCCCAGGCAGCACCATCGGCAGGTCGCTCGCGCGTCGTTCCACCGTCACCGGTCTCTCCACTTCCAGCAGTCGGGGGTGCAGTCCTTCGGCAGGTGGTACTTCGCCGGCTGGCCGGACAGCAGTTGGCCAGCGTCATAGTGGACGCCCGCCTTCTCCAGCTCGGCGACCTTCGGTGACTGCCAGAAGTGCCCGCCGCCGTGCCCCTCCGATGCCGTCCAACCTCGAGGGATCTTCTTGGTGCAGGGGTGCCCGGTGTCGTCCGACGGGATGGGGCACGGCATGGTGCCGTCGGAGACCGGCTCGGGGAAGTCGGTGTGGCTGCTCCACTGGCCGGCGATGTTCTTCAGCTCCCACCACGCGTCTTTGGCCTCGTACCGGTCCCGGCGCTGCCATGCGTCGGTGAACCTCTGGTGCGCGCACTGCGCAGTCTTCAGGTCCTCCTGGTAATCCCCGACGGCAGACCCGCTGTCGGCCGTTGGGTAGCCCGTGCGCAGGTCGTCGGCGAGCCGGTCGGCGATGAAGGTGTACCAGGCGAGGGCGGACTCCACGGTGTAGAGGGGGTGCGGGGTGCGGGCGGTCTTCTCGGTTTCGGTCACTTCAGTCCCCCCGTGCTCGTCTGCACCCCGGGGTCTACGGGGGAGCGGCCTTCGGCGACCTGGTGCAGGTAGAGGCTCAGCCAGCGGCGGGCCTCCTCCTTGCCCATCGGCGGGCCGCCCATGCTGAACTCCGCGAGCGCGTGGAGGATGACGGCCTCGACGGCGTACGGCTCCCGGTTACGGATGTCCTCGAGGACGTTGCCTGTCTGGATGGCGCCGGAGGGGATCTGTCCTGCGGTGATCGCGTCAGCGGGGATGGGGTGCGGACCTGCCGGGTCGTGCATCGGATGGTTCACGGGTTCCTACCGGGGCGGTTGATGGTAATAGGGCAGAGCATCGCGTAGAGCTGGCTTCGGAGCGCAGCGTCGGAGCAGCCGACCGGGTCGGCGAAGTCCCCGGCGAGCGCGATGAACATCCCGAGCTTGCGGGCTTCCTTCCGCCACCTGGGGGAGCTGTTCAGCGTGCCGCTGTAGAACGCCTCACCGGCGGAGTTGGACATGGTCAGCTCGTCGGTGGCGACGTCGAGGACGGCGGACCAGCCAGGCGCCGGGTCGGCCCAGCCTGCGAAGTCGTCGAGCAGCGCCCAGCCGCCGGTGCGCAGGCCCTCAAGGTACGGGTCGGGGCCGCGGCCGCCGTCTGTGCCGAACGTCTCCACCCGATGGGTGGCGGCGAACACGACCCGCGGCACGCTGTCCCGGTCGTCCATCCACGCCTGCATGTCGAGCGCGACGGGCGGCCCGCTCAGGTCCACGCTGTACATGGTGTTCGGGTCCATGAGTCACGCCTCCCGGCAGTACGCGAAGTGGATGCCAGGAGCGCGTAGCGCAGGCGGCAGTAGGGACTCCGTCACCTCGTGTTCAACGGCCTGCAAGTCACCGAGAACGCGAGCTTCGCCCGCCTCGCGGTCGGCGCGCGCGGCGAGGTAGAGGGAGTCGAGAGCCTGGCCCAGCGGGTCGTCCTCGACGAGCCCAAAGGCCGCGAGCACGCTTTTGCGGGTCCGCTCCGCGAGCGTCTGGGCCTCAGCCACGATCATCTCCAGAAACGACGTCCACGTGGGTGAGGGCGATGCACGCGCCGTGCCCCTCGACCCAGACCACATCGGTGTGGCCCCCGAGGACTTCGGCGCGGCTGCGTGTCTTCGTGACGAGCCGTTCATCGTTCGGGTGGTCCTCGGGCCGGCAGCCGGGGTAGGCGATGACGGGGGTCCCGATCGGGTACAGCTTGTTCCACTGCTCAGCGTTCATGCCTGTGGCGCCCACGGCCGGTTCACCCCTCTAGCGTCGGCGTTCAGCTTCAACGAGTTGACTTCCCTGAGGGCAAAGTCCAGGAGGTGCACCGTCGCATTCCGCTCGTCCGCCGGTTCCTGGAGGGCAAGTTCGTGGACCAGGCTCAGGAGGTAGCCGACCCCGTTGTGTTCCTTGCTGTAGAGCAGGACGCGGCGCGTGCTGTCGGTCGGGAGCTTGGTCGGCAGGTGGCCGATGTTGTGATCGGCCAGCTTCTTCTCGACGCCCTCCATGACGCGGGCGCCGGCCTTCTGCGCGCCGGCAAAGCGCACCAAGTCCTCGACGTTGCGCGCCTCGTACCCGGCCCATCTCACCCTCTGGGCCAGGACCTCCCAGTCGTCCATGTCTTCCCATCGCTTCACGGCCCTGCGTACCCCGCCCTCGTGTGGTGGTTCTGACGTGCCGCCAACTTTACCGACAACAATTGAATTTGTTGTCGGCTACTCGCCAGTAACCTCGTATGGTGTTCCCCGAGGCGGAGAGCAACCGCCTCACCTCACCCCGAACCGAAGGAACACCCGCCATGCCGAAGCCGGTCAAGACCGTCGCCTACGCCCTCGGCCTCCTGGCCCTCGCCCACCCCGCGATCGTTCCGCCCGTTCTCCACGCGCTCGCCTTCGCGGCCGGCCTCGGCGCCGCCGCCGCGCTCTGGGTCCTCGCACACCTCGCGCTCACCCTCACGGTCGCCGCCGGCGTTCTCCTCGCGCAGTTCCTGCCCGGCCAACTCGGTGCCGCCGCTCGCTGGTTCGGGCGCGCCTGGGATACGTCGATCGACGCGATCCTGCCCCGTACGATCTGACCCTCACCCCCATCACGCCCCGAGAGGAACACCACGATGGCAGCGCTGCGCGGAGGCGACGGCAAGGTCATGGACTTCGTCAACCTGCTGGGGATCTTCTCCCCCGCGTGGCTCGTGGCCGTGCTGGTGATCCGCCACTGGCACTAGTCGAACAGTTCGATTCTTCGCTGAGAACGATTTTGCGCTCAGCCCCCTCGCGCGGCACCAACACCGCGCGACCGTAAAACGCCCCCTGTGGCACCCCTTCGCGGCGTAGAGCAACCGCCGCAGCCCACCCCGAATCGAAGGAACACCCCATGAGGCGAAGCCTCGGCATCCCCCTGCGCCAAAATCCGGAGCCCGAACCCGCCTACGGCCTGTACCAGCAGATCCGAGTCGACGCCGAGTCCCGGAGCCGGGGCTTCCTCGGACCCGACGACCTTCGCCGGTTCGAGGAGGTCGCCTCCCGGCGCGGGGGAGACTGGTGCACCGCTGTCCTCGGCTACAGCTTCCCCGGCATTCACTACGTCTCCAGCACCGACGGTTGGCACCTGGTGCACGCCGACGAACTCGGCATCGACCCGCCCCTGCCCGCCCCCGTCGTCCAGGCCCGCGAGGAGACCGCCGCCCGCGATCGGAAGCGGCAGCAGCAGGAGGCCGAGCGCCGCGACCGTGAGCGCCGACAGTGGGACGCCCTCGTAGCCGCCGCCGGGGTGGAGATCACCGTGCGGGCCAACACCCGGCACACCGGAGTCGGTGGGGCGCTGCGGCACGCCGTGCCCAACGCCGAGCTGGTGTCCGGCCGCTCACGCCGCCACCTGCCCGGCCGAGGGCTGTGCGAGACGCCCGGCCGCGCAGACCCGCTGCACCTGAGCGACCCCGTCGACGACCCTGCGAACTGCCGGCGCTGCCTCACCTACATGGAGCAGGTCCGCGCGCTGGACGCACCCGCCCCGCCCACGGCCGCCGAGCGGCGACTCCTGCAACTGGTCCGCGACGGAGCCGTGTTCACCTTCCACGTCGCGCGCCGCCCCGCCACCATCCGGGACACCAGCCAGCGCAGCAAGGGCGCCTGGGGACACCTCGGCCGGAAGGTCGACGCCGCCATGCTCAAGCTGGAGGCCAAGGGCTGGGTGAGCAAGGAGCAGACGTACAGCGCGACGCAAGACGGTCACCGCGGCGACCGTTGGCGGCTGACCGACACCGGTACCGCCGCCCTGGAGGGCTGACCCCGATGGTTGCCCGGATGACCGCAGCCCAGTACAAAGCCCTGCTTGCCAGCCGTCAGGCCGGGAAGGGCGCCCCGGCGGCCGCGCCGAAGAAGAAGCCGGCCACCAAGAAGCCCGCCGCCGACCCCGGCCCGCCCTCCGTGCCCGAGCCGCCCGCACTGGAGCCCCTCCTCGCGGGCCTGTCCGGAGTCGGGCGCACCTGGAGCATCCTCATGCCGTACGCGGAGAAGATGCTCGACAGCAACCAGCGGCTGCACTGGCGGCCCGAGCACGCCATCCGGCAGCAACTCCGCACCGACGCCGTGCAGATGGCACGCGTGCACCGCCTGCCCCGGCTGGAGCGCGCGGCGATCTTCTACGTCCTGCACCCCCGATCCATCCGGCGGTCCCGCGACCCTGGGAACTGGGCGCCGACCGCGAAGGCGTACGTCGACGGACTGGTGACCCCGAACCCTCACCAGCCGCGCGAGCGCCACCTCCTCCCGGACGACGACCACGAGCACCTCCTCGGCCCCTTCCCCGCGATGGGCGCCCCGGTCAGCACCGGCTACGCCCGCATGACCCTGGTCATCACCGAACTCATCACACCTGCCTGACCTGCCCAAACGCGGAAAACGTAACAGGTACAGGCGTTCTGTCGTACTGAAGGGTGAGGGCCTTCGCGGCCCTTCCCGCACTGCACAAGGAGATGCCCCTCCGTGAGCACCACCCCGCCCGTCAAGCTGTCGTCCCTCCAGGTCTACGAGGCCAACGGCACGCCCGTCCCGCACGTCGACCCCCGCGAGCAGATGCTCAAGGTGGCCGCCGCGGCGTTCACCCGTTCCGGTACCTACATGGACCCCGACGTGGTGGACAGCCACCTGCTGGAGATCGCCGACAAGGCGGCCTGCTCGCTGCTGCGCGACCGCTGGCGCGACGACTTCCCCGTGGCCGCGTACAGCGAACTCCTCGCCACCATCGCCGCGTTCCGGGAAGTCCTCGGACTCGACCCGACCCCCACCGGCGTGGAGGTCTTCAACTGGGCGGCCCTGCAGAAGCGACTCGCCATGCAGAAGATCGACGGTCAGCACCAGCAGTACCTGGTCCAGTTCCGCAACGGCCCCTTCAAGGGCGCGATCATGCCGTTCCACGGGCCGACCGGCCAGGGGCCGGTCAAGACGCTCACGCTGCCCATCGCCTGGGGCGACTCGACCGAGCGCGGCCGGGGCACCGCCATCTACGTCCGCAGCGGCGACGCCAACGACCAGCACCTCTGGCCGTACAAGCTGGGCAACCAGGTCCCCGAGGACGCCCGTCCCCACATCGCCGTCGTCTCGGCCCGGAAGGACGTGTGATGACCACCCCCACCCCCCTCCCGCCTCGCAAGGTCGTCCTCGGGTCGGCTGTTCGTCTTCTTGAAGGGCCGCCCCTCCAAGACGGCTCCCCTGCGCACGAGTTCTGCCTCATGCGCCTGCCGCAGCAGGACAAGACCTACTTCCCCATCGACGAAATCAGCGCGACGACGTCCGGACTGGTCAACTACCCCGACCTCCGCGACCTTCTCGACGGCGTCGACCACCTCAGCCACCGTCCCGTAGTTGAGGGCCCGCAGAACCAGGTCGAATGCCCCGAGTGCCATCGCCGGGAGACCGACACCGACTACTACATATCGCAGCAGCAGCTCGTCATTGACCTGCGGTGTCACGGCTTCATCGTGGTCAACCCCCCGCGTCCGGCGGAGGGAACCGCCTGATGGCCGCCCTGTCCGTCGTGATCCCCTCCCCGGCCGCGGACGCCGCGCACGACGCTGCGCACGAGACGCTCGCCCGGTTCCGGCACGGCGCCTACTCGGTGCCGTGCGACACCTGCCGCGCCCCGGCCGGGACGCTGTGCCGGTCCCGGCGTGCGGTGTGCACTCAGCGCCGCGCGGCGTACCGGGAGCGGCAGCAGGCCGTCACGCTGGTTCCGCTCCTCGTCGGGCGTGCCCGATGAGCGCGGTCGCGGCCGCCATGCCGGCCGACTGCTATGCCTCCCTGTACGACGAGCAGCTCGTCCACATCCTGCTCCAGGGCAATGCGGCCGAGGGGCTCACCATGCAGGCCGGGTTCCCCCTCTACCCGGCGCCCGCCGTGGGCCGGCCGGTCGAGGTCCGCTGGTCGATTCCTTGCCCGGCGTGCGGGGAGGGCCGCCTGTCTCGACGGTGGCTTCCCACCGTGTCGGAGCGGCTGATGGTCGGCTCCGACTGCATGCGGCACGTCTTCCTCGTCGTCGTGCCCGACTGGCTACGCCCGGCGTGGCCGGGGAGCGAGCTGTGAGTGCCCTCGCGGTGGAGACCGCGGCCGTCCCCGAGTGGGACAGCCGCCTGGTCGTACGCGCCGCCGGACGCCCCGATCTCCACATCGGTGCCGCCGGGACCGTGGCCCCGCGGGTGCCGATGTTCACCGTGGCGCTGGAGTGCCAGCCGGACGTCGACCAGGCGCCCGGCGTCCGGCCGTGGACCGGCCCGGTCACCGAACGCGCCATCTGCCCGGCCTGCCTGCGCGCGCTGCGCGGCGAACCCGAACCGGTGAAGCCCGCCCGGGTCCCCGCCGGGGTCCTCGAGGAACTGCCGCAGCCGGAGCCCGACCGGGCCGGCCGACACCTGTGGGCGGTTCCCGCCCCGCAGACCTACGCCGAGGCGCCGCTGCCGGCCGAACACGCCGGCCGCCGCATCACCTGGTCGGCGTGGAAGCCCACCCCGGTCCTCAGCCGCTACGACCCGGCGTGCGAGTGGTGCGGCGACACCGAGCACGGCGAGATGACCAGCGGCCGCCAGGGCAACCCGCTCTCGGCCACCAACCCGCTGCGCAGGTTCCTCGCCTACCGGTGCACCGCCTGCCAGCTGATGACCGCCTACGAGCAGACCGGCACCGACCTCACGGTCATCGCCCACTTCAAGTCCCATGCCCCGAAGGACTGCAACCGATGAGCACCGCCACCGTCGCACCCCCGTCGACCAGCGCCGAGCTGGAGCAGCGTCTCGCCCTGATCGCCTGCGGCGAGAACTCCTGGCCCGGTAAGACCCGCGCCTGCGACGACCACCTGAAGAAGTCGTCGACCTGGCTGCGGATCACCTCCACCGGGGCCGTCGACGCCCTCGCCGCGGCGATATGCGGCTCCGGGCACCGGCACAACCGGTCGTGCCAGCCGTGCACGGAGAAGGCCGTGCGGTGCGTCAGCGTCTACAACGCGTGGAGGGCGAGCCAGTGACGACCGCAACCGCGCTCGCGCCGGCCGTCATCTTCGACGTCGACGGCACCCTCTGCGACGTGTCCGACATCCGCCACCTGACCAAGGGGCCGGGCGGGTTCACCGCGTTCCACGCGGCCAGCATCAACTGCCCGCCCCACCAGGACGTCGTCGACGCCGCCCGCCAGGCCCGCGCCGAGGGCCTGGCCGTGCTCATCATGACCGGCCGGGACCGCCGCTGGGAGCGGCTGACGTCCATGTGGCTGGCCATGCACGACGTGCCCTCCGATGGCCTGTGGATGCGCGGCCGGGGTGACTACCGGCCCGACTACGTCATCAAGAGGGAGCTGCTGCGCTCCGCCCGGAACCGCTACCAGGTGGTGCGGGCCTGGGACGACAACCCGAACGTGATCCGGCTGTGGGAACAGGAGGGCATCCCCGTCACGGTGGTGCCCGGCTGGGAGGACGAGACGTGACAGAGCACCTGACCCTCAGCGGCAGCGCCGTCGTCGGGCCCCTGGCGGTGAGCGCTGACGCCATCGGATGTGCGGCCATCGACCCGCCGCCGCCGAGCATCTCCATACCCGGCGTCGGAGGGCGCCCGCTGGTCACGATCCACCCCGGCGGCCGACTGGAGTTCGGCGACGGCTACAGGCCGGACGAGGCGGCCCAGGCGTTCTGGGAGGCCGTGCAGCGCTTCACCCCGCCGCCGATGACCTACACGTTCGGCGCGCCGCTCGCGGCCCGGATCGACGCCGAGCTGAAGCACGGCAACAAGGCCATGGAGCTGCTGCGGCAGTCCCTACGCGTCCACTCTGCGGTCCACGCGGAGAGCGTCGTCGGCCACCAGTACGGGGCGGTGCCGGATTGCGCCTTGTGCGACCACGCCGCCGCCATCCGGGAGTTCTTCCAGAAGGGCACCACTCTGTGACCGCGATCGAGAGCGGAGAGGTCTCCTGCATCGCCTGCACCGCAACCGTCGTGCACGCTCTTCAGGGCATCGTGCGGTGCGCCCTGCCAGTCGGGCACTATGACGCGGCGAACGTGCCGGACTGGGGCAAGGCAGATCCGAACGGGTGGCACCAGTCTGCGCCTGTCCGCGACGGCACCTGGGTCACCTGGGCCGACACGACGATCGGGGCGACGCCGCACGGCCATCCACTGGCACCAGCGACGGAGCAGTCGACGCAGGCCGTCCGCTTCATCTGCCCGACGTGCGGCCCGACGGCTGTGGAGGCACACCCCGACCTCGCCGTCGTTCTGCGGTGCTCCAACTGCAAGGAGCACCTGGCCCACGGCTCCCTCGCGCCCACCAAGAGCCGTGTGGCCCAGAGCCACGACCACCTTCGCGCCGCTCTCGCCGCCATGGAGGCTCAGCAGTGAAAGCCCACCTTGCAGCGAGTCCGCCCGGGTCCGCCGGACTCACGGCGCCATGCGCGCAGCACCCCGCGGCCCCCGTCATCGGCGGCCTGTGCGGGGGCTGCACCCAGTACCCGGTAGATATGCGTCCGTCCCCTGCCGGTGCTCGCGTGTTCCTGGCCCCAGTCGATGCTGACCCCGCAGACCCCAGCGCCTGGAAGGAGATCGGCTACGTCACCGACTCCTCCTTCACGGAGACGCCCGAGTGGGACACGGCTGACCCGTACCCGTTCGCTCACCTGAAGATTTCGCCGTTCACCGCCTCGGTTTCGATGAGCCGGTGCCGCGTCTTCCACCCGTGGATCTACCCGCCGTGCGTTGATGCTGTGGCCGCGATCGAGAAGCGGGCCGTTCGCTGGCGGGCCGCCGCCATCCTCGCGGAGGCGCTCCACCGCCCGCTCTGGCCGTGCCCCCTCCCCTTCGCAGGCCGCAACGTCAGCGAGAGGCTGTGCTGTCGCTGAGATCAATCATTCTCGGCGACAACTTCCAATCTCCGTGAAAGACCGGCACAATGAGGGCTGACGGTCAATCAGGGGGGAAGTTCATGACGAACGATGTACCACGGGTCCTACGGCTGACGTTCGAGTTCCACATCCCGCGCGGCCTGCGCACCAACATCCGCAACGACCGGCGGGAGAGCGCCGTAGCGTCGCTGATCTCGTCGGTGGAAGCACTCGCCCACCGGCTGTTCCCATGGGCGGACAGAATGACGGTCCGGCAGGAATGGTCCTACGCCTGGGTCGACAGGACCGAGACGATCACGCTGCCGGAGAACGACCTGAACACCCGCAAGCCGTAACACAACTGAACACCTGGCCCACCAGCCAGACCCCGTCGGCGGAGAGCAACCGCCGGCACCACCGCGAATCGAAGGAACACCCGCGATGCCCTCTCGCTCCGGCGAGGTGAGGTGACGTGTTCATACCGGACTCCGATCACCTCACCTCATCCGCGACCAGCTCCCCGCACGGCCGGACCCGCCGCGCGGCCGCCGCGATCTGCCGCCTGTGCGGGCGCCTGCGCTACGAACTCGCTCCGGCCGCCGCCACGGTCGGCATGACCTGCCTGGGCTGGCTCCACCACCTCGCCGGCGTGAACACCGCCTCCTACATCGGGTACGGCCTCGGGATCGCCGCCACCAGCGCGCTCACCGCGGGCGGCCTCAAGTTCAAAAGCGCCCCCGCCGCCTCCATCGGCATGGTGGGCACCGGCAGTCTCATCAACACCACCATCGGCGCGGCCACCGGCCCCTCCGTGCCCTCCCTGATCGCCTCCGGTGTCGTCACCCTGGCCGCGTACGCCACGTACCTGCCGTGGCTGATCAAGACCCGGCACGACCGCATCAACCTCCAGATCAAGGCCGCGAAGACCGGCCCGCTCCCGGACGGCATGGGCGTCAACGTCGGCATGCCCGGCGTCATGGGGGACACCGAGGAGGAGACCGCGCTCCGCCGCGCCCTTGTCGCCCTCGGAACCCCCGCCGTGGACGTCTCCCGGCTCCGGTTCAGCGACACCGGCTGGCACGCCGTGGTGACGCTCCCGCCCGGCAAGAACACCTCGGCCGAGGCCATCAAGGCCCGGCGGCAACAGCTCGAAGCCAACCTCGGCCTGCCGGGCAAGCTGCACCTGGCCGAGGGCGCCCAGGCCAACGAGCTGCTGGTGTTCATGCAGACTTTCGACCCGCTCGCCGAGACGGTGCCGTGGCCGGGCCCGTCTATCCCCTCGATCGAGCAGCCGCTGCCCATCGGGGTGTACCCCGACGGCACCGAGACGTTCCTCGACCTGGTCGCCGGGCACGTCCTCATCGCGGGCGGCACCGACATGGGCAAGTCGACCGTCATCAACTGCATCATCGGGAACCTGGTCGCCTGCGCCGACGCCGAGATCCTCGGTATCGACATGAAGCCGGGCGCCCTTGAGCTGGGCCCGTGGCGGCGGAACATGCTCGCCCTGGCCGACGGCGCCGATGCGGCCCGCCAGGTTCTCACCATGTTCAAGGCGGAGATGCACCGCCGAGGGAAGTACCTGGCGTCTCTGCGCGGCCCGAACGGCGAGCCCGTCCGGAAGTGGACGTCCGAGCACGGCCCGTACTGGGTCCTCGTCATCGACGAGCTGGCCGAGCTGCTGCGCCAGGCCCCGGACGTGGCCGCCGAGCTGGTCACCATCAACCAGGTGGCCCGCGCCATGGGCATGCGCGTCATCTCCGCGACCCAGTCGCCCAGCGAGCAGGCGTTCGGCGGGAAGGGTACCGACGCCCGCCAGCAGTACAGCACCCGCATCGGGCTGCCCATGTTCGAGCCCGAGCCCATCAACATGGTGTTCGGCCGGGGCGCGTACGGGCAGGGCTGGCGCCTGGACTGGCTCTACCTCCCCGGCAAGTACATGGTGATGTCCCGCCGGTACACCACGCCCCGCGAGGGCCGCGGCTACTACGTGAGCGACGCCGACATCGTGGCCGTCTCCACCGAGCACGCCCGGTACGACGAGACGCTGGTCCAGGAAGCGCGGCCGCACCCGGAGCCCGACCCGGAGCCCCCGAGGCCGCCCGGCGGGGGAGGCCCGCGCGGCGGCCGGCCGACGCTGCGCGCCGTGCCGACGTTCCCGGACGGCTCCCGCATCCCCGACAACCGGCTGCCGCTGTGGCAGGCCCTGGAGAAGGCCGGACCCGAGGGCCTGACCAAACCCGAGGCGGTCCGGCACGGCATCTGCAACCACCACACGTCCATCGCCCCCTACCTGGCGCAGTGGGCCGCCCAGGGATGGGTCGAGGAGGACGGCAAGCGGGACCGGGCGATCGTCTACGTCCTCACCGCCGCCCAGCACTCACCCGCCCCCGAGGCGCCCGCCACCGACGAGGAGAACCCCGCATGTCCCGCGAGCCTGTGATCCCCACGAGCGTCTACCAGCCCATGGCCACGCACTACCCGGTGGAGGAGTACCAGGCGCAGCACTGCCAGTGCGGGCACTCCCACAGCCAGGCGCCGGTGCAGAACATCACCATCAAGCAGGCCGACCCGTGGCTGCGCTACATCGGGGTGGGCTTCGCCGGGGCCGGGATCGGCTTGCTCGTCTTTGCCAGCATCGTGGCGACGCTCATCGCGGCCGGCGCGTGCGCACTGTGCGTCGCCGTGGCCACCTGGGCGCTGCGCGGCCTGTTCAACGGCAAGAAGGCGTCCTAGGCCCACAGCACTTAACCGACTCACTGCGTGAAGGGCAGGGGGCGCGTTCGCCCCCTGCCCGCTGACGAGAGGAACTGACGGTGCTGGAAGTCCGGATGACCGAGCACGCGGCGCACTTCAACCTGATCGACGAGACTGGCCAGATCGGCTCGGTGTTCTTCGCGGAGGCCGACGGAGAGGACCCGGCCGGGGGCTGGTACGCCGCCGTCAGCCGGTCCCAGTTCCCCGGCGCAGAGTGGCAGAGCGGCCCCCACCCCACCGCGCCGCTGGCGGTCGCGGCCGCATACCCCTTGCAAGCTCAACTGCGGGAGGAGCGGAAGAAGCTCGCCCACTGGCATCGGGTGAACCGCACACGGCTGATCAGCACGCCCATGGGCGGCAAGCCGCGCGGGTAACTCCCGGCGCGACAGGGGCCCGTGTCGGCCGTTCGTGCGATGATCACCGGCTATGGGGAGATACACGTGGGGGATGAAGGCCAGCATGCTGGTCCTGACCGTGGCGGCCGCGAGCGGCTGCGGCACGTCGGAGAAGGCAGAGCAGCCGGTGGCAGCGAAGCCGAAGACGGTGAGCGTGGCGGCCGCCACCGAAGACTTCAAGGCCGCCGTGGACAAGTTCGACACGGACGGCGGGTGCCTGGAACAGGCCCCGGGGACGTGCTGGTCGGAGATGACCGCGGTGATGGAGCCCGCCCGGACCCTGCGGAAGGCGATGAACGCCGACAAGACGGTGGGCCCCGACTTCTGGACCGGTGCGTACGCCTTGATCAACACCATGGAGAAGGGCATCGCGGTCGGAGAGGACAAGGGCGCCGGCACCTTCTCCAACCGGCCAGACGTCCTCGGCTCCGCGCACCACTTGGCCGACTGGCTGGACGAGCACCCGCTCAGTTGAGGTAGCGGTAAGACCGCGAGAGCCCCGACCTGTGTGGTCGGGGCTCTGCCCCGCCAGCGCGGGGGCGACCCGTCGGTGAGACGGGAGAGCGGAACATCCCCGCGAGGGCGGGGTCAACCACTCCATGAAACAGAGGAGCGGATCATCCCCGCGCACGCGGGGGACCAACACCCCCACTATGGCACGTCGGGCTGCTCGTTGGGTCGGTTTCAAAACCCGCGCTTCACGGGCAAGGGTCGAGTGCCTCTGCAGCGCACATCACGACAGCGCAGCAGCATCTCGCCCTCTTCGGCATTCCACGCCCCTCGCTCGGTCATGTTCGAGGCTCCGCACGATGGGCAACAGCGGCGCGGGTTGACGTGAGAGACGGGAAACTTGACCTGAAAGTCCCGGTTTCTATCGCAAAGCTCGTGATGTGGGTGCTTGGTACCATAGACGCGATTATTGGTACATGGCACGCAGCAACTGATTCCTGCGGCGGTCCATCTTCCACACCAGCATGATTCGACTTCGAGTCCCATTGCGTTCAGCTGGACTTTCCGGCTCTTCTGCGGCTCAGGGTTCACGGGGAACTCCTACGCTCCGAGCGGGTCGCGCAGCATCGTGGCGAAGACCGGGGAGTCGTCAAAGGGCTGCTGCTCACCGATCTTCCGATACCCCCAGGACTCGTAGACCGCCTTGAGGCGGCCGCCGGACAGCTCCGGGTTGACCAGGAGGGTTACGCGCTGCTCCTGCCTCTGAGACAGGAGTTCCTCGTGAAGAGCCCGAGCGGCGCCCTGACCGTGCGCGCCACGCCATTTCCGGCGGACGAGGATCTCGTTCAACGCGAGGGTGCGCTCCCCATCCTCCCGAACGTAGTCAGCCGGGTGATCGTGGCGTTCGTTGTCCCACCACTTGGTGTCGGCGCCGAGAGGAACGGCGAAGACGTACCCGATGGGTTCCTCCTCGCCCGAGTAGGCCACGACGGCCTCCCAGCCGGGGCGCGAGGCGTACATGGTGAGCCGTTCATCGAACCGTTCGGGGTGGTAGAAGGGCTGGTTCAGCAGCCCGAACTCCCCGCGGACCTCGATGTGGATGTCGAGGATGAGATCGCGGACAGAGTCGACATCTGCCGTTCGGCGGTAGGTCGTGCCGTTCATGCGGCTTCCCTTCGGTGTTCCAGCCATGCCGTGGTGTCCGAGCTGGTCGGAGCGATGGATGTGAGGCGCCGGGTGAAGTCGTTCAGGAGGACGTGCACGCGGCCGTGGCGGGCCATGTCGGCTGGGATCTTCCGTGCGGAGGCGACGGCGGTCTCGACTTCGCGCTGCCCGAGCTGGGCCAGGGCGAGGTTGGCGTAGGTCAGGGACCGGTTGCGCTCGAGGTCGGGGCGGAGTTTCCCGAGGCAGCGGTGTGCGTGCCGTTCAGCGTCTTCACAGCGGCCGAGCCGCAGGTAGGCGAAGGTGGCCAGGCTGTCGAGTTCGGCCTGGTCGTAGAAGGCCATCCACGGGGGACGGTGCTTGGACCGGTCGGCTCGTTCGTAAGCGCTCTGGGCGAGCTTGATGGCCCGGACGGCTCCCCGCTCGTCTGCCATGTCGGCGTGGAAGGTGGCCAGCCGGGCGAGCGCCAGGGAGGCGTACAGGGGGTCGGCGCGAGTGATGGGGGTGGAGCGGGCGGCTTCGCCTGCGGCGACGGCGTCGGCGTGGCGGCCGAGGTGCCGGTACATGATGCCCGCGTGCCCCCACACCCGGTACAGGATGGCGTGGTTGTTCGCCAGTCCAGCGAGGGTCACGGCCCGGTTGAGGTAGGGCTCGGCTTCGTCCAGGCGGCGGCCGTCGATGGCGGCCCACATGGCGCTGGCCGTGAACGCGGCCGCGACGGAGTAGCACTCCGACCGGATGCGGCTGGAGGCGATGTGCTGGTTGGGTAGGTCGGCGCTTTCCTCGGCGAGCGCGGCCGCGTGCTGCTGGAGCTGCCGGGTGCCTCCGTACCGGTTGTCCATGCTGACGAGGGCGGCGAGTTTCGCGTTCAGCCGGTCGACGTCGGTGGAACCCAGGCGGCGTTGGTTGGCGGAGGGGGCGGTGAGCGAGGCGCCGGCGGCAGTGGCCGCGGCGAGGAATGTGCGTCGGAACAACGGATCGTCCTCAAGAGATGAGAGGGAGAGCCCTGGGGTCTTAGTTCCCCGAGGAACGAACCCTAGCTCTAGGGGAGTTCGGCCGGTAACCGCCTGTAAGGCGATGCGAAGTGCGGTGTTCGGCCAGCGGACCTCGCCGCTGAGCAGCTTGTAGACGTGGCGGTCGTGGATGGTGCCGTACCGGCCGGTGAGGTCGTGAAGTGTCTTGTTGACCAGCTTCACCAGCTCTTCGACTTTCACGCCGTGCTCGCGCATCCACGCCGTGAGAGCCTCGTTCCGCGTCCCCGTCATGACAGAACGTTAGGACTTGACCGCCCTGCGATAGGTAAAGCGGGAGTCAAAATGGCAGGGCGACTGCTCGTAACTTCCGCCCCAGATGGCATTACTGACGCCCCCTCGGCAGCGGTTACCTACCTCGTAAGACGACCGCGACCGAGGAGGTAGTGCAGTGACGGGGCCCCTGCCGCACACCGCGCGCCACGTACGGCCGCCGATGCCGGCCGAGGAGCGCCAAGCCCTCGAAGCCGCCTGGAACTGGCTGCTCCGGGCGGCCGACAGCCAGCGCGTTGCCGAGCGCGAGTGGGAGCCCGGCCACGGTGGGCGGACCCTGCTCAGGGCCGGGAAGACCTTCGACGTTCTCCGCGTCACCTACCGCGCGCTCGGCGTGCGTCTGCCCGACCGCGCGGGCGGCCGTCCGCTCCCGGTCCCCCGGCCGGACCTCCTCGGCAGGCTGGCCGAGCTGGGCATCACCGGCATGGTCTACCGGACCGATTACCGCCCCTACCTGTACTTCCTGGTCCCGCCGGGCACCGACCGGACCTGGCCCAAGCCCCGCCTCCTGCGCGACCAGGTGGAGTGCGTGGGTGGTTCGTACGCCGACGTGCACCTGGTGGGTGTGCCGAGCCCGCTGTGCACCGAGGGACCGCATCTCCACTGGGTGCGCCCGTTCGGGCCCGGCGGCCCCGCGGAGTGGCTCGCCGATCCCGAGCACCTGCACCAGGTGCTGCTGGAGCGGGCGGAGGCGACCGTATGAGGTACCGCCAGGCCGACCCTCGGGAGCTGGAGTTCCGCCCGTGGTTGACGCGCGCCCCCGAGGTCCGGCTCGTACCGACCGCTGAGAGCCGTCTCGAATCGGTGCGCCGCACCTGCTACGCCGACGTCCTGGACCGGATCGGGGGCAGCCGACCCGTGCGGGTGGCCATCTACCTCCGGGCTGCCGGCGGACTCGACACCGACTACTGGGGGCACACCCTCGCCACGCTCGCCACGGCCCGCGGTTGGCGTGTCAGCGGTCGTAGGTTCACCGACGCGGCCGGCGCCTCCTTCTTCCCCGAGTTCGAGAGCGCCTGCCAGTACGCCCGGCAGGGCTACGTCGACGGCATCCTCACCATCCGCCGGACCAGCGTGCCGCTGGACGACGAGACGTACGAGGACCGGGTGAACCGGCTGAGGGAGCACACCACGTTCCTCGCGTTCCTCCAGCAGGTCGATCCCACGAGCGGTGGGGGTGCGGCGTGGTGACGATGCCCTACGTCCTGCCCCGCACCGGTGAACTCGGGAAGCGCGAGCCGGTCATCGTGACCCCGGCCGGCGTCCGCTACGCCGACCCGGCGCTGACTGAGACCTGGCGCGACCTCGACGGCGTGCTCTGGGAGGTACGCGAGGGTGCTCCCACGGGCCCGCCCGCGTACACCGCCGAGCTGCACCCGGTCCGGCAGCCCGAGGCCATGGACGGTCTGCTGTGTGCGGGCTGCCGTGAGCCCGCCGACCGGGGCCCGGACGGAATGCTGTGGCTGCTGCCCCTGCTCGGCGCCGCCCCGGACACCCGCTGGGAGGGCGTACGGACGGCGATCCCGCCGATGTGCGCCACCTGCGCCGAGCTGGCCCCCACCGTGTGCCCGGTGCTCGGCGACGGCCACGTGGAACTCCGCGTACGGGAGGCCGGCCCCATCGGCGTACGCGGCACCCGCCACCCCCGGCCCGGCGAGCCCGGCGACCCCGACCCCGACGCCCTGGTCCTCTACGACTCCCCGGACCTGCCGTTCGTCGTCGCCCGCCAGGCCATCCGCGAGCTACGCCGCACCACCGTGGTCCGCATCTCCAAGCCGTCCGTCACCCCGCAGGAGCACCGTTGCTGACCGCCGACTCCCTGAGTCCCCTGGAACTGCTGCGTCTCCACAGTCTCGTCACCTACGAGTTCAGCGTCGACCTGCATCATCCGGACGCACTGAGGGGCCGCATCTGCGTGTGGTGCCACACGCCGGAGCCGACCGGGCCGCAACTGGATTACGTATTCGTTGACGGCGAGGACCCCCGAGGGTGCCGCGCCTGCTACTCCACCCGCCTGGCGTATGTGCTGACCTGGGACAACTGGGCTGCGCACGTCGACATCTGTCCGGCCTGCACACTGGGCTGGCCCTGCTTCATGGGGCGCCGCCGCCGTGTCGAGCATGAGCGGACTTTGCCGGGCGTGAAAAGGATGCTGTGGTGCTTCCGCTGCGCCGATCCCATGCAGACCAACCGACGTGTCGCCGCACAGAGGCGGCACGAGCAGTACGGCCCGCGCATGGGCTACGTCCATGCCTCCCACATGCCCCTCCCGTCTTAACCACAGGCCCCTGCTCGGCGGCCGGGATGTCACTTGCTCGGTCGTCGGGCAGGCAGCAAGGCACCATCCCTTCAAGGAGAGGAAGCCGCACATGTCCCAGACCGGCATGCCTGCCGTGGAGACCGTCGCGGTCGCCGCGCAGCAGATCGTGGACCGCATCAAGGGCGACCCCGAGTTCGGCGCGTTCGAGGCGGCGTCGCTGGAGTACGGCGAGGACTGGCAGTGCTTCACCGGGTTTCCGGTGGTCAGCCTGTGGAAGCTGGAGACGGACGCCGCACCGCTGTTCGAGGAGGGTCTGCGCGCCCTCGCGCTGAAGGCCGCGGTGTACGCGGCCACCGGCGACGACAAGGTGGCGGAGGTCGCCATCGCTGTGCCGGTGGACGAGATGACCCACGCGATGCTCGCTCAGACGCAGTTGTTCGCGCGGATCGCGGTCCGGTGCGGGGTCGGCATCATCCACCAGACGGACCAGGAGCACACCGACTACCGCTCGGGCGGGTACACCTACGACTGCTACCGGGCGGCGTGGGGTGAGCCCCCGGCCCGCTACTGGCTGGACCACGAGGAGGTGGAGCGGCGCCGTGACGTCCTGGCCGGCCGGTACGAGAGCATCGGCGTGGGACGTTCCGGCCGGGAGCACAGCATCGACTTCGCCACGGTCGCGGCCTAGCCGAGAGCGGCGCGCAGCACCGCCGTGATGTCGATGCCGGGGTCTGAGGCGAGCAGGAGTTCCGTCGCCTGCCGGATCACGTCGTCGCACACCTCCGGTGGTGCCGCGTCGAGCATGGAACGCACCCACGCGGGGACCTCGTCGGCCTGTACCGGCGGCGGGGTCTCCCAGGGCAGAGGCAGGCCATCGCTGGCGTATGGGGCGGCGGGGAGGCCGACCCGGTCGGGGTGCACGCACACGGGAACGCCTGCGGCCGTGAACCGGTGTCCGGTCTTCGGGTCGAAGGGGCAGTCGCGGGAAGGGCGTGCGAGGACGTCGAACCCGCCGCCCGGCAACTGGTTCGAGGGGCACACGTCGCACACCGGCCGGCCGCCCCGCGCGAACGGCTCCACGCGTCCCGTCATCGTCCCGCCTCCCGTCGTACTGGGGGTGCACGGTAGCGGAGTTCCACCCGGCTTCGTGGCCCCTCCTCACGGCCCGTCCGCGCACTCAAACCCCGCGGCGCACGGGGCGCAGTTCACCACCACACCAGAGGGAAAGTAGGGGAGGCACGGCATGGCTGAACATGAGGAGCCGTTGGAGGACTGGGCCGCCCGGCGGGACGCACGCCGCCCCCGCTTCGGGGAGCGCCGCCCGGCGCCTCTCGGGGACGAGCAGCGGGGCGCGCACGTCGACCCGGACGCCCCGCGCGGTGTCGAAGTGTGGGACGGGCAGGACTGGGTGCCGTCCGGGGCGGCAGAGGACTACGAAGCGGCGGCCGCCGAGACCGGCGGTGACACCACGGTGCGAGCCGAGCGGGTGCCGCTGCCCGCGTTCGGACGTCTCCCGACGATGCCCAAGCCATACCGGCCGACCATCCCCGTCCACCGCCCGCACTCCTGAGCCTTCTGGGCTCACTCAATCGGCCCCGTCCGTGCGCTGAACCCCCGAGGCGCACGGGCGGGGCTTCTCCGTTGCAGGGTGTAACAGATCGTTCCGGGTGACGTTTGGCATGTAGAGACTCGCGGTTTATGTCAATCCCCCAGCGCGGTTTCCGGAGGAAACGGTGTCGACAGCGATAGCCCCCCAGCAGGAGTCCCTCTTCGCGTGGCTCACGGACGAACCGGTGCCCTCCGTGCCGCAGGTGAAGGCCGAGCCCCTGCAGAAGACCGCTCCCCCGCCCGCGAAGCCTCCGACGGAGACGAAGAGGCCGGCCCGGAAGAAGAAGAAGGACGACCTCTCGCACGTGTGGGTGGTGGCCGCCGAGGTCGAGGTGGAGCCGAAGATCGCCAAGATGGCCGACAGCAAGGGCAGCTTCAAGACCCCGGAGGGGATGCGCGTCGACGCGCTGGACGTGTACTGCCGCGAGTGCCGCCGCCCGTACGACGAGGTCCGCGGCGAGGACTGCGCCGCCAAGATCGACAACAGGCACCTGATCGGCGGTGACCAGAGCGTGCGCGCGAAGCGGAAGCCGGCCCCCGCGCCCCCGAAGAACGCCCGCATCATCCCCGGTGGCCGCATCAACCGGCGGGGAGTCGACGCCTACATGAGCGGGGTGTCTCGCCCGCCGCGCTGACCACGCGACACTAACGCCGGCCGCGCCCCACTGTGCGCGGCGTGACTACTGAGCGAACCTCTTGGGCGCTAGCGCGCGAAGCCGTCGGCCTGGTCCTCACCGCGTTCGGCGTCCTCGGCGTCCTCGTGGCGCTGGGCCAGGTCCACTGGAGTGCGGCCCTCGCCGCGATAGCCGTCCTGTTCATCCTGGCGGGCGTCTTCCTGCGGCCCGACCCCAGCTTCCCCCGCTGGACGCACATGCTGCGGGGCGTGCTCGGTGTCACCGGCTACCTCGGGCTCATCGTCTGCGCGTTCAACCTGTCCGTCCCACTCGGGTGGATCGCGGTGTTCACCGGGGTCGGCATCGTCGGCCTGCTGATGGCCTCCCCCCGCGACACCGCCCCCGAGAGCGGCGCCGCTGACCAGGGCGAGGGGGCCGCCTGATGCCCCGCCATCTGCTCCCCGCCTGGCGCGGCCTGTTCGTCCCCCGTACCGCCGCAGCCGCCGCCCCGCTCGCCCCGGCCGAGACCAAGGACCTCTCCTTCACGGGCAGCTACGCGTCCGTGACGTACGCCGGTGTCACCAACGTGTGGGGCACTCCCGGCCGCGCGGACGGCTGGGACCTCGAACGAGTCATCATCGAGGGCTACGAGCGCAGCATCTGGACCTTCAAGGCCGTTGAGGCGATCAGCAAGCACGCCGGCTCGTTGCCCATCCAGATCGGCCGAGGCGGCGACGAAAGCCGCTTCGCAGAGACCCTCGACTCCCACCCGCTCCTCAAGCTGCTCAACAAGAAGGCCAACCCCTTGGAGAGCGGCGACGTCTTCAAGAAGCGGCTCTCCGCGCAGCTCCTGCTCAGCAAGAAGGGCGTCTTCATCGAGAAGACGTACTCCCGCGCGCGCATCCTCGTACGGCTCGATCTGCTCCCGCCGGACCGAGTGCGGATCATCCCGGACGACGAGAACGACGACTACGTCAAGCACTTCGAGTTCACGGACTACCGCGGCCGGGTCCGCATCCTGCTGCCCAAGCACGTCATCTGGATTCGGGACCCGCACCCGTACGACCCGTTCAGCGGTGTCACCCCGCTGGAGGCCGCCGGACTGTCCGTCGACCTGGACGTGAAGGCCCGCACCTACAACATCAGCTTCATCGACCGAGACGCCCGCCCGTCCGGCATCGTCGGCATCGACCTCGAAGGCGTCGCCGATCAGGAGATCGACCGCATCCAGCGCCGCTTCGCGCCCGGCGCCCACCAGGCCGGTGAACTCGCGCTCGTCGGCACCGGGAAGGGCGGCATCACCTACGTCGACACCTCCACCCGGCCGCGCGACATGGCCTACGAGACGATGTCGAACATCTGCAAGGGCGAGATCCTCGCCGCGTTCGGCGTGCCGGAGAGCGTCGTCGGCAACGCCTCCGAGCGGACGTACGCCAACGCCGACCGCGAGGAGTGGACGTTCTGGGACCACACCGAGCTGCCGCACCTGAACCTGATCGCGTCCGGGTTCGACGACGACCTGGACGACGAGTGGGTGGTCCGGTTCGACACCCAGCGCGTGCAGGCCCTGGAGTACCCCCGCCGCGCCGCCCGCGAGGAAGCCCGCAAGGAGTTCGAGGCCGGGCTCATCAGCGTCGACGAGTACCGGGACGTGGCGAGGAAGCCCAGGTTCAACACCGCACAGTCTCGCGCCCTGTGGATCAGCCCGCAGAAGGCACCCATCGCCGCGAACGACGCCGACGCCGCCACGCTCGGCCTCACCCAGGGCGGCCCGGGCGCGCCCGGCGCCACCCCCACCGGCGCACCCCTGCCCGACGGCGCCCCGGCCGGCAACGCGGCCGCCGACGTCGCCGCCGCCAGCAGCGCCCCAGCCAGCGTCGGGGACGCGGCCGCCGACGTCGCCGCCGCACGCGCGCAGCAGCCGCCCGCCGGCGCGACGGGCCGTGCTGCCGACGCCGTAGAGGCAGCCCGCGCCGCCAGCGCTGGCATCGGCCCCGGTAACGCGGCCGCCGACGTCGCCGCCGCCAGCAGCTCCCAGAGCACGCTCCGGCCCGGCCCGGCCGCCGCCGACGTCACCCTCGCACGCGAGTCCAAGGCGCTGCCACAGAGCCCGCAGCGCACCGGGTCCGAGGTCACCGAAGACGACTTCGACACCCTCGCCGCCGCCGTCACCGCCGCGCTCAGCCCGCTGCTGGAGCAGCAGGAGGGCGTCATCATCGCCCGGCTCCGCGCCCCGAAGACGCGCAAGCACACCCGGTTCTGGCAGCCCGAGTACGAGCACGACACCCGAGGCGGCGACGCCGACCTGGACCAGGACCGCGTGGTCTCCGCCGAGCGTTGGGCCACGGAGGCCATGACCGCACTGGCGCCGATCCTTCAGCAGGCTGCCGTCGAGACCGCCCGCAAGGTAGGCCGCGCCCTCACGGGCACGGACACGGTCACCCCGGCCGCCGCCGCGGCCGCCATAGCCAGCGCCGCGTACGCCGGCCAGGCCGTGACCGCGTTCCTCGCCGACCTCGCCGACGTGCTTCAGGGTGCCCAGCAGGGCCCCGTGACCCTGGACGGCCTGATCGACGCCGTGGGCGGCCACTACGAGGCGGCCAAGCCCGCCCTGATCGAGCGGGTCGCAGAGAGCTGCGCCGTGGCCACCATCAACGGGGCAGCCGACGCCGCCGCCGAGAACGCCGGACCCGGAGTCGTCCGCACCTGGGTCACCCGGGGCGACGACCGCGTACGGCCCGCCCACAAGGCCCTCAGCGGCAAGACGCTACCCGTCGGCACCCCGTACACCGTCGACGGAGCCAGCCTCCGCTACCCCGGCGACCCGTTCGCCCCGCTCGGCCTGACCATCAACTGCCGTTGCCGTCTGCGCTACACCACCGAAGAGGAGTAACCCGCCATGTGGGCAGCCATCTGGATCGCCTGGGGCGTGACCTTCGCCGTCGTTGAGGGCCTCGCCCTGACCAACAGACGCGACGGAGACACCCTTTCCGAGAACACCCGACGCCTCTTCCGGACCCGGACCAGCAAGGTGGGCAGAGCCATCTTCGCGGTCGCCTGGATCGGCTTCTCCGGCTGGTTCGCCCTGCACATCCTCACCGAGACGATGTGACAGGGACCGAAGGGACCCAAGAACTGACAGCCGCTCACCCTCGCGCCATGCCAGAAACCAAATCAGCAGCCTGGAACGCCGCGCTCCACCCGCGAGACCGCTTCGGCCGGTTCATCGAGACCGGGGCGATCGTCTCCCTGTGGAGCACGCCCGGTCTCTTCCGTGTGCGGCGCCCCCTGGGCGGGAGCAGGGTCTCCGTCGAGCCCGTGTTCGGCGGGGAGCCCCGTACCGTGGCTGCGGACCGGGTGCAGGTCATCCCAGCTCTTTCACCCGCGTCCGCGCTGGAGCGGGAGCACGCCGGGCTGAACAACATCGTCACCTCGCCGAACACCGCGGAGGAGGTGGCCAAGGCCGTTGACCGGGCGCGGAAGGCCATCGCCAAGGTGCACGGCGTGCCCGACGTCGTCCCGGTCCTCCCGGTCATCACCCAGGTGGACCGTGCCGGGAAACTGCCCGCTGCCGGCGAGTACCTGGTCAGTCCCTCACCCGGGGGTGCGGCGGAGCCGGTCAGCCTGTTCATAAGCCCCACCGGTGTGCAGCCCGCGCTGACGGCTGTTCACGAAATCGGGCACGTGCTCGACCATCTGCTGCTCGGCGCCGGCCGGGACTGGTTCGCCACCAGCGGGCGCGGCGAACCGGTGCACGTCGACGACGACCTGACCGACTGGTGGGCTGCCGTGGAGCGCAGCAAGCCGTACCAGTTGCTGCGGCTCATGCAGCTCCGGCTACGGAACAAGGACACGGTGCACTGGTCGGTGATCAGGCATCCGTCGACGGGCGAGGAACGCCCGGTCTCCGTCACCCGCGGGGAGGTGGACTACTACGTCAGCCCCCGGGAGATGTTCGCCCGCGCCTACGCCCAGTGGATCGCGCTGCGGAGCGGTGATCCGGTCCTTCTCCAGCTGCTGAAGAACGACATCGAGCGCGGCTTCGGCAACATCATCAGCGGCTTGAGCGGTTGGTACCCTCGCCAGTGGCCCGAGGAGGACTTCGCCGAGATCGCCGCCGAACTCGATGCGATCTTCGCGGCCAGGGGACTGCTCAAGGGGGCCCAGTCATGATCAAGCCGGAGCTGCTGGACGAGTTGATCGCCGAGCACGGCGTGGACGCCTACAAGGTGGCGGCGGAGATCCTCGAAGCGGACGAGAAGAGCTGGCCGGCGCTTCCGCCCGGCGACTACACCATGGATGAGGCCGACTTCGGGTTCCCCCCGGTCCCTTCCTGATCCGGCGCGGCCCGTAGGCCGCGACATAAGCAGCGCGCGGTGTGCAGTGTCCGCGCATGCTGAATCGTCCCACTGCACAGGCCCTGTCGTCCGACCTGAGCGACGGCCTCGAAGCCAAGGCCACGCGCCGCCCGTGGAACCCTGCCCTGCACCCGCGCGACAGTAAGGGCAGGTTCATTGAGACCGGCGGCGTGGTGCGACTGTGGGGTGGCAAGCTCGCCCGCGTCGTCCGCGCGCTCCCGCACGACCGCATCCTCGTCCAGGACCAGAGCGGCCCGAACCAGTTCAATGGCGAGCGGCGCACCAGCAGCGCCAAGTGGGTGACCATGGTCGCCCGCCCGGACGGCAGCGCACCCACCGGCGACGAGAAGAAGGTTGCTGAGGAGGACGAGCGCCGCCAGGTCGACCCGCGCCGCGGTAACGGCGTGGTCCACGACGATGGCGGCGACCCGGACACCCCCGACGACCCGCACCACGTTGACGACCAGGGCCAGCCTCTCGGGGACGACCACGGTGACGGCCCGGACGCCGGCGACGACCAGCCCGAGTCGGCCGACGCCGCGCACCCGGTCAACGTTCGCGCGCTGCCCAACCAGCGGTATGCGGACGGGGCCCGCTACGCCGACACCGCGGCGGTCCGCGAGCACTTCCTCCAGCTCGCCGAGCAGCCCAGCACCCAGCCCGGCATGGCCGCCTTCCTCCGCTCGGTCGCACACGACGACGACCTGCACGTCACCCCGTCCGGCCGTCTGGCCATCCTCCGCAACAGCGACGGCCGCTGGAACCTGACCGCCACCGGCACCGGGCAGCGCATGGACGACGCCGGCGACTTCGCCACCGTCCAGGACGCCACCCGCTTCGCCGAGCACCTGGAGGACGAAGTCCGGGCCTCGAACGGCAAGCCGTTCGACTTTTCCGACCCCTCCCTCGACCAGGCCGCCCGCACATGGCGCTCCGAATGGAACGAGAACGTGCAGGCCGCCATCGTGCGGGCCCGCACCGAGTTCTCCGCCGAGCAGGCTGCACCCCAGCAAGACCCGAAGACCCCGCATCCGGACGCGCCCGGCGGACAGGTCACCCTCAGCCCTGACGAGGTGTCGCAGTCCCTCGACGCCGTTCGCCCCGAGGGCTCCAGGGCCCCGTCGACGATGACGGACGCGGAACTCCGTGACGAGATCGTGGACCTGATGGGCCGCGAGATGGAGAACGGCGGGGAACTGTCCGGCCCCGACCGCACCCGCATGCGCGTCCTGGAGGCCGAGGAGGCCCGCCGCGCCGGCCGGGCACCGAAGCAGGACAGCGCGAAGCCGAAACCCGCCGTCGACGAGGGTGGCCTCTTCGACATCGACCAGCCGGTTACCGCCCAGCCCAGCCGGGCCGCCGACCCGAACAACCCCGACGACCAGCCCGACGACGAGCTGGGCACCCCGGACATGTTCGCCGACCACGAGGGACGCGACACCGCCGGACTGCGTGCGGCCGAGATCCGCAGCGCCGCCGAGCTGGAGGTCGGCGACCGCTACGCCGACGCGGACGGCAACGTGCACACCGTGGCGGAAAAGCCGGTGCGCACTCCGCGCGGCCGCACCCGCCTGGTCACCGACGACGGCCAGGAGCGGCTCTACACCGCCGACGCCGAGGTACGCCTCCAGCCCAAGGACGAGACCACCCCGAACGGCACGCCGAACAGCCCGGACATCGCCCCGGAACCCACCCCGGACGAGATCCCGCCCGTGCCGATCGGTGAGCAGCGGCCGGCGGACATGGACGACGCCGCCCTCCAGGCCGAGATCGACGCCATGGAGGAGTGGCGGCAGCGGCACATAGTGCCCGGCGGCGAAGGCCCCACTGTTCCCCGGCAGGAACTGAGCCCGACCGTCAGCGCGATCGGTGACCGGCGCGGCAAGCTGATGGACGAGCAGCGGCAGCGCAGCACCCGGCAGGAGGCACGGGAGCGCGCTGAGGCGGAGCAGCAGGCGAAGCGGGACGCCCTGGCGCGCGCCGAGGTCGGCAAGCGGGCCGCGGACGGCACCTTCCCGGTCACCGTCGACGGGGAGAGCATCGGCTCGGTCGAGAAGACGGGCCGGGACTGGTACGGGACGTACAGCGACGGCACGTCGGTCTACGACCACAAGACCAAGGGTGACGCGGTCGCCGCGCTGGTCCGCCTTCACGACGCGCGTACGCAGCATGAGCAGGACCGTGTCCGGCAAGAGGAGGCGCGCACGCAGGCCCCGGAGGGCTGGCTGTTCGGCGACCGCGACGACCTCGCCGAGAACGACATCATCCGCCTGCCCCGAACTCAGCGGGACCGCGACGGCCGCGCCTACCCGGTGGGCTGGGGCGAGCCCGTCCGCGTCCGTTCCGTGGAACGCCACGACAACGGCCGCATGACCCTCTCAGTGACTCACCTCGACGGCTCCCGAGCCGGGACCGGCGTGGTCATGATGGACGGCCCCGGCAAGGACGCCGGCTTCGTGTGGGCGACCGACCGGACCAGGCCGGAACCCACCCCGCAGTGGAGGAACGAACTCCGTCCCCGGATGGCCGACATCGGCGACGACGTCGCCACCCTGCTCAACCACGCCGACGGGATCGACGGCCAGGACCAGGACCGGATGCGGCGCCTGGGCGAGCTGATCCGCCGCGTCGAGGACGGTGACACCGAGGATCTTCAGGCGGACCTCCGCAAGATCCGCGACGAGGCCGCGTGGCTTGAGGAGCAGTACAACAACCCGGATCTGCCGTACGAGACGCGCACCTACAGGTCGTGGGCAGTGGCCGCGCACGGGAAGGCGCAGCGCGCGCTGGACCACCCGGACTTCCAGCACGGCAGCACCGGCAACGGCCCGGACACCGCCCCGGACGCGGACGCTCCGAACGCCGGCAGCGCGCCCGACTGGGCTGACGACCTGGGGGACAGCGTCTGGCTCGACCAGCCGAGCAACACGCACGACTCCCGCAACATCTACGTAGACGGCCGTATCGAAGCACTCCTGGGCGGGGACCGGGCGCAGGGCGGGTACTACTGGTGGCGGCCGGGGGGCCAGAGAAGCGAAGAACGCTTCGACACCCCCGAAGAGGCCGCCCGCGGCTTCGCCAGCGAGCTGCGGGAGAACAACCTGCCGAGCCTCAGCGCGCCTGCCGACGGCGGCGACGGCCACGACGGCGGAGACGGCCGGGCCAGCCGCGCTCGGGACCTGTTCGGCGAGGGCATGAACGCGGTGGGCGGCGACTCGCTGCCGGAGATGCAGGAGCTGAACGACCGCCTGGGCCGGGCCGACACTGCGGAGGACCGGGACGCGGAACTCGGCGACATCGCCGACCGCATGGACGGGCTCGCTGACCAGTACGGGCTCGCAGGCCCGCAGGGTGAGCTGGCTGCCGACCGGTTCCGTCGCGCGGCGCGTGCTGCGCGAGGCGAGCACGACGACCACGACAACCGTGCAGACGCACCCCGCGACGACCAGCACGGCGACGACAGCAACGAGCCGAACCCCGACGACACGCAGACCCGCAACGACGACCAGAGCCAGGCGGACAACGAGGACGAGCAGCGCGGGGACGACCAGGACAACGGCCGGCCGCGCAGCGACACGGACCCCGACGGAGCCGGTCCCGACGGCGGGCCCGACGCTGGCGGCCCCGGCGCCCCCGATTCCTCCGGCGAGGACGGGGACTCGACCGACGACAACCGCGGTGACGCCCCCGACCACACGGACGAAGAGGGCGACGCCCCGGGCCCCGACGAAGAAGGCCAGGACGAGGAGGACAAGAACGACGACGACAAGAAGCGGCGCCGCCGCAGGAACAGGGACGGCGGGGGTCCGGGAGGCCCCGGTGGACCCGGTGGCCCGGGCGGCATGGGACTGCCCCACCTGCCCCGGCTCAGCCCGCCCGCCGCGCCCGGAGGAGGCGACGGCGACGGTCGGGGTCGACACGGCCGGGACCGGCACCCGCGCACCGGCCACGACGGCACCCCGCACCGCGACACGGAGTCGCTGCGCAACGCGTGGCGCACCGGAGCAGGCCTTACGGAGGCCGAGGACACCCCGGAGCGGCGTGCCGCCCTCACGGAGGCCGCCGACCGGGAAGGACTCCAGTTGTCCCCGGACGGCGGTCTGGCGACCTGGCCCGAGCCGCAGGCCGACGGCAGCACCGTGTGGCGGTTCGCCCAGGCCCGCAACGGCTCCAACCTGCCCGGCGTCACCCTCACCACCGACGACCCCGAGGAAGCCCGCGCGCTCGCCGGACGGTTCGAGGACCTCATCGGCAACGACGGACGCCCCTTCGACTGGCAGGCCGCATGGGGGCCGAGCAGCCTCGCCCAGTGGCGCGACAGCGAAGGCCGCACCCTGCCCCGCGCCCTGCGGGACGTCCAGGAGGACTACGAGCAGGAACGCGCCGGCGAGTTCACGCTGCCCGACGATCTGTCCACCCTCGACGACGGAAGCCTGGAAGAGGCGCTCCGGCACGGCCTCGGCCCGCAGGACTTGCAGCGCCTCATGGCGGAGATGGACCGCCGCGACGGCCACACCGACGAGCGGGTCCGCGCCGCCGTGCCGGACACCCCGCCCGAGGACGCTGCCGAAGCCGAGCGCCGCGCCCGCGCCATGGACGAGGCCCTCGGGTTCAACGGGACCGACGTCACCGAGCCCGTGCCGCCCACCCCTGGACGTCTGCGCCGCGAGTTCGACGCTGCCGACGAGGAGCGTTTCCAGGCCGCCATGGAGGCCACCGGCGGCCGCATGCTCACCCCCGAGGCCGAAGCCGCCGGGGTGGACCCGCGCGCCGTGTTCTCGGGCGGCAAGTACAGCAACAAGGCCGCGCGGGATCTGGCGTCCCCTGAGCTGAACACCTGGCTGTACGGCGACGACACCACGCCCGGACACGGCCGGCTCACCTACCCGCAGTACCGGGCGCGGGAAGCCGACCGCGTGCTCCGTGCCGAGTTCGCCGACTGGGACGACGCCCGCTACCGGCAGGCCATCGAGGCGACGAACGGCTACTTCTTCAACCGGGAGCACAAGTACGGCGACCCCGGCTTCAACGAGCGGGAGCTGTTCTCCGGCGGCAGCCTGTCCGCCCGCGACCGGTGGCGGCAGTACGCCAGCGAGGAGTTGCAGGACTGGTACGACGCCAACGGCGGCCGTCAGACCTTCGCCCAGTACAAGGAGGCCCGCCGGGCGGACGACCGGGCGGAGCGCCACCAGCACGAGGAGGAGCAGCGGCGCGCCGCCGAAGGCGTTGCCACCGGCAGCACTGCCCCGGAGGACGTGCAGCCTGCCCCGGCGGCCGACGCCGACGCCGGTACGCCCGCACCGACGGCGGCGCCCCGAGCGACGATGCGAGGGGAGAACGAGGAGGACGCCGCAGCCCGCTTCGGCGGCCGCGACCGCATGCAGGAGTTCGCCGCGAGGGCCGAACTCCGGCCCGACGCTGCGTCGGGCGGCGAGGCGGTGTGGCTGGACGGCCGCAGGATCGGCACGGTCGTCGACCTGAACCGCAACACCCCCGAGCGCGGGCCCCTGTGGCGGGCCCAGCCGTACTTCGGGCTCGACGAGTCCCGTACCAGCCGGGCCCAGTCCCGTGACGCGGCTGTCGCCGATCTCGTCTCCCGGGCCGAGCAGGACGGCCCCAACGACTCTACGCACCCCAGCGAGGACGTCTGGGACACCGTCACCCTTCGGATGGCCAGCGTGAACCGGGAGCTGCCTCCGCTCCCGGACTCCCTGCGTAACGATCCGGACGCCCGCGCCCGGTACGAGCGGCTGACCGGCATGGTCGACGCCTTCCGGGACCAGCGTTCGCCCAGCGGCGACCTGCGCAACGACCTGGTGCAGGCCCGCGATGACCTGACGTGGCTGCGGGACGCCGTGAGCCGCTCGGGCGAGCCCAGCCAGAACCGCGAGACCGTGGCCGACCTGGACTCGCGGATCTCCTGGGCTCAGGACATGACGGACGCGCTCGGGGAACCGCCGGCCGGTGACGTCGCACGCCCGCTCCCGGACGCCGAACCCCACGTCGCCGGCGACACCCCGTCTCCCGACCTGCCGTCCCCCGACGCACCGGACGACACCCCGGACACCCCGGCCCCGCCCGCTGAACCGGCGCCGCTCCCCGGCGAGGCCCCGGAACCGGTCGACGGCCAGCCCGCGCACTGGGCGCGCGTCGCCGACCTCACCCCCGGCGACATGGTCCGCATGACCGGCACCACCCGGCGCGGCCGCCACACCCAGCGCGCCGGATACCTGTACACGGGACCGGTCCGCGTCGAGGTCACCCGCCGCGGCCGCACCGAGCAGATGTGGCGGAGCTGGGTCACCGCGAACCCGGACGGGACCGGCTCGGCCGGCAACGTCTACACACCGCTCAACGCCGCCGCCGCCCGCGCGGAGACCCCCGGCAACGTGGCGCCCGGCTCCCCCGCCAGCGGCGCCCAGGCCGCGCTGCGCTCCGGCGACCTGCCCGACACCATCCCCTCCGACCGTGAGGGACGCGGCCTGTTCCCCGGCAGCACCGTGAGCGGCCCCGGCGACCGCGCGGGCACCGTGACGGGCGCAACCAGCAGCACGGTGTCCGTGGACTGGACGGACGGAGACGAGGAGGACGGGCTCGCCCCGAACGTGCTCACCGTGACCAGCGAGGAACGCCCCGACGGGTGGACGTCGTCCGGGCAGCGGATCACGTCCGGCCAGGTCGTGTCCGGCACCGACGGTGCTCTCCTCGGCCCGGTCGACGACGTCGACGGCGACCGCGTCACCATCACCACCTCCTCCGGAACCACCACCCGGAGCGCCGCCGACCTCCAGGTCACCGGCCAGGTCCGCGACGACGCCGCCGACACCCCGCCCATCACCGGCATCGACACCCCGGCGGCCGCCGACATCAAGGAGGGCGACATCGTCGTCCTCGACCTCGACGGCACACCCTCCACCGTGGCGGTCACCGGCAGCAGCCGCAGCGGCGACCGCGTCACCCTCCAGTACGCGGACACCACCACCGGCGAGATCGGCGAGATCGACGTCGACTCCACCGCCGTCCTGGCCCGAGCCCACGGGGAGGACGGCCACGCCCCCGACCTTGGCCCCGGCGACGCCCCCGACGCCGATGACGACCTGGTCGTGCACGAGCCGCCCCGCCGCATCGACCCGGTCACCGGCCCCGTACTCGACCCCGGCCTCACCACGGGCGACCGGGACATCATCGGCGACCATGCCGACGGCCCCGACGACGACCCGGACGCCCAGCAGGCCGCGGCCCGGATCGACGACGACCTTCCGGTCACCGACCAGCAGGCGGCCGCGCTCGCCACGCAGCTCCGCAGCTCCGCCGACCCGTCCACCCCCGAGGGCCGCGCGGCGATGCGTGCCGCCGACCACCTCGACCAGGCCGCCGGCCGCACCCCGCCCACCGGCCTGGACCGGCCACGCCCGTCGAACGTCGCCCAGCTCGGCGAGGGCGACCACATCGCCATGCCCGACGAACGCCACGGCGACCAGGTCCGCGTGTTCCGCGTCATCGACGCCGAAGACGCCCCCGGCGGCCTGCGCAGCCTCCTCCTGGAAGACGAGGACCGGCAGTGGCGGCGCCGCCTCGTTCACGGCGCCATGCCCGTCTGGCAGCTCCCCGAGGCCCGCCCGGACGAGCCGACCCCGCCCGCCCCCGACGACGCCCCGGACCCGGTCGCACCGTCGACCCCCGCAGCACCGTCGGCCCCCGCGGTCACTCCGGCTGCCCCGGCGCCGTCCGCGCCCGTCGCCCAGGCGCGCCCCGGAAGCCTCCGCGTCGGAGACGTCATCGACGCCCCCACGTCCCGCACCGGCTACCAGTTCCAAGGGCACCGGCGGCTCACCATCATCAGCCCGCCCCAGCGCAACGGCTGGTGGATGCAGCTCACCGGCGTAGACGATGAGGGCAACGTCCACGACTTCGGGCTGCACTCCGGCCGCGCAGTCAACGTGTACGAGCGGAACCGGCCCACCCCGGCCCTTCCGCCGCTCGGCGCGCCCCGCGACCCCAACCCGGCCCCCCAGTCCAGCGCCGACCGGATCATCGCCGACCATCCCCGAGCGGTAGCCGCCCGGATCATCGCCGACGCCATCGCGGGCACCGACCCCGCCGGAGACATCCACGCCCTGCGCGAGCAGATCGCCCAGCGCCTCACCGCCGAGGCTCTGCGCGACGCCCGCCAGGCCGCCCGCCGAGACGCCCACGCCGCCCTCGACGACGCCGGCGTCACCGGCCGCGACCGGGCCGCCGCGATCCAGGCCCTCAAGCAGGCCCGGCAGGACGCCCACAAGGCGACCGTGCGGGCCGCGCTGCGCACCATCAACGACCTGGAGCCGCTGCCCGACGAAAGCGACGAAGACCTGGCCGCCCGCGCGCGGGACCTGCTGAACCTGATCCCCGACCAGATCGGCGGCCGCGCCGCCCACCGCCCCGGTGACCGGGCCCCCGGCGTGACCCGCTCGGTCACCGGGCACGTCGACGACGCCGTGAACACGGTGCTGCGGCAGTTGCAGGCCGCGGGTGTCGACCCCGGCGACGCCGAGGGCATCGTGCGCGCTCTCACCCAGCAGACGGGCCGTACCCGGCAGGCCACCGCCCGCCGGATCGCCCGCCAGGTCACCGCCGCCAACCCCGACGCCGCCCGCCAGCCCGGCATGTTCGCCCACATCGTGGCCGCACTGGTCAAGATGGCCAAGCGCCTCGCGGAACTCGTCCGCGCGGGCGCCCAGAAGATCGCCGAGAAGTGGGAGGACACCAAGGAGCGCGCGGCCCGTCTGCGGGCGTTCCTGGGCCGCATGGTCCGCCGGGTCCGGGAGTGGCCCGAGTCCCGCCGTCTGGCCCGCCTGCACCGTGCGGTGAACCTCCCCGACGCGGAAGGCGAGTCCCTGGCCGCCCGCATCACCCACTGGGCCGGACTGATGCCCGAGCCCGGCCGATTCGGGCAGACGCAGCAGCGTGTCACCTGGTGGCGCCCCACCTCGTGGGCGCAGCTCGCCGCCGGACGGCTCCCCGGCCGCTCCGACCGCATCGGCTGGGCGCCGGACCGCGCGGCGGACGGCGGGCCGGGCCTGACCGGGCTCCGGCACCTGGCCGCGCTCCGCGCCGCCGGCAGCGACGTCGACCAGGCCGTGACCCGCCGTCTCTCCCAGGCCCTGGGCGACGACTTCGGGGACGACCCGCACGGCGCGCTGCAGCACGCCGACGACTACCTGGCCGCCGCCGAGCGCCGCCTCGTCAGCCTGCAGGCGGCCCGGTCCGACAGCCTCCTGCACGCCGACCCGGACCTGGACGTGGAGATCGCCGCCGCCCAGGCCGAGGTCACGGGCGCCCGCAGCGAGTGGGCGGACCTGCGCGACCGGTACGCCGCCGCAGTCCCCGACGCGGTCGCCGACGCCCTTGCCGAGATCCGCGACATGGGCCCCGAGGGCAGCGCCGGGCTGGTGTTCGGCCCGGACTCCACACCGGACGCCGAACGCGCCGTGCGGGGCGTACAGCGCCTCATCCCACGCACCTGGCTGAGCACCCCGGCCGCCCGCCGGATCACGGCTGTGGACGGCACAGCGGGCGACTACGAGCCCGACGACCAGCACATCACCGTGGCCGACCTCGGGGACGACGGGGCGGGAACCGCCGCGCACGCGCTCGCGCAGCACCTGGCGCGGCACGTCGGCGACCTCGACTCCGCCCAGCGGGCCTACTGGTTCTCCCGGACCCACACCGGCCGGCCCGGCGCGCGCCGGATGCGGCCGAGCCGACTGTCCCGCGTGCTGCGGCGCGAGCAGACGCAACCGGATACGGGTGACAGCTTCGCCCGGTCTGTGCAGGCGATGTTCAACGGGGACTGGTACCTGGACGACGACCTGCGGGCCTTCCTCTTGGGCCTGCTCGCCACCCGATAGGAGAGAGCCGATGTTCACCGTCACCGGAGCCTTCGACGACGGCGCGACCTACACCGTCCAGGTCACGGGGGACGCCGCCCGCCCCGTGGCGGGGTCGCGTCGCGCGGCCGCCCTGGTGGAGCTCCACCAGGGCGAGCAGATCGCGCTGTCCCCCACAGGCCCCCGGCGGCCCGTCGACGGGGCCGATACGGCGACCGTCCTTGCCGTGCTCCGCGAGTACACCGATGTGATCGAGGAGGGGCCGGGGGCGCCCCGGCGGGCTTCGGCCCTGCAATAGAGCCGATCCGGGCCGCTTGCACAATTGTGCAAGCGGCCCGGCGGACGTCCGGTCGAACCCGATCCCCACCGTTTCCTTGCGCAGCAGGAGAGGACGCAAGCCCCACCTGCTGGGCACGGTGCGCGCCATGACCAGATACGGATTCGCCATCAAGGCGCTCCCCAAGGGCGCCAAGCCGTTCGGGGAAGAGGAAGACGACAAGAAGCCCGACGGCACCAGTGAGCTGACACAGCCCGACGCCGGCACCGGCCCTGCGGAGCCCGAGCCCACCCCGGCCACGGACAATCCGTTCGCCGACCCCGGTACCGAACAGCCCGACCCGGCCGCCGACGAGACCTCCGATGGCGGCCAGGAGCCGGCCGAAACCGAGGCGGAGACGCCGCCGGATGCGCCCGCTGACGACGCCCGCCCCTGGGCTGGGGACGAGTACAGCGCGGGCGACGAGAGCGACCCGGCCGACGCGTTCTCCGCCTACACCGGCAGCAACGGAGAGCAGGCTTGGCTCGACAGGGACACGGACGGCACACTCACCGGGTGGGTCCGTGACTCCACGGGCCAGGTCTGGCGCTACACCGACCCCGACGCCTGGGCCGACGACGTCGACGGAGCCCAGATGACGCAGACGCACAGCCAGGCCAACGGCGACACGACCAGCCAACAGCCGGACTCCGCCACTGCACCGCAGGCCGGGGTCCAGGACTCGATGTTCCAGGGGAGCTGACCAGTGCAACTCGACCGCCAGACCGCCCTCGCGCTGATCGCCGAGGGTAAGGCCGCGCAGGCGAATGGAGACCCCTCCGACGCCTGCCCGTACGACCGACTGGGCAACGCGGAGCAGCAGTTCGGCAGCCGGTACTGGACGAAGGGCTGGTCCACGGCCCGCTCGGCAGCAGAGGAAGCCCAGACGGCCGCCCCGGCCACAGCAGGACACTAGGCAGGCGCACTCGGCACGGTGCCCGGCAGTTCACTGTCGTCCACCGGAGGTTCCCCGCCGTGCCGAGCGCTCCACCCACCCCAGCGTCTCTTCCCGCCAGCCTGCGAGGCGTCGGCCGCGCGATCTACGCCGTCACCGGCGTCGTCGACGAGGTCAACGACCTCATCCTGCCGGGCGCGTTCACCAAAACCCTCTCCACCCGGCCCGTCAAAACCGTCTGGCACCACGAGTGGAAGGAGCCGTGCGGCGTCGTCCTCAGCGTTGAGGAGTGGCTGCCCGGCGACAAGCGGTTCGCCGAGATCCCCGACTGGCCCGCCCAGGCCGGCGCGCTCGTCGCCACCGTCTCCTACAACCTGCGCACCTCCAAGGGCCGCGACACCTACGAGCAGGTCAAGCAGTGGCACGAGCGCGGCGAGGCCGCGTTCTCCATCGGCTACCGCGTCCCCGAGACCGCCGCGACGAAGCGAGCCGACGGCGTCCGCGTCATCCACTCCCTGGACCTGTTCGAGGTCTCCCCGGTCCTGCACGGCGCGCACCCCATGACCCGCTCCCTGGAGATCAAGTCGGCGGCCGGGACGGCTCCGGACATGGAGTACAAGGCCACCGCCACCGCGATCACGCTCGCCGCCCCCGAGAGCAGCGACGACATCAAGGTGGCCGGACTCACCGTCAAGGCTGCCGACACCAGCCGGATTCTCCTCATCCAGCGCGCCCTCGACCCCGAGGACCCCGCCGCCGGCACGTGGGAGTTCCCGGGCGGGCACCTGGAGGACGGCGAGAACCCCCTCGCGGCCGCGCTCCGCGAGTGGCAGGAGGAGACCGGCTCCGAACTCCCCGCCGATGCGAGCGTCGTCGGCTCCTGGACGGCCCCGAACGGCAAGTACCGCGGGTTCGTCGTCGTCGTCCCCAGCGAGCAGAGCGTCCCCATCAACCGGCCCGCCGCCGAGCGGCCCCTCGCCAACCCCGACGACCCCAAGGGCGACAGCCCCGAGGTGACCGCCTGGTGGCCGCTGCACGCCCTCCCCGACATGCCGCTGCTACGGCCCGCCTGCCGCGACACCCCCTGGGCACTGCTCACCGGGGCGTCGCTGCCGCAGAACCCGGCCAGCGGGAAGCCCAGCCCGGCCGCGCAGCAGTTCGCCGCCGCGGTGATGGCCGCCTACACCTCCCCGGCCGCCGGAGGCGAGCAAAAGGCCCACGCCGACGTCGCCGCCGCCCGCGCCACGCCGGCCCGCATCGAGCACAAGTCCGCCCACACGGCAGTCGCCGAGGCCAAGAGCCTCCCCACCCCGCCCACGGAGGCCCCCGCCATGTCCACCTATCTGCCCGAGTCCATGGAGGCGTTCCAGTCCCGGCTCCGCGGCCTCGTCCGTGACCTGTTCCGTGAGGGCAACGACGCCGCCTGGCCGTGCATCGAGGGCACCTACCCCAACCAGGTCATCGTCACCGTCCACTACGACGACGGCAGCAGCGAGGACGGCAACGCCTACGCCGTGCCCTACACGGTCGACGCCGACGGCGGGATCACCCTCGACACCCCGCAGCCCGTAGAGCTGGCAACCGTCGTCATCCCCCAGGGCGACGGCGCACAGCGGGAGGCCACCGACACCGAGGACATCGACGCCCGCGTGGTGCAGCCCGCCGTCGAGGCCCTCACCGACGCCACCGCCCGGGTCAGCAATTCCGGCGCGGACGCCGGGCAGCTCGAAGACGTCCGGGCCTCCGTGCGCGAGCTGATCGAGGCGCTGTCCGCGAAGGGTCTCGACGTGGCGGCCGCCAAGGTCGAACGGCCGGCTGCCGCGCCGTCGGGGAACGCCCTGGACCTGTGGGATGCGGACGCCTTCCCCGAGGACGAGGAGGACGAGGAGGAGCTGCCGAACCCCGACCCCGACGAGGACGACGGCGGCGACGAGGACGACGAAGACGCCGAGGAGACCGTCCGGATCGACCCCGCCGAGATGAAGGCCCTGATGGAGGCGTTCGAGCTGAGTCGCACCCTGATCCCGAGCTGAGTCGCACTCGGACCAAGGATCTTCGGCACGGAAAACCCCAGGTCAGACCCTATGCGCTGCCCGTTCCAGATTTCAGGAACGGGCAGCGCGCGACGTTAACCACTCCCACCCTCTTCCATGCGCCTCGCGTTCGAGGCGTCCCGGTGCTGGCCGGGCGAGCGACGCACGTCAACCGCACCCAGCATCAGGGAGAGCAGCAGAAATGCCCGCCACCACCAGCCGCATCACCGAACTCCAGCGCCAGCTTGAGGCCAAGTCCGCCGAGGCCGACCGGATCAGCTCGACCTTCAAGGTCGAGGACAACGGCGGCTTCGTCATCTCCACCGAGCAGGCCGCCGAGTTCCGCAAGATCGCCGCCCAGGCGCAGGAGATCAAGGGCCTCATCGACGCCGAGCAGGGCCTCACCGATATCAAGCAGTACCTCGAGGCCCCCGAGCGTCCGTCGGCCGCCGGCTCCCACTACGGGCAGAACCCGCAGATGGAGCGGAAGTCCCTCGGCGACCTGTTCCTCGACTCCGACGGCTACAAGAGGGCCCGCACCGCCGACCCGAACCTCCGCAACAAGCCCGACATCCGCGCGGACATCGAGGGCAAGTCCATCTTCTCCCTCTCCGCCGGAACCGTCACCCACCAGGCCCTCGGCTCGGCGCAGACCCTCACCCTCGGCGAGATCCCCCGCCGCAAGTTCCACATCCGCGACCTGTTCCCGAAGTCCACCACCAAGGCCGCGGTGCTCTACGGCGTCCGCGAGACCGGCTGGGTGAACAACGCCGCGCAGGTCAAGGAGCGGTACGCGGCGGACGGCGTCAGCCCGGCCACCGGCGACGACTCCGACACCTGGGGCCGGGCCCCCCGCTCGAAGCTGAAGCTGTCGAGCGTGATGTACCCGGTCGCCGAGGTCGCCCACCTGCTCGACTCGCACAAGAACATCCTCGCCGACGAGCCCCGGCTGAAGAAGTTCATCGACGACCGGATGGTGGAGGGCGTCAAGTTCGCCGAGGACTGGGACCTCCTGCACTCCAAGGGCGACGCCCAGTCCCTCACCGGCATCTACAACACCCCCGGCGTCCAGCAGTACAGCGGACTGGCCAGCGACAAGTACTCCGTCCAGATCCGGCGCGCCATCACCAAGGCGCTCCTGGCCGAGTACTCCCCGACCGGCATCGTCCTCTCCCCGACCATGTGGGAGGAGGTCGAGCTGGAGGAGGACGACAACGGCGCGTTCCGCGTCGCCCTCGCCGTCGCCGTCGGCGCCGAGAAGAAGGTGTGGAAGCTCGACGTCGTCGAGACCACGGCCATGCGCGACACCGACTTCCTGATCGGCGCGTTCGGCATGGGCGCGCAGCTCCACGACAGGGAGTCGGTCTCCGTCACCGTCTCCTCCGAGAACGGCACCAACTACGAGCAGGGCGTCATCACGTTCCGTGCCGACGAGCGCGTGGCTCTCGAGGTACCCCGCCCCGAGAGTTTCGTCATCGGCAAGTGGACCGAGCCGACGCCGTAATGACCCCCTGACCGAGACGGCGCCCAGGGGGAGGCGCCGCAGCGGTCGGGCGACGTAAGGACGGGGCGGACTCTACGGTCCGCCCCGTTCGTTGTTCTGCGGTGGCTGGAGGAGCCGGTGAGTGAGAAGCAGTCCGTGGGCCTGGTAGAGGAGTTGGAGGCGCTGACCGGCGCGACCAGCCTCCGCCGGGGCCCGCAGTGCGGAGTCGGCGCGTTCCTCGCCGAGCTGGAAGAGACGGAGGCCGCCGCGCTCCGAAGCGTGCTGGACTCCGCGCGCGTGCCCGCTCGGGCCATCGCGGACACCATCAGCCGGCACAGCGACCCGGTGTCGGCGTACACCGTGAACCGGCACCGCCGCCGGGGCGAGTCCAACGGATGCAGGTGCGAGCGATGACCCTGACCGCAGAGCTGGACGCCCTCCTCGAACCGGCCGCGGCCGCACAGTCCGGGCCGACCCAGGTGGTGCGGCCGCAGCCCGCGGCGCCGCGCGGCTGGGAGAGCGGCGTGCGCTGGGAGCCGGACGGCACGATGGTGGTCACCGCGCCGCCCGCAGAGACGCAGCCCGCCGGCGGCGTGGAGGAGTGGCGGCGCCGCGTCGAGGAGATGGGACTCGCCGTCCCCGACGGGTTCACCGTCCGCCTCGTCGAGGCGAAGCACGACCCGGCCGCCTGGCACCGTGACAAGCAGGGCGAGGACGCGGTCACCCGCGCGGTGTGGCGTTGCCGGTACGTCATCGAGCCCGCCGCGCCCGCCTGGAAGTCCGCCGGGGATCTGGACGCCCTGGTCCGTGACGCCATGCGGCGCCGCCGCAAACCCCGTACGGCCGTGGACACCGCCGAGCGGGCCCTGGTCGTGGTGTACGCCGACGCGCAGGCCGGAAAGGTCGGCCGGGACGGCGGCACCCCCGAGCTGGTCGCGCGGATCGCCGACCGCTTCGACCGGCTCGACGACCACATACGGGACCTCAAGACCGTGGGGCGCGCCCCGTCCGCCGCGTACTGGATGGACGCCGGCGACTGCGTCGAAGGATTCGAGAACACGGCCGCGCAGGCGTTCACCAACGACCTCACGCTGACCGAGATGATCCGCGTGCACCGCAGGTTGACGTTCGAGGGCCTGGACCGGCTCGCCGGACGCTTCGGCCGGGTCGTCGCCGCGACGTGCGGCTCCAACCACGCCCGGGTGCGGCGCGGGAAGGACGCTGTCGGCCCCCCGGTCGACGACTGGGGCATCGAGGTCATGTCCCAGGTCGCGGACGCCTACGCCCGCAACCAGGACGCGTACGGGCACGTCTCGTTCGTGATGCCGGAGCGGTGGCGGGACACCGTGTCCCTGGACGTCGCCGGGACGGTCGTGGGCCTCGCGCACGGCCACCAGTACCCGCGCCCGGAGAAGGCCGGGGATTGGTGGCGCGGCCAGACCTTCGGCCGGCAGCCCGTCGCCGACGCCCAGATCCTCATCTCCGGCCACTACCACCACTTCAGGGCGCAGCAGATGGGGCACGGCAGGCTCCACATCCAGGCGCCCACCCTGGACAACGGCTCGGACTGGTACACGGTGCGCTCCGGCGAGGTGTCCACGGCCGGGCTGCTCGTGTTCAGCGTCGGCCCGGACGGCTGGGACGACCTGCGGATTCTGTGAGCCGACCGGCTCGGCCCGGCAGGACGCGACGGTAACCGCACCGGTAGGCCACGGTGCCCCCGCTCGAAACGACAACCGTGAAAGAGGTACCAGGGCATGGGGCTCTACACCGCAGCAGGAACCCGGATCGCCAAGGCGGCCTTCCCCGCCTCGGCCGCGCCGATCACCGACCCCGAGGTAGTGGTGACCGCCGACGTCTACGGCACCCGGCACTCCGACGAGGGCAGCTACTACACCGGCGACACCAACGACCGGGCCCCCGAGGGCGACATCAAGACCCTCGCGTTCCGCGCCGGGCAGGTGGTCCGCCAGTCGCAGATCGACCGCATGTACTCCCCGGCGGTCATCGCCAGCATCAGCCCGGCCACGGGTCCGGTCGCCGGTGGCACCGTGGTCACGATCACCGGGAAGTACCTGGACGGTGTCAGCGACGTCAAGTTCAACGGGGCGTCGGGCACCGCGCTGAAGATCGTGTCGCCGACGAAGCTGACCGTGACCGCACCGGCGGGCACCGCCGGCGCCCGGGACGTCGTCCTGGTCGACGACGCCGGCAACGTCACCAAGACGGGAGGCTTCACCTACTCCTGATCCGCGCACGACCTGGTGGCCCCCTCACTCGCCGGTGAGGGGGCCACCTTCGTGTCCGGGTGGGCGCGACACAAGCCCTCGACGCTGTGCAGGGTGCCCGCTGATCGGATACCCGGAGCCCGAGAGGGAGAGCCATCATGGCCGCCAGCACCACGCGTGCCCCCCGCAAGACCGCCGCGGCGAAGGCGGCAGAAGCCGCCAGCGCGGCCGAAGAGACCCCGCAGGCCACCGACACCGGTGACCAGGGCGGAGAGAACGCGACCGCCCCCGACACGGCGCCACTGGAGCCGCCGGCCTCGGCCGACGAGCCTGCCGTAGAGAGCCCGAAGGCGCCCGACGCGGCGCCGCTGGAGCCGCCGGCCGCACCGGAGGAGCCGGAGCCCGAGGAGCGCACCTACGTCTTCTCCACCGAGGCCATCCCGGACGCGGCGCACCTCGTGGAGGTCATCCTCGACGACGCCACGAAGGCACCCCCGGCGGACCTGGACGCCGTGTTCCAGCCTGCCCCGCCATACGGCACGGAGATGGTGTGCCAGCTCCGCCTGGTCGAGCGGGCGTTCCTCGGCCCGCACAGCAACCCCATCGAGCGGCTGCTGATGCCCGAGGGCGCGCTCGTTGCGCCCCACATCGCCGCCCGCGTCCTGGAGCGCCTGCGCGCCCAGGCCGACGCCCGCACCGGCAAGTAGCGGGAGGCTCGGGGTGTTCTACGACTACCAGCCCATATTCGGTGGCGCCGCGTACGACCCGGAACCGGCCGGCGGGCAGATCCAAGCCCTCGTCCTCTACGACGGGCCCGACCGGGCAACCGAGGTAGCCCGCGCCGGGGCGGCTGCTCGGCTGCGTGCCGGGGTGTACCGGTTCGCGCTGCCCGACGTGCCGCCCGGCCGGTACTGGGCCACGGTCACGTTCACCCCGAGCGGCGGCAGCCAGCCCGTCAAGGACCCGTCGCTCCGGCTCGACCTTCCGCTCGGCCTCGGCCTTGTCACGTCCCCGGAGGCGGTTGCTGACGAGCTGAAGGTGCCGCTCCCGCTCACCCCGGCGCAGCGGGACGAGCTGGAGACCGTGATCCGCAAGGCGCAGGCCGACGTCGTCAGCTTCCTCGGCCGGCCCCTTGTCCCGCAGATCGTCACCCGGCAGGCCCTCACCCCCCGCTGGCCTGTCGACGACTTCGCCGACGCGGACTCCTGGCCGGTCGTCTTCGACGACCTGGTGCAGGTTCTCGCCTACCGCGACCGGGGGGACGGCACGTACGACGTCGACTTCCTCATCGGGCTGGACGGCGCCGCCGAGGAGCCCATCGTCCGCTACGTCACCGCCCACGCCGCCGAGTCCGAACGGCAGCGGCCCGGCGGCGTCGGCGCGACCGGACGCCGGGTGTCCTCGGTCAGCGCGGAGGGCCAGTCCATCTCGTACGAGGCGTCACCGGCCGCCGGCCAGGTCGGCGCACCGCCCGTCGTCGACACCCTGGCCCGGTACAAGCGGCTGCTGCTGGGGAAGCCCAGCTCCCCCGCCCGCGCGCCGTGGCCGTACTCGTCCAGCCGCTACCGCCGCTGACCCGGAGGATCTGACCTCATGGCCGTCGTCCTGCCCAACGCCGCGCTCACCGCGTACGTGCTCGATCACCCCTTCGTGCGCGACGCCAACGGTGTGCCTGTCCCCCCGAACCCGGATGTCCGGCCGGAGCCTCGCGGGACCTGGCCGGGGTCGGTGTTGCAGCAGGACGACGGGTCCTGGTCGGTGCGGCTGGACCCGCAGGCGTGGCCGGTGAAGCCGGGGGACACGGTGACGGACGAGTCCGGCCGGTCGTGGACGCTGACCATGACCCGGCTGCACCAGGTGCCCGGCTGCCCCGACGTGGACTACATCGGGGCAGCCGCCACGTTGGACCCGCCGGAGGTGCCCTGATGGCCAAGTTCACGGCGACGCCGGGCCTGGAGGAGGCGCTTGCCCGGATGATCGCCCCCCACGTGCAGCGGATCGCGCACCAGGTGGAGTTGGAGGCGAAGCGCCTCGCTCCGCCCATGAAGCGGTGGGTCACCATGGGCGACGACAAGGTGCGCCACACCCACGTTGCCGCCCAGGGCCAGGAGGTACCCGGCAACCTGCGGTTCGAGGTCAATTCGATGGACTGGGACCGCAAGCACCGCGGCGTCGGCGACAAGACCTACATGACCGAGCCTCGGGACGAGTCCAGCCGCGCGGTCGCCAACCTGAAGAACTGCCGGTGCATGGCCCACAGCGAGCGGGACGGCATCTCCAAGCTGATCAACACCGGGCAGCCGGTCGTGACCGGGAAGCGGGTCACAGTCACCGTGTCGGTCACCGGCCCCCGGATCGTGGAGGCGGAGGTCGGCACGGTCTACCCCGGCAACCTGGTCGCCGACGGCGCGTTCTTCATGGCGCGGGCGGCCGCGATCGTCGCCGTCCGACGCTGACTTGCACAATTGTGCAAGTCGCCCGCAGCCCAGTGTTCCCAAGGGCGCGACATAAGCCGAGCGGCTTTTGCACAGTGCCCGGCATGGCTACTAACACCGCGAAGAAGACGCCCGAGACCGACGCCGAGGACACCCCGGCGGTCCGCACCGAACGCACTGCCCGCACCCCGGACCGGGAGGTCGTGGGCCCGGCGCTGGCACTCGGCCAGGAACCCCAGACCGTCACCCTCGCCCACCACCTCGACATCGAGGACAAGTCCTTCCTGCCGGGCGACGAGATCCAGGTGGCCCCGGCCTACGCCCGCCACCTCCACAACCAGGGCTTCACCACCCGCACCTGATGAGCAGCGACCCGACCGCCAAGGACGCCGACCTGGAGGACGCCGACCCGGTCGCGCTCCTCCTGGCGTGGCTCCAGCAGAGCGACGAGGCCGCCGACGCACTCGGCGGCCTCGACCGCGTGTCCGGCCTTCCCGAGGCGCCCTGGCCCCACCTGATGCTCGATCACGGCCCCGGCGGAGACCTGGAGGACATGCGCTACCTCACCCACCCCGAGGTGATCCTCGACCTGCGCGGCCACCCCGGCGGCTGGCCGGGGAAGGCCGAGCTGCGCCGCATCCTCGTGCGTCTGGTGAAGGCCGCCAAGGGCATCGTCGAAGCCCCCCACGTTCCCGGCCGGCCGGTCGTGAACAAGGTCAAGCCGTCCGGGCTGCTGGTCTGGGCCCCGCTCATCGACGGCCAGCCCCGCTGGCTGATCACCCTCGGCGTCACCCTGCACCCGTGACGACGCGACGTTAACCACCCCGGCTCTCCAAGGTGTCCGCGCCCTGAGCAGCAGACACCTTGGAGAGCCCCGTCATGGCAACGAACGTCACGAACACCGAGATGGTCGTCCCCACGATCACTCGCGTCTACCTCGGCCCGGTCGGCACGACCGCCCCGGCCGACGCCACCTCCGCCCTGGACCCGGCGCTGCGCGACGTCGGATTCACGAGCGAGGACAGCCTCAAGTTCAACGAAGAGGTCAACTTCGAGCAGGTGAAGTCCGCGCAGTCCCTGTTTCCCACCCGCACCTTCCAGACGAGCGACGCGGCGACCGTGGAGGTCGACCTCCAGCAGTGGTCCGCGCCGAACTTCAAGGCGGTGTACGGCGGCGGCACCATCACCGAGATCAGCGTGGCCGGGCCGCCCGCCGTCAAGCACTACAAGTTCGCCCCGCCGAAGATCGGCGGCCGCGGCGAGGTGATGGCCGTGGTCGAGGTCATCGACGGCGGCAAGCACTACCGGTACGTGTTGCCGCGCTGCATGCAGATGGAAGGCGTCTCCAAGGACCTCGCGCAGGCCAAGGCCGCCGTGCTCCCGCTGCGCCTCGCGGTCCAGGGCGGCGACAACCTCGACGCCTGGTACATGCTCACCGACGACCCGGCGTTCGCCCTGACGGCGTGACCTCCAGCGGCAGCGCGCGACACAAGCATCACCGGCTTGGCACTGTCCGCGCGCTGCCGCACCCCCGCGACTCAGCTACGCATCTGGAGAGGTCACACCCCATGTCTTCGGACTCGACTTTCGTCATCGACCTGGACGCCCCCCGCCGCGAGGTCCAGTACCCCCACGGCATCCCGGTCCAGTTCCACGGAGAGCAGTACATGTTCCCGGCCGAGCTGCCGGACGCCGCGCTCGACCCGCTGCTCGCGGATGACCTGAACCTGACCGGGCTCGTCGCCGACGTCTACGAGGCGTCCGAGCGCGACGCCTCCGTCAGCGACATCGTTCTCCTGGCCCTGCGCGGCCGCGGCAACCTCCTGCGCAAGGTCCTGGCAGCCGTACGCGAAACGTTCAACATCCTTCTCGGCGACGAGGAATGGGCCCGCTTCCAGCAGAGCCGCCCGTCCATCTCGGACTACGTACGCCTCGCCGCCGGCCTGTCGCAGGTCTACGGAGTTGAGCTGGGAAAGCTCTTTGGGTCGGACGTCTCCTCCGCGAACGATTCGCAGACGTCGAATCCGACCTCTCCCGCTTCCACGGACTCGACGCCCGACGCGTCTGGCTCCGCCCAGGCGACCCCGGCTTCATCGGGCTCCGCCGGCTGATCTCTTTCATCGACGGTCTCCCCGAAGACTCCCGAGTGCACTCCGGCCCCCTACGCGGCTGGACACGACACCTGGAACTCCTGGCCCGGATCGTCGAAGAGATCGGAGTCCTGGCCGCCGACCGGCGGCGCGAGGAGCCGATAGCCATCGTCCGGCCGGGCCAGCCCGGCGCCACGGCGAGCAGCCTCCCCGGTTCAGCACCGCAGCCGCGGCCCGCACCGCAGGCACCCGCGCCGGCATCAGCCGGTGGCGGCCACAAGCAGATGGCCATGGCCGCCATGCAGAGAGGAATGATCCGTAGTGGGTGAGGGCCTGCAGGCCGGTCGCCTCGACGTACCGGTCGTGGCGGACCTTTCGGGGTTCGCACAGAAGCTGCGGACGGACGTCGAGGCGGCGGCCGAGGGGCTCACCGCCAAGATCAAGCTCAAGGTCGACGGCAAGGGGTTCCGCAAGCAGCTTGAGCGCACCGTCAAGGAGGCCGCCAAGGGCGTCACCGCGACGGTGAAGGTCAAGATCGACGAGGAGCGCGTCCGCTCCGAGATCGACGGCCTGCGCCGCCGTCTCGACGAGTCCGGCCTCACCGTCCCGGTGACGGCCGGCAACGACCGAAACGGGCAGCTCGGGAACGGGGTACGGCGGCAGATCGACGGGGTTCAGGGAGAGGTCGACCGGCGGCCGATCACCGTGCCGGTGACGGCGGGCAAGTCGAATTTCTCCCTGCGTTCCCTGGGCATCGGGGCGATAGCCTCCCTGGCGCAGCCCGCCGTCGCCCTCCTCGGCCAGTACGGCGCCGGGCTCACCGCGCTCGCCTCCTCCGCCGCGCCCGCCGTCGGCGTACTCGGCGCGCTCCCCGGCCTGATCTCGGCCGCAGCGACCGCGATGATCGGCGGCAAGGTCGCCTTCTCCGGGTTCGGGGACGCCGTCCAGGCGGCAACAGCGATCGAGCAGAAGCACGCCGCCGGCACAAAGGTCACCAAGGCCGAGCAGCAGAAGCTCAACCAGACCCTCGGGAACCTGTCCACGTCCGCCCGGAAGACCGTCACCGAGGTCACGGGCCTCTCCGGCGCCTGGGCCAAGGTCCGCAAGAGCGTCAGCGAACGGTTCTTCTCCAAGATCCAGGGGGACATCAAGCCCCTCGCGGACAAGACTCTCCCCCTGCTGGAGGGGGCGCTCGGCGGCGTCTCCGGGCAACTGGGCTCCCTCGCCGCGCGCGGCGCCAAGTACATGCAGTCCGGCGTCTTCCGCAAGGACTTCAAGACGATCGCGGGCACCAACTCGCACGTCGTCGGCAACATGGTCAACGGGCTGGCCAACCTCGGCCACGCCACCCAGGACTTCATGGTGGCCTCCGGGCCGTTCGTCCGCCGCGTCGGCGACGCCGGCGAGAAGTTCACCCTCTGGCTCCGCGCGCAGGCCAAGGCAGGCCGCGAGACCGGCAGCCTCGCCCGCTTCCTCGACGAGGCCGGGAACAAGGCCGCCCAGCTCGGCCGGGCCACCGGCAACCTGATCGGCGGCCTCGGGGGCGTCGGCAAGGCCGCCAAGGAGACAGGCGACTCCCTCCTCGACGGCCTGGAAGGGTCGCTGCTGCGCTTCAAGCGCTGGGCCAACTCCAAGGCCGGCCAGGTGTCGATGAAGGACTTCTTCGCCGACGCCGCCCCCACCTTCCACGAAGTCAACCGCCTGTTCGGTGACCTGATGCGCGGCATGGGCCGCGGCATGAGGGACGGCGGTATCACCGACCTCGTCCGGCAGATCCGCCTGCAACTGGTCCCCGCCCTGGGCACGTTCTTCAACGCGCTCGGACACAGCGTCGGCCCCGCCGTCATCGCCGTCATCTCGAACATCGCCACCGCCATCGGGCACGTCTCGGAGGCTGGAACCGGCCTCGGGGTGCTGCTAGCCGCCTTCAACGGCCTGCTGCACGTCTTCAACGCGGTCATGGCGGTCATACCCGGCGCCAACACGGGACTGGCCGCCCTGCTGGGCACGATGCTCGCCCTGAAGGTGGTCACCTCCGTCGCCAACGCGCTCCGCGGCTTCGGTACCAGGGTGGCCAGTCTCACCGCGTCCAGCCGGACGCTCGGCGCCACCCTGAGCGGATCGCTCGGCGCCAGCGCGATCGGCCCGCAGGCCACCGTCTGGCAGCGAATGTCCGGCAGCTACCAGCGGGCCTCGCAAGAAGGCAATCGGCTGACCGGCACCCTCCGGGGTATCGGCCGCGCCAACGGCGTAGCGATGCGGTCCTTCGGCGGCATCACGTCCGCCCTCGGCGGCCCCCTCGGTATCGCCATCACCGCCATCACCATCGGCCTCGGCCTGCTCGCCACCAAGCACGAGCAGGCCGCCCGCGCGGCCGCCGCGCAGAAGGAGCAGGAGAACGACCTCGCGGCCGCCCTGAAGGCGTCCGGCGGCGCGATCGACGCCAACGTGCGCGCCCAGGCCGCGTCCTACCTCCAGGACGCCCAGCTCAGCAACGGCAAGGGCAAACTCATGGACGCCTTGCGGGCCGGAAAGATCGAGCTGAAGGACGCCACGAACGCCTACCTGGGGCAGGGCGCCTCGGTCGACGAGCTGCGCAAGAAGCTGTACGCCCTCGCTGAAGGCACCAAGGAATACAAGAAGATCGGCGCCGACACCTACGTCCTGAAGATGTCCGAGCAGGGTGAGCAGTGGAAGGCTGCGGGCGACGACCTGGGCAAGCTGGGCGGCCACCTCAAGGACGTCATCGGCAAGCAGAAGGCTGTCGCCGACGCCGCCAACAGCGCCGCCGACAGCGGCACCGGCTCGTACGGCCGCCTGAAGATCGCGGTCTCGGCGTTCAACGACGAGACGAAGTCCTCCGACGAGCGGGTGAAGGCTCTCGGCGCGGCGCTGGACGCGCTGTCCGGCAACGTCATGTCGATCCACGACGCCACGGCGCGCCTCGACCAGACGATGCTCCAGGTCGACGAAGCCATGAAGGGGAACATCCAGAAGGCGGACGGCTGGGGCAAGGCCCTCATCGGGGCGGACAAGCTGGTCAACACCTCCACGAAGAACGGTCAGCAGCTCAACCAGCAGCTCATGGACCTGCGTGATGGCATGCTCCAGGTCTCCACGAGCGCCCGAGAGGCCGCCGACCAGGGGCAGATCCCGCTGGCGCAGGCGATGAAGACCAGCGAGAACGCGGCGGAGAGGGCCCGCGCCAAGGCAATCGATCTAGCCGTAGCCATGGGGGTTCCGGTGCCCAAGGCGAAGGCCCTGGCGGACCAGATGGGCCTCATCCCCAACGAGGTTTCCACGGCGGTCACGACCAACGGCATACCCGAGGCGACGGCGGACGTGTTCAACCTGCGCGGCGAGCTGTCCAAGATCACCCCGACCAAGGGCATCCAGATCAACGCGCCGACCGTGGAGGCCCGCGCGCAGATCGAGGCCCTCGGCTTCAAGGTGCAGCGCATCCCCGGCTCGAAGAAGGTCGCCGTCACCGCCCCGACCAAGGGCGCCCGTGTCGACCTCAACGCGCTCGCCCAGGACATCGCCAGCGCACCGGACCGGAAGAAGGTCACGGTCCAGGCCATCGTCAAGCAGGCCGCGAGCGAGCTGAAGAACGTCCAAAACAAGGTCGCCAACCTCAAGGGCAAGAACGTTGAGGTCAAGGCGCCGACCAAGGTCGCCCAGGCGGCACTGGCCCAGCTCGGCTACAAGATCAAGACCGTCGACGGGACCGGCGGGAAGAAGGTGCGGATCACCGCGCCCACCGGGACACCCATCAGCCAGATCGCAGCGATCCAGGGCAAGATCAACAGCCTGCAAGGGCGGACCGTCAACGTCGTCGTCCGGTACTCCGCGCAGGGCAAGCCGTACATGACGGAGAAGGCCAACGGCGGCATCGTGCAGTACGCCAACGGCGGCATCCGCGCCATGGCCGGCCGGGTGAAGGCGTTCGCCAACGGCGCCGAGCGGCACATCGCGCAGATCGCGCAGGCCGGCGAGATGCGTCTGTGGGCGGAGCCCGAGACCGGCGGCGAGGCATACATCCCGCTGGCCCCCGGCAAGCGCAAGCGGTCGGAGCAGATCCTCGACCGCGTCGCGGAGATGTTCGGCGGCCGCGTCGTCTACTTCGCCAACAACTCGATGCGCCAGTACGCCCAGGGCGGCGTACGCACCCGATCCACCCCCGCCCGCCAGCGAGTCGAGACGGGCCGTGCCGCCCAAGCGCTCGTCGGCGGCGACTTGAACGTGAACGTCGGGGCGGTCGACAGCACCGCCACCGCGATGGAGGACGTGATGTACGAGCTGCGCCTGCTGCGCATGGGAGGGGGCGGCTATGGAGAGTGGTGACTGGCGTCTCGGCTACCTACCGGCGGACAACCTGCCTGGGGCGAGCCTGACGTTCGGCCGGGTGGCGTCCGGGATCTACACCCTGACGAAGCCCGACCTGAAGTTCACCGACATGGAGGTCGGCGACGCGGCCCTGCCGGGCGAGGACGGCATCCGTATGGGCCGGGATTACCGGCGGGCCGCCACGGTGACGTTCGAGCTGGGCGTGGACGGCGTGGACGGTCCCGTAGACCGGCACTGGCCCACACGCCCCTGGGCCGACGGATCGGTGGGCGGCTGGACGCCCATGGAAGCGACGCTCGCCGCAGCGCGCAAGGCCGACCAGGGTCCGGAGCAGTGGTGCGCGGACGGTATCGACATGCTGCGGCAGGTGTGGGATGCCGACGCGGTGCGCGGTAGGGCGGGCCGTGCGGCCTGGCTGATGCACACCAGGGCTGGCCGGACCCGGCAGTTGTACGGCCGGCCACGCAAGTTCGACGTCGCGGACGAACGGTTCGCCAGCCAGGGCTACACGTCGGTGGCCTGCGACTTCGTCTCCGTCGACGACCGCTTCTACGACAGCACAGAGCAGCGCGAGGAGCTGTGGGAGTACCACTGGCCGACACTGCCCTCACGGCCGGGCCGCCCTGCCGGCGGCCCGAATCGTCCCGCCTCGGGGGCGAAGAAGTCTGCGACCATCACCCAGGGAGGGTCGAAGAGCACGTTCCCGGTCATCGTGATCCACGGGCCGTGCAAGAACCCTTCGGTGACCCTCCCCAGACTGTGGTCGGTGCAGGTGAACCTGACGATCGGGGACGGCGAGTACGTCACGATCGACCCGCGGCCGTGGGTGCGCACCGTGACGCACACCAAGGGCTCGTCGACGGTGGGCGCGGGCGACAAGCTGACCCGCTCCAGCGCCCGACTTGCCCAGATGGCCATCCCCCCCGGGCGGTGGACGGCGTCCATGTCCTACGGCGCGATCAGCTCCGTACACCTTGCTGGCCCCCGCATCGAGATCAGGTGGCGGAACGCGTTCGCCGGATGGTGAGCGGGCGACACTAGCTGGTCGGCCGCTGTCTCCTCCTCCCTCCACATGGAGGAGGAGACAGATGGCTTGGGACGGCATCCCGTGGTTCGTCGAGAACACGACCGCGTCCGAGGAGACGTTGCGGCTGATCGTGGACGCGGCCGCGTGCGGGGGCGAAGGCGTCATCGCGGCGGCCGACCTGCTCGTGACGGCCTTGGACGCGCCCGGTCCGGGTGTGCAGGTCGGGCCGGGCGCGATGGTGGCCAAGCGGCGAGGGGCCGCGGGCGGGGGCGGCCAGTCCTACGCGGCCCGCAAGCCGACGCCGGACCAGGAGAACGTTGCCCCGACCGGTGTCGACGGCGGCCGCTCGGACCTGGTCATCGTCCGGATCGAGGACCCCTACGGCGGGGAGACCTGGCCCGAGCCGGTGGACCCGCAGATCGGCCCGTACGTCTTCACCCGGATCATCTCCGACGTGCCGCCGGGCACGACCAGCATTCAGGACATCGAGCCCGGTTCCACTGCCATCACGCTGGCCCGGATCGACCTGCCCGCCTCCACCTCCACCGTCATGGCGGGCATGATCACGGACCTTCGGCAGCTCGCGCGGCCGCGCGAGCAGTTCTTCCGCCGCTACCTGGCCGGGGCGTGGCCGCAGACCGACGACAACGGGGCCGTCACCACCGACTGGGAGGCCTTCCCGCTCGGCGCGACGTGGACGGAGCGAGTCCCTGAGTGGGCGACGCACGTGGCTGCGCACGTCACCATCACCGGACTGCTGCACCCGGACGCCACCGAAGCCCGGGGGCAGGTCCGGGTGTCCTTCGACGACCGGCACGGTGCCGGCATGCCGTACACGGTGGCTCAGGCCGGCCGTCTCACTGTGCAGGCCGGGCACAAGTTCCTCCTGGACCCCGACGACCGCGGGCAGATGCGGGACTTCGACATCGAGGGCATCGGTACCGCAGGGTTCACCGGCCTGCTCCGCGCGGACGCGTACACGGTCCTGGCGCTCGAGGTCGTCTTCTCGCAGGAGCCGGTGAGTACCTGATGGGGTGGCGGTACATCGCGGCGCGCCCGGTCACCGGCGACATCATCGACTGGGACGTGCCCTTCAAGGCGGACTCGCCGCCTCGGCGCGAGCTGAACGGTCCGGGCAGGATGTCGGGGTCGATCGAGCCGGAGTACCTGCGGCTGCTGGCCAAGCCGGACGGCCTGCCGATCATCAGCGAGTGGGCCACAGCGATCTTCGCGGAGTACGACGGCTATATCCGCTGGGGTGGTCTCGTCACCAACGTGTCCTTCGAGCAGCAGGCCATGAAGGTCACCTGTGCCGGCTACACGGCTTACCCGGCCGGTATGCCGTACCTCGGGGACACCATCCGCTCCGGCGCCAAGCAGCACGAGAAGTGGGCGTACGACGGCAAGGACAAAAATCATGACGGCTACATAGACGGCACCCACCCGAAGCGGAAGATGCCGAAGCGGCCGAAGGACAAGGTCGGCAGCCGGTGGGACGCCTACGACGTCGTCCGGCACATCTGGTCCCATCTGCAGAGCTACTCCATGGGCAAGCTCGGCGTCACCCTCGACGGGCACGACTCGGGCTACCTGCTGGGCGCCGCCTCCGGCGAGGACCCGTGGCAGTTGCAATGGTGGGACAACCCCGATTGCGGGTCCACGATCACCGACGTGATGAACCTGGCCCAGGCCGACTACGCGGAGCGGCATTACTGGGACGGGGCGAGGGAGAAGATCCTCCATCACGTCGACCTGGGCACCCGGCGGCTCGGCCGGGCCCGCAACGACCTGCGCTTCGCTCAGGGCGAGAACATCGTGGAGGTCGCCAAGCCGAACTATCAGGGCGACACGTACGCCAGCGACGTGTACGTGCTGGGCAAGGGCAGCGGCGCGAAGACCGCGCGGGCCCGCGTCTCCGCCTACGACGGCAGACGCGTACGGCGCGCCAAGTTCATCAGCCGCAAGTCGACAGCGAACGTCAAGACGCTCACCGAGTACGGCAAGAAGGAACTGGCGAGGCACTCGGAGCAGCTCACCATTCCGTCGATCGCGGTTCGCGCGCACCGCAACGCGCCGATGGCCTCCTGGGCGATGGGCGACCGCATCCTGCTCCAGGTCGAGGTGCCCTGGGCGGGCGAGCTGGCGATCTGGCACCGCATCGTCGCCGAGGAGATCGACATGGAGCGCGACGTGGCCGTGCTCGACCTGACCCGTTCCGACTTCTACGGCTAGCCCAGCACGCGACGTTAGCCCCTAGCCCCCTCCAACCTCCCCGTCTGCCTCCGGAGATCCCGGCGGCAGCGGAGCGGCAGGAGGGGGACGGTGGCGTCCTTCAATCTCGACGAGCGAGAGCGATCGAAGCAGCTCGCGGGCTTCTTCAAGCAGATTGAGGACCGGCTTGGCGCCCTTGAGCGCCCCAACCAGCTCAACGGCGCCTCCATCGAGGGCGGCACCCTCGACATCTACGACGAAGAGGGCGTGCTCAAGGGCTCGGTCGGCGTCCAGCCGGACGGTGGCCTGGCCGTAGTCCCCGACCCGGTCAACACCGCGCCTCCGCCCACCCCGACGCCGCCCACGGTCGAGACGGAGCTGGGCGGTCTGCGGATCGGCTGGGACGGGGCGTGGGCCGACGCCGTGGCGGCCCCCACCGACTTCGCCTTGGTCCAGGTCCACGTCGGCACCAGCGAGACGTTCGTGCCGTCCGTGGCCACCCAGGTCGCCACGATCACCGCGCCGCTCGGCGGGACCATCACCGCCCACGTCACCGGCTATGACCCGGTGTGGGTGTGCCTGGTCGGGCAGAACACGGCCGCGCTCACCGGTGCCCCCTCGGCGCGCGTGCAGGGGCAGGCCCGGCAGGCGGTCGGTCAGGACCTGATCGACGGGATCGTGACCGAGGTCAAGCTGGCCGAGGCTGCCGTCACCGAGGCGAAGGTCGCCACGGCGGCGATCTCCACCGAGAAAATCCGGCAGGGCGCGGTCAACGAGCTGCTGCTCGCCAACGACGCGGTCACGGCGGCGAAGATCGCCGCCGGAGCGGTGCAGTCGACGGCCCTGGCGGACGGGGCGGTCCTCGCGGCGAAGCTGGCCGCGAACGCGGTCACGCAGGGAAAGCTCGCCACCGGGGCTGTCACCGAACTCGCGCTTGCCGACTCCGCGGTAACGGCCGCGAAGGTCGCCGTCAGCGCGATCGACGGGACGAAGATCCAGGACGCGGCGGTCACGGCCGCGAAGCTCGGCGACGCGGCGGTCACGTCCACGAAGTTGGCCGGCGGCGCGGTCAACGCTCTCGCCTTGGCGGACTCCGCGGTGACAGCCGCGAAGGTCGCCGTCAGCGCGATCGACGGGACGAAGATCCAGGACGCGGCGGTCACGGCCGCCAAGCTGGGCGCGGCCGCCGTGACGGCCGGCAAGCTGGCCGCGCAGTCGGTGACCCCGGCTGCGCTCACCGGGGCGCTCGCCGACACCGCGTCCCAGCGGTGGGTCGACACCATGGGCGACCCCACCGCCTGGTCCGTGCTCCAGCTCGGCACGGGCGCCTCCTGGCAGCACCTGACGGGGGTCCCGGACGCCGGTTCCGGTCAGACCGTCGGCCAGGCCGCCGGCTTCGTCCGCCTGCGCGGCAACGTCCTCATGGCGTACGACCCCGACGTGCTGTACCGGGTGGCGGTCCGCATCCGCGCCACCGTGCAGCCGGCCACCCCCGACGTGTTCTACCTCGGGCTCCTCGGGGTGGGCGCGGACGGTCTCACGCTCGTCAACCGGGACGGACAGAACTCCGCTAACAGCCACTACTACGCGGCGGCCTCCGCCCGGTCGCTGCCATCGGCGAGCGGCTGGGTCACCGCCATCGGCTACGTCAAGGGTCGCGCCCTGGCCGGGGCGTCGGGCTCGGCCGGCCCGAACCCTGACCCGCGCGCTCCGGGCCTCGTCCACGCGAACGTCCGCTACGTCACGCCGTACGTCTGGTGCAACTACAACAACCAGGCGAGCGCGGCCGGGACGATGCAGGTCGACGTCGTCTCGATCGAGGCCCTGAAGACGGGTGTGGTCGACTCCACCAACCTGGTCACGGGCAGCGTCACCGCCGCAGCGATAGCCACGGACGCGGTGGTCGCGGGCAAGATCGCCGCCGACGCCATCACCGCGCGAGAGCTGGCCGCGGACTCGGTCACCGCGGGCAAGATCGCCGCCGGTTCGGTCGTCACCGCCAAGCTGGCGGCCGCGGCCGTCACTGCCAACGAGCTGGCCGCGAACTCGGTCACCGCGACTGCCATAGCGGCCGGGTCCGTGCAGGCGGGCGCCCTGGCCGCCGACGCCGTGGCGGCCGGGAAGGTGGCCGCCGACGCGATCACCGCGCGGGAGCTGGCCGCCAACTCGGTCACCGCGGCCGAGCTGACGGCCGGATCGGTTATCGCCGGAAAGATCGCCGCCGGCGCGGTGACAGCGGCGGAGATCGCCGCGAACACCATCACGGCCGGACAGCTCGCGGCGAACTCGGTCACGGCGGCCGCCATAGCGGCCGGGTCCGTGCAGGCGGGCGCCCTAGCCGCCGACGCGGTCGCGGCCGGGAAGATCGCTGCTGACGCGATCACGGCGCGGGAGCTGGCTGCGAACTCGGTCACGGCGTCCGAGCTGTCGGCGAACTCGGTCACCGCACAGGCCGTCGCGGCGGGCTCGATCTCGGCGGACAAGCTGACGATCGTCGGCGGCTCCAACGTCCTCCCGGACCCCTCCTTCGAGGGGGCAGGCGGCGCCGCCATCGCGGCCAAGGCCACCTACCTCTCGATCGACAAGACCTTCGGTAACGGCACCCCGGCCAGCCTGAAGTTGGTGGCCACCGCCGGGGCCGCAACGACCCGCAACGCCGAACTGATGCTCCTGCCCACCACCGCAGGCGATCAGGTGTACCTGGCGGTCGACTATTACCCGTCGACCGACTGGGCCGGGGCCGAGATCAACGTGCACGCCCAGTGGGAGAAGGCCGACGGCACGGTCCTGTCCGCGGGGAAGGTGTCGACCACCAGCCCCGCCAAGGGCGCGTGGGCACGGTTCTCCGGCACGGTCACCGCCCCGGCCGGCGCCGTGCTGGCCCGCATCCGGGTGGAGTCCGGGAACGCGACGGCGGGCTCGGTGTGGTGGGACAACGCGGCCGTACGCCCGGTGACCCCCGGCGTGCAGATCGCGGACGGTGCGATCACCACGCCGAAGATGGTCGCCGGGTCCATCCAGGGCGACCGGATCGCGGTCAACACCCTGGCGGCGGACCGGATCGTGTCCGGGTCGATCACGACCTCCCAGCTCAACGTCACCACCGCGGCGTCCGTCCTGCAGAAGTTCTACGACGTGGGGTCGGACGCCTCGAAGTGGCGGGTGTCGGGGTCGAGCACCGCTACCGCGACCGTCCCGTCGAACCTCAGCTCGGTGCAGGTCGCGGACGCGCAGTCCGGCAGTTCGGTGATGCGCGCGGTCGGGTCGCTCACCGCGGCCTGGCGGCCGGACGTGCTGATCCCGTTCGACCCGAACGTTCTCTACCGGGTGACCGCCGTCGTCCGGCAGACCGTCGCGGGCAGCGACACCACCCAGCAGCGGCTGTACACCGGCGTCGCGGGCATCGCGGCCGACGGGGCCACGCTGGTCAACACCACGGGAGCCGCGTCGGCCGCGACCCAGCACTACATCGCCGCCTCGTCGCAGAACCTCACGGCGGGCGCCGGGTGGGTGCGCGTCACCGGCTATCTCAAGGGGTGGGCGGCGGCCGGCGTGAACGGCTCCAGCGCGCCGTGCCCGACCCCGACCGCACCAGGCCAGGTCCACGCCAACACCCGGTTCCTCAGCCCGCTGCTCTACCTGAACTACAGCGGCGGCACCGGCACGGCCGAGGTCGGGTCGGTCACGATCGAGGTGGTCGAGACCGGCGCTGTGCAGTCGGTGAACATCGCCGACGGTGCAGTCACCACGCCGAAGCTGGTCGCGGGAGCGGTCACCACCGACAAGCTGGTGGCGAGCGCGGTCACGGCCGAGAAGATCGCTTCGCTGGCCATCACCACGGACAAGCTGGCGGCGCTGTCGATCACGGCCGACAAGCTGGCCGTGAACTCGGTGACGGCGTCCGCCATCGCGGCCGGGAGCATCGACTCCACGCACATCAAGGCCGGGTCGATCGCCGCCGACCGGCTCTCCCTGGCCGTCGACGGCAACGTGATCGCCGACCCGTCCTTCGAGGGCGCCACCTCGGACCAGCGCGTCGCCGGACAGAGCAACTGGTCCCTGATCGCGCCGGGCAACGGCACCGCCCGCGCGCTCCAGGTCAACGCAGTCAACGGCTCGGCCACATCCCGGGGCCTGACTCTGGCGACGCTGCCCGCCGTGCCCGGCACCAAGGTGTGGCTGGCCATGGACTACCTGGCCTCCACCGACTGGAACGGCACCTCCGCGTGGATATACGCGCAGTGGCTCGACACCTCCGGCACGATCCTCGCCAACAGCGAGATCAGCACCACGGGCGGGGGCGCCACCACCGTGCTGGGCACCTGGACGACCCTCTCCGGCGTGCCCGACCTCCCGGCCCCGGTGGGCACCGCGCAGCTCCGGATTGCGGTCGCGTCCAACAACGCCAGCGCAGGGACCGTGGCGTGGGACAACGTCAGCGCCCGCATCGTCATGGCGTCCGGCGTGGCCGGAGCGCGCACGGAGATCAGCCCGCGCGGCCTCCAGCTGTACGACGACAACGGGGACGAGGCGGTCGCCCTGGTCACCGGCCGCCCGAACTACCTGACCCTGTCGGCGGACGGGGTGGCGACGGCGACGATCGACCAGACCGGCGCAGCCGGCTTCCAGCGCCTGGCCGTCGCCGAGAACCTGACCGTGGGCGGCACCGACCTGACCGACGTGCTGGCCGCGCTGCCCCGTGGCATCCAGGCCATCGACTACCAGGCCCTGTCGAAGACGGCGTCCGGCACGGAGATGGGCTTCGTCGAGCTGGCCTGCGACATCGACCCGACCCGCATGTACAAGTTCGTGTTCCAGGGCCGGTGTGACCCGTCGGCCGCGGGCGGGGAGCTGCGGCTGTTCCTCCGCACCGGCGGGGCGAGCGGTGCCGCACCGACCATCTCCTCCACCCAGCTCTACATGGCCGTGCACGCCATGCCGGTGGCGACCTCGTTCACCGCGCGGATGGACTTCGTCCGCAGCGGGCTGGCACTCGGGGGCGGCACTCACCGCTTCCTGCTGTCCTTCGCCAACGCCCTGGGCCCATCCGGGCAGACCTGCGCCCTGTACGGCAACGACTACTCGATCGGCGAGTTCTGGATCGAGGACATCGGCCCGTACATCCCGGAGACGGGCGGCTACAACGACGGCGGCGGCACGAGCGCCCCCACCCCGAAGCAGTACACGAAGTACTACAACGCGTCCTGGTCGGGCTCGTACGTCAACCGGGGATCGTACGACTCGTACCACGGCAACCAGTGCTTCCAGGGCTACTACAGCAGCACCAACGGCATGCAGGCGTCCCTGATCGGGTTCCCGTCAGCGCTGGGCTCCGACCTGGCCGGCGCCACGATCCAGCAGGCTCAGGTCTACCTGTACTTCGACCACTGGTACTCAAACGCGGGCGGCAAGGCCGTGATCAAGGCGCACAGCTTCACGTCCCGCCCGTCGTCATTCTCATGCGACCCCGAGGCGAAGACGATCTCGTGGGCCCGTAACGAGGGCAAGTGGGTCGACATCACCAGCGTGTTCGACAGCACGAAGTGGCGCGGCATCGCGCTCGACCCGAACGCTTCCGGCACCACCTACTACGGCCGGGCTCGCGGCTACGGCCAGTCCAACCCGCCCCGCCTCAAGATCACCTACACGAAGTGAGGACCGCTGTGCCCACTGCACCGTTGATGCCCCTCGCCCTGATGGCCGCGCTCGCCAACGAGAAGACGCTGATCCCCCGCGTCCGCATGGCCATCGCCGTCGTCGCCCAGGAGGTGTTCCTGGAGGACGCCAGCACCCCCGGCAATCCCCTGCGATTCAGCCTGGCCCGGTCGGTGCTGTCCCCGACCGACCTCCAGGCGGCCGCGATGATGGTCGGTCTCGTGGCATCCCCCCTGTTCCAGGCCGCGGCCATCACCGCCAACTCCAGCGACCCGGCGGTGATGGCGGCCGCCGTGACCGACGAGCAGCTCCTCAACGCTGTCCGGGTCGGATGGAGCGCCGTCGCAGGGGTGTCCCCCGCCCAGGCGGCCGGGGCAAAGGAGACGCCCATCGAGACGTAAGCCTCCACGGTGATGCATCTTCCGGGCTGCGGGGAGCCGCGAGCCGTACAAGGCTCCGGCTCCCGCGCACCCGACTGACCACCACGACCGAGGAGGCACCCCGTGGAGTGGCTCACCTCGCTGGGGCCCCTTCTCACCTCCGTCTTCGGCGCCACCAGTGCGCTGGGCGGCGCGTGGATGGTGCACCGGGCGACGAACCGCAAGACCCAGGTGGACGAGCGCAAGGCCCAGGTGGAGGAGAAGGCGAGCGAGGCCGCCACCTTTGTCCAGTCCGTGCAGACCGTCACCACCGGCTTCACCCAGCTCCTGGAGCAGCAGCGCGAGACGAACGCCAGAACGCTGGAGCGCGTCACCACGCTGGAGAACCGCGTGGAGCGCCTGGAGGAGGAACAGCGGATGTGGAGACGCTGGAAGGTGGCAGCCGTCGACTACATCCACCAGCTTCGCGCCCTCCTCGACAAGCTCCACGGCATCCCACCTGTGCCGCCGCAGGAGATCGCCGACGACCTGGGCGAGCCCGCCGCCCACTGAGTGAGGGGACGCAAGGGCCCTCGGCCGCGCACAGTCGGCCCGTCATCTCCGTATGAAGGGCTGGACCATGAATCTGTTGTACGCACTGACGGCCGGCGCCAAGGTCGGACTGCTCCTGCCACTGCTCACTGCCGTGGTGCAGCAGCCCGGCTGGTCGGCGCGGGTGAAGAAGTGGGTCGCGGTCGCGGCCGCGGGCGTTGCCGGCGTCGTCACCGTGGCGGCCGAGGGTGGCTGGGCGCAGTTCCACTACGCGCACCTGACCGTGGTGACCCTTGCGGGTGTGCTGGCGGCCTCCCAGACGAGCTACGTGCTGCTGTGGAAGCCGATCAAGCTCGCCCCCTGGATTGAGGCCCTCACCGCCAGAAACAAGCCTCAGCAGGGCTGATATCCCTCTCGGTGCCCATCCGCGCTGTGTACGGCGGGTACCATCTCCCAACGAGGCGGCCGTACCGCTGCCACGACAAGCGTTGAGAGATCCCCAAGCCCTCTATGGCTCCGTTCACCTCAAGCGGGTGTTCCTTTCGGCCAGGCAGGTGGGGTGCGGGAATCGGTCTCGAGACCACCGGGTGCGTGCAGAGCACTCGGGGCCGGGGAGCGGTTGCTCCTGCGATGATCCGGCACACGCCTGTCGCTGGCTGGTACGGCCGTCTCGCTGTCTGTCCGAGCCCCCTTCGCGCGTCCGAGAGCAGCGGGCCGCACACCCCGAACTGGAGGAACACCCCGTGACCGAAGACCAGATCGCCCAGGAGATCGAACGCCTTGCCCGCCTGGAGGACGACGACTTCGTGGACGCTGTGGTCAGGTGCGTCACAGGCGCTCCAGATCGACGACTGCCGCGCGCCGTGCAGGAGGCGGCCCTCTCCTCGCCCCAGCTCGCGGGCCGCACCGCAGACGCTCTGGAGACGGCCCTGCGACGCGCCAAGCACTACAACCAGCTCCTGGAAGGGGAGACCCGACGGGCGCAGCAGATCCGAATCGAACCATGGCGGGCCAAGATCAAGGCCGCCCTGGGGCACATGGAAGACATCGTCGACGACCAGGCCCACGAGCACGCGAAGCAGTTGGCCTCTCTCGATGACGCCGCCCTCGCCGACCGCTGGACCGCGTTCATCCTCGGCGAGCCCGCGCCGGCGCCGACGCCCCGCCGCGTCGAGGCCCTCGCTTTCCGGTCACACAGGGTAGCCGCGAGGGCGGCGGAGTTCTGCCGGCTGATGATGGAGAACCCGGGCCAGTACCTGCCCGATCCGCCCCCCGGGGAGGGCACCAACGCCCGACAGCGCCGCATCGACGGATTCCGGAAGAAGGTGGAGTCCGAGGCCCGGTTCCTGCGCTACGGCGTCCAGTACGCCGACGCCCGCCTAGGCCGAATGCCGGGCGAGCCGAACGTCCGACTGGCCGCTCTCCGTCTGCTGGGCAAGGCCCACCCCGAGGAACTGACCAAGCTGCTGCGCCAGGTCCGCGGCGAAGACCGCGCCGCGCGCCACGAGGCGCGGCAGGATGCCCGCGCGGTTCGCCGCGCCGCGACACCGCGCGCGCGGTAGCCCCGCGCGCTCCGATCGTCCCACCCAGGGCGCGCCCGTTGTGGCGCGCCCTTCGTCATGTCCACGGCGCGGCCAGCCACCCCGCGCGGCCCGCCAGGTCCCGCGCCGCGCGCCCGCGCCGCGCCAGGGGAGGGGAGCGGGCGCGCCCCATACCGCGCCCGTTCCCGGCGCGCGGCGCGGTCTTTCTCGGGGGCGCGGCGCGCCTGGTCCGGGCCGTTCCATGAGGGCGCGCCGGGAGGGGCGCGGTACCGGCGCGCCTGGCCCACAGGAGGCGCGCGCCTGCAAAACCGCAGGCCAGAGGGCGCGCGCCTGTCGAGCAGAGGGAGGCGCGCGCGTCAGGCGCGCCGCGCGGCGCGGCAGGCAGGGCGCGGTTGGGCGCGGTCACGGGGAGCGTGCTGGGCGCGCGGACGGGCGCGCCGCCGGAGGCGCGGTCGGGCGCGGGCGCGGTGGGTGGCGCGCGCGGCGCGGGTGCTGGGCGCGGCTGATGGCGCGCTCCAATCGCGCGGTGGGGGAGGCGCGCCGCGCGGTCGGAGCGCGCGGC
>NZ_SHKU01000011.1:0-1846 GCF_004217355.1 Streptomyces sp. BK022
GATGGGTAGGGGAGCGTCGTGTGCCGGGTGAAGCAGCCGCGGAAGCGAGTTGTGGACGGTTCACGAGTGAGAATGCAGGCATGAGTAGCGATACAAACGTGAGAAACGTTTGCGCCGATTGACTAAGGGTTCCTGGGTCAAGCTGATCTGCCCAGGGTAAGTCGGGACCTAAGGCGAGGCCGACAGGCGTAGTCGATGGATAACCGGTTGATATTCCGGTACCCGCTGTGAAGCGTCAAACATCGAGCATCGTGATGCTAAGGCCGTGAAGCCGTTCCGGACCCTTCGGGGAAAGGAAAGTGGTGGAGCCGCCGGCCCAAGCGGTTAGTAGGTGAGTGATGGGGTGACGCAGGAAGGTAGTCCAGCCCAGGCGGTGGTTGTCCTGGGGTAAGGGTGTAGGACGCAAGGTAGGCAAATCCGCCTTGCACATAGTCTGAGACCTGATGCCGAGCCGATTGTGGTGAAGTGGATGATCCTATGCTGTCGAGAAAAGCCTCTAGCGAGTTTCATGGCGGCCCGTACCCTAAACCGACTCAGGTGGTCAGGTAGAGAATACCGAGGCGTTCGGGTGAACTATGGTTAAGGAACTCGGCAAAATGCCCCCGTAACTTCGGGAGAAGGGGGGCCATCACCGGTGATGACATTTACTGTCTGAGCTGGGGGTGGCCGCAGAGACCAGCGAGAAGCGACTGTTTACTAAAAACACAGGTCCGTGCGAAGCCGTAAGGCGATGTATACGGACTGACGCCTGCCCGGTGCTGGAACGTTAAGGGGACCGGTTAGTCACTCTTCGGGGTGGCGAAGCTGAGAACTTAAGCGCCAGTAAACGGCGGTGGTAACTATAACCATCCTAAGGTAGCGAAATTCCTTGTCGGGTAAGTTCCGACCTGCACGAATGGCGTAACGACTTCTCGACTGTCTCAACCATAGGCCCGGTGAAATTGCACTACGAGTAAAGATGCTCGTTTCGCGCAGCAGGACGGAAAGACCCCGGGACCTTTACTACAGTTTGATATTGGTGTTCGGTTCGGCTTGTGTAGGATAGCTGGGAGACTTTGAAGCATGCACGCCAGTGTGTGTGGAGTCGTCGTTGAAATACCAGTCTGGTCGTGCTGGATGTCTAACCTGGGTCCGTGATCCGGATCAGGGACAGTGTCTGATGGGTAGTTTAACTGGGGCGGTTGCCTCCTAAAGAGTAACGGAGGCGCCCAAAGGTTCCCTCAGCCTGGTTGGCAATCAGGTGTTGAGTGTAAGTGCACAAGGGAGCTTGACTGTGAGACCGACGGGTCGAGCAGGGACGAAAGTCGGGACTAGTGATCCGGCGGTGGCTTGTGGAAGCGCCGTCGCTCAACGGATAAAAGGTACCCCGGGGATAACAGGCTGATCTTCCCCAAGAGTCCATATCGACGGGATGGTTTGGCACCTCGATGTCGGCTCGTCGCATCCTGGGGCTGGAGTCGGTCCCAAGGGTTGGGCTGTTCGCCCATTAAAGCGGTACGCGAGCTGGGTTTAGAACGTCGTGAGACAGTTCGGTCCCTATCCGCTGTGCGCGTAGGAATATTGAGAAGGGCTGTCCCTAGTACGAGAGGACCGGGACGGACGAACCTCTGGTGTGCCAGTTGTCCTGCCAAGGGCATGGCTGGTTGGCTACGTTCGGGAGGGATAACCGCTGAAAGCATCTAAGCGGGAAGCCTGCTTCGAGATGAGTATTCCCACCTCCTTGAGAGGGTAAGGCTCCCAGTAGACGACTGGGTTGATAGGCCAGATATGGAAGCCTGGTAACGGGTGGAGTTGACTGGTACTAATAGGCCGAGGGCTTGTCCTCAGTTGCTCGCGTCCACTGTGT